>NZ_MUFP01000018.1 GCF_001996165.1 Salinivibrio proteolyticus | reverse complement strand
AGTCAGTTGCAGGTGCTCCCGGCTGTCGCACCTGGAAGGTACCCAGAAGTGCTCCGATATATCCTCGACATGGCAGAGAGCTTTGTACTTCCAGAGAGGCGAGAGAGGACATACCCAAGAGCAGTAAAGAAAAGGCCCAATCGCTATGCGACTAGGCCTTCTAAAAGACGCAACTCAGCTTAATTCACATGCATTACGTCTTTCGGGACGCCTTTTTTATCCTGCCAACTTTCACTCACGCAAATAGGCAACAAGCTCACCTTTCCCAATGGGAAGTACACCCACATCGAGTTCAGACTGTTGCTCAAGCCATCGCTTAAAAGGGGCAATCTCGTCAGCATGGGATAAAGCATTATCGACCACTAACAGGCCCTGAGGCTTGAGAAGTTGGAATAAACGTGGCGCAAAGGAGAGGTACTGACTTCGATCGGCATCGAGAAAAATGAGCTCAAACTGTCCCTCAAGGCGAGCAATCCAGTCACTTGCATCACCCAATTTAGCATCTATCCGTTTATCCATGCCGGCTTGTCTAAAGTGCTGTTGCGCTTGTTGATGTTTTGTTTCATCGCACTCAATCGTTACCACTTGCACGCTATTGCCGCCCGCGCGCGCAAGCCATAACGTTGAATACCCCATTGATGTACCAATTTCTAATATGCGAGTAGGCTGAATTTCATCCACTAACAGCGCTAAGAATTTTCCGGTTCCAGGCGTGATATTCAGCCACTTCTTACCTTTATCGTGTTGCAGGGCATCATTCTCTGTCCCCTGCATTTGCAACTGCTCCAAGACGTCCATGGTCATTAATCCAAGACAAGGCTGCCATTATCATCAAATTGCCAACAATCGCCATAAGCCACTTCCCAAAGATAGTTATCCGGATCGGCAAAGTAGCCGCTGTAGCCTCCCCAAAATACGTCTTGTGCAGGTTTAACAATACGACCGCCACAACGCTCTGCCAAAGCCAGCACCTCCTCCACTTCCTCTTTGGAACGCGTATTGTGCGCTAACGTAATGCCACCAAACCCTGTCTCGTTAACGGTGAGTCCGGGCTTGATATCATCGGCTAACGAGTCTGCGGGATATAACGCTAATCGTGTACCTGCGGTACTAAAAAACACGATGCCTTCTTCAGGATGGCTATGCGTTGGAAAGCCTAACTGGCGATAAAATTCATACGAACGTGATAAGTCAGCGACACCCAAAGTGATAATACTAATTCGTGCTTCCATACCGTTGCTCCTTCGCTTAATGAGTGGGGGCATTGAGCCGCTTTTCACCTAGCCATGAAAATGCGCGCAATAAATGAGGGACCGCCGCTTCTACAATTTCGCCATGTGCCATGACAAGGCGCTGCGGTGTCCAATTAATCAAGGTACGAATATGTGTTGCTAATTCGTCTTTGTGAAACCAAAAGCTCAATCGCCAATCGAGTGGCGTTTTACCATTGGGCGCTGTCACACCTGACCACTCGGCAATTTTGCGTTTAAAAGGTGAAAATGCCTCGGGACGAAAATTTTCAATCAGATCAGTGACTATCAGCGTTTGACTTTGCCGATGGAAAAACACGCATTCAGTCATCACTGGCGAGCCGGTAATCAAACATTGCGCGATCTCATCGTGCCAAGCAGGCTCAGACAAGTCCTCAAAACAGTGATCAAAACATAGATCATCTCGTTTTTTCACCACTTGTTGGGTACCCACTAGTTGTGCATCAGGAAACGCCTGAACCCATTCGGATAAGAACAGGTGGTGCAACTGGTTAGGGGCGATTAAATAGCGCACTCTTCCCAGCGACGCCAGCTCACTGTGCAGTGCCTCGGTGAGCTTTATTGGGCTGTGAATCCATAGGGAGTGATCGGCAAGCCTCACCACTACCATACGTGTGGTGTAGGGCAAGGTGAAAAAGGGAACAGCCTCACCATCGGCAATCCAAATTGACGTATCGAGTTGATACACAGCAGCCTCCTATTCGGTAACCTTAAACTGTAGCTTGTTAGCTAACCGGTAAGTGTGCGAATAATCACAGCCTTACAGTGTGTCTAACTCAATATGGTGATTGATGTTCTTCAGTGTGACCCCTGCTGCAGCAAGTCGAGTTTGGATATCACTCAAAGCGGCTTGATAGTCATCACTCCGTTCAAAGCCGGCTAGCGTTTGCCTGTCTTTAAACATCAGCCGCACGGTTAAGCTTTGTGGAAAACGCTGATAATTTACCTCATGCGTCAGCCACTCGAACCCCGCGATTTTCTCCATCGTGAGCTCGCAAACCTCTGTCAGTGCCTCTCGAATCGCTTTGTCATACTTCTTGTCTGTTTTTCGCATGGTACTTCTCTTTTACTGCTCATTGGTCTTGCGTTTGGGATCTGTGCGGGTGTGCTCGACAAAAATCAGCTCTTCGGTGGCAAAACCCCGCTGTTTCGCCGCTGCAATAAACTGCTCCTTCACGGACTCCGAGACAGTTGGCGTGCGCGATAACAGCCATAGGTAATCGTGGTCAGGCCCCGAAATAAAGGCATATTGGTAGTTGTCATCCAACTCAAACACCACATACGACCCATAGAAAGGCCCAAAGAATGAAACCTTCAGGTACCCTGTCTTATCGTTTTCAACGAAGTACGCCTTGCCTTCTGCCTCTTGCCATTGACCCTCTTCACGGCTGTAGCCACGATTAATCACTTTGACGCCGCCGTCTTCACGTAAGCTGTATGTTGCGGTGACATCCGATAAACCCCGCTCAAAAGAGTGATCCAGTCGCGCCACTTCATACCAAGTGCCTAAATAGCGGTTAAGCTCAAAGTTTGTTACGGGTGTAACCTGTTTTGGCATGCCTAGACATCCAGTTAACATTAAGGACAATAACCCAATCATCCAGCGTCTTTTCATTGTTATTCCCTCTTTAAATCCAACATGATGAGTCTTACTCAACAACAAGTTTGATCGTTTACATGCTTTGTCAATTTTTGGTCAACTCGCTGTTTTTCTGCTTGCCAATGCGCCAAACCAGTGCTTATATAAGCGCTCTTTAGTCACAGAGGTAATCACAATCCATGGACAGCGACCGATGTCGTGTTATGCCCTCCCCCGCTTCCTTTAACGAGGAGGTAATCGTATGTTAACACTCTTTATGGAACCCCAAACTTGGGTGGTCTTTTTTACCCTTCTGACCCTTGAAGTGGTATTGGGTGTTGATAACTTAGTCTTTATTTCCGTATTGTGTGAGCGTCTCCCCAAAGAGAAACGCCGCTTCGCACGTACCTTGGGTATTGGTCTTGCCGTGATCAGCCGGATTGGCTTGTTGCTATCCATCGCTTGGGTCATGTCGTTGACTGCGCCACTGTTTACGATTGGTACGGAACCGGTTACCGGTAAAGACCTTATCATGCTGTTTGGCGGTGGCTTTTTGCTGCTAAAAAGTGCCAAAGAGCTGTGGGTATGGCTCGGTCATGGCGAACCCATTAGCCACTCGACACAAGTACGCACCGGTATGGCAGTGATTTTGCTGCAAATCGTTGCGGTAGATGCGGTGTTCTCGATGGACTCAGTGATCACTGCGGTCGGTCTAACCCAAGATGTGCCCGTGATGGTCGCCGCCATTATTACCGCCGCCATCATTATGATGATCGCAGCAGAACCCGTAAATAATCTGGTCAGCCGTTATCCTGGGTTTAAAACCTTGGCCTTGCTGTTCTTGGTGCTATTGGGCTTGCTGCTGATGGCCGAAGGTGCTGGCATTCATATCAACAAAGGCTACGTGTATGTTGCGATGGCATTTGGTTTGATACTTGAGCTTTGCCACATTCGATTGCGCAACAAGCAGCGCTTGAACATCAAGCGTATTCGTCCGCACTTTTCGTTAAAAGTGTCACGTCGGATTGCTGACAGCCGTTAATTCTAAGGGGCCGTCGCCACACTTTTGATGGCGGCGGCTCTATCTTTAAACTGGATTTTTCCCACACAGCATTGACCCAATTGTGCATAGTGCGCTTGGACACGCGTCACGAGCTGCTCAAATGGCATGATTTGCCCGCTAGACTGCCAGTGCTGACCTCCGTCTTGGCTTAGCCAGCAAACGCCTTGGCTATCCACCAGCCGATCGTCTTCTGTGATCACATTTTCGCTCAGCGCCTTAAGCGACGCCGGATCGGAGGCAAACGAGAGTTCGTCATCGCCATGCCAAATCAGGAGCGCAGGATATTCAAGATACGTATTCATTGCTTGGGCTTAAACATGGCCAGATTGAGTTCAACAGACGAACCCATCCAACCGACATGGTCAGTATGATCTATGTAGTCATCGCCCGTCACGCCATGCAAAAACACGGTTAAATCGGCCCGGTGCGCCTCAAGCCATGTCATCACCTCATAGAACGCGGCGTTGTCAAAGGCGATCTGAAAACTCCACTTTGGATGTGGGCCAACGCATTTGCGATGAAAACGGCCAAGGTCGATGGGCAGTGACGATGCAGCGGCTGCTTGATAGATAATATCCGCCTGCGCTTCGGTATCAGCCTCATAGTATACATGGGCGTGGTAAGCCTGATGAACATTGGGAAAAGCGTGGAAAGAAGACATAAGCATCATTCGATTCAAAAAGATGGAATTGAGAATAGTTTACGTGAAACCAAGGCAAAGAAATAGTGACCAACGGTGTGGCTATTCACTCATGGCGCTAATCAACGCCGCCTAACTAAACGATAATAAGAAAAAGCGGCCGAGGCCGCTTTTGTTTGGTAAGAACCTTTACGACAACGCGTCGGTTAATTCAACACACCGTTTGAGTTATCGATACTATCCAAGCTGGCGTCTTCACCAAAATCAACCGCTTGACGGATCATTTCAGCGTGCACGGCTTGTTCTGCAAGCTCCGCCGATTGCGGGAAAATAAAGGTGCTATGGCTGGCGTTATTACCGGCAAAATCAACAAAGTTCTGGCCACCTTGTGCAGCGGGTGAGCTGGTATTGATGGTTGGTAGGCCAAGTTTCGAGGCTAATGGCTCAGAGCCGGCAAAATTATCCACAATGCCCGGAACCGTGTAAGCAACGTCGTTCGGGACCGTATCATCACAATCAACTTGCAGCATATAAATCGGCGTGGTGCTGCCAGTAATATAGCTTGCATTTGTATATGGATCGACGGTATCGAGCAAGGTTTGGGCTGCATAGCTAAATTGCTGAATCACACCCTGAACCTGAGCATTTGCACTTGCTGAGCCATTTGCCTCAAAGGTCTTGTAGCAGGTCACATTGTTTTCTGCGCTATTATCGAGCGTACAATTGTCGCCGGCAAAGGTCTGGTAAGCGGCACTGCCTTTAAACGCGACACTGTGCTTAATCAAAGGACCAAACGAGTCTGACCCGAGCAACAAGTTAGCAATTTGCCCTCCAGAATTCGCTACGCTTAGCGCAGAGAAATCATAGTAAGGGCCAACTCCTGTTACCGCGTTATCACGGTTAGACGCCGCAAACGCAGTGGTGCCAACAATACCGCCCAGCGAATGGCCTAGCAAGCGTGGTGCCGAAGTAGCAAAAGACGACATCGCCGCTAATGGCGTCCCCGCGAATCCACCCGCCAATTCGGTGCGGGTCAAAGCTGCGCGCACACCCATTACATCCAACTCACTTTGGCGCACATTGTCACGCGCCACAGCCAAGTTGTTAAGGTTCAGGTACGCTGTCACATCCACGTTGGCAGAGCGCTTCGCATCTAAGCTACGCTCGCCATGAAGCGGCAAATCAATCGCCATAATGGCTTGATTGGCATTAGCAAAGTTAGGCGCAAAGAAGTAAGCATTTTCTTTTGCCGAGGTAATCCCGTGCTGATAAACCGTGAGTTGGGTATCGCTATCAACAGTTGCTGGCGTAAACAGCAAGAAAGGTACCTCTTGTACCGATTTAATCTGCGGTACAGGGCTGTAGCGGGTAATAATGCGCTCAGGGTCTAATTGACTGCCATCAGCCTTGGTCAGCGTCACGCCGGCCAGCTTAAAAAGCTCGTTGACTATCTGTGATTTATCGTTACCCGTTAATACAGCGACGTCGACACCCGCGCCTGTCAACTGAGCGGTGATGGTCGCCTGTTGTTCAGGGTCTTGCAGCGCATTCAGTACTTTGACCAAGCTAGGGGTGGCTGACTCAAACGGCTGACTATTCCAATTACTATCCGTTTCCAGATAGTAAGGTAGCTTGATGGTACCTTTGCTCACATTAACATTGACGCTGCTAAACGTTGTCTTGAGCGTCGCCTTAATATTATCGGCATCATTGGGATCAAAGTACTTAGTAAACTGGGCATCGGCGTCCAATGCCGTGTCGTAGTCCTGAGTACTGGTAATGTCGATGGTGTAAGCGTCCGATAAATCGGCATTATTAGGGTTGGCGCCCGCTTTCCACACAGCAGCAAGGTTTCCTGCAGTCAAGCCATTTGCCGTCGCTAGCTTGGTGTAGTTTAAGCTGTCACCCACCGATTGGGTTGAAAACCAGGTGGAGTAGACGATTTTGGTCGGATCAACACCTTCTGCGGCAGCTACCAATTTTTCAACTCCCTGAATCACCGCTTCTGGTGCTTCAAGTAGTGAGTTCTCATAAGTGACAGTCTGGGATTTTAATCCCGCATAGCTCGATGGCATGCCAATCGGATCGCCGTTTACGTCCTGAATATCATCGGTTAGAGCAATAATGTACTCACTGCTGGCGTTGAGATCCTTAACAGGCAACACCGTCAGTGTGTCACTGGCCGCATCGCTCAGTACTTGAAAGTCGGTGCCTTGTTGGAGCACAGCTTTAACGCTAGGTGTTCCCGTCATTGATTCGGTCAGCTCAATGAGATAAACCCCATTAGTCACAAGCCCTGAATTGAGGCCTGCGCCACGGAAGTTAAATACCAAAGGCATCGAGGTTGACCAACCATCCATGGTATTCATAGCAGCCTTTGGGTTGGTAAGCGCGTTGTCACCTTCCGTGGGTATTTTTAGCGTCCCATCTTCACTGTCCATCAGCAAAAAGGTAGGAACAGGCATAGTCGGTTTAGCATCCACCAAGGTGAAGTCGACCGAAGTGGGTCGATCAATGGCGGTTTGAATATAACTTTCAAATTGAGGTGTGTTGGTATCACTGGCATTTTCGTCGCCACACCCAGCCAAGATGATCGCAGTTGCCAAGACTGACAATTTTAACTGTTTTTTAAGCATCATGATATCCCGGTTAGAACTGGTAATTAAGCTGAACCGAGCTGATGTAAGCGGTTCCGTTAGAATCAAACTCGAGGTTTTGTTTCAGCGCATTTTGTTCTGTGAATGAGCCGTCACGGCTACGCACGATGGCAAAGCCGGCATCAATACTGAGATCGTTATCGTATTGGTAGGTCAAACCTGTGGCATACCAATAACGGTCAGCGTCTGGGATACTCAGCGTCGCCTCACCAGCTTGTTCGTCATAGGCAAAGCCGAGGCGGCCCGTCCAGTGTTGATTAAACTGATACGTCGAGCCAATTGACCAACGGTCGTTATCCTTGTACGACTCGTCTTTGACAAAACACACCTTGTTGTCGGTGCATTCATCGGAGGTGGCGCGCAGCTCGGTAAAGCTGCTCCAATTGGTGTGTTGATAGCTATAGTGGACGGCAAACGCGTCGGTCAGTTGGTGAAAGCCTGACACTTCCCAGTAAGACGGCAAAGATAGCTCGAGGCGTCCTTTAACCGACGCTGCGTTAGCAAACATACCGTTGTTGCCATCAAAGGTCCCATCTTCAAATGTGCCGTCATCAAAATCGAGATCCACCTTGGAGCGATAGCMAACACCAAAACGGTGATTTTCATTGATTTCATACAACGCTCCAAGATTCCAACCGTACCCAAAGGTTTCACCTTTTAGACTCAGCAATTTTTCGGATGGACTGGTCGGGTCTAAAGGTCCCTTATGGCGAGTCAGTGTTGCTTTAGCATAGGTGAGGTTGACGCCCGCGCCGAGGCTTAATTCAGGGGTAACTTGATATGCAATCGCCGGGTTTAAGTTAGTTGAGAGCAAATCGGTGTCGCCGGCCAAGTCGCCTGCTTGAATATCATCAGGATAATCGGTCGCAATACCATAGGTGGTGAAGAGACCAATCCCCCACGTCCATTTTCCCTCTTGAGGGCTGACATAAAAGCCCGCTGGCACGACCTTCATTGGCGCCACATCTTTGGCATATTCATTGTTGGTGCGATCTTTTACATCGACATCGGGATCAATCAGGGTCAATGCACCAGATAATTGGGCGCGGTCAAATCGCATCATGGCCGCAGGGTTACGTGCCAATACCGCGGCATTGTCAGCAACCGCGGCGTCACCTGCAAAAGCGCGTCCTAGCCCTGACGCTGATTGCTCGGATACTTGAAACCCTGCACCGTAGGCTTGGGTTGCTGCAAATACGCTGAGCGCAATGAGAGAATACTGCTTCTTGTTCACTAGTCAGACCTCCGAGGTCTTGTTTTAATATTGAGTTACAGATGTTAATTATTGGTAAACACCTTGTCAAATCAGTCGATTACAACAAGGTGTTAAAGAGGGCGGATTATAGAGGGCCGATGTGTGAGATAAAGGAGAACTTAATTGGTAAGACCAGTTCAGCCAAAAAGTGGCGGCTTTGCAGGCAAAATTGCGAAAAAACCGTAGTTATTGTCGGTATTTTTATCAAAGCGTTAGGCGTACACTGTCGCGGTACATCGCGCTTTTTTGCTATGACTTAACAAGGAGCCACCATGATTGAGCAAGGACAACCCTTACCCACTTCCACACTCAGCGAACTCACTGCTGAAGGAATGCAAACCCACGACATCCCTGCCCTTTTCGTCAACAAGAAGGTTGTGTTGTTCGCGGTGCCGGGAGCCTTTACCCCAACCTGTTCAGAGTCGCACTTACCGGGCTTTGTGGTGAAGGCGGATGAGATTAAAGCAAAAGGCGTCGATATGATTGCTTGCGTCTCCGTCAACGATGCCTTTGTGATGCAGGCGTGGGGCGAAGCACAAAACGCCAATCAGATCCATATGCTGGCTGACGGTGATGGCAGCTTTACCCAAGCGCTAGGATTGGAAATGGACTCAGGTAAGTTTGGGGGTATTCGCTCACAGCGTTATGCGATGGTGATTGACAATGGCATCGTCACGCATTTGAACGTTGAAGCGCCAAAAAGCTTTGACGTCTCCAGTGCCGAGGCGGTTCTCGCCCTGCTGTAGCGGTTAGCGGGCGGTGGCGTTTTCTCGCCACCGCTTCGTTATTTACACTGACTTCTCAGTGACTTTACGACGAAGTACATACTTTTGCACTTTGCCCGTCGATGTTTTCGGGAGCGCGGTAAAGATCACCTTTTTCGGTGCCTTGAAGTGCGCCATTTGTTCTCGACAAAAAGCAATAATTTCGGCTTCGGTCACGGCTGATGCTTCGGTCGTTTTGACAAACGCACAGGGGACCTCACCCCACTTTTCATCGGGCATCGCAATCACCGCCACTTCTTCAATATCAGGGTGTCGGTACAGGACGTCTTCCACTTCGATACTGGAAATGTTCTCCCCACCACTAATGGTAATGTCTTTGAGTCTGTCCTTGATTTCGATGTAATTATCGGCATGCCATACCGCTAAGTCGCCAGTGCGAAACCAGCCGTTACTCATGGCATCTTCCGTCGCGCTCGGGTTCTTTAGGTAGCCTTTCATGACAATGTTACCGCGAACAAAAATCTCACCCAGCGTGCCACCATCTTTTGCCACCGGTTTAAACGTCACCGGATCGGCAACCATCAGTCCACCTTGCATTGGGGCCCGTACACCTTGGCGCGCTTTCATCCGTGCTTTTTCTTGTTGCGAGAGTTGATCCCAGTGGTGTTGCCATTCACACACCACACAAGGGCCGTAGGTTTCAGTGAGACCGTAAACGTGGGTCACTTCAATCCCCATCGCTTCCATCCCTTCAATTACAGAAGCCGGTGGTGCCGCCCCTGCGGTCATTGCTTTAACCGTATGGTGAATCTCAGCTTTTAGCGCCGGATCTGCGTTATTCATCATGTTCAGCACAATCGGCGCACCACAAAAATGAGTCACTTTGTGAGTTTTTATCGCATCAAAGATAGGCTCTGCTCTGACATGCCGTAGACTGACACTCACCCCCGCCGTTGCGGCCACCGTCCATGGGAAACACCAACCATTACAGTGGAACATGGGTAGCGTCCAAAGATAAACAGGATGCGCATCCATATTCCAAGACAACACATTACTCACCGCGTTCAGATGGGCGCCGCGATGGTGATACACCACCCCTTTGGGATTGCCGGTTGTGCCTGAGGTGTAATTAAGTGAAATAGCTTGCCATTCATCGTCTGGCAATGCGTACTGATAATCACAATCTCCTTGTGCTAAAAAAGTCTCGTACGTAATTTCACTGATACATTCGCCATGTGGATAGAGCGGATCATCAATCGCAATCACCAGTGGACGGTGTTTGATCATTTTTAATGCCCGCTTTGCGACTGCTGTCATCTCCTTGTCGACGATAAAGACTTTGCTTTCCGCATGTTCGAGAATAAACGCGACGGTTTCCGCTTCTAGCCGGGTATTAATGGTATTGAGAACGGCACCTGTCATCGGCACGCTAAAATGCAACTCAAAGACTTCGGGCAGATTGGGGGCCATCACCGATACTGTATCACCAAGCCCGATCCCGGCTTGGCTTAATGCCGAGGCAAATTGGCGACATCGCTGATCCACTTGCTGCCAACTCCAACATAGATGACCATGAACGCTAGCCGGATAATCAGGATAGACGCTAGCGGCTCGCTCGAGGAAAGAAAGTGGGCTGAGTATTTGATAATTGGCTGAACTTTTGTCCAAGCCAAGCTCATAGATGTTACTGGCTGACATAACGCGCTCCTTGCTGACCTTGTCTAGATAACTAGATCAACCTAGCATGTCATCAAGCTTACGCTATACAACTTAAGTCGATATGGTGGCGAGAACGCAAAAAGGCCCAGCAATGCTGAGCCTTGTGATTAATGTTCCGTCGAGTTAAAAGTGCAATGACGCGCCAAGCACAACTTTGCGCTCTTCGCCCAACGTGGTTTTATTTTGTACACCACCAGCGAGATAGCTTTCGTTGAAGAGGTTTTCAACATTCACACTCAGTTTCAAGTCCGTTTGTTCACCGGCTTTGATGGTATGGCCCACACCTGCATTCACTGTGGTGTAACCTGGCTTATGATAGGTATTTTTCATATCGCCATAACGATCACCGACATAACGCGCACCTACGTTCACATAGGTTTGGTTATCGACATCATAGCGAGACCAAATGCTGGCGCCCCACTCTGGCGTATCGGCAGGCTGTTTGCCATCGTTCGCAGGATTGAACGGGTCTTCGATGCGTGCATCTAAATACGTCGCTGAGCTATGCACTGACCAACTGTCAGTCACTTGACCGGCAAGGCTGACCTCAACCCCTTTATGCGTTTGTTTACCTAATTGTGTGGTGCGTGAAGTGAGACTGCCTTGTCCGGTGATTGCCTCTTTGACCACTTTATTTTCTTGTTCAATTTGGAACAAGGCGGCACTGAATAACGCTTGGTCGTTCAATAACGCTTGTTTATAGCCGAATTCGTACAGCTTACCTTTTACCGGTTTTAGCGCCATGCCGTCATTAATATCGGTATCACTATCAACCGGATTTTTCGGCTCAAAGCTCTCAGAATAAGTCACGTACAGCGTTTTTTCCGGTGACGGATGATACATTACCGCGGCTTTAGGCAACACGTTATAATACGTATCCGTCTCGTTATCCTCGCGATCGTAGCGAAGCCCTGCAAGCAGCTGCCATTGTGGGTTCAGTGTCATTAAGTCTTGCGCATAAAAGCCAATGGAATCAGTAGGCTCAGGATCACGCGGAGTTGCTGTGCCATAATGAATATCTGGCTCCGGATACGCACCACCAATCACGGCGGTTTGGTTTTTCTTCATTACACGCTGACCGATATAGTCATTACGCAGCGCATTGGCGCCAATCAGCACGTGGTGATCGATATTCCCGAACTGAAATGCACCGGTGACATCAAGATAAGCCGTATCCAGTACCCAATTGTCGTGACGGTCCATGGCAAAGTATTTGAACGATTGGGTATTCACGTCGTACGTTTCACGCTGTCCGAATCCTTCATGGTAATGACGTTTGTAGTCTTGGCGATTGTAGCCTGATTTGACTTTCCAATCCGGCGTTAATTGGCTGACAATATCGACTCCGTAGTTCTCGACATCAATGTCCATGAACGACCAAGGCGCTTCCCAGATAAATTGGCTGCCCAGTTGCGGTTTACCATTGATGATGTTGGCACCGTTATCGCTATTACTGTCATCAATCACACGATCATAGTGAAGAGAAAGCTGGGTATCGGGCGTGATGTCGTAATCTAGCATCAAGCCTGCAATTTGACGGTCGAGCTCAGGTTCACTGCCATCTAAATAGCGACGTGATGAGCCCTCGCTTTGTTTCGATAGTACCATCCGACCGCGTAAGGTGCCGCTCTGGTTGAGAGAACCCGACGCATCGGCGACGGTGTGTTGATAATCGTTAGTACCGACTTTCTGACTGATTGACGCTTGGAACGCAGCTGTTGGTCGTTTGGTGACCATATTCACCAGACCGCCCGGTGCGGACTTGCCATAGAGCAAACCTGCTGGCCCTTTTAACACCTCAACGCGTTCCATCAGCTCAACAGGATGTCGATAATAAGACCATTGCTGCTGGCCATTACGCAGGTAGCCTGTTCCGGTATCAAGTTCAAAACCACGTAGCATGAAAATCTCACGATTGCGGTCCGTACCCCCTACACCAATGCTGGCGTCATTTACCAACACATCTCCTAGTGTCGTGGCGTTTTGCTCTTGAATCAGCGTTTGATCCATCACAGCCACTTGGCCCGTTGTTTCTAGTTGGCTGACCTCCATTCGCATCGCCGTTTCATTGCTATTAGCCTTAAAACGTGCCTGATGGCCTTCAACCACATAGACTTCATCAACCGGTTCTGTCGGGTTGGTTGCGGCTGTACTGTTAAGGGGTGACAGCGCGACAGCCACAAAAACGGCAAGGGGGTGTTTCTTCAACATGAGACTTCCTGTAGCTAACGATTATTTGAACGCATCGGAACATAAACGATAACCAGTCTCATTTCTATTTGTTTTCACCCATACGCAACTGTTTGCGCTTTTTTTCGTCAGTATTGTATAAGTTATGTTACAAAACTGTGGGGTTTCATCAACTTACTGATGATCTACCGTTTGATACCTTCGGCCTATACCTTGTAGCCAGCGAGCGAGATCTTGCGTGGCTATGACCCAAGTTTGATCATGACAAAAAGGCTGGCATTCCACCGCTTGGACGTGCCATATCGCATTCGCGATCACCAAACTAACGCGATGCTCAGGATCGTTCATCACATCAAATACCGATACGGCACCAGATTGCGCCTGCAAATAGGTGTCGAGTTGCTGCGATGAGGCAAACGATAAGCGAGACGTGCCCAAGGCTTCACTCAATCCGGCTAAATTGACGGTGGCTTTGCCCGGTAACACCACCAAGAAAAACTGTTTTCCTTTTCTGTCTTTCAACAGCAAATTCTTGGTCGGGTTTGCATCAGTATGCAAACCGAGCGCGTCTGCTTGTTCACACGTATAGACAGGCTGATGGCGGTATATTTTTACTGAAATACCATGCGCTTTAAGGCTTTGAAGCAGCGCAGCCTGTTGACCTGAAAGTGGTGGCGTCCCTGTCATAATCTTCCTTATTAGTTTGCTAGTTCGTCCCCATCCGTCCCTTACAGGCACAGACTGTTAGTTTTATCGTACGCCCAGCAAGCCCATATTCACTATTAGGCTTTCTTATGTGACTTAAGAATAATTAAATACACTTATTTAGAATAAAAATGTAACTTTATCGCAACGTTAATCACAAGGAGAGAAACATGGTACTCAAAGTGAGTTTTCACTCGGGTCGTCAAGTGACCTATCATCGACATGCTAAAAAGCTACACACTCACTTAGCGACGACCAAGCTGCCTACACGCTGGGCCAAGCGCACTCTACCCTCTGTGCGTAGCACACGATAAAGCATTACTCCGACTTAGGTTGCGGCTGGGGCTGCGAGGCAACTAACTGAAAGTACTGTGCACGTAGCGCTTGTAACTCACCACGTTGAGCCGCACTGTCCAAATACGCGTCAATCTGCGCCACTAAATCATTCGCTTGTGGCGCATATCGGCTCACTTGAGCATGAAATGCTTTCGTAAGACTAGCATGCCATCTCTATCGATATGCTCAGGCGCTTTGCTCGTTATTCGGACGTTGCGGTTAACGACAACGAAAGCGTGAGAACCGCATCTCGGCTGCGCCCTGTCTCCACGAATCCCAGCGTTTGATACAATGAAACGGCTGGATTTTCTGCAAAAACACGCAACGCTAAGTGCGCATAGCCAGACGTTTGCGCATAGGCGACCGCCCAATTGATTGCCTCGCGGCCGATCCCTTGCCGCTGCTTACTCGGCTCAATCTGTAAATCACGGATAAAAAGTATTTCACCGTCTGCCTTCAAGCGAATGACGCCACAACGCTTTCGCTCATGGCGAATTTCATAATTATCAAAAACTCGCCAACTTTCCATAAACATCTGTGGATTCCAAGCGATTTTCCTCGCTTCATAGTAAGGGGCCATATTCTCTTGGATCAGCTTTTGACTGTAATTCGCATCCGTTGTCGGACCAATCGCAACATCCATGTCGTTCTCCTCTTATCCACGCTTGGCTAAACGTGCTTTGACGGCACTTACACCTTGCCAATCTTCCAACTCTTGTTCGGGGTGCTCGGATCGAAATTGCTGATACAGCGCAATGCCCTGCGGATCTTCCAGCACATCAACCGTCACGCCTTTCTCTTTCAGCATCGTCTCGTTACCGCTCGCACTGGTGACATCCCCCACCACCACTCGAGAAAAACCGCGCATGCTGATCAATGCCGCGCACACATCACATGGGCTTAAACTGGTAAACAAGGTTGTTTGGCTGAAGTCAATTCGCCCAGCATCACGTATTGCGGCCGTTTCGCCATGATTATAGGGGTGATTTTCTTGCACCAAGGTATTGTGCCCTTTACCTACGATTTGACGTGTTTCATTGTCAACAATCACCGCACCGATGGGGCACCCTCCTTCATCAGCGCTTTTTTGGGCCAACAACACCGCGATGCGCATCAAATCGGCATCGGTCAGTTTTTGGCTGAAGCTGTTATCCACCAGTACCGGCAAACTACGCGTTGGCATATGCGCCACGGCACGCAGCGCTGCTTCCGTTACCGTGCTATTTGCATTGAGTAGCATCGACGTTCTCCTTATTCGGTTTCGCTGATGACTCTGACCTGAGCTAAACCACAAGATCATCAATTTACCACCAATGAATGAACCAAACAGTGATAAGGTTTGTATTGGTCAGTTCGATATTTGTTATTGGTTAAATCAACCTTTTGCGTCTTCGTCTGTACTTATAAGCCAAGGGTGGTGATAGCAACTCTGTTCAGGGATTTTTATGATAAAACGTTTGATTATTATGTTAGTCGCATGTGGTCTCCTTTTTGGGGGAATTTTTGCTTACAAAGCGGTAGGCAACCATTTTATGAACCAATTCTTTGACAACATGCCTGCCCCTAAGGTCACCGTGACGGCCACTACAGTCTCAACCCACCCTTGGCGTGAACAACAAACCACCATTGGTAGTTTTGCGGCCATTAATGAAACCCAGCTAACTACCGAGGCAAGCGGCATCGTCAACAATATCTTGTTCGACAATGCGACATCGGTGAAAAAGGGACAATTACTGGTCACCTTGGATGCCAGCGTTGATGAGGCAGAATTACGTCGACTCGAGTCCGTGGCAGAACTGGCACAACTTGAACTGCGGCGTTATCAGCGGCTATTTAGAGATAAAAACATCTCCGAGTCAGAGCTAAAACGTAAAGAAAGTGAAGCCAAACAAGCGATTGCCGCTGTCGACAGCCAAAAAGCGCGCATTGAGCAAAAGTCATTAACCGCGCCTTTCGACGGCATCATTGGGATCAGAGACGTCAGTCTTGGCCAATTAATGTCCCCGGGGACAGCGGTTGCGACACTCACGTCAGTGACCCCAATTCACCTAAACTTTACCCTGCCCGAGCAGCAGCTCAGCACCCTGAAAAATGGTCAAACCGTTTCTGCCACGATTAGCGCACAGCCTGACGAGGTCTTTACCGGCACAGTGACTGCAATTTCGCCGGTTGTGACGCCCTCGAGTCGCAGTGTCGACATTCAAGCCACCTTTGACAACCCAGATGCCGTTTTACGGTCAGGTATGTTCGCACGCGTGAGCCTTGATCAAGGTGAAGAAACGCAAAATGTTTTGCTGGCACCACAAAGCGCGATTCAATTTAATCCGTATGGCAACGCGGTATTCGTGATCCAAGAGCAAGACGATGCATTGACGGTACAACAGCGCTTTGTGCAAACGGGCGCGCGCCGCGGTGACATGATTGTGATTAAAGACGGCCTTCAACCCGGTGACCGTATCGTTACCTCCGGCCTCCTCAAGCTCCGTAACGGCAGCAACATCAAGATCAGTGACAACGAACGTGTTCAGCCGAGCGAAGATCTTGATCCCAACGTTGTGAATCAATAGGAGCGATTCGATGCGATTTACCGACGTCTTTATCAAGAAACCCGTCTTGGCCTCCGTAGTGAGCCTATTCGTTATCTTGCTCGGCTTACGCGCCATCACCGACATGAATGTGCGTCAATTCCCCGAGATCAAAAATGCAGTGGTCAGTGTCTCTACCACTTATATCGGTGCAGATGCCGATCTGATTCAAGGCTTTATCACTACGCCTCTGGAGCGTGAAATCGCTGCCTCAGAAGGGATTGATTACTTAGTCTCCACCTCAACCGCCGGTGTGAGCACCATCGAAGCCTATTTACGCCTTGATTACGATCCGAATGAAGCACTCACGCAGATTGCCGCACAGGTGAATAAGGTGCGCTCAGAGCTACCTGATGATGCCCGTGAGCCCGTCGTCACCCTGCAGGTGGGGGAAACAGTCGCGGCAATGTACCTCGCCTTCTACTCTGACGTCCTCACTGACAATCAAATTACCGATTACTTGGTCCGGGTGGTCGAGCCACAGCTGTCGACAATTCCGGGTGTGCAGCGTGCTGATGTGTTGGGTGCCAGTAGCTTTGCGATGCGGATCTGGCTCGACTCGGTCAAAATGGCCGCTTACGATCTCACCGGCACGGATGTGATTGCCGCCCTGCGCAGCAATAATGTGCTTGCGACGCTAGGGCGCACCAAAGGCCAAGACGTGGCGATTGATTTGAACGCCGCCACTGACATTCATGACGTGAAACAATTTGAAGATCTGGTGATCAGCAGTGATGGCCAATCTGTTGTGCGTTTGAGTGATGTGGCGACCGTTGAGCTCGGCGCCGAAAGTTACCAAACGTCGGTGAACTTTAACGGGCTTGATGCCACCTTTATCGGTATCGAAGTCTCGCCAGATGCCAACGCGCTGGATGTGATTGAGGCGGTGAATCAGGTGTGGGATGCCGACATTACCACCCAATTGCCTCAAGGGTTGTCAGCGTATATCGCCTATGATTCAACCGAGTATATTGATAACGCCATTGATGAAGTAGTGATATCGATTATTCTCGCCTTAGCCATCGTAGTCTTTGTGATTTATGGCTTTTTGGGGTCGTTACGCTCGGTGATTATTCCTGCGGTCGCGATCCCCGTATCGCTCATCGGCACCTTCTTTTTAATGTGGCTGTTAGGATTTTCCATCAACCTACTGACACTGCTTGCCATGGTGCTGGCGATTGGTGTGGTGGTTGATGATGCGATTATCATGCTTGAAAACGTGCACCGCCATATAGAAGAAGGTAAAAGCCGAACACAAGCCGCGCTGGAAGGGGCGCGCGAGCTGGCGTGGCCGATTATCACCATGTCGACTACCTTGGTCGCGGTGTTCCTGCCCATCGGCTTTGTCGGTGGCTTAACCGGGGTGTTGTTTGTTGAATTTGCCTTTACTCTCGCCGCGTCGGTGATCTTATCCGGCGTGGTGGCACTCACGCTCTCGCCCATGATGTGTGCCTATGTACTCAAACCCTATCACGCGGATAAAGCGACCCAAGAACGCTCCCTTGAGCATTGGCTGGATAAGCAGTTTGACCGATTGCATCATCGCTACCAACGCGCACTCCATAGCTTGTTGAATACCAATGCGGTGATCCTCACGTTTGGCGCGATTGTTTTAGTGTCTTGCTATTTTTTGTTTATCACCAGTCCTTCTGAGCTTGAGCCCGCTGAAGACCAAGGGTTTGTGTTCTCCATACTCGAAGCCGACAGCCAAACCACGCTGGATGCGTTGTCTGCCAGTACCGATGAATTAAACCGTCTGATTGACGATGTACCAGAAATCGACAACGTCTTTATTATCAATGGCTCTGGCGGCACCAATAACGCAATCGCGGGTATTGTACTCGCGCCGTGGGATGAGCGAGAGCGCAGTACCCAAGCGATTTTGGAAAACGAGATTCAACCCTTTATGGACAGCCAACCGAGCTTAAGCAGCTTTGCCTTGGTGCCCCCTTCACTGCCGTCTCCGGGCGGCGGCACACCGGTTGAATTTATTATCGGCTCAACACAACCCTTTGAGGCGATTAATGAAGTGGCGAATAATATTGTGGGCAAAGCGATGCAGACTGGGCGGTTTATCTTTGTCGATACCGATTTGAGCATTGACCGCCCCAAACAAACGGTCAAAATCGACCGTGAAAAGGCGGCTTTGATGGGCGTCGATATGCAACAGCTCGCCGCGGATATGGGCTCATTGTTATCCGGGGCGGATGCGGGACGCTTTTCACTGGAAAACCGCTCTTATCGAGTGATCCCCCAAGTGGCGCGTAATGAACGCCYCACACCGGAACAATTGCGCCATTTTTATACCCGCAACCAAGACGGCGAATTGGTTCAACTGTCAACGTTAGTGACCTTAGAAGAAAGTGTGCAGCCTCAAGCATTACGCGGTTTTCAGCAGCTGAATGCGGTGAAAATTTCCGGTGTACCGCGCCCTGGTGTTCCCTTGGGGGAAGCGCTGGGTGTGCTCGAAGAGATTGCAGCAACAGAATTGCCAGCAGGCTTTAGCGTTGATTATGCCGGACAGTCACGTCAGTTTATGAGCGAGGGCCAGCAACTGGTCGTGACCTTCTTCTTTGCTTTGATTGTGATTTTCTTGATCTTAGCGGCGCAGTTTGAGTCGTTTAAAAACGCGATCATTATTTTGGTCACCGTGCCAATGAGTGTCTGTGGCGCGCTGATATTTATCAGCCTAGGGTTTACTACCTTGAACATTTACACTCAAGTTGGCTTGCTCACTCTCGTTGGTCTGATTGCTAAACACGGTATATTGATCGTCGAGTTCGCCAATCAGCTCCAGCAAGAAGGACGGACCAAACGTGAGGCGATTGAAGAAGCGACCGCCATCCGTTTACGCCCTATCTTGATGACCACGGCAGCGACGGTGCTCGCCATGATCCCGCTATTGATTGCCTCAGGAGCCGGTGCTGGCGCCCGTTTTGCCATGGGGCTAGTGATTGCCAGCGGGATGACACTGGGCACCTTATTCACCCTGTTCGTGGTACCTGCTATGTATCTGTTCTTAGCTAAAACCATCACACCGGCATCCACTGAGTTGTCGCCAGCGCACACGCATCATAGCGATTAATCGTAAATTGTACCCATTGGGGCCACTGCAACGTGGCCCCTTTAGTCTCGGGAAACAGCCCTTTTATATCCGGTTACACACTAGGAGGACATAAAACGCGCGAGGACGAATTCCACCAGCAATCGAACGCGCAAAGGCACCTGTTCTCGGTCTCGATAGAGCAAAAATAGCGTACGCGCTCGACTGCACCATTGCGGCAACACGCGCTGTAATTCACCCTGATCTATCAAAGGTAGCGCGGAATAATCAGGAATATAGCCGATGCCAAACCCGGCCTGCACGGCATGGGTTAACATTTCAATTTCATCCACTTCGGCACGTATGCCCGTGGTGGCTTGATAATCAAACGCCTCCCCCGCTTGATGGTGTGTGAGCTCCCAAACCGTCATCGGATGACAAATCACTACCGGTTTACCACTCAGATCACTAGGAGAGCGAACATCGTGATAGTCACTGTCAGGGCTGGCGCACAAAATGAAGTGAATATCGGTGAGCGGCCGTGCAATCCAATTTTCGACCACGGGGTTCCCGACTCGAAACACCACATCCATGCCTTCCGCTTCAATGTCTATCAAACTATTGGAAAAGTTAAGATCCAGTTGAATCTCGGGGTATTCACGCATAAAGTCGAAAAAGACGCGGCGTAAAAACTGCTTACCAGCATTGATGGGTGCGCTGATACGAATTTTGCCTTGGGGGTGATGTTTCTCGCTCACCAAATCATCGTTCAGTGTCTGCAACTCATCGAATAATCCTGCGGCACGTTCAAAATAGCGATGGCCAATTTGGGTCAGAGAGATACGATGTGCATCGCGATTGAGTAAACGCAGGGCAAGATCCTGCTCAAGCTGGCGAATTCGACGGCTTAGGGTGGATTGCGGCATGGCAAGCTGCTGCGCCGCGGCTTTAAAACTCCCCAACTGCGCCACGGTACAAAAACAGCGCAAATCGTCTAACGAATAGCTAGGTTTCATATTTGGAATCTACCATTCTGATATTGCCGGTTTATTCATATTTTGAAACTTATACACTAGCGCCCATCACTCAACAAGTCAGGTCTTGCTATGACAACTACTGCTTCACTGTGGAAAGCCGTTGCCCTTCTCATTTTATGTGCCTTTTTTTGGGGCAGCACGTTTCCTATTGGTAAAGATGCGCTGAATGAAGTGAATGCGCTCACCTTGGTCTTTTGGCGCTTTGCCGTCGCCGCGATTTGTCTAGGCTTTTACCTCAAACTCACCCGTACCCGCGTTCCCACACTCAGCGCCAAGCAGTGGCTGTGGGCAACCACCGTCAGCGCTGTGGGGATTGGCGGCCTTAACCTCTGTTTGTTCACTGGACTCGAGTATACCCAAGCGACCAATGGGTCATTAATCATGGCGCTCAGCCCGTTGGTAACTTCACTTATCGCCTGTATTGCGATTCGCGCATTGCCGCGTAAGGGACAAGTTTTCAGCTTGGTGGTGAGTTTATCGGGCGTGCTCGTGGTGATCACCAATGGGCAGTGGCAGATGCTCAGCCAATTAAACTTTAACCAAGGCGATCAGATGATTTTCACTGGCATGTTTGCATGGAGTGCGTACACCTTCTTCAGCCAAGGCATTGGCCGCTGGATGCCGGTGATCCCCTACACGTTTTTAGGCATGCTAAGTGGTGCGACTGTGATTGGCATCATGTGTGCGCTTACACCAAAGGTTCATCCATTTGGCGAAGTCTTGACTGCAAGTCCGCTGACCGTCTCCGAACTCCTGTATATCGGTGTGCTGGGTACCGTCGCCGGTTACTTACTCTGGCTCAACGGCGTGCGCCATCTCGGTTCAGCCAATGCGGCACTCTTTTTTAACTTTGTGCCTGTGTTCGCGGTACTCACCGCGTTTTTGATGGGACAAGCCGTGAGCCAACTTCAGGTGGTGGGCATTGTCATTGTAATCGCAGGGCTGTTGCTGCCACGCCTTCCTCACCCACGCCACTGGCGCGTTGCTCGAACGACAAGCGAGGCTAAATAAAGCAGTAGCCTTTCCCGTGCGCAGTTTGGAGCCTTTCGGCAGGGAAGCCCGCATCGGCCAGTTTTTTTCTGATCCGGCTCAGGTGCATATCCAGACTACGATCATCTGGCGCGAAGGTTTTCTTCAATACTTGGCGATACAGCAGCGGTTTACTGAGGGTCGTGTCTTTGTGCTGCGCAAGGAGCCACAGCAACTCAAATTGAAGCGGGGTCAATTTCACCGGCTGTTCGTTAACACGCACGCGGTGCGTATCCTTTTGCATCCAGAGATTATCGATTTGTAGCTGCCCAGACGTATCTCGCATCGCAGACGTTGCATGGCGACGGTGCATGGCGATCGCTGAGCGCGCCAGACACTCTTCCAAATCAACGGGCGTCGATAATACATCATCAGCGCCAGCATTCAGCGCCGCGACACGGTCGGCCGCCGCTTGGCTCGCCATTAACGCAATAAATGGGCATTGCTCACTTAGCCACCGCAATGTTTTGGTTTGAGCGCCACCTTCCGGCACCCAGCTGATAAGCTGAACCGTATCCCAATCCGGCATGACATCATCAGGCCCAATCACAGTGACATCACAGCCATACTCGCGTAGTTTCGCTTCGAGAATGCCGATAAATGACATATTTTCCGGACCACGCACGACGATGGCGGGTTTGGCGATCGAGAAATACTCCTCGTACATGGATACTGTCCTAGCTGAGTTTGATAGCGGCGAAAATGCAGGGCCGCCATGTCATCGATAGGCGACCTTGCAAGGGCAAAGCGATATTGTCTTATAGCTTCGGTATTTAAAGCAACTGAGAGTACGACGCTATTGGGCGTTTGGGTTCACTCATTCTGTTTAAATGCTGCGAATTTCACCTAAACCAGCCCCGTATGCACAGCAGAAACATCCGGACTCAGGCTTAAAACCGGTCGACACGATAAGGCTGCATATCGACCGATGTGCTCTCGCCATCCATCATTTGTCCAATAAGTTTTCCAGTGACGGGTCCCAGCGTAAAGCCTTGGTGCCCGTGACCAAACGCGAGCCATAATCCGGGTTTATTCGGCGTGGGTCCGATGACAGGTTTCATATCCGGCATACACGGGCGCCCACCTTTCCAGGGCGCAGCATCCACGCGTTCACCCAGTGGATAGAGCTCGCGTGCTACCTTTTCCGCTGCCGATAATTGCCGCTCGTTCAAGGGAGCATCCAATGCTGTCAATTCTGCCCCTGTGGTTAATCGCACGCCCGCGCGCATCGGTGCGAGCAAATAGCCCACTTCAGCGTCCATAATCCAATGATTGAGTGGGGTGTTAGCATCACCTTGGTAGTGCATGTGATAGCCACGTTTGGTGAACAAAGGTACCTCTATGCCTTGTTGGCGCAACCAGTAAGATGACCACGGGCCCATCGCCATCACAACCTGATCCGCGCGAAGGCGCGCGTGATCCGTTTCAATGACCCAATGTCCGTTTTCCTGCTTTAATGCTTGCAAATTGGCACGCTTTATCTCGCCGCCTTTGGCTATAACATCGTCGGCGTAGGCTTGTACCAAGGCTCCGGGATCGGTGACAGTCCAAGGTTGTTTCCAATGAATTGCGCCCGCTAGCTGCGCGGTTAAATGCGGCTCCAACGTAGCGAGCTGCGCTTGATTGAGCACCTCATAGTCCACGCCGTAACTGGCATAGTCAGACGCGGCACGCGAGCACTCTTCATCCAGCGCTTTTTGGCTGCGGAATAACTTGAGGTAACCTTGCTTGCGGATCAGCGATGCCGCGCCCGCGGATGCGATCATTTCATCATGCGTATCGAGGCACTGCATGATTAATGCCGCATACTCGGGGACCAATTTTTTGTATTGGTTTTCACTCGAATGATGCCAATATTGCAGCAATGGATGGGCGGCACGCAGAACACTGGTGGGCCGATAACGAATATCGACAGCACGATTAGGTAACACACGCAGCAAGGTGGCAAGGTCGCGCGGAAAGGCGTAGGGCCGAACAGCTTCACGCTGAATAATACCTGCGTTGCCAAACGACGTTTCTTGCCCAGGCGCCATTCTATCGACGACCGTTACATCGTAGCCTCGCTTTAACAAATGCCAAGCAACAGACACACCGACCATACCCGCTCCCAGTACCACCACATTTTTGGCCATTTTTTCACTCCCTGAACACGCCAAGTCATTTATCTCCGCGGCGAAATTTATCCGCGTAATTCCATGCTTTTACACATAACCAATAACGACATCAATAATAAAATGACGAGTTTTCCGGCGCGCTCTCAGTCCATGAACGATTGAGATCGCATTTGGCCAGCCGACGGGTGAAAACGTTGCGCATGCAGTCGATTTCAGTCGTCCAACTGCACACTTTCCTGCTTTCTATCCTCAGCTTGACTTAAAGACCACGCAGCAATATGTGACAGTGGTCACTCATGCTCAAAAAGTAAAAGGATGAAATATGGCTGACTATGATCCTAATAAAGGCTTCGTTGCCATTTTGGGGTGGAGCTTAAATGCCATTGACGCGATCAGCCGTTTCGATCGTCAGTACGTCGTCGTGGCGCCCACATGGGCTGAAGACTACGCAAAAGAACACGATATTCCTTTTTTGCCGTGGAATTTTGAGCGACTCAACGACCGCTCTTTTGAAATTGCCACCACCTTGCAAGAAATGGGCGTCGATGTCGCGATTCCACTGTTTGAAGAAACCGTGGAATGGGCAGGCGCCATTAACGCCGTTCTGCTAAAAAATCCTAAATTAATGGGCCAAGCCCTTCTCTTCCGCGATAAATCGCTGATGAAACGTCGCGCACAAATCGGCGGTATTCGTGTCGGTATCTTCGAAGAAGCACAAGATAAGTCCGATGTGGTCCGTTTTCTGCGTCGAGTGAACCAAGCCTTACTGAAACTGGATGGTGACCCAAACGATCCTATCCACCTCAAAGCGTTTGATAAAGCGGGCTGTGAAGGTCACTGGATGATTCGCGAACCGGACGACCTCGACCGTGTCTCGGATGAAGAGTTTCCCTTGTTGATGGAGAGCCACTTGGATGGTTGGGAGTTCGCCGTCGAGGCCTTTATTAAAAACCGAAAAATCCAGTTTTTAAATATCTCTGAATACGTCACGCTCGGCTACTCTGTGTTCGTGCCAGCCTCACCAGAGCTTGAAAAATACCGTGAGAAAGTGACCCAAGAAATTGAAAAACTGATTGATGCCTTTGATATCGACTTTGGCTTTATTCATCCAGAGTATTTCGTCACCAAGGACGGCCGCATGTACTTTGGCGAAGTCGCCTATCGTCCTCCCGGTTTCCAAGGCTTTGAAATCATTGAGCGTGTTTACGGCTTCAATTGCTATCAAGCCATGGTGGTGGCCTTTGACCCACACACGACTGACGAAGAGCTAGAAGCCTTTTTCCCAACGCCTATCAAAGATGCCAAAGGTGTCGCCGGTACATTTGGGGTCTACCCTCGACGTCGTGTTGTCAGCCAACTTGCCATTCCTGAAGAAACAGAAAACCACGAGTACTTTGAATTTCATGAACTTCAGTCACCAATGGAAAACAAAGTACCGAAGCGCAGTGCTTTCGGCACACACTGGGGTCTACTACACTTTTACGGAGACGATCCGCACGTTATGCGCGATCTATTAAAAGCACAGGAAGATCTCGACTTTTATGTCTAGCTTATTGAGTAAGCTTGACCACGCTATCGAACAACTTGGTCAAGTCAGCGCTATCGCTAAAGCCCGCCACCAGTTTCATGTTTTAGATATCTGTGGGCGGGTGCTAGGACAAGAAAATGGCATTGAAGCGCTATGTATGCGTATGCCTGCCTTGCAAGAGGCAGGCATATTTCAGGGAACAGATTGGGCTGAACCTGAGTATTTGTTAGCGAACTTAGTCCCAGATACGTTGGCGTACGCCGAGAAAAACACCGTGGTGCTTGATTGTTTAAGCCAGCTACGGATGCTCGCGATTGTTGACGGCCAGTTGAGCACGACTCGCGTTTCAGCCGCTGACGCCCGACAGTTTCTCGCCAAAGTCCTGAGTCTCAACTTATCTTGGGTGATGGGCTTTTCCGATGAGTCTAGCCGGACACGGCTGGGTTCTCTCGCCCCTGCGATCAGTGAACTTTATCGATATCTACTCGCACACTTGGGGTATGAAACGATTTTAAGTGAGCTCGTCGACGAAGTCTGGCGAGTACTCACCCAGCGTCCGATCCAAGTCAATCCCATCAAGACAATGATTAACCACATTTCTATTCTTGTGTCTCAAGAGCAAATCCAACTCGGTGACGCAAAGCTGGGGATTGATCGCTTAGTCAGCGCCTTGTATGGCCCAACACAAGGGTGCTACGACGACCCCGGCTTACCCGCTTATTGTGAACGCTTATCCGCCATGGATACGAACTCACTACAACAAGAAGCGATGGGTTTCGCGCGTGCCATGCACGATGTCGGGTTAGTCTCTGATTACCATGCGACGTTTTTATGCTGGCTACTCGAGAATGACCAGCCCGATGTCCTGCCTACCGCCTTGGGTCTGAGTAACACTGGGCTAGATTGTTTGGTCACATACCGCCAACTCGTTCATACCTTGATTCAAGAAGCTGTCCATCCGCAAACCGCTCAAGCGATTTACGGTCTCGCGATGATGTTAGAGCGAGGTGTTTTGTTCGATACACCCGTCGCGCCCAGCCTGTGGCGACAAATTAATCWGACCCTGCACCCAGACGTCACAAATGCGCTGTCACTTGCGTTTGGGGAGCACCTTCCAGCCCGCGTCCACTTATTGGCTGGAGTCATGTCCGTGCTTGGTCAGCCGCTTGGTGTGGCACAAGGTAACAATCCAACCTGCCAATCAGCGCGGGCGATATCCATGTGGGCGTATAACGACCCGGATTATTTGCTGAACTCTATTGTACAAGTGGCCTGCAATAATAACTTGCGAATGCATTTTGAGGGGCAAACGCTGGACTCAACTACCTTGTTGCAAGGGCTGAGTCAGTCCCTCCCGATTGATACCGATCCGGTGTCCGTTGCACTCGTTCCTCATCTAGATAAGTTATATATTGAGATGGGTCGTCTGTGTGTAGGCAGACAAGAAGACCCTCACAAATGGATTAACCCAGAGTTTCACGGTTGGTATGTGGGGCGTGAATTCATGATTGCTGTTGACGTGCAGACAGGTATGTTGAAGGCGTTTGATCAGTTTATCGAGCGTTTCTATAGTCGCTACCACCCCTACTATAACGGCAATATACCAGTCATTCATCCCCAACCCGTAGGCATTGCCGTGACCAATAGCCAAGGGGTATTTGTGGGCTGGCACGCCATTACCTTGATACGCATCGCTCTCGATCAAGACAGCATCATGCGCGTGTATTTTTATAATCCCAACAACGATAGCGGGCAGGATTGGGGGCATGATGTGGTGGTATCAACCCAAGGAAAAGGAGAGCAATACGGCGAAGCTTCCCTGCCCTTTGAACAGTTTTTGTCGCGTTTATACCTATACCATGACGACTCTATTGCAGTAGGCACCTCGGCCGAACTGCCTGACGATGCGATCGGTCGCATCAAGCAACTCGCACTCGATAGCTGGGCAAAAGACAGGCATGTCGCCTCTGCCTCACCCGCTGCTGCGGCACCACCCTATTGAAAAGCACATTCAATGGCTTTTTCTACCTAAGCCACAAACGGTCAATAATTAGACAGCAACACCTTTAATTCTGTCGATACCGCCCTCATCACGTTTACTAGGCTTAGAAATAAAGGTGAGGATATTGAATGAAAACGCACACATCACGACTCACCCAACCACCTCGGGAGCACAATGCGCAAGGAGAGGCGCGTCGAGTCGGTGTAGAGCTTGAACTAAGCGGTATGGAGCTCGACGAAATCGCACGTATCGTCGCAGATAAGTGGTCGCTTACGGTTGAAAAAGGAGGCCGTTACGATCGCCATCTAACTGGGGATGACGCGGGCGATTGGGTTGTTGAGTTAGATTATGCCAAATTAAAACGCCTTGGCCAGAGTGATAGAAGCGAGAAAACACTGGCCAATAAACTCGACCAGTCCGCTGAAGACGTCTTAGCGTGGGCTGCCAAGCTGGTCGTGCCGGTAGAAATTGTCACGCCACCTCTCCCGCTAGACCGCCTCGATAGCGTCGAGGATTTAATTGCTTCACTGCGTCAACAAGGTGCCGAAGGAACTGAAGACAGTCCAGTTTATGCATTTGGCATGCAGCTCAATCCAGAGCTGCCAGATCTAAGCGCCAAAACGATTTGCGCGCACTTGAAAGCATTTTTATGTTTGTATGACTGGCTTTTAAAACGGGCCGACATTGATCTGTCGCGGCGCCTAACCAACTATGTCGACCCTTTCCCGAAAGCATATATTGAACGCGTGCTAGCGGCTGATTATTGGCCGGATCTGAATACTCTGATTGATGACTATCTTGCCGATAATCCCACGCGAAACCGTGCGCTTGATATGTTGCCCTTGTTCGCGCACCTCGATCCTGAGCGCGTCAATTCGGCCGTCAACGACGGGCTGACTAAGGCGCGACCCACTTTTCATTATCGGTTGCCAGACAGCAAAGTCAGCCAACAAAACTGGGGCATTCACGAAGCATGGAACGACTGGGTGGAGGTAGAAAAACTCGCCGCCGATCCTGCGCGACTGGACGCATGTTGCAAAGCCTATTTGGGCTATCTCAACGATCCATTAGCGCGTATCGTTAATAACTGGGCGGAAAAGGTGCACAATTTATGGATAAACCGGTCATCGCAATAACCGGCCCGAGCAAAGGCGCAAGGCTGCCACGTTTTTTTGTCGCCGCGGCAGTCAAACTTTATGGTGGCAAACCGTTACAGTTGCACCCCGGCACCGCCTTAGATCCAGACGCCTATCATGGCGTAGTGATTACTGGCGGGCACGATGTCGAGCCTGTTTTGTATGCTGCGGAGCCCGAGGTCAAACCCAACTACGACTCTGAACGCGATGCCTTGGAAAGCGCGGTTATCAAAAGCGCGCTGGCAAGCCAAAAGCCCTTGCTGGGGATTTGCCGTGGTGCGCAACTTCTCAACATTTGCTTAGGCGGCACCTTGCACCAAAGCTTGCGCGAGCAACGTAAAAAAACCTCTCATCGCTGGACAGTGTTCCCGATGAAAACCTTGTGTATATTGCGTGATGTCAACGGCCATATACAGCAACGGTTGGGGCAAGGCAGACGCAAAATAAATAGTCTACACAACCAAGCGATTAACGCGTTAGGCGAGGATTTAACGGTAAGCGCACGTGATTTAGATGGCATTGTACAGGCCATTGAGTCGCCTAACCGCCCTTATACACTGGGGGTACAGTGGCATCCAGAGTTCTTGCTTTATCTTCGCTGTCAGCGTGCACTGTTTAAGGGCTTAGTCGAGCACGCAACGTGCTTCCAGCAGCGACAAGCGGCATCTCAGTAAAGATGTTTGTTAGTTGGTGAAAAACAAAAACGCCGAGGCACATTCGCTCGGCGTTATCAGGTAGCGACTAACGCTTTGACCGCGCATTTAGTCGCTTCTCTATCTGACGTTTTTCCCACTTATCACCAAAAAGATCGACAATGCCCAGAGCATTAACACCGTGGCTGACCACTGTAACCCCCCATCCCATTGCCACCCACCATGCCCAATAATAGCCGGGGCTAGTTTGCCAGTTGATAATAAACAAAATCGCCATTACGACCACATAGTGCGTCAAATGAGAATAAAACCCGCCGAGGGCACGGACGCGATTGGCAATCGCTCTTTCTTCAGGACTGATTGAAGTATCTGCCTGCATGTCTGCCTCCTTTTGCAAATCAGTAATATCGATATCAAACACAGCAGCCAACGATTTCAGCGACTCCAATCCGGGTTTGTGGCCGCGCTCGATACGTTGAATCGTTCGAACACTTAACCCACTAAATTGTGCTAATTGGTCTTGCGACCACCCTTTTTGAACTCTGAGTGCTTTCACGTTCATCCTTGCTCCTTTGTGCTCTTCCCTATCGACACTATGCAAAATGGGGGCGACATTACCACGACAGCACCCCGACACCTTAACGACAGTTATTTAAAATCAACAGCTTACAAACAAAAACCACCCGATAGCCAATCTGCATATTTTACCCTTAGCAAAAGGTATCAATATACAAGGCTTCGACCTTATCGCGCGCCCACTGCGTTTTACGCAAAAATTTCAACGATGATTTCATCGAAGGATCGTTAGAAAAACAGTTCACATTGATATGCTGGTAGAGGCCTGACCAACCATAGTGTTCAACCAAACGGGTCAAAATGGTTTGTAGGGTTAACCCGTGCAGCGGGTTATTGGGTTGTGTATCCATAAGGGTTCTCAGCAACTCGAGCACGCGCTCGTCAATAAAAGCGCTACTTTACGTGACGATATTGCAAAACGCGAATTTAACCACGGTAGCTCGCCAGCTTATAATCAAGGTTTAGCTTAATCGCCGGCCATTCGCTTTCGATAATCGAGAACACAACGGTATCACGGTATACGCCATTCACGATCTTGTGGTTACGCAACACACCATCTTGTTTGGCCCCTAAACGGGCAATGGCCGCACGCGATGCCTGATTCAACCAGTGGGTGCGAAACTCAACGGCAATCACCCCCAAGCTTTCAAATGCATAAGCGAGTAATAACCGCTTACACTCGGTGTTTACCGACGAGCGGTGATAACTGCTGGCGTACCAAGTGTAACCAAGTTCCACGCGCTTATTGGCGGCATCCGCATTGGCCAATCGTGTTGACCCAATCACTCGCCCCGATTCTTTCTCAATCACGGCGAACGGCAATGCTTTATCTTTCGCTTTTTCGTCCAAGGCGCTAGCGATGTAGCCTTCCACCGATTCCGCGTTCGGGACCGAGGTATACCAGAGCTCCCAAAGCTTGCCATCGGTAGCGGCTTCGACTAATGCATCCGCGTGCGAGGCAGATAAAGGGATCAAGGAAACCGTGTCACCATGCAACATGATGTCATCTTGGATAAAAAAGCGTTCCATGCTCATGATTTAGTCCTTATGGTTGGAAGTCATAATGAAAGGTTATGGCTGCTTGTCGTAAACGGCGACACCCTCTGGGATTTGAAACCACTCTTGTTTCTCGCTAACCCAGACATGAGCGGTCGGTTGAATCAATCGAGTATCCGATAAGGTTGAAGGCTTGAGTTTTATCTTGTCGGGTTCATCGGGGTTAAAATGATAAATACGGTTGCCGCACGTTGGACAAAACTTTGCACCGTTGACGTTGCCGCTATCTGAGAGTCGACGCCACTCTGCCATTTCACCCTCAAATTTTACCGAGTCTGCACGCACTACCGCAGTAATACTAAATGCACTTGTGGAGAGTTTTTGACAGGCTTTACAGTGGCACGCCACGACCATTAACGGCGCAGACAATAACTGATAGCGTACGCCGCCACATTGGCATTCACCCGTGATTGGATATGTCATAAGTCCTCACTATTTTTCATTCCGCCACTTTGGCGTATACCACAGTGCTAGAAATCGCACCGCTCGGCAGGATACGGTCATTGATAAGTATCGCTTCTTGATGATACCCACAGCGCTTGGCTACCGCTCGGCTGCGGGTATTTTCGTAGGCAGTTTTGATTTCGACACGCTTGGCATTAAGGTCATTAAACGCGTACTGCTCTAGCGTTCGCACCGCTTCACTCATATAGCCAAGGCCTTCTTTGGAGCTCCGCAGCCAATAGCCTATTTCAAAATAAGGAATCGCGATGTTGCGGATGATTAAGCTGATCACACCCACCAATTGCCCCGTCGATTTTTCAAAAATCGAGTAGCGTAGTTCATTGATAAACATGTCGAAGTCATCAATCGCTTGTTGGGTGTTTTCAATCGAGCTCGATTCGGTCAACGCGTGCGGAAGCCAATCCATAAAAGGCGCAAGGGTGTGCTGACTTTCCAACACGGCTTCTAAGATGAAAGGCTGATGGGTCATATTGGGTGCCACCAGCAACAGACGATCGCTGTCGAGTTGGTCTACGCGCGGGGAATCATCCATTAATGTCCACCCAGTACCGCGCCAATGATTCATTGAACACTTCACCATTGATGATGTTTTCCAACGTGCCGCCATTGGCTTCAATTACTTTGCGCGATGCCATATTGTCTTCATTCGCGGTAATTAGAGCGCGAGTGATCCCCAGCTCTCTTGCCTTGGGCAGCGCTAAGGCTAACATTTGCTTGCCGCATCCGCGTCCACGGTATGACGGCGCAATATCGTAACCAATGTGTCCGGCTTCTTGAGATAGAAATGGCGTATTAATGTGATGGCGGATCCGAATCGCGCCAATGATTTGTTGCTCAGCATCAAGCAGCCAAAAATGACTACACGGCACATAACCTTTACGAAGGTTTTTACCCAATGCCTCATCCGATAACCGAGTCACGTAAGTGGGGAAATCGTCTTTCCCCGGCCGATAATAATCGGCATTGTCGGGGTCAAACTGAGCAAAATCATCATAAAAACGTGTAAAGGCTGCTTGGTGATTGAGTGCGGGGCCGACTAATTCCATGTGCTTGTTCCAATTCCTGTCATAGAATAAGGCTATCTCATTGATATTGAGAAATAAACCCTTATTGATCGCCTTTCATCTACCGCCTTAGCGCACCCCACACGCCACCCAAAAGTGATTGAATGGTTGATTGCCGCGCATCATTGCCAACGCATCACCGCATCAAACGTTTGACAATGTTGAACCGCTTGCTCCGCCTCTTGCAGATAAACTTGTTGGGCACTTGAGGTTGGATAGGTTAAATACTCGGAACATTTCGCACTTTGACCGTTACCCACCACAATCTTGGTGCCCGGTTGCAAGGTGCACTGCACCAATTTATCGAGCGGCGACCATTGATAACAAATCTCATAATCTTGGCGATAATCCGCCACCAAGCCAGACGGTTGTGATAACGCCCACCAGTGACCAAACTGACTATGCGGGTTGGTGCTATTCCACGCGCGATATACTGTCACCCCTTCAGTCGCCTGATATACCTTGCCTTGGCAAAGCTTCCCTTTCAATGGCTGACCCAACGACGACGCCAGTAACGCAGGATCGTCCACAGCGACAAACTTGTCTGCCCATGCGCTTGGCAACGCCGTACTACCGACACATTCTGCAGCGTCGGTCGTTTCATTATCAACGGGCGCACTGGTACACGCTTGCAGTGTCACCATCAGTGCGCCAAGCAGTGCTTTTTTCATCATCCTTGCTCCCATTCGTGTTGTAATATGGCGTAAACCACCGTATCCCACCACCGTTCTTTAAAGAAACGATGCTGATGAAAATGGGCCTCTTGTCGCATGCCAAGTGAACGACAAAGCTTGGTTGCAGCAAGATTATCGTAAATGGTCTCAGCGTATAACCGATGCACACCCAGAGACTCAAAACCAAAGTCGGCCAGCGCGACAGCCGCCTCTCTCATTAGCCCCGCGCCTTGCGCCTCTACAGCTAGGCCGCATCCGATGGAAGCTTGATGGTTGTCCTCAAGCCTTAAACCGACGGTGCCTATACATTTTTCTGATTGCTTGCAGATAACCGCTAACTGATAAGCCACGCGTGGATTTGTGTTGGCTTGTTCGATAAAGCGCGCGTGTAAGTCTCGGTATGTCTCCGGCTGGCAGTCCGTTTCGCTATAAAAGCGCTGGTACTTCTGGTGTTGCGTTAAGTGAACAAACGCCTCTTCATCGCTCGGCTGCATGTCACGCAGCACAAGTCGACGTGTTTCAATCATAAACATCCTTGTCTCTCTCGTTGTTTTAGTTCAGCGCCTTAACCATGGTGGTGGCGCCTGAAAAGCCGACTAACCATTTTAGGTGCGGAAAGCGCTCTTCTTTAGTGGCGACAAAGCCTTTGGCTTGATAAAGCTTGCGGGCTCTGGGGTTGCTATCAATGACATCTAATCGAACGCTTTCAAAGCCATGTGCTTGGGCATAATCCATAATGGCATCCAATAATTGGGAGCCAATCCCCTGACCACGTATCGCGCTATCAACAGCAATGCCATCCATCACCAATTCATTGTGTGCCGCTTTACGCTCAAACAGCGCCAATATCGCGCAGGCCCAAATGCCTTTGATGGGCCCCAAACTATCGATCAACTGTTTCGCGTCCATGCCCTGTGTCAGTGCGCCGGTTTGAGTTTGAAACCCTGCCAACCCCACCACCTTGCCGTTTTGCATAGCGGCAAACGAAAAGTCTGGGACAAAACACTGAGACAACACCGCCACGCGCACTGCCTGATTGGGGATTACCCGTGCGAACTTCATCCCAAACGCCTGCTCATATAACTCAGCGACGTTTTGTGCTTGCTCAAGCGGCCATCCTTGCCGGATCGCTATCTCCATTGGCTCCCCTCTGTCTTCTTCAATAAAAAAACATCCACACATTTATCTTGACGTGAAGATTTTTGGTATTTATCTTTACATCAAGATAAATGGTTAATCACAACTTAATCAGTTCAGCATGGTTTAACCACAAGCGTATGACAGCCACCTTTTTACTGGCTATTGCGCGGCATAAGGACACACAGGAGTCATAACATGGAGACTAAAGTAATGAATATAATCGTATTTGGTGCCACGGGCGATATTGGTAGTCGAATTGTATCGGAAGCGTTGCAACGCGGCCATAAGGTCACGGCAGTGACACGTAACGAGGCAGCATTCAGCAAGCTACCCGACGGCGTAAAACCTGTCGCCGCCAATTTGAGCGATGCGGACAAGGTGGCATCGGTAATGGCTGGTCATGATCTTGCCATTACGGCGTTACGCCCACCGACAGGCGAAGAAGCGCAATTACCGGTGTTAACCCAAGCCGTCGTCCAAGGCGCAGCCCACCATCAAATGCGCGTTCTGATTGTCGGCGGTGCCGCTCGACTGATGATTCCGGGCACTGACGGTGAAACCGTGCTAAACGCCGAAGGATTTCTCCCTGCTTCAGCGGTTGAGATTGCACGCGCGTGCCAAGTGCAATATGAGCAGTGCCTCGCCAGCCAAGATGTGATTTGGAGTTATCTCTCGCCTGCCGCCATGATCGCACCCGGTACTCGCACCGGTCAGTACACATTGGGGACAGACACCTTAGTGACAGATAGTGACGGACAGTCTCGCATTTCAATGGAAGACTTCGCGGTCGCCATGCTTGATGAGGCCGAAACACCTAAGCATCTGCAGCAAGCATTCACGGTGGGCTATGGCACCTAACAGGTGCTAGATCGTAAACGTAAAAAAGGAGCGCTGCGTTGAGCGCTCCTCACTATTCGATCTTTTCTTACCAGCTTAAACCACTGACAGCTCGACCTTAATATTGCCGCGCGTGGCATTGGAATACGGGCATACCTGGTGCGCTTGCTCGACCAATGACTGCGCGGTCTCTTTATCCAGATCACCGACAGAAACCGCCAACTTCACGGCAATGCCAAAGCCGCCATCACCATCGGAACACGAGCCTTTGATTCGCTTATTTGTCACATCGCCAAACTATTGCTTGGTCCTGCCACCCTTTATTGAGACAATCGTTGCTGTTACTTCGACAATTACGGACAACAATGAAATTACTAGCTCGCAATCTTGCTCGCACCACTACCGAACACCAACTTCGTCAGCTGTTTTCTGAGTATGGTGATGTTACCGAATGTAATCTGGTGCTGGACCAAGAGACTGGCGAATCCAAAGGCTTTGCTTTCGTGACCATGCCTGATGACACACAGGCGAAAGCCGCGATGGCGGCGTTGCACTTAACCAGCGTTGCGAAAAGCAAAATCCGCGTTAAAGTCGCAAACTAAGCAAAAGGCTCCCTTGCACTTACATTGGCTATGAGGCGAGAGCGATAGCCAGCACGATCACACGTGTTGGCTTTTGTTTATGGTCGAAACTTCTGTCCATGGGCGAATACTATTCAGCTGATCTTCGAGCTCATGTTCAGTAATTTCAGTATCATAGGCCACTTGAGCACGCAGCCAATAGCCCTTCGACAATCCAAAAAAACGGCATAAACGCAGGTCTGTATCAGCCGTTATAGCCCGTTTACCAGCAATAATTTGACCAATACGCTGTGCGGGCACTCCGATTTCTTTAGCCAAACGATATTGCGAAATCCCCATCGGGGTCAGGAACTCTTCTTTTAGTAACTCGCCAGGTGTGACAGCTTCTACAGTACGCATGAGCGACCTCTTAGTGATAATCAACGATTTCGACATCTTCCGCACCACCTTGAACCCAGCGAAAGTAAATGCGGAACTGATTATTGATTCGAATGCTAAATTGCCCTTTACGATCACCCTTTAGCGGCTCTAGTTTGTTACCAGGTGGTATTTTGAGATCATCTAAATCGGTTGAGATTTGTAGCTGGCGCAATTTTCTAAGCGCGACTCGCTCAAAATTGACGAAGCGCTTTACCCGCTTTCCCTGTGCTAGCTTTTCAGTATCTTTGCAATTAAACGTTCGAATCATAAACCCAATAGTAACGGATAACGTTAATAACGTAAAGCGTCATTAAACGATAGCTAATTGACAGCCTACGCCCGACTCGTCACTATCAAGCTTTCGGTATCTAGTGACGCTTGATCAATCAACATGGCAAAGCCAAATAAAAAAGGGCCCACCAAAACCATCGATATTTTCTGTAAACGCTGTAATGCACCACTGTTTAAATACCGCAAAGGCGGCAAAGGTGCATTGGTGAAGTGCTTTAAAGAAAGGATTGTTGAGGATGCCACCACCACGCCGTGTCACTGCCCCCAATGCGAACAGCCCTTTGCGCGTGACACCTTGGTGCGAGGCACACCAGCCTATAAATTTATTGGCGGTAAGGTATGGTTCAAATGAAGATAACCCCTTTAGGCAATACGTTAGGGGCGCAAATCGATAATATCGATTTATCCCAGCTTTCCGAGGCTGAGTTTGCGGCGCTGTACCAAGCATTTTTACGCTACAAAGTGCTTTTCTTTCGCGAGCAGCCTCTATCTACCGACGAACATGTCGCACTGGCAAAACGCTTCGGCGAGCTTGAGCCAGCTCACCCGTTTTTTCCGCACCTGCCCGACAACGAGCAAGTGGTTGTGATTGAAACCAGCCGCGGTAATCCACCCAGCCAAAGCTATTGGCACACCGACATGACATGGCAAGCGGTGCCGCCCAAGTGCTCGGTTTTACACGCGCAATATGTACCAGAACATGGCGGGGATACGATTTGGTGTGACATGGCAGCAGTATGGGCCGATCTCACCGACGAAGAAAAAATCGAGCTACGCGAGCTCGACACCATTCACGCACTGCACGCCTTTGAAGGCAGTCGTTACGATCATCAAGACGCCGAGGGCCAGAGTGTGGTCTCGAAACGCGCTCAAGACTACCCACCCATTCGCCGTGCCATGGTGCAAACCCACCCAGAAACCGGCCAAGAAGTACTATTTATTAACGAGCAATTTACTCGCACGATTGCCGACTGGCCAGAGGCTGACAGCCAACAACGGCTTGCGACACTGTTCAGTCAAGCACGCCAATCGAAATATCACGTTCGTTTTCGCTGGCAAAAACACTCGGTGGCAATCTGGGACAATCGCGCCACCCAACACTACGCAGTAACCGATTATGGCGACACACCCAGACGATTACACCGCGTCACAGTTCAGGGTGAGCGTGCTCAATAACACCTAACGGCGTTCAAGTGAGGGTATATTCATACAGATTGTTGCTATGCCCATACAGTATGATTTGGTGTTGTAGCTGAAACCCGAGCTTTTCGAGCAAGCGGTTGGAGGGTTGGTTGTCCGGTAAGGTCACCGCCTGAACCGTAGTCAGTCCGCTCGCTAACAGAGTTGCTTCAAGCACCGCCTCGGCGGCTTCTGTGGCATATCCCTGCCCGGTATAACGCGATAAAAACGCGTAGCCTAAATCTGGATATGCCAACTCATCGCGCTTGAGCACACCGCACATGCCGATGGGCTCACCATCTTCCCGCCGTTCTACCAGATTCAGGCCAAAGCCATATGCTTGATAACTCGCAAGCGGCCCGTGACGGAGATACTCGATCGCATCTTGCTCAGTACGCACCTTTTTATCTGCGATATAGCGTATAAACGACGCATCATTAAGCAGCTCCACAATAAACGGCGCATCGTCGAGATGAAACTGTCGCACATTGAGCCTTTTTGACCGGCATATCAGTGTCATAAACCACTCGCCTACTGAAACATTCTATCGCGCCATAATCGCATATTGGCGCGAATAAGTATCTACGCCGGCAACCAACACTGATAAAAATCGGTCTTCGCATGTTTGGGGTTAGCGCGAACAAATTCCCAGCCGTGCTGGCGATAAAAGGCTAACGCACGATGGTTATCACGGCTCACAGAAAGCATTGCTCGCCGACACCCCGCGTTTGTTAAGGTGGTTTCGATATAGTGCTGCAGCAAAGGGGCAAACCCTCGACCACGAAAAACAGGTGCAAGGTAGATGAGATGCACATAACCAGTCTCAGGCTCCGGCGACGTACTGCGAAATTCAAGCTGCCCAGCCCATTCTCCATCGACAAAAATATGCCGATAAAACCACTCGGGCTGATTCATGCGTTCACTCACCCGTTCATAATAGCCCGTTAGAAAGTCTTCAAACCCCTCATCGGAGCCAAAGCTACACACAAAAGCGTCCCGACGTGCAGCTACGCAATTAGCAAAATCGGTTTCAAGATTGATGGGACGGAAAGTCAGGTGCATGGGGGTATCCTTACTCAAGATAATCTCTATCTCCATGACGCGCGCAAAAGTTAGTGCTAGATAGCACGGGTCATCGTTAACTCATCAACAGAATGACCATCGATTCGATAACAATCCGACATATTGCCAATCACTTTAAAGCCACATTTTTCGTATAATTTTTGAGCGGGTAGATTATTAGAGAGCACGTTCAAGTCAAGCCATCTGACATGCTCTGTGTGTTGACAAAACACCACCACGGCATTAATTAATGCCGCCCCTACTCCTTGTCGCCTAATACGACTTTCAACTCCCATCCCAAGCATAACGCGATGAACCTTGTACGGTTCGTTATACTGACGCAAGTCAATATGACCAACAATGGTATTATTCTCTTCTTTAGCCAACCATAGTTTTCTCCAGCCTGTCTGCCCCACCTCAAACTGAAAGCCATCTTGAAACTTCGCTTTTAACTCTTCGGATACATAGCTACATGCTTTAGAAAGCGGCTGGAAGCTTGGCGCACTGTTGGTGTTATTTTCTTCAAGCTGAGCATTCAGATAGACAAAGAATGCTTCTAAATCTGCTGTCGTTGCCTCAACGATTTTCACTGGCTAGTTTCTCTGTTACATAAGTAATAAAAAACATGGCGATACTCGCTCGATGTTAGGTTTCGAACATTGATTACAAACCACCTTTTTCTTTCTCTCCGAGGAATTGACTAAAGCGTAATAAATAGCCATCGGGATCTTGAACCAAAAACTCTCGTTGACCGCAAAGCACTGTCCCTTCGTCATACCAGTTTTCTTGTTGATCTTGATAAAGAGACGTTTCAGACGCAACCAAGCGTTCTAGAACCGGCGAAATATCACTTAACTCTATTTGAAAATTAACACCTCGTCCGAGTGGGTAGACGAGTGCCCCTGTCTCCCATCCGGCGTCGTGCATTTGTTCAATCATAATATGAACCTTCTCATACTCTAAGTAAGCGAATTTTGGTGTGGTGCGTTGATTTCTAATTTTGAACCCAAGCAAATCCTGATAAAAATGGAGTGACCTTTCGAAATCACTAACAGTTAACTCTGGCACCATTGGGTTCCAATATTCTTCCATAAAATCCCTTTATATAATAAACAACGAACTTTTTACTCTTAATCACTTGACGAGCTTACTTGCATCAAACACTAAGTGACGTTTGGTTTACTAACATCACTTAACGAATGTTTTTCTTCAAAGTTATTACACTTGATATCTACTTCACGAGATAATATATCTGCGATTTTTGATGGTTCATAAAAGCTCGCTGACGGAATACGTATCAGTTTATGATGACCATAAAGCGCTTCATTTACGTACAGATCGCGTTCCTGTCTTTTCTTCCATTGATGCGTCGCATCATCTAACTCAATCACAGCGAGTATTCTTGTCGTTTTGTCAGTTATCACAAAATCCATACGCTTTGCCCATGTACGAGAGTTATGTCGGAAGTTGACGGGCTTAACGAGCGCCATAAGGGACACTTGGCTGTGAATGACATAGTCAGAGGGAAGTGCCTTTTGGAGTGCAAAATAAAGTTTCTGCTCGTTTCTAGTCGCAAGGTGTGATTGGCGTTTATGTTCAACTCTCTCAAATCGGCGTTTATACGGATTATTATCATCTATTTGATTATCAGCGTATTTTGAGCTCTCCATTTCTTGACTAAGAGACGGCTCCTTTCTCTTCCAACGAGTATCCGTTGGTTGGCTAGCCTTTGTAAACTTCCACACCAGATAGATAAAAGCGATAAAAATACCGAGGTATACCATTATCAACACCCCATAATTGTGCACCGAAGAAGTAATTCCATTGTAATTTTATTGAAATGACAACTCGTTGACTTTTTCCCTTGCTAACTCTTCTTGTTTGCTCAAAAAATCAAAAAAGTTAGAATTGCTTATAAATGGATTTTTCGCCGGATTAGCACTTTGCTTTTTATGGTTTAAAAACAGGTCGTTTTTGTGTGGATGATTCGCCAAGTTAACTGTCACAGCGGGAGGCTGTGATGCAATAGCTCTAATTCGGTCCATACTTTCGAAGAATTGCTTAGCAAGCTTAGAATCTTTGGCATTGATACTATGCCCACCAACAACAAATGCGCGATGCGCCACGCCTTTATCCTTAACAAAGAAGTCTATCGAGTAATCTCCGGCCGTATGGCCTGGTGTCGTATAAAACGTAAACGTTTCTTCACCAAGTCTTAGTACCATATTGTCATGTACAACAACATCTACGCGTGGAGGTAAAAATGAATTTATTCCATGACTTTTTCGTGATTGCTCAATAACCAGATCATGACCGCTCTTTGTCATCAATACCTTTGCACCATAATGAGACTGAAGGTACTGAGCTCCGCCAGCATGATCTGAGTGACCATGAGTGACAAAGATATGTGTTACCTTTTTATCCTCAAGCCCTAATTTACTGAGATTGATAGGAATCCATTTTGAATAAGGGAAGTCTAGCGTATCAATGATCACTAAGCCTTCACCTGTTTCAATAGCATATGACGAAACCCATTTATCTCCAACATAATAAACATTGTCGAACATTTTAAAGGGCGCAACATAGCCGTTTTTATCATTCATTTCAGGAGCCGCATCACTTGCATACGAGTTTAAAGTAACAAGTAAAAATAGTATTATTAATTTTTTCATTTCTCTTCTTATAAGTTAAATAGCAAAAAATAAATATTTAATCAGTAAAATAAAACACTCTTCTCATTCATCAAACAGGCCCACGAAGCCCAATGAGATTTCCAAATGGATCAGTGATTTGGCACATCGATAGTCCATGCTCGATCGCCATTGGACCGCGGTATAACTCAGCGCCGATTGCCTTAAAGTGATCTAGAGCGCTTAACAAGTCATCAACCAGCCAATACAGCACAGTTCCGCACTTACCATTGCGGACTTTTTCATCGGCTTGCACAATTTCCAACTGAAAACCATTTAAGTCGAGGGCGGTAAAATCAAAGTCTGGATAATACATAGCCGTTGCATTAGGAAAAGCCTTGCGATACCACTCTAGCCCTTCATTAACGTTAGGTACATGTACAAGCAATGCAGAAGGGTAAACGGACATACCATTGGAATAACCTTGTCTAGTATTCATTGAAAGTGACTCGCAAACTTCTCGATAAAAGATTAACTGTCGTAACCCAGTAATTCATAAAGTCGTCTCAGCAATCAGCCGACGCCGCTATCGTTAGTGTGATTTAGGCTCAATTAACATGATCTTACATGTGCCCTTTGAAAGTGGTTTGTGCTCAACATCTTTCGGAACTACTAGCATTTCTCCAGTGTTAATCGTTACCAAACCATCTCTAAACTCAACTCCCATTACTCCTTCAATAACGATGAACACTTTGTCGGCTGGGTGAACATGCCAAACAAACTCATCCTCTATTTTTACCAGTTTGAACTCACAATCACCCATTTCAGCAACTAAATTAGGTGACCAGACCTCCGGCATTTGCGAGAATTTTTCTTTAAAGTTAATCGGCTTAACATTCATTTTATTTCCATCCTTCATTCAAATGTGTATATTTATAGCTAAAGGTTTTAAGCGAATTACCATTTACCACATACTAAGCCGTTTTCTATCGCAACATAAAGCTGATGCTTCGTTCGACTTGAAAACTGCGAAAACCATTCTTGACGGTTCTCTACTGTGAACGGATCTACCTCAAATCGAGCATTGGTATTTTCGATATAATAATTAAAAATGTCGGTAATAGCCGACACATCTGTATGCTTGCCAGTCCTAATTTCCATGCAATATCCTTACTCTATATCGTCGATGTTCACCATCACTCGAATTATCAAGACGACACTGTCTAGCTAGGCACTGTTTTAGGAGAAAAAAGTTGAGCTCGCTAAACACCACTTTTCTCTTTATTCAGAGATTAATTACAAAAAATTGCCATTATTGCCTGTGAACGTGAGATGATGGTGAGCTTAGGTTCAATGCTCAGAGACGGCGTGATGTGGGATAGAGATCTCACCAAAATTTAACGATTGACGACATGCTCGTTTGTTAGCTACTGATTGCACACTTAAAGTTTTGATATCTCGTCAGAGCAAAACTCAACTAGCAGACCATCCTCGAGCCAAACCTCATACAAAGGACCACCAAAGTGTTTTCTAAAGCGATGAGCTAATTGATGTTTCTCTGCTATTTCGACTAACTCATCTACCGTTTTGTTTGCTTCGAGCATAAAGTGAGAAGCATGAAAATTTTGGTTTTTACCTTGATCTTCATAAATTGCAGCTAAGTCACCGAACGTCAGTTTATACTGCGCTAGAATGAACTCTATTAGCTCATTATCACTCTCACTCCAAACACATATCCATGCTCCAGTCATTGTCTTTGACGGAAATGCTTTAGCCTCTCCATTAGTAAGCTCAGCTAAAATCTCAGAGCTGCGCTTCGGTTGGAGTGAGTTAATAGATAAATGCTTAATTTTATTTTCATTAAATTTCTCGATCTTCCCTAAGATAGCCAGCGCCCGCCTAAGGCGCTGACAACGCATTACCACTAAACTCAATCACAACAACCATAACCACCACGGCTCAATGGGACTGGAAACGCCACGCGTTGCACTTCCATTGAGGTGTTTGTTATCAGGATTTTGCCAGCTTATTCAAATCATTACCTTCAAATCGGTAATACTCTTTTTCTCTAATCAAATTGGCTCCGATTGATTTGTAAAACTTTCCTGCTGTCGGATTCGTACTTTCTGCTGTCCAATCTAGGCGCTGACAGTTATGAGTAATAGCGATAGTAGCCAAGTGTTTCATCAATTGAAGTCCGATACCTTTACCACGAGCAGAGGAAGATACAAACAGGTCTTTCATATACATCTGGCCTGATAATTTTGGTGCCGGAAACATTATTGTGTAAGTTGCAAAACCCAAAACCTTATCGTGGTCAAAGGCTGCGATCACTTTTACGCCTGAGTGCTCAGAAAATAATTGATGACTAAGATAGTTGGCTAAGTCCCGTTCTGGCGCAGCCTTATCCCCGAAATAGTACTGCTCAAGTTCAATGAAGATCTCAACTAAATCAAGGCAATGGTGTTTATCAACTCTTTTGATTTCTACAGACATTTACATCCCTATAAAGAATGACATGACGACATGAACTCCCCCTCTTGAAGATCTGCCACACCTAGTTGCGGCCTTTAATACCGGAGGCAACCATGTCTACTCAATTCTTTTGTGGCGTTGATCTCGCTAAACACCACTTTTTTCTTTATGCAGTTATTAACTACAAAAAATTCGACAAAGTTTTACGATTGACGACATAGTCGTTCGTTATGTAAGTGGTTTAAACTTTTTTGTCATACCTTCGCTGGATGGAGAGACTAGCTTGTAACCTAACTTCTCGTAAAATGCAGGCTCATCTGCAATCATTGATACATAAGAACCTTCTAAAGCAACTGATGATAAATAGCTGTCTATATACTCCATAACTTGCCGACCAAGCCCTCGACCTTGGTAAGACGGATCAACTGCAACGTCCACTACCTCAAAATTACATGCACCATCGCCAACGACACGCCCCATTGCGATTAGATCATCGCCATTTCTTATTGAAATACCGTATAAACTATTTGGTAAAGCGATTGTGGCCGCTTTAAGAGATTTTGGAGAGAGACCGGCTTTTACACGCATATCACAGAATTCTTTGGGGCTAGGTAATTTTTCTTCGAATTTTATTGTCATCATTATGCTCCTATTGATTCACCTGAAGCATACACATTACCACTGTATAAATAAACAGTTTTACGATCACTCTGTTAAGCACGTATAACGAATGGCATGATATCGCTATTGAATAGGTACCATACGTGGGTACGGTTTTTATGGCATTGAACTCATTAAGTATCATTTTTCTCTTTACATGGTGGATGACTACCAAAAATCGCCATTATTACCTGTGTAAGTAAGATGGTAGTGGTCTTACGTTCGATGCTTATAGACGACGTGATGTGGGATAAAAACCTCGCTAAATTTTAGGATTGACGACATACTCGTTTGTTATAACGCAACTTCACCTATCATTTTAACCGCAAGCAAGGTCAATAAAGCCTGGATTATTTTAATAATATAACCATTTTTTGTACTTAGTCGAAGCTTCGTTCCTATAAACGAGCCTAAAATAGCGCCCAAAACCATATAAACAATAAGATCTAAATCAGAAAACATGCTCTCAGTGAACGACAAGTACACGGGGACTTTTGCTAGGTGACTAATTGTCATAAATAACGCGCTTGTTGCTATGATTTCATCTTTAGATTCCAGTTGTTTTGTTAACACGCTCAAACTCAACGGTCCAGTTGCACCTACTACCAACCCTAACCCTGTTTGCAAAAAGCCGATCAGATAAAAGCTTTCGTATCGACTGACAGACGCTGAAAACTTTGGGCTCCATAGGTTGAGTAAAATATACAGGCCAATTGCAGCTGGGACATACTCCATTGAAATATGAGACAAGCCATACCCGATCATCAACGCACCGATGACTGAACCAAGTAAAAAGCGAGGAACAAGCTGCCATCTAACATGTTTCAATGAAAACAGCATACGTGACGAGTTACTTGCCAATTGAACCAAGGCATGAATTGGTATTATCAAAGCAGGGCTTAGGAAGACAGGAAGGACTGAAATTAGAAGCATTCCACCGCCAAATCCAACGATGCCAGCAACCATGGACGTCAGTAATGCTATTAACCCCAATAGATATTCGATCTTCGATTTCTCCTTGCGCTATAACGCCGCGCACAGCGGCGAGCGACGCGAGTCCGGCCGCCACAGGTGGCAAACTGCTGCGCTTTGTTATGAAATTTGATTACTTGCATTTGTAGAACGAGCGATTGCCAATCTTCTTGAAATCGACCTTTTCTTTGTCTTGTAAATGGCGAGCTAGCGTTGCAAATAGCCAACCAGTTTCGTTGTCTATTTTGTTCCCTTGTGGGTAGGCAGATTTTTTCAGCTGTAACTGGTCTTTGATATAGGTTGCTGGCACCCAGCCTTCGCTAAAACTGCCTTGGGACTCTTTAATGAAGGCGGCCATTTCGCTAGCCATATCATCAAAAAGCGTATGAATGTTTTCTTTATGGCTCATAGCTTCCTCTAGTTTCATAACAATGTATTAGTGCGCATGCCGCCTATCCCAACTAAGGCGTTTACATTATCCCCTAGTGATAAAAACTAGCCCAGAATTCGTTGCCACGCAGGAGCGTGGGAACGAGATATAATGTCTAATAGCCCTGTCACATGATTGGCAGGCAGCGGTGAGACCGCAGTAAGAGACCCTCTATATGTGTTTACCGTAAGCAATGACTTAATGGCGGAAATGACCGAACGAAGTAGACGACTTTGTTGTTCGAGAGCATTGGCTGCTGCGCAGCCAAAAAAATGCTATTGCCTATTGACCGGAGAAGGGCTCATATGTGTTATAGCCCGGCTTGAGGCGAGTACTTTTGCAGTAGTGCGGCTCTAAAATTTTGCAAGCTTCCTAAAAACGGAGTATGTACCTCTGTAAACTCATCCACTTCACTTTTTTCAACGCCGGTTTGACCCATAGCAATTTTCAAGACAAAAGTTAACACTGGATAGTATGCGCCTTGCAAGTCCTTTAGCTCCTCCGAAACCTCACAGAAATAGATAGCTTGATACATTTCAATTTTGGACAAAGGGCTATCATTGATGTCTGGCGAAATTTTTTTGAAAGCCTCTGTTCGTGACTTCTCAAGCCAAAGTTCTAGTTCAAATGTATGGCTAAATATGGCTTCTAACTTTTCTCTTAGCAACACTTTATGTCCTAGTTGCTCCTGAAGCTCTTTGGCGACTACAGCTTTTACTTTTTCTGCAGCCTCAGTAGTAACTTCTAGATGAGCGACAATATCTTGTTGATTTGCTTTTGTTGCCAAATCCTCACCACGTTTCTTGTAGTAAGATGAAACCAACGAAGTGATCGCAGCGGAAATGACTGATATTGCAATAATCACTACGTATATCTGGTAATTGTTGAATATAGTGTCGCTGACGATTTCTTGCGCTATCGCTTTGATTAAATCTTTATCCATAACCTATTTCTCTTCGGGGCTATAACATTGCATTAGTGCGCGTGCTCGATTTTTCAAACCCGTTATACGCATCTCTTATCGCCTAAGCTACTGTTATTAATATCACTTTTAACGCTCTAAGCAATCAACTCGTCTACGAAAGTGTGCATGCCGCCTATCACGGCTCAGGCGTTCACACCATCCGAAACGATACCAACTAACTCATAACGCGTTACCACGCAGGAGCGTGGGAACGAGGTGACCAGCCCGCAGTGACAATGAATTGGCTTTAACCCCCACGCTACCGCCCTCTGGTTGGCGGCGTCCAAAAGGCCATGTATGGGCGAGAATTTTAGGGGGCTTAGATTATCAAACGCTGGGTAATGTGTTTAGACAAAGGCGTCTAAAATGTTGGCGTGGTCAGGGTTTTGGGGATTTGTGGGGGCATAAATGCAAAAAAGCCGCTGAATAATCAGCGGCTTTTCAGTATGTGGCGGAGAGATAGGGATTTGAACCCTAGAAGGGCTATTAACCCTTGCCGGTTTTCAAGACCGGTGCTTTCAACCACTCAGCCATCTCTCCGGAACGCGGCGTATATTATTGGGTTCGCTGTGGCTTGTAAACCCTTTATTTGCCGCTTTTGGTCTGTTCGCTCAAGCCGTGATCAGGTTGGCGATATTGCTAGCAAAAGGCGATTAGCTTGCCGCCAATCGCCCTACTTTACTGAGACACTTTAACCGAGTCTCGTTACCGCGCAGTACTTATAGCGCGATAAAAATACCCGCCAGAGCCGCACTCATTAGGTTAGCAAAGGTGGCGGCAATCACTGCGCGCACGCCTAAGCTTGCCACATCTTTGCGACGCTCCGGCACCATCGCACCGATAGAGCCGAGCTGAATGGCAATCGAGCCGATATTCGCAAAGCCACACAAGGCAAAGGTCACAATGACTTGGCTTTGCACCGACAAGTTCGCTTTGATATCAGCAAACGATAAGAAGGCAACAAACTCGTTAAGCGCAATTTTCTGGCCAAGTAAGTTACCCACGGTGAAGATCTCGTGCACCGGTACACCGGTGAGTAGTGCCAGCGGTGAGAACAGGTAGCCAAACAGCATTTCTAGGCTTAGACCGTCAATATCGACCAACTCACCTAAACTACTCAGCCCAGCGTTTAGCATCGCAATCACGCTGATAAAGGCCACCAGCATGGTGCCCACAGCCACCGCGACTTTCATGCCGTTCATCGCGCCGCTGGCGAGGGCGTCAATCGCATTGGCTTGGTCGCTGTCACTGATCTCTACATGGTTTTGTTCTGCGGGCGTCTGTGTTTCCGGCACAATGATTTTTGCCATCAAAAGTCCGCCGGGGGCAGCCATAAAGCTCGCGGCAATCAGGTATTTCAAATCCACACCCATCGCCGCATATCCGCCTAACACACTACCGGCGACCGAGGCCATGCCTCCCACCATCACAGCGAAGAGCTCAGAGCGTGTCATTTGGCTAAGAAAAGGGCGAACTACCAAAGGAGATTCGCCCTGAGAAAGAAAGATGTTGCTGGTTGCCACCAGAGACTCTGCTCGGCTGGTACCGAGTAATCGCTGTATGCCACCGCCGAGAAGTTTAATAACCCACTGCATAATGCCGAGATGATAAAGGAGGGATATCAGCGCACTGATAAAAATGATTAGCGGCAGAACTTTAACAGCGAAAATAAACCCATCGTTGGCGAGAGGGCCAAATACAAACTCAATGCCTTCGTTGGCAAATGAAAGCAGCTTCGCCGCGCCATTGCTCATAGAGCCCRGCATGGCTTGTCCTACTGGAATGTAAAGCACCAGTGCGGCAAAACCCGCTTGTAGGCCAAATGCCCCAAGCACTGTACGCCAGTTGATCGCTTTACGGTTAGAGGAGAACGCATAGGCGCACAAAAACAGAGCGACGATGCCGGCCGCACTATAGAGAAGTTGCATAAATAGAATACCTTGCCGTGTTGTGTTGCACTTGCGGTACAGATGAGTACGACACGCTGCCAAGGTGGCAAGAGGTTCCATCATGCGTTTCATCGTACCGCGGGTTCGGTGAAGGTGGGCCCAACCTTGGACACTTTTTCTTCAGCCGCGAATCGCGACACAGCCACTCTTTGCCTTTGGGCTGGCGAAGAGCGCATGTTGGGCGGGCATTCTATTGTGATTTGAATCGCATTTCCAGCTAAATTTGGCCTTTGATCACATTTTATTCTCAGCCGCTCACTGAGCGCTACGACGATGGTCGGATAGGCTGCGAGACGGTTTTTTGGCAAGATTGATTGACACAGATCGCTCATATGTTATTGATAACCTGCTATTGACAATAAAATTAATCAAATAGCGATAAAAACAAACACAACAACGCAATTATTATAAAGGAAACAATCATGCAAACCGTCTCTCCTCATGAGGCCGGGTCGCGTTTATCTGTGATCCAACGTGTTCGCGCCTTGGGGCCGGGCATTATGATGGCCGCTGCCGCCGTGGGTGGCTCTCATCTGGTTGCCTCAACCAAAGCCGGTGCCATTTATGGTTGGCAATTGGCCGCATTGATCCTGCTGGTAAATCTCTTTAAATACCCTTTTTTCCGCGCAGGCGTACAATACACAGCAGGAACCGGCGAAACCTTAGTAGAGGGCTATGCCCGCCTTGGCCGCGGGTATCTGTGGCTTTTTATCGTGCTCAGCGCGGTATCCGGCGTGATCAATACAGCCGCACTGACTTTATTTAGCGCCAGTCTGCTGAGCTATTTTGTGCCGTTTGATCTCTCCCTGACCGCCCTTTCCATCATTATTGTAATGACTTGTTTGGTCATTCTAATTGCTGGCCATTACAAGGCATTGGATTGGCTATCTAAAGTGATCATGGCGACGCTCACCTGTGCCACCTTGGTCGCGGTGACTGTGGCAATCGGCAACCCTGTCGCGGTTGAGTCTAATTTTCAGGCTCCGTCCATTTGGTCAATCACGGCGATTGGCTTTATCGTGGTCACCATGGGTTGGATGCCCGCCCCGATTGAAATTTCTAGCATCACCTCGGTGTGGCTAAAGCGTAAAGCGCAATCTGAGCCCATTAATGCTAAAGCGGCGCTGTTTGATTTTAACGTCGGCTATATCGGCACCGCTGCATTGGCGATTGTGTTTCTATCGCTCGGTGCCCTGCTGTTGCATGGCAGTGGGGTTGAATTAAAGCAATCTGGGATTGGCTTTTCGCATCAATTGGTTGGCCTGTATGCCGCCACGATTGGTGAATGGTCCCGCTACTTGATTGCGGTGGTCGCTTTTTTCTGTATCTTCGGCAGCACCATTACCGTAATTGACGGGTATGCGCGGGTCGTGTCTGAATCGCAGCGCTTATTGCGTCGCCAGCCACAAGCCTCGCCACTGGTGACTCAAGGCTGGATGTTAATCACGGCCGTGTTAGCGCTCGGTATTGTCGCGTTTTGGACCGGTGCATTGCTAACCATGCTCGATTTCGCCATGATTGCTGCATTCGTGACCACGCCGTTCTTTGCATTGCTCAACTATATTTTGGTGACCAAACACCGCTTACCGCCTGAAGTGACCATGAGTAAGTCGATGCGCGCACTGGCGATCGTGGGCCTGATATATTTATTCGGCTTTTTAGCAGTATTTATCTGGTGGAAGTGGTTGATGTAACAAAGTTTACCTTGTTCACGCTTAAAGGGCTGGGTTAACATCCTTTTACAACTTCACCATCGGCGTTGAGCACGGATAAGGTATTATTTGCTTTATAAAAGCCAGTCATGGTTTAGGTTAAGGACGTGGGTAGCTTGAAAAAGTGAACGACTGCCCACATAACTGTCGTATTAAGAAATGGATTGTTAACCCAACCGGGAGAACGTTATGAACGATCGTATCGTTTCGCACAGCCAGTCACAGCAGAGTGCGTTATCTACTAACAAAGTGCTACGTAACACGTATGCGCTGCTATCGATGACACTGATCACCAGTGCTATCGCGGCCTTTATCGCTATCGCTGTCGGCATCGGCCCAATGATGTCGCTAGGTATGACCCTAGGTGCGTTGGCGATCGTGTTCTTTGTGCTACCTCGCACCATGAACTCCTCCGCGGGTATCGTGTGGACCTTCGTGTTCACCGGCCTTCTGGGCGCCTCGTTAGGCCCAACACTGACCTATTACCTGAGCCTGTCGAGTGGCCCAGGGATTGTGATGCAGGCGCTTGCTACCACAGGTATGGTATTCCTTGGCCTGTCGGCTTATGCTATCACATCGAAGAAAGACTTCTCTTTCATGGGTGGTTTCTTGGTTGCCGGTGTGATTGCCCTATTGGTGGCGATGGTTGCGAACATCTTCCTACAGATCCCAGCGCTGAGCTTGGCGATCAGCACCATTGCGGTACTGATTTTCTCAGCCTTTATTCTGTATGACACCAGCAACATCATTAACGGCGGCGAGACTAACTACATCCGCGCCACCGTGTCGCTGTATTTGAATATCTTCAACATCTTCGTTCACCTGCTGAGCATTCTTGGCATCATGAACGACGACTAAGTGCCACACAAAAATTGTGTATGCACCACCAAAGCCGGCTATTGCCGGCTTTTTTTATAGCAGCACGCACAAGCGTGATGAAGAAACCTGTCCGCAATAAACGTCAGTTGCACTCATTCCAGTCGCTCGCTATGCTTTGCAGCCTTATCAACGGCGAGAACATCCGCTGGGATGACGAACAAAGGCAAGACTATGTTGGTGTATGAAGGTGAAACCGTTGCAACGGATGCGCAAGGGTATTTAAAAAACGTAGACGATTGGCACGAAGCGCTGGTTCCCTTGTTGGCTGAGCAAGAAGGCATTGCACTGACCGAGGCCCACTGGGAAGTGATCCACTTTGTCCGCCATTTTTACCAAGAATACAACACCTCACCGGCGGTGCGTTTATTGGTAAAATCGATGGAAAAAGAATACGGCCCAGAAAAAGGTAACAGCAAATACCTGTTTAAGCTCTTTCCGAAAGGCCCGGCCAAACAAGCGACCAAATTGGCAGGCCTCCCCAAACCCGCCAAATGTTTGTAACTAAGCCGCTTTAAAGACTGTCCTATGACCTACTGAATGGCAAACCCATCCACGGAACGCCATTCAGTATCTTCGTGTTTAACCTGATTCACGCTCGCGGTGGGCGGCCCTTGATCTAACCATGCAATAAGGGCATCAACCGACTCTTCGCGGCCACATGCCAACACCTCAACACGTCCATCTGGCAAGTTCTTCGCGTACCCAGTCAAAGACAGTTTTAATGCCTCGTGCGCGGTGTGATAACGAAAGCCAACGCCCTGAACGTGACCTGTGACATAGGCCTTGACGCATTTTTGAGACATCGGTCACCTCCACTGTATTTCCATTGCATAATGACATCTGTATAACGCTACATGAGACAGTCGTTTGACAGGATTACGTCATGAAAGAAGTAGCGTTTCGATGGATTGATAAATACCTCATCCACCTTCGGCTCCAAGAAAAATTTTACCTTATCTTTTTCCTTCCCCTCCTCGCAATGATAGTGATAGCTCTGACACTCGATGCAGCGTCGGACACGCGAGTGGCAACCAACATGCAGGCGGAAGGCCAAGCCATTCAGGCCCTAGTGGCGAAATACGATTTGCCAGCGCAAGAAGTACGCACGGTACTACAAAACCAGCAAAGCGGGTTTACACTCACGCCGTCGGGACAGCTTGACTATCAGCCAGATGGCACCTTGTTTACCTACCTTGGCACACTCGATTGGAGCTTGCTGCTTGGCATGGTGGTGGTGATTGCGCTGTTGACCTATTACATCATGACCTTTATCGGCGGCGCGATGTACACCATGAACCAAGCTCTCTTAAAGCTAGCAGATGGGGAACTCAGCTACCGAATGAACTTCTTCCCAGTAAGGGATGAGTTCAGCCAGATCGCGATTACCATCGACAAAGTGCTTGAGCGTGAGCAAAACATGGTGAAAGCCATTCAGCAAAGCGCAGAGATGATGGATAGCTTGTCATCGAGCCTGCAGCAGCGCAGCGACGAAAGTGAATCACTGGGTGAAAGCCAACGTCAGTATCTTGATTCACTCGCCAGTGCCACCGAGCAAATGGCGGGATCGATTCGTGAAGTGGCGAGCCACGCCACCGATACGTCTACTCAGACCCAAGAGGCTACCGAGGCGGCTCAGCAAGGGCGTCAACAAGTTCAGCAAACCATGACGGCGATTAACGCGCTGGCCAGTGAGATTGCTCAAGCCGCTGATAAGGTGACCGAACTGAATCAAAATGCTGAGCAAATTGGCAGCGTGGTGACCACCATCAACGCCATCAGCGAGCAGACCAACTTATTAGCCCTGAATGCGGCGATCGAGGCTGCCCGTGCGGGCGAGCAAGGGCGTGGCTTTGCGGTAGTCGCCGATGAGGTGCGCACCTTGGCAAGCCGCACTCAAGAGTCCACGGTCGATATTCAAACCATGATTGAGTCGCTGCAAACGCATACCACTGAGTTGCGTCGCGTTATGGAGGGCACCGTCGAAAATGCGTCTGCCAGCGAAGCTGCAGTGCAAGAGATTGATGCCGAGATCAGCCAAATCGCCGCTCGTAGCAGCACGATTTCTGATCGCAGTACCGAAATTGCAGCCGCCGCCGAGCAGCAAGGCAACGTGGCGAGCACGATTTCACAAGATGTGGAACAAGTGCGCAGCCAGTCCACGCAAGTCGCACAAATGCTGCGAGATTCTGCTACCGAAGTCAGTGAACTTGGCACGCAAGCGCAGCAATTGAAAACCTTGGTGGCAGGGCTTCGTACCTAACCCCCTTGGTTCACGCCCGCATGCTTCCTATTACGCGCCCGACTCTGGGCGCGTTTTTATTGCAATGACACCAGCCTTGCTCGACAATACCCGCCCTTTTTTGCTTTATCCGCAAGTCACGTCATGATGCAGGTGCCTTACTCAGCATTTTGACGTGTTTTGCACCACCAAATTGTTAGGAACGTCCATGACTGCCACTGTGTATCTCGCCAAAGGCCGCGATAAGTCCATCAAACGCCTCCACCCTTGGATTTTCTCGCGCGGCATTGCCCGTATCGAAGGGAAACCTGCTTTAGGTGACACGGTCACTGTTTGTGATCATCAAGGTGAGTTTTTAGGGCTAGGCGCCTATTCACCCCAATCCCAAATTCGAGTTCGCATGTGGTGCTTTGAAAAAACCACCATCGACAGTGACTTTTTCCTAGCCCGTATCCGCGCGGCAAAACCGCTACGCACCATGCTCGCTGAGCGTGATGGACTCACCGGTTATCGACTATTGGCCGCTGAGTCTGATGGCGTCCCCGGCATCACCGTCGACAAGTACGATAACTACTTGGTGTGCCAATTGCTTAGCGCCGGCGCGGATGCTCAGCGTGATAACCTCGTCACTGCCCTGCGCACCGAGTTTCCAGAGTGCCATATCTACGAGCGTTCCGACGTTGCGATTCGTAAAAAAGAAGGCCTTAAACCGCGCACCGGCGTTTTACACGGTGAGGAGCCACCTGCGTCCGTCATCATCGAAGAAAACGGCGTAGCGATTGAAGTCGATATTGCCAATGGCCACAAAACCGGTTTTTATCTCGACCAACGGGATAGCCGAGAACAAGCGGTGAAATACATGGATGGCAAACGGGTCTTAAACTGCTTTTGCTACACTGGCGGTTTTGGTTTGTATGCGCAAAAAGGCAATGCTAAGCAGGTCACTAATGTGGATGTGTCACAGCCCGCGCTCGACAAAGCGAAAGCCAATGCGGCGCGAAACGGCTTTGATCTCACCCGTGCTGAGTTTGTGAATGCCGATGTGTTCAAGCTGCTGCGCACTTATCGCGAACAAGGCGAACGCTTTGATGTGATTGTGATGGATCCGCCTAAATTTGCAGAGTCGAAATCTCAACTGACCGGCGCATGTCGCGGCTATAAAGATATCAATATGCTCGCTATGCAGCTTCTTAATCCGGGCGGTGTGCTGCTCAGCTACTCTTGCTCAGGTTTAATGGATGCGGGTCTATTCCAAAAGATACTGGCAGACGCGGCATTAGATGCCGGTAAAAACGTGCAGTTTATTGAGCGCTTTGCACAAGCGGCGGACCACCCCACTCACAGTGCATATCCAGAAGGTTTTTACCTCAAAGGCTTTGCGTGTTTGGTGCAATAACACACGGTCTTTAACTGGTGTGCGGACGGGCGCAAAGCGCGTCCGCACTTCTGGACATATCTGTCTGATGAATCTACGTTTAAGTAAGTAGCGACTCGACAGGAGTGTTCAGATGCTAAGCCCCATTAAGCCCAACGACGAAGCTCAACGCCTCAAAAAATTACAAGACACTGGCGTGCTTGATACCGAAGACGAAGAGCGCTTTGATCGCATCACTCGCTTAGCCAAACGCCTTTTCGATGTCCCTATCGCCCTCGTCAGCCTCATTGACGATGATCGCCAGTGGTTTAAATCCTGCTTTGGCCTTAACGTGCGCCAAACGCCACGCGATATCTCTTTTTGTGGTCATGCTATTCTGGGCGATCAACCCTTTGTGGTGAAAGACGCCAGCCTCGATCCACGCTTCGCCGATAATCCCCTCGTTGCGGGCGAGCCACATATTCGCTTTTATGCTGGATACCCGCTCTCGCTTGGCGACGGGAGTAACATGGGCACCCTGTGTGTGATTGATGATAAGCCGCGCCGTTTTAGCGATGAGGACTTGCGCTTTTTGAAGGATTTGGCCCTACTCGCCGAGAGTGAGCTCTCCTCAGCGCAAACCGCATATACCGATGATCTCACGGGAATATCTAATCGACGCGGCTTTATGCAGCTAGCCAGTCGCGCCGTACAGCACTGTCAGCGCATGAATTCGCCGTATTCACTGGCATTCATCGATTTAAACGATTTTAAAATCATCAATGATACTTATGGTCATTCCGAAGGGGATATCGCCCTTCGCCATATGGCTAATCTGCTGCGCGCCAACATGCGCGAGTCCGATGTGTTTGCGCGGTTTGGTGGCGATGAGTTTGTGGTATTTCTCTCTGGCGCTGGGCGTGAAGCCGCCGAGCAAGCACTCGAGCGTTTTGCCGGTGTTGTGGAGCGGTTTAATCAAATCAATCGCCACACCTACCCTATCTCATTCAGTTATGGCGTGGCGACCAGTTCCATGTCGACGCCGCGCAGCTTGGATGATCTACTGGATGAAGCAGACACCAAGATGTACCAGCAAAAAAATGCCAAGGTGTAAGCCAAAAAGCGGGGTGTCATACCCCGCTTTCGGTTAATGCCCGTGCGAATACCAGCCTATCCCTCTTAGGAAGAAGACAGCGCCGCTGCAATGGTCTCCAAACTGCTCGGATCGTCAATCGTCGAGGGGACTTGGTAAGATTCGCCATCCGCCATCTGACGAATAATACGACGCAAGATTTTACCTGAGCGTGTTTTAGGCAACTTCTCCACGATAACCGCGTGTTTAAAGCAAGCTATCGCGCCAATTTGATCCCTCACACGCTGCACCAATTCCCGTTCTATCTCGCCACCCACAGAGACAAAGCCATCTTTCAACACCACTAAGCCGAGCGGCAATTGGCCTTTGAGCTCATCGTGCATGCCCACCACCGCACATTCGGCGACCGCGTCATGGCTTCCCAGTACTTCTTCCATTTCGCCAGTCGATAAACGGTGACCCGCGACGTTAATCACATCGTCAATCCGTCCCATCACAAACACATAACCATCTTCGTCCATGTAGCCACCATCACCGGAGACATAGTAACCGGGGAACTGGCTGAGATAGCCGGCTTCAAAACGATCGTGGTTGCGCCACACCGTGGGCAGGCAGCTAGGCGGCAGAGGACGCTTCACGGCAATGTATCCTTGCTGGTTTGGTGCGGCAATCTCGCCCATTTCATCGAGGATACACACCTGATAGCCAGGACTTGGCATGGTTGCCGAGCCGGGCTTGGTCGCAAAGCAGGTTAACCCTAATGGATTGCCTGCAATCGCCCAGCCGGTTTCGGTTTGCCACCAGTGATCAACCACGGGTCGCTGGGTCTTTTCTTCTACCCATTCCAATGTGGGCGGGTCAAGCCGCTCGCCGGCCATAAACACCGTGCGTAAAGATGCCATCGGATAGCGCGCAAGGTGCTCACCGTTTGGGTCTTGCTTTTTAATCGCTCGAAAGGCGGTAGGTGCCGAAAATAAGATGCTGACGTTATACTCATCACACACGCGCCAAAACGCACCCGCATCCGGTGTACCGACGGGTTTGCCTTCAAACATCACCGTAGTGCAGCCGTGTAGCAAAGGGGCATACACAATATACGAGTGCCCCACGACCCAGCCGACATCCGATGCGGCCCAAAACACTTCACCGGGTTTGACGTTGTAAATCGCGCTCATGCTGTACTTCATCGCCACCGCGTGGCCGCCATTGTCGCGCACTACGCCTTTGGGTTTGCCCGTGGTGCCGGATGTATAGAGGATATATAAAGGATCGGTGGCATTGACGGGCACCGGCGCCGCAGGAGTAGCTTCAGCCAATAGCGCCGCCCAATCAGCATCACGCGGATTGTCTAAATTAGAACGACACATCGCACGTTGATAGACCACCACATGGTCGGGTTTGTAGCGACTGTCCATGATGGCCTGATCAACCATCGGCTTATAGGCCAAGGTTTTCGCGCCCTCAATGCCGCATGAGGCGGTTAGCACCACCTTAGGCTCCGCATCTTCAATCCTTACGGCCAGCTCGTTCGGGGCAAAACCACCAAACACCACCGAGTGGATTGCCCCAAGCCGTGCACAAGCGAGCATCGCCACGGTCGCTTCTGGGATCATGGGCATATAAATCACCACGCGATCCCCCTTTTCAACCCCTAACCCTGCCAGCATGCCCGCAACTTTCGCAACGTAGTCACGCAAGGCCGCATAGGTATAGGTGGTTTTTTTGTTGGTAACCGGTGAGTCATAAATAAGTGCAGTTTGTTCGCCCCGACCTTGCTCGACATGGGCATCGAGTGCCATATAGGCGGTGTTCATGCTGCCATCGGCAAACCAGCGCTCAATGCCATTATCGTCTTTGCTAAGAATGGTTTGTGGAAAGGTAAACCAATCGAGCTGCTTGGCCTGTGCCTGCCAAAATCCCTCGGGGTCACGACTGGCCCAATCCGCATGGTGTTGGTAACTTGCTTCTTGCATAAGCGGCTCCTTATCGCCCACCCTTGGCAGGCGATACGTTTGCAGGCAATGGATTCATTCCGCGTGCTTAGTTAATCACAAACAACGACATAAACTCATGCACCGGGGTTTTCTCCAGCGCGGCCTGATCGCTACACAAGGCAACGATTTTTTCACTCTGTGCTCGCGGGAAACGAGTCGCCAAGTTGGTGCGGAATTTTTGCTCCAGCACAGGGATCCCTTCTTCACGACGGCGGCGATGACCAATTGGGTATTCCACCGCGACTTGTTCAGTACTGCTGCCATCGGTAAAGAAAATTTGGATCGCATTGGCAATCGAGCGCTTGTCAGCTTCAAGGTATTCCGCGCTATAACGCGAGTCTTCTTTGATCACCATTTTTTGCCGTAGCGCATCAATACGCGGGTCGGCCTGATGGAAGGCGTCTTCGTAGTGCTCGGCCACTAGATTGCCGTATAGTAAAGGTACTGCCACCATGTATTGCAGGCAGTGGTCACGGTCAGCCGGGTTAGCCAATTCCCCTTCTTTGGAAATGATGCGGATGGCCGATTCATGAGTGGTGATTTCAATACGTTCAATCTCGTCAACACGGTCTCTCACCTGTGAATGTAAAGTCACCGCCGCTTCCACCGCGGTTTGGGCATGAAACTCAGCAGGGAAAGAAATCTTAAACAGCACGTTTTCCATTACGTAGCTGGCAAAGTCTTGTTTGACACTAAAAGCGTTGCTGTTAAACAGCACATCGTAATAGCCCCACTTAGGTGCGCTGAGCACCGACGGCAAGCCCATCTCGCCTTTCATGGTGATCATCGCCAACCGCACCGCGCGAGAGGTGGCATCGCCCGCTGCCCACGATTTGCGTGAACCGGCGTTCGGCGCATGGCGGTAGGTGCGCAGCGCACAACCATCTACCCAAGCTTGTGAGACGGCATCAATGATCTGATCGCGATTACCGCCCAACATTTTGGTAACCACAGCCGTTGATGCCACGCGCACCAATAAAACGTGATCGAGCCCGACGCGGTTAAAGCTATTCTCAAGGGCGAGAACGCCTTGGATCTCATGGGCTTTGATCATCGCGGTCAATACATCGCGCATGGTAAGCGGCGGTTTGCCTTCGGCCACGGCCACGCGGCTTAAGTAATCGGCGGTGGCCAAAATTCCACCTAGGTTATCGGACGGATGGCCCCACTCGGCGGCGAGCCAAGTATCGTTAAAGTCGAGCCAGCGAATAATACAGCCGATGTTAAACGCGGCAGTGACCGGATCAAGCTCGTGGGAGGTGCCCGGCACACGCGCGCCATGGCGTACTGTGGTGCCCGGCACCAGTGGACCTAGGTGTTTGGTACATTCAGGGAAACGTAGCGCCAGCAAGCCGCAGCCAAGGGTATCCATCAAACAGTTACGCGCGGTGTTGTAGGCTTCTGCCGAGGCAATCGGCGTGCTATCGACATAATCAGCAATTTGCACCAATAAGGCATCGGGGTCGGGGCGCTGGTTCAATTCTACGTTGTTGCTCATGATCAATTCCTTCTGTGGTTTCAATCGGGTGAATGCGCGCTGATTAGGGGCGCTGATCGATGGGTAGCCAATCTTGGTGTTCAGGACCGTCGTAATCGGCACTGGGGCGAATAATGCGGTTATTAGCGCGCTGCTCAAACACATGCGCCGCCCAGCCCGTTACTCGGCTCATAACAAAAATCGGGGTAAATAATTTGGTCGGGATCCCCATAAAGTGGTAGGCCGAGGCGTGATAAAAATCGGCATTGGGGAACAAGCCTTTTTCGCGCTTCATCACTTGCTCAACCCGCTCAGACACGTCATAAAGCCAAGCGTCCGGTGCGTTTTCGGCAAGCTGTTTCGACCAATGCTTAATAAGCGCATTGCGGGGGTCTGATTCACGGTAAATTGCATGGCCAAAGCCCATCACCTTGTCTTTGTTGGCGAGCATTTGCATTAGCCCTGCTTCAGCGTCGTCAGGCGTGCGCCACTGCTCGAGCATCGCCATCGCCGCTTCATTGGCACCACCATGCAATGGGCCGCGCAAGCTGCCGATGGCCGCGGTAATGCAAGAGTGCAAATCAGACAAAGTGGACGCGCACACACGGGCGGTAAAGGTCGAAGCATTGAACTCATGCTCGGCATACAGCACCAGCGAGCAATGCATCACGGATTCATGTAGTGGCGACGGCGTTTCATCAGTGAGCATTTTGAGGAAGTAACCGCCAATGCTTTTCACCTCCGGCTGATAGGTATCGACTCGTACACCATCATGCGAATAGCGATACCAATAGCAGATAATGGCCGGCAACATCGCCAACAGAGTATCGGTTTTATTCGCTTGCTCACTAAAGTCGGTTTCTTGATCCAAGTTACCCAGCATCGAGCAACCAGTACGCATCACATCCATGGGGTGCGCATTGGCAGGAATTCGCTCCAGCACGGCCTTTAAGGCGTCAGGTAACCCCCGCTTGCCGACCAAGGTTTCTGTGTAGTCAGCCAGCGCTTGGCGATTGGGGAGTTGGCCTTTGAGTAGCAGGTAAGCCACTTCCTCAAATTGGGCGTGATTGGCTAAATCGGTAATGTCGTAACCGCGATAGGTTAATCCAGTACCGGTTTGTCCCACCGTACACAAGGCGGTGGTACCGGCACTTTGGCCACGAAGGCCTGCGCCAGAGAGTATTTTGTCTTTGGGTGCGACGGCGACATTTGTCATGATTGGCTCCTTTCCTTTGATGCCATCAGATTCAACCGCTGCATGAATCCGTGAACGTGGCGATAATTCCAGTGTGGCGTAACCGACGTTTTCACACCGAGGGTGTGCGTTCGTGATCACTCTTTTCCAAATAAGCGATCCAATTGTTGTTCGTAGGCGTGATACCCCAAGAAGTCATAGAGGGCATCACGGGTTTGCATGGTGTCGACCACGTTTTTCTGGTGGCCATCATCCAGCAAGTGTTGATACACATTGAGAGCGGCTTGGTTCATGGCACGAAACGCAGAGAGCGGATACAGCACCATGCTGACCCCGACGCCCGCCAACTCTTGGCTGGTAAACAGTGGGGTTTGACCAAACTCGGTGATATTCGCCAGCACCGGCACCTTGACTTGCTCGACAAAGGCTTGGTACTGCTCGAGTGTTTGCATGGCTTCGGGGAAAATCATGTCCGCCCCTGCTTCTACGTACGCTCTGGCGCGGGCGACGGCACTGTCCATGCCTTCCACCGCCAAGGCGTCGGTGCGCGCCATAATCACAAACTCAGGATCGGTCCGCGCGTCCACCGCGGCTTTAATGCGGTCGACCATTTCAGCTTGGCTGACAATTTCTTTATTGGGACGATGACCGCAGCGCTTTTGCGCCACTTGATCTTCCATATGTATCGCGCCTGCACCGGCCCGCTCCATTTCGCGAATGGTGCGAGCAATATTGAGCGCGCCGCCAAAGCCGGTATCAATATCCACTAGTAAGGGCACGTCGGTTGCTGCGGTGATCCGGCGGACATCTTCCAACACGTCGTTGAGAGTCGTGATCCCCAAATCCGGTAAGCCGTAAGAGGCGTTAGCAATCCCACCTCCGGATAGATAAATGGCTTGATGCCCCACCTGCTCTGCCATCATGGCGCAATAGGGGTTAATTGTGCCGACGACTTGCAGCGGAATATTGTTGCGCACCGCTTGGCGAAAACGTGCACCTGCACTCATAGTATTCTCCTTGTGAACTCATGGCTTAGCGGATTAGTTAATCGGCAATTTGCTGTTCAATCAGTTGGCGACTGCGCTGAATATGCCGACGCATCAGCATTTCGGCCAACTCGGCATCGCGCTCTCGAATTGCCGCTAAAATTTGTATGTGCTCTTGCAACGCTTGCTTTGGACGAGAGTGTGCCCGCGGCGATTGAAAGCGATACATTCGCAGCAAGTGGTACAACTCGCCACACAACAGGTTGATCAGTTTCTGGTTATGGCTGGCTTTGATGATGCAATAATGAAAATCAAAATCGCCTTGTTGGTGAAAGTAGGCCGCCCCTTCCACCCGTTCGATATAGGCATGGTGAGTGTCGAGCACTGCACTTAACTGCTCAATTTCCGCATCGGTGATGTGCGCGCAAGCCAGTCTTGCGGCCATACCTTCTAACGCTTCTCGCACCGCATAAATCTCAGCCAGTTGACGATGGGTGAGAGTCACCACCCTTGCCCCCACATGTGGCACACGCTCTACCAATCCCAGGGCTTCGACCCGCATCATGGCCTCGCGCAGTGGCCCTCGACTGACGCCAAATGCGGTAGCCAACCCCGCTTCCGATACCTTGGTGCCCGCTGGATAGGTGCCGGTGACAATCGCTTCGATAAGCTGCTCGGTCAGGCTGGCTGACTTGGTGGGATCTCGTGGCTTAGCTGGCGACGATTGAGCGTGCTGCGCGAGAAATTGGTCACTTGTCGACAATAAAGACATAAATACCGCCTAAAAACTTCAATATAGCCAGAATAGAACAATATTGTAGACAATGTAGATTAGACTTTGGTCTGTAGCGGCGCCTTTTTATCGTGATCAAAACCACAACGTAAATGATAATGTACGCATTGGATTGTTATTCACTTGTTATCAAACGGGCGTTTGACTCGACCTATTGCGAGAGCGGCGTATGGTAGTGCGGTCGTTTTAATAGGGATAGAACGCAAATATGGATAGAAATCATTCCAAGCGTGAAAACGTATTAGCACTGCTTATCGGCAGTAGTTTGGTGTCACTCGGCATCTTCTTTTTTAATCAAGTAGGATTACTGACCGGCGGTACCGCTGGATTGGCGCTGTTTTTACAGCGGGTCACTGACTTCAGTTTTGGTGAGCTTTTCTTCGTGATCAACCTGCCTTTTTATTGGCTCGCCTACACCCAAATGGGGAAACGCTTTACCTTAAGTACCTTGGTTGCGGTCAGCATCGTCTCATTTTGCGCCGATCATTTAACCGCAGTGCTCACCATCAACACCATTCATCCTGTCTATGCCGCGCTATTTGGCGGCGGGTTAATCGGCATGGGCATGCTAGTGATGTTTCGCCATCAATGCAGTTTGGGAGGATTTAACACCTTAGCGCTGTTTTTGCAGCAGCGGTTTGGCATCCGCGCGGGAAAAGTGCAAATGGCGCTGGATTGCTCAATTGTGGTGCTGTCGCTGCTAGTGGTCGAGCCTTGGCTAATTGGCTTATCGGTCGCTGCCGCAATCACGACCAATCTTGTCCTTGCCATGAACCATAAACCCGGACGCTACCAAGTTCAGCCGCCCCAAGCCGCATAGCGGGCGTGAATGACACGGAAAACACAGATAAATATAGATAGAGGCGGCCTTCCGCCTCTTTTTTCAATCACTTCCTCTGCGACACCTTGTCCCCAATCGTTACGGTAGCGCCTCGACATCTAAATACGAATCACTCTTACAATTGATTGCTGCACATGCTAAATTTCGCCTTTTAGGCGCCAATCATAAGGAGTGTTGATGAACGCGGCCGATCCTAGCTTTGAAGTACCACAACTGCCTGCCGCGGTTGCACTGTCCCCTTTTCCCACTGCTTTAGGCTTGTCAGTGATCCCTGATGATGTGCAAGGCGTGTCGCTTCGGGAACAACTCACCACACCACAAGGTCTCGCACAATGTTTTGCCGCGGTAAACTCGACCTATGGCGATGCCGATAGCCGCGCTCAAGGCACGCTTTTTATCGGTGCCTATGCCTATGAGTTTTTGCTTCCGGTGCTGGCTAGCTGGTTTCAGGCTGGACAGCTCCCCTCGCTAGACTTAGATAACTGGCACGTTAAATACCAACCTACCCGCGTCACTAAACCGAATGGCAAGGAGCTGGTGTATCACAAGCCACATTTTTATCTCAATGCCTTGATTGGCTGGAAACAACCGGCGGCAGAAGAGTGGCTAACTATTTTGCACGGCGCGTTATTACGCCACTTTTCACCTATCGTCGATGCGGTCGCGGAACAAAGCGGTATGCGTGAGGGACCACTTTGGAAAGTGGTTGCCGATTCAATCTGTATTGCCTTTTTGATGGTGGGTAAACATCGTGATTGCGAGCAGGCCGCACGTGAAGCCGCGCTGTCGATCGTCCATCAACGTGGCACCCCGCTTTATAGCAAGCGCAGTGGTTTTCACGATGTGACCGTCTACGACCCGAACGACACGCAAACCGTATTACAAACCCACAGCTTCCGATTGCGCGGCGGCTGCTGCCGGATCTTTACCGTGGATGAACACAGTTATTGTTCAACCTGCTGTTTTTTAAAGCCTGACGAACAAGCTAAGCGCCTCGCAGAAGTTGCGTGTCAGCGTGAAGGCGTGGGGCTGGACACACAGCCTCGCTAACTCAGCGCCACATCGACCCAAACAAGACGATGATCGGAGTGAGCACGCGCATGCTCTTGGCCGTTTTTATCACAAATCAGTGGGTAGTCGGCATCATCAGGCGCAGGCCAAAATACGCCGGTGGCTAATACCGCGAGCTCTCGCGAAGGTAGGACGTAATCGAGACGTAGCCCGCCGTTGTGGGTGGCGATTGCCCTCCCTTTACCATTGATAAAGCGAAAGGCGTGAGACTGGGCCGCCTCACTTTTTGGCACCTGTGCGCCGACAGCGACCTCGGGGTGCACACGCGGATGATTGAGCAAAGCGCCAATGGCTTGCTTATCCCCATCGCCGTAGCTCGGATCTGCATTTAAATCGCCAATCACCACAAACGGCGTCTCGGGGGAAAGACCGCCGTGAGTGCCCTTGTCGTCCACCAGCCAGTCGGCGTTATCCAAAAGGCCAATTAGTTGGTGAATTTCATCACTGTTGCGCCGCCAATTACGCTTTTCCGGTCCATCAAACACCGGTGGTGTGGGATGACAGGCCACCACTTGTATTCGTTCATCACCAACCAGAATCGGCACTGACACCAAGTTTTTCGAGGCGAGACGTAGCGCCTGTTGTGCTTGTTCGGTGTAATAGTCAGCTGGGAGTTGATGGTGAGGTAATTGATGCCACGCAAAGTGCTGCCAAGTGCGAATCGCATCGTTTTCGATGGGATAACGCGATAAAATCACATAGCCAAATTGACCATGATAGTCGCCAAAGCCATGACACTGCTGGGCATTCGTTAAACGTTGATGCTCACTGACCGGCACCGTGAGCTTTAACCCTGTGTTGGTGGCGGGCAAGTAGCGATACGGATAGTCAATCGGCATTTCACCGTGTTGCGATTCAGCCAGATGCCGCTCACAAAATGCGGCGAGCGCACCATCGTCGCCACCGTTGCCCGGATGATCAAACTCGCAAAGCACCACCACATCGGGGCGCACTCGTTGTATGGTTGCCGCGAGGTTTTTGATTTGCCGGCTAGGGGTGGGCGCTAACATCTTTGCTTTGATCTCGCCGGCCTGACGTCCCGCTAGAGACAGGTTGAATTGTGCCAACCTAAGGGTTGAAGGTGCTGTCATAACATCCCAACAATGCGCTACATGATGGGTTATTTTAACAAGCTATCGAGGGCACGACGAATTTGTCGCGCATCTTCTTCAGCACGATGCGGTGCCGGCCCCAATGCCTCCATTTCGCGGCTAAAGTCACGCCGATCGAGATCACTGTGCTTTTTTAGCCATTGATTCACCTCCATTAGGGTGAATGAAGGACGCATGTAGCAGGCTTTGTAAAGCCGCCCCATCCAAAACAGATCCCATTGACTGTCGCACAAAACATGATCAAAAGGCGCGAGGGTCTGGTTGAGATGCTGGCATACATCGAGCACACTGATGCCTTCGCTAAAAAGGCGTTCACGCGAGATCCCATGTATTCGGGTTTCGGCTTCTTTGTCCCAATGGTGCCAATGGCCACTGGCGGTGGAAGGGTCAATCAAAAAACTGTTGCTGTCGCCACTTGGCAACACGTATCCCACTTCGATGGGATAAGATGATAACGACAAACCGGATGCTTCAAAATCCAGTGTCACCCACATACGCGTACTCCTTGCTCATAAACTCTCCTGCATGACTAGGCACTTCCTTTGCCTTGTTAGTTAACTGTAGCCTTTTTGTTGCTACTTCGGTGGGTTGTCGCGCTACTTTTGCGTGCTTGGTTAACTTGTGACTGAAAATCCTGACGTTTTTCATTGAATGCGTCAGTTTTTTCTTATTATGTGACACTATAAACAGTGCTGTGCCAAGGTTTTGTCAGCGGTACGCTATATTTCACTACCGGATTGAATTAGGCTTCGATAACACCCTGCTAAACGCAGTTTGACGTTAAACCGCCATGTTTTAAATAGGAAGCAGCATGAAACAAACGTCTCGCACCATGTCCGCGCGTAAACACGTTGCATTAGTGGCGCACGATCACTACAAAGACGCCTTGAGTGAGTGGGTTAAAAAACACCAAGATGTGCTGAGTCAGCATGAGCTTTATGCGACCGGCACCACCGGGCATATTCTTGCGCGCGAAACCGGATTAACGATCACCCCATTGATCAGTGGCCCGATGGGGGGTGATCAACAACTGGGCGCCATGATTTCTGAACAAAAAATCGATGCGATGATTTTCTTTTGGGATCCGCTCAATGCCGTGCCGCATGACCCGGATGTTAAAGCGCTACTGCGTGTCAGCACCGTATGGAATATTCCCGTTGCCACCAACCGCGCCACCGCAAGCTTTTTGATTACCTCACCGTTATTTGGTCAAGAAGTGGATATTCAAATCCCTGATTATCAAGCTTATTTAGACGAGCGCTTATAATCTTTTACCCCGCACTGTCCGTCGATGACTAATGTCGTCTATGGGTAACAGTGTGGGGACTGTCTCACTGATACCCTTTCAGTTCCGCCACAAACGATGAGGCACGGCCTTTTTGGTGTACTAGCCACACTTGTTTTTGGGCACGCGTCAAGGCGACATAAAACAATCGCCGTTCTTCCGCGTGCTCAATCGGCTCTTCATTTTTTCCCAGTAACGCCTCATCGAGTGAAAGCGAGCGTGGTTTGGCGGGAAATACGCCTTCATCCATGCCGAGGATGAACACATAGTGCGCTTCTTGCCCCTTACTGGCGTGTGCAGTGGTATAGCGAAGCGTCAATGATGGATAAGCTTTTTGCCAGCTTTCTAGCGCGTCAGGACGAAGGGCGTGGGTGCGACCTAGCAGCATCACACTCACCGCGTGCTCTGCTTTGACGTGTTTTTTAGCCAAACTTGCCAGCGTTTTTTCCAACGTATCGTCCGTGATCACCTTGATCGATTTGGGCGTTTTCGCCGATGCCTTGTCTCGCGCGTAATCCAACTGTTTACTGAGCTGCTTGGGGTTTTTCTCAATGAACTGCTGTGCCACACCCCCTAGCGTAGACGGATAGCGATAACAGGTGGTCAGCCAGCAAATTTCACTGTCACCGAAACGCTGTGCAAACTCTGTGGTTAAGCTAACATCGGCACCGGCAAAGCGATAAATAGCTTGCCAATCATCCCCCACCGCATATAACGAGGCGCGCGGTGATTGGGTTTTAGTGTCTGTCTTGCCATGACACAGTGCCTCTAACATTGCCAACCGTGCCGGCGAAATGTCTTGGTATTCATCGACCATGACAAACTGGATGGGCGTGGTGAATTTTCGCTGCTGAAACAGCTTGGTGGCTTGGGTAATCAAGCCGTCAAAGTCAACGGCGTTGTCCGCTTTTAGCACCTGTTTGTAGGCTTGGTACAACGGCCAAATCACGGCAAGTTCATTTTTTAGGGCGGCTTGCTCCTCAAAGCTTGCCAGCTTATCGGTCAACGCACGCTTGGTGGTATTGGCTTGGATCACCCGTGAAAGGCGCGACCAAACCCAAGTGTGCAACCGGCTGTCATGGGCACACGCAGTCAGTTCAGCGTTCTTATCAAGTGGCAGTGTTTGTTGCTGATGCAGTTTATCCCATGCTTTACGGGGAGAGGGCTGTTGCCACTGTTCGGCAAGTGTTTGAGTCAGCCACGCCGCTTTGGCGGTATCATCACTGGCGAGTGGAGAAATCATCGGCGCCTGCCCTTGGTGATCGGCAAGTTGCTGGCGGGCAAAGCCNGTAGTGACATTCACCTCATGACCGGTTTTGGTCTTTATCCGCATTTTCAGTTCTTCAGCGGCATCACGACCAAAGGCCAGCAGCAATAGTTGCTCTGGTTTGGCTTGACCACTTTCAATCAAGTAGGCGGCGCGTGCCACCAATACGCTGGTTTTGCCGCTACCGGGCCCCGCCACCACTAAGGTATGAGATTCATCGGTAAGCACGGCGGCTCGCTGCCCGTCATTCWATGGCGATGATTCGATGCGATCAAACCAAGTTTGCCACTGATTGAGCATCACCGCTTGCCATTGCTGATTGCGCGCCTTGAGCCACTGTTTATCTCCCTGCAAAACGGGAGCCAGTGTCGTCGCCATCACTTCATCTAAGTTAGCCAAGAATGAGGCTGGGATCCCCTCGCCTTCTAGCTTGTCGACTAAAACTTGTTGCGCCTCGCGTAGTTGCGATAAGCGAACATAAGCGGGTGCATTAACCAATTCATCATACTCTGCCAGCAAACTGGGCCGGATCATCGCTAGCCGTTTTTGATAACGGGCAATATAGGCTTGATAACTGCGATAGATGGTTTGCCCTGCCTGCTGGGCACGGTGCCAAGGCAAGCCAAAAACCTCAAAAGGCAACGGATCGCCCTCGTCGGTATAACCGGTGAGCGAAATCGTTCCCCACAGCAACCCGCGCGACACCGTGAGCTGCCCATCCCATGCCGAAAAAGGAATATATTGCCGATGGTGACGAGATTCGAGCAGTAAGCCGTCATCTTCGAGCTGCAAGCTGTAATGGTCGCCATAGACAAGCCATTGTGCCCAGCGGTTTGCGGAGAGTTTCATGCTCATGAGTCAGTGCGTAAAAACGCGCTTTCCAGCCTTGATAAGATGACAGGCATGCTACTGCGCAACTCTCGATAAWTCAATTCACTAGCAATGTGGCTTTCCGCCGCATTACCTATAGCACGCCATGGATTTGACTTGTCGCAAGCTATTTCTAAAAAGCGCGCTAAAACGCGCGGATGACGCTTAGTTTTTCAGTGTCTTTCTGCTATCTTGCCCTCATTGTTGGCTTAATCCGTGTTTTTATGTCCTTTTCGTTGCCACGCTTTCCTTCGATGCCACTGACGCTACGCGAATACTGGGCGAACCATCGTATCAATGACAGTATCCGCGTCCTAATCGCTTTAATGGGGGTTGCCTTTTACGCCGGATACGCCGGTCGTACCGATATTGTCACGCCACTGGTGCTCGGGGTCATCGCTTCAGCATTAGCGGAAGTCGATGATCACCTATGGGGTCGGATAAAAGCCTTGGGCGTGACGCTCACCTGCTTCGCGGTCGCCTCTTTCTCGGTTGAATTGCTTTACGATTGGCCTTGGCTGTTTGCATTAGGGCTAACCGTTTCCAGTTTTGGCTTTATCATGCTGGGGGCCATTGGGGAGCGTTATGGCACCATCGCCTTTGCCTCATTGCTACTGGCGGTATACACCATGTTGGGGATGGAGCAAGGCAGTGATCTGTGGCTTCAACCCATGATGCTGCTCTCAGGCGCATTTTGGTACGGGTTACTATCACTGGCTTGGATTGTGATTTGGCCGCACCGTCCCGTGCAGCATCGGCTCGCGGCGGTCTTTCGCCAAACCGCCACGTACATGGAAACCAAGTCCAGTTTGTTCCATCCGGTCGCCGAATTGGTTCCGCAACCTACCCGCATCGCCGCCGCCAACCAAAATGCGCAAGTGGTGGCCGCACTCAACCAAGCCAAAGCATCATTACTGGCGCGAGCACGACGCGGCCGTCTGACACAGCGGCATCAAACCTTGCTGCAAACGTATTTTATTGCCCAAGACATTCACGAGCGGGTTAGCTCCTCCCATTATCGTTACCAAGATCTTGCCGCCCACTTTTTCCACTCGGACATTTTGTTTCGCTTCGAGGCGTTGCTCAATGTACAAGCACGCGCGTGTCGTGAAGTGGCACAAGCGCTCTCGTTAGGGATCGGCTATCAGCACCATCATGCGGGACAGCAAGCATTAACGGCGATCCAGCAATCAATGGCTTATTTGGCTGAACACGAAGACAATCAGACTCGCATAGCATTGCTGAATCAGCTGCAGTTTTTATATAAGAACTTGGAGACGGTTGAGCAGCAGTTGGCGAGTTTGAGTAACCTCGCAGTTGATAGCCGCGCCCAAGAAAATGAATTAGCTGATCCTGATGCGCGCTCTGTTGGTGAGATGCTCTTTCGCATTCGCCAACAACTGACGTTTCGTTCGTTGCGTTTTCGCCATGCGGTGCGCTTGTCGTTATCGCTCCTCGCAGGCTATGGCGTGATTCAAGGCCTCTCGCTTGAGCATGGCTTTTGGATCTTGATGACCATTCAGTTCGTTTGCCAAACCAATTACTCAGCCACGCGCAGTAAGCTTAAAGAGCGGATTGTCGGCACCGTGGCAGGCTTGCTACTCGGGGTGCCAGCCTTGTACCTGTTTCCCGATCCCAGCAGTCAATTGGCCTTGATGGTCGTCACTGGGGTGCTTTTTTTCGCGTTCCGCACCGTTCAGTACACCCTAGCCACCTTGTTTATCACCTTATTGGTATTGATGTGCTTTAGCCAGTTCGGGGAAGGTTTCGCAGTGATCTTACCGCGTTTGGGCGATACCGTCATTGGCTGTTTAATTGCCGTTGCGGCGGTCCGTTATGTGTTGCCGGATTGGCAAGCGCACCGCCTTCGCGGGATCATGACAGAAGCCTTGCAAGCCAATCGAGACTATTTAGCCCACGTGATTGCCCAATACCGAGTAGGTAAACGCGACACCCTTGCCTATCGGATTGCGCGGCGCCAAGCGCACAATGCGGATGCGGAGCTGACTACCGCGATCAGTAATATGTTGGCGGAGCCCGGCCGCTATCGCACCAACATCGAAGAAACCTTCCGTTTCTTATGTTTAAACAACGCGATGCTAAGCTATATCTCTGCCCTTGGCGCGCATCGAAGCCGGATGGATGATGAGGTCAACCATCAAAAAGTGGCCCAGCTTCACCGTGATATCCACCAAGGGTTAACCCAATTAACCGAGCTACTGGCCCAGCCTACCAACCATGATGCACTGCTGGCGTTACAAACCACTGATGACATGCATCAGACTCACGGCGGCTACGTAGAGCCTGTCGATAACACACCGCTGACGATGGTATTGCAGCAATTGCAACTGATTCAGCGCATGCTGCCAGAGCTTAACCAGTTGACACTTACGCTACGCCAACAAGCTCTGAAGCAAAGTCGCGCATAATTAACGGCGGGGCCGAGCTCCCGCCTTCGGTGACTCACCTTGTGTACCAATACTCACGTTGCGTGCGAATACTCGGTTTGCACGCCAACGTTAAGTCAGCGGGATGTCAATTTACAACAATTTACGTTGTTGACGGTTGAAAGCCCCAGTCGCAGACCGGATATTATTAATACAGCCACCTGAAGTGACTTAACGCTATACCCAAATGACTCGTTTGGAAGCCAGGGTATACACTTATATTTTTAGCGGCTCGTTTAGCCGCATCGCCCGCCTGGAGCAATTATGGCTATTCATGTAGGAATCATCGACTCGGACCCAGTCCGATTGGTCACCCCCGTGTTACACCAGCAACTGCCGGTGAGCAAGTTGGTGTTAATAGGCACCCTTGAGCAAGACCTAGAATTTGAACGCCTCACCCGCGTACTTGCGCCAAAAGGCATCGAAACCGAGTTTTTTGAAATCTCCGATGATATCAATATCCGTGAATTAAAAAGCCAAGTGAAACAACTGGCCGAACAGCTTAGCACCACCTCTGAAGATATCCTTTTTAACGCGAGCTGTGGTCTGCGTCATCAACTGCTGTCTGCTTATGAAGTTTTTCGCACCTATCAATGGCCCAGCTATGTCATTGAGCCTTATAGCGATGAATTATGCTGGTTGTATCCAGACGGGTTGCCACAACAGCAAGTCGAAGACCATATTAGCTTGACCGAATACCTCACGATTTTTGGCGCCCGTTGTGAGCGTCATGATGAAGATGTAGTGGGTTGTTTAACCGATGATATTTATCGTTTGGGCGAAAAATGGGCCAGTAATGCTTATGAATTAGGACCCGGCTTGGCGACACTGAACTATTTAGCCACCACGTGTCGCAAGGAACAGTGCCTTGATGTGACGTTAAGCGAGAAACAGCAAGGCTACCGTGAACTCGGTATGCTGCTTGACGATCTGACTGAAGCTGGGCTCGCGACATACCAAAATGGGGTGCTAACCTTTAGTTGCGAGGAAGCACGTCGCTTTGCCAATGGTGAATGGTTAGAAAGCTACGTGCATTACACCGTCACGTCCATTCAAAAAGAGATGCCAACCATTCAAGATAATTCACTCTCCGTACAAGTATATCGCCAAATTGGCGAGCGCGAAGTGCGTAACGAGCTTGATGTGGCTACCGTGGTCAATAACAAACTGCATATTATTGAGTGTAAAACCAAAGGCATGTCGAGCGATGGCGATGACACCTTGTACAAGCTAGAGTCGCTGCGCGATCTGCTTGGTGGTTTACAGGCGCGAGCGATGTTGGTGAGCTTCCGTCCGTTGCGCCATCACGACATTACCCGAGCTACCGATCTGGGCTTAGCACTGATTGGTCCAGATCAACTCGGTAATTTACGTACCCATCTCTATGATTGGTTTGTCGCCGCCGGTGGCACCGTCGCGATTCGCACTAGCTAACTCGCGTGCTCAGATTGGCCATCATAAAAAAACGCGGCGCTCATGATGAGCACCGCGTTTTTTTGATACCGCAATGTCTGAATTACAGCAGTTTACGAGCAGCTTCAACCACAATCTTGATCGAGCGCGCTTCGGTTTCTTTAAGCGTTGCGTGGTCAGGGATCTCTTTTTGGGTACGATTAATAATCACACCTGCTACACAGCCCGCACGCAGACCGGAGCTAGCACACATGGTAAGTAGCGTGGCGGATTCCATTTCAAAGTTCAGCACGCCCATGTCTTGCCACTCTTGCATCGAGCCTTGGAAGCGACGTACAACACGACCACTGAAGGTGTCGTAGCGCTCCTGGCCAGGATAGAAAGTATCGCTTGATGCAGTCACACCGGTATGAACCGTTGCGCCATCTTCATCAACCGCCGCTTTCATGGCCGTTGCCACATCAAAGTTAGCCACGGCTGGGAATTCCATCGGTGCAAAATGGGTGCTCGCGCCATCAAGGCGAACAGACCCTGTGGTGACGATCATATCGCCGACATTAATGTTAGGTTGAATGGCGCCGGTAGTACCGACACGCAAGAAGGTGCGCACACCCAATTGCGCCAGTTCTTCAACCGCAATCGAGGTTGATGGGCCACCGATACCGGTTGAGCAAACCACCACAGGCTTGCCGTCTAACCAACCTAGGTACAAGGTATACTCGCGCTGAGAGGCAAGAAAGGTTGGGYTGTCCATCAGGTTGGCAATTTTTTCTACTCGCGCAGGATCGCCTGGAATAATCGCAGTAGTGGCGCCTTGTAGGTCGGCATGGTTAACGCCAAGGTGGAATACAGGGGTATCAGACATAATCAGTCTCCTCGCTGGATGCTGTCAGCAGCATCTTCAAATGATTAAAGGCCTGCCAAAGCAGGCCTGAACTCGAAGTTGTTATGCGTCTAGGATACCCAATTCTTCGGGTATTTATGTGACTTTTATCGACCTATTACACTGTCATTCCTTACAGATTTCAGAGTTTAGAGATCGCTATCACTTTATGACAGCATATGCAGACAAGCGCTGTCAGCTTTATTGGCGCTTATCTCGCAACAGCCGTAATGCGTTCAACGTGACCAGCGCCGTCGCGCCACTGTCCGCTAACACCGCCACCCAAAGCCCGGTGATCCCCAAGACACTCGTGACCAGAAAGACACCTTTTAGACCTAACGCAATGGTAATGTTTTGACGGACATTCGCCTGCGTTGCGCGCGCCAGCTGTAAAATCCCGGGCAATTCAGTCAAACGGTTATGACTTAATGCCGCATCAGCCGTTTCAAGCGCAACATCCGTACCACTTCCCATCGCTACGCCTAATTGCGCCGCTTTCATCGCCGGTGCGTCATTAATACCATCTCCCACCATAGCAACACGATAGTGTTTCGCTAGGGCTTCAACAGCATGAACTTTATCTTCCGGCAATAAGCCTGCGCGAAAGTCGATACCCAGCTCTCCTGCAATCTCTGCTGCCGCAGCCGGATTGTCACCGGTTAGCATCACCGGATGAATACCTAAATCACGTAATTGGTTGACGGCTTGCTTGGCATCGCCCCGCAGGGTATCACGCCAGCCAATCAGACCATGCGGCGCACCCTCGACCATGACGACCGCCACCGTGACACCTCGCTGTGCAATCTCACCGGCTTGGTGTCGCTGATTCGGTGTCAGCATGTCATCCGTCAGTCGGTCGAGTGCGATCAGACTAATCCGACACCCATCGACATCCCCTTTCACACCCTGTCCCGCTTGCGCTTGGATGTTGTGTGCGTCTGGCACTTCAATGCCTCGTTCGGCGGTATAAAGCACCAAGGATTTGGCCAATGGATGATGACTACCTCGCTCGATTGCGGTGGCATACTTAAGTAAGTCCTTCTCGTCACCTTGCCATGTCAGCACATCGGTAACGGTCGGTTTCCCCTCTGTGAGCGTGCCGGTTTTATCAAAAGTGACCGCATTGACACTGGCGAGCATTTCTAACGCAGCACCGCCTTTAATCAGTGCGCCTCGACGCGCTGCCGTCGCCAGACCTGATGTGATCGCTGCCGGTGTTGAAATCACCAAGGCACACGGACAGGCAATTAATAGCAGAGCAAGGCCGCGATAGAGCCACTCTTGCCAACTGGCAGCAAAAAACAACGGCGGGACCACGACGACTAATGCGGCAAGCGCAATCATAGTCGGTGTGTACCAACGGCTAAATTTATCGATAAACCGCTCAATCGGTGCTTTTTTCGACTCAGCCTGTTCGATTAAGCGTAAGATCCGGTCAATCGCATTTTCGCCTTGTGCGGATGTGACTGTGAGCTGGACCGTTTTATCAGTCGCAAGGCTGCCTGCCATCACGGCATCACCGACCTCAATATCAACCGGGATGGGCTCTCCCGTTAGCGCACTTTGGTCAAAGCTTGCCATTGCCCCCATCAACTGGCCATCTGCAGGCAAACGCTCACCAGCGCTAATTTCGATCACATCGCCCGGTTGCAGTGCGCTCGCCGCCACGGTTTCACGCTCACCGGATGAATGAACGCGAGTCACTGTCTCAGGAACCAAGGCCATCAGTGACTGAATGCCATCTCGTGCTCGTGAGGCGGCATAACCTTCTAGCCTTTCACCAATCAGGAACAGTACCAGCACCATCGCAGCTTCGGTGGTCTCACCCAAATACAAAGCCCCGAGCGCAGCGATACTCATCAATGTTTCGATAGAAAAAGGTGACCCGCTTTTGACCAGTCGTATCGCTTTGCCCACGATCGGCGCCAGTCCAACTAAGGTCGCCAAAGTAAACAGCGCTCCCGATAAAGGTTCAGACCAATAATGGAGTCCCCACGCCACTATCATGACCGCAATTAGCCCGAATAACAGCGCATCTTGCCGCCACTTTTTCCATCCGGTTAACTCAGGTTGTGTTTGGTTGAGAGCGACGAGAGGAAAGCCCGCTTTTTGGGCGGCTTGTTCAACAGCACGCTCGGTAGAAGCCTGTGCATCATCGGTAAAAGTGACACGCAGTTTCTCCGTCGCAAACATCACCTGTGCTTGCGCTACGCCTGACGTTGCCAGAATGGCTTTTTCGAGTTTCGCGGCACAGCTTGGACAGTCCATACCGGTCACGCCCCACTCGTGCGCATTCACTGAATCGATTGATGTGCGCTCAGAAGGGGTGTCTGCATTTTGTCGCTGAGCATGCGCGTGGCAATGCTCATCCGGATCATCATCGCCGGCGTTACCCTCGCCCTCCGCATGACTGCTGCAACACCCGCTGTCTGGTGCACATTGTGTGGTTCCAACCGCAGAAGTGGTCGGATTCTGATGGTGATGGGGTTGATGACAATGATGCGATCCACAGTGTTTACACATAGTCGGCTCCTTACTGACGGTATATCGAACGTTTATACCTACTATAAGGGTTGGAGCCCACTCCAGAGTCAAGCGATGATCGAAACTAATCGCATTTGTCTTACGTTGTGGGTCGGGGAAAGTGCTTGAATAAAGGGAAAGCGCTGTGATGTGGGGAAAGAAAGAGAGAAAAGTGCGCTCAGTGATCAGCACTGAGCGCGTTCGGCTTACTGAATAATAAAAATGTAGCCCTGCAGAATGATAAGGTTGACAATATCGATGAAGAAAGCACCGACAATGGGCACCACCATAAAGGCTTGAGGCGCTGGGCCAAACCGATTGACAATCGATCCCATATTCATCACGGCTGTCGGCGTGGCACCTAGTCCAAAGCCACAATGGCCACCGGCGATAACTGCCCCAGTGTAGTTACTTCCCATCAACTTAAATGTCACGTAGTAGCTAAATACACCGATCACGATCGACTGAATGGTAAGAATAATCAAAAAAGGCACAGCTAGGTCGAGAATATTCCAAAGCTTCAATGTCATCAGCGCCATGGCAAGGAATAATGACAATGATACTGTCCCGACCATATCAACCGTTTCTGATTCCAACTTTCTAAATTTAAAGATCTCAAGGGTATTAGTAACAATCACACCCAAAAACAAGGCATATACAAAGTCCGGGATCATTAACCACTGAATATTGAAACTATTAACCCATTCTGATAAATAACGCGCGCCCGTAATACAAAGCAATAAGATGAATAAGACTTCGATCACTTTCTTCGCAGTTACTTTGTCTTCTTCATTTTCGTTATAGGTCACCAACTCAGGATACTTCTGATGTGTCGTCGTGCCACGACCATATTCTGATTCCAATTGGTGCTTATTAATCAAGCGTTGAGCAACCGGGCTGCCGATAATGCCACCAATGACCAAACCGAGTGTGGCGGAGGCCATTGCAATCTCGAGCGTGCTCTGGATACCGTATTCATCGGTCAATATCTGTGCCCATGCCGCACCTGTGCCATGCCCACCAGACAAGGTAATGGAGCCAGCCACAAGGCCCATCAGTGGATCCAAGCCAAGCATCGATGCAAAGCTCACCCCAATCGCATTCTGAATAATAATGTAGAAAGAAGCGATAGCGAGGAACCAAAATACTTTTAACCCACCTTTCACCAATTGTTTATAATTAGCCGCTAAACCCACAGTGGCAAAAAACATTAGCATAAAGGTGCTTTTTAACGGCAAGTCAAATTTAAAATCTATACCGTTTGAATGCAGCACTGCAATAACACAGGCAATAATTAATCCGCCGACAATAGGCTCGGGGATATTAAATTTACGTAATGCAGGAATTTTTGAATTAACAAAATGGCCTAGAAAAAGCACACCAATGGCGATCAAAAATGACTCTAGTGCACCAATAGAATTGAGTTGATACATATAACCTCTTTGTTTCTCTCATCACATCCTCCCTGATAATCCAATTTGACCTTTGTCTTTTACCTCATGTTATTCACGTTGAAGTCAATGCTGGCTTCCACATCCCAACGACATCTCAGCATCCTGCTTATCGTTTTTAGTTGTTTGACACTGCGAGTATCTTCAACAGTTACGTGACGCCTCGGTATGTCTGATTCGCGGCACAATAGCAGAAATCTGTGATTTTGGCACCAAGTATCGAACTTTATGCGTCAATATCGCTGCTAATCATTGAATTAACGATGTTATTTACCTCACAGCCAGTGAGTAATGTTGTCGACATTTTCAGCAAAAATCGCCTACATTCGCATCTGTTTGCGACAAATTACGGAGGCGGCGTCGCAGATCGATCGCTAACAACACACCTACAGGTATTGCCAATGCCAAATTAGAGGCCGGATAGGCCAGCCAAACCCCATCCAATTGCCAATATGACGCAAAGAGAAACAAAAACGGAAGTTGCAATGCAATATTGCCGATACTGATCATCAGCGCGATACGTCCATGATGAATGGCTTGAAAGTACGCGGCGGCAACGACAATAAAGCCGTCGAGAAACAGAAGGATCAGATGCAACCTTAGCCCACTGACCGTGCTGTCCAATAAAGCCGGATCGCCACTACCGACAAAGACGCGCGCTAAGGTGTTGGGTAAGCCATTGATCACTGCCACAAAAACAACACCCGTCACTAAGACACAAGACAACGCCATCAATAAGCACCGCTTGATCCAGTGTGGCTGACTGGCACCTGCGTAAAAGCTCACTAAAGGTTGCATCCCATTGGCCACCCCTTCGGCTAGCAAGTAGTACACAATGACCACATAGCCGATCACGGCATACGCCCCTACCGCCAATTTTCCGCCGTGCAGCATTAAAAGGTGATTGTGAACCGCCACCATCACAGCGCTATAACCGTACATAATCCAACTCGCCGCACCAATTGCACAGATATGCCGTGTGATTGACCAAGCCTGTGACCATGACGGCCAAATAACTTGCAGCCGACTCCGCCGAGAAAAAAAGTAGCTGACGCCCACCAGCGTCACCGCCGCTTGCGCTAACGCGGTTGCAATTGCAGCGCCGGTTAATGCCCACTCAAGCCAGACGATAAACACCAGATCAAAACCAATATTGAGCAACGCGCCTAACATCATCAATCGTGTCGCCAAGCCGGGTTGATCGTCGTTACGTAATAAAATGGGCACCGCCATCGAACCGAGGGTAAACACATTGGCCCAAACCAGTACATCTAAGTATTGCACCGCAAAAGCCAGCGGTGCCCGCTCCGCGCCTTGAAGTGCTAGTAAATATTCGCCCCACGCGACCAGTGCGAGGCTAAGAAAAACACTGAAAAGTAGCACTAATCCGATCGCGACCGCGAGCGTGTGATCTCCTGAGGGATCATGCCCTTTTCCTCGTGCAGCACTTATTTTTGCCCCTGCGCCAACACCGACCATCAAGCCTACCCCCAACATGCCTGCGATCAATGGCCAAATTAGGTTAATTCCTGCCAAGCCATCAGCACCCATAACCTGACCGATAAAAATGCCATCAATGACTTGATAAAGACCATTGACCAACATAGCTGCTACGGTAGGTAACGTATAGCGCCAGAACTGGCGTGACAGTGAATGAGGTTGTGCTGGCATTGTCAGATGGTGCGATTGGGTATGATGGCGAGTATCATACCCAATCGCCGATACGGTGCTGAGTTGGGATCAGCACAGTTTGGTATAGCGCACGTGCTGGTGATATTGATAAATTACATTGTTTCTTGGCACGAAAGCACGCAAAGATGAACGCCTTAGCCGCTTCTCCCCTCAAAGAAGCGGCATAAGACGCTTTAGTCTTTCATTTAGACGGGATGCGTGAGGCACTCTCCCATTTGAGTACTGATCGCACGGAGCACGTCTCGCCGAGTGATAATCCCCACCAGTTTACCGTCATCGACCACTGGWTAAAGCTTGGGCTTGGTAGGCATCATCATTTCGGCCAGCTTAATGATGCTGTCTTCTGATTGCACCGCGAGTGCATTCTGCGTCATACAATCAGACACAGAGTGAGAGTCTTGACAGTGATAACTGTCTCTGAGCAATTGCTGCAGCATATCTTGCTCAGAAATAAAACCGACTAGATGCTTGTTGGCATCAATCACAGGTCCACCGGTTTGTTGGCTCCGCAGCAATTTTTCCAGCGCACTGGATAATGGCATATCTGGCGAGAATGTCACCGGCCGCTTGTTCATATAATCTTTGACTTTGATCGACTCCATGTCGCCCCCTCTTCAATGCTTAACTCACGCCATATACCTGCTAACCACGTCATGTCGAAAAGAGTATGCCGCGCAGCACAGCTATGGTTATCCCGTTCTTTAAGTGTTGTCTAAGTTGGCGAAATGTCTAAATCACTTTGAGCAATTTGTGTGATTGGACAAAGCAATGATATGACGTGATTGCTTTATACCGGCTTCACACGCCTCTCAGCCTCACTTGCAACAAGACAAGCTCGCACGCCCTTCTCTTTTTGTTTTGTCACAAATTGTTAAATAAAACAGCCATAGGGGTAGCTAGGGTTTCATCGATTTCATACCGTATCAAAAATAAATGGATGGTATTCAAAATGATGGCGATTCACGCATGGGGATGGGAAAAAAACGATGAAAATTATTGCGGTTTACAGTAACAAAGGTGGTGTGGGCAAAACGGCGACGTCGGTGAATATGGCACATTTGATGGCAGAAAGCGGCTATCGCGTCTTACTTTGCGATCTCGACCCGCAAGGCGCGTCATCGTTTTACTTTAAACTCAAGCCATCCAAGTATTTAGGACAAGACAGCTTCTTTACTCGTGATAAGAAGTTTAAAAAGTCCATTCAACCCAGTCACTACCCTAATCTTGATGTGGTGCCAGCGCACCATGATTTTAAAGACTTCGATATTTTTCTAGCCTCACAGAAAAGCGGGTCAAAAAGTCTCTTCAAACGTCGATTTAAAGCGGTCAAGGATGACTACGATATCGTGATACTCGATTGCCCACCCACTCTATCCGCTCTGTCTGATGCGGTATTCCGCCATTGTGATGAACTGCTTACCCCCGTGATCCCGACGACGCTCTCTGAACGCACGCTTGAGCAGCTTTATCAATATTTTATCGCGCATGATTTTGATGTGGCGCGTATTCACCCCTTTTTCTCGATGGTGCAGAAAACAAAGCGCTTACACGTCGACACCATGCATCGGATGCAGAAACAATACCCTGCTATGTTGGATTCTCATGTGCCCTTTAGTAGCGATGTAGAAAAAATGGGCGTGACCTGTGCGCCTGTCACCGATATCGGCAAGGGAACCGCTGCAGCCATGTATTATCGTCGATTATGGCGGGAGTTCGCAGCGCGCGTGCTTTCCGATCAACACGCCGCATAGACGAGTAGAATGAACGCGGAGCCATTCCACATCACCACCCTAATAACTGATACAACTCACCGGTTCTCACGGCGCGATGGGCATGCTCAATGGTCCCTTCGCGCGCCCACGACTCAATGACCGGCGCAATGATTGGCTGCACTTGGCTCCAGTTTTGTCCGGCTTGTATGTCCGGCAAGTACAAGAGCCGCAGTAACAAGCCGTCTAAGCCCGTTAATAGTTGTTCCGGCGTGCGATCATTAAAAATGGAAGGAAACACGTTATCGTCGTCATTGGGTAGTCCCATGATCTGGGTCAGCTCTTCAACCACACAGGCAACTAACTTACCTTTTGATCTTGCCAAATCAACCGGGATCACAACGGCTGCACGCCGTATCCAGCCGTTTTTATCAACGGCAAAGTTAGCCGCACAGACCGCTTTGCGTAATGGGGTGACATCGTTGGTTTTAAAGTATTGCCGCGCATCGTCTAAAAAGCGTTGGTGGTTGGTAAATACAATGGTCAGATTAGCGGCTTTAGGGTGCGAAGCCGGTATAAAGTTTATCCCCGTCAAGCTTTGCAAATGATCAAGGTGGTAGCGGACGAGTTTATCGTGAAGCTCGCTGTCGCTGACGACATGCGACACGGTATAGCGCACAGAGTCCTTCCACTTACGAATACCATGTTCACCTTTCACATATTCACTCTTCAGCGCAATTCGGTGAAAAGCATCAAGTATATAGTTAGGCTGCTGCCAAGGTTGACTTGTTGCAAAGGCACTCAGTGACATGCCCCATAAAATTATCCCGATACCAAGTCGATAGATCCAAAACAAAGTAGATCGCTCCATGATCATGCTAAACGGCCAAGACAGCGTAGCACAGCGCTTATTATTCACTGAAAAGTAAGTTGTTAAATTTATGTTTCGTCACTCAATGCCTGCTTTTTCTTACCTTATCTGTTGAACATGGAATGGGCGTACCATTTTTCTAGACATTTTTTGAACCAGATCCTCAATTTGATAGCGATCACATTTTTAGTTATTGAGTAATGTGGATAGTAACAGGCGATTTGACTCACTAACTCGAGGATTCTATGCGTAAAACACCGCTCGCACTCTTGCTCCCCTTTGCGTTTTCCGCTCAAGCCGCCACTATCGTTGACGCCTCTGATTTGGATCTTAGCCAAGCACTAGACGCCAATACGGCACGCTCAGCAATGACAGCAGCCCCTGCACTCAGTTTTCGTGAAAAGTCGCGTCTGCAAGTGGGCAATCAATCACTGGTCCGTAAACAGCAACTGCACCATGGCATCCCGGTTTACGGTTATTCCGTGGTGGAAAACACCGCCGCACGAGGCTTTGCGCCAAGCGTCAAAGGTGACGTTGTCACTGATATCGAACAAGATATTGGTGGCACACTCCCCATGATTAACCAGCAGCAGGCTATTGCGATTGCTCAAGGCCAGACAAGCCAAGGCGCTCGTCATTTTCACCAAGCGAATGCAAATACGGAATTATTGATTTGGTTAGATGCACAACAAACAGCGCGTCTCGTCTATAAAGTTGACTACCTTGCCAGTGATAACGGTCATCCTTCTCGTCCGATGAAAATCGTCGATGCGAAATCGGGAGATATATTAGATAGCTGGGAAGGCATCGCCCACCTAGAAGCTGGCGGCCCCGGCGGTAACCAAAAAAGTGGACGCTATACCTTCGGCCCTAATACCCAACTGGGTGGCTTTGAGGTCAACCGCTACTGTCAAATGGATAGCCCCAACGTTGTGACGGTCAACATGAACAATCAGGAATGGGGCGGAAACGTGCACCAATTTAGTTGCCCCCAGAACAACTACCGTCAAGTTAATGGTGCCTATGCACCCATGAACGATGCGCAGTACTTTGGACAAAAAGTCTTTGAAATGTATCAAGATTGGCTCGGCGTGCGCCCTATCCGTCAAAAGCTCACCATGCGTGTTCATTATGGTCAGAGCTATGGCAATGCATTCTGGGACGGACAACAAATGACCTTTGGTGACGGCAACGGCAGCATGTATCCGTTAACCACTTGGGATGTGATTGCCCATGAGGTCAGCCACGGTTTTACTGAGCAAAACTCAGGGCTCGAATATCGCGGCATGTCGGGAGGCATGAACGAGTCGTTCTCCGATATCGCCGCCGCGGCACTCGGCCAGTATGTTTATGGCGACTTCAACTGGAAAATGGGTGAAGACGTGATGAAATATAGCGATGCGATGCGCTATTTCATCAATCCAAGCCAAGATGGACGCTCCATTGGTCATGTTAACCGTTACTATCCTGGCATCGACGTGCACTTTAGCTCAGGTATCTTCAACAAAGCGTTTTACCATCTTGCCACCAGCGCAGAGTGGAATATTCAAAAAGCGTTTACCGCGTTTGCCACCGCCAACCAATTGTACTGGCAACCTAACTCGAGCTTCCAACAAGGCGCTGATGGCGTATGTGAAGCCGCGAAAGCGCTAAACTATTCTGCCGGCGCTGTCAGCCAAGCCTTTGCCGAAGTTGGCATCCAAACCCAAAGCTGCCAAGGAACCGGTGAAACCCCCACCCCAAATCCAGATCCGCAACCGACGCCTGACGTCGAACCACTCACTTTCGATCAGCCGGTGGAGCTTCACGGCTACGCAGGCACGGCTCACCAGTTTGTGATTAAGAATGCGCCACGCGGTACGGTATGGCTGCAAACGTATCGTGGTCAGGGTGACGTTGAGTTATATACGGCGGTTGGCCGTCCTGCGAGCGCCGAGGATCATGACTGTGCGTCTACCAACGCGGGCAACGAGGAATACTGTGGCTTTAGTGAGATTCAGGGAATGGATCTATATGTCACCGTCACCAGCAAGGTGGATTACTCCACAAACGTGATTGCACGCCTTGATGACCGTGGTATTGAGCAAAACCGCTGTAGCAACGTCCCTAGCTGGGGAACCTACAACTATTACTACTCCGGCGTCAGCGTTCAATACCAAGGGCATCTGTTCCAAGCGGCACAAGATAACTGGGGCATTGATCCGTTCTCGAATCAATGGGTTTGGCAATATCAAGGAAGCTGCCAAGGCTAATATCGCTGTTTTGTTGATTTGCGGCTAGCCACGGCTGGCCGCTCTTTTATGAGAGTTTCGCACACCATTTCCTCACGACTGTGATCACTCCAAGATTCTGCCCTCTCCCTGAAAGTGACATTCGCATTACTGCTTCTTTACATCTATGTTAATGATTATTGGTGATAATCAGATAATTGGGCAGATTGAATGCATCTGACGATTTTTTCTAACACATTTCGCGCCAAGCTTGTGGCGCTGCTGTTCTTATTGTGTTCCCCACTCGTTTGGGCCATGCAAGGCAATGCTGAGAACATTCAGTATCCTAGCATGATCATGGGATTACTCGGCGGGCTGGCGCTGTTTCTCTATGGCATGGACAAAATGTCTAATGCCCTCAAAAGCGCCGCTGGTAGTCGATTAAAAACCTTACTCGCCAAACTAACCACCAATCGCGTGGCTGGGGTGCTCACCGGTGCCGGCATTACCGCCACGATTCAATCATCTTCCGTTACCACGGTATTGTTAATTGGTTTTATCTCAGCAGGCCTGATGTCACTTGCCCAAGCGACTGGGGTCATTATGGGTGCCAATATTGGTACCACGGTTACTGCGCAAATTGTTGCCTTTAAGATCACCAAAGCGGCGTACGTGATGGTCGCTGCGGGCTTTCTCACCCAATTTATCGCCAAAGCGGACCAAACCAAACACTACGGTAATATGCTGTTCGGCCTTGGTTTGATTTTTCTGGGCATGAATGTGATGAGCGATGCCATGTCACCGCTGCGAGATTATCAGCCCTTTATCGACGCGATGGCAACCATGGATAACCCTCTGCTCGCGATCTTACTTGCGGCGCTGTTCACCGCATTAGTTCAATCGTCTTCAGCAACAACCGGGATCGTGATTGTCCTTGCAGGACAAGGCTTTATTTCATTGGAAAGTGGTATTGCCCTTGCGATGGGCGCCAATATTGGTACCTGCGTGACAGCACTTCTCGCCTCTATCGGAAAATCCCGAGAAGCCAAACAAACCGCCAGCATTCATATTCTTTTTAATATCATCGGCGTCATGATTTGGCTGCCACTGATCTCGCTATTAAGTGATTGGAGCGTCGCGCTCTCTCCAAGTCACCCACAGCTGACAGGAGTTGACCGTTTAGGTGCTGAACTGCCGCGACAAATTGCCAACGCCAATACATTGTTTAACGTACTAAACACACTGATCATGCTGCCATTCGCTAGTGGTTTTGTTTGGTTAGCGAAAAAGATTGTACCACGCTCGAAAAAACCACTCAGCAGCGACCAGCCCATTATCACGCCCAAATATCTGGCGAAAGAGTTATTGATGACGCCGGATATTGCGATGGATCAGGCGCAACTTGAGATCGGCCGTATTGGACGGCGGGTCTGTAATATGATGAATACCTTGCCGCCACTTACCTCAAAACTGGCAAGCCAGCCACAACGCGACGCAGCGATCGCCGCATTGAAACAAATTGATGAAATCGAAAATCAGGTCGATGCCCTGCACGGACACATCTTGTTTTATTTAGGCAGGCTGCGTAAAGAACCACTCAGTCACGCGCAGAGCCAACGACAAATGGCGTTAATTAGCATGACCGACCAACTGGAGAGCATTGCGGACCTGATTGCTAATACGCTAATCCCGATAATGGAAAAATCTCTCAACGCTGAAATCACGATCAGCAATAAAATGCGTGCAACCCTTGATGTGATGCAAGAAAAAGTGACCCATGCGTTGCTGGATTGTGTCAATGCGATTCGGCGAGGCGACGATAAGCGCGCTAAGCACGTCTTGCATGCGAAGCGCGAGCTGAACGCCCTGCTTGATAAAGTTCTCGCCCATCAAGCTGAGCGTCTGGTGGAGGATGATGCCAACCGCTTACAACTGTTTAGTATTGAGATGGAGTGGACCGAGTCTCTCAAACGTGTTTATACCGTCACTAAACGGATCGCGAAGTTGCATCTGCGCGAAAAAGAAGCTTAGCGCTTTATCGATTGGGCAATATTGATGCATGAATAGCAGAATAGACAAAGAAAACGGAACCAAGCCCTAACTTTTGGGCTTTATAACCCAAGCATGTCGGTAAAATCGTTATAACGGCTCCGCCTAATTATATCTAGGAGCCTGAAATGTATACATTATTCCCTTCCCGACCTAAACCTTTATCAGCACTGATGGCCCTCGCCGCATTCAGCAGCACCAGTGCATGGGCTGATGTTCAATGTGACATTGYCGATTTAGCGGCCAGCAACACGCCACTCCAAGTCATTATGAGTGCTGAACGCAGTTGCTTTACCAGCTGGTATGACACCACGTCTATTCGATACAGCAACCTCTACCAAGAAACTTTTGTAAGCAAAGTGGCACAGCGTTTATCGCAGACCATTGCCAATTATCAGGGTGAGGACGACCAAGCCCGCCAAATTGCTAACTTAGCTGAGTATGTACGTGCAGCCTACTATGTTCGCTTCTATGGTGACAAGGCGAGTCCTGACTATTCTGATTCGCTAGATGATCGTCTTGCGGATGCCATCAATAGTTTCTTACGCTCGCCTTACGCCACGGCAAAGGGCAGCGCCCAAACCGATGCTTTACATGGTTTAACGCTGATGGCCGACAGCATCAAGCGCTTGCCGCAAACCCTAGACCTACAAATTCAACTGCTTGAAAATCTGAAACAAGACCGCTTAGACGAACGCCGTTACGCAGATGCACTCAATAACCTTTTCCGCGCCATGGCGGGCCACCAATCTCGTCAAGCCTTTTACGATGTGCTCGCTGCTGATCTTTCCTTGATTGACCGCCTTTACCAGTTCGTCGTCAATCATCCTCAGCTCTCCAACAGCGACCACGGGGCGTTATTGGTATCAAACACTGTCCGCGAAATGGGACGACTATTGATGGCGCCCCAAGCCAGCGTGCGAGATCGTGTGATTAGCCATTATCGTGATCTATTACCCCGTTTCCCACTGGGCGGAAAAAATGACGCTGTTTGGGTGGGCATGGTAGAAATGGTGGATGCTTATGCGCCCGATAAGATGGCCGAATTAGGTTTGTCTGATGCCAAAGCCACGCTGGAAGCCAAAGTAATGCCTTATCGTCACCAATGTGACGGTCCGGCGATCATTCGTTCACAAAGCATGACGCAAGCGCAATCACAACAGGCATGTGAAAGCCTGCACAACAAAGAAGTGGCTTTCCACCAAACCGTTAACTCAGGTTATCAAGCGGTCGCCGACGATCTGAACGACAGCGTTGAAGTTGTGGTGTTTGATAACCCGTCCGACTACAAAACCTATTCCTCATTTTTGTTTGGTAACTCGACGGATAATGGTGGTCAATACTTAGAAGGAAACCCTGCCGCCCCGGACAACCAAGCCCGTTTTATTGCTTACCGTAATGATAATGGCCAATCGCTTTCCATTTGGAACCTTGAGCACGAGTACGTTCACTATCTGGATGGCCGCTTTAATATGTACGGCGATTTCAATGACGTGCTTCGTCACGGTCATACCGTGTGGTGGCTAGAAGGCTTTGCGGAGTATATGGCCCATGGTGATGACTATGCCGAAGCAATACGCTTGGGCAAAGAAGGCGGCTACTCACTCAGTGACGTTTTTGCCACCAGCTATCAGAATGATGTTAATCGCATCTATCGTTGGGGCTATTTGGCGGTACGCTTCTTGTTTGAAAAGCACCCAGAGGCTGTGGAAGCTTTGCTTGATGCCGGTCGCACTGGGAAATTCGAGCAGTGGGCAAATTTAGTCAAAGACTATGGCCATCGTTATGACCAAGAGTTTGCGCAGTGGCTGACCACCTTGGAAGACACCGATGGCAGTGAACCACCGCGTCCAGACCCTGATCCCGAGCCCAAGCCAGAACCAGAAGTAACAACACTGTCTCTCGGTCAAACCGTCACCATTAGTGGGCAAGCATACAGTGAGCACCTGTATCAAATTGATCTAGCCCACTCTGCCAGTGCGCTGACATTTAGTATCAAAGGACAGGGCAACGCGGATCTGTACGTGGCGAAAGGCCGTCAAGCGCACTATTACGATTTTGACGCTACCGAGTGGAACCAAACCAGTAATGAAACCGTGACGCTTACTGATGTGAAACCGGGTCGGTATACCTTAAGTGTCACAGGGCGCGGTGACTTTACCGATGTCACTGTCAAAGTGAATGCTGAGGGCCAAGTACAACCTGACCCAACCCCAGAACCACAGCCAGAAACACCGGCTGGCACCGATGACTTGCGCCCGACGCAACTTAACGTTGCTAGCCCGAACAGTATTAGCGTTTATCAACGTCGCTATCTCTATGCCGATGTACCAGAAGGCGCCACCAAGGCGCAAGTGTGGGTCATGGCTGATGGTGACGCTGGAGATGTGAGCGTATTCGCCGCCGAGGACTATTGGCCAACGCAAGCACAAAACCAAGCGGCCTCAGACGTACCAGGCAGCAACCAGTACATCGAAGTCGACTTGAGTGACCAGCAGCGTCTGCACTTGCTACTTGCAGGTGACGGAAGTCGTAGCCAAACCGATGTGCGTGTTTATTTTCGTTAAGCGTTAAGCACCATGTTATTAAGCGCCACCGCCGAGTGGCGCTTTTCTTTGATAGCCATAGAAATGGAAAAAGAATAGAAAGAGGAAAAACGCTTAAGGGATGATTTCTGTTTTCTCGCTCCCACAAACTGAGATAATGCCGCAATGACTCGCCTTGTATCACGGTTAACGAATAATAAGGAGAAACCATGACCGAATGGGAAAAAATGTGCCAAGGACTTGTGTTTGATGACAGCGATGGCTCCATTGATATCCGGCGAGACCATGCCACACGAACCTTGCAAGCATTCAATCAAAGCGTAGAGACTGCAACAAGAAAGCAACTACTCAACACGCTATTACACACCATCGGCGAAGGTTCGGTGATCCAGCCGCCATTCTATTGTGAATTTGGCGAGACCATCCAGGTTGGCAGCAATACCTTAATCAACATGAATGTCACTATGTTGGATGGCGCTCCGATCACGATTGGCAACCATGTGCTAATTGGCCCCAATACCCAGTTTTACACTCCCACCCACTCTCTCGATTATCGAAGCCGTCGAAAATGGGAAACATGGTGTAAACCCATTGTGGTCGAAGACGATGTATGGATTGGCGGTAACGTGGTAATCTGTCAAGGCGTCACCATCGGGGCTCGCAGCGTCATCGCCGCCAATGCGGTGGTTAAGCACGACGTGCCACCTGACAGCCTTTACGGTGGCACGCCTGCACGCTTGATAAAGTCGCTTAATCACCACGATTAATCAATATTGCGCCAGCCACTTGGCGCATTAAGCCCCCAGCGAGCAAACTCGGCTCCACTGTATATGGCGCGTCCTTGTTTGCCATGAATCACCGAAATAGAGGACGCCTCTTCGCCAGCCAATATTCGATTGACGTACTCTCCCGCCTGAATCCCTTGCGATTCACCAAATAACACTACCCCTCCTGCGGTTTGGCCTTTACCCACTGAAAAGTCCCAGAAGCCAAATAAAGGGATCGCACTATGTTGGTTGGTCCAAGCTAATACCTTATCCGGATCGACGACATTGCCATCGTTATCACGGATAATTTGATAGAGCCCCACAATGATGATGTCATAGCCATCGCTGTCTTTGACTGAGGCTTTCCACGCGTCAAACGTCTCATGGTTTTCAATCGTGGCATCAATCCCCAGTTTACTCTTCAAACTTTGATATTGGTTACTGATATGGTCGGTGGCGATGGTCGCGGTCGTCCCTGCATCAAACATGATTTTGACGATGAGTTTGTCTTTACCCAACATTTGCCCAATCTCTCGCATACTGCGCGCAAATAGCGGGCGCTCGAGCACACCGGTTACTCTCGCCTTACCGCTATATTTGGCCATCAACCGACGTGGGTTAGAATTGATACCTAAAAATACAATATCGATATCCTCATTTTGTAAACGCGGTAACATGTAGCCCAACGCATTATCGTCACCCAGTACCACGACATCTGGCGCGACCTGTTGATACATAGCGAAGGCTTTGTCAGCTTGACTGTCATAATCGGCTTTCGGTAAGCGTTTAGTATCCATCTCAAAGGTATGTAAGGTCACATCATCGCCAAGCGTACTTTCGAGCCCACGAATGTAACTTTCATCCCAGCCGTATTCTTTGTGATAGCTCTCAATCAACAGGACGTCGGCAGCCCATAAAGGACCCACTGAGGCAGCATAGAACACTATAACCAGTAGCCAGTTTTTCATACTCACACTCCGTCTTTTTGTTCTTTCACGTTATTAACCCTAGTCAAAGGATGGATACCGAGAAAGCACATAACAGGAGTGAGAGCGCAGTCATGAATCAAAAGGGAAAAAAGCCGCCACATTCGTGACGGCGGTAGATAAGTGCTTATCGAGGGATAAAGGTATTTTTGTAAAATCCTTGGAAGCCCGAGTTCGGCACATAAAATTCGACCCCACCGAATAAGCGCAGCGCTTTACCCTCGCCTTGGGTCTGTTGCTTAGGTTCGATAGCTCCAAAACGTTTATAACGACTTTGCGACACAAGAATAAATTCGTGTCTACCATCATTGTCCCCTGCTGGTGGCGAGTAGTGACCGACAATATGAAGTCCCACACTATGAGCTCCCTCAGGTAGCGGCATATCTTGCAGTAAACGCACCTGAGTAAAGTTGTGTTGTTCATCACGCTCGATAATTGTTTGATATAGGCGACGATCTTCTTCTGCAACACCATCCAGATCAAGCGTATAGAAGATACTCACCATGTCGCCAGTACAAACGAGCGTTAACGATGGGAAGTAGTCATCCGGGTATCCATCGGTAAAATCTTCGCTGATGAGTGACACCTGTCCATCTTTGATTTGATACACATGCTTGTCTTTGCATACCACAATAAAGATGCATGACTGCTGCTGGTGCACCGCAACAATATCAATAACGTCCTGTGTGCGAGATGAAGGAAGCTGAATAATGTCGCTACTTTGTGGGGCATTTTCGATGCCTTGAGTAAAATACAGATACTTCGAATAACTCTTTTCGCATAAAAATAATGCTTGGCTATTCGAGTGACGGTCAACACATTCACTTGCTATTGTGCAGCGATCTATTTGCCAATCTGGGTTCCATTGTTCGTAGCTTAGGCTATCAGTAAACCCATCGTTGAAAAATCGATCGGTGCGGCCAAACTCAGGGTAATCGAAATTACGGCCGAAGTAATAAGTACGGCCCGTTATCTGAGATGACACCATCGCGTCTAGATAGTTGCGGGTTTCACGATCTTCAACTGATTGAATGTGCTCCCAGTCAGTATTCATTGTCTTGACATCAAACGGCCTAAAGCAGGTATGCGCATCCCAATATATCCGAGTGCGGCAAATATACTGACCAACATCGGCATGAATGAGGTCTGCAGGGTGCACCACTTGATTGGTATAACGCTGTATTGGCGAAGGTTCGGGCTTAGGCTGACGTAATGCATCGAAAATCCATTGTGCAATCGCGATCACGATCCCTACGATGGCGACCACAATACCTAGCGGTCCTGCCAACACACTCCCCATCAGTGCCGCGACCGCGAGCCCAAATGCAGCGCCCGATATCAAGAAGTTAACTGAAGCCCACACAATATCCGCGGTATCACCGCTGGCAATCGCTTGACCGAGATTCCATCCAGCAATGCCGACCGCAATAAAGGCGAGCCCCACAAAACATTTACTCACCAGACTCGATACTTTGCCGAGAAATAATGACTCCGCAATTCGGCGTTCAACGTTCACAAACTTGGCAACCCGGCCGGTCAGTTTACCCAGAAACTGACTAAATTTAGACATGACTTTCGCGAGTTCATCGGTTATCGGTGTCCCATTACCGAATAAGAAGTGTGTCACTTTAGTCGCAAGGATCTCATAGCTAATTTGCAACGAGGTTTCGATAAATGCGGCGCCCAGCCCGATAAGTTCAACGGGACTATCCCACTCTTCTCTGTCTGTCGCGGATGCCCAAGTGAAATGTCCCACACCCAGCAACAAGGTCAACGAGGATAGAACAACGTCAGTCATACTTCGCTGGCCGCTGACCGGCGTTGCCAATTCAGGGTATTGTCTCGTCAACGCTTGCTGAGTAGCGTCGTTCCCCAAGGTCTCATCGCGTAACCCAAGTCCTTTAAACGTATTCCAAACGGTTTGCACGCCACCATTATTGCTAAAGAATTGCCGCCAGAACTGGCTTTGAGTCGACGAGTCATTGTTCTGCAGAATACTGGCAACGGCGAAGAAATTCTCCTCATTGGCGAGCACGGAATATTCATCACTCTCACTCCCCCAGCGCAAACTAAACGCGACACCGTTGATTACAGTGCCGAATAGCACTCGCTCGATTTCACGCAGGGCGTCCTCGGTTTTGGGTCGGCCTGCCGCAATGTTTAAAGTGCGTATTTTTGCACTCGTCGCATTCACCTTTTGAACCGCAATATTGAAGCGGTTATCGGCATTGTCGTTTACCGCACAATCGTTAAGCAGCGACTCAAGCGTGCTATCTTGCTGGTAGTATGCGATCAGCTCATCTAACCAATAAGACGCATTTTGTTTGTACTGACCCAGTGCATTACCTTGACAATAATTTGTCGCGATCGCGTAAAGCTCATCAATGATTTGTTTGAAGATTTCCCCTTTCTCTGCCAAGTCGATATTGGCATGCGCTTTGATCATGTCCCAACTGTTGTAGGCAAGGCGATCATTAACGTCCACATTCTCTTGCCCTTTGTAGCCATACTGTAAATATTGACTGATGTATTCAGCCATATAGTCATTAAAGTAGGTTTGATAGCGCGCATAAACATCACTCACTGACTGTTGATTATCATGCATGGCTAGTACATCGTCATTTGGCTCAACCGCACCGCCTATGTCGGCGCTCAGACCACCGTGATGGATCCGAAAGTTATGCTTCATCATATTCTGAAACATCACATGCGCGAGGTAGTTAGCTTCGTCTGTGGACGTCTCGAAATCCACTCGGTCTAACCCTAAACCGCGATGTTCTGAGGAATCCGTGTAAAAACTGATCGCATCAAGCTCACTGAGCCCTGCTGAAGTGGTTGGTGCGATCCACTGTGCCGCTTTGACAGATTTTGGTAACACGGCACCCGCCGCTATGGTTAAAACAGCCGCCGACGAATGGGTTAAAAAACGACGACGACTTTGGGAGCGAAGCCCTTCCCAGACATTGCATTTGCTTTTCATGATTGTCCTCTTCTTAATCGGGATTATCTTGAATGGATAAAAAAACCCGCATCTTCGGATGCGGGTTTGAGGTTATTTAACCGGTTTGATGGTCAACTCGGCATTGTCGAAGCCGAGGCTCGCAAGTTCATCGGGGTCAAAGTTAGAAATCAATTCCACCCCATTTGCCTCGCCAGTCGTGGTCATTGGCGAGATGGAACGCTTAACGCGAGTGGAAGCCGCTTTGCCAATCGGCTTAGCTTGGCCAAGTTCAATGGTCCCTGCATACTGGGATTCCGCATAAAAATCACCCGACACATAGGAATAGAACGGACGCAAGCTCTTCCCTGTTGCCCACTGCATGCTTTCTAGGCCAAATTTTTCAACTGCCCAGCTCCAGTCCCACCATTTCACTTCGCCAGGAATGTAGCGGTGATGCCATTGGTATGCGATATCCGCAGACGGCTCACTACTACGTCCCATCGTAAAGGTGTGGCGTACTGTAGGACGACTTTCAGGGTGCGAATGCCACGCGTTACCGCTCCAACGCAAGAAACCGTCAAAAGTCACGTCATAACTAATATCGGCGCCAAAGCGGTACGGGTAAGAAATGCTCGACCGATAAAGCTCAACGCGAATAGGTATCTCGGAGTTCGCCGGGACAAATGGACGTGCTTGTAACGTCACCTGCTCACTGCTCGAGCCACCATTGCTGTTAGCAAAGCTTTGATTCGCCTCAATTGAGATAGTGAGCTTGGTTTTACCTACCAATGGCCACTTAAATTCGTTTTCTGTTTGTACTTTTTGCGCAAATCCATAGGTGTTGGTTTTCGACCAATTGGTGGCCTCATCGACTTTGAGATCAACCACCACTTGTTGAGGCTCGTCGAGGTTGTTGCGGGCGACAGCAGAAATCGTTTTGACTAACTGTTTATCGGACTCAACCACATCACCATGCCAGAAATCACTGTCATTTAAGGTATAAGCAAAGTTATCCACTTTAATGGTGGTCTTATCGCCACAGCGGTAGCCATCACACCCGCCATCGTTGTTACCGCGGATCAACCATTGGTCGCCAGAACGCCAAACGTTCATATCTTCACCGACGTAATCACTGTGATTACCACCTACCCATGCGTAACCAAGGTAATGCGCGAGATAGCTCAGCGGTTTGACAAATTCGCTGCGGTTATTGACCAATGAATATTGGACATCGAGCTCAGTCCCTTCTGGTACGCTTTGAGCGGCGTAATCCGGAATCTCGCCCTCATCATTGATGGGGTAACACCATGTATCTTTCGTTTGGCCGTAGTGTTTGATTTCACCGTTATAGCCGCTACCCATGATCGCCCAATCGCCTTCGAGTCCAGCGATTTGCCATTTCCCCATGCGATCCATCAAAAAGTGGCGATGGGTACTTGCCTCGTCTGCCGTTAAGGGCCGATAGTTGGCTCGACATTGATCATCGCCTAAGGTATCGAGCACAATTTGGTCAGGATAGACTCTCGCCTGTGCAACTCCCGCACTGACGAGTACTGCGATGGTGGAGAGAGTCAAGGTTGTTGTTCGTGAGATTGTCGCCATTTGACGTCTTCCTTTTGTTAGGTGTTATTAGAGTCTGCCGGCCATTCGAAAGCTGACCCTTTGACCTTTCCATAGCCAATAACAAAAACAAAATGAAAAACGATGATTTAAATTCCCTTTATAGTTCATTACGTTAAGCTGAATTCACATTTATTCTCATAACGTAAAATGTGATATTTATTCAGGAACAAAACTCACCCTAAAAAAGCACAGAAAGCCAATTAGAGTTAATACACTATTATTTAGGTATGGATATCTATGATAGGAAGTAGAAATAATAAGACGTTGCAAAATCTACTCGACAAGGCTTAAAAAAATAAAGCAAATACTCTATTTTTATTCCCCAGCGAGAAATTGCTCAATTTCATGAGTGGCATGCTCAATATTGAAAGGCGAATATCGGATAAGCACACTGCGATTCGTCTTTCTTGAGACAAAATGAACAGTGGCGTACTTGTGCTTTTTTTCTATGTAAACGAGACAATCACACTGACTGTGGGTTAAAAATTGCTCCATTGGAAAATCAAGTCGCGTTTCTTGCGGATAAAAAACGTAAAGGCTTCCTACACGTTTCTGCGTCAGCCCGCCTCGCTGAACCACATCGCTCCAACGCCAGCCATTGATTTTTCCTACCACAAAAACGCTGCTCGCCACACATGCCAATAACATCAACGCCATCATGACACACTGGCGTATCGGTTTACTCGATACTGCCTTATTGTCAGCGCCCTGCCTCGAGTCGCTAGCAGAAATACCCGTTGCAGCATTCGTCGTGGCAGATGCTACTTTAGTTTGCTCTATGGTTGCCTGAGACTCACTGACAGTCTTGGTTTCTACCATGCCCTCGACCATGCGATAGCCTAGCTTGGGCACAGTGACTACCAACGTCGGATCCGCGCTAATCGCCATTAGGCTTCGTCTTAGCGCACTGATTGATTTGGCTAACGATGTTTGACCAATGTATTCATTTCCCCACGCGTAACAAATCAAGGTTTGCTTACATACGGTCTCAGGGGCATGCAGCAACAGGCACTCCAACACCAAGGCTTCGCGGAAGCCAAGTCGGGTAGATTTGTGGTCTTGATGAAGTTTCCTAGCAACAGCGTCGAAGTAAATCATAGGATTTTTCTTTTTGATTATAAAAAACTCAATAAATCATTGCGATAGTAAACATTTTAATTAGAAACAAGATCACATTTTACATAAAAGTGAGACCCACCCTATTAATATAAAAAATAATAACCGCAATAAAATTAGGCGATTAGACGTATAAAACCGATAAAAGATCGCCAATAATTGTTTGTTTCCCATACAAAACAGATAAATAAATCAGACACAAATTTTGCAACGATGTCAAATTATTGATTAGTGAGAGTTATTGCATAGTGAGCTATATAATACTGAGTGTTTACTCAAAACAGGTTGGCAACAATAATGAAATATATTTATAAGATAACGATGGCAATCGCCCTACTTATGATGTCTTCAACAGGCTTTGCTGCCATCGGACAATACAACATTGTGTTAGTGCATGGTTTTCAACCCGCACAACTAAAAACACGTCCCGATCATGATGAGGTCGTGCGCGATGGCGGCGACTATTGGCAAAACTTTTGGCTACAGCATGCTGATGCTCGGATTGACTGGCCTGCCCATGAGCGCATTGAAGGGAAAATAGCCTCCGATTATCTTTGGCCTGCGTTGAAAAACCTTTCCGAGCAAGAAACCTGTCTGTCCGGCTGTATTTTAGTCACCCACTCTACCGGCGACCTAGTAGCACGCTATCTGCTCGATAACCAAGAAAACTGGCTGAGCAACGCAGGGCTAGAGCCCCTCAATATTGTCGGCACCTTTGATTTTGCTGGCGCAGGTGGCGGTGTTGAGTTAGCTAACATAGCAGTAAACGTTGCCGAAGGTGGTGGCTGGCTAAACCATGCGATGAAAAAAGCCGTGTCACTTTGGATGGGACAAATGCCAACCAAAGACAATATCGGCGTACTGAACGACTTAAAAGTAGCCAATGCACGCCAATTGGCGATGTGGCCAGATAACCGAGTGCCGCGTATCCGCTTTGTGGGGAATGGCTCTGACTTCTTAGGCGCCACGTCTCCCTTTATTCCGGGTAGTGATGATGGCGTGGTCGCCGCCCACTCAGCCTGTGGCGCCGCGGATGCCGATGAGTTTGATAGTTGCTCCACCAAGATAGAGTTTGACGGTAAACTGGATTACGTCCATAAAGGCGTTAAACGCTTTATGCCGTTGCACTATCCGCTGTTGATGGGCGATAAGTATAGTCACCTCACCATTTTTAACCCTTGGCACAAAGGGAAGGTGACAGCGACAGATCCAGAGCTTGTGCTCGGCGATAATTCGCGGATTACCGTCGAAACCGTGGATAAAGATGGCTGGTTTGGTAAGAAATATCGCTTTGTCCGTGATTCCGACCGCGACACCTTGTCCGAACTCGTTCACGCCCTTCCGCAATAATCTCGGTCAAGCTGTGACCTGACCAACAAAGCTGCTCTTTTGTTTAAAAAGAGCAGCTGGTCAGATTTATTCGCTTTTATTAGCTGTGTTAGTTTATTCGAGAATGATTAATTAGGGATTGCTATGACTAGACTGCTACTCGCAGTAACCTTGGTGGTATCCATTGGAATTACTGCCTATTTATGGCTTGATGTTCCCGACGCTCCGCCCGCCACACTGACTGCTGAGCAGAACCATCAATTGCCGTCGCCCGACACTGCCAAATACGAGTCACCGATTCGAGAATCTAAACCTCGAAATGCGCAATATCGTCCAGAGGAACCCGATATCGTGCAAACCTCGATGACACCAACACTCAGCTATATAGCGGCCGATTATGCGGAGCAAATCCAGCACCCCTCCTACTCGATCCCTATTCCATCGAAGCAAAGCCCTTATCTACACTGGAATCGATATGTTTCAACGCCGATGCCGATTCTCGATGGCTCGGTGAAAGCGGCATTAAAGCTCAACCAATATCGCTATTTTTATCCGGAAAACATCCAAGCCTCACTGGTCACCCCAGCCTCTCTTAATCACGCGACCTTATCGGTCATTGATGTCCAGTCCAATCAGGAATTGACCCGCCTCGATGTTACGGATACCCAGTGGAGCATTGAGCCTGAAACCGATTGGCCTATTGAACTTCGCCTCAAAGCGGCACTCAGTTTTGATGGTGGCGACGATGTGCTCACCGCCGACTTCCGCCTCTACCAACCCATTGCGGAAGTGAAAGGCGTTAAACCAGTTTTCGGGCGCGGGCCAGATATGGTTATTCCACTCGTTTTAGATATCGATAAAGGCGGTATTTATCGAGTGCGTGCCAATTTATTTACCGCTGACGATCAACCCGTTGCGGTGTTAACCACCAAGACACGCCTCAGTGAGGGAGAACAATCTCTGGAGCTGCGCGCATTTCGGGCTTCAATGAGCGGCTATGGTGATGAATGGCAACTGAAAGACGTCGTTATTGAACGTATGTCCGGCTATCCCGGTGAGCGGGCACAATTTGGCATCAGCCCAGAAGACCATTATTTCCTCGGCATTTTTGATACTGGGCAACTATCTGACGAGCCCTATCAAATGACTGAGCAAGAGCGGAKGCAGTTAGAGTTTTTACAGCATGCCGCTCAACGGTCTTAACGGCTCAACTTTCCATCTGAGTGACTTGCTCTCGTGCGGTATGAATACATCGACGCACAACATGAGCGGTATTAGTCCGCTGCCACGCCAATACGACGTGACTCACTAAGGGCATGTCTTCAACCGCGACCACTGCGACATGGTCGCTCAGTTGCGTAGTCAATGATTCAGGCACTAGGGCAATCCCAAACCCCGCAGAAACCATCGCCGTTGCCGAATGCAATTGTGGCGCTAGCGAGGCATTCGATGGCGCCAATCCTGCCCCTTTTAGGGCATCCACTAAGGCATCATGTAATCCTGGGCCAATATCACGCGGAAACAGAATAATCGGGTCACCGCCTAATTGTGACAACGTCACGCTTTGCTGCTTAGCAAAGGTATGATTAGCAGGTACCACCAGCTTAAATGGATCAGGAAACAACGGCGTATGTGCCACGTGTTCACTGGCATAACATGGTAAGCGTAGAAAGGCGAGATCGACATCCTGCTGACGTAAGGTTTCCACCAACGCTGGCATGGGCAACTCTATCGGCTGAAAATCAATCTCTGGATGGGCCTGCTGTAATCGCCGAACCAGTTCTAACACGGCTTGGCTCACCACCGTGGAGCTGGCAAATCCAAGCCGAAGCTGATTCCGCTCTCCTCGCGCCACTTGTTTGACCCGCTGCACCGCATGATCCAACTGCGCCAAGATTTTCACCGCATCATCATAAAGCACCTGACCAGCGGGTGTTAACGCCACCCCGCGGGATAAGCGTTCAAATAAAGGCACACCCACCTCTTGCTCTAGCTTTTTAATTTGTTGACTCAGTGGTGGTTGCGCAATGCCCAATTTTTCGGCTGCGCGGGTGAAGTGTCGGCACTCTGCCACCGTTACAAAATACCGTAAATACCTTAGCTCCATGACCCTACCTCTGAGAAGTCTCTGATATTCAGTATCTTACCACGTTTTTTATGTGCCATATCTTTTCGATATCAAAGCCAACCTTTTTTGTATTGGATGCTATCCACGTCAGCTCGCATCATAACCATAGGTTTCACGCAACGAACCGTTTGGTTATCAGAACGGTCGTTAAACACGGTTAACGAGGACGCTTTATGAGCACCCAAACCTGCCACTGTGCCGAGCACATTGCGGCCGCCTACGTTGAACATCACCAAAACACGGGGGAAGGCGAAATCTATCAAACCTCCCTGATGAGTGCCTTGATTGATGGCATCTACGAGGGCGACACCACCATGGCCGATCTCCTCAAACATGGCGACTTCGGCCTCGGCACATTCAACCAACTCGACGGTGAGCTCATCGCCTTTGATAAAACCATATTTCAGCTGCGCGGTGATGGCTCGGCGCGTCATGCCGACCCGGACCAAAAGACCCCCTTTGCGGTCATGACCTTCTTCAAGCCAGAGATCAGCCAGTCTTTTGATCACCCCATGTCGCGCCAAGAGCTGCATGATGTCATCGATAGCTTGGTGCCAAGCGATAACATTTTTTGTGCGGTTCGTATCGATGGTGCCTTTGAGCATGTGCGCACTCGCACTGTGCCCAAACAAACTCCGCCGTACAAACCTATGCTTGAGGCCATCGCTGCACAACCTGAGTTTCGCTTTGACCATGTTAATGGCGTGATTGCTGGTTTTCGCAGCCCACAATATACCCAAGGGATCAATGTCGCTGGCTATCACGAGCACTTTATCACTGACACACGCCAAGGCGGTGGCCATGTCCAAGACTACGAATTGGCTTGTGGCACCTTGCAAATTGGACGGGTCTCTAAACTGGTCATTGATCTTCCGACCAATGCCAGCTTCCTCGGCGCGAATTTAACGCCGGACAACATACACGCCGCTATCGAACAAGCAGAAAAATAATATCACCTCCCATTGGGAGGCAACCTCACGAGGAGCCCAACATGACTAAAAAAACACAGTGGGACAATGGCGCACAACTGATCGCAAATCACCTAGAGCGCCAAGGTGTGGAATACATTTTTGGTATTCCTGGCGCCAAAATCGACCGTCTCTTTGACGCGGTTGAAGACACCAACATTAAGATGATTCCCGTTCGTCACGAGGCGAATGGTGCTTTTATGGCAGGCGTCGTCGGCCGTCTAACCGGTAAGGCGGGTGTGACTATGGTGACCTCTGGCCCAGGCTGTGCCAACTTGGTCACCGGTCTGGCAACCGCAACCTCAGAAGGCGATCCCTTGGTCGCATTAGGGGGCGCGGTAAAACGGGCCGATCAACAAAAACAAACCCACCAAAGCCTTGATACAGTGAGCGTATTCCGCTCCGTCACCAAATACAGCGCCGAGGTTCAAGCCAGCACTGCTGCGTCTGAGATCCTTGCCAATGCCTTCCGCTCAGCAGAAAGCGGCCGCCCCGGCGCTGCCTTTGTCAGTCTGCCCATGGACATTCTCAACGAACCCGTTGAAAGTGATATCCTCGCACCGACCTTCCCCGCGCAGCCCGGCATGGCAGATACGCGAGCCATCAGCGAGGCAGCCAATAAAATCAAAGCAGCGAAAAATCCTGTGTTTCTCCTAGGCTTACAAGCCAGCCGCCCCGAGAATGCCGCCGCTATTCGTACTCTGCTCAATCGTACCCAATTACCCGTTCTCGGCACCTATCAGGCGGCAGGTACTGTTGATATCAGCTACTACCAGCGCTTTGCGGGTCGGGTGGGTTTGTTCAACAACCAGCCCGGTGATCTATTGCTCGCAGATGCAGACCTTATCATCACCATTGGCTTTAGCCCGATTGAATACGATCCTGAACTTTGGAATACCCAACACACAGACATCGTGCATATTGATGTCGAGCCTGCGGAAATCGAGCATTACTATCGCCCCAGCGTTGAGCTCGTTGGCCAAATTGAGCCTACCCTGAAAGCACTCACCGAGCAGCTCGATCATCACTGGCTGATGCCATCTACCACCGTCGATGTGCTCGAAGAAGTCGCTCACCAACGTCAAGCGATTCGTGCTTATAGCCATTCACACCAAGAGTTTGCTTTGCATCCGTTACACCTAATCAAAGTGATGCAGGATGTGATCACCCCAGACACAACCTTGTGCTTGGACATGGGTAGTTTCCACATTTGGATTGCTCGTTACCTCAACTGCTTCCGTTCCCGTCAATTGTTGGTCTCGAACGGTCAACAAACCATGGGCGTCGCCCTTCCTTGGGGAATTGGTGCTAGCTTGCTCAATCCCGATCGCAAAGTGGTGTCCGTTTCCGGTGACGGTGGGTTTATGCAATCAAGCATGGAGCTTGAAACTGCTGTGCGCCTCAAATGCAACTTGCTACACATTATTTGGGTGGACAACGCCTACAACATGGTAGAGATGCAAGAGGTCAAAAAATATCAGCGCTTTTCCGGTGTGAAGTTCGGCCCGATTGACTTTAAAGCCTACGCCGAGGCGTTTGGTGCCAAAGGTTTTGCGGTCACACGCCAAGAAGAACTTGCCAGTCAATTGAAGCAAGCCATGGACACCGAAGGACCCGCCGTGATCGCGATTCCCGTCGATTATAGTGACAACTACAAGCTAATGGCCCCTCGTGAGGCCGGCAGTATGGATCCGGTATTCGCCTAATAGACAAGTACTTTTTTCAAACAAACGTGCTCCTGCCGAGCAGTATCGTGCGAGGAGCCATATTAAAACCCAAAGATGCGTGGTTTAGCGCCGTTTAAAACAAGTCTCTTATTGAGCCCTATATAATATTCGAGTCAGTTCAAATATTTAGCACATAGGGCTCATTGCTTAAATCAACACATTTCTTAACATGAAGAAACTATCACAACGAGAATGGAGTTCACTATGGCAACGACCCCTCGCACGGTAACGTCTCCGAAAAAATTCATCATCGGAACCGGCCTACTGGCACAATTACCAGAAAGCATTCAAGACTTTGGTTCTAACGCTTACATTATTTGCGATGAGTTCTTTCTCGATCAGGTGAATCAAACATCGCTTCCTGCCATTGAGCGCGCAGAAGGCTTAGCGGCTCATGTCGAGAAATTTCAATACGAATGTACCCAGCAAGAAATCGACCGCAACCTTGGCATCGCTGAACAACAAAAAGCCAATGTTATTGTCGGTATTGGTGGAGGGAAAACCCTAGATTGCGCCAAAGCCGTCGCGTACGAGCGTAAAGTGCCGGTGATTTTATATCCGACCATTGCCTCAACCGATGCCCCCTGCACCGCCTTGTCAGTGATCTACAAACCTGACGGTGAGTTTGATCGCTACTTATTCTTACCACAAAACCCAGATGCGGTAATTGCCGATACGGGCATTATTGCCAACGCGCCAGCACGCTTCTTTGCGGCAGGCGTAGGTGATGCATTGGCTACCTACTTTGAAGCACGCGCCTGTTATCGTGCTGACGGCGTTAACTTGGTCCAAAAGCGCCCTTCACGCACGGGCCTTGGCCTCGCTCAGCTTTGCTATGAGTTACTCAGCGAAAACATTGATGCCGCCATGGATGCCTTAGCCAGTAAAGTCAGCACTCCAGCACTTGAGCAGATGATCGAAGCAACGATTTATCTCAGTGGTGTGGGCGCAGAAGCTGGTGGTCTTGCCGCCGCGCACGCGGTGAATAATGGAATGACCGCGGTGGCCGATTTGCACCATGCCCAACATGGTGAAAAAGTCGTCTTTGGCTTACTGACGCAATTGGTACTGGAAAATGCCCCTAAAGAAGAAATGGATAATGTGGTTAGAATTATCAAAACAGCGGGTTTGCCACTCACGCTCGAACAAATGGGACTAAAAAACTTTGTTGAAGAAGAGTGGCGTCAAGTTGCACGCATCGCATGTGCAGACGGTGACACCATGGGCAATATGCCAATGACAGTCAGCGAAGACGATGTCTATCACGCCATGTTAGCCGCGAATAATATGGCAAAGCGGTATTCCGCGGCCTAAACACATCAACCAACTGACTCACCAAGCGTCCGTTTTACCGGGCGCTTTTTTGATGGCGCACTGTCAATCCACGCGCTGCGAAAAAGCACAGGACGTTACGCAAGGTGGAAGTCAATCACAAACAACGGCGGGCGTTCTGGGTAGATTTGCAAAATCAGCGCTTTCAGCTCAGTCAGCGACATCCCTTCTTGTTCAGCATGGCGGGCATTAATGTCCTCGAAAGCAAGCGGTACAACGCTGTCGATAATAATGTCGCAAACATAATCATCGGTTTCTAGCTGATGCACCGCGACGCGCGAACCGGGTTGATAGTGACTTTCGGATTCATCACGAATGGTGATGGTTTTAACACCGGCGGCCACCATGGGCGTTAAGGTGGAGAAAAAGGTGATTTTGGTCGGGGCAGTCATGTTGTTTTCATCCAAAACTGTGGTGGCCTATAGTGCGATAGGATTAAAAAAGCCCGCGCGCACTTGCACGCGGGCTTTCCATGCCTTGCGACGTTACGCCATCATCGGCACCAATACAAGCGTGCCAATAATCACAGTAATTAACCCACAGATAACTGGCACCGAGGTGCGTTTAACCACTTCAAACGGGCTGAGTTTTGCCATCCCTGATGTCGCCACAATTACTCCCGACACAGGCGAAACCGTGCGGCCTAAATTAGACGCTTGCAACATGGGGATAATCAAAAACGCTGGGTTAAGCCCCATCTTCGCGGCTAACGAGGGTGCGAGTTCAACAAACGCATAGAAAGGTGCATTGCCCGATCCGGTCGCAATCGCTGCCGCTACAGTGAGCAGGGTTAGCAATAACATCAGCGCGATGCCACCGGCGCCGGCGCTTTCCGCTAGGCCCAATAAGTTGTCTATCGCACCAATCGACATCAAGCCTTGGGCGAATACGCCGGCAGCCACCAACAACATCACGACGCCTTTGAAGGCATCCGCCATGCCTTCATAGCAGGCATCGAGATCTTCTAGCGTTCTTCTACCATCAAATTTCTTGGTCGCAAAGTCTACCAATGCCCCCAAGAAGATCGACAAGACCACGATGGTATAAATATCAAGATACAGTCCCTCGATAGTTTTCCCATTGAATAGGAACACCCCGATAATGGGTAAAAACGGCAACACTGCGTAATAGGCAGGTGCGTGGGTTTCTATCTCAGAGACATCCACACGTTCCATCGGCGTGTTTTCTTTTTTATCCAGATATTTATTCCAAAAGTACGCCGCGGCTGCCATCACGATGATCGCACAAATAGAGACTGGCAATACGGTTTCAACCGCAAACACATGGAGAGGCAACCCGGATTTTTCCGCCGCAATCACCACATCGCCCGACGTGGGTGACAAGATAATGGCAGCAGGTGACGCACACACTGCGGTGGCAGCAGGACGAGAAATGCCCATCGCGGTCATCATCGGGAACAAGGTTGCCATCAGAAGGACACCTAACCCAGTTGCAGAGCTGACAGCCAGCGACATCAAACACGCCACGATGTAAGCCGCTACGAGCAGCACATAAGGTGACTTAATCACCGAGAGTGGCTTAGAGAACTGTTTCACCACGACGTTGTTGGCACCAATGTGCGACATATAGGCCGCAAAGCCACACAACAACATAATTTGCATCCCAAGGCCGCCACCCCGGTATTGCAGCATGTATTTCACGTATTCAAGCGAGTCGGTAAACAGGTTGCCCGTCGACGTTAGTTTAGCCGGCAGCACACTGTGCCCGATTAACCCAGTGATAATCAGTAATAAAATCCCTGCGGTAAGCAAGGTACTTGCAGCACGATAACCTTTGACAATGAAGTAGCCCACAGCCACTGTTACAACGAGCCCAATGAGCAGTTCTAGCATAATTCACTCCGCCAGATGATAAAGATAAAAGAATGGGATGGAATTTACTCAGCTCACTGTACTAAACCCCTGCCTGTAGCACGACAACAACCAAACCCGAGCTTGATTTAAGACAAATAAAAAGCCGCCTCTCAATGAAAGGCGGCTTGGCGATCACAGTTTATCTTGATTCGGTTATCGACTAGTGGTGAAGATCAAAACGGTCCGCGTTCATCACTTTCACCCACGCCGCGACAAAATCATGCACAAACTTGGCTTGGTTATCATCTTGCGCGTAAAACTCAGCGTAAGCGCGCAATATAGAGTTTGAGCCAAACACGAGATCGACGCGACTTGCCGTCCACTTCACCGCACCAGAATCGCGTGCAATGATTTCATAGCGGTTGCGACCAACAGGTTTCCATTGGTACGCCATGTCCGTCAAGTTGACGAAAAAGTCATGACTTAGCTGACCCACACGGTCAGTCAACACACCTTCCTGCGTACCACCATGATTGGTGCCCAGTACGCGCATACCTCCCAGTAGCACCGTCATTTCAGGGGCCGTGAGTCCCATCAATTGGGCACGGTCGAGCAGTAACTCTTCAGGCTGGACGGTGTAGTCTTTTTTCAGCCAGTTGCGGAATCCATCTGCAACCGGTTCTAGCACCTCAAACGACGCCACATCAGTCTGCTCAAGCGTGGCATCACCACGACCGGGCGCAAAGGGAACGTCGACGGGGACGCCAGCCGCTTTTGCCGCTTCTTCGATGCCTTGATTGCCTGCCAGCACGATGGTATCGGCCAAACTAATCTGATGCTTCTGGGCTATATTGCTCAGCACGTTGACTACCTTCGCCAAACGCTCCGGCTCGTTCCCTTGCCAATCTTTTTGCGGCGCTAGGCGGATCCGCGCGCCGTTCGCCCCACCCCGCTTATCGGATTGACGATAAGTCCGCGCACTATCCCATGCGGTCGTCACTTTCTCTGCCAGTGTCAGGCCACTGTTGGCAATATCCGCTTTTACCGACGCGACGTCATAATCGGTGCGTCCTGCCGGTACAGGGTCTTGCCAAATCAAGTCTTCACTTGGCACATCTGGGCCGATGTAACGCGATTTAGGCCCCATGTCGCGGTGCGTCAGTTTGAACCAGGCTTTAGCAAAGGCATCCGCTAACTGCTCGGGATGTTGATAAAAACGCTCCGCAATGCTGCGATAGATTGGGTCCATTTTGAGTGCCATRTCGGCATCCGTCATGATGGGATTACGACGAATAGAGGGGTCTTCCACATCGACAGGTTTATCTTCTTCTTTGATGTCGATGGGCTCCCACTGCCACGCACCTGCTGGGCTTTTCTTCAATTCCCACTCGTAGTTAAACAACAGATAAAAGTAGCCGTTATCCCATTGCGTGGGATGGGTGGTCCACGCCCCTTCAATGCCACTGGTGACCGTATCGCGACCAATGCCACGCGCTTGATGGTTGTTCCACCCTAAGCCTTGCTCTTCAATCGCTGCACCTTCCGGCTCGGGGCCGAGCTGTTCCGCATCGCCATTGCCATGACACTTACCGACAGTATGGCCACCTGCGGTGAGTGCAACCGTTTCTTCATCGTTCATCGCCATACGCTCGAAGGTGACACGCATGTCTTGCGCGGTTTTAAGCGGATCGGGATTGCCATCCACCCCTTCTGGGTTGACATAAATCAGCCCCATCATCACCGCTGCCAATGGGTTTTCCAGATCGCGTTCACCAGAGTAGCGGCTGTTTTCAGCATCACTTGGCGCCAGCCATTCTTTCTCTGCGCCCCAGTAGGTATCTTTCTCAGGGTGCCAAATATCCTCGCGGCCAAATGCAAATCCATAGGGTTTTAAGCCCATCGATTCATACGCCATCGTCCCCGCCAGCAAAATTAAATCTGCCCAGCTTATTTTGTTGCCATATTTTTTCTTAATCGGCCACAACAGGCGGCGGGCTTTATCGAGATTGGCGTTATCCGGCCATGAGTTTAAAGGCGCAAAACGCTGGTTACCGGTCGCACCGCCACCGCGGCCGTCGGCAATGCGATAGCTCCCCGCGGAGTGCCATGCCATGCGGATCATCAAGCCGCCATAATGTCCCCAGTCGGCGGGCCACCAAGACTGACTCTCGGTCAGTAACGCTTTCACATCCTTTTTTAATGCATCGATATCGAGAGTTTTAAGCGCGGCGTGATAATCAAAATCATCATCAAAGGGGGAGGTTTTACTGTCATGTTGATGAAGAATGTCGAGGTTTAGCGCGTTTGGCCACCAGGTTTTGTGTGCCATCGCTTCCGAGGTTTTGCTGCCGTGCATGACAGGGCACTGCCCTCCCGACGTTGAGCGTTGTTGAGACATTGCTTTCTCCTTGCTCTTATTGTTCGACAAGCTTTCTTCACAGGGAATCAGCTTGCGTATTGCGTTAATAGGCAATCAGGCGAAGTGTCTGATTGTCCCGACTAATACAACGTTAATAGGCATTAGACATCCGCGCTAATCTGTTTTGCCAATTACTGTGATTGCTGACACCAGAGTTACCAGTCAGCATACGCTTAATGCCACACCGCTAATGCATTGATAAATAGACACTACTTTTCCTAACACCTTGTATGGCCACCAAAACACAATGGCAGCATGACTTCGTCAAATCGACGTCAAGAAAAAAGCATTATATTTCAGTGTGTAACGATTAAACTCCATCCCCCACAGAGAATTGTCTTCATCGACTGATGGAAAATAAAACAAAGCAAGCTAGCCTAGTTTTGCAGGCAGAATTTTGTTGTTGCCCTAGCGATTGAAGATCATTCAATCACGATTCACATTGTCGCAATTAGGAACACAATTATGAACGCTTCAGATGCACAAAACCTGACATCCCAATTTGATACTTGGCTGAATAACCACCAAAATTTGGTTTCTAACCAACAGCAATTGCAGCACAGCGCGCTCTTTGCGGTACCGCGCGATGGCGACAGCACAGTATCAGGTCAAAATACCATCGGTGCCGGTAAAAATGCGCAAACAGAATCGGCGCAAGGTAAGAAATTGGATGATGCCATTAGCGCTGGCAATCACAGTGAGATTGTTCGCTTGCTTACCGAGTCTACCGGTAACGCGGTATCGAGCATTTTAGGCTTAGCTCAAAGCCGCACCGGCTGGAATCCGCTAGACCCAGATAATGACAAGAATGCCGAAGGGTTTCAGGAGTTTGTGAGCTCCATTCTTAAAGTGCCCTTTTTTAATGTCACCCAATCAGAGCGCACCACGGTGCATTACGAAGAAGAGAACTACAACTCTCTGATTGATAAAGTCGTTGGCCTCTACGACGGGATCACTGAGCAAGATGTTCCGCTGATTAAAAACAGTATTGTGAACCTTGCCAAGGCGTGTACTAGCCGAGTGAATACCCAAAACACTAAAACCTTGTTTGTCCAAAACACCATGAACGCGACTGGGACGGACATTGTCGTCGGTATTCAGCAAACCTTTATGATGATGGAGCGCAGTCACAGCTCAGGTAAAGGTGCGCCTAAAGATCAGTACAAAACTGAGATCACTGTGAATGTGATGGAACTGACCTTTAAAGGTGGACTGTGGAATGAAAGTGCCGCGGAGAAGCTCGCCGATAAATTTGTGAAAAGCTGGGATGACTGGCTGGATGGCACCACAACACCCGCTTCACCGAGCGCGGACCAAATTCAGTTCTGCTTTGGTCCGGCACATCGCGCACGTCAAAAACAAGAAGCGGACGCGATTAAGTAATCATCCTCTGCTCCCTTCATTAAACGCGGGAGTATTGGCCCACTAACAAGCAGTGACGTAGCGGTACAATCAAAAACCGCTATGTTACTGTTCAAGCATACTACGTCGAGCTAAACGTATTAATCGCCTGTTGTGGAGGCGTTATTAAAGCTTCCTCGGTAGACGTTTGCACTGTATACGTACCACTTTTCTTCAATTTGATGGCAAATATACAAAGCGCGAAATTCTATATCTTGGCTTGCCGTTCTAATGCGCCAACCAATAGTGACAGCGACCTGATCAGTATCCAAAGAGTGCTGGTTTAGTATGTTGAATTTTGCTTCTAGGTATCCGAAGCTAGCCATATCTTCACAATTTTTTGTCAGTTTTTTAGTCAGTGAAAGATTGTCACAAAAAACATTTACCCCATCTGAATCTGATATTGCACAAGGAAGCCGATATAGATCGGCGATTGCACGTGGATTGAGTGCATCCCATGCAGCATTATATTTTTTAAAAAGTTCTTCCATGTTTTTTACTCTGTCGCACAAAAAACGTCAATTAGATAGACACACGGCAAGGCTAAGTTTTTAATACGCCCACTCACGGTTTTGTAGTACCACACGATAACCGTCCAGATCTTCAAAGGTACGCCCGTCTTTATCCCAATAGCTATTGTAACTCGGCACAGGTTTAAACCCAGCGGCTTCAATTTGTTGACACGCAGTCTGCCATGCAGCGTGATCCGGCAAGTAAAAGACCAACAGGTTTTCCTGTGACGGTGCTGGACCGACATGGGTGCCGCGATGATGGGTAAATTCAAGGTGATAGTTATGATGTGGGTGACCAATAATGGCGCCATCAAAATCATTATGGCCAGAAAACGTCGCCAATAGCTCAAACCCTAGCCCATCGCAATACATGTTGGTAATGTCGGCCAAATTGTCGGTGGGTCGTGCCACCCGCATCACGGTGTCTTTATCAATCATTGTGCTGGCTCCTCCGGCTCGCAATTCAATGTTTGCATCATGGTGATAGAGTCTGGGGTAAACCCCAGCGCATGGTAAAACGCCTGCGCATCCTGATTAAACGTCATCACTTCTAGTTTAATCACAGTGGCATGATTGTCTTTCGCCCATTGGGTACAGGCCGCCATTAACGCTTTACCTGCACCGGTTCCGCGCGCATCACGGTCAACCACAATGGTATTCACATGACACATGGGATCGTCGACCAGATGAGGAATGTGTTCAAACGACTCCAGCCTTGCCGACAAAAAGCCAATCACTTTGTTTTGATGCTCTGCCACCCAAAAGTACTTATCCGCTTCTTGCAGCGCTTGCTGCAAAAACGCCCGACCGCTTGGGCCAGGCGTTGCAAACAGATGCGGCGCATGTTGATGGTGCATGTCACCAATTTGTACATTCAGGGCGAAGATGGCATCCAAGTCCTCAACCGAGGCACGTCTCACTTGCATCCTTGTGTCCTTTAAATCCTTTTGTGTATTAGGCGATAAAAATCTGCCCTAATACATAACCGAGCGCACAAGCGCTCACCACGCCAATTAAACCGACCGCCATAAATGAATGGTTGAAATACCATTTACCAATTTTGGTGGTGCCGGATGCATCGAAGTTCACAGTCGCAATATCAGAAGGATAGTTGGGAATAAAGAAGTACCCATACACGGCCGGCATAATACCGATAAGCAGCGCAGGATCGAGCCCTAACCCAAGACCCACCGGCAACATCATCCGTGCGGTCGCGGCTTGCGAATTAACAACCACTGACACGATAAACAAGGCAAGTGCAAAAGACCACGGATATTGAGTGACCATCTCCACAATTCCCGACTTAAATTGCGGCATCGCGTATTGGAAGTAAGTGTCTGACATCCAAGCAATCCCGAAGATAGCAATGGCCGCCACCATCCCAGATTTAAACACCACGCCATTCGGCACATTACGCGGATCTGTTTTGGTCGCCAGTAAGATGATCCCGCCAAAGCAGAGCATCATCATTTGAATAACTACCGACATGCTGATGGCCTTACTCTCCCCTGCCACTGTGCGGATCTCTGGCCACATCGCGATAATCACAATGGTGACGATGGCACCAATAAACAGCAATACCGCATTGCGCGCGGAACGGGGTAACACCTCATCAAGTGACGTCGCTGTAGTATTTTCGATTCGCTCACGCCATTCGGGGTCTTGCAAGCGCGCTTGGTAATCCGGATCGTCATCCAGCTCTTTGCCACGGCGCAAGCTGTACAGAGACATCAGCAAGGTACCAAACAAGGTGGCGGGGATAGTCACCAACAAAATCGAGACTAACGTAATGTCATGTTGAATATCGGCAAGCTGGGCTAGGTAATAGACCACGGCTGCAGAGATCGGCGAGGCTGTAATCGCGATTTGAGAGGCAACCGACGCCGCCGCCATTGGGCGCTCCGGACGAATACCATTTTTCAGCGCGACATCACCGATAATCGGCATAATGGAATACACCGCGTGACCAGTACCAAGCATAAAGGTCATGGCATAGGTGACAAACGGCGCAATCAAGGTGACGCGTTTTGGATTTTTACGCAATAATCGCTCAGCCACTTGCAGCATATACTTAAGGCCACCAGCCGCCTCCAAGATAGAAGCACAGGTGACGACCGCAAGAATAATCAGCATCACGGTCACTGGCGGTGACGTTGGCGGCATTTGGAAGATAAACACTTCAATGACCAAGCCAATCCCTGAGACCACGCCCAGCCCAATGCCCCCGTATCGGGAGCCGATATACAGCATTAGCAGTAAGAACAAGAACTCTAAATACAACATACCCTCACCTCTCTACCCGACTACGCAGGCTGTTTTTGTTATGCGGTTAGCCTAGAACTTGTGTCATGCCTGCCAAGTGGTGCCAATAGCCGTTGCAATCGTGGTTGAGCGGTTGCGGGTTATTGCCTGCTTGGTTAGCACGGAATTTGTCTACCCAGCGCAAAGTGTCAAGCGACAGTGGACTTAACCGCACCACGTCCACCAGCCCTTGCATCGACGGTAAATCGTTAATGAGATTGGCGCACTGCCCGGACTGGGTTTGAATGCCGTTTAGCACAAATACGGCCTGGCCCTCTTGGGATTCCGTTAACCGCCCATTGGGGTAGTTTAGGCAGCACAGCTCGCAGTCATCTTTGGCGCGGTTTTCTGAGCGCGCGGTAAAACAGCGTGCCGAGTAAGCCAGTGGTAAGTAACCATAACCAGTGACTTCCACCTCAAACCGGTCGCGAATACCCAGTGCATCGCAGCCGTTTAACATATTCACCAGCCAGTCGCGCGAAAGTTCCACCGGCATCACCCAGCGCGTCATGCCAAGGTCAACAAATTGCTTCAGTGTTTGTGGGTTATAGCAATTGATGGCGGCCCCCACCACAAAGGGCTGCCGACGCTCACTTAAAAACTGCACCGCGCTCACGTCATTCGCTTCAATGCGAATATCATCGTTGTCGCAGTAGCGTTTCAGCATGGTCAGCTCTGAGGGCGCTTCAATCAGCGCCATGGTTGAGAGCACCACTTGTTTGCCAGATTGGACCAGCTCACGTGCAAGCCCGATCCAATCTTTGGTTTTCAGCTCTCGCCGCTTGGCACAGACAGTTTCACCGAGGTAAATCACATCGGCTTGGCTGTCAGCCGCTGCTTGATAAAAGGCTTCAACCTCAGACTTGGGCCAGTAATACAGGATCGGCCCGAGAGAAAATTGCATCATAATTCCTTATTGCCACTTGCGATGGTAAGCACCCAAACTGGTTTGCACCCCTTCAGAAAGACTATCGAGCGAGAGCGCCCAATCCGGTGCAATGTCAAATGCCTCGGGGTTTGCGATACAGCGATCAATCGCTTGACGCCATACCCGTGCAACTTGCTCCACATACGCCGGGCTGCGCTGACGACCTTCGATTTTGACCGATTTGATCCCGGCGCGATAAAGCTCAGGCAGAACACTTAAGGTGTTCAAACTGGTGGGTTCTTCCAGTGCGTGATAGCGATTACCGTCGACACAAAAACGACCTTTGCAAAGGGTGGGATACCCCGCTTTTTCATCAGCTTGGTACCGATCAATCAAGACCCCGTTTAAGCGCGACTCCAACCCTTGCTCAGTATCTTGCCAACGCACGAATGCCGCCGGTGAGCAAGCGCCCACGGTATTGGGCGATTGGCCGGTAAGATAAGACGATAAATAGCAGCGCCCTTCGGCCATAATGCACAAGCTGCCAAAGGCAAATACCTCTAAGTCGACATCGGTATCGCGTGCTAGCTGTTTAACCTGATGAATAGACAGCACCCGCGGCAATACCACTCGCTTAACGCCATATTGCTGCTGATAAAAGCGGATCGCCCCAGTGTTAGTGGCGGATGCTTGAACAGAAAGATGTATATCCAAATCGGGATAGGTGTTGGCGGCATACTCCAAGCAGGCCATATCGGCAAGGATCAACGCATCTGCGCCATTTCCGGCGGCGCTATCAATCGCATATTGCCAACGGCGCCAACCATCAGGATGGGCAAAGGTATTAATGGCAACGTGCAAGTCTTTGCCGTGGTCATGTACATACTGACTGGCACGCTGCAATTTGCTGTCGGTAAAGTTCAGCCCCGCAAAATGGCGCGCATTGGTGTCATCTTTTAAGCCGACATACACCGCATCGGCGCCATGTTCGATCGCTTTTTTAACCGCCGGAATATTGCCCGCCGGACAAAGGAGCTCCATAACATTGCATTCCATTTTATGATTGTCCGGCTAAGATAAGGGCGTTGCCAATGTGGGGGGTTGATGTGTATCAAGCTCACTTCTCCATGATGACAAAAATCGCGATAAATGACGCTGTTGGCACAAAAAATCCTCTCATTTTTGACTCGGATCCAATGGCGTAGCATTCAACCTCGCTACTCTAGTGGCATTCAACCATTGGCACCAAAGGAAAGCCAAATGCTCGTTAACCCAATCACCCAACAACCCCTTAGTCTTCCAATGCCCCAACCAAACCTGATTACACCGGGGCTAAAAGCCATCACTCAGTTACCACATGGGCTGCAAGCTCAGATGCTGACCAAAGTCATGAATACCGCTTTTGCGGTGCCTCTGGCAGAGGACGAGTTCGACTTTCTTGCTGGCCGTACCATTCGCATTGGATTGCGCGATCTCAACGCGCATTGGTTCGTGTCGCTGAACGAAGACAACCAATTATTGGTCCGCTTGTCTGGGGAAGAAGACGCCAGTATCGAGGGAGATTGGTTAGCGTTTTTGAAAATGGCGACCCACTATTGCGATCCGGATACGCTGTTTTTCCAGCGCCAACTCAGTATCAGTGGTGATACCGAACTTGGGCTGCATGTGAAAAACCTGCTTGATAGCCTCGAAATCGACACCCTGCCCAAGCCGCTGGCACGCTCACTGACGTTAAGCCATCACTACCTCACTAAACTCGCGTTGTAGTGCACGAGCGGCTGGGGTTGCAGACGCCCAGTCGCCTATTATATAGTCTTATTTCCTTTCTTTAGCGGAGTCTGTGGCAATGAACAACTAACACTCATTACACCGTTTTTATATTCGGTATCTTGGGGTTAGTCGGTATTCATGGTCACTGGGCTTACGTTTTCTCTATTGCCAAACTGTCTCTACGCAGGTTTTCTGTGTAGCACATACCGCCGCCCCTTTGTGTTGCTTTACATAAAGGAGGCCTTATGCCTTACCTTATTACACATGATCTCAGCGTGACACTGCCCGATGGGCGAGTCTTATTTGAGCCTATCTCTATCACCTTTGAGCACGGCCCCATTGGCCTTGTGGGTGACAATGGCACCGGCAAATCACTACTCCTCGCGTTATTGGCAGGTCAAACGTTGCCATCTCCGCAAGGAATTCATTATTCAGGCCATGTACAACGCGATGGTGATATTGCTTACCTATCGCAACATATTACCGCGCCAAAGACACAAACATTGGCTGAAGTACTGGGCATTGCCGAACAGCTTCATGCGTTGGCGGCTATTCAAGCAGGAAGCATCGACCCAACGCATTACGAGCGAGTAAATGATGACTGGGATATCGCTGAACGCTATCAGGCAATACTGACCCAGTTGGGTATTGATGCCGCTTTATCAGCGCCTTTGCATGTGCTTAGCGGTGGTCAATTGACGCTGCTGAGTTTATATCGCGTTTTTCACTCCCAAGCGCATATCGTATTGCTCGATGAACCAAGTAATCATCTTGACCGAACCACACGACATAAGCTCGTAAGCTGGATCGAAAACTATCCTGGGTTAGTGATCACGGTGAGTCACGACCAACAGTTACTTCGCCATATGCGAGCTATCTATGCATTAACACCACAAGGTATCGCAAAATACACGGGCAACTATGACGAGTTCGTTCGCGCGCAACAGCAAGAACAGGAGGCACTCATCGCGAAACGAACGCACCTGAATAAACAGCACAAACAGGTATTACGTCAACAGCAACAGAGTACTSAAAAGGCACAGAAGCGCGAATCAAAAGGTAAACAATTACGTAAAAAATCCAGTCAGGCAAAGTCGATTCTGGATGGCCAAAAAGAAAGTGCGCAAGACGCTAAGTCTCGAGCGAAAACACAATTTTCTCAGCAACTTAAGCGTTACCAAAAGCAACTCGACGCGCTGGATACGCAGCTTCCGGAAAACAACCCGACGTTGTATATGCATCACTCCGAGCCAATGAAACGGCGACGGCTGATAAAGGCTAGTCAGTGTCAGTTGCCATTCGGACACACTGAGCCACTTGATTGGTCTGTCTACGCGGGAGAGCATTGGCTACTAACAGGGCAAAATGGGGTAGGAAAATCCACATTACTGCGAACGTTAATGGGTCATCACGCGCCTGTCAGCGGCTCAATCGACGTTGTCGGTGACTGTGTGTATTTAGATCAACACTTCTCACTACTGGATCCCAAACAAACACTGCTATCTTGTTTGCGCCATCATAGCGACTTGTCAGAGTCGGATGCTCGAACCTGCCTTGCTAGCTTAGGGTTACGTGGCGACCGCGTTTATCAAACGGTTGATAGTTTAAGCGGTGGCGAGAAGATGAAAGTAGCGATGTTAGTGGTATCTCACCAACACGCCCAGCCACTGTTACTGTTGGATGAGCCGGACAATCACCTCGACATCTCAGCCAAACACGCACTGGTCGACGCGCTTAATCATTATCAAGGTGCCTATATATTGGTCAGCCATGACGATGCCTTTATTGATGCGCTGCATCTGACCCATCAATGGGAGCTTGGATATCATGCTGCCAGCAGCTTGCTAGGTGATCGATAAAGTGGCGTACGACAGGCTGTTGATAACTACGCGATAAATAGACCGCCCACAGTGCGCTGGGCGGTAAGCGATAATCGGTCAGCAAGGGTATCAATTCCCCTTGCTTCACATAGGGATTGGCTAAATCACATGGCACACGGACAATCCCTTTTCCCATTCGCGCCGCATTGACCAAGGTGCCTAAGTCGTTGGCGTGAATCGGCCCACTCACTCTTACCTCTTCTCGGCGATTGTCTTTAATAAATTGCCAATGATCACCGCTGACATGAATTAAGCACGGGTGATCACTGAGATCGCTCGGATAAATAGGCTGCGACGCGTGGGCTATATATGCCGGTGACGCACACACTATAGAATCGATGGCCATGAGTTTGCGGGCAATTAAATGCTCATCCGGCTGAGGCGTGAAGCGCAGCGCAATATCGACCCGCTCATCCACTAAGGGCGTAAATTGGTCGGAGGCAATCACTTCAATGACGACCTCTGGATGCGCATCGGTAAATTGCGTTACTGGCGCAACAAGGATCCCTTGCGCTAACCCGATTGGCGCAGCAACTCGAATACGACCGGTTAAGGCGCCCTGTAATCGTCCAGTCGTCAACGTTAACGCCGCCGCTTCGTCCAAAATACGCTGGCAATGACCATAGGCTTGCTCACCGGCATACGTTAAGCTGACTTTACGCGTTGTCCGATGCAACAGACGCTGCGAAAGCCATTGCTCGACTTCTTGCACATGCCTTGAAACCTGCAAACGCGTTAGCCCGAGTTGTTCGGCCGCCCGCGTAAAGCTTTTGCAATTGGCCACCTCTACAAAACTACGTATTGCCGTTAGCCTATCCATATTGTCTCTATAATTGATACAAACTGTATCTATTATGATTATTTATCCAATAAATGAAAGCTAATAAGCTACATCCATCCAAGCAATCACAGCATGAGGAAGACAATATGAAAATCGCAATTATTGGTGCAACAGGTTGGATCGGTAGCCAAATCGTCGAAGAAGCGCGTCATCGTGGGCATGAGGTTATTGCTCTTGTCCGTCAGCCAGAAAAAGTGACCCGCGACGATGTCGAAGTACGTCAATTCGACTTGCTGGATAATCATCACTCTGTACAACAGGCCGTTGCTGACGCTGATGCAGTCATTGCCGCCGTGGGCGGGCGCGCTGCAGGCAACCATGAGATGGTGGCAACCAGCGCTAAGCGCTTAATTGACGAATTACCCGCCGCTAATGTCAAACGTTTACTTTGGGTCGGCGGTGCTGGTTCGCTAGAAGTTGCACCGGGTGTCGAGCTGGTCAGCCTGCCCGACTTCCCTGATGCTTATAAAGCAGAAGCGCTCGCTCAAGGCGACGCTTTGAAGGTATTCCGTGAGCACGCCCATACCCTAGATTGGACGTTCGTCAGCCCTGCTGCGGAGATTTTCCCGGGCGACAAAATAGGCCGCTATCGCGTTGGCGCGGATACCTTGCTTACCGATGACCATGGTGACAGCAAAATCAGCGTTGCTGACTATGCTATCGCGATGATCGACGAACTGGAAAGTGGCGCCCACCGTCGCCAACGTATCGGTGTAGCTTACTAATCCAAGCTCATTGCCCAGCGTGCTCACCCGCCAACCAAGGTTGCGTGAGTGAGACCGTCTGGGCATCAAAATCAATACAGGCTTGGGCCCCCAAAGGTGTAGTTAACATCGGATGCGTGTGGCAACTGTCAAAGCCATTAACCACAGCGAGCGGCTGCCCATCGAGTATTTCTTCAAGAACATCATAGGTTGAACGTCCCGCTCCTTTGTCATCAAACAGCTCATGTTTACCAAGTAACACCGCGCCTACTGTATCAAACACTCCGGCCAGTTTTAGGTGTGCGAGTGAGCGCTCGACCGTGGCAATATCCAACAAAGAGTCCTCAATCAGCAGAATATCGTCTGTTTCAATCGCTGGCATATAAGGCGTTCCCCAGATCCCATTCAGCGTATTGAGATTGCCTCCAATAATACGGCCATTTACCTGACCCTTACCCATAAATTGCCATGCATTCTCATAGGTCGGTTTTGCCTCTGTCTGTTCGCCCCAATCGACCATGACATCCGTCCATTGGACAGGCATCTTATAGATCATCGGCAGCGTTACATTCTCAGTTGTTACCGCTCGAAACGCGTCAAAGGTTTCATCGACCAGTGGCGGGAACTCCCCTAAAGACGCCACTAAGGCTGGTCCATAAAACGTGATTAATCCCGTTTTGGCATAGATACCGAGCAGTAAAGCAGTGAGGTCCGAATAACCCACGATAATCTTAGGATCATCAGCCAAGGCGGCGTAATCGATGTAGGGAAGTAAAGCATTGCTGTTCATTCCACCAATCGTCGACATGATGCAGCGCACATTCGGATCACGGATCAGCTGGTTGAGCTCTTCCGCACGCGCCTTGATCGAGCCTGAGCGATAGTGATCCGATTGCCCTGTCAATGCCCCCGCCTTAAGACCAAAGCCTTGTGCGTTGACATAGTCCACCGCGCGTTCAAATCGTTGGGGCGCAAATACGGTGGCAGGAGATGATGGCGAGAAAAAGCCAACTGTCTCGCCTTTTTTAAGAGGAGGTGGCAGTAACATATTGTCTTCCTTGATATTTAATCTCCCCACCATTAAATCATCTGGACAAGACAATCACAATATTCACCGATTAATCGTTGTGAGGCGTACTGATAGTCTGACAAATGTGTTCGGCAATTGGCATGGCTGAAGTCGCGGCTGGCGATGGGGCGTTACACACATGGAGACTGCGTGCAGATCGAACAAACAGGAAGTCTCCCACCAGCTCACCACTATTCAACACCGCTTGGGCACGAATACCGGCTGGGTAAGGGTGTAAATCATCCAATTGAATTGACGGACAATACTTACGAACCAGCTTGAGGTATCCCGGTTTATAATGCGCGTTCCACCATTCTTTTACACCGGTGCGCAGATTCGCTGCAGTGACTCGCCAAAATCCGCGAAAACGCAGCATATCAAGCGTATCACGCCAACTAAAATTGTATGTGGCATACCCCTCGCGTTTCCAGCCCTGAACGGCATTTGGGCCTACCGTCAAACCACCATCAACCATCCGTGTGACATGGACGCCCAAGAAAGGCAAATCTGGATCCGGCACTGGATAGATCAAATGCGACACTAACTCCCGATGCTTTTTCGCTAGTTGATAGTATTCGCCACGATAGGGGATGATTTGAAACGATGTCGCTAACCCTTGCAGCTTCGCCATGCGATCTGCCATCAAACCGGCACAAACAACTAAAAATTCTGCGTGATAACGGTGCGACTCTCCCTGCGATTGGGTATCAATCAGCACACCGTCGTGGTCTTCGTGTAGCTTCGTCACTTGAGTATTTAGCACAAGGTGCCCACCAGCTGCGACAAAGCGTCCGGCCATTTTTTCTGTGACTTGCGCGTAATCAACAACACTGGTCGCTTTGACATAGATCGCGCCCAAACCGCGTACATTCGGTTCAGCGCTGGCGAGTTGTTGGGCATCCCAACACTCACACTCGATCTCATTGAGCAAACAACGTTGATACAAATCATGCATCCGCGCCAATTCTGTCTCTGTGGTCGCTACGATTAACTTGCCACACTGCTTATAAGGAATACCCTCTTGCTCACAAAAAGCTTTGGTCGCGGCAGCGCCACGCTTACAAAAATCCGCCTTCAAACTACCGGGCGGATAATACACGCCAGCATGGATTACGCCGCTATTATGGCCCGTTTGATGTTGGGCCAAAGCAGGCTCTTTTTCTATCAATAGAGTGCGTTTGTTTGGATATCGCTGTTGCAACTGCCAAGCGGTGGCTACGCCGACGATACCGCCCCCAACGACCACAAAATCGTACGCCATTAGCTACTCCTTTCGTCACCCGTTAATCGGTCACGTCCAGAAAATAATACTGGCTAACGTCGCAAATAAAACCAAAAGATTCAAAAAGATGATGAGCGGCATGGTTGCTTTGATGAGTTTGTAGCAATAAGCAAGCGGCTTGGCGGGCACGAGCCTCCTTGAGAGCGTGCGAGATTAACGCCCGCGCGACACCTTGTCGCCGTGAATCCGGCTGCACGTACAAATCGTTAATAATTAAGCCACGGCGCGCCCTCGCCAATGAATACAAAGGCGTTAGGTGGACAAATCCCACCATGGAGGATTGGTAAGAAGCGGTCAATATACAAGTATCTTGCTCGCGCAATCGTTGCTCAGTAAACGCCCTTGTTTGGCTGAGCGGCGGACGAATCGCAAGCCAGCGCTGGTATTGGTCAAATAACACGGTGAGGGTATCTAGATCATTTAACTCCGCTTTTGCTATATGCAACATTCTTTCTCTACCGCAGCGCTATGGTTACTTTTCAGTGTAAGCGCCATCACGACGTTCTGCTGCCAACACCTCAACAGACGAGCATAGAGAGCAAAATATATTTCTTCACACTACGTTGAAATCGCCCACAGTATCTGGGTTGATATGAATACCAACATAAAAAGTTATAGTGCATAAGGTGACATAAATAAGGCGGCTAAACGCCGCCTCAGCATCTATCGACCCCTGCACGGATATAGGATCGTTTGACTAGGTCCGTGTTGCGTCGTGTTCTGATTACGCCAATGAGCGGGTGCGATACCACTTTACCGTGACAGGTGCGAGCTCTTTTAACGCGTTACGCACCATGACAAATGGTACTTTGATGAAGTAGAACGACATCAACACCATCATCACAGGATCTGCATAAACCGCATAATCCGACCAAGGTGAATGCGCCACTAACCAAGCACCTAAAAAGCCTAAGGTGACCGCCAGACTTAACAAGGTATCCATTTGCCACTGGCGCGATTCCGCCTCCACCAACTGGCTTTGCCCTGCTTGGTTTTTGCGTGCAATCATCCACCATCCGTAACCACAACCCACCACGTTGACAATACCAAACAGCACCGCCAATGACGGGTTAACCGCACGTCCGCCTTCGACTAAGGAGGAGACCGCTTCATACAGAGAATAACTCACCAATAGCATAATCACGGCGCCTTTAATGGCGACAACAAGCGGTGTCAGCAGCGCACGTGCGATCGGCCTTGCGTAACGCGAGTGGATATACCACGACGCGCCCAGTGACAACAAAGTTAACACTAGACTAATCAACGAGTAGATACCGTCGAACATAATCACTAAAGAGCCAGCGATCCATCCAACGGCAAGGCCGGCGATGGCAAACCCCAATGCGAGAAGGGCCGAAAACACTAATACTGACTTTTCATTGATCACGTTTTGAGAAGACATAAAACACCAAAAGTAGAAAACACGCACATATTCTTGGTGCTACTGCGCCGCTTTACAAACACGAACTTGCTGACATTTTCACCACCCTGCTAAGGGGAAAATGAAAGGCGTTTTATTTCAATAGTTTATGCATAAAAATAACTGTCAATATTTCTGACAGTGAGTGTTCTAAACAAATTTTAGTTATGAGATAGCGCTAAATCGCATTTTGCTTGCATATAACTTTTACGCATACTAAATCTAAATTTAGATTCTTTATGGACTAACAAGATGAGAAAAGGCGTGTTACTCGCGGCAATTAGCTTGCAGCTTTTCCTCGCGATGACCAGCACCGGATGGTGGCAGTTTGGTGCGGCACTCAGTGCGTTTCTGTTGGTCGCGGTATTACGTTTGCCTCAGGACACGCCGCATGAGTGAACCTGAGGCAACGACGGAGACTAGGCAGCTAGCAGCAGCCAAGCAAGCGATGTACAGGAGATAATCACCCACAGTGCGACACCAAACAATAAGGGTTTGGGTCCTGCCGTGCGTAGCTGGGTGACAGAAATACTGCAGCCGATTAAGAATAAACACACCACTAATACTTGCTTTGAGATGGCGAAAATCACCTCATAGATGGGTTGCGCTTGGACAAAGACATCACTGATACCAATCGCCAGACAATAGAAAACGATAAAGTACGGAATCGTGATTTTTTTAGCGTGGCTGCGAAACATGAGTGCGCTGACAAACGCCACAGGCACAATCCATAATGCGCGCGCAAGTTTGAGGGTGGTCGCAGTGGTTAGTGCTTGCTCACCATAAGCGGACGCCGCGCCCACCACCGATGATGTATCATGAATCGCGATCGCCGCCCAGGTTCCAAACGTGTGCTGATCTAAGCCCAGCGCATGCCCAACCATAGGAAACACAAACAGCGCCAATGAATTCAACACAAACACCGTGCCTAACGCGAGACCAATTTGTTTATCATCCGCATTGATAGCGGGCGAGACAGCTGCGATTGCACTGCCGCCACAAATGGCAGTGCCTGAGGCAATCAGGTGACCAGTCTTTTTATCCAGCCCCATAAGTTTGCCCAGTAATGTGCCAAAAATCAGCGTGCCTGCAATGGTGGCAATAATCAGCCCTATCCCATCGCCTGTCACGGCGAGCGCCTCTTGCAGCGGGATACCAAACCCCAGACCCACAATCGAATAAGCCAGTAACTTTTTGGTGATTTTCGTGAGCGGAATTGCACTTGGCACCCAGCCTAGGGAGGTCAGCAAAAAACCCAATACCAATGCAATCGGCGAGCTCACCCAAGGGGTTAAACAGGCTAACACAGCCAATGAAAAAGGAAGATAACGCGTGTATGCGGTCATAATGATGCTCGGTGAAATTCAGTGACGGCATTGTAGCGCTCAGTGATTGTTCAGAAAATCTTAAACTTTTTAACCTAGGTTAAGTTTTGCTTAACATGTATTGCAAGGCATTGAAAAACAATCATCGAGGCGCACATTTAGAAATCAAACAAGTAATTGGTAATGCTATCACTCAGCCATTGGATCCCTGGATGCTCGGCCATCCCTGAGGCGGTGAATAGGCAGTAGTCTTCTTGGGTTAAGCCATAGGTGTGTTTGATCACCGCTAAGCGCTGTTCTCGCAAGTATTGCCGGATCAGCGGCTCAGGCAACACGCCCCACGCTTCTTCTTGTAAGATGGTATTGAGCATATATTCAAAGCTCGAAAAGCCAATATAACGGCGTGAGAAAGGCTGCAGCTCGGGATTGTCTTTTTCATTGAGATAGACCATTACCGCTTGCATGGCATTACGCAGTTGATCATCACTGACCCGACGCAGTCGACTCAACGGGTGCTTGCTGTTGCACACCGACATCATGCGAATTTTACCCAACGGCTGATAGTTGATGCGCGGATCGTCAATGCGCTCGTAGTCCACTCCAAACGCAAAGTCGACTTGTTGGGTTTCAACCAAATTGGCCAAATCACCGCTCGAGGCCAAGACTAGGTTGAAGGACGTCGCCGTAAAGCGCTTATTGAGCTGATGCGCCCAGTCCTGCCAAAGCTGATCGGGGATCGCATCATCACGCGCGATCCATACTTCGGCATTAAAGCCCGCGTTCGCTTGATCGCACGTGCGACGAATGCGAGCCGCGGTGACCGATATACTCTCGAAATCTTTGTACACAGCTTTGCCGATTTCCGACAGTGTTAGACGGTTACCGGTGCGATCGAACAATTCGGCGTTGAGTGATTGTTCTAGCGCTTTAATCGCCATGCTCAACCGTGAACGATTCACATCCAGCTGACGTGCAGCTTCAGACACCGAGCCAGTCTCTGCGACTGCACAAAACGCATCAATTTGGGTTAGATTCATGCCGCCCTCCTCACGCTATCCTACCGGAGCGCGGCAAAGACACAAAGCGCTATTGCCGCTTGTCAGCGCGATTGAACGCTCAGCGATTACGCATTCAACCCTTTAAACGCGCTGACTTTTTTAGTGAGCTCTTTCATACGTAAATCAAACCCACTCACCGCCTGTTCACTTTGCTCAAACACTTCTTGAGTGCGGGTACCCTGCTGAGCAAGCTCTTCAATGCTCTGATTGATTTCATTCACCGCGCCGCTTTGCGTATTGGCCCCCTCGGCAATCCGCTCATTATGTTCAAACAATTGCTGCAAATGGCTATCCAAGGTGCGCATATTTTCTACCGCTTGTTGGTGCGTGTCGAGACTATGCTGGCTATCCTGACTGACTTGGTTGATTTGGCTGGTCACATTATCTGACGCCGAGCGTAGCTGATTGATAATTTCTTGGATCTCACTGGTCGACTCGCCGGTGCGTTGTGACAGTGAGCGCACTTCATCAGCAACCACCGCAAAACCACGGCCATGTTCGCCCGCTCGCGCTGCCTCTATCGCCGCGTTTAGTGCGAGTAAATTGGTTTGTTCCGAGATAGTGCTGATCACCTCAAGCACGCGAAGAATATTCTCTATATGGTGATTCAATTCATCCAAACTGCTCTGACTCGAGGCCATGTTTTCGCCTAGTTGTTCAATATGCCGCAGGCTGGTATTCATGCCATTTAAAGCATCTTGAAGCGCCGCATTCCCAGCTTGAGACAACTCGCCAGCGTGATTAGCCGAATCCGTCACGTCGGTGGTGATTTCAGTAATGTCTTGACTCGCGGCAGAAATCGTTTGTAGCGACTGCTGCTGCACCATGCCGGCTTGGTTCACCTCGTGAGCTTGCTGCTTGAGGACACCAAATGCAGACTGTGACTCGTCAACTGTCTGGTTTACCGCTTGCAACGCATCTCGAATGCGCGCTAGCAAACCATTGATCTTATTCGCTAAGCGACCGACTTCCGCTTGGTCGTTCACGGCAATCTGGTGGCTAAGGTCGAGTCGACTGGCAATTTCATCGACCTCGGCGGAAAGCTTTTTTATCGGCTGCGTCAAACTACTGATCACCCAGTGGGTAACAAGGAGTGCAATGGCAATAAACACCAAGGTCACTAATAAAGATTGGATAAATTGATCCAGGATGGGCCCTGTAATTTGTGCTTTGGGAATCTCAACCACCACAAAACGGTCCAAGTCAGCGAGCCAATAAGACCCCAGCAGAAACGCTTCATCACCGATGGTCACTTCGCTGATCACCGGTTTGTCTGTCCCCTTGGTTACCGCTTGACGAAATGCGCTTGCATTATCCGCATTCAGTGCCGAATCGGTCGGTGCGACCTGTACACTGCCATCGCGCGCGGCAAGCATAGCTCTTCCCTGCTCACCAATGCGAAACCCCTGCACTAGATTCACTAAACTACTTACATTAAACCCTACCCCCGCTACCACATACGGCTGACCCGTCGCAGGGTTTTCTGGCACGCTGCGATAATTAATAAAAATCACATACTGATTGCCATTGGGATCTTTGTTCATGTTCAGCTCATAGGGCTGATTCTTACTCAGAAAATTCGGGTAAAAATCTTTAAACGGATAGGTGGTCATTGATGCGCTGCGATGCTCGCCGTCATAAGTAAAAATATACTTCCCTTGGCTACTATCGAGCGTTGCAAATGCGTTGTCTGCGCCCAAGCGCGTCTTAGCATTCGAAAGCGCTTGATGAATCGGCGCGAGATTGGTCAGATCGCCGCCATTATCCACCCAATCAATCAGTCCAGAGTGATGGGCAAGAAAGTTAGAACCGGTGGTCGCAGGTTGTAGCTCATTACTAATTTCAAACGCCAGCCCCCTCAGCTGGCTGGGTAAAATAATATTCTTGAGATCATCGAGTTGCTTGTTTGCTGACAACATCGCTTGTTGCACCATCGCGATCAAAGTGCTGAGCACTAAGATAGTCGAAAGAACAATATAAATTCGCTTTCTGATTGAAAGAGTTTGCCAACGCATACGCCGTCCTTTTTATTATCATTACTAACCAACATATCAATATTAGTCAGCAAACTAGACAAGCATGACGGGTTAATGACAAACGACATAATATTTGGTGCTTTGGTGAGATCACTGAGTAAAAGGAAGGATGGCGTCTAGAAGATCAGTACATTTACCCTACATTTCTAAACAAATGCGCCATTATTCAACCCTGTTTATAACAAGGGAATTGGATTGAAAGGTTTCAAAACATTAAAACAGGCACTGAATAAGTGCGAATAAAAAATGGAAGTAAAAAACAGATAGGATTATAAGAGTGCTATGGTGCCCCGGGCCGGACTTGAACCGGCACAGCGCGAACGCCGAGGGATTTTAAATCCCTTGTGTCTACCAATTCCACCACCAGGGCAACGCAGTTATGCGTGGTAGCACCATAGTCCGCAGATTGTGCTGCGAACGAGAGTGTACTTTAATGAAATTTAACCCGAGGTCAATAGCCCTTTTATTCTTTTTGATTCAGGTGGTTGAAAAGCAGACAGACTCAATAGCCTAACATCGCGTATGACACCTTATACCGGTTTATGGGCAAATTGATGTTTCGCTACTTTTTTAAGAAACCCTAATTCCACCATGGTCGACATGTAGCTATGTGGCTTGCGCGTGACTTGATCTTGAATCAGCTCAATCATTCCGGCCTGACAGCCTTGATTGTGATAAGTATCAAGCACTTCGTGCAGCGTCTTTTTATGAATATCTTCAATCCAAAGCCCAGCCACATCGGCCCCCGCACCGAAATGCAGTAATGCGATTTCTGGATCGCATTGATGTGCTACGCCCACAGAGTTATGCAATGCCACCATTTCATGAATGAGATCGGCCTGCTCCGTCGACAATCCCTGCTCTATTGCAAACGAGTGTGCAGCAATGGCGCCTTCGACTTCGAAGGTGTCTTGCTGAGCGACATAATCGGTTAAGCCAATGTCATGTAAGATTGCGCCAACAAAGAAGACTTCTTTATCAATGCTTCGTTTTACTTTGTGGCTCATCGCCAAACCAAACGCGTAGCTACGTAAGGAGTGATTGACTAAAAATTCGGGGCTAAATTGTTTAACCAGCGCTAATGCCTGCTGACAGGCTTGGCTATTGGGGACAGTATAATGCGCCGGTGAGACATAAGGCACAGTGGTGCGCGTAATGCTCCGCTTCACTCTCTGCACTGCGCGGCTCATATCACTTTTGACAAATTGGCACACCATACAAGGCTTGGATGGTCTTGGTTTAGCCTTTGTTAGCTCTCGCGACATGGTACTTCCTGTGGTCATTGGCTGACACTCAGCCAACAGCCATGGCGTGAGCGCACTATATTGATGATTGTCGGACACTTTTGATTGCAGCAATCACGGTAGTATCTAAACTATCACCATAGGTATGTTTTTTGTAGCCAACCGATACGGGAATGCTGGATTCATTCAATTCATGTGCAATACGCTCAACCATTACCGCAATTTGATCTTCGGTTTTATTGGCACAAAGCATGGTGTAAATATCTTCGCCTAAACGTGCGATATACCCCTCATCATGCAATATTCCGTTGAGCGTAGACACAAACAGAGCGGTGAGTGCGGCATCTTTTGAGTGAGTCGCTTTTCGGCTTTGAGATAAATCGATGGCTACCACATGAACCGGGGTGCCCACAGAGCGAATATTGCTTTCCTCTTTTTCTAAATACAGCGACCAGCCCAAACGATTGAGAAAACCGGTTTCGTTATCTTTCAACTGTGAGGGCAAGAAACTGATCTGCTTGCGTGATAGAGCAATATTTTGCAGTTCAAGCTGTAAAAGTGTTGAGAGTAATTTGGAGACGAGTTCGATAGTTTCTAATCCGTCAGGCGGAATGCGATCAACCGGCTCTTTATCAATAGCACATAAGGTGCCAAACAAATTACCGTCAGCAAAACAAACCGGAATACCTATGTACGACTTAATCGTTTCTGCATGATAGATAGGCGCATGAACATAGGCAGGCACCATATCAACATCCGGTGCCCATCTCGGCCCCTCACCGCGCACCATACGACTGCACATGGAATCGCTCCAAACCAACGTTGTCAGTTCTTCAATTCCATATTTTTCCCCTTCCACTTGCAAAATCACCCACTCATTCTCATGTTTGCGAGTCATCATCCAAGTGCCATAGCCAAACTTCTTGTTTAAGTATTTGAGCGTGTCACGACTTGCTTTTTCAAAATGCTCAAACGGAATTTGATCTTGTGTGCTGATATGTATCACATCACGCCTCTCGATGATTATTCGATAATTTGATCTTCGCGTAAGTCCGTCTCGATCGCTGTCATCATGGCACTCAACTCAGTAAAGACTGTTTTTACGTGGTCGATATCAGTGCTGTTTTTTTCGATGGCCCGAAATAGCTCGCTCAACCTCATTGCCCCACTTGACGCCGCAGCGCCTTTTGCGCCATGAGCAAGTGACTTTATTTTACCGCTATCTTCATCAATAACAGCTTGCTCTAGTTCGTGCATATCGGCAGTCACGCTATCCCAAAACATCGAAAGGACCGCCCTCTTCATCTCTGCGTCATCACTACCAATAATTTTTTCAAGTTGTTGGCTATCAATTAACGGCGCTGTTTCACTATTCTCCTGTGCTTGTGTACTTAACGGGATGGTAGCTGCACCATGTCGTAAAGCTCGTCCTCTGAGCCTCAACGCCAGCACACGTTTTAATGTCTCCAATTCGACTGGCTTCGAAATATAATCAYCCATGCCAGCCTGTAGGCAGTGATCTGCTTCGCCAACTAACGCATTGGCTGTGATCGCTATAATTAGAGTACGTGACTTTCCTTCTTCCGCCTCAGCTCGCCTGATTTCTGCGGTCAGCTCAAAGCCATCCATTTCAGGCATATGGCAATCTGTCAGCAGTAATGCATAATCGCCCTGACGCCACTTCTCGAGTGCGGCTTTACCATCCGAGGCCATTTCATATTGATAACCAAGCTGGCTAAGCTGCTTCGCAAGTACTAATTGGTTCGTTGGTTGGTCTTCTGCACATAAAATTGTGCCACAGGCTTCTGCATCTATTTGGTTGCTATAAGAAAATGCATCGCCATTGCTAATCGCTTCGCTCCAGTCAACGTCAGGACTCTCCAATCCGCACATGACAGCGGCAGCAAGTGAAAAATCACTCGGTTTAAGAGGCCGTGTACTTATCCAGTAAGGACCGGGATACACATAACTGCCGTTGTCTGTTGGGCTATCTCCTAGCATGATGCAGCGAATGCCAGTGTATTCAGCCATGATGGCTTCGTTAGCCGTCACGGCAATCATTGCATCACGATCCCAATCGGACCAATCCATCGTCGCACCTTCTATGATTCGGGCAGGGTTGAGCTGACTGATCAGATCATGACAAATGGCATTCAAGCTCTTGTTTTCAACAAACAGTACAAAAGTGAATGTTGAAAAATCGTACTTCCGACTCATTTCATGCGTCTTTTCTCCGCTGGATGCGGGGACAGTAATTGTGAACGTACTCCCTTCGCCAAACTCGCTCTGGACATCAATATCCCCTCCCATCATATCGACAAAGGATTTCGAGATACTGAGTCCGAGACCCGTTCCGCCATAACGTCGCGTCGTCGAGCTATCTGCCTGCGTAAAGGGCTTAAAGAGTTTGCCGATTTGCTCATCAGTCATACCAACGCCCGTATCTTGAATACTGACGGAGATTGTCTGGTTGCTATGGTGATAATGTGTTCTCACATACACATCGCCACCACCTTTTTCCTTACTGGTAAACTTGATCGCATTACCCAGCAAATTAAGCAATACTTGCCTGATTCTAACTGGATCGATAACCACAAAATCAGGTGTGGTATAGTCATGCGAAAAATACAAGTTGACACCTTTTTGGTAGGCATTCACCCAAAGTGCTTCAAGCGTCTTTTCGAGTAGGTCGAGCAGATTCACCTCGGTAGGATCAAGCTCCATCTGTCCTGATTCAATTTTCGAAAAGTCGAGAATATCGTTGATAATTTCCAGGAGTGAGAACGACGAGTCTCGAATTGTCGACACCATCTTGGATTGCTCTCTATCTAGCACGGTTTCTTTGAGTAAATCCACCATGCCAATAACACCATTCATCGGTGTTCTAATTTCATGACTCATGGTGGCTAAAAAACGCGACTTTGCATGATTCGCTTTCCGTGCTGCGATGCTTTCTTTTTCTAGCTTGGCGAGAATGCGTCGCTCTTCAGTGATGTCTAGGTTAATACCAAATAAAACCTCTCGACCACTATCATTGTCCTTAGCGACATTACCGGCCGCTTTAACCCAGTGTGTTTTACGTGTCATTGGGTTGATTATCCGGAATTCGGCGTTAAAAACTTTGCTCTCGTTAAGAGCCGTTTCAACTTCTTGGACCGCAGCATCTCGATCTTCTGGATGAAGAATATCCCGCCAAACTTGATAGTCAACCTCACTACCAGGCGAGACACCGTACAAACGATACATATTATCGTCCCACTTGAGCTGCCCCGTGGCTATATCCATTGACCAGTTACAAATTCCCCCTGCATCTGACGCGAGCTGCATACCACGAAGTAACTCATCTCTCACGGTCTTCGCTGAACGCAGCTCACTTTCGATCGCTTTGCGGCGCTCAATATCTTCTAGAACAGCAATAAAGTATTTAGGTTGATCATCCTCATCCAATACAACAGACACGGAAAGGGTCGCCCAAAATACGTCACCATTCCGCTTGATGTAGCGCTTATCCATCGAGAATGTTCGAGCGTGACCAGAAAGAAGCGAGCTGACGTTTTTTTTGCTTTCTGATAGAAAGTCGGGATGTGTAATATCGTGATAGCTAAGTTGTAATAACGCATCCTCACTGTACCCTAGGATATCGCACATTTTGTCATTCACTTCAATAAAATAGCCTTCAAGATCAACACGACAAATACCGACCGCCGCTTGGTCAAACGCAGCTCGGTAAATTATCTCTCGCTCTCGCAACTCGTTTTGTAGCTTCTGCTCACGATCTTTCACTTCCTCTTCAATGGTAATGTCCTTAATAATCCCGACAAAACCTTGCGTGTCTCCAAACCACGTCTCACCAATCGACACTTCAATAGGGAATATGCGACCCGATTTATGCTGACCAGTCAGTTTCCTTGGTGTCCCTATCAGTTTTTTACTTCCTGTTAATAAATATTGACTGATAAACCCATCATGAACTTTCGCATAATCATCAGGCATCAAAATTACCACACTCTCACCCAATAACTCTTCTCGAACTCGGCCAAAAATAAGTTCAAGGGCTCGGTTTACCTCGATGATAACCCCAGTATTGTCAATGACCACCATGCCATCTAAAGCGGTGTCAAAGACCGTTCTTAAACGACTTTCAGAGTCTTGTAGATCTTGCGTGCGATGTTTGATTTCATTTTCTAACTTGAGCTTAGCTTCATCCTCTGCGAGCTTTATGTCAGTAATATCAGACTGAACACCAATGTAATGCGTGAGCTCCCCATCATCATTGAATACCGGGTCGATGCGTAAGTTATTATAAAAAAGCGATCCGTCTTTCTTATAATTTCGTAGAACAACCGCGCAAGAGAGAGTATTCTTTAGGGCGTAACGGATCTTATCTGCATTTGGCTGATCGCGATCATCTCCTTGTAAAAAGCGACAATTCTTCCCCATTACCTCTTTCGATGAAAAACCTGTCAGCGTCTCAAAGGCTTTATTGGCATAAACAATCGGATAATCCGGTAACCGGATATCACTAACAATGATCCCTGTTGCGGTTGCATCAATGGCACGGCTTTGAATATCCAACTGAAAACGTTGCTCTTCCGTTTCCTTTACGAGCTTTTCGCGTTCCACCACAATATTTTTTAGACTCGCAAGTTCGGCTATCATCAAACCAATTTCATCGGACCGATTAGCTTCCGGCAACTCAAAATTTTGTTGTCCATTCGCTAATTTCTTAACTGCATTCGTCAACTGACTTAACGGGCTTGTCACTTTACGGGTCAAATAAAATGCAATAATCAAAATTGCACCCAGCAGTAGGCCTGCCATTGAAAATGAATTCTTGTACAAACTATTGGGGGCAAGAAACGCTTCATCCACTTCAACTCGGATCATTGCTGACCACCCTAACCCAGGATAATCATAAGCCCCACGGGTGTGTGCATAGCCCGTCACTTGATCCACTTGCTTGCGGTAATGTGTCGATATATTCGAGCCACTCCGGCCAGAAACGGCGAGGCGTGCACCTTCAACGCCGTTAGCCGCTAGGTTAAGCTGACCCAATACTTGAAAATCTCGCTCGTAAGAAGCTTCGTTTTGACCGACTGGGTCGTAATCAACAATGATCCGTCCTTCATTGTCTAAAATCGTGAGCTCAGAACTATCGAAGCCACGATTCGCTAACAAATCGTAAGTCTCGCCGACGATCGATTCTACCGCAGAGAAATCCACAACATTGACCCAAACCCCTACTTCACGACCCGCTTCATTATGAATCACAGATGCGAATATCATGTCATAGGTCGTTGGTTTTTCTCCAAAGACAAAACGTTCAGGCCCTGTGACATAGGCGCTGCGAGGCTGGTCTGGGACGAGGGTATTCCCATTCACAATTTCATTGAACCAAATTGAGTTTCTGACTTCTACCTCAGATAAATCCAAGACGGGTAAAACTTTGCCATGCTGGTTTTTACTGCTCGCTGCTAACAATTTCCCGTTCATATCAAAAATAGCGATGCGTCGATAAACTTTATAGCTTTCGACCAAATTATTTAAATTACTTTCTATCAATGCTTTGGATTGACTTTCAATTGGGTTATCGCCTTGTACTCTTCCGAGAGATAGCGGAAATGTCTGCGCATCTTGATAACGTTCAAACAAGTTTCTCTCAATTAAGCGGATTAGCAATGTCGCTTCTCGCTCGATATTGGTCAAGATTGTATCTTGAAGAATATCTTTACCTTTCAGCGAGACAAAGGTGACAGACGCTAGCATTAGCACCCCTAGCATCAATAAAATGATGGGAAGCTTTATGGAAAATTTCATCGTGAATGCCTTTGCATATTGAGTCGCTCATCCAAAAGAAACCGCGCCAACGGTGCAGGTTTCGCATAGAAATAGCCTTGGCCAGCGTCACAGTTTAATTGCTGAAGAAAGTCACATACTGCTTCGTTTTCAATGCCTTCAGCAACCACCGTGAGACCCATCGCGCGTGCCATCTTAATGCTCTGCTCTACAACTGCCGCAGACTTACTATTTGTTAAACAATCAAAAATAAAACGCTTGTCGATTTTTAATTCATTGAAAGGGATAGCATGCAATTGCGCAATAGAGGAATAGCCGGTACCAAAGTCATCGATGGATAACTTGAATTTTAGCATGCGCATACGAAGCATTTGAGCATCGACAATGGCCTGCTCTTCCTGCAGGGCCGTTTCGGTCAACTCGCAGACAATACTTTCACAAGGACTGCTATATTGATGGCAAGTTTCTTTCAGCCAGCCAGGAAAGCTATTGTCCTCTAATACTTTTCGAGAAATATTAAACGAAAAGGTTTTTTGAGAAATTTTCGGCCATTGGAATTGAATATCATCAAAAGCGCGTGTAATAACGCTTTTGGTTAGCCGTATGATAAGTAGAGGGTCCGACTCGGCTGAGGGGATGAATTGATCCGGCATAACGAAGCCATGCGTCTGACTTTCTACACGCGCTAATACCTCAAACCCTTGTATTTCACCACTGCATAGCGCAATTTGAGGCTGAAAGTAGGCTCTTATTTCCCCTCGCTCTATAAATTGTGCGACCTGTTTAGGTGAGTAAGCTTTCAGTGAATTATCGTGATTCTCACCCTGAACCTTACATCCCCCCGCTCCAGAATAGTCAGTTAACGCCTGATTTACCGTGTCGAATGTTAACGGCTTTGCTAAGCATTCAATAATGTTGAGATGATATTGTTTTGCGAGCTGGGAGGTTGACTCGAGCACTTCTTGCTCTTCACTACTCATCAAAACAATGGCGCCTTGATAATGACTGGCACCTAAGTACCGCAGTACCTCAAAGCCATCCTCTACAGGCATATTTAAGTCACAAAAAATTACATCGACTTTCTTCTCTTCAATGACTTGTTTGGCTTCCTTACCATTACTCGCTTCATAACAGTTCTCATAGCCTAAATTACGTAAGCAAAGCAATAAGGTATGTCTGACCACCTTTTGATCATCAACTATGAGTACCTGACATTGCGTCTCAGTCACTTGATTAACCTCATCGTCCTTGCTGGCGTTGACGCTCCGAATCGTCAACAGCCAGCACTACAACTAAAGCATCAAATGTAACTGTAGCTCATCGTCAAGTTATTGAGTGACTGTAAGACCAAAGTATGGCTCAGTGTTAACCCGTTGAAAATCGGCTTGTGCTAGCGCCTTTAAAGATCCGCCAGCACCCCTTTCACAAAGGGCGCTTTGTGCTTAACGTAAGCATCTTGATCACGTACACCTTGAGCGAGTATGGCGCGCTTTTCGTTTTCGTATTCAGTGCGCACATCAGGGTTATTGAGCAAATACTGCTTGTATGCAATTTGACGATGATGTTCATCACTGTCTCTTTCAATTACGTGGGCATGCACCAAAAAGCGCTCATCTTGATAGATTACAGAGGCATCTTTACGAGGGCGGTGTTCGGGAAAAGGCTGATCGCTATGTTGGTCTTGGAAACCGAGGGCATAGAGGTGAGCGACAGCATCGTCACGCTCGCCAGAACGATAGAGAATGGATAAATCAATAATCCCCTTGCCTCCCACTTTGGCAGACGTAGAGCCAAAATGTAGTACCTCAATACGAGGTGTCGAGATATGGTCAGACAGGGCTTGGGCAACGTCTAAGTAAATAGGACGCCAAGGAGAGAAACTGGCGTCAACTAATTGGTAGGGCTCGAGTGTGATCATGTGGCACCTTGCTGGAAAGAGGAATGCTGATAAATACGAGTGACTCGCTACGAGCAGCCTATCGACTGCCATCAGACGATGGTGTTTATCGTACCAGCAGTTCCTATGCAAACAAATCACACCTCCGTGCTAGACGCCTTCCGCGAGCTTAGGATTAGAACCGTACTGATTGCTGTTTTGATCGCCTTCTAGCGCACAGAGTACCAGTATGACCGCCATCCCAAGCAGAGGTATGAACAAAAGCAGTAGCCACCACGCTGAACGTCCTGTGTCATGTAGCCGTCTTGATGTCACCGCCAAGGTTGGCAGCAGCAAGGCTAATGAATACACCATGCTCAACACAACCAATCCCGAGAACTCTGCGACAATATTAATCGCCAACGAGATACAAAAGTTAACCAGAAAAAACATCCAGTATTCTTGGCGGTGCGCACGTCCAGAAAATGTAGCGTACTGGCGCAATACTTTTAAATACCATTCCATACGTTAATCACCTTTTAGCAATAAAGCCGACAATACGTATCTTAGAATGAGGAACGCCGTTAGGACCATGTCAGTGATAAGACATCTGACTGTTTTATCATCAGCTTGGGAGCCTTATCACTGATTTCTTACACAAATAGAAGACGGTTAGCTTTGCAAACCGGCAGCGTGCATCAAAAGCTTAAATAGCCAAGAGACAGCCCCCAATGCCGCTACACTGACTCCCCAGATCGCGATTAACCAAAGCCAACGCTGCCAAGTCGGTTTTGTCATACCAGCCATCAGTGATAGGCCTCGTCCGGATTCACTTTGCCACTAAAGACACGGTAACTCCAATAGGTGTACATCAAAATAACCGGGATGATAAACACCGCGCCAATCAGCATAAATTGCAAGCTTTGTTGTGGTGAAGCAGCCTGCCATATTGTGATGCTGGGCGGAATGATATGCGGCCAAATGCTGATGCCGAGGCCAATAAACCCGAGCAGGGTGACACACAACGCCATAATAAATGGACGATGGTGAGCCTGATCGGGACGGGTACGCCAGAGACGGAGCAAACAAAAAGCCGTCAATAAAGGAACCGGAGAGAGAATGAGCAAATTTGGCAGACTAAACCAACGGTCGGCGATGCCCGGGTACGCGAATGGCGTCCAAACACTGACTATCGCGATACTTACCGCCATCAACACAACCAGTCGACGACTCAGGTGGTACATACGCATTTGCAACGCATGCTCCGTTTTCATGATCAGCCAAGTGGCCCCCAGTAAACCGTACGCAATGATCAGTCCTATGCCGCAAAAGAGAGGAAACGGTGCCAACCAATCGAGCCCGCCACCAGCAAAAGCACGTCCCTCGACAGGAAAGCCTTCAATCACCGCACCCACAGTCACCCCTTGGAAAAAGGTGGCAAAAATAGACCCGGCCATAAAGGCGGTATCCCAAAAGCCATGATGCCCGGGCAACGCTTTGAAACGGAACTCAAACGCCACGCCGCGAAAAATAAGCGCTACCAACATCAAGGTGAGAGGGATCGTTAACGCATCAACAATCACGGCATACGCCAAGGGAAAAGCACCAAATAATGCCGCCCCACCAAGGACTAACCAGGTTTCATTACCATCCCAAACCGGTGCGACACTGTTAACCATCAAATCGCGCTCTTCGCGCTCAGTAATAAACGGCATCAGGATTCCGATCCCCAAGTCAAATCCGTCCATCACGATGTACATTAAAGTGGCAAACACGATGATGCCAAACCAAATCATTGCTAAATCCATGTTTCCCCCTTACACACGGCCAGAGACAGTTAACGGTTCATGCGGTGTATCATCATGCTGATCCGGACCTAATTTAATTTGATGGATCATATAGATGTACCCCAGCCCAAAGACCAAACCGTACACCACAAAGAAACTGATCAAGCTAATACTCATGTGCAAGTCACCGTGGGCAGACACCGCATCTTGCGTGCGTAAAAGGCCATGTACTACCCAAGGCTGGCGCCCTACCTCAGTGGTTACCCAGCCAGCAAGAATCGCGACCAAACCTGCGGGTCCCATATAGAAAGCAAAACGGAGCAAACCTTGATGTTCATAAAGGCGACCTTTATAACGCTGCCATGCCGCCACTAGCCCAAGTGTGATCATCAATAGCCCTAAGCCCACCATCAAACGAAACGCCCAGAAGACCACAGGCGAATTGGGTCTGTCTTCCGCAGGGAATTCGTTGAGCGCTGGGATTTGCTCGGTCAAACTATGTTTTAAGATCAGACTCCCCAAATAGGGAATTTCTACTTTGTAGCGGGTGGTTTCCGCCTCCATATCCGGTAAGCCAAATAAAATGAGCGGCGTCGGCTCGCCGTGGCTGTTGTCCCAATGCCCTTCCATCGCTGCTATTTTGGCAGGTTGATACTCCAAGGTGTTCAAGCCATGCAAATCACCAATAAACGCTTGAATAGGCGCGGTGAATAACAGCATCCACATTGACATCGAAAACATCCGCTTCACGGCTGGGCTGCGCTGCCCTTTGAGCAGATGCCACGCCGCCGACGCACCAACAAATAAGGCACTGGATAAAAACGCCGCGACCACCATGTGCGCTAAGCGATACGGGAAAGAGGGATTAAACACCACCGCGAACCAATCTACAGGTACTACTTGACCATTGACCACTTCATGCCCTTGTGGCGTGTGCATCCAACTGTTGGAGGCTAAAATCCAAAAGGCAGAGATCACGGTGCCCAGCGCGACCATGGACGTGGCGAAAAAGTGCAAGCGATCACCAACACGCTGCCAACCAAACAGCATGACGCCGAGAAAACCGGCTTCTAGAAAGAACGCCGTAAGTACCTCATRAGTCAGCAGTGGGCCAGTAATACTGCCCGCAAACTCGGAAAAGCCACTCCAGTTGGTCCCGAATTGGTATGCCATCACCAACCCAGACACCACGCCCATCCCGAAGTTGACCGCGAAAATTTTCGACCAGAAAAGATAAAGGGTTTTGTACTCCTGCTCGCGAGTTTTAAGCCATAGCCCCTCAAGCACCGCAAGGTAGCAGGCAAGGCCGATCGTAATCGCAGGAAAGATAATGTGAAAAGAAACCGTAAACGCGAATTGGATACGGGCCAACATAAAGGCATCAAGACCAAACATACGTGAAGTCCACTTTAGTAATTAGACCAACGCGCATGGTAGAAGCCCATTTTTAATGTGCCCATACACAGACGATTCAGATTAACCTATAACAGTTTGATCTTTTCAGTGTTATAGTCTGGTTTACTTGTTGGCGATGAAGGTAAGAAGATGTCTAAGTATCAGCAGCTTAGTGAGCAGATCAAACAACAAATTCAAGCCGGCATTTGGCATGTGGGAGAAAAGCTCCCCTCGCTGAGAAAACAGGCAGCTTATTCAGGGTTGAGTGTCATGACGGTACTCCAAGCCTACCAACTGCTAGAAAGCCAAGGGTGGATTGTTTCTCAGTCCCGCTCAGGTTACCGCGTCGCTCCCCATGCCGAACTCGACGATAACGGGCCAGACAGTGCAATTCATCCTGCTGAATCAGTCGATATTAATGACTATATTTTCGATGTCTTGCAAGCCAGTCGCTCTCCCGGCATGGCAAGCTATGGGCATGCCTATGTTGATCCCCTACTCGCTCCTCGCCATCAAGTAAACCGTTCGCTCACCACTGCGGTGCGCTTTATGTCGATTCATAGCGTGGTCGACAACCTTCCCCCGGGTAATGCCCAATTACGTCACCTGATTGCCCAACGCTATGCAGCGCAGGGCATGCAAATCTCACCCGATGAGATAGTAATCACAGCAGGCGGATTGGATGCGCTAAATCTTAGCTTGCGCGCAGTCACGCAACCTGGCGATTGGGTCGCAGTCGAAAGCCCCGCGTTTTACGGCGCATTGCAAGCCCTTGAAAATCGTGGACTCAAAGCGATGGCAATCCGAACTCATCCGACGGAAGGTATTGATCTTGATGCGCTTGAACGCGCCTTGCAAACGCATCCAATTCGCGCTTGTTGGCTGATGAGCAATCATCAAAATCCGTTGGGATATTCGCTGTCAGAAGAGAAAAAGACACGTCTTGCCGAGCTCGTCAATCGCTATCAGGTGTACTTAATCGAAGACGATGTCTATGGCGAACTCTACGATGGCGAACACAAACCGAAGCCCATCAAAGCATTTGATAGTAGCGGTCATGTTTTGCACTGCTCGTCTTTTTCAAAAACCTTAGTCGATGCCTTTCGCCTCGGGTGGGTAGCCGCTGGCGATCAAGCCCAGAAACTACAAAAGCTGCAGCTGATGAGCACGGTGACCACCAGCGTCCCCATTCAACTTGCTGTAGCCCACTACCTGCATAACCGAAACTATGAGCACCATCTAAAACAACTGCGTCGCACACTGGCTGAACGAAAAAAGGCGACCTATCAGTTTCTGATGACCCACTTGCCGCAAGGCGTTGATGTCATCAACAGCCAAGGGGGTTATTTTTTATGGATAGCTTTGCCCAAAGGCAGTGATACCACCGCGCTTTACCACCTTGCGCTCAAACACCATATCAGTATCGCGCCGGGCAATATGTTTGCGACACACGCACAGTTTACCCATTGCTTTCGGTTGAATGCCTCTTACCCGCTCGATCATGCACATAAAAATGCGCTGGCAACCTTATGTGATTTGATTGCACAGCACATTCAAGCCTTGGTGACGCACTAAGACTGGTTGAGTAACCAAGTAAGGATGGCTTTCCGAGAGGTAGGGGTCGCCTGCTGATACCAATATCCCATCATCTGCAATGGCTGACTCTGAGTGGTTAGCACTACACCGCCACCATCACGATGCGCAAACGCCCAATCCGCGAAAGCGCGACGTTCGGCGTCACTTGCTTGCTGATACCAGTAATCCACCATTTCTTCTGGTTTCTCTTTCGTGTCTTTCACTGAGGTTGACTGACTCGCGGATACAACGGGCTGGTTTTGTTGCCCCAATACTCGCGAAGCCTCATCGTAGGCCGCAAGAAAGTAAGCTTTCGGAATCGACAATTGCACCCGATCCCCGCCCCCAGAACTGCTAAAGGTATAGGCTACCTGTGGTTCAGGCCAATTGGTGACAGTATCTGGGGATAATGGAAATGATACATATTGCGTCGTCACACAATGCTCTGTGCAAATCTCTGAGGTTACTTGGGTATTTTTAAGCGGCACCGTTTCACCATTGATGGTGACGGTTTCATACTCTTGATAGTTTTTGAAATACGATACCTCGGTCATCAATCTGGAAGGAGCCACGTCGGGGCCTGCCGACTTATCAACGGGGTAATTAGCCACATAGTTAGCACTTGCTTTAACGACATTCGTACCAGACAAAACCCGAATATCTGGCGTGATCGATTTTGTCACCACCTGTACGTAATGGCGACGCTCTTTCACTGAACTTGCGACATCATCGAACTGACTCGACGAATCAAAGCTAGTACAACCGACCACGAGCAAACAGCCAGATGCGGTCATAAGACGGAAAGTTGCTTTCATACATTCCCCTTACTGGAAGTGAAAAAACCGGCCATCCTGGCCGGCAAAAAAGAATAGAAAGGCAAAGTGTTACGATTAGAAGCTATATTCAATACCCAAACGAGCAAATGCTTTTTTATCTTCAAGGTTACCCGCATCATGCTGGCCAATTCGAAGATAAGGAAGGAAACCATTCTTCGAGTACATCAACTGACCAGCAATGACGGAGTCGCTATCATCGACATCTACATTGTTGTCAAGATCCGAATCACCATTCGCTGCATAACCCAGACGGAATCCCCAAGGGCCGTTCCAATAATCACCTACAACTGATATTTGCTCTTGTTCAGACTCTACACCGTTATAAGTTTTCAACGGGTCTGAATCACCGACTTTATATACGCCGTCATTGTATTTATAGGCCGCTGAAATCTTAAAGCCCCCTGGAAGTGGTACCTCAATACCGGCTAAATAGGCCTTCGTATCAACTTCACCTTCATAGTTGGAGTTGTATTCATAGCCACCATGGAGGGTAAATGCATCCGCCAATGTATAGTGAAGGGCTGCGCCAAAGTGGTTGGAGCCACTCACATCTTTATCGCCACGTCCAACTGATAAGTCAAAGCTGAAGCCACTAAAGTCTGGTGAATCATAGCGCGCAATATCACCTTTACGGTCATAGTGAGACTTTGTATCCGCCCCCCAGTCAAAGACACGGCCCAATCCTGGGTTCGAATATGGCCAATCAACGACCTCGTACATTGGTGTCAACATGCGACCAAAGCGTATTTGGCCCCAATCGCCTTTCATACCAATGAAAGTATCACGATTACCCAGTGTTGCACCTGTGCCATCTTCGCCAACATAGCCCGACTCGATTTGCATGAAGATGTAAACATCATCATTGAAGGCTTTGCCTGCACGAACCCCTACGCGGGATTCATTCTCATAGTCGTAACCGTTGCCATCTTCTTGGTTGAACGCTGAAATGGCTGCAACACCATATAAATCAACGTTATAGTCAGTTAACACCCCAACTACACCATCATGGTCGGCGGCCATCGCGCCAGTTGATCCTAATGCAACCACTGCACTGATAAGCGAACGCTTAAAAATCTTATTCATGGAAAACTCCTGCTTGCCTCCAAGATTTTTTGGTTTTGTCTCTGTGCTTTATTAAGTGTTGTAGAGTTCAAAACCGATTTGAAAACCGAGCTTACGCTCGTGCTTTCGCCCCGCTGCTTACACATTTCGTGTAACCACTCATCCAGACTAAATACGCATAGAGAAATATCAATACAATCTTATTTTTTGATGCGAATAATATGATGACAGGCAAGATTTTAATGTTTTTATGACAGATGTCTTATTATAGTGAAATCCTATAAATTCTATATATTTCAATGCAATAAAAACACAAAAAGACAAAATCTGTGTTTTTATAGCTAAAATAATACAATATTACAA
>NZ_MUFP01000017.1 GCF_001996165.1 Salinivibrio proteolyticus | reverse complement strand
CAAATTGTTAAAGAGCGTTGACTTGCGAAGCGTTGCTTCGCTCGGTCAGGGCTGCGTATATTACTCGCCTTGCCGATGAAGTCAAGAAGAAATTTTATCTTTTTGTTGATGCCAACCGGCGAAAACAAAACCTCTTCTTGACTCCCCTAACGCGTTGTCGGCGTTAAGTAGGTGGGCTATCTTAATCATTTAAAAACTCACGTCAAGCGTTTATTTTTATTTAATTTTTTGCCCCGACATGGCCGCTGAGCGCTTGCCCTGTGTGCCGTGTCGATGGAGGCGCATTATAGGGAAGCTGATCAGATTGGCAACCCCTTTTTAGTGGTTTTTTAGAAAAAAACTGTCACTCGCTGTTTTTTTGCTCGCTAGGGTGTAAAACTGGTACCAAAGTCAGCGTTATCTGACATTGTATAGCGATATAAAGAGGGATTTGTGATGGCAAAACAGCTGCGCGCTTATAAAGGCATGACGCCTCAGCTTGGCGAACGCGTCTATATTGATGAATCCAGTGTATTGGCTGGCGATATTACGCTAGGTGATGATGTGAGTATTTGGCCGCTGGTTGCAGCGCGTGGTGACGTTAACCATATCCAGATTGGCGCTCGGACCAATGTGCAAGATGGCTCAGTCCTTCATGTTACTCACAAAAATGCCGAAAACCCACAAGGTTACCCGCTGATCATTGGCGAAGAAGTGACAATCGGCCACAAAGTCATGTTACACGGCTGTCGGATTGGCAACCGAGTCCTAGTGGGAATGGGGACGATTATTCTTGATGACGCTGTGATAGAAGATGAAGTACTGATTGGCGCTGGCAGTTTAGTCCCGCCCGGAAAACGCTTAGAGAGTGGCTATCTGTATGTTGGCTCACCGGTTAAACAGGTTCGCCCCCTTACCGACAAAGAGCGTGCTTATTTTGCACGCTCAGCGCAAAACTATGTCGACACCAAAGACATCTACCGCTGCGAGCGCTAGATCACCAAGCTGCCATCGGGTTCAAACGCTTCTGATTCGATGGCCGCTTCCATTTGCTCTTCTATATCAAACCAGACTTGTTCGACGATCGCCTGCGCATTATCCGTGTCCACCGCACAGCCGGCGAGCGCGGATAAGGTGGTAAAGCGAACAGCGCATGTTAACAATGCACCATTAAGTTGGCCGTAAAAACAAACACGGGCCTTTGCCGTGTCGACCTGCGCTTGGTCCGCAGCAAGAATAAGGGATTGATTCATTGATTGAGTGCCTCTCTTAACTGCTTACGCACACGTTCGGTTTGCGGCCGACAGCCGCGCCATATAGCAAAGCTTTCCGCCGCTTGTTCCACCAGCATACCCAAACCGTCTAAACACCGCCCTGCTCCTTGGCGTTGCGCCCACTGGTTACTGGTTGTGCAGCCAGCTTGATACACCATGTCATAGACAGTGGTCGCTGGACCAATCGCGCCGTGAGGGAGAGGAGGATGACTTTGATGTAAACTCGCCGAGGTCGCATTAATGATCACATCAACCGGCGCCGCCATAGTTTTATCCACGGCATGGCTGGTGATCGGTCCGGCCTCACCAAATGCAGCGGCTAGTTGCTGGGCTTTTTGCTCGGTGCGATTCACAATCATCAGCGATGCTGGCTCTTGCTCCAGTAAAGGAAGCAACACACCCCGTGCTGCACCGCCCGCACCCACGACCATAATGCGCTTATCACGCAGTGCCACATGGTGGTAGTGCAAATCAGTCACCAAACCTGCCCCATCCGTATTATCACCCAGTAGGGAACCATCGCTTTGCTTAACCAGCGTATTCACGGCACCGGCGCGGCGGGCACGCTCTGTCAGTGTATCAGCCCATTCATACGCTTGCTGTTTAAAAGGCACGGTCACATTGGCGCCGCGCCCTCCTTGCGCAAAAAACGCCTGCATACTGGTCACAAAGCCTTCGAGCGGCGCTTCAATGGCTTGATAGTCGATGTCTTGTTGGGTTTGCGTCGCAAATGCGGCGTGGATCTGCGGCGACTTACTGTGGCCAATCGGGTGGCCGACCACACAATAACGATCGGTCATCTGTTACCACTCCCTCGGTTTGAGATAGTCGCGATAGAGTCTCGCTTCCGGCGCGTCTTCATCGGGTGACCAATTATATTCCCAACGTGCCATCGGCGGCATCGACATCAGGATAGATTCGGTACGCCCACCACTTTGTAAGCCAAATAGCGTACCTCTGTCATACACCAAGTTAAATTCGACATAGCGTCCGCGGCGGTAAAGCTGGAAATCTCGCTCACGCTCACCATAGGGCGTTGCCTTGCGGCGCTGTACAATCGGCAGGTAAGCATCGATAAAACCTTTTCCAACCGCTTGGGTGTAGGCAAAGCACTGCTCGAATGGCCACTGGTTCAAATCATCAAAGAAAAGCCCGCCGACGCCACGGGTTTCATCGCGATGGGGGAGGTAAAAATAGCGATCGCACCACGCCTTGTGATCAGCGTACACGCTATCACCGAAGGGCGCGCACAAGGCTTTGGCGGTCTCATGCCAGTGCTGGCAGTCTTCCTCGAACGGATAGAAAGGCGTGAGGTCAAAGCCGCCGCCAAACCACCACACAGGGTCGGCGCCTTCCTTTTCAGCAATGAAAAACCGCACGTTCGCGTGCGAGGTCGGCACGTAAGGGTTGTGAGGGTGGATTACTAACGACACCCCCATGGCCTCAAAACAGCGCCCAGCGAGCTCTGGGCGATGCGCGGTCGCCGAGGCAGGCATTTGATCGCCAAATACGTGCGAGAAGTTCACTCCCGCTTGCTCAAATACTTGGCCCTGACGCAGGACGCGACTGCGACCACCGCCCCCTTTCTCACGCTCCCACGCATCTTCAATAAAATGCGCTTGACCATCTTCTTGCGCAAGCTGCTGGCAAATATCATCTTGGAGCTGGAGGAAAAAAGCCTTCACGGCTTGCTTATCAATTGTCGATTGACCGTGTGCCACGCTCACATCCTTTGTTACTGAGACTATATGCGTACTTTACCTGATCCACGCAGTGGGATCTTGACGGAATTTCATCCCCCACCGCCGACGCAAACGTTTTCCTTGCGGTGAAATCTGGGTATAATTCGCGCCACGCTCAGCTTATCTTATTCACGCTTGTCATCAAGAAGGACGTATTATGACTGTCGGTATCATCATGGGCTCGCAATCCGATTGGCCTACCATGACACATGCAGCGGCTATGTTGGATCATTTTGCCATCCCTTACGAAACCCGTATTGTCTCCGCCCATCGCACACCACAGTTACTTGCCGACTACGCCCAACAAGCGGCCGAGCGCGGGATTAAAGTGATTATTGCCGGCGCTGGGGGGGCCGCCCATTTGCCTGGGATGACCGCCGCACACACCAGCCTGCCGGTGCTCGGCGTGCCGGTCCAGTCAAAAGCGTTAAAGGGCATGGACTCATTGCTTTCTATTGCTCAAATGCCCAAAGGCGTGGCAGTGGGCACACTCGCCATTGGAGACGCAGGCGCCGCGAATGCAGGCCTCCTTGCCGCACAAATTCTCGCAACGGCCGACCCTGACTTGATGGCAAAAGTGGATGCGTTTCGCCAAGCGCAAACTGAAGCCGTTCTCGCTCAACCCAATCCACAAGGGTAAGGCCATGAATATTCTGGTGTTAGGTGCGGGACAACTGGCCCGGATGATGGCCTTGGCCGGCGCACCGCTCAATCTTATCGTCAGCGCCTATGATGTGCGTAGTGGCGACATTATTCACCCACTGACGCTGCAACCACTGGGGCACGGCCTCAATACGGCCATCGCTGGCGCAGATATTATTACCGCGGAATTTGAGCATATCCCCGCTGATATCTTGCACCAATGCGAGCAAAGCGGGAAGTTACGCCCCAGTGCTCAGGCGATTCTAACCGGTGGCGACCGCCAAATTGAGAAAGCCCTGCTGATGCAAGCAGGCGTCGCCAATGCGCCATACCGAGTGGTGTATACACAGGCTGATTTAGAAAAGGCGGTCGACGCACTAGGCGCGCCCTTGGTCCTCAAAAGCACCTTGGATGGTTATGACGGCAAAGGACAGTGGCGCTATCGTGACGGCGATGATCTTCACGCATTATGGGCCGAGCTCGACGCCTTTCTCACCGCGCCCGAACAGCGCGATGGCCAAGCCATCATTGCCGAAGCCATGATCCCTTTTGATCGAGAAGTGTCACTGATTGGTGTGCGTGGCGCGAATGGTGAATTTGCCAGCTATAGCCTGACCCAAAACCACCACCATGATGGGATACTAACCTTGTCTGTGGTGCGCCCGGATGAGGATGCCTTGCAAACACAGGCGGCGGACATGTTGGAAAAAATTGCCAGCGCGCTTAACTATGTGGGGGTGCTTGCGGTGGAATTCTTTGATGTAGACGGCAGCTTGCTGGTGAACGAGATAGCGCCTCGGGTGCACAACTCCGGTCACTGGACACAGCAAGGTAGCGCGTGTTGCCAATTTGAAAACCACCTGCGCGCGGTCAGCGGCTTACCCCTCGGCCCGACCGAGTTAATTCAGCCGACGGCAATGATCAATATCTTAGGCCAAGGCAGTGTCCCGCTTGCGACCTATCGTGATGCCCATGTGCATTGGTACAACAAAACGCCTCGTCCGGGGCGCAAAGTGGGTCATATTAATGTCACGGCCACATCGAACGCGGCGCTTGCCACCAAGTTAGCCAGTCTCGCCAGCTACCTTCCCTGCGATGCTTTTCACGGTTTGAAATCGGCGGCATTAGCTCTCGCCGCGCAAACCGATTAGCCTTCGCTCTCCGATTCTGCAGCCGATTCACCTTGAATCGCGCTGCAGGACTTATCGGCACATTGATGTACTGTCTTGCCACCTTTCTTACGCTCCACCAGCAGCGCAAAACCACATTGCTCGCAGGTGCCGGCTATCGGTTGTGCGTTTACCGCAAAATGACACTTAGGGTATTGGTCACAGGCAAAAAAGCGCTTGCCGTAACGCGAGGTGCGCTCCACCAGCTCACCTTTGTGGCAGGCTGGGCAGGTTAGGGTGGTATGATCGGGTTCATCCGGTTTTTCGATATGCGTACATTGCGGGAACTGATCACAGCCAATAAACATACCGAATCGACCTTGGCGTAACACCAATTCTCCCTGATGACACGCCGGGCAAGCCACGCCAAGCGCTTTTACTACATGGCCATCACCATGATGTAAAGCTTTGGTATAGTGGCAGTCTGGATAGGCGGTACAGGCCAGAAACGGGCCTCGTTTGCCCGATTTAAACGCAAGAGCGCTGCCACATTCCGGGCAGCGCTCGTGGGTATTCGGGGTGTTATCTTTACTCATTCACACCTTTTACTGTCATTGATAAGCGTTAATGCACGTATCCCTCTTGTGCGTCGTACAGCATTTCTTCCATCTGTGTATACGCACGTTCGTTACCAGGCACGTTAAACAGCACCATCAAAATAACCCATTTTAGATCATCAAGACCAAATTCTTGGGTCTCGAGTTCCATCACCCGATCGATGACCATTTCACGCGTTTCCGGTGAAAGCACCCCAGCCTGCTCTAAGAATAAGAGGAAGCCTCGGCTTTCTTGGTCAATAAAGCGCGTTTCTTGCTCGGTATAGATTCGGATCGAGCTTTGGGCACTGCCTGATAGGTAAGGCTGTTTATCCGCATTTTGCAACTGTGCCAGCTTTTCAAGCCAGTTCAGGGCTTTATATATATCGTCTTGATGAAAACCCGCGCGGGACAATTCATCTGCTAACTCGTCCTGATCGATCATCACTTCCACATCGCTGTGGATGTAGGTTTCGAACAGGTACATAAGAATGTCCATCATGGCTAGCCCCTCCTCGTTCTGACATAGCCACCGGGTACTGCTGCTACAAGCCCCTGGAGTTCTAAGTCTAACAACTGCATCATGATTTCGTGAACCGGTTGGTTGCAGCGCTCAGCCAGTACGTCGACACACGTCGCTTTAGTACCTACGTTAGCCAACAGCTCAGGAAATGGCAATCCTTCATGTGTATCTAACTTAGGCGCGTCACTAAATAATTCGGTTTGTTGACACGCGGCGAAGCTTATCAGGCTATCAATTTCATGCAAGATATCATCGACACAGTCTGTGAGTGTGGCCCCTTGTTTAATCAATTGGTGGCATCCACGCGACTGGACTTGGTCAATGGGCCCAGGAATCGCAAACACATCACGATTTTGCTCAAGTGCATAACGTGCCGTGATCTGTGACCCACTTTGTGGCGCGGCCTCTACCACTAATACGCCTGCCGACAGGCCACTGATCAACCGGTTGCGCCGCGGAAAGTGCTCAGCCCTTGGCGGTGCCTCTGGCCAGAACTCTGAAACCAGTGCACCCTGTGCTTCAATCCGCTCGGCCAATGCGCGATGTCGTGCGGGATACACATTGGCAAGCCCGCTTCCTAGCACCGCCAATGTCTTACCGTGACCTTCAAGTGCGCCTTTGTGTGCCCGCCCATCGATACCTAGCGCAAGCCCACTGGTAATCGCAACACCATGCTCAACCAGTTGTTTAGCAAATTGATACGCCGTTTCTAAGCCTTGCGGGGTCGCGTGACGACTGCCAACCATCGCCAATTGAGGCATCGCCAAGCAAGTCAGATCGCCTTGCACATATAAGAGCAAAGGCGGCCGTGCGATTTCTCGGAGTAATGCAGGGTAAGCTGGATGATCAAAGCCAACCAAGTGGCAATGCTCTTGCCTCGCCCACTCAAGGCTACGCTCAATCATGGCATGATTGGGATGCGTGATAGCCTGACATTGCTCCGCGGTTAAGCCAACCGCGGCAAGATCATGAGCAGTTTGCTCACTCAACGCATCGATGGGCACTTTGGCCAACAGCGCGCGTCGCTGAGAAACGCGCAACCGCGGCACTTGGGTCAGTATCAACCACCCTCGCAGGGATTTATCGCGCATAGGCCAGTTGAGGGGAAGGTGGCACCGCATGCATGCCGGCTTTAATTGGCTGACGCGCTTGGGTAATCACAGCCAAACTGACCCAAGGGTATGCCCGAACCACCATGGTTTGTCCCACCGTCACATCAGGCAAGGCGGTCATCGGCTGGGCGGCACTGTCACTCGCGTTTTGATAGCGATACTCACCAGGGCCATTTAATACGTTGGCACCGGCTTCAGTGACAGTAAACATTTGCCCGGCTGCCACGCCATCATTGGCGCCTTTATCAAGCACCACAAGCTGACCATTCGCGACATACTCACTGCCATAAAGATGCCCTAATAATGTGGCATCAGTTTGAGCCGCTTGGGGCCAAAAGCGCGGATGCGTGTTCTCGGGTAAAGGTAACAAGACATCATTGGGGCGCACTTCTTGCACTACCCGAGTCAATGTCATCACACTGCGCCCTTCACTTCGCGCACGGATGCTTCCATCAGCCACATGTTTTAAGCTCACCATCGCGGTAGGTTCGGCGCTAGCCTCTGACGTCGCAGGGCGTAAAAAGGTTTTCTCAACCCGAAACACTTGCCAATCCTTAGCACTCAGCGACGCATCCACATACAGGGTATCGTGCACTGACAAATATTGACGCCCATCCGTTGAGCCAAGGACGCGAGGCAGCGCCACCAAACGCGCCTTTTCAACCAGCATGTCCTGCTGTAAGTACGGCAGCAGCATAGGATCGACACTGCTCAGCGCTGGCGTCTTAGGCGAATCTCCCTTTGCTGCAATCGCACGCCTAGGCTTATAGCTAACGGTCGGTTTCCCCGCTTGCCATGTGAGGGTGAGCACATCGCCGGGATAAATCAGATTGGGATCCTTTATGGTCGGATTTGCGTACCACACCTCAGGCCATTGCCAAGGGTTATCGAAAAAGGTAGCGGCGATATCCCACAGGGTATCCCCTCGCTCAACCACATATCGCTGACTCTCGGCAGAGCTGGCTGCCAGTACTGGTAGCGCGATAGCCAATAGCCCAGCGGCGGCGAGATTGAACAGCTTTCTTGTCATCAATGTCTTCCTCACCAGACGGATGATGCTGATGCTGTCAATTGGCTGTCAAAATGTCTAGAATTAACCCAATTACCCCGTGCCGCTTTCGGCACAGTTCAATTTTTATGAGACGTTATGGCTTTATTGAACGTATTAACATTCCCAGATGAGCGTCTTCGCACCGTCGCCAAGCCGGTCGAAGCAGTGACGCCTGAGATCCAAAAAATGGTCGACGACATGCTCGAGACCATGTACGACGAAGACGGTATTGGTCTCGCCGCGACCCAGGTGGATTTTCACCAACGTATCGTGGTGATCGATATATCTGAAACCCGTGATGACCCTATGGTGTTAATTAACCCAGAGATCATCGAAAAACGTGGCGAAGACGGTATCGAAGAAGGCTGCCTGTCCGTACCGGGTTCCCGTGCCTTGGTGCCACGTGCTGCCGAAGTGACTGTGAAAGCGTTAGACCGCGACGGCAATCCATTTCAGTTTGATGCTGACGACCTGTTGGCCATTTGTGTCCAGCATGAGCTCGACCATTTGGAAGGTAAGTTGTTTGTTGACTACCTCTCGCCATTGAAGCGTCAACGCATCAAGCAGAAGATGGAAAAAATCAAACGCGCTAACCAAAAAGCAAGCTGAGGTCACTTTGAGTACACCGCTGCGTATTGTATTTGCGGGCACGCCGGATTTTGCCGCGCGCCATTTGCAGGCCCTGCTCAACAGCGAGCATGAGGTGATTGCGGTTTATAGCCGCGAAGATAAACCGGCAGGCCGAGGCAAGAAGCTCACGGCAAGCCCAGTGAAAAAGCTCGCGCTTGAGCATGACTTACCCGTGTATCAACCCCGCACGTTGCGTGATGAACAAGCACAAGCGGAACTGGCTGCCTTGAACGTCGACGTGATGGTGGTGGTCGCTTACGGGCTGATTCTGCCCAAAGCGGTATTGGATACACCTCGTTTGGGCTGTGTGAATGTCCACGGTTCTATCTTGCCACGTTGGCGCGGCGCCGCGCCGATAGAGCGTGCCGTATGGGCAGGAGATACCGAAACCGGTGTCACCATCATGCAGATGGACGAAGGCCTTGATACCGGTGATATGCTAAAAATCGCCACGCTGCCTATCGAAGAAACCGATACCAGTGCCAGCTTGTATACGCGTTTGGCAGAATTGGGGCCCCAAGCCTTGATTGATTGTCTCAATGACATGGCCAACGGCATTATTCTTGCCGAGCCACAAAACGATGCCAAAGCCAACTATGCCGAGAAGCTGACCAAGCAAGAAGCCAAAATTGATTGGACACAAGATGCTGCGTTTATCGGACGCTGCATTCGCGCCTTTAATCCACGTCCAGTCAGCTACTTCACCTTGGGAGAGCAAAATATCAAAGTCTGGCAGGCCAATGTGCTCGACATTGATGTCGAGGCCACACCAGGCACGGTGATCAATACCGACAAGCACGGTATTCAGGTTGCTACCGGCAAAGGTGTACTCCAGCTAACACAGCTTCAGCCTCCCGGTAAAAAAGCCATGCAAGCCCATGAGCTGCTCAACGCGCGCCGTGAATGGTTTGAGATTGGTACACAGCTATAATGAACACGGTTTCCCGTGTCATCGTCATTCAAAGGCCAGTCCACTGGCCTTTTTTATTGGTTAACGCCCCTTGGTGGCATACGACTCGCCACTTGGCTGCAATGTAGGTAACAGCATGAATGTAAGAGCCGCGGCTGCCCGCGTTCTGTATCAAGTTGTCGATCAGGGTCAGTCCCTGTCACAACAACTGCCTTTAGCCCAGCAACGTATCGCACCGCGTGATGCGGCCTTATTACAAGAGATGTGTTATGGCACCTTACGTTGGTTGCCACGCCTTGAGCAAATCGTGCAATCCTTGATGGATAAGCCACTGAAAGGCAAACAACGTGTCTTCCATCACCTCATTCTGGTCGGCTTGTATCAATTAGGTTATATGCGCATCCCAGCGCATGCAGCAGTGGCTGAAACCGTGAACGCCACCCAAACACTCAAGCGCCCTCAACTTCGTGGGTTGATCAATGCCATCTTACGTCAATATCAACGCGAGCAAACCGCGTTAGATGAAACCAGTACCGCCAATGCCGCCGGCGAGTTTTGCCACCCCAGTTGGCTACTCAAGCGGTTACAAGAAGCCTATCCCGAGCAATGGCAAGCGATTGTCGCGGCCAACCATCAAAAAGCGCCCATGTGGCTGCGGGTTAATCGTCAGTACCATCGCCCTGATACCTATCTTGCACTACTCAAAGAAGCGGGCATTGATGGAGAGTGCTTCGTTGAGGCTGGCGATGCAATCAAACTAACCAAGCCTTGCGATGTCTCGCGCTTACCTGGGTTTGACCAAGGTTGGGTATCCGTCCAAGACGCCGCTGCCCAGCTCGCGGTCGACTACCTGACCCCGCAAGCAAACGAGACGATTCTTGATTGCTGTGCGGCACCGGGCGGAAAAACCTGTCATATCTTAGAGCACCAACCGAGCGCACACGTGACCGCGATTGATGCCGATGCGCAAAGATTGAGCCGCGTCAAAGAGAACCTTGCTCGACTGGGGCTTAATGCCACGGTGAAACAAGCCGATGCTCGCGAACCCAGCGCTTGGCATTCAGGTCCCGCATTTGACCGTATTTTGCTGGATGCACCCTGTTCGGCAACCGGTGTGATCCGTCGCCACCCCGACATCAAATGGTTACGCCGTGATAGCGACATTGCCGCCCTCGTCACGCTCCAAGCGGCAATCTTGGATGCAATGTGGCAGCAGCTTAAGCCGGGCGGTACTCTTGTGTATGCAACCTGTTCTGTTTTACCTGATGAAAATCGCCATCAAATCCGTGATTTTCTCGCCCGTACACCAGATGCCAACTTACGCACCGGCACGTCAGAAGTACCGGGACGTCAGGTTTTACCCGGCGAGCAAGACATGGACGGCTTTTACTACGCATGCTTGGAAAAGTCACTGACCTAAGTGCCAAGCAGGGAGAGTTAATAACATGAAAATCATCATCTTGGGCGCCGGACAAGTCGGCGGCACCTTGGCAGAAAACTTGGTGGGTGAAAACAACGACATCACCATTGTCGATTGTGCGCCTGAACGACTGCGTGACTTGCAAGACAAATACGATCTGCGCGTGGTGCAAGGCTATGCCAGCCATCCCTCAACGCTGCAAGAAGCTGGCGCACAAGATGCTGATATGTTAGTTGCGGTCACCAATTCTGACGAGACCAATATGATTGCTTGTCAGGTTGCGTATACCCGATTTAATACACCTAACCGTGTCGCCCGGATCCGCAGCCCAGAGTACTTGGCAGTCAAAGATCAGCTGTTTAATCGCGAGGCCTGTCCGGTCGATCATTTAATTGCGCCCGAAGAGCTCGTTACCCGCTACATTCGCCGCCTCATTGAATATCCAGGGGCGCTGCAGGTGGTCGGTTTTGCCGATAACAAAGTGGGCTTAGTCGCCGTCAAAGCGTATTACGGCGGCCCGCTTGTCGGAAAGGCTTTGTCGGCACTGCGTGAGCATATGCCGCACGTCGATACCCGTGTTGCCGCTATCTTCCGTCGCGATCGCCCCATTCGCCCGCAAGGCACCACCATTATCGAAGCCGATGACGAAGTGTTTTTTGTCGCCGCCAGTAACCACATTCGCTCCGTGATGAGTGAATTGCAACGCCTCGAAAAACCCTACAAACGGATCATGATTGTCGGGGGCGGGAATATCGGGGCTGGCCTAGCCATGGCACTTGAACGCCAATACAGCGTTAAGCTTATCGAGCGCGATCCTGCCCGAGCCGAACACCTATCTGAGTTGCTGGAAGATACCACGGTATTTTGTGGCGATGCCTCCGATCAAGAGCTGTTGAGCGAAGAGCACATTGACCAAATCGATGTCTTTATCGCGGTGACCAATGAAGATGAAGCGAACATCATGTCTGCCATGTTGGCCAAACGCCTTGGGGCAAAGAAAGTCATGGTGCTGATTCAACGCGGTGCGTATGTCGACTTGGTACAAGGCGGCGCGATCGATATTGCCATCTCTCCTCAACAAGCGACTATCTCTGCCCTGCTAACCCACGTTCGTCGTGGTGACATCGTCAATGTGTCATCGCTACGGCGTGGCGCGGCCGAAGCCATCGAGGCCATCGCTCATGGTGATGCTGCAACATCCAAAGTCGTGGGCCGTGAGATTGGCGATATCAAACTGCCCCCCGGCACCACCATCGGGGCAGTGGTACGTGGCGAAGAAGTCTTGATTGCACACGATAAAACCGTGATCCAACAAGACGACCATGTGGTGATGTTCTTGGTCGATAAAAAATACATTCCAGACGTAGAGCGCCTGTTCCAGCCCAGTCCTTTCTTTCTCTAAATCAATGCCCTGTAGGCCAATCTGGCCTACAGGTACACACTTTTGGCTCGCGCACTGCCAGCGCCCTAAATTTGGGTATACACTGATAATAACGTGTTTTTTCGGCCCCCGACCGGACAGGGAGTATCAACGTAGCCATGTCGGATGATCAGTTTCAACAATCGACCGGTTTTCTAAAGAAAGCCGTGCCGTTAATGATGAAATACAAGGTGCCCACCACCCCTACCAACTACGCATTGTGGTACACCTATGTCGCGGATACCGATCCTCAACTCAATGCGGATGTGGACGACACGCTCACGCATCATGGCACCTGCAGTCCGCTGCAAAGTGACATGCTCTACCAAAAACACGTCGCCGATAAACACAGCCAAGACATGAGCGCTCTCAAGCAAAGCCTCGAGTCGATGATGACCGAGATGAGCCACTCGATGTCGGATACGTTGCAAGACACCGATGCCTTCCAGAGTGTGTTAGATCGCACCTTCGAACAGCTTGCGCGGGTGGAAGATGAAGGCTTGTCTATCGATGAGACCATCGCGGTCGTGCGTAACGTGGTTAAAGACTCCCAATCGCTCACCCAGTCGACCCGCTACTTCAAGCACCAGCTCAGTGATGCGCAGCAAGAGATCTCTCAGCTCAAACAGACGCTGGCAGAAATGACAGAGCAAGCCACGCATGATGGCTTAACCGGCCTATTAAACCGCCGCGCCTTCGACCGAGAACTCGCCGCCTATATCGACAGCAATCTCACTCCGCCTTTTTGCCTCGCCATGATTGACCTTGACCACTTTAAAAAGCTCAACGACACCTATGGTCATGTGATTGGCGATACTGTGCTAAAACAAGTGGCCAAGCGCCTCAGCGATTACTGTCGTGATGGCATCCAAGCCTTTCGTTATGGCGGCGAAGAGTTTGCTTTGCTCATCCCGCAAAAACGTCTCAATGGCGCCAAGCGGATTGCTGAAACGATACGCACCGCTATCGACCGGATGATTATCAAAGACAGACGCCGAGGCAACACGCTCGACCATATCACGGTATCGATTGGCGTTGCAGAGTACGATAATGAAACGGGTGAGTCTGCGTCAGATCTCATTCATCGTGCTGACAAGCACTTATACAGCGCTAAGAAACTCGGCCGCAATCGCGTGATGCCGATAAATTAATCCTCACCTGCGCCTTATTTGATCTTGGCTAAGTTTCAGCCCAATACGCTCGGGCAAAATGGTGTTTTTTACGTGCCACACATAAAGGACACCTATGAATTGCCATCGCATCAATGAACTGCTCGAGCTGTTAAATCAGTCGTGGCAGAAAACGCCAGAGTGCTCACTGGTCGAGATGCTCACTGTCATTGCCCAAGAGGCTGGCCATCAAGACGGGCTGGATAACATCTCGGACGACACCTTGATCTATCAACTCAAAATGCGACTAGAAGATAAAACTGCCCCCATTCCCGGCTTGGCAAAAGACAGCGAAGAGGACTTCAAAGCCGCTATCTTGCGTGCTCGTGGTATCCAATCTTAAGCGGAATGAGGCAGGGAGCACACATAGTGCGCTGTTATAGCTGGAATTGTTCTAGTTTGTGACTGTTTCGCAAACTATGACACTGATAGAGTATTCGCGAATCTGGCTACGCTATAATCACGCGTCACAACGATAAACAGGGTCTGGCAACGTACCAAGGCCTCGACATCCCAAGGAAAGCCAATGTCATGAGCAACGAAAAGATAGACGTCAAAGACGTGACCGCAAAAGAATACAATCCGAAGACCCATAAAGGGGCTGACGATCGCTTTAATCCAAGCAATCGCATTTATGTGCGCGCGGTAAAAGGCTATTACCAAAAAATGCGCCGCTACATGGGCTGGTTTTTCATGGTGCTGTTTCTTGCTATTCCTTGGATCCCGTATCAAGGGCGCCAAGCGATTTTGCTCGATATCGGCAACCAGAAGTTCACCTTTTTTGGCACCACACTTTGGCCACAAGATCTGACCTTATTGGCAGCTTTGTTGATGCTTGGGGCGTTCGGACTCTTTTTTATTACCACCTTCCTCGGCCGCGTCTGGTGCGGATACCTTTGCCCGCAAACTGTATGGACCTTCCTGTTTATCTGGTTTGAAGAAAAGCTCGAAGGTGCTGCCAACAAGCGTCGTAAGCAAGACTCATTAAAAATGACGCCCGATCTGGCCGTACGCAAAACTGCGAAACACGCGGCATGGTGGGCAGTCTCCTTAATTACGGGCATGACCTTTGTCGGCTATTTTGTCCCCATGCGCGAGTTGGCGGTGGACTTAGTCACCTTCGATACCAGTTTCTGGGTCGGTTTTTGGGTGATTTTCTTTGCCGCCTGTACTTACGGAAATGCGGGTTGGATGCGCTCGATTATGTGTATCCATATGTGTCCCTATGCACGTTTCCAATCCGCCATGTTCGACAAAGACACTTTTATTGTCGGCTATGATGTCGAACGGGGCGAAAAACGTGGCCCACGTCCACGTAAAAAAGATCCTAAAGAGTTGGGGCTTGGTGACTGTATTGACTGTAATTTATGTGTTCAAGTCTGCCCAACCGGCATCGATATTCGCGATGGCCTACAGTATGAATGTATCAACTGTGGTGCCTGTATTGATGCCTGTGATCAAACCATGGACCGTATGGGCTATGAACGCGGACTGATAAGCTATACCACCGAGCATAAGCTTGAAGGGAAGAAGACGGCAGTTATGCGACCCAAACTGGTCGGTTACGGCATCGTCATGACCATTGTCACGGCTATGTTTATCTACTTAGCCATGTCCGTGATGCCTATGGAATTGGATGTCATTCGTGACCGTAACCAACTGTATCGCGTCAACAATCAAGGACTGATTGAGAATACCTACACGCTGAAAATCCTCAATAAGACCCAAAGTGATGAAACCTATACCCTCTCGGTGAAAGGGCTAAAAGATGTGCAATGGTACGGTCCACAAACCGTTAAAGTGCAAGCGGGAGAAGTGTTCTCACTGCCCATCAGTTTAGGCGTGGACACCTACGAGATGACCCAACGCATTGCCGACATCACTTTTGTCATGGAGCGTGCATCGGGCGACAAACAAAAAGAGGTCCAAGCGGAAAGCCGCTTTATTACAGACCTTTAATCAGCCACCCAGCTGATTGGTAACAAGGGCGCATGCAGCGCCCTTTTTATTTGTTACCATGACACTTCTGTGCTGAATGAGTAGCAAACCATGACTGAACCTGGCTTTGATTTTCACGCCCTCACCCCTGAGCATCAACTGGATGCCATTGAGTCGGTAGGGATTTACCCACAATCGGGTTTACTTGCACTGAATAGCTACGAGAATCGGGTCTATCAATTTGTTGCCGATGATGGCAAGCGCTACGTGGTGAAGTTTTATCGCCCTGCCCGCTGGACAGACGAGCAAATACTTGAAGAACATGCGTTTTGCCAAGAGTTAGTCGACGCGGAGGTTCCCGTCGTCGCCCCACTCGTTCTCGACGGGACCAGCTTGTTTCATTTCAACGGCTACCGTTTTGCATTGTTTCCCAGCGTGGGTGGGCGCAACTTTGAAGTCGACAACTGGGACCAGCTCGAAGCGGTTGGCCGCTATCTTGGCCGTATTCACCAAGTCGGTGCCGCTCGACCTTTTCAGGCACGTGCGCGATTTGATCTCGACACCCACCTCTACCAACCTCGCCACGCATTGACCCATGCGAGCCTGATCCCCGATGGGATTAAATCGACCTTTTTCTCCGATCTTGACCGACTGATCGATGCCATTAGCGAAAGGTGGCATACCAACTGGCCGATTATCCGTTTGCACGGCGACTGCCATCCGAGCAATATTCTATGGCGCGATGGCCCGTTATTTGTCGACTTTGACGACACCCGCAATGGCCCCGCAATTCAAGATCTGTGGCTGTTTTTAAACGGCAGCCGTGCCGATCAGCTGGCCCAACTTGATACCCTTGCCGAAGGCTATCGTGAGTTTAGTGAATTTCCTGCTGACCAATTGCAACTGATCGAGCCCTTACGTGGTCTGAGAATGGTGCACTATATGGCGTGGTTAGCAAAACGCTGGCAAGACCCGGCATTTCCACGTGCATTCCCCTGGTTTGCTGAGGCAAAATACTGGGAAAGTCAGGTGCTTGCTTTTAAAGAGCAGCTTGCCGCCTTACAAGCGCCATCGCTTACCTTGTACCCGTAAGCGTTCAACCGATAACGGAGAGTCATTCAATGATGCTGAAAAAACTGCTTCCTATCTTGCTCGTACTCGGCCTTGCGGCCTGCTCTGAGCCTGAAACCGTCGAGTCGACAAGCCAACAGGCCACGACGCAAACCCAATCCCAAACTGAGCCAGCAGAAGCGATCGACGTCCCCGCCGCCAAACCCGGCCGCTTCAAAGCGGGCGAGGATTATCAAATCCTAGATACCGCAGCGACCGACACCCCAACGGTAACCGAGTTCTTCTCGTTTTATTGTCCGCACTGCTTCCAATTTGAGCCACTGGTGCAGCAGTTGAAGCAACAAGTGCCTGACAATGCCAAAGTGGTAAAAAATCACGTTTCTTTCATGGGCGGCAATATGGGTGAAGTGGTCACACGCGCCTATGCAACCGCCGTGGTCTTAAACGTTGAAGACACCATGATCCCCGTGATTTTTGACCGTATTCATGTGGCCCAAAATGCGCCCAAGTCGCTAGATGACGTTCGCCAAATGTTTGTCGACAACGGCGTCGATGGCAAAGAGTTCGATTCGGCTTACAACAGCTTTGCCGCCAACTCGATGGCCAAACGATTTGATCAATCTTTTGAAAAAGCCGGCCTACGCGGCGTGCCTGCGGTGATCGTGAACGGTAAATATCACGTGACACCGAAAACCGTCGAAACCCCGGAAGAGTACTTCCAGCTGATTAACTTCCTGTTAAGCCAGAAGTAATCAACTGACTTGGGCGTTGAGATGGCGAAGTAAGCCATCCATCGCCCGATACCCTAAGGCCTCAGCAAGATGAGGGCGGCTTATCGCCTCCGCTTCGGCCAGATCGGCAATCGTCCTCGCCACTTTAATGATCCTATGGTATGCCCGTACCGACAGTCCTAATCGATGCAATGCCTGCTCGAGAAACGCAGCATCCACCTGCGCAAGCTGACAGTATTCCTCCATTTCGCGATTGCTGAGTAACGCATTCACTTTCCCTTGCCTCGCCAACATACGCGCACGGGCACACGCAACTCTCGCTCTCACCTTTGCGGTTGATTCACCGCGGTCGCCGCCGCTCGATAACATCCCGCGCGGCAGTGCCGGGATCTCAATCGACATATCAAACCTATCCAGCAAAGGGCCAGATAAACGCGCCAAATAGCGCAACACTTGCTGTGGATTAGAGCGCGCTAGTTCGCCCTCATGATGGCCTGTCGGGCTCGGGTTTAATGCGCCAATCAACTGAAAACGCGCGGGGAAGCGGGTTTTACCGTTAGCACGCGAGATAATAATTTCACCCGACTCCAGCGGCTCGCGGAGCGCATCAAGCACACGACGCTCAAACTCTGGCATTTCATCCAAAAACAGCACCCCTTGGTGCGCCAATGAGATCTCCCCGGGACGCGGGACCGTTCCGCCCCCGACCAGTGCCGCCATAGAACTAGAGTGATGAGGACTTCGAAACGGTCGCTGGCGCCAGTTTCCCTCATGCAAAGGTTGCTGGGTTAATGACGTTACCGCGGCGGAGGCTAACGCTTCTTCGTCGTTCATGGGAGGAAGCAAGTCGCACAAACGCGACGCTAACATGGTTTTTCCCGTTCCGGGCGGTCCAACAAACAACAAGTTATGTGAACCACTGGCGGCGATTTCTAGCGCGCGTTTGCCTTGCTGCTGGCCGATGATGTCACGTAAGCAGCGGGTTGGCGCCGGCGTTGTATCCCCATGTGGTGTCGCGTTAAGCTGCAAACTCTGTTGGCCCGCTAAGTGCTGACACACTGCGATTAAATCGGGCGCTGACACATGGCGCTCGCTGTCCACCAACGCCACTTGGCTAGCGTTACCATCAGGGACCACGAGCGCGCGCTGCGCTTTTTGACTGGCAAGCGCCGCCGGTAATGCCCCTTTGACGGGGCGCAACTGCCCGGATAACGCCAGCTCACCGAGAAACTCAAATTCATGCAGCCGTTTCGCTGGAATTTGCCCTGAGGCGACCAAAATGCCAAGCGCGATGGGCAAATCAAAACGCCCTCCTTCTTTCGGTAAATCCGCCGGTGCCAAATTGACGGTAATACGCCGTGACGGAAATTCAAAATTGGAGGTCACAATGGCACTTCTGACCCGATCACGCGCTTCTTTGACCGTGGTTTCCGGTAACCCCACCAGCGCAAATCCTGGCAATCCATTGGAAATGTGAACTTCAACCGTCACATTGGGAGCCTCTACCCCGACACACGCTCGGCTATGCACAATCGCTAGCGCCATGACTCTATCCTGCTATTACTATGAAACCTTGCGCTTATGGTGACGAGAGAATTTGTGATTCAGAGTAATTTTTTCTTGTCATGCGAGTGAGGTCTGTGATACCACTACAAATGCACAACAATTAAACATGAGACTCGGCGCCAGATCGAGTTCGTGACTGACCTGTAACAAGCAGGCGCAAACAAAAACATAATTAACAAAACGCCCAACAATGGGCGACTAACGACAAGAAAAGACAGACAAATGCCAAACTTCGCTACCGTCCTCATTATTCGCCTTATCGTGGTCATTCTACCGCGAGGGGTGTAGGTACGCGAAACACAGCAGCAAACATCGCAACCAAGCCCCCGCACCCAACCAGGTTCGGGGGCTTTTTTCATTCATGTGGTCAAGCCACACAAAAACGGAAGCAGCAAAAATGGAGAGCGCAGACACTGACTATTCGCACACCTGCCCTCCCCGTTCATTCGGGGAGGGGCGACGATGACAGGTGCACAATGGGTTGTGGAAGCCTTACGTAAGCAAGGCGTTGAAACGGTATTTGGTTATCCGGGTGGCGCCATCATGCCAGTCTATGATGCGCTATACGACGGCGGCGTCGAACACATTTTATGTCGCCACGAACAAGGCGCTGCCATGGCCGCCATCGGTTATGCTCGTGCTAGCGGGCGTCCCGGCGTCTGCCTAGCGACCTCTGGCCCCGGCGCGACGAATCTGATCACCGGATTGGCCGATGCAATGATGGACTCCGTCCCGGTGGTCGCCATCACAGGCCAAGTGGCCAGCCCATTAATCGGCACGGATGCTTTCCAAGAAATTGATGTCTTAGGTTTGTCTTTGGCCTGTACCAAACATAGCTTTTTGGTCACAGACCCCGCAGACCTTACCGCCACGCTCGAAAAGGCGTTCGTCGTGGCACAATCAGGCCGCCCGGGGCCTGTGTTAGTCGATATTGCTAAAGACGTACAACAAGCGCTGATCCCTGCGCCCCGAGAAGCCTCAGTGCCTGCGCCCACTGGCATCCCTCTGGATGCTGTCGCGCTCGAACATGCCAATGCACTGATCCAAAAAAGCGAGCGCCCTATGCTGTATGTCGGTGGTGGCGTGGTGCTAGGCAAAGCAACAGCGGCGCTTCGCGATTATCTTATTCGCAGTCAAATGCCCGTTGTCAGTACCCTTAAAGGGCTAGGCACCGTTAACAAAGACTATCCGCACTATTTAGGCATGTTGGGTATGCACGGCACCAAAGCCGCCAACCTTGCGGTACAGCAATGTGATTTGTTGATTGCCGTCGGGGCCCGTTTTGATGATCGCGTCACCGGGAAGCTCGATACCTTTGCTCCTCACGCAAAGGTAGTGCATGTGGATATTGATGCCGCAGAATTAAACAAGCTGCGCCGCGCACAAGCGCCGGTTTGCGCTGAGCTGAATACCGTCTTACCCAAGCTCGCCACGCCCAACACCTCACCGGCATGGCGAGAGCAAGTACACCACTGGCAACAGCAGCACGCATGGCGTTACGACCATCCCGGCGATGCCATTTATGCGCCCGCGCTACTGAAAACCTTGTCAGACAGCATGCCGGCGCAAACCGTGATCGCCACCGATGTCGGTCAGCATCAAATGTGGGTCGCCCAGCATGTGACGCCTAGCGAGCCCGAAAACCTATTGACCTCGGCAGGACTTGGCACCATGGGGTTTGGTTTGCCCGCCGCGATGGGTGCGAAGATCGCTCGCCCCCACGATGAGGTGGTACTGGTGACTGGTGATGGCTCATTTATGATGAATATCCAAGAGCTTGGTACCTTAAAACGCCGAGGCATCGGCGTGAAAATCATCCTGCTCGACAATCAACGCTTAGGCATGGTGCGCCAGTGGCAACAGCTCTTTTTTGATCAGCGCTACAGCGAGACCAATTTGTCTGACAACCCTGATTTTCTCACCTTGGCGCGCGCCTTTGATATTCCGGGACACCGTATCCGCTGCAAAGAAGAAATACACGCTGGGCTGACCATGATGATGGGCCATCCCGGTCCTTACCTGCTACACGTTGCTATCGATGAAATGGAAAATGTTTGGCCACTGGTGCCACCCGGTGCGGCCAACCAACAAATGATGGAGCAAAGCTGATGACACAACACCAATTTTCGATTCACGCCACCCACAGCCCAGAATTATTGGAGCGCATCTTGCGCGTGATCCGTCACCGTGGTTTTACCGTGCGTCAGCTCAATGTCTCCATGCCCACAGCGGCGGGCGAGGTAATCTTTGACGTGACCGTCGAAAGCCAACGCGCGATCGAGACCTTGCGACCACAACTGACTAAGCTATGGGACGTGGTTGAGGTACTCACACCCTCAACCCAATCACATTCCCTACGCGCATAAAAAAGGAAAATAACATGTCGACAAATACCGCTGATTACATTTGGTCTAACGGTGAAATGATCGCTTGGCAGGATGCCACTGTGCACGTACTGACTCACGCGATGCATTATGGTACCTCCGTCTTTGAGGGGATCCGTTGTTACGACACCCCAAACGGCCCGGTGGTCTTTCGCCATCGTGAGCATATGCAGCGCTTAAAAGACTCTGCCAAAATCTACCGCTTCCCGATCCCCTTTAGTGTCGATGCCCTAATGGAAGGGTGCCGCGAAACCCTGCGCGTTAACCAACTGCGCTCGGCGTATATCCGTCCGTTAGGCTTTGTGGGTAACGTAGGTTTAGGCGTTTGTCCGCCTGTCGATACAGAAATGGATGTCATCATTGCCGCGTTCAGTTGGGGCAGCTACCTCGGTGAAGATGCACTAGCCCAAGGCGTGGATGCGATGATCTCAAGCTGGAACCGCGCCGCCCCAAACACCATCCCCACCGCCGCTAAAGCTGGCGGAAACTATTTATCCTCCCTACTGGTAGGAGGCGAAGCTCGCCGCCATGGTTACGCCGAAGGGATTGCTCTGGATGTACGTGGCTTTTTATCCGAAGGCGCGGGAGAAAACCTCTTTGTGATCAAAAATGGCGTGATCAGTACCCCCCCTGCCACCAGCGCGATTTTGCCAGGGATCACCCGTGACTCGATCATCACCCTTGCAAAAGAACAGGGCTACACCGTGCGCGAAGAGCCGATTGCACGCGAAGCGCTTTATCTGGCCGATGAGGTGTTTATGACTGGCACCGCGGCCGAGATTGTTCCCGTACGCAGCGTCGATCAGATCACGGTCGGCGAAGGCCAACGAGGCCCGATCACCGCCGCGTTACAACAAGCCTTTTTCGGCTTGTTTGATGGCACCACCGACGACAAATGGGGCTGGCTTGACCCCGTTAACCCTCAGCACAGCGAATAAAGGCAAAGGAGCCGTAATTATGCCAACCTATCGTTCCGCTACTACCACCCACGGTCGCAACATGGCAGGGGCGCGCGCGTTATGGCGCGCCACTGGCGTCAAAGATGACGACTTTGGCAAACCCATTATTGCCGTGGTGAACTCCTTTACCCAGTTTGTTCCCGGTCATGTCCATCTCAAAGACATGGGCCAGCTGGTGGCGAAAGAAATCGAGCAAGCCGGCGGTATCGCCAAAGAGTTCAATACCATCGCGGTCGATGACGGTATCGCTATGGGTCACGGCGGCATGCTCTACTCGTTGCCTTCTCGCGAGATCATTGCCGATTCCGTGGAGTACATGGTCAATGCGCACTGTGCCGACGCCATGGTGTGTATTTCCAACTGCGACAAGATCACTCCGGGTATGCTGATGGCCGCTATGCGCCTGAATATCCCGGTGATCTTTGTGTCGGGCGGCCCGATGGAAGCGGGCAAAACCAAACTGTCCGATCAAATCCTCAAGCTCGATTTGGTCGATGCTATGATGCAAGGCGCCAATCCCGACGTCTCCGATGAGCAAAGCGAGCAAATCGAACGCTCCGCCTGCCCAACCTGTGGCTCGTGCTCTGGTATGTTTACCGCCAACTCGATGAACTGTTTGACCGAAGCGCTGGGGCTGAGCCAGCCGGGTAATGGTTCTATGCTCGCCACCCATGCCGACCGTGAGCAATTGTTCATCAACGCCGGCAAACGCATTGTGGGTCTGACCAAACGCTACTACGAGCATGACGATGACAGCATCTTGCCACGCAATATCGCCAATCGCGCCTCGTTTGAAAATGCCATGGCGCTGGATATTGCTATGGGTGGGTCCACCAATACGGTCTTACACCTACTGGCCGCCGCGCAAGAAGGCGAGATTGATTTTGATATGGATGACATCGATCGCATGTCTCGCCAAGTACCTCACCTTTGCAAAGTCGCGCCGTCAACCCAGCAATATCACATGGAAGATGTGCACCGTGCTGGGGGGGTGATGGGCATTCTTGGGGAGCTGCAGCGCGCGAACCTGCTCAATGTCAAACAACAAACCGTGCTGGGGATGAGCCTCGAGGAGCAGCTCGCTCGGTATGACATCATGCAAACCGATGATGAGGACGTGAAGTCTTTTTATCGCGCCGGCCCCGCAGGCATCCGCACCACCCAAGCGTTCTCACAACGTTGCCGTTGGGACACCCTGGATGATGATCGCCAATCCGGGTGTATTCGTGCCCATGAATACGCCTTTAGTCAAGACGGCGGCCTTGCCGTGCTACAAGGCAACATCGCCTTGAACGGCTGCATCGTCAAAACCGCAGGGGTGGATGAAAGCATACTGACCTTTGAAGGCCCCGCGGTGGTGTTTGAAAGCCAAGACAGCGCGGTAGATGCCATTTTAGGTGGCAAAGTGAAAGCGGGTGATGTGGTGGTGATCCGCTATGAAGGCCCGAAAGGTGGCCCAGGTATGCAAGAAATGCTGTATCCGACCACTTACTTAAAATCGATGGGATTGGGTAAATCCTGTGCCCTACTCACCGATGGTCGTTTCTCTGGGGGGACATCTGGGCTGTCCATCGGCCATGTTTCGCCCGAAGCAGCCAATGGCGGCACCATCGCCTTAGTCGAAGATGGCGATCGGATTCGTATCGATATTCCTAGCCGCGAAATCAGCCTGCTGGTGGATGAAGCCACCCTCGCCACCCGCCGTGCTGAGGTGAACGCTCGCGGTTGGAAGCCTAAAGACCGCCAACGCCAAGTCTCCTACGCGCTAAAAGCGTATGCCAGTCTCGCCACCAGTGCCGATAAGGGTGCAGTGCGCGATCGCAGTAAGTTGGAGGAATAACCATGCAACAGGCGCAAACGTCACCCGAACACCCCATGGATGGCCCCGATTACTTAAGGAATATTTTACGTGCGCCTGTCTATGAAGTGGCGACTGTCTCGCCACTTCAGGCCATGAAGCGACTCTCTGAACGCTTAGGTAATCAGGTTCAGCTCAAACGTGAAGACCGGCAGCCCGTGCACTCATTTAAGCTACGCGGCGCGCATAACATGATGGCGCAGCTGACAGAGGCGCAGAAAAAAGCGGGGGTGATCGCTGCATCAGCGGGTAACCACGCCCAAGGTGTCGCCCTGTCCGGCAGTAAACTGGGTATCAAAGCCACCATTGTCATGCCCCGCACCACTCCCGCCATCAAAGTTGAAGCCGTTAAAGGCTTTGGGGGGAATGTGGTCCTACACGGCAATAACTTTGATGAAGCGAAAAGCAAAGCACAAGCGCTGGCCGACCAACACGGCTATACCTTTGTGCCCCCTTTTGATCATCCGCAGGTCATTGCCGGACAAGGCACGATCGGGCTGGAGCTGGTGCAACAAAACAGCCACCTTGATTACATTTTTGTCCCGGTCGGCGGCGGTGGTATTGCTGCCGGTGTGGCGGTGCTTATCAAGCAGCTTATGCCCAATATCAAGGTGATCGGAGTGGAGGCGGAAGACTCCGCATGTCTGCGTGCCGCCTTGGATGCAGGCTTTCCCGTCACCTTAGAGCGGGTGGGAACTTTTGCCGATGGGGTGGCGGTTAAACGGATTGGTGACGAATCATTTCGACTGTGTCAGCAATACCTAGACGACAGTATTACCGTCTCCAGTGATGCGATTTGTGCTGCCGTACAAGATATTTTCGAAGACACGCGCGCGATCTCTGAACCGTCAGGTGCCTTGGCACTCGCTGGTCTCAAGCATTATGTCGACAAGCACCAACTACAAAACAAGCAATTGGGGGCGGTCCTGTCGGGCGCCAACACCAACTTCCACTCACTACGCTACGTGTCTGAGCGTGCTGAACTGGGGGAGAAACGTGAAGGCCTACTGGCGGTGACCATCCCTGAGCAAACCGGTGCATTTTTAAAGTTTTGCGATATTCTTGGTGGCCGCGCGGTTACCGAATTTAACTATCGCTATGGCGACGACCAATTGGCCAATATTTTTGTTGGGGTACGTTTACTGGGCGGGCAAGAAGAGCTCGACAGTATTCTGCATGATTTGCGCCAAGCTGGTTATCCGGTCGAAGACTTATCTGACGATGAGATGGCCAAGGTACACGTACGCTACATGATTGGTGGGCGACCATCTGTGCCGCTTAACGAGCGCCTGTATAGCTTTGAGTTTCCGGAATACCCCGGGGCATTACTGCACTTTTTGCAAACCTTGGGCACCCACTGGAACATTAGCTTATTCAACTACCGCAACCATGGTTCAGATTATGGCCGTGTGCTGTGTGGATTTGAACTTGGCGAGCAGGACTTACTCGCGTTTACCGCCCATTTGCGTGAACTGGGTTATGCGTGGAAGGACGAAACGGCTAATCCAGCCTATCGCTTCTTTCTCTCTCGCCGTTAAGCGAATAATACAAAAAGGCCCGACAGGGGATGTCGGGCCGATAACAGAGGTTAGACGCGCTTATCTGGCGAGAGTGATACCAGATACTCGGCAATCGATAAGGCATTATCCATCACCGTTTGGCGCGCCACTTGAGGCAACTGGCTTAACAGACTGGTCAATGCCGCTAAATCATCGCGGTGAGAGAAGGCAATATCTCGCTCGTCTGTTTCACCATAAATAAACCAATTAAATGGGCGACCAGTGATCTCTGCAATCGTGATGAGCGCGAGAATCTTAGGATCGGTCTTTCCCGACTCCACATCCAAGTAGGTTTGGCGCGCCACATTCAAACGCTTCGCCATGTCTACTTGGGTTATTTTACTGAATTCCCGTGCTTCACGGATCCGTTGCGCCATGCGCGCTGTCGAAATCACCATGGTCCATGCCTCATCTCTGTTACCCGGGCCGTTTAAACATCGGCTCCCGTCACATCACCGACCTTGCATTATGCATGGCTCGGCGGGCCTATCATGGGCGCTGTCATCGATAGTGTGATGCTACGCTGCTGATGCCTACCTCAGTAAGCAGGCACTTACCCGCATATCTAATCAGGCAGGCAGGCCTTTAGGCACGCTGTGCGGCCTTAGAATAGTTCACCAAGAATGAGGCCATGTTCACGCTCTGGTTCAAGATCGCCGTACGTGCTTCATGCGGTAAACGAGAGAAGTGCTCCAACAAGCGGTTCACATCTTGCTTGTACTGCACATCGTGCATCTCGACATCTTCATCGCCATACACAAACCACACTAATGGACGCTCAGTCAGCTCAGCGATGTTCGACAACATGCGCACACGCGGTTCGGTTTTACCGTTTTCGATATCCAAGTAAGTTTGGCGTGCGACATTGAGTAGCTTGGCCATTTTTACTTGAGTGATCCCTTTCCACTCACGGGCTTCTTTGATGCGCTTAGCGACTTGGTTTTTAGAGTCAATCATTGCTTCCTCTCTACAACTTATCAATGTTGGTACTTGTCCATCGACTATGCACAATGCAGGCCAAGTTATTAGGCAGGACTAAAAGCAATAAAAATCATAAGCTTATGGTATAGAACAGCGTTCTGTTTGTATTTTCAGGCGGGATGTCTGAGATTGAGTGCAAAATGATTTGCATTTTGCAAAATGTGTCACTGCAGATCGCATTTTTGTAGCAAAACGGCAGTAATTGATAAAAGATCAACCACGCTCCTAGTCAGAGCGTGGTGAATGTTAGGCAGGCTTACTCTACAGTAACGGCTTTCGCAAGGTTACGAGGTTGGTCGACGTCCGTGCCTTTAATCAAGGCCACATGATACGACAATTGCTGCATCGGGATGGTGTAGAACACCGGGGCGATGATGTCATCCACGTGTGGCATGGCGATGATGTTCATCCCCTCTTCCGGTGTAAAGCCGGCATCTTGATCGGCAAACACATACAGTTGACCACCACGAGCACGGACTTCTTCGATATTGGATTTAAGCTTTTCCAACAACTCATTGTTCGGTGCAATAACAATCACTGGCATGTCGGCATCAATCAGCGCCAGTGGGCCGTGCTTTAGCTCACCAGCGGCATAGGCCTCAGCGTGAATGTAAGAGATTTCTTTTAGCTTTAGCGCAGCTTCTACGGCAATCGGATAAAACTCACCACGCCCTAAGAACAGTGAGTGATGCTTGTCAGCAAAGTCTTCCGCAAGTTGCTCAATGGCTTTATCAAAGGTCAGGGCTTGCTCGATACTTGAAGGCAGATGATGCAAGGCATCGACAATCTCACGCTCTTTTTCGTATCCGATAGTGCCCTGCATTTTACCCAGTGCGGTGACCAGCATCAGCAGTGCAGAAAGCTGGGTGGTGAACGCCTTGGTCGATGCGACACCGATTTCTGCGCCCGCGCGCGTCATAAAGGCCAGATCGGATTCACGTACCAACGAGGAGCCCGCCACGTTGCAGATGGTCATGGTGGCCATATAGCCACGCTCTTTGGCCAAACGCAGCGCTGCTAGCGTATCTGCGGTCTCACCAGACTGCGATAAGGTGATCAGTACACTGTTCGGACGGGTGACAAACTGGCGATAGCGAAACTCTGACGCGATTTCCACATCACAGCTTATCCCTGCCAGCGATTCAAACCAATAACGCGCCACCATGCCCGCATTATAGGAGGTGCCACAGGCAATGATTTGAATATGCTGCGCTTTAGCAAGAATATCGCTAGCACCGTTACCAATCGCATCCACAATCACATGATCGTTGCCCAAACGCCCTTCCATGGTATTGGTAAGCGCAGTCGGTTGCTCGTAAATCTCTTTTTGCATGTAATGGCGATATTGGCCTTTGTCCGCCGCGTCGTACTGGGCGCTTGCTTCATGCACCTCTCGCTCAACCGGCGTACCTTCTTGGTTGTAAATCACCACTTCACGACGACTAATATCTGCCACATCGCCTTCTTCAAGGTAGATAAAGCGACGGGTAACATTGAGCAGCGCTAGCTGATCAGAGGCGAGAAAGTTTTCTCCCACACCCAGGCCAATCACCAACGGGCTGCCTGAACGAGCCGCAATCAAACGCTCAGGTTGGTTTTTATCCATCACCACAGTGCCATACGCGCCTTCAAGCTGACTGACAGTGCGCTGGAAAGCGGCGAGGAGATCGCCACATTGACGACGCTCCCAATCAACGAGGTGAGCAATCACTTCGGTATCGGTTTGGGAGTGGAATTGATAACCACGCGCTTGCAATTGTTCGCGCAAGCTGTGGTGATTTTCGATAATGCCGTTATGCACAATGGCAATATCATCGCCAGACATGTGTGGGTGCGCATTGGCTTCGCTTGGCTCACCGTGCGTTGCCCAGCGCGTGTGCGCAATCCCTGTGCCTCCAGCAGGGTTGGCGTCAGCCACTGCGTCCGAGAGCGCCGCCACTTTACCCAGTCGGCGTAAACGCGTCATCTGCCCGCTCTTTGTATCGGTAATGGCGACCCCTGCTGAGTCGTATCCGCGATATTCTAAGCGACGTAAGCCTTCAACCAGAATTTCTGCCACATCACGCTGCGCCACAGCGCCTACAATTCCACACATAGTGAGTCCTTATACATTGTCTACACAGATAACGTCTGTGCCGGTTTGTTCTATCGCGCGCCGAGTGTCTTCATCCAACGCATTATCAGTGATCAAGGTGTCGATACTGGACCACGCAAGCTCCAAGTTAGGGATCCGACGGCCAATTTTTTCAGACTCGATCATCACCACCACCTCTCGCGCGACTTCCGCCATCACCCGAGTCAGGCCCGTCATCTCGTTAAAGGTGGTCGTCCCGCGCGCCACATCAATGCCGTCAGCGCCCACAAAAAGCTGGTCAAAGTCGTACGCACGTAAGGTTTGTTCAGCCACTTGGCCTTGAAACGATTCAGAATGGGTATCCCAAGTGCCGCCCGTCATCAGCAGCGTTGGCTCGTGTTCGAGTTCACGAATGGCATTGGCAACCTGGAGTGAGTTAGTCATCACCACCAGGCCACGCTTTTTATCCAATAAAGGGATCAAAGCGGCGGTGGTCGTGCCACTGTCGACCACAATACGGTTGTGGTCCCGAATGCGCGCAGCGGCGGCATCGGCGATGCTTTGCTTTTGTTTCGAAACTTTGACGGCTTGTTCCGAGACCATTTCTTGCGGCACAGGCACCGCTCCGCCATAACGGCGCAGCAACAGGCCATTTTTTTCTAGCTCGGCAAGATCCTTACGGATAGTCACTTCTGACGTTTCAAAGCGTTGAGAGAGTTCGTCAACGCTGACGCTGCCCTGCTCGGTAAGCAAGGTAACGATGGTATGACGACGCTGTTGCGTGTTTCGTTTCGACATGTAACCTACCAACTTTCGTTTCGAAACTTATGGTAGTGAAAACACATCAAAGATCAAGAAAAGAACACAAAAAGTGACGAGAAATAAGCGGATAAACAAGAAATAACAAAAAAGCCCACCAGCAACAGCTGATGGGCTTCTAAGATGGTGCGGAAGGAGAGACTTGAACTCTCACACCTTGCGGCGCCAGAACCTAAATCTGGTGCGTCTACCAATTCCGCCACTTCCGCATATTTTTATGATAGCTCAGCGGGCGGGCTGAGTACCAATTGTCTTGGTGCGGGGGGAGGGACTTGAACCCTCACGTCCTTTCGGACACTAGCACCTGAAGCTAGCGCGTCTACCAATTCCGCCACCGCCGCAAACCGGTGTGATTTACCGCTTTTGGCGACAAATCGGAAAGAATGGTGGCTACGACGGGATTCGAACCTGTGACCCCATCATTATGAGTGATGTGCTCTAACCAACTGAGCTACGTAGCCAACCTAAAGTGGCTGGGGTACCAGGATTCGAACCTGGGAATGACGGGATCAAAACCCGTTGCCTTACCGCTTGGCGATACCCCAACTTAGTCATGCCGCTTTACGCCACATGCTTTCAAATAATGGTGCGGAAGGAGAGACTTGAACTCTCACACCTTGCGGCGCCAGAACCTAAATCTGGTGCGTCTACCAATTCCGCCACTTCCGCATTCCAAGTTGTTCATCTCACTTCATGGTAGTTGAAGAAAGATGGCGCGTCCGGGAGGATTCGAACCTCCGACCGCCTGGTTCGTAGCCAGGTACTCTATCCAGCTGAGCTACGGACGCGTTGGCTGGGGTACCAGGATTCGAACCTGGGAATGACGGGATCAAAACCCGTTGCCTTACCGCTTGGCGATACCCCAACTGAGGCGCGTATACTAGGCTGGTTTTTATCGGGAGTCAACACCTGATTTTACCAACCGCGCAAGTTTTAGCCGCTTGCGTGAAAAAGCCGTTGATACGCGCTCAACAGACAGTGATTTTACTGTTTTTTCGGCCGTTGCCAAGCCTCAATTGTCCTTGGTTTAGCGCGAGTGATGATAAGTTGACCATCGGAGACATCTTTGCTGATGGTACTACCGGCTCCGACGGTCACCCCTTCGCCAATCACCACAGGTGCCACCAGCTGAGAGTCTGAGCCGATAAAGGCATTGTCTTTAATCACGGTTTTATGTTTATTGGCGCCATCGTAATTGCAGGTGATCACCCCAGCACCAATATTCACGCCGCGTCCCACCTCTGTATCACCCAGATAAGTCAGGTGGTTGGCTTTCGACCCTTCCCCTAAGCGAGACTTTTTCATTTCCACAAAGTTACCGACATGCGCATCGCGAGCCAGTTCGGCACCCGGACGCAACCGCGTAAACGGACCGACTGTGCACGCTTCCCCAACGCTGGCCCCTTCAATGACGCTGTACGGGCGCACTAATGTATTGTCATCAATCTCACAATCAATCAGCACACTGCCTGCGCCGATGGTCACGTTATCCCCTAGGGTGACATTGCCTTCGATAATCACGTTGGCGTCAATGGTGACATCCAGCCCACATTGCAGTTGGCCACGCAAATCAAAACGCGCAGGATCGATGAGCATCACGCCACTAAGCAATAACTGTTCAGCCTGCATTTTTTGATATTCCCGCTCAAGGCGTGAAAGTTGTAGACGATTATTCACCCCTTCCACTTCAATCGCATTCACAGGGTGCACAGCTTGAATCGTGCGGCCTTGTTGATGGGCCAGCGCAATCACGTCAGTGAGATAAAATTCGCCTTGCGCGTTATTGTTATCAAGCTGCGATAACCAATGACGCAAGTCACGTCCAGTCGCCACCAGCACACCGGTATTGATTTCAGTGATGGCAAGCTGGCTTTCAGTGGCATCTTTTTGCTCAACAATCGCGACCACTTCCCCGTTTTCACGCACAATACGGCCATAACCGGTCGGATCGTTTTGATGCACCGTTAATAGACCAATCCCGCCCTCAGGCTGTCCTTCGAGCAAACGGGTTAAGGTTTGCTCTGAAATCAAAGGCACGTCGCCATACAGCACCAGAACCTGCTCATCATCACGAAAATGCGGTGCCGCCTGCTGTACCGCATGACCAGTCCCCAATTGCTCTGCTTGCAAACACCAGTTCACATCGCTATCAGCAAGCACCTGCTTCATGGTGTCGCCACCATGACCATAAACCAGATGAATCGACGCGGCGCCTAGCCCTTGGCAAGTGTCAATCACATGTTTCACCATAGGTTTACCGGCGAGAGTATGAAGCACTTTGGGAGTATTAGAATACATACGCGTGCCTTTTCCGGCCGCAAGAATTACTGCACTGTATTGCATAGTCTTTCCGTGATAAGAGAGATGAGTTGTCTATGATATTGCGCTTAGTGTAACGCGTTTTGGCTTGCGAGCGAATCGCCACCGAAAAAGTACACTCGTACAGGCAATAAAAAAGCGACGCCAACGCGTCGCTTTTATTTCACCGTGAGCGCCTGATTAACGCTTGTGTTTGGTCAGCTCGATCACTCGAAGCTTCGCAATCGCCTTAGCCAGGTCACTGGCCGCCTGAGCAAAGTCGATGTCACCGTGCTGATTGTGGATTCGCTCCTCAGCGCGGCGCTTCGCTTCTTCTGCCTTGGCTTGGTCTAGCTCTTCACCCCGAATTGCTGTATCAGCCAGCACAGTCACTGTGCCAGGCTGTACTTCAAGGGTGCCGCCAGAAAGATAAATGATCTCTTCGCTACCGCCTTGTTTGACGATGCGAACCATACCAGGCGTGATAGCGGTCAGCAGCGGTGTGTGTCCTGCGTGAATACCCAGTTCACCTTCGCTACCGGTCACCTGAATGTGCTCGGCACGGCCAGAGAACAATTGTCGCTCTGCGCTGACCACATCCAGATGGAAGGTTATCGCTGCCATATCGCCTCCTACTCAAGCCTTACAGGTTTTTCGCTTTTTCGAGCACTTCATCGATGTTACCGCAGTACAGGAATGCCTGTTCTGGGATATCGTCGTACTCACCACTGAGCAGGCCTTTGAAGCTTGCAATGGTATCTTTCAGCGAAACATAGACACCTGGTTGGCCGGTGAAGACTTCTGCAACGTGGTAAGGCTGAGTCAAGAAACGCTCAATCTTACGTGCACGTGCAACAGTCAGTTTGTCGTCTTCAGACAACTCGTCCATACCCAGGATGGCAATGATGTCTTTCAGCTCTTTATAGCGCTGAAGCACAGACTGTACGCCACGTGCCACATCATAGTGGTCCTGACCAACCACCAATGGGTCCAACATACGTGATGTAGAGTCCAATGGGTCGATCGCTGGGTACATACCCATAGACGCGATGTTACGTGACAGAACAACGGTTGCATCCAAGTGAGCAAACGTGGTTGCTGGTGACGGGTCAGTCAAGTCATCCGCAGGCACGTAAACCGCCTGTACCGAGGTAATAGACCCGGTACGGGTTGAGGTAATACGCTCTTGCAGCACACCCATCTCTTCAGCCAGTGTTGGCTGATAACCTACTGCCGATGGCATACGACCCAACAGGGCGGATACTTCAGTACCGGCAAGGGTATAACGATAGATGTTATCGATGAACAGCAGTACGTCACGGCCGTCATCACGGAATTTTTCCGCCATGGTCAAACCGGTCAGTGCAACACGCAGGCGGTTACCTGGTGGCTCGTTCATCTGACCATATACCATGGCCACTTTTGACTCTTCGGGCTTCTCAATGTTTACAACACCCGCTTCCTGCATCTCGTAGTAGAAGTCGTTACCCTCACGAGTACGCTCACCTACACCGGCGAATACAGACAGACCTGAGTGTTGCAGTGCGATGTTGTTGATAAGCTCCATCATGTTAACGGTCTTACCGACACCCGCACCACCAAACAGACCGATTTTACCGCCTTTCGCAAACGGACAGATAAGGTCGATAACCTTTACACCCGTTTCCAAAAGCTCAGTCGCGCTTGACTGTTCTTCGTAGCTTGGCGCTTCACGGTGGATAGAGTAACGCTCTTTCTCACCGATATCGCCACGCTCATCAATCGCATCACCCAGCACGTTGACGATACGGCCGAGGGTTTCTTCACCCACAGGGACTTCGATTGATTTACCTGTATTTTCTACTTCGATTCCACGACGTAGACCATCAGATGAGCCCATAGCAATGGCACGGACTACGCCACCACCTAGCTGCTGCTGAACTTCCAGCACCAGACGCTCGCCTTCACGTTTCACATTCAACGCATCATATACCTGAGGTACTGCGTCTTGTGGAAACTCTACGTCGACTACCGCACCGATGATCTGAACGATCTTACCTGTAGCCATCGTTATTCCTCTAAACTAGTTCGTTAACCCTTGCCTTTACACCGCGCTTGCGCCAGAAACAATTTCTGACAGCTCTTGGGTGATCGCAGCCTGACGGGCTTTGTTGTAGACCAATTGCAGATCATCAATCAGATTCCCTGCATTATCAGTCGCAGCTTTCATCGCCACCATACGTGCCGCTTGCTCACTGGCGAGGTTCTCAACCACACCTTGATACACCTGTGATTCCGCATAACGGACCAATAGGGTATCGAGCAACGGCTTTGGCTCAGGCTCATATATATAATCCCAAGCATGGCTGCGCTGCATTTCCTCGTCGTCTGACTTTGGCAAAGGCAGCAATTGATCGATCACTGGGGTCTGCACCATGGTGTTCTCAAACTTATTGAAAACCAAGTACAAGCGGTCCAGCTCACCTTCATCATATTTTTTCAGCATCACCCCAACGGTACCGATGAGGTCTTCCAGTGCTGGGGTATCACCCAGACCAGACACTTGCGCCACTACATTACCGCCGTAGCTGTTGAAGAAAGCTGTCGCTTTAGCGCCCACTAAGGCTAAATCAATCTCAGCCCCTTTTTGGGTCCAGCTTTCCATGTCACTGATAGCGCTTTTGAACATATTGATGTTCAAGCCACCACACAGCCCACGGTCTGTAGAAATGATGATGTAACCAACGCGCTTGGCTTCCCGCTCTTCCAAATAAGGATGGCGGTACTCCAAGTTACCCAGTGCAAGATGACCGATCACTTTGCGCATAGTGACAGCGTATGGACGTGACGACTCCATGGCTTCTTGCGTTTTACGCATTTTGGAGGCTGCCACCATTTCCATCGCTTTAGTGATCTTCTGTGTGTTTTTCACACTTCCGATCTTATTACGAATCTCTTTTGCGCCGGCCATAGTTACTCTCCGTTAGTGGGTGACCACCTGAGTGGTCACCTACGTTTTACCAAGTCTGGGTCGCTTTGAAATCTTCCAACAGCTTTTTCAGCTGTGCTTCAACTTCATCGTTATAAGCACCAGACTCATCGATCTGAGCCGCTAGGTCAGCGTACTGACTCTTAGCAAAGGCCAGCAGAGAGCGCTCAAAATCACCGATTTTGTTCAACTCAACGTCTGCTAGGAAGCCTTTTTCCGCAGCGAAAATCACCAGCGCCTGCTCAAACACAGACATAGGTGCATATTGCATCTGCTTCATCAGCTCGGTCACTTTCTGACCGTGGTCCAATTGCTTCTTAGTAGCGTCATCCAGATCGGAAGAGAACTGAGCGAACGCCGCAAGTTCACGATACTGTGCAAGCGCGGTACGAATACCACCAGACAGTTTTTTCATGATCTTGGTTTGCGCAGAACCACCAACACGCGATACCGAAATACCTGGGTCAACCGCTGGACGGATACCTGCATTAAACAGCTCAGTTTGCAGGAAGATCTGACCATCAGTGATCGAGATAACGTTGGTCGGTACGAATGCAGATACGTCACCGGCTTGGGTTTCAATGATAGGGAGTGCGGTCAACGAACCGGTTTTTCCTTTCACTTCACCCTTAGTGAACTGCTCAACATAGTGCGCATTAACACGTGCCGCACGTTCTAGAAGACGTGAGTGCAAGTAGAAAACGTCACCTGGGAAAGCTTCACGGCCTGGTGGACGACGTAGCAGCAGCGAGATCTGACGATATGCAACAGCCTGCTTAGACAGGTCATCGTAAACAATCAGGGCATCTTCACCGCGGTCACGGAAGTACTCACCCATTGCACAACCCGCGTAAGGCGCGAGGTATTGCAATGCTGCCGCTTCAGACGCTGAAGCCACCACAACAATGGTGTTTTTCAGTGCGTCATGCTCTTCCAGTTTGCGCACTACGTTCGCAATGGTCGACGCTTTTTGGCCGATCGCAACGTAGATAGAGTAAATACCAGAATCTTTCTGGTTGATGATGGCATCGATCGCCAGCGCGGTTTTACCGGTTTGGCGGTCACCGATGATCAGCTCACGCTGACCACGGCCGATTGGGATCATCGAGTCAACCGCTTTATAGCCGGTTTGAACAGGTTGATCGACCGATTGACGTGCGATAACACCAGGGGCAATCACTTCGACTGGCGAAGTGGTTTTGGTTTCGATCGGACCTTTACCGTCGATCGGCTCACCCAGCGTATTCACAACGCGACCCAGAAGTTCAGGGCCAGTCGGGACTTCAAGAATGCGACCTGTACCGGTCACTTTCATGCCTTCTTGCAGGTCCGCATAAGGACCCATCACAACCGCACCCACTGAGTCACGCTCAAGGTTCAATGCAAGTGCATAGCGGTTGCCAGGCAGTTCAATCATTTCACCTTGCATAGCATCAGCAAGGCCGTGGATGCGAATGATACCGTCGCTGACTGACACGATGGTACCTTCGTTACGCGCTTCACTTACAACGTCGAATTTCTCGATACGCTGCTTGATCAGATCGCTTATTTCCGTGGAATTAAGTTGCATGCTCCAATTCCCCAAATCAAGACTGCAATGCATCGCTCAGACGGCGCATACGGCCGCTTACTGAGTTATCGATGMCCAAGTCTCCAGCTCGAATAACAACCCCGGCAACCAGGGCTTCGTCTACACTACAGTTCAGCTTTACTTTGCGCTCAAGACGCGCGGCGAGCTTGTCACTGATGGCTTGTTGTTGCTCTTCGGAAAGAGCCGTCGCTGAAATCACTTGGACTTCCGCTTCTTTTTCCAGATCGCGGCGCATGGCCAGGAACTGTTCACAAACCTCAGGCAGGGCTTTTAGGCGCTGGTTCTCTGCCATTACCTTAATCAGGTTCTGGCCGAACGTGTTGAGCTGATCGCCACCAACTGCGATAAATAATTCCGCTAACTTGTCAGCGGAATAGGAGGCGTCCAGCATATGTTGGACGCGCTCATCACGGGCGATCTCAGCAGTAAAGGCGAGCATTTCTGCCCATTGGGACAGCTCGCCTTTTTCTACCGCAAAATCAAAGGCTGCTTTCGCGTAGGGGCGAGCGATTGTTGTCAGTTCAGACATTGCTGCCCCTCCTTATTACAGTTCTGCAGTGATTTTATCGAGAAGATCTTTATGGGCATTCTGGTCGATAGAACGCTCAATAATTTTCTCGGCACCAATAACAGCGAGCGATGCAACTTGCTTACGCAGCTCATCGCGAGCACGGTTACGCTCTGCTTCCAACTCGGCTTTACCCTGATTCAGGATATTGTCGCGCTCAGCAGCCGCTTCAGCACGCGCCTCGTCGAGGATTTGTGCTTTGCGTTTGTTCGCCTGCTCGATGATGTCAGTTGCAGCGCGCTTCGCTTCTTTCATTTGCTCAGAAGCATTTGCCTGGGCCAAATCCAGGTCTTTGGCAGCACGATCTGCCGCCGCGAGTCCGTCAGCAATTTTCTTCTGACGCTCCTCAATCGCTTGCATCAATGGTGGCCATACATATTTCATGCAGAACCACACAAAGATTGTGAATGCGATTGCCTGGCCTAGCAGAGTTGCGTTGATATTCACAACAGCGCCTCCTTAATCATTAGCTAAAGGGTCTGTTCAGCTACTAGCCAGATTACAGTTGACCTACAAATGGGTTCGCGAAAGTGAACAGCAGTGCGATTACGATACCGATCATTGGTACGGCGTCCAGAAGACCCGCGATGATGAACATCTTCACTTGCAGCATAGGAGCCATCTCAGGTTGACGTGCTGCACCTTCAAGGAATTTACCACCCAGCAGGGCGAAACCAATCGCAGTACCTAGGGAAGCAAGACCTACAATGATGCCCACGGCAATTGCAGAAAAGCTCAATAAAGTTTCCATCACTATCTCCAGTTTTCGTTGTCGGCGTAAACGCCAATAATGACTAACAAATTGCTTACTAACTAAAAAATGTCATCAATGATCTGAGTCTTCGTGTGCCTGCGAGAGATACACGATGGTCAACATCATAAAGACAAAGGCTTGAATTGTAATGACTAGAATGTGGAAGATTGCCCACGGCACAGAACCCAGCCATTGCGCCCACCACGGCAGCAATGCCGCGATAAGAATAAATACCACCTCACCGGCAAACATGTTACCGAACAGACGCATCCCAAGAGAAATCGGTTTCGCCAGCAGCGAGACGACTTCCAACAGGAGGTTGAACGGGATCATGATAGGGTGATTGAACGGGTGCAGAGCCAGCTCTTTTGCAAAGCCGCCTAGGCCCTTAATCTTGATGCTGTAGAAAATCATCAAGAAGAACACGCCCAGCGCCATCGCAAGGGTGATATTTACGTCTGCAGTTGGCACTACTTTCAAGTAAGGAATGCCTAACCAATGTTCCGCTGGATACGGTAGAAAATCGATGGGGATTAAGTCCATCGTATTCATCAGGAATATCCAAACGAAGATAGTCAGGGCCAAAGGTGCAATCAGTGGATTTCGTCCGTGGAAGGTTTCGCGAACGTTATCATCAACGAACTCAACCAAGATTTCGACGAAACACTGAAGCTTACCTGGGACACCTGTCGATGCTTTCTTTGCCACCGATCGGAAGATGCCTAGGAAGACGATACCGATGAGGACAGAGAAAAACAGGCTATCAATGTGAACCGCCCAAAATCCTTCACCCACTGACAAATTAGTCAGGTGGTGAGAGATGTAGCTAGACGGTGTAAGCGCATCACCTGACGCAGCCATAACTCATCCTATTTGTTGTTGTTAATGAATAAAACTGGCGCGAGGATGTTAATCCCTAATGCCAGCAAATAGGCCAGTTTGAGGGGAACGAGTTCCACCTCGATATACAGGTAAGCAAGGACAAACAGGACGACGGTCAGTGAAATTTTTAACACTTCACCGCTGAAGAAGGACGCGACTACAAATTTTGCAGCTCTTGCCCCACTAAAAAGGAAAGCACACGACGCAAATGCAGCATTGGCAATCACAAAGATGCCGCCGCCGATCAGCGCGGATTTTCCCCAGTCGACATTGATAGCGAGTGCCATCACGCTTGCCGTTGCTAATACGACGCCAGCTTGCAAAAGCACCAATTTTGTCGCGATAACACGACCCGGCCGCGCGAGCGTCGATACCATGTATTTGTTCCTCGATTCCGTTCCACTTAGCACTGTTGCCGTGCTGGGAAAACAGCGAAAATTATACGTTTCACCCCAGCTAATGCAATCGCATCGATGTAAAAAAGCGGGGAAAATTTTACAACAGAGTAACCTGATCACAGTAAGCGCTTTTATGTAACAAAAAGCGAATGGCACGGGTCACACTTCTTCGTCGAAAATTGCAAGAATTTGCGCTAACTTGTCAGATTCTTCGAAATTGATCACCAATTTACCACTACCATTTTTCTGTTGTGTTAATGCCACTTTCACCCCAAGCTTGTCGCCGAGGCGCTGCTGTAGTGCCTCTACTTCAGGTGATAATTCTGGCCTTTTCGCTTCAACTTGCGGTGAAAGCATTTTTTTCACTAGTTTTTCTATCTGGCGGACGGTCATTTTTTTGTTGACGGCAGTCAGTGCCGCATCAATTTGCGCGTCTCCTTCCAACGCCAGCAGGGCACGTGCGTGGCCCATCTCGAGTTGTTTGTTAAGCAGCAGTTGTTTTACCCCAGACTCTAACCCATTCAAGCGCAATAAGTTGCTGATGGTAGTGCGAGATTTACCAAGCGATTCAGCCAGTTGCTGGTGGGTGAGTGAGAAGTCATTGACCAAGCGTTCAAGCGCTTGAGCTTCTTCCATCGCGTTCAAATTTTCGCGTTGGATATTTTCAATCAACGCCACCGCACTGGCGACTTTGTCACTCATCTCACGGACCAAGCAGGGCACTTTGGCCAAACCGGCTTGCTTTGCTGCTCGCCAGCGACGTTCGCCAGCAATAATTTCGTACTGCCCGTTTTCAGCGTGGCGAACCACGAGGGGCTGAATAATACCTTGAGCGCGAATGGATTCGGTYAACTCTTCCAGCGCCTCTTCCGCCATATCTTGGCGTGGCTGGTAAAGACCCGGCACCAACGCCGATACCGACAATTGCTGCAATTCGCTATTGCTCGCATCGGTGGATTCAGGTTCGGATGTATAACGAGACTGAGCTTGTGCACTGGTCGCCAACAAGGCATCCAGGCCCTTTCCAAGACCGCGTTTCGCTGAATTCATTGTGTTCCTCAGGCATTGACAGCGTCGGCAGAAGCGCGTGATTGCTCTTCTCGACGCAGAATTTCACCCGCAAGGGCTAGGTAGGCTTTGGCACCACTGGATAACTTGTCATAGTACATGGCGGGTCGGCCATGACTTGGCGCTTCCGCGAGCCGCACATTGCGGGGAATCACAGTACGATACACCTTATCACCGAAGTGTTTTTTGATCTGATCCGATACTTCGGTCGCTAATCGGTTTCTTGGGTCGTACATGGTGCGCAATACACCTTCAACATGAAGGTCGGCGTTCACGACGCTAGCCAGTTTACTGATGGTATCCATCAATGCAGTGAGCCCTTCCAACGCAAAATATTCACATTGCATGGGGACGAGTACCGAGTTTGCTGCGGTCATCGCATTGATGGTAAGGAGGTTCAAAGACGGGGGACAGTCGATAAAAATGTAATCGTAACGTGCAACCACAGGCTCAAGCATGGTGCGTAGGCGCACTTCACGGGCAAACACTTCCATCAGCTTGATTTCTGCGGCAGTGACATCACCGTTCGCCGCAATCAGGTCATAGCCGCCAGACGTATCGCTGACCACCACTTGTTCAAATGGGGCTTCTTCAACCAGTAGATCGTAGGCGGTGGCATGGACATCGTATTTATCCACACCACTGGCCATGGTCGCGTTCCCTTGTGGGTCAAGGTCGATAAGTAGCACCTTGCGATTAGTGGCTGCCAGCGATGCCGCTAAGTTGACACTCGTGGTGGTTTTACCCACACCGCCTTTTTGGTTTGCTACCGCGATAACTTTACCCACGTGCCTATGACCTCTACTCGTTAATCTTTGCTCTCAAGATTACTAGATGACGCGCCCCTTCCAATCCCGGCACCTTCAAAGCTTTGATATCGGTCACAGAACAATCAGTCGGCAGGGCATCTAGCTCCTGTTGGTCCACCTGTCCTTTCAAGGCGTAAAACAGCCCACGCGTATGAGGGAGGTGATGACACCAACTCACCATGTCATTCATCGACGCAAACGCGCGACTTAGCACACCATCAAACCCGATTTCAGGGATAAACGCTTCGACACGGCTTTGTACCGGCGTCACATTATCGATGCCAAGCTCGTGCAGCACTTGGCGAATAAAACGAATCCGCTTACCTAAGCTGTCGAGCAAGGTGAACTGTTTATCTGGGTTGGCGATGGCCAAAGGGATCCCGGGCAAACCCGGTCCTGTTCCGACATCGATAAAGCGTTCACCTTCCAAGTGTGGTGATACTACCAAGCTATCAAGGATATGTTTCACCACCATGTCTTCTGGCCGACGAACCGAGGTCAAGTTATAGGCTTTGTTCCACTTGTCGAGCAAGCCTACATAATCAAGCAGCTGCTGTTGTTGCGACGGAGAAAGCGCAAGGCCGGCTTTCGCCAGCCCTTGTTGAAGTTGCTGTTGCATTTAGGCTCCTTTTTTGAGCATGCCGTGCTTTTTCAAATGCACCAGCAAAATCGAAATAGCCGCCGGCGTGACACCTGAGATACGCGATGCTTTACCGACCGTTTCCGGACGCGCGTCTTGTAGCTTGCCACGTACTTCGTTTGAAAGACCTTTGATCTGCATGTAATCAAGTTCAAATGGGATCACGGTATTTTCATGGCGCTGAGACTTTTCGATCTCGTCTTGCTGACGTTCGATATAGCCGGCGTATTTCACTTGGATCTCAACTTGCTCGCTAGCTTGAACATCGTCATGCGCCGGACCAAAGGTCGGCAACGAGACGATATTTTCATAGCGGAGCTCTGGGCGACGGAGTAAATCTTCTCCGTTTGCTTCACGCGTCAGCGGTGTTTTCAGCATGGCATTGAGCGCATGGACATCGTCTGAGTGAGGATGAATCCAAGTACCACGCAGACGCTGACGTTCTTGCTCCATGTTTTCCATTTTTTGGTTGAAGCGAGCCCAGCGTACATCGTCTACCAGTCCCAGCTCACGCCCTTTTTCGGTTAAGCGCATATCGGCGTTATCTTCACGCAACAGCAAACGGTACTCGGCGCGCGAGGTAAACATCCGGTAAGGCTCTTGGGTGCCCATGGTGGACAAGTCGTCAATCAACACGCCCATGTAAGCTTGATCGCGACGTGGGCTCCATCCTTCTTTGCCTTGAGCTTGTAACGCGGCATTACAACCGGCCAACAACCCTTGTGCTGCGGCTTCTTCATAGCCGGTAGTACCATTGATTTGTCCCGCAAAGAACAAACCGTGGATAAATTTGGTTTCCAGGGTGTGCTTGAGATCGCGCGGATCGAAAAAGTCATACTCAATCGCGTAGCCTGGGCGGATCACGCGCGCATTCTCAAACCCTTTGATCGAGTGGATGATCCCCATTTGCACATCAAACGGTAAGCTGGTGGATATCCCATTTGGATACAGCTCAGTGCTGGTCAATCCTTCCGGCTCGACGAAAATTTGGTGTTTGTCTTTGTCCGCAAAACGCATCACCTTGTCTTCGATCGACGGGCAATAACGTGGGCCAATACCTTCAATCACCCCAGCATACATCGGGCTGCGATCAAGATTAGCGCGAATGACATCATGGGTTTTTTCATTGGTGTAGGTGATGTAGCACGGAACTTGCTGTGGGTGCTCAGACACATCGCCTAAAAATGAAAACACCGGACAAGGAGTATCCCCGTGTTGGGTTTGCATCACACTAAAATCAACCGAGCGAGCATCGATACGTGGCGGAGTACCGGTTTTTAGGCGATCCACCCGAAATGGCAAGGCACGTAAGCGATCCGCGAGTTTGTTTGACGGTGGATCCCCAGCACGACCACCGGCATAGTTATCCAGTCCAATATGGATTTTACCGCCAAGGAAGGTTCCCACGGTCAATACCACGGTAGTGGCACTGAATTTGAGCCCCATTTCGGTCTCGACGCCAGTGACACGATCTTGGTCGACGATCAAATCCACCACGGCTTGTTGGAACAGTGACAAATTTGGCGTGTTTTCAAGGGTATGACGAATGGCTGCCTTGTACAGCGCACGGTCTGCTTGAGCACGTGTCGCCCGTACCGCTGGGCCTTTCGACGCATTAAGGGTTCGAAATTGGATCCCGCCTTTATCAATGGCTTGCGCCATCGCACCGCCTAACGCATCGATCTCTTTTACCAGGTGTCCTTTCCCGATCCCACCGATCGCTGGGTTGCACGACATTTGACCCAACGTATCAATGTTATGGGTCAATAACAGCGTTTTTTGGTTCATCCGTGCAGCGGCAAGTGCCGCTTCGGTACCAGCATGGCCACCACCAACAACGATGACGTCAAAGTGATCCTGGTAAAACATGATTAAAGCCTCAACCTGGGTAAGTGTGTGAGCATGAACTAAGCAAAAGGGGCGACATTCTAGCGCTTTTTCCGCCAACAGTGAACCAAACCTTGATCAAGATCGTCTATGGGCGTTAGCTATATATAAATAAGATCTTTATATAGATCTTTTGTTAGATCTTTTATTAGGGAAGACGATCTTTGTGGGTAACTGGAAAAAGATCATAGAGATCAAGGATCTTAAAACGATCACTTGTTGTGGGCGGCCTTGGATCCGATCCTGTATCACCTGGGATCAAAATGGCATGTTATCCACAATGGTAGGGAAGGAGTAAAACTATTAAATGGATAACTAAAGGAAGATCACTGGGTTATTCCTTAGTTATCCACAGATTGAATGGTTAAATAATGCTCACTTGATTTTGTGGATCAAGGGTTCCCACTCGGTAAACCAACGTTCCGCTTCATCCTCAGGGACCGGATGCGCTTGAATATCAATATCGATCCGTTCCCCGACTTTGACGGCGCCAAGGTCTTGTAACAAGGCATCGGCCTTCATGCCCGCCTCGCAGAAGGTGTCATAGCTTGAATCTCCAATGCCGACCACACCGTAATGGAGATCGCGCAGCATTGGCCGTTCGCTCATTAACTGCTCCATCAGAGGCGCGATGCTATCTGGAAAGTCGCCAGCCCCATGGGTGGACGTGACGATCAATAATGTACTGGCGCTTAGTACATCATCGAGGATCCCTTCATTGACGACGTGGGCCTGATGGCCTTTTGCTTGCAGGAGATCGGCAAGGTGATCACCGACATATTCTGCACCACCGAGCGTACTGCCGGTGATGATGGTTACATTTGCCATACTGTCCTCATTATTCACGGTTATCGCGACTAGTATTTCGGCAGTTGGGTTCAGAGTCAATCGATGAAGGTGTAGCAAAATCAGGGGCGTTGCTGGGATGGCAAACAATTTGATTGCCCCCTGCGAATTTGGCGTCTGTCATCGCCCGAGTGGCTTGATCAATCAAGGGAATAGCGTAGATTTTTCCTTCCATTTGTTGCACTAAGCCAATCGATACGGTGAGCGCATAAGCGCCGCCAGCAAAGGTAAAAGGCGTTTCCGCAATGGCTTGTCGGCACTGAGCGGCCCAATGGGGAGCGGCTAAGCAGGCTTGGCCCGCCAACATAACCAAAAACTGATCGGCATGGGTACGGCTGATAATGGCGTCATGCGGTAGGTGGCGAGTAAGAAGTTGGGCGGTAAATTGAAGGAGCTGATCACCCGTATCGCGGCCATATCGCCAATTAAGAGATTGAAAACCATCGAGATTGATGCACAGAACGGCCAGCGGATTGTCTGAGGTCGCGCGACCGTGCTGCGCGACACATTGGTAGAAATAGCTGGCGCTCCACGTTTGGGTAAGGGCATCACGTTGAATCTGCTGACGAGCTTGGCGATTAATGGCATATAAATCAAATAAATAAAAATCCATGAGTACTACGGACAGTGCGACAAACACCAATACCACACTTAAATAGAGGGTCTGTGCGTGGAGACTAGAGAGATAAACTAACGGCGTGGGGGCGGGAAGCACTTGCGCGGCGAACATCAACGCGATGGCGCCCAATGCGAGTCCGTAGCGAGCAAAGCGCTCTGTGGGCTCAAAGACTAAAACCACCACGGTCGGTACCACCAGCAGCAACAGCTCGTTTTGGCTGTTCGCATCCAGTACCCAGTAAGACATCACAAACTGTTGGGCAAAGAACACCCCAAAGAGCCAATAGCGCGCAATCGACCAACGACCCGCTGCCATTATCCCCCATACGCCCGCATACAAGCCTGCGTAGAGGAGGTTGTGCCACGCGGCGATAGCGCTTTGAAAGGCAAACCAATAGAGCGCGGAGAAGATAAGTGTGCCGAGCACACAAATAAGCCCTAACAGATTGATCATTCGAATCTGATGGCGCATGAGTTGGTTCTGACGGGTTAAACCGATCGATAAGATCGGATTTAAGGACGAGAGCATTTCACCTCCAGCTAGACGCTCTATTAACGTAGCAGATCATGGTGAAAACTGTGGGGATAAGTCAGGATCTTAGTCTGAGGATAACCGCGATCAGCGCCGCCAGAATAAGGGATCCTCGCGGTAAGGATCCCTTGAAGGAGCTGGGGATAATTATTTTCCGATACAGAACGAGGAGAAAATTTTGCCCAGCAAATCGTCAGCCGTGAACTCACCGGTAATGGTGTTGAGGTGTTGCTGGGTTAAGCGCAATTCCTCGGCAAGGATTTCGCCTGCCATATAGCCTTCTAGCTGCGCTTGGCCGATGTCGAGGTGGTGTGCGGCGTTGGCGAGTGCATCCAGATGACGACGACGTGCCATAAAACTGCCTTCGCTGCCTCCAGCATAGCCCATACAGGCTTTTAGATGCTGGCGTAAAGCATCAACGCCTTCTCCGGTTTTGGCACTCAAGCGGATTAGTGCAGGCTCACTGACTGCACACAAACCGAGTGGCTCTTCAGTGATATCGGCTTTGTTGCGGATCACCGTCATCCCCATGCCCTCGGGTAAGCGAGAGACAAACTCTGGCCAAATTTGGGCCGGGTCGGTCGCCGTGGTTGTGGTGCCATCGACCATAAACAATACCCGATCGGCGTGTTCGATTTCACTCCAGGCGCGCTCAATCCCAATCCGCTCCACTTCATCCGAGGCATCCCGTAAGCCGGCGGTATCGATGATATGCAGTGGCATACCGTCAATGTGAATATGTTCACGGAGCACATCGCGGGTGGTGCCTGCGATTTCGGTGACAATCGCGCTCTCTTTACCGGAAAGAGCATTGAGCAAGCTGGATTTACCGGCATTCGGGCGTCCGGCAATGACCACCTTCATCCCATCGCGCATAATCGCCCCTTGATTGGCTTCTTTACGCAACAGGGCGAGACGCTCAATGATATGCCCAAGATCGCTGGCCACTTTACCGTCAGAGAGAAAATCAATCTCTTCATCAGGAAAGTCGATGGCCGCTTCCACATACATGCGCAGATGAATCACTTTTTCGACCAGTTGGTTGACCTGCTTGGAAAAAGCCCCTTGCAGGGACTGCAACGCAGAGCGAGCCGCTTGTTCTGAGCTGGCATCGATTAAATCGGCGATTGCTTCGGCCTGGGCTAAATCCAGCTTATCGTTTAAGAAGGCGCGCTCGGAAAATTCACCGGGTCGGGCTGCTCGTACGCCGTCAAAGGCGCTGATTCGCTGAATAAGCATGTCCATGATCACCGGGCCACCGTGACCTTGCAGCTCTATAACATCTTCACCTGTGAATGAATTGGGGCCTTTAAAGAATAGGGCAATGCCTTGATCGATAGGTTGACCTTCTTGATCGAGAAAAGGCAAATAATCTGCACGACGAGGCACTAACTCGCGTCCCGTCATTTTTGTACCAATCTCATGAGCGAGAGGGCCGGACACGCGGACAATCCCTACGCCGCCGCGGCCTGTTGCTGTGGCTTGTGCCACGATAGTGTCGGTTTGAGCCATATTGCGCACTCTTGATGTCGGTGACAGGCCTAAAGGCCGTAAACGTGAAAAAGGCGACCGCGTGGTCGCCTTTTTATTATTGCTTGACGCGGCCTAACTTACGAGCGGGAATGAAGGCCTTTTTTCTCCAGCGATTTGTAAATCAAGGTTTGCTGGATAAGCGTCACGATGTTCGATACCAACCAGTATAGAACCAGACCGGATGGGAAGAACAAGAAGAAGAAGGTAAAGACCACGGGCATAAAGGTCATGATCTTCTGCTGCATAGGATCAGTGACTGTGGTTGGACTCATCTTCTGGATCAGGAACATAGAGGCGCCCATCAGAATTGGCAGCACGTAGTAAGGGTCTTGTGCCGACAAGTCTTGAATCCAGCCAAAGAAAGGTGCATGACGAAGTTCAACTGACTCCATCAGTGCCCAATAAAGCGCAATGAAAATAGGCATTTGCAGTACCAGCGGTAAACAGCCACCCAAGGGGTTCACTTTTTCACGCTTGTAAAGCTCCATCATTTCTTGGCTCATGCGCTGACGATCGTCACCGATACGCTCTTTCATTTCTTGCAGCTTAGGCTGCAGCATGCGCATTTTCGCCATCGAGGTGTACTGCGCTTTGGTCAGTGGGTACATCGCACCACGGACAATGAAAGTCAGCATGATAATTGCGATACCCCAGTTGCTGACGAAGGTTTGAATCGTCGAGAGCAACCAGTGTAGTGGCTTAGCGATAAACCACAGCCAGCCATAGTCGACTACCAAGTCTAGGCTTGGCGCCACCGCGGCCATTTGCTCTTGCAGTTTCGGACCAACCCACAAGGTTGCAGTGAGCGTTTTACTGGTGCCTGCTGCAATGGTATCGCTGGTTTTGGTTTGGATATAACCATACTGGGCGGTAGTACGGGTGCTCAGCACATTATTGTCCGCACGTGGGATCCACGCGGTAGCAAAGTAGTGCTGGATCATCGCTGCCCAACCTTGGTTAAACGTCACATTCAAGTTTTTGCTTTGCATGTCATCAAAGCTGTATTTTTCGTAACGTTTATCGTCGGTAGAGTAGGCGCCACCACGGTAGGTTGGCATGGTTAAGCTGCCACCGTCGTCCAGCAGGTTTTGTTTTAGCTGGGTGTACATGGTGACACTGGCGTTGGCATCGGTTTGGTTATCGATGGTGTGCTCTACATCCACCGCATAGCTGCCACGCTTAAGCACAAAGGTTTTGGTGTACGTGATCCCGTCTTTTTCAACCGTCATTGGCACGCGCAGGGTGTCTTGGTCGTCAGAGAGGGTAAAGGTGTTTTGCGCCACCTGATACTGGGCACGGCCTTGCGCAGTATCAATACCATTGGCACCAATTAAACCGCTTTGCGCCACAAAGGTATGATCGGGCTTGGTGTGCAGCAGCGTGAAAGCATTGTCAGAGTTGAGCTCCGCATCGTACTGAGGCAGCTCGGCGTGCACAACATCACCGCCTTGTGTATCCACTTTAAGTGTTAATACATCGGTTTTGATGGTGACGAGCTTGTCAGAGACAGGCTGTGCATCGAGAGACGTGGTATCGCCATTGTCGCTGCTAGGCACGTCACTGTGAGTGGTTTGCTGCTGCTCAACGCCCTGTCCCTGCGGCTGCGGGGATTCTGGTTTGTTCCATTCCATGTACAGCATGAAAGAAACGAACAATAGGGCAATCAACAGGATATTACGTTGGGAATCCATTGTTAATTGTCTCTGTTATGGTGGTCGCAAGGCGGCACGGGATCGTAACCGCCATCATTCAAAGGGTGGCATTTTAATAGACGTTTGCCTGCCAACCAACACCCTTTTATCACACCATGGGATTGAATCGCCATGATGGCATAGTGGGAACAGGTTGGTGTAAACCGGCATCGTGGCCCAATCAATGGGCTGATCACCAGTTGATATCCCCGAATCAGCGCGATGAGCGCTTTTTGCGCGGCGGTCGCGACAAACGTTGCCATAACTTGTCCAATTCGTCTCGCAGCGCTTGATTGCTTAGGTCGTTGGCACTTTTTTTCGCGATCACCACAAAATCTTTCGCCGGTAGTTGATGCTGACGTAAACGAAAGCTCTCGCGAACCACACGTTTAAAGCGGTTGCGATCAACGGCAAGTTTGATTTGCTTTTTCGGAACAGCTTGACCGAGACGTGGGTGGTCGAGCGAGTTAGATCGGGCGAGTATGGTTAAGTGCGGCGAACCTGCGCGATGCGGTTGCTGGAAGACGGCACTGAAATGTTCGGGAGTTAGCAGACGTAACTCCCGAGGATAAGCGAGCTTATTCACAAATCACTGCGGATTATTTAGAAAGCTGCTTGCGGCCTTTCGCACGGCGAGCGGCAATGACCTTACGGCCGTTCTTAGTCGCCATGCGCGCACGGAAACCGTGAGTGCGCTTACGCTTTAGAACTGAAGGTTGAAAAGTGCGTTTCATGGTTTCTACCTTTATTACTGATCAGTGTTAGGTTTGTTAACCCGACGTGGGAGGTTAGCAACAGGCAATACCTTAGCCAATGTCTCCGACGCCTCTCAACAAAGAGGGCGGATTGTAGCCATTGACTAACGATTAGTCAATCACTAAACCGATGCCACTCCGGGCCGGGAATTATAAGCGCTCAGTCAGAGATCGCAAGGATCCTTCGTTTACGATCGCTAGTTAAGACGCGATCCCGACTTGATTCAAAAACTTATGCAAGCGTGGATCGGCGCAGTGATTAAACAGCCAATCCGGTGTGCCTTGGGCTATGATGTGACCGTCGTTCATAAACACCACGCGGTCAGCAACATCGCGAGCAAACTGCATCTCGTGAGTGACCACCAGCATGGTTTGATGGCGTGTGGCGAGCTTTTTCATCAACGCCAATACTTCGCCAACCCACTCTGGGTCTAATGCAGAGGTAGGCTCATCGAAAAGCAGTAATTCGGCCTCAAGTGCCATCGCTCGGCCAATGCCAACCCGTTGTTGCTGTCCACCCGATAAGGAAGCGGGGTAATGGTCTCCTTTATCACCCAAGCCTATGTCGTCGAGAATTTGTTGCGCGCGTTGACGTGCTGCCTCTTTAGACCAGCCTTTTACCGTTCGCAACCCTTCGGCGATATTGTCTCGTGCCGTGAGGTGAGCAAATAAGGCATAATTTTGAAACACAAAGCCTGTCTGGCGCCGCAACGCCAAAATCGCCTGTTTACGGGTGCTTGCATCGCCACTATCAACACGCTGATCGCCGATACTGATCACCCCTTGCTCCGCGCGTTCTAGGAAGTTAATACAACGCAATAGGGTAGATTTTCCCGTACCGCTCGGACCAATAATACACACGATTTCGCCACGCTCGATGGACAAATCGATGCCATCAAGTACCGCGACGCCTTGGTAGACTTTTTTAAGCTTTTCTATCTTAATCATCGTTGGTACGCCTTATTAAGATGGCTTTCTGCCCAAAGTTGCACTCGGGTCAAAGCGACCACGACCGCCCAGTAGATCAGTGCGACCGCCAAATAGGCTTCGAAGAATTTAAAGCTCGACGACGCTTCCATCTGCGCCTTCGCCATGATTTCTGCCACCCCGAGCGTGAAGGCGAGTGATGTGGCTTTGATCATATCGATGAAGTAATTCATCAGCGAGGGAAGTGCGATCCGTGCTGCCTGTGGTAACACAATGCGCTGCATGGCTTGGCGAGTCGTCATACCAATGGCCAGACTGGCTTCCATTTGGCTGCGATCCACGCTGGTAATGGCGGCACGAATTGACTCGGCCATATAAGCAGAAAAGTGTAAGCTGATCCCGATCACCGCGGCTGTGAGAGCATCCATTCCGACTAACGCGGGGATGACCTGAGGCAGACCGTAATACAGTAAAAATAGCTGAACCAGAAGTGGTGTACCGCGAAAGAAACTAATAAACAGTTGCGCGAGGCCATTGAAAACCGGTAGGCGAAACACGCGGATCAGTGCAATCGTCACTGCCAAAATCAGTGCAAACACTAATCCCCACACCGCCATCTCTAACGTGATCCCCAGATACTTCAGCAGTAACGGGAACAGAGAGGCCATATAGTCAAAATCAAACGCCATGTCTGTCCTTTAGATGCACAGACCCGCCAAAGCGGGCCTATTTATGTGAGTAAATACTTACTTTTTAGTGACGTCGCCGCCAAACCACTTAACAGAAATCTGTGCCAAGGTACCATCTTCTCGCATGGCTGAGAGGGCGGTGTTCACTTCATCACGTAGGCGCTGACCGCGTTCTGAGTCGACAAATGGCCAAGCATTGGCAATGGTTTCAAACGGTTGTCCGGCCAGTTGAAGTGGCAAGCCCGATTCTTTAATCAGCTGCATGGCTGACAGGCGATCCATCACAAACGCATCGGCCCGACCGAGGGCGACATCGTGTTCAATCCCAGTCTCGTAGGTTTTAATGTCGATATCCTCGGCTGCCGAGTGTTCGCGTAACAATTGCTCGAAGTTCGAGCCAAGGTTTACTGCAACGGTTTTGCCTTTCAGATCAACCACGGACTGAATCGTGTCATTGCCTTTACGAACCGTGATCTGTGCGCCGTCGACCACATACGGGTCGGTGAACAAATAGGTTGCCTGACGCTCGTCGGTGATGGTGATTTGGTTAGAAATGGTGTCGATGCGCCCGGTTTGTAACAGACCAAACAGGCCAGAGAAGTTAGCGGTCACATACTCGACTTGGTAGTCATTGCGGCGGCCTATCTCATCCCAAAGGTCAACTTCAAACCCTTGCAGCTGGTCTTGCTTCACAAAGGTGAAAGGGAAATAGCGCCCAGACATCCCCACTTTCACGGTTTCTTTGGCGAATGCGGGCACTGAAATCACCATGCTCACACTTAGCAAGGTGCTCAAGATCCATTTACTCATGACAACACTCCATAATGACAACTTCAATAATAGGACGCGTATCATAGAAGTGAACGATCACTGGCGAGAAATACCGTCTGGTTATGAGCCATAACTTTATTCTCCGCGCGCGTATCATTAAGGAGATGTGTGCAATCTTGTGAGTAAAAAGCGGGTACCTTGTGGCGATCCATGGTATATCTGTGGGATCTATGTGAATAACTCCGATCTTATTCACTGATTTCGGGATCTTGTGGGTGGCGATCTTCGCCTGACAGGAGTACCATTGTGACCTTTTCTTTTTCGGTATAACTGCGTGGAGTCAAACGTGTCATCATCGCTTTGGTTGCAGTGTCTTGAGCGCCTTCAGGAAGACCTACCTGCAACAGAATTCAGTATGTGGGTGCGGCCGTTACAAGCCGAGCTCAATGACAATACGTTGACCCTGTTCGCCCCAAACCGCTTTGTGCTTGATTGGGTGCGAGACAAATACTTGCATCAAATTAACCAGCTGTTGAACGAGTTTTGTGGCGTCGACGTGCCCATGCTGCGGTTTGAAGTGGGCAGCAAACCTGTGTCTGCAGCGCCCGCGGCGGCGCCAGCCGGACCAGCAGCGGCGCCCGCTCCACAGCAAGCCSAACCGGCTCCGAGCCGAGGTCGAGTGTGGGAGCCGGCGCCGTCACCCGTTCAGTCGGATGTCAATCATCGCTCTAACGTGAACCCCAAACACAAGTTCAATAACTTTGTTGAGGGTAAGTCTAACCAGTTAGCGTTAGCGGCAGCGCGTCAGGTGTCGGATAACCCAGGGGCGGCCTATAATCCGCTTTTTCTTTATGGCGGCACGGGCTTAGGTAAAACCCACTTGTTGCATGCGGTGGGTAATGCGATTTCCGATCGTAAAGCGGATGCGCGCGTGGTGTACATGCACTCAGAGCGTTTCGTGCAAGACATGGTGAAGGCGCTACAAAATAATGCGATTGAAGAATTTAAGCGTTATTACCGCAGTGTCGATGCACTGTTGATCGATGACATTCAATTTTTTGCCAACAAAGAACGCTCGCAAGAAGAATTCTTCCATACCTTTAATGCGTTGCTTGAGGGTAACCAGCAGATCATTCTTACCTCTGACCGCTATCCTAAAGAGATCAACGGGGTTGAGGATCGCTTAAAATCGCGATTCGGTTGGGGTCTGACAGTCGCCATTGAGCCGCCAGAGCTGGAAACGCGAGTGGCGATTTTGATGAAAAAAGCCGAAGATCATGCGATTCGTTTACCGGATGAGGTGGCGTTCTTTATCGCCAAGCGCTTACGCTCCAACGTCCGAGAGCTTGAAGGGGCCCTCAACCGCGTGATTGCCAACGCGAACTTTACTGGGCGTGCGATCACCATCGATTTTGTCCGAGAAGCGTTGCGAGATCTGCTCGCCTTGCAAGAAAAACTGGTCACCATTGATAATATTCAGAAAACAGTCGCTGAGTATTATAAAATCAAGATGGCGGATTTATTGTCGAAGCGTCGTTCACGGTCGGTCGCGCGCCCTCGTCAAATGGCGATGGCCTTGTCCAAAGAGCTAACCAACCACAGTTTGCCAGAAATTGGTGATGCCTTTGGTGGCCGTGACCATACCACCGTGCTGCATGCGTGTCGTAAAATCGAGCAGCTCCGTGAAGAAAGCCACGACATTAAAGAAGATTACTCTAACCTGATTCGAACATTGTCCTCTTAATTATGAAATTTACTCTTACGCGAGAGCAGCTGCTACAGCCGCTGCAACAAGTATCAGGCGCACTGGGTGGGCGAAGCACGCTGCCTATTCTCAGTAACTTACTCATCCAAGTGGCTGATCAGGCATTGACGTTGACAGCAACGGACATGGAAGTGGAGCTGAATGCCACCGCGCCGTTGGAAGGCGATCACCTCGACGGTGCGATTACAGTGCCTTCGCGCAAGTTTATGGACATCATTAAAGGGTTACACAGTGAAGCCCAAATCACGGTTGCGCAAGAAGGCGATCGTGTGGTGGTACGCGCGGGACGTAGCCGCTTTACGCTGTCGACATTGCCGGCTAATGATTATCCCAACATCGAGCAGTGGCAGGCAGACGTAAGTTTGCAGCTGCCACAAGATAAGTTGCGTCACCTGATTGACGCGACCCAGTTTTCGATGGCGAACCAAGACGTACGCTATTACCTCAACGGACTGTTGTTCGAAACAGAAGGGCAGACATTACGGACGGTCGGAACCGACGGGCACCGGATGGCGGTCTGTCAGCTCTCGATGGATGATACCTTACCCGCGCAGCAAGTGATTGTGCCGCGAAAAGGGGTGAGTGAGCTTGCGCGCTTGTTGGATGACAGTGAGCACCTCGTTACTATCCAAATCGGCGCATCGAACATTCGAGCGGTGGTTGGCAATGTCACCTTCACCTCGAAGTTGGTGGATGGCCGTTTCCCAGACTATCGTCGCGTGCTGCCGCAATCCACCTCTCGCACACTTGAGGTCGACTGTGCGGAGCTCAAGCAAGCGCTGTCGTTAGCTGCGGTGCTGTCTAACGAGAAATTTCGTGGCGTGCGGATGAATATTGAAGGCAGCGAGCTACGTATTTCCGCCAATAACCCTGAGCAGGAAGAAGCCGAAGAATTTCTCGACGTCACCTTTCAAGGCGAGCCGATCGAAATTGGCTTTAACGTCAGCTACGTGTTGGATGTTCTCAACACCTTACGCTGTGACAAAGTGCGCTTTTCGATGACAGATGCGGTGGGCAGTACCCTGATTGAAGACTGTGCCCGTGATGACGCCATGTATGTTGTGATGCCAATCCGCCTCTAGGTTATGGCGCTTACTCGATTGGTCGTTCACGACTTTAGAAATATTGAAGCCTGCGATATCGAACTGTCGTCAGGCTTTAACTTTTTAATTGGCCCCAACGGTAGCGGTAAAACCAGTGTGCTTGAGGCCATCCACTTTCTTGGCCACGGACGCTCATTCCGCAGCGCGCTGAATAGCCGAGTGATCCGTCATCAGCAGCCCAGTTTAACCGTGCATGGACGGGTTAAAACCCAAGATGCGATCTTGCTTCCTGTCGGCATTCAAAAGCGCCGCGATGGCACTGCGGATGTTAAAATAGGGCAAGAGAAAGGGCAGAAGCTGGTGGCCTTAGCGAAAGTGTTGCCTTTACAGCTGATCACCCCTGAAGGATTTGAGCTGCTGACGGATGGTCCCAAATTTCGCCGTGCGTTTATCGATTGGGGTGTGTTTCATTCTCAAGCTGGCTTTTTCGAAGCCTGGACGCGGGTCAAACGACTCACCAAACAACGCAACGCTGCGCTAAAAACGGCGCGGCGCTACCGAGACATCCAGATGTGGGATGCGGAATTGGCGGTGTTGGCTGAGCAAATAAGCCAGTGGCGAGCCGATTATGTGGATGCAGTGGCTGAGCGCGCTGCCGCACTATGCGAGGCTTTTTTACCCGAGTTTTCGATACAATTTAGTTTCTCTCGAGGGTGGGAGAAAGACACGGATTACCAAACCTTGTTGGCAGCCAATTTTGAGCGCGACCAACAAATGGGATACACCGTCTCCGGACCGCACAAGGCGGATGTGCGTATCAAGGTGCAAGGGACGCCAGTGGATGATGTGTTGTCCCGAGGTCAGTTAAAATTAATGGTTTGTGCGCTACGACTTGCACAAGGCCAGCTCTATAGTGAACAACAGGGAATTGCCTGTATTTACTTGATTGATGATTTTGCATCGGAGCTTGATAGTCGCCGCCGAGCCCTATTGGCAAGCGAACTCAAGCGTACCGGCGCACAGGTTTTTGTCAGCGCCATTAGTGCCGATCAAGTCGCGGAAATGTGCGACGAAAATAGTAAGATGTTTCATGTGGAACATGGCAAAATAAACGCAGGATAAATAAGCGAGAGTAACTCAATGTCCAACGAATACGATTCATCGAGTATCAAGGTACTGAAGGGCTTGGACGCCGTCCGTAAGCGTCCGGGAATGTATATCGGCGACACAGACGACGGTACCGGCCTCCACCACATGGTGTTCGAAGTGGTCGATAACTCGATCGATGAAGCACTAGCCGGACATTGTAACGATATCGTGGCGACCATCCACGAAGACGGCTCTGTCTCGGTGAAAGATGATGGTCGTGGTATTCCTGTTGATATCCACGAAGAAGAAGGGGTCTCCGCCGCTGAAGTTATCATGACGGTATTGCATGCCGGCGGTAAGTTTGACGACAACTCCTACAAAGTTTCCGGTGGTTTGCACGGCGTGGGTGTGTCCGTGGTGAACGCACTCTCTGAGAAGCTAGAGTTGACCATTTGGCGTGATGGCCATATTCACCAGCTCAACTTTTCCCACGGTGAGCCACAAGGCCCATTGGCGGTGATTGGTGATACCGAACAAACCGGTACCCGTATCCGTTTTTGGCCCAGTGAAGAAACTTTCTCTGACATCAATTTCAACTATGACATCTTAGCCAAGCGTCTACGTGAGCTGTCGTTCCTGAACTCAGGCGTATCGATCAAGCTGGTGGATGAGCGCGAAGAAGATAAAGCGGATCACTTCAAATACGAAGGGGGCATCCGCGCCTTTGTTGAACACCTCAACAATAAGAAAACCGCGATTCACCCATCGGTATTCCATTTTGAACACACGCGTGAAGATGGTGTGAGCGTTGAAGTGGCGATGCAATGGAATGACGGCTACCAAGAAAACATCTACTGCTTTACCAACAATATTCCACAGCGCGATGGTGGTACCCACCTTGCCGGATTCCGCGCCGCGTTAACGCGTACGCTGAACAGCTTTATGGATAAAGAAGGCTACTCGAAGAAAGCTAAGGCGGCGACCTCGGGCGATGATGCTCGTGAGGGTTTGACCGCTGTGGTGTCGGTGAAAGTGCCTGATCCTAAGTTCTCAAGCCAAACCAAAGATAAGCTGGTGTCGTCAGAAGTGAAGTCTGCCGTTGAGTCGGCCATGGGTGAACACCTGTCTGACTTTTTGATTGAACATCCAGCGGACGCCAAAGTGGTGTGCACTAAGATTATCGATGCGGCGCGCGCGCGTGATGCGGCACGTAAAGCACGAGAGATGACTCGCCGTAAAGGTGCGTTAGATTTAGCGGGTCTTCCCGGCAAGCTAGCTGACTGCCAAGAAAAAGATCCAGCACTGTCAGAACTCTACATTGTGGAGGGTGACTCGGCAGGTGGGTCAGCCAAACAAGGGCGTAACCGTAAGAACCAAGCGATTTTGCCGCTTAAAGGTAAGATCCTTAACGTGGAAAAAGCCCGTTTTGACAAGATGCTCTCGTCGCAAGAAGTCGCGACCCTAATCACTGCGATGGGGTGTGGTATCGGTCGAGAAGAGTATGATCCGGACAAGCTGCGTTATCACAGCATCATCATCATGACCGATGCGGATGTCGACGGCTCGCACATCCGTACCTTGTTGTTGACCTTCTTCTATCGCCAAATGCCAGAGCTGATTGAGCGTGGTTATATCTACATTGCTCAACCTCCTTTGTACAAAGTGAAGAAAGGAAAACAAGAGCAATACATCAAAGATGACGAAGCAATGGAGCAATACCAAGTCGCGTTGGCGTTGGAAAATGCTTCCTTGTTTGTGAATCCAGAAGCACCGGCGATGCACGGTGAATCACTCGAGAAGTTGGTCAAAGAATACAATGGTGTGATCAAGCTGATTAAGCGCATGAACCGCCGTTATCCGGCTTCGCTGCTCAATGAATTGTTGTACCAGCCTCGCTTGTCGGTCGACGACTTGCGTGATGAGTGGGCGGCGAAGAAGTGGGTTGAAAATATCGTTGCGATTCTAAACCGTAAGTCAACGGGTGAAAGTCAATACAAAGCATCTTGCCGCTTAGACGAAGAGCATCAAGTGTGGGTGCCGGAGCTGGTGGTACGGACGCACGGTGTTGATCACAAGTATCTGGTGAGTTACGACTTCTTAAACTCGAAAGAGTATGGACGTATTGCCAGCTTGTCTGAAACACTTAATGAGCTGCTTGATGAAGGCGCTTATGTGCAGCGAGGCGAGCGTAAACAAGAAGTGGAAAGCTTCGAGCAAGCGCTGAACTGGCTGATTAAAGAGTCGACGCGTGGTGTATCGCGTCAGCGTTACAAAGGTCTAGGTGAAATGAACCCAGAACAGCTTTGGGAAACCACCATGGATCCTGAAGGTCGCCGTATGATGCAGGTGACCATTCAAGATGCGGTCGCTGCAGACGAGCTATTTACCACCTTGATGGGTGATCAAGTTGAGCCACGCCGTGCCTTTATCGAAAATAACGCACTCAAAGTGGAAAATCTTGACGTTTAAACGGTAAATCAATGGGTTAACCACTATTAAGGCCAGCTTTGCTGGCCTTTTTTATTTTTATGCGAGGCAGTACGCAATAAATTACTGTTTTTATATACAGTATTTTTATGGGTAAGTAGAGTCAATAGCTCCGTAACGACAAAGTGATAGGAAGCCTGATGTCTATAAAAACGCGTGCTAATCTCCAACTGGTTTATGTGTCTAATATTGACCGTTCCGTGAGTTTCTACCAGCAACTGTTTCAGTGTGAGCCAGTGTTTACCAGCCCAAGATACGTCGCCTTTTCTGCCTCTGAGCAGGGCGATGCTTTGTTCGCGTTGTGGACCGGCGGCGAGCAGCCCTCACCATCAATCACACGACTAAGCGAAATTGGCATTATGGTGCCCACCAATGATGACGTTGATGCTGTTTTTGACCAATGGTCGAACAATCTAACCATCAATGTTGTTCAACCTCCTTACGATGATGTGTTTGGCCGAACCTTCGTGATTCAAGATCCTGATGGGCATTTCGTGCGCGTAGCACCTATTGATTAAGCATACTGCTATCCTAATGAGGAGCAATTATGATCGATCATTTAAGTACTTACGCAAAGAATTTCTCGGCGACTAAAGAATTCTATCGTTCGGTGTTTGAGCCGCTCGGCTATGCGATCCAAATGGAGTTTGTTGCAGAGTGGAATACTGATTTTCCGACTCAGCGAATGTGTGCTTTTGGACCAAGCGATCGGCCCATCTTTTGGGTGATAGAAACCCAGACTCCCTATACCCCTCGTCATATCGCATTTTCAGCACCAACAAGAGCGACAGTGGAGGCGTTTTACGATGCTGGAATGAAGGCTGGGGGAATGGATAATGGTAAGCCAGGTCTTAGGCCTATGTATCACAACCATTACTTTGGGGCATTTCTTATTGATCCAGACGGCAATAACATTGAAGCGGTATGCCATCATCCTGAGTCGTAGTTTATCAAAGCGATCAGAGGATATATGAACGCACCTGTATTGATGGATAACCAGTGACACGAGAAGCGATGATAAAAAATCGCTCGACGAGGCTTGAAATCAAATCGCGCAACCTTATATAGAGTAATGAGGCGATGCCATTGGGTCGCCGGGGGCTTGTCCAAGTTGGAAAGCCGTAGATAACATTTTATTGCTTCATAGGAAGGGTAAGATTATGCGTAACTTTGATTTCTCTCCACTCTATCGTACCGCAATTGGTTTTGACCGTTTGTTCGATTTGGTTGAAAACACGAATGCGTCAAACGCAGGTGGTTTTCCTCCTTACAACATTGAGCAAGGCAAAGAGAACCAATACCGAATTACCATGGCGGTCGCTGGCTTTAGCCAAGACGAAGTAGACATTACTCAGCAAAAAAACAGCCTCACGGTTGCAGGTAAAAAACACAGCCGTAATCAAGATACGAAGTTCTTGTATCAGGGTATTGCTGAGCGTGATTTCGAACGCAAGTTCCACCTCGACGATCACATTAAAGTGACGGGGGCGGAAATGGAAAACGGCATGCTTCATATTGATTTAGTGCGTGAGGTGCCTGAAGAGGAAAAACCTCGTCGCATCGAAATCGGTAGCCGTTTACTCGAAAACGTTGAGTAAGTGTCGGCCAGAACGATACGAAAAAGGAGAGGGCAGCATGGCTGCCCTTTTTTGTGGCTAGAGAATTGTGGTGTTCCGATTCGCAAGCCTGCTTTGCATCTTCGCTTTATAGACACGTTCCCTTTACCTGTACTTGTGGGCGGTTATCGCTCACTAATGATGCCGCGGGTTGAACCTACTATTATGGACTGTGTTTAAAAAGCGCGTGGTGGAGCCGTGAAAAAGAATCTGGGTTGTTGCACAGAATAAAGTCGATAGGTTTCACGTGGAACCTTTGGATTATCTTTACGAACGATTCAATATCATTTACCAAACCAAACCAAACCAAACCAAACCAAACCAAACCAAACCAAACCAAACCAAACCAAACCAAACCAAACCAAACCATGTGCCTGTTAAAGGCACTTTGATATATAACATGCGGATTCGTTGGGTAGGTTGAACAACCAACAGTCAGGGCTTAGGCTGATGAAGGGCAAAGTCGTCTTTCAGCAATTAGCAAAAATGGGCAGGTTAGATAGCGGCGAGAAGGGAAATAGTATAGAGCGTTATCGCGTTGGCAAGAGGCGTAATAAGAGGTTTCACGTGGAACATGTGTGTACCTATGTTCCACGTGAAACCAACATTTATCCTTCGTTGTAGGCGCGCGCGACTTCTTCGGCAATCACTTTTATACCTTGTTGCATGGCATCATCTTCTTGGACATAGTTCATGCGAATACATTGTTTAGCATGATCCCAGCCTTCGTGCTCCACACCAATAAAGAAATACTCTCCGGGGACAACAAGTACACCGCGGGCCTTTAAGCGTTTATATAACTCTTGGGTGGAGATTGGGAGATCGTTAAACCAGAGCCAAAGGAAGATAGCGCCTTCTGGCTTATGAACACGAACTCGCTCATTGTTAATGGTTTCCAGCACCATCTTTAATGTGCGCTGCGACTTTTGTTGGTAGAAAGGGCGAACGACATCTTTACTTAAGCGTAATAGATCACCGCGTTCTATCATCGCTAGCGCCATTGCTGGCCCCACACTGTTTGGTGACAGACTGACGATGCCGTTGATATTTGACATCGCACTGATCACGGCTTCATTCGCAATCACAATCCCACAACGCACACCCGGCAACCCTAGCTTACTGAGGCTAGAGCAGAGGATGGTGTTTTCATTCCAGAACGGTGCAACGTCTTCAAAAATAATATCAGGGAAGGGCGTGCCATAGGCGTTATCGATGATCAGTGGAATATTGTTGTCGCGTGCGAGTTGGTCCAGTTGTTGAATTTCGTTATCGGTTAACACGTTCCCGGTCGGGTTAGTCGGGCGGGAAGCACAGATGGCGCCAATGCTTTCATCAATCTTTAGGCGGCTGAAATCGACGTGGTACTTAAATTGGCGGTTATCCAATAATTCAATGTCAGGTTGGTAGCTAACAAAGATATCGTCGTTGATGCCGGTGTCACCATAACCGATATATTCGGGCGCTAGGGGCAGCAAGATTTTTTTGTGGCTACCATCGGCGTAGCGTCCAGCTAATAGGTTAAACAGATAGAAGAATGCACTTTGGCTGCCATTGGTCAGCATGATGTTCTTGCTTGAGAGTTGCCAACCATAGGTCTGATTAAGAAGTTCAGCAAGCGCATTGAGCAATGCCGATTTACCTTGGGGGCCATCATAGTTGGTCATGGCATGTAATAGACTGCCATCTTCTAACATTGACTGGCTAAGCGTTTTAAAATACTCGAGCATTTCTGGGATGGCTGCAGGGTTGCCGCCACCCAACATAATGGCATCTGGGTTACGTAAGCCATCATTCAGATCGTCCATTAGTTGCGTGATGCCTGAGTGGTTAGCGAGTTTCTCGCCAAAGTGAGTGACTTCCATGGTTACTGCCTTCAAGGTTCGGTGTTGTTGTTATGGTTAAACAGCCATCAACATACAACAATCTATTGTGCAAAAGAAAGTATCGAGAGCTCGTTATCAGATAATCAATAGGGCGTACGATTGACGGACTTGTTACGTTATCGGTACACCTTGACCGAACCATTGCAGCAGTGATTTAGGCGCTGATTGTTCCACGTGAAACCATCAGGACGCTTGGATAGGGAGAGACAATCACGGGTAAGGCGTTAAGAGTAGAGACACCTTAATTTAATAAAAAAGCCCCGCGTCATAGCGGGGCTGAGTCGTGTATTGCTGATAATTACTTCTGTAGAACAGAGATATCTGCCACGTTGAGGAACTGCTCACGGATAAGGTGAAGCATCGCCAAACGGTTGGCTTTCAGTGCAGGATCATCTGCCATGACCATCACGTTATCAAAGAAGGTATCAACCGGTGTGCGTAATTGCGCCAGCTCGGTCAACGCGCCTTGATAATCGCTGTCAGCAAATAAAGGTTTAACCGCGGCGACTTTCTCTGCCACTACGTCCGCCAATGCTTTTTCAGCGTCTTCTTGGAGCAAGCTAGTATCGACGCTGCTAGGAAGCTCGCCGTCATACTTGGCCAAGATATTACCCACTCGCTTATTGGCCGCAGCCAGTGCTTCGGCTTCTTCAAGACTGCGGAAGTGCGACACCGCTTTAACGCGACTGTCAAAGTCAGCAGGCTTGGTTGGACGACGTGCCAACACCGCTTGGATGATATCCACGCTATAGCCCATATCTTGGTACCAAGCGCGGAAACGACCTAGCATAAAGTCGAGGACATCCGCCTCTACCTCTTTGTGAGTCAGACGGTCATCGTACTGAGCTTTGGCATCGCGGATGAGGTCGACAAGATCAAGCTGATAGCCGTTCTCGACGATAATACGCAGGACGCCTAACGCGGCACGACGCAGGGCGAAGGGGTCGCTGCCTTTAGGTGCTTGACCAATCCCAAAGATGCCCACGATGGTATCCATTTTGTCAGCCATCGCGAGTGCTGAGGAAACCGGCGTCGTAGGCAGCTTATCACCGGCAAAGCGCGGCCAGTATTGCTCATTCAGCGCCAGCGCTACGGCTTCGGGCTCGCCATCATGACGCGCATAGTGCATGCCCATCACGCCTTGGGTTTCTGTGAACTCAAACACCATCGAGGTCATGAGATCACACTTAGCCAGTTGGCCTGCGCGCTCAGTGTGTGCCTTGTCGGCACCGATACGCTCTGCAATCTGTCCTGCGAGTGCAGTAATGCGATCGGTTTTATCTTTGATGGTACCCAATTGCTTTTGGAATACCGCGCTATCTAGCTCTGGCAGGCGATCAATCAATGGGCGCTTGCGGTCAGTATCAAAGAAGAACTCAGCATCCGCGAGGCGAGGACGCACGACTTTTTCATTCCCTGAGATAACCTGCGTCGGATCTTTCGATTCAATGTTAGATACGAAGATAAACTTAGGCAGTAGCTCGCCGTTAGCGTCATAGACAGGGAAGTACTTTTGGTCGCCTTTCATGGTGTACACCAGCGCTTCTGATGGCACTTTAAGGAACTTGTCCTCAAAAGAGGCAGTCAGTACCACTGGCCACTCCACCAGTGAAGTGACTTCTTCAACCAAGTCTTCATCCAGCTCAGCCATCCCACCAACCGCGGCAGCTGCTGCTTTGGCATCTTTAATAATCAATGCCTTACGCTTTTCATAATCGGCCATGACCTTACCTTCACGCTCGAGGCGCTCTGGGTATTGGTCAGCATGATCCAGCGTTAAGCTCGATTCACCCATAAAGCGGTGACCGCGAATCACGCGATCGGATGCCACGCCAAGGATGGTGCCTTCAATCAAGGTGTCCCCATACAGCATCACTAAGGTTTTCACTGGGCGGATAAACTGGGTGTCTTTGTCACCCCAGCGCATGGGTTTAGGAATAGGCAGTTTGCTCAGGGCGTTGTCGGCCAGTACCGGCAATAAGGCGTCGATGGCTTGACCGGGTACGTGTTGACGATACAGCAACCATTCACCTTTATCGGTTTTTAGGCGCTCGGCCTCGCTCACGTCAATCCCGTTACCGCGCGCCCAACCCATGGCCGCTTTGGTGGGGTTGCCATCTGCGTCAAAGGCGGCGCTGACCGCAGGTCCGCGTTTCTCAACCACTTTATCTGGCTGGCGATCGCTCAACGCCGCAACTTTAAGTGCTAAGCGACGTGGGGAGGCGTACCAAGTAATCCCTTGGTGGCTCAGATCAGCGTCTTTCAATTGTGCGTCGAATTGGCTGGCAAAAGCTTCAGCCAAGGTGCGCAAGGCTGTGGGTGGTAGCTCTTCAGTGCCGAGCTCAATCAGGAAATTTTGCGTTGCCATGATGCTCCCTTATTTGGTGTGTCGGCACATCGGGAAGCCCAGCGCTTCGCGAGATGCGTAGTAGGCTTCGGCGACACGTTTAGTCAGTGTGCGAATGCGCAGAATATAGCGTTGACGTTCAGTCACTGAGATGGCTTTACGCGCATCCAGCAGGTTGAACGCATGACCGGCTTTTAGGATCTGTTCGTAAGCAGGCAAAGGGAGCGGCTGCTCGAGATCCAGTAGCTTGGTACTTTCGGCTTCGCACTGATCAAAGTAGCGGAACAGAAAATCAACATCAGCGTGTTCAAAGTTGTAGGTCGATTGCTCCACTTCGTTTTGGTGGAAAATATCGCCGTAGGTCACTTTGCCAAATGGGCCATCGGTCCAAACCAGATCATACACAGAATCGACTTCTTGAATATACATCGCCAGACGTTCGATACCGTAGGTAATCTCACCAGTGACCGGCTTACATTCCAGCCCGCCGACTTGTTGGAAGTAGGTAAACTGGGTGATCTCCATCCCGTTAAGCCAGACTTCCCAGCCTAGGCCCCAGGCGCCAAGCGTTGGGTTTTCCCAGTTATCTTCCACAAAGCGAATGTCGTGGACTTCTGGATCAATACCCAGCACACGCAGCGAGCCCAAATACAGCTCTTGAATGTTATCGGGTGACGGTTTCAGGATGGTTTGAAACTGGTAGTAGTGCTGCAGACGGTTCGGGTTCTCGCCATAACGCCCATCGGTAGGACGACGAGAAGGTTGAACGTAAGCCGCTGCAATAGGCTCTGGACCAAGTGCACGCAAGCATGTCATTGGGTGGGAGGTACCTGCACCCACTTCCATGTCTAGCGGCTGAACAATGGTACAGCCTTGCTGGGCCCAATAATCCTGCAGCGCGAGGATCATACCCTGAAAGGTTTTGATATCGAATTTATGCATTGTCAGGTTCGCGCGAGTTGATGAATGGAGAAAATAGCTGGCAATTATAACTCGCAGTGCGCTCAAGCAGTAGGGGGCTGGCGGATTTTTGTGCGCCTTTGATTCGCTTATTTTCTGCATATAGAGGGAGGAGGAATAGAAGTTGCCAAGCGATTGTTCAAATCGTACACTAGCGCCGTCTTGGGGAGTAGTCGACCACTGCACAGTCAGTGGGGCAATCATCAACATAGTTGAAGCAAAATCTTCATGGTGATTGCAAGCCTGCCATTAGGTGCTCTGGGCTTGACGAGACCAACGACAATCGCACGAACCGGGGTGGGGCGTGTGTGTTGTCGTGGTTGAATCATAATAAGCCCTGCCCCAGATGAGTAATGTCATGAGCGTTCTTGCTATTTCTATCTCCACCGTCACCTTGGCGGAAATCGGGGATAAAACCCAACTACTATCGCTGGCGTTAGCGACACGTTTTCGTAAGCCCGCGGTGATTATCTTTGCTATTTTCGTGGCGACGTTAGTCAACCACGCCATTGCCGCCTGGCTCGGGGTGGTCGCGGCCGATATACTGACCGATACCGTATTGCATATTGTTTTGATCATCAGTTTTAGCGTGATGGCGGTATGGATGCTGATCCCTGACAAGCTTAAGGAAGAAGGGATTCAGGGTAAAAGTGCTTTCTGGGCGAGCTTCAGTGCCTTTTTTGTTGCAGAAATCGGCGATAAAACTCAGATCGCAACCACAGCATTGGGCGCTCAGTTTAATGATGCGCTTTGGATTGTGGTGATTGGGTCAACCATTGGCATGCTATTGGCCAATGTTCCCGTGGTGTTGGCCGGTGATAGAATTCAACGTCATGTGCCATTTGCGGTGGTACGGGCGCTCGCCGCAGCCATGTTTGCGGCGTTGGCTGTCCTTGATACCTGGTATCTACTGAGTTAGCGCAAGACAATGATGGTTCGATAAGGGTTGGCGTTATGCCAGCCCTTTTTTGATCAAAAATTGAAACGGCACGGTCTCTGTTTGGGCTGCGACCAAGGTATGGTCCATAAAGCGACAAAAACTCGGGATATCCCGTGTCGTGGAGGGATCATCCGCGGTGATAAGCAAGGTCTGACCGTCATCCATATGGCGGATACGCTTACGCACCATCATTACTGGCTCGGGGCAACGTAGGCCTATGGCATCAAGTTGGAGATCGGCATGGTCAAAAGGGGCAGTCATGTTAAATACCTCGAAAAATGTCGGTCTGATCATACTTATGGCGAGGAATTATTCAAACAGGGTTGTGTTTGTAAAAAGAATGTGTAGATTAATTAACAAGTCGTTAACGAAAGGCGAGGTCATGAGAAAAGCACAAACGGGCAAATTAGGCTTAGCTTATGGACATCGTATCGCTGCTTACACAGGGCTGAGCGGACTCGCTTTTTGGGAATTAACGCAAAGTCATGAGCACGCTCTCTTGGCAACACTAGCAATTTGCGCTGCAGCGCTGGGGCTATTGGTGGAAACCTTAGCCACTTCGACACCACGTTCGCAGCCTGACTAGGCTAACTCACTCAACAGCTACACTCACTCCCAGTTTTCTTGGGCTTCCCCGCTTTCAGAGCGGGATTTTTTTTGTCTGTACGTCACCAAAAAAGGCCAACCTGTAACAAAGATTGGCCTTTTTGCGTGGATTAGCCTTGGTGAGCAATATCAATCACCACGCGGCCTTTCACCTCGCCCTGAATAATTTTATCCGCATATTCTGGGGTTTGCGCCAGTGCGATAGTGTGGCATGCCTGTTCAAAGTAACTGGCTGGGAGTAGCTTGGTAAGTGACTGCCACGCAGCTTGACGTTGTGCTTTCGGGCAAGAAACGGAGTCAACACCTTGCAATCGCACATTGCGCAAAATAAACGGCATCACAGTTGCGGGTAAATCAAAACCGCCGGCAAGGCCGCATGCGGCGACCGTCCCCCCGTACTGGATTTGTGAGAGGACATTGGCAAGCATTTGACTGCCTACGGTATCAATTGCGCCAGCCCACTGTTGCTTGTCTAGCGGGCGACCGGGTGCGCTAAAGGACTCACGCGGTAGCACGTCGTCAGCGCCTAGTTGTTTAAGCCACGCTTGGTTGGCTTCAAGTCGGCCTGTGACTGCACTGACGCGATAGCCCAAAGCATGCAATAAGGTGACCGCGACCGAGCCAACGCCGCCACTCGCGCCGGTGACTAACACAGGACCATCTTCAGGTTTTACGCCGCCATCGATTAAGGCTTGCACACACAACATGGCGGTAAACCCAGCGGTACCAACCATCATTGCCTGTTGCTCAGTGAGGCCTTCAGGGAGGGGAACGAGCCAGTCTCCATTTACTCGCGCTTTCTCTGCCATACCTCCCCAGTGAGCTTCACCGACGCCCCAACCAGTGAGCACCACTTTATCGCCGCGTTGATAATCGGGATGTTGGCTATCAGCCACCGTGCCGGCAAAGTCGATACCTGGCACCATGGGGAATTGGCGAACAATCTTACCTTTTCCGGTGATGGCCAAGCCGTCTTTATAATTCAAGGAGCTAAAATCGACATCGACAGTCACATTACCGTCTGGGAGCAAATCGTCATCGAGTGAGGTTATTTTAGCGAGGGTTTGCTTTTCGTGTTGTTCAAGGACAAGCGCGTTAAACATGGCATTCTCCCGGTTGAAGTCAGTGAGCGGCCATACTAGGCCGGATGAAGTTACCACCACTTGCGTTACATCAATCACTATGCGATTGCGATTCGGATGACGCAAGCCAAAAAAAAGAGCGGACTCAGCCGCTCTTTGTCTATGATAGGTTCATCGTTAGACGCGTTCGAACACGGTGGCGATGCCTTGGCCTAAGCCAATACACATGGTTGCCAAGCCTATTGTCGCATCTTGACGCTCCATTTGATGTAACAAGGTGGTCGAGATGCGTGCGCCTGAACACCCTAATGGATGTCCTAACGCAATGGCACCTCCATTGAGGTTAACCTTTTCATCCATTTTATCCATCAGGCCGAGATCTTTCACACAAGGCAAAGACTGGGCAGCAAATGCCTCATTCAGTTCGACCAAGTCAATGTCATCGATGCTTAGGCCCGCACGTTTGAGCGCTTTTTTGGTCGCTGGGACCGGGCCATAGCCCATGATGGATGGGTCACAACCTGCAACGCCCATCGCGCGGATGCGAGCACGAATTGGCAGGCCTAGTGCTTTGGCTTTCTCTTCGCTCATCACTAGCATTGCTGCCGCACCATCGGAAAGGGCCGATGAAGTACCTGCTGTCACTGTGCCGTTTGCCGGATCAAAGGCGGGACGCAAACCGGCGAGGCTCTCTACGGTGGTCTCTGGGCGAATCACTTCATCATTTTCCACCAAGGTGAGCAGGCCATCGGCATCGTGGCCTTCAATCGGCGCGATCTCGTCTTTAAAGCGGCCTTCAACGGTAGCGGCGTGCGCACGGGCATGGGAGCGCGCCGCAAACTCATCTTGCATTTGACGACTAATGCCGTGCATACGGCCAAGCATTTCTGCGGTCAGTCCCATCATACCGGCGGCTTTGGCGACGGATTTTGACAGCCCTGGGTGGAAGTCGACGCCATGGTTCATGGGAACATGGCCCATGTGCTCCACACCACCAATTAAGAAGGTATCGCCATCGCCAACCATAATGGCACGGGCGGCGTCATGGAGAGCCTGCATCGACGAGCCACACAGGCGGTTGACGGTGGTTGCACCCACGCTATGTGGAATGCCAGCAAGGAGTGCCGCATTACGGGCAATATTAAAACCTTGCTCGAGCGTTTGCTGTACACAGCCCCAGTAGATGTCTTCGATGCTGGTGCTTTCTACCGCAGGGTTGCGTGCCAGCAGAGATTTCATCAGATGCGCGGATAGATCTTCAGCGCGGACGTTGCGAAATACACCGCCTTTCGAACGGCCCATGGGGGTACGGATACAGTCAACGATCACTACATTGTTCATTGTTCTCTCCTTAAACTTAGGCTGATTGCGGTGCGTTGACCGGTGTAACATCAAAATAAGCCTGTTTGTCGCCAGCTCGACGTTTCATATCAGCGGGGACGTGATACAAGGCACCGAGATCCGCAAACTTTTCTGCCATGGCGACATAGTTTTCGACACCCAAGGTATCCACGTAGCGGAAGGCACCACCTCGGAATGGAGGGAAGCCGATACCGTAAACCAAAGCAATGTCTGCTTCTGCCGGAGAGGCAATGATGTTTTCTTCCAAGCAGCGGGCGACTTCGTTGATCATCGGCACCATCATACGAGCGATAATATCCTCGTCACTGATCTCTGCTTGACCTCCTTCAATCACGGGGGCGAGCAACGCAGAGACTGCTTCGTCGGCTTCTTTTTTCGGCTTGCCTTTCTTGTCTGTGGTGTAGCGATAGAAGCCTTTGCCATTTTTCTGACCAAAGCGCTCGGCCTCAAACATCACATCAATGGCATCACGGCCAGATTTACTCATACGGTCTGGGAAGCCTTCTGCCATCACTGCCTGAGCATGATGTGCGGTATCGATACCAACCACATCAAGCAGATAAGCAGGGCCCATAGGCCAGCCAAATTGTTTTTCCATGATTTTGTCAATGCGCTGGAAGTCCACCCCGTCACGCAGTAGCAAGCTAAAGGCATGGAAGTAGGGGAACAATACGCGGTTGACGAAAAAGCCAGGGCAGTCGTTGACGACCACGGGCGATTTACCCATCTTGGCGGCATAAGCCACCACGCGCGCGATGGTTTCATCAGAGGTTTTCTCGCCACGAATCACTTCCACTAATGGCATGCGATGAACCGGGTTAAAGAAGTGCATGCCACAGAAGTTTTCTGGGCGGGCCAAAGACTTGGCGAGGGTGTTAATTGGAATGGTGGAGGTATTAGAGGCAATCACCGTATCGTCACTGACTAGCGCTTCCACTTCTTTGAGTACGCTCGCTTTGATTTTCGGGTTCTCGACCACAGCCTCGACCACGACATCGCTGTGCTCAATGCCCGCATAGTGGAGGCTTGGAGTGATTGATGACAGCACTTGGCCCATTTTAAAGCCATCAATGCGACCGCGGCTAAGTTGCTTATTCAACAACTTGGTCGCTTCCGTCATGCCCAGTTCCAATGACTGGGGCGCGATGTCTTTCATCATTACCGGCACGCCTTTCAGCGCGGATTGATACGCGATACCGCCGCCCATGATGCCTGCGCCGAGCACAGCTCCACGCTGCGTATCTTTACCTTGTTTGGCTGCTTTCTTTGCATTGCCCTTAATGACTTGGTCATTGAGGAAAATGCCCACAAGGGCTTTGGCAACGTCAGTCTTGGCCAATTTAACAAAGTAACGGTTCTCAACCTCAAGCGCCTCATCACGTCCAAGGCTTGCGGCTTCTTCTATCGCCTTAACGGCCGCCATCGGAGCGGGATAATGCTTACCAGCAACCTGAGCGACCATGCCTTTGGCCATGGTAAAGCTCATCGCCGCTTCGGTGCGATTAAGGGCTAAAGGTTGTTGTTTTTGATGGCGGCGGGTTTGCCAATCAATCTTGCCTTCAATGGCTTGAGTAAGCATGGCTATCGCGGCATCACGCAGTTTGTCGCTCTCTACCACCGCGTCGACCAGTCCCTCTTTCAACGCAGCACTGGCGCGCTTGTCTTTTCCTGCGGTAATCAGCTCCATTGCGGTATCCGCGCCAACAAGACGTGGCAAACGAACAGTCCCCCCAAAGCCCGGCATAATACCTAGTTTGGTTTCAGGTAGGCCAATACGGGCGTCAGTGCTCGCCACGCGTAAGTCAGTGGCGAGTACGCACTCACAACCACCGCCAAGAGCATGGCCGTTAATGGCACTGATTGTTGGGAAAGGTAGGTCTTCCAAGCGGTTGAAAATAGCGTTAGCACGCGCCACCCAGTCAGACAGTTCCTGATCTGGCTTGGCAAACAGGCCGAGAAATTCTGTGATATCCGCGCCCACAATAAAGGCTGATTTGGCTGAGGTGAGTAGTAAGCCTTTAATGTCTTGGCCCGCAAGCGCTTCCAGCGCTTCGTTTAAGCTTTCCAGCGTTGCAAGATCCAGTTTGTTGACAGAACCTTGGCTGTCCAGCGTCAGTTCTGCAATGCCGTTATCCAATGCACGAACTGAAAGGTTATCTCCTTGGTAGATCATGGTCGTTCTCCACGTTGGCAGTACCATCCTGGTTGAAGAGTGTTCTGGTTAGACCAGATGCGACCTAGTGTGGATCATTGTTATAAGAAATGACAACCAAAAGTTAAACGAATGTTTAAAATATGTGGTGTGAGTAGAAGCTTTACACTGCGTTATTCTCTGATGGGCTATGGTAGACTGACGGGGAAAAGTATTGGGTCGAGCTGTGTATGTCCATCACTCCCTATCGGGTTCCTGCTCAAACAGTTCGCTGTGAGCAGGAGATAAAGAAAAGTCGCTTCATTACCTACCTTGCTCATACGCAAGGAGAAGAAGACGCCAAACAATTTATTCAATCACTCCGTGAGACTTATCCAGATGCACGTCATCACTGTTGGGCATTCGTCGCGGGTCGGCCTGAATCCTCCGTGCAGTGGGGATGTGGCGATGATGGTGAACCTGCAGGTACGGCGGGTAAGCCCATGCTCGCGCAGCTCTCTGGTGCGAATGTCGGTGAAATTTGCGCGGTGGTGGTGCGGTACTTCGGTGGGGTAAAGCTGGGTACTGGTGGCTTGGTGAAAGCATACGGAAGTAGTGTGCAACAAGCGTTGGCGATGATGGAAACGCGAGAAATCGCTGTCACGGTTCCTTATGTCTTAAGCTGTGAATATGCTCACATTGATACAATTGAATCCTTACTCAAGCAATACCACGGCGTTCAGCTTGATGCAGAATTCAGTCATAATGTGCGATTAACCGTGCGTATTGACGCACGATTTGTCGCCGATTTTTTAGAAGCATTAAAAAACCAGACCCGCGGTCAGGCCCATGTGTCTCCGCTGGAAAATGAATAAACGTCAGGCACCTAGCCTGCTTTACGTGTAACGACGAGACGTCAGTTGAATACTGTCGCCGATAAGAGGGCCACGTCAGGCTATGCAATTTCGTTCCATCACCCGCATCGTCGGCTTATTACTGGCCCTGTTTAGCATTACGATGCTCGCACCAGCGCTGGTCGCGTTTATATATAGAGACGGTGCAGGTTATCCTTTTGTACTGACCTTCTTTCTATTGCTTGCCGGCGGTGGGTTACTATGGTTTCCAAACCGTCGCAATAAACATGAGCTAAAAGCCCGTGACGGCTTTTTGATTGTAGTCTTGTTTTGGACGGTGATTGGCAGTGCGGGTGCGGTACCCTTGATACTCTCGGAGCAACCCGACCTCTCCGTCAGCGAAGCCTTTTTTGAATCTTTTTCAGGCTTAACCACAACGGGTGCAACCGTGATTGTGGGACTGGATGAGCTTCCCAAAGCGATTTTGTTTTATCGTCAATTGCTACAATGGCTCGGCGGCATGGGGATCATTGTGTTAGCGGTGGCGATTCTGCCTGTGCTCGGTATCGGGGGCATGCAGCTTTATCGTGCAGAAATCCCTGGTCCTGTCAAAGATACCAAGATGACACCGCGAATAGCTGAGACAGCCAAGGTGCTTTGGTACATTTATCTGACCTTGACCGTGAGCTGTGCGTTGGCCTATTGGTTGGCAGGTATGTCAGCCTTTGATGCGATTGGACACAGTTTTTCGACTGTAGCGATTGGGGGCTTTTCAACCCATGATGCCAGTATCGGACATTTTGATAGCACCGCCATCAACCTTATCACGGTTGTCTTTCTGCTGATCTCTGCATGTAATTTCTCGTTGCACTTTGCCGCGTTTGCCAATAATGGCCTGAACATAAAGTTTTATCTCCGTGACCCTGAGTTTCGCGCCTTTTTGGTGATTCAGTTCTTGTTATGGCTGGTGGTCTTCACCATGCTAAGCGGGCACCAAGTGTACGACGGTCCGACAGAGACATTAACCCAAGCCTTGTTTCAGTCTGTCTCCATTTCGACCACTGCCGGCTATACCACGACGACGTTCGCCCATTGGCCGTTGTTCCTCCCAGTTTTACTCTTGTTTTCATCGTTTATTGGTGGCTGTGCTGGCTCAACTGGTGGCGGGATGAAGGTGATCCGTATTCTGCTGCTATCTCTGCAAGGAACACGGGAGCTAAAACGGCTAGTGCACCCTCGCGCGGTCTATACCATCAAAGTCGGGAATAAGGCGCTACGGCAACAAGTGGTCGATGCCGTATGGGGATTCTTCTCAGCTTACGCGCTGGTCTTTGTCATTTGCATGTTGGCCTTAATTGCGACGGGGATTGAAGAGTTAACTGCTTTTTCTGCCGTTGCTGCGACCCTCAATAACTTAGGGCCGGGACTCGGAGAAGTGGCCGCTCACTTTGGTGATATTAATGATACGGCCAAATGGGTATTGATCCTCGCGATGCTTTTTGGCCGTTTAGAGATATTCACGTTATTGGTTTTATTTACGCCCACATTCTGGCGCAGCTAGCCGAATGGGGAAGGAGAGAACATGAGCGCGCAACAGGACGCAACGCAAAAAGTCTTACTACTGCACTCTAGCCGAGAAGGGCAGACCAAGAAGATTCTGCATTTTATCGAGAAACAGCTGGGTGAATCGGCGGAGTGTGAGATAAAGGATATTCATCAGCTTCCTCAGCTCGATCTCAGTGATTATGATCGCGTGCTGATTGGCGCGTCTATCCGATATGGCCACTTTAATAAAAAGCTGTACCAATTTATCAATACGCATATTGACCAGCTCAAAGCGGCGAAAGCTGCATTCTTTAGTGTCAATCTCACTGCGCGTAAACCGGGCAAAGATACGCCAGAGACCAGCGCTTATAGCCGTAAGTTTATTGAGAAGTCACCGTGGACCCCTGAACTGCATGGTGTGTTTGCGGGCGCACTCTACTACCCACGCTATAAATGGTTCGATCGAGTGATGATTCGCTTTATCATGCATATTACGGGTGGGGAAACAGACACGACCAAGGAAGTGGAATACACGGATTGGCGTAAAGTGGCGGAATTCGGCGAGCAATTTGCCCGCTTTTAGGCCATAACGCTGATTGTTTGACCGAACGGCGGCTTTTTCTAAAAAAAGTCGCTTTTCCCTCTTGCCAAGGTGAGCAACTTCTCTATAATGCGCCTCCATCGACACGGCACACAGGGCAAGCGCTCAGCGGCCATGTCGGGGCAAAAAATCAAATAAAAATAAACGCTTGACGTCAGTTTTTAAATGATTAAGATAGCCCACCTACTTAACGCCGACAACGCGTTAGGGGAGTCAAAAAGAGGTTTTGTTTTCGCCGGTTGGCATCAACAAAAAGATAAAATTTCTTCTTGACTTCATCGGCAAGGCGAGTAATATACGCAGCCCTGACCGAGCGAAGCAACGCTTCGCAAGTCAACGCTCTTTAACAATTTGACCTATGCAATCTGTGTGGGCACTCGTTGAGAATAGACAAAAAGATTTATTCGATGAACTGA
>NZ_MUFP01000016.1 GCF_001996165.1 Salinivibrio proteolyticus | reverse complement strand
GTTTTTCGATGGATTTTAAGTTGTCATTTATAATAAATTAACGCAAGGAGTACTATGAAACGTGTTATTACTTACGGAACATTTGATTTGTTACACTATGGGCATATTAATTTATTGCGTCGAGCTAAACAGCAAGGCGACTATTTGATAGTTGCTCTTTCTACTGATGAGTTTAATTGGAAATATAAGCAGAAAAAATGTTTTTTTGATTATGAAAAACGTAAACATTTACTTGAAGCTGTTCGATATGTTGATTTGGTTATACCGGAACATAATTGGGAACAAAAATTTGATGATGTGAAAATGTACCATGTTGACACTTTTTTAATAGGTGATGACTGGGAAGGGAAGTTCGATTTCTTAAAAGAGTACTGCGAAGTTGTGTATTTGCCTAGAACACCTGAAGTAAGTACTACTCAGATTAAAGCAGGGATAAAAGGCTGAGTTATGGAAGATTCATTATGGATAAAAAAATATCTTTTGGAGACAATGAAGAACTTTCATGAGTTTTGTGAGCAAAACGGTTTAGAGTATTATTTATTGGGCGGCACGTTATTAGGTGCTGTGAGGCATAAAGGATTTATACCTTGGGATGATGACTTTGACGTTGCTATGCCAAGAGCAGATTACGAAAGACTTTTAACGCTCACTGCCAATGTACCACAAGGTTTTGAGCTAAAATCGATCGAGTACACAGAAGACTATATTTATCCGTATGCAAAGTTTTGTCACCAAGGGTTTATTGTAGAAGAGTCTTTTTATAAACCATTTGTCACAGGGTTATGGATTGATGTCTTTCCTCTCGATTATGTTTTTGAAGCACCACGCTTGCAAAAACTGCAGTTTAACGCTATTGGCCTTTTAAAAAAGCTATTTATTCTAAAAACGTTTTCATTTAAACTCAAGAAAAGAAATAAAGTGTCAGGGTTTATTATTAAGTTAGCTGCTTATGTAACTCAAATTTTATCTTTGAAGGTGTTATATTCATTGATGAATTTCATGCAAACAACTATTCCTAATAAATTTTCTAATCGAACATATTGGGCAAACTTTCATGGAGCATGGGGGCCTAAAGAGATAGCTTCTAAATCTCTTTTCAAGGAAAAGACTTTATATGAATTTGAGGGTGAAAAATTCTGGGGTGTTAGTGATGCAGATTTTTGGCTTTCAAGAGTTTACGGAGATTATATGAAGCTTCCTCCAGAAGAAAAAAGAGTGCCTGAACATATTGGAAGAATTGTTGAAGTAAAAGGTTAGTTATTTTTCCTGTAACTCTATCACGTTCTCTTAATATAACGTTTATGGTTGAGGTGTTCACAAAGGAATTACTATTTTACTAATAGATGATTTATGAAGTTATATAAGTGTTGGTGATTGAATAGAGGTGTTTCTATTAACTTATAATGGTCCGCCAAGTACGATTATTAAATTAAAATATCCGACTGCTATTGGCAGGGCTCTAGGAGGGGCTTAATGGGATTACTGGCCAGATCTAGATTTATGTTTTTCGGTATTGAAATGCGGACTTCATACGGTACTCCATTTAAAAAAGTAATCTTACTGGTATAGAATGAGAAATAAATAATGGAATTTTCTGTTTTAATGTCTGTTTATTTCAAAGAAGATGCTGATTGGTTAAATCAAGCGATGCGTAGTGTTTGGGATGAGCAAACTCTTAAACCTAATGAGATTGTTTTGGTTAAAGATGGTCCGTTGACACCAGAACTTGATGATGTCATTTCTATCTGGAGAGATAAGTTAGGTAATATATTACAATGTATACCTTTGGAAGAAAATGTTGGTTTGGGTGATGCATTAAATATTGGGTTGAAATACTGCTCTAATGAAATAATTGCTCGGATGGATACTGACGATATAGCTCTCCCGCAACGCTTTGAGAAACAGTTAGTTACTTTACAGCAAGAAGACGTTGATATTTGTAGTGCTTGGATTACTGAGTTTGATGTGGCTCCTTCACTTGCAACCGGTACGAGAAAGATTCCTGAATATCATGACGCCATAGCTCAATATGCAAAATTACGAAACCCTATTAATCATCCAGCAGTTATGTATAAAAAGTCAGCGGTAGAAAAAGCCGGTGGATATAGAAAGATGATGTGGTTCGAGGACTATTACCTATGGGTCAGGATGTTACTCACTGGGAGTAAGTTTTATAATATTCAGGAGCCTTTGGTACTTATGCGTGCTGGAATGGCTCAATTGGAACGACGTAGTGGTATTTCTTATGCGAAAAGTGAGTTAGCACTTCTTAATAGATTTAGGAGCCTACGTTTTTTGACTGGTTGCGAGTATTGCAAAGCGTTACTTTTAAGAATTCCTGTGCGCGTGGTGCCAGTATTTTTAGTTCGTGCTACGTATAAATATCTGAGATGATTATCATGGCTACTTAGTAGCTAGGTATATTACTTGCCGAATATGTTAAGTGGGTTCACGCGTTTTATTATAATAGACGAAAAGTATAACTGTTTTTCTGTTTATATTGAATAGTAGCCTTCACTTTACTAATGGCTATCAATTAGCTAGATAAAAACAAGGAATTGACAATGAAATATCTTGTCACTGGTGCGGCCGGGTTTATTGGTAGCGCGACAGCAGAAAAGCTTTTGGCCGCTGGCCATCATGTTATTGGTGTAGATAGCCTGAATGACTACTACGATGTATCGTTAAAGCATGCGCGCCTAGCCCGCATCGAGCACCCAAATTTTACTTTTAAACAACTTGATATTGCCGACCGCGAGAAAATGGCAGCGTTGTTCGAGACGCATCAATTTGATCGGGTGATTCACTTGGCTGCACAAGCAGGGGTGCGTTATTCGATTGAAAATCCACATGCGTATGCGGATGCCAACTTAGTGGGACATTTGAATGTGTTGGAAGGCTGTCGTCAAACGAAGGTAAAACATCTCATTTACGCTTCTTCGAGCTCAGTCTATGGTCTAAATGCAAAGGTACCGTTTGAAACTTCAGACTCGGTAGACCACCCCGTCTCTTTGTATGCGGCAACGAAAAAGTCGAACGAGCTTATGTCCCATAGCTACTCGCACTTGTACGATATCCCGACGACAGGGCTTCGCTTCTTTACGGTATACGGCGCATGGGGTCGACCAGACATGGCGCCGTTTATTTTTACTGATAAGATTTTAAAAGGTGAAACCATTGATATTAATAACAATGGTGATATGTGGCGCGACTTCACTCACGTAGACGATATTGTTGAAGGCGTAGTGCGTATTGCGGATGTTATTCCATCACGCAACAATGATTGGACCGTTGAAGCAGGCACGCCAGCTTCTAGCTCTGCGCCTTATGCCGTCTATAATATCGGACATGGCTCGCCAGTGAATTTAATGGAATTTGTTCAATGCATTGAGCGTACTATTGGCATTGAGGCGAAAAAGAACTTCCGTGAAATGCAGCCTGGTGATGTTTATCAAACTTACGCGGATACACAAGACTTATTTAAAGCGACAGGGTATAAACCGCAAGTCTCGCTCGAACAGGGTGTGACTGAATTGGTAGAGTGGTACAAAGCGTTTTATAAATAATATCGGCGCGTATATCTTAAAGATAAAAAAAGGAGGCTATTCGCCTCCTTTTTTTATTAATTATCTACCCATTCCAAATAAAACTGTCTTCACTGTCAATGCTAAGATCTTCAGTTCCATTTTCCATGTTTGATGCTTGATGTAATAGACATCATATTTGTGTTTCCAAATCGCATCTTCCACTGAGGCGCCATAAGGGTATTTAACTTGTGCCAGCCCAGTGACACCCGGCTTTACAGCATGACGAAAGCGATAGTATGGAATTGACTTCTCTAACTCTGCAATAAACACTTCGCGCTCTGGGCGCGGACCCACCAGTGACATCTCGCCTTTAAATACATTAATCAGCTGCGGTAGCTCGTCGATGCGGGTTTTACGAATAAAATTGCCCACTCTGGTGACGCGGGCATCGTTCTTCGTCGCCCACTGTGCGCCATTTTTTTCAGCATCATTGCGCATAGAGCGAAATTTAATCACGTTAAATTCTTTATTGTACTGGCCGGTACGCTTTTGCTTGAAGAATATAGGGCCTGGGGATTCAAGCTTGATGAGTAGTGCTGTAATCACGCCAATTGGTAAGGCGAGAAGGCCAATTGCAGTCGCAAATAAAAGGTCGATAGCGCGCTTTTGTAAACCATTCTTTCGCTCTGAAAGAATAGAGAATGCTTTTTGGTGCAAAAAATAGCCGCTATGAAGTAGTTCGGTTTCCGTGTAGCCAATCGTTCTATCAAAGTAGCTAACCAGTGGCTCAACCCAAGCACCTAGCTCAGTGGCACCAATTAAAAACTGTTGTTGCTCGTGTGACAGATACGCGCTTTTGAAGTGACACAGTGTTTTATTTTTGAAGTCACGAAGATCATAACAGTTTATACAGGCTTTGAGATCGGGATGGCGCTGCAAGATTTTGGTGAGGGCCTCAACGTCTTCATGAGGGCAATAGATAAAAACAGAACAGTGACTATAATCAGTCGTAGGGCGATAAATAAAATCAGATGTTCCCGTTTTTGGTGCTGTTGGTGTTTCTTGGGGCGTTAGTTCACGGGTCTCGGGCTCGTGATAAATTGTATCGGTCATGCTACTASCCAAAGTAAGTTGTGTTAGTGAAAAGCTTTGCTTGTGAGTGTTATCGTATCGTTAGCATCACGTCAGAGCTGTGCTAAACTAATAATAATTGTGATTGTCTTCTACTCTCACCGGAGAGCTGCTTAGCTTTTAGATGTTAATGAACGGGCAGTATCTTACAGGACTAGCACCATATAATAAAGCCGCTGCACGCTTTTAAGTGTTATATGAATGATTGTTTTTGCTGGTAATTTAAGCGCTTTCGAAAAGCTTATTAGTATTATTGTTAGTTTCTCAAAAATAAAACACTAATGATGTTATTAATAATAAAAAGCCCGCATAAAGCGGGCGGTTTTATTATTGAATAGGGCGAGTGCTCCAAGGCGATCTGGCATCTGTCATCTCATAAAGCGAATATTTTCTGCCCAGTTTTTGTCCGCCATCGCGTTGTAGCGGCAGCCAAGAGATAGTTGCACGGCTGGTGTTGGGTTTAACAGACAATAAGTCGAAGGGAATCGAGATATAAAAGCCTTTGGTAAAGCTACCTTCGCCAAACTCTTCGGCAGAAAGATCAGTTTTGGTCGCAAACACGCCAGCAATGATCCCGCTATCAAACTGTTTAGAGGCATCAATCGTGACACCAATATCATCGGTGAGGTAGCGTCCCGCACTTATTTTCGCCATAGTGCCTTCAAATAGGCCAAGTGGCTCTCGCCAATATAAGGTTGCATGGCCGGTCGTTGTACCGGTTTGAACGCGGTAATAGCGTTGGTCTTCGTCACTGTACTGGCGCTCTTGGCTAAACAAGCCAAACACGGAGCTTGGATCACGCTGTTTGACGTAGTTAATGTCTACCCCTAGCGCAAAGTCACTGTTGTAAGGACGATAAAGCACTTCGCCACCCATACCGGCAAACATGTCTTCAAGGTAACCGCCGTACGCTTGGGTGTACCAATTGGCGCCAAACTTATCAAAGTAGGTGAGCTGTAAATTGGTAATACGGTAGCGCTCATCAATATATTGGCGGGTGAGTGTGCGTACTCGTTTTAAGTCTGTACCATCAGGCGGTACGGTGTAATTGAACTTGTCATAGTTATCGAACAGGTTGGCGTACACCTCGCCAGAGGCGACGATGTGATCGTTCATAAACCATTCCGCGGTTCCGAGTACCCCGACAGCGTACAGATAGAAGTCTTCCGCCCCACCAATCGATTGGCGCAGTTTAGGCGCAAGGCCAGCGCGGAAATTATCATCGGCATGGCCCATCAGCGCACCTTGTGGTGAGCGCGCGGCGATAGTTCCCGTCGCATCCTTGATGTCAGCGCCGACGTAGCCATAGCTTGCAATTTTCGCGTACCGGTTGGCATCAATGATGGTTTCTGTCATGGGTTGGCGATTTTTGGTTTCAATCAGCTTATAGCGCGTGGCATCAAGGCCGGTATTCGCCAGTAAGCGTGCCGCACGATCATGAGCTTCGCTGCGATCTCGGTACTTATTTTGCTCGCCAGCGACGGTAATTTGTTCACCATCGTAATAAACGCGATTGTCGGTGTAACCGGCATTTTTCGCGAGCTGCTCACTTAACTGCTGCCATTCGGTATCGCTTAACTCACGGGTTGTCTCGCTTGGGTTGTAGGCTACTATCGGGTCGTCAAGCCAAAAAGGATCCGCTTCACTGAAGTTATTCACCAGCGTTAGTCCCGCGGTGAAGGTATTTCCACGTTCATAGCTAAGGCGCATATCAGCCCACGGTGCGAGCTGATAGACTAAGCCTACATTCCATGGCGAGTCGGCTGGCAGTGATACGCCTTCTCTTGAGGTTGGAAAGTCTGAGCGATAGTCATTGCCATCGTATTCAAGCTTGAGCGACAAGGGGGCAAAAGGCGTTTGATATTCTACCCCGCCAAACAGTGCCACACAGCCTGTAAACATACGATCAAGGTCGACGTTGCCGCCAGTCCCCGTATAACCGGTATTACGGTCGCAATCGTTGCCGAGATTTTTATCGCCGCGTAGATTGGCACGGTTGCCTAAGTATCCCCAGCCCACTCCCAAGGTAAAATCAAAAGGTCCCGCGCGTTTGGAACCTACGATGTATTCGCCGTCAAATAAACCGGTACCGCCTAAGTCGCGCACCCCAACCGCCAATTCAGGCAGCCAGTAGCTTTCATTCAGTAGGGTGAGCTTGGCATCGATACTTTTATCGGTATAGCTGTTGTCGTCGCTAAAGTCGGGGTTGGGGCTATACAGCACATCGTGCACTTGGGTATAGCGAATGGTCGTTTCTAGCCAAGGAAACAGTTGCAGTGAGGCATGATAGTGCAAGTAATCTTCGTTGTAGGTGGTGCCTAGGCTAAATCCCCCCTCGGGCGCGGTACGCGCCGAGGGCATTTGCATTAAGCCAACACCGCCAAAATCGGTTTGTGAATACGAAAGACTTGGGTACGAAAAACTGTCTGCATGCGCGGAGTACGCACAGATCAATGCGGCTGCAAGAGCAGAATGGGTAAATACAGCGGTTTTCATTCTGGAAGCCTGTTACTGAGGTAGTCGAGAACAAGTTGATTAGCATCAACCGTGTCAGGATAAGACGCCAGTCCTTTTACTGGCAGGGGCAGGTAAACCACCGCACCCGGTGCAATATCTTGGTGTGATGCATTCCAATATGCGATAGCGTGTTTTTCAACCGCGCCATCAGGCTGTACCACCCAAGCGTAAGATTTGCCTAGTGTATTGGCATTGGCGTGATCGAGATAATCAGCCGCACCTTGTCGCACTTTCCAAGGGTATTGACCGGGAGCCGCGACGTTACCCAACACCCATACATGATCAGGACGCTGAGGAAAGACGAGTCGCCACTGGCCATCCAAACGCGGGTTTTTACTGATGTCGACGCGCGTAAGATCAGGGTCGAGTGAGACTTTAGCTCGACGCTCCACGGTAAATGTTTTCAGTGTGCGGACCAGTTGTCGCCAGCGTTGCTTTGGCTGGCCGGTTTGAATGATCACTTGATTCTCAGCAGCAGCCATCCCTGTTAGTGCGAGGCGGCTAGGTAGGGTAATGTCGTACAAGCCCGCGCCGGGCCAGTAAACATCGGCGATGTTGGTTTGAGTGCGTTTGAGCGCTTCCATCACCGCATCGCTGAGTCGGGGCGGCGTGTCGTAGTCGATGGTTTGATCGTCAACGGTGATTTGATGTTGCAGCGGAACAGGCTGTGCGATTGCCTGTGGTGACAATATCAACCCGACGGCCATACTGCTTGAGAGCACGAGGTTAAAAAAACACCGCCTGATGGAGTGAGACGAGGTTTTAAAAAAGTCTAATGTCATTGACTGATTCATCATCTTATTGCGCCCCCTGATACGCTTTTAGGAAGGTGACGCTTATCGCATCCATATCGGGAGCGGGGTACTGAATGGTTTTGAGCACCTTTCCTGAGGTTGGCGCTAGCCAATACTGATTGGTGTAAGTGTGATCCAGTGCGGCGATAGTGACGGTTTCTTCAAAGAAAACAGCGTTATGCATGATGCCATTAATGGCCACTTGGTCAGCACCTTTGTTTTCAAAGGTGCTGGATGCGTCGTAGCCGAAATGATAACCGGGGACAAAGTCGATGCGAAATTGCCAGTTAGCAGGCGTGGTCGGATTGAGCAGACCGAGCGCGAGTGGGTCGGGCGTGTCACTGTCGAGCTTGGCTAAATTGGTCCCAGGAAGTTTTAGTGTTTTAACAATACGACCAGAGACAGTTTCAATCACTTCGCGGTCGGCAGACATCCACTTTAACGCGGTTTGATTGTGCGCATAGGGCTCAGCGTAGGCTAAGACCAAAAAACCGCGAGGGCCATTTCCTAAGCGTGCATAGATGCTGGCATAAGGTAATGCTTGGATCTCTTCTTGGCTGTATTGCGCATCTGGGAAGCCTTTGTATAGCAGGCTATAAGTGTCGGCTAAGTTGCTGGCTTGCTGCGTACAGCCGCTAAGCGTGAGAAAAAGTAACGTGGAGGAAAAAAGCTTGAAGTGTGTCATGTGGGTAGATACATCGAGGTTTAAGCAAAAAACAGCCGCCCGAAAGCGGCTGTTGGGTTGAGCATCACGATTACTGAGAAACAGTCGTTGTGGTGCCAGTGGTACCAGTCGTACCGCTGTCGCCAGCTGCTGCAACCACTGAACCGACTGCTGCTACAGCGGCAGTACCGGCTGCAACAGCACCGATACCTAGACCACCAAATGCAGTTGAACCTGCACCAGCAGCACCAGCAGCACCTGCTCCTGCAGTACCGGCTGTGCCTGCGCTTGCTGAAGTGGCAGCGCCGCTTGCGCTTGCACTGCTGCTACCTGCTGCGGTTGAGCTTGACGCTTCACCGGCAGCCATGGCGCTTGCAGCAAACAGCATGGCAATAATGCCCGTTGCTACTTTTTTCATAATTCTCTCCATGGATGATTTGCTTAAACAACGTCTACTAAAGCAGACAGAGCATTAACCTAACGATTTAACCTTAGCTTGTAAATGCGAGGCCTACGTCTTTTGCGCATTCTGCCATAAATATCGATGAGTTACAGCAGTATTATATCTTGCGGTCGGGTGTTGCTATGAAATCGGGCGGGGTTTATTTCATTTACTAATGTCTGTATTATCCGCATTCTGACATCACTGGGCGTAGACTCAGTACCACTTTTTGTCAAAAAATCTGGCTATTTATTGTTCGATTTGGTGCTGTGAATGCGTGTAAAAAAGCGCTTTTGTCAAAAGGACAACAATAACAAGCCTTTGAATTAAAAGTATTTCAGCGGAATAAACAACAAGAATTAGGATGACGTTGTGCTAAAACCTATTTGTTTTGTCGCTATGAGCTCACTGGCTCTGGCAGGATGTACAATGCCGGGTTCTCATTTTGATCCGAGCGATAAAAATATCGTGGGCCAGCCCGCTGAGGATTTATCTACCCAGGTAAATATTTATCCACTGACCCCTTCTTACATTAAGCAACTAAATAGTCAGCGTGCCCGCGTACTTGCCCAAATAAATTCTGAATTAGATTCACAAATTCAGAATTATGAATACCGAATTGGCCCCGGTGATGTATTAAACGTCACTATTTGGGACCACCCTGAGCTGACCATTCCAGCGGGCTCGTACCGTAGTTCGGCTGAAGCGGGGAACTGGGTACATGCCGATGGCACCATTTTCTACCCATATATCGGTCAAGTTGCCGTCGCGGGCAAAACGGTACAAGAAGTGCGTGATGATATTGCTAAGCGTCTGGCGACTTATATTGAAAAACCGCAAGTTGATGTCAACGTGGCCGCGTTTCGCTCGCAAAAATCCTATATCACCGGTGAAGTGAAAAAGCCGGGCTATCAGGCGATCACTAATATCCCAACCACCATTTTGGATGCAGTTAACCGTGCTGGTGGGATCACCGAGTTTGCAGATTGGCGCAATGTCACCTTGACCAAGCGTGGCGAAGAAGAAAGTGTGTCTTTGTATGCATTAATGCAAAAAGGCGACTTAACCCAAAACCGCCTACTCAAAGACGGTGATATCTTGCACATCCCTCGTAATGATGGCCAGAAAGTCTTTGTGCTTGGTGAAGTGAACGATCCGAAAATGCTGAAAATTGATCGTACCGGCATGAGCTTGACTGAAGCCTTAACCTCTGTGGGTGGCATTGATGAGCTAGAAGCCGATGCAACTGGTATTTTTGTGATTCGTAGTACAGCTCGCCAGACGCCAAACAGCCCTCGTTACGACAAATCTGAGCCCGTTGCGGATGTGTTCCAGTTGAATGTTAAAGATGCCACTGCCTTGGCGGTCGGCACTGAATTTGATTTGCAACCGTATGATGTGGTCTATGTGACTGCAGCTCCGATTGCGCGTTGGAACCGTGTCATCCGTTCACTACTGCCAACTATCTCTGGCTTTAATGAGCTGACCGAAGGTGCGCTTCGTGTCGATACTTGGCCACGATAAGCGAGTCCATCATGTTTAATAAAATTCTTGTCGTGTGTGTTGGTAATATCTGCCGCTCTCCAACTGGAGAGCGGATATTGCGCCAAGGCCTACCGACTAAAACCATTGATTCTGCGGGTGTGGGCGCCTTAGTTGGTAAGCCGGCCAACGAGCAGGCATCACGTATTGCTGCTAAGCACGGTGTAGACTTAGGCGACCACGAGGCCCGACAACTTACCGCATCGATGTGCCATGAATATGATTTGATTCTGGTGATGGAGTCGAAGCACAAAGAAGACGTGTGTCGCATAGCCCCTGAAGCCCGAGGGAAGACTATGTTATTTGGTCACTACCTGACACAAACTAAGGATATTCCAGACCCTTATCGCCAAAGCGATGAGGCCTTTGATTATGCATACGATTTGATCGCCCAAGCGGCACACAAATGGTGTGATGTACTGCGTTAACCGGGCCCTCTGCGTTGTTGCAGTGGTCATGACGGGAAAGTGAATGCCTTAGAGGACCCAAGAGCATAAAATGAACCAAAATATAAAAAATACAGCGTCATCCGACGATGAAATTGACTTAAGTAAATTGCTTGGCCATTTGATTGATGGCAAGTGGGTAATTGTTGCCTGTACCCTTTTGTTTGCTGTAGTGGGAGTAGCGTTCGCAATTTTAGCTACGCCAATCTATAAAGCGGATGCATTGATCCAAGTCGAGCAAAAAGAAGGCGGCATGTCATCGCTTCTCGGTGAAGGGGCGAGTGGTTTGTTTGCCACCGACAGCTCGGCGAGTACCGAAATAGAGTTGATCCGCTCTCGCATGGTATTAGGTCAAACGGTCGATACGTTTAATCTCACCACCGTGGCGTCTCCCGACTATTTTCCTCTCGTAGGCAAGGGGCTGGCACGCCTCACTGGCGACCAAAATCAGATCGCGATCAGTCGGTTCGAGATCCCTCAAGACTATCAGCAGCAACCCTTTCACTTAACCGTTGATGCCCCAGGGCAATACTCGCTGTATAACAGTGATGATGAACTTGTTCTGAAAGGGCAAGTGGGCAAAGCGGTAATCAATAATGATTTTCATCTATTTGTTACTGAGCTGAAAGCTGACCAAGGTGACTCATTTACGGTGTCTAAAATGAGCCGTCTGCGCGCTATTAAAGCGATCCAAGATGAGTTGTCCGTTAGTGAGCGCGGTAAGCAAACCGGTATTCTGACGCTTTCCTATCAAGGGGAAGATAAAGCTCTGATTGAAAAAGTGCTCAGCGATATTGCGCAAAACTATTTTATGCAAAACGTGAAGCGTGATGCGGCGGAAGCGGAAAAAAGCTTAGAGTTTTTGAAAGGGCATTTGCCTGGCGTGAAAGCCGAGCTGACGACAGCAGAAAACAAGCTCAACAAATTCCGCCAAGAAAACGACTCGGTTGATTTATCGCTAGAAGCGAAAGCCTCACTTGACACCATGCTGTCGGTGGAGAAACAGCTCAATGAGCTTACGTTTAAAGAAAGCGAGTTGGCGCAAAAATTCACCAAGGAACACCCGGCTTATCTCGCCTTGCTGGATAAGCGTGAAACCTTGTTGGGTGAGAAAAAGCGTGTTGAAGCCCAAACGCAAAAGCTTCCCAAAACGCAGCGTGAAATTTTACGTCTGACCCGTGATGTTGAGGTGAATCAAGCCATTTACGTGCAGCTTTTGAACAAGGTGCAAGAGCTCAACATCATGAAGGCGAGTACCGTTGGTAACGTACGTATTATTGACGATGCGCAAACCTTTGAGCTACCGGTTAAACCGAAAAAGCCGCTCATTGCTGTGATTGCAACCTTGCTTGGCGGCATGATCGGTGTTGGTGTGGTGCTATTAAAAGCGGCGTTCCATCGCGGTGTTGAAAACCCAGACGATATTGAAGCCATTGGCTTGCCTGTCTATGCCAGTGTGCCGCTTTCCGAAACCCAGCAAGAGATTGAGAAGAAACGCCAGAAAAAGGCGCTGCATGCTGCCAGCGAAAGCTTGCTTGCCTCCGCGAATCCGGCGGACTTGTCTATTGAGGCATTGCGTGGTCTGCGAACCAGCTTGCATTTTGCGATGATGGAAGCCTCAAACAATATCTTGATGTTCTCGGGGCCAAGTCCCGGCATCGGTAAGTCGTTTGTTTCTGCCAATATGGCGGGTGTCTTGGCGAAAAGCGGACAACGCGTGTTGGTGATTGATGCGGATATGCGCAAAGGCTTCTTGCATCAGCAGTTTAGTAAGAAAGCAGACAACGGACTTTCCGACTATCTAGCTGGCAAGCTCGATATTGACGGCGTTGTGCAAAAGCAGGTCCTAGAAAACTTGGATGTGATGACGCGTGGTCAGGTGCCGCCGAATCCGTCAGAACTACTGATGCATCCGCGTTTTAAAGAGCTGCTCGATTGGGCGAGCGCGCACTACGATATTGTCATTATCGATACACCGCCGGTATTGGCGGTGACAGATGCAGCGATTGTTGGTGCTCACGCGGGAACAACCTTGCTGGTGGGACGCTTCAGTGTGAATCCGATTAAAGAAATTGAAGTCACTAAACAGCGTTTTGAGCAAGCCGGCGTAAACGTAAAAGGCTTCGTACTCAATGGGGTCGTGCGTAAAGCTGCAAGCACCTACGGTGGAAACTACGGCTACTACAACTACAGCTATCAGTAAGTTATCCCCTCTCTATGCAGCAGGCAATGTGTTGATGCATTGCCTGTTTTTTTCTAACGGAACACTGAACGATTCCGAACAATAACAAATGTTAGACAGCTAGGAGCGAACATGATCAAGCACTGCTTATTCCCTGCAGCAGGCTATGGCACGCGTTTTTTACCGGCCACCAAATCTATGCCTAAAGAAATGATGCCGATTGTGAATAAGCCTTTGATTGAATACGGCGTTGATGAAGCCATTCAAGCTGGCGTAAAACATATGGGCATTGTGACTGGTCGCGGCAAGCATGCCTTGATGGATCATTTCGATAAAAACTACGAACTCGAGCATCAAATCAGCGGCACCAAAAAAGAAGCCTTGCTGACAGACGTGCGTGCGCTGATCCAATCTGCTTCATACACCTATATTCGCCAAAACGAAATGAAAGGGTTAGGCCACGCGATTCTCACGGGCAAACAGTTGGTGGGGGACAATCCGTTCGCCGTCGTTCTTGCTGACGACCTTTGCTTGAATCTGGGTGGTGACACTGTGCTTAAGCAAATGGTGGAGCTTTACAACCACTATCGCTGCTCGATTGTGGCGGTGCAACGTGTCCCTGAAACTGAGACGCATAAGTACGGGGTAATTAGCGGGAGCAAGTTAGAATCAGGTTTGTTCCGAGTGGACAACATGGTCGAAAAACCCGCGCCAGAAGAGGCGCCGAGTAATATGGCGATYATTGGTCGCTATATTCTGACGCCGGATATTTTTGAGATTTTGGAAAACACGCAGCCAGGCAAAGGTGGCGAAATCCAAATCACTGACGCCTTGCTTGAACAAGCGAAACGCGGCTGTGTGCTTGCGTATGAATTTGAGGGCGAGCGATTCGATTGTGGTTCGGTAGAAGGCTACATCGAAGCGACAAACTACGCGTATCAGCATGTATATCTCGGTAAGCCAACCGAAAGCGCTGAGCAACGCCAAGAGATACCTGTCCCCGCGTAACGAAAGACTCTTCTATTGACCGATTATGGCGCCTTAATGGCGCCTTTTTCATGCTCATTTATGAGGGCCATTTATGAGGACAGGCACTTTTATAAATGTCGCATATTACTCGAAGCTGTGGTTTTATCTTGGCTCTCTTTCCGGCTAGTGGTCTCAACTAGCGTTGAGAGATTGGCAATTTTAACGACGCGTTGGCGCGATAGAGTGTAATGATAAGGGGGCAATGATGACTAAACTTTTACTACCAGCACTAGTAGCGATGATGATTACTGGTTGCGTGAGTCAACCCACTGCAGACGTTGTTGATACATTAGTAAGCAAAACCTGGGTGGTTGAAGATATAAACAACCAGGGCATCATCGACAACTCGCGTATTACGATGGATTTTAACAATGAAGGGCGAGTAGCCGGTATGGCCAGTTGTAATCGGTATTTTGCAGGCTATTCGATTGATAATCGCGCGATCAAGGTTGAGCGAGCTGCTTCAACGATGATGGCATGCTCCGATGCGTTAATGACGCAAGAAAATCACTTCCTAGATACACTGCAAAGTATTCACTCTTTTGATATTGATGACACAGGTGCACTTATACTGAGCGGAGACAACATTCGCATCTTGGCACGCTAGTTTAAGGTTTTTCACTGACTTCCGGTGGCAGGCGGATGAGGTAAACGATGACTGACAAGCCTACTAAAAATACCGTCCCCGAGCGTGAGAAACGCCGGTTTGCGGTGTCGGCTAACCGAAGCAAGGGTAGTCACCGGATTCGTTATGTGGAGGCGGGCGGTGCCTCGGTGGCTAATGAAGAATGCACATTTTGCCAAGCGGTGCCGGGTTTGACTGACCGGGAAGCAGACAAAGAATCAGAGGGCGATAGTTAACTAAATTGACCGGACAGGCACTTTTTCTGCTTTTCATTACCTCTCGTCAATCGTTTATCGGGCGCAAGATATTCTCGGGACAGTCACCTCACTTTCTTCCTGCAGCACGCAATACTGTACTACCAATACAGACTGTGTGATTTATCTCTCCCTTTGCTAATGATTCCAATATCAATAGTCGATCCTTCTCACATCTGTGATGTTTACAGATGGTGAAATTTTTCTTTCATCTGCATTATTTGTCGATATCGAAACGTTTCGATGGCGTTTTTCCTGAGGGAAAACGCTGATCATAAGAAAACGTGCCAGCGCACAGTGAGCGCTGATTAAGTCCATCGTGAGTGAGAAGGTGATGAATGAATAAGCATGGTTTGCTCCATCCAGAGCTTGCACGGCTCGTAACCCAAATTGGACACACCGATGAATTGACAGTGTGTGATGCGGGGCTGCCGATCCCCAACTCGGTGTCGCGTATTGATTTAGCGCTGACCCAAGGGGTGCCGAGCTTTATGCAGACAGTCGAGGCGGTGTTAACTCATACCTGTATTGAGTCGGTGGTGATCGCAGAAGAATTTGCAGCGGTCAGCCCGGCGCTGCACCAAGCCTTGCTTGCGCGATTAGAGCAAGAGAGTGCGGCGCGGCAACAACCGATCACTGTGACCACGATCAGCCACGAGGCGTTTAAAGTACGCACGGTGCAGAGCAAAGCGGTGGTGCGCACCGGAGAGTGCACGCCTTATGCCAATGTGATTTTCCAAGCCGGTGTCACCTTTTAGGTGGGCCTAAGCGAGTAACCACAATGACGCAACCTATCTTACAACTCAGTCAAGTCGTAAAAACCTTTCCCGGGGTGCGCGCCCTCGATGAGGCGAGCTTAAATGTCTATCCCGGCGAGGTAATGGCACTACTCGGTGAAAATGGCGCGGGCAAGTCCACGTTGATGAAAGTACTCACCGGGATTTATCACGCCGACAGTGGTGACGTGAACTATCAAGGTGAGCCGGTCTCGTTTAAAGGCCCGCGTGATTCGCAGCAAGCGGGGATCAGTATTATTCACCAAGAGCTCAATTTGATCCCAGAGCTGACCATTGCCGAAAACATCTTCTTAGGCCGTGAGTTTACTAACCGGTTTGGCAAGATTGATTGGGCCAAGATGGTGGAAGAAGCTGATAAGCTGCTGGCGCGTTTAAATGTGAAAGCCCGCAGTACAGTGCCACTTGGCAGCCTGAGCTTGGGTGAGCAGCAAATGGTGGAAATTGCCAAAGCGCTGTCGTTTGAGTCGCAGGTGATCATTATGGATGAGCCGACCGATGCTTTGACCGACACGGAAACCGCCTCGCTGTTTGCGGTGATCAACGAGCTGCGAGCGCAAGGCTGCGGCATTGTTTATATCTCTCACCGACTAAAAGAAATTTTTGAGATTTGCGATCGGATCACCGTGTTACGTGATGGCAAGTTTATTGGTGAGTGTCCCGTTAGTGATACCGATGAAGACGGCCTGATTGAAATGATGGTGGGCCGCAAACTCGCCGAACAATACCCGCGAAGCGACGTCACTCCTGATGGGATAAGCCTTGAGGTGGAAAATGTCAGCGGCCACGGGGTGGAGGAGGTGAGTTTTCAGCTACACCGTAGTGAAATTCTGGGTGTATCGGGCCTGATGGGCGCCGGGCGTACGGAGTTAATGAAAATTATCTATGGCGCCATGCCGCGTGAAGCCGGCGTGATCCGACTTGATGGCAAGGTGATTAACCCAGTGAGCCCACAAGATGCGCTGGCCAACGGCATTGCTTACATCTCTGAAGACCGCAAAGGCGAGGGCTTGGTGCTGGGCTTATCGGTGAAAGACAACATGTCGCTCAGTGCACTCGATAAGCTCACCCATTGGGGAAAAATACAGCCGCGTGATGAAGTGATGGCGGTGGATGATTTTATTCGTCTTTTTAACATCAAAACCCCCACCCGCGAGCAAATCATTGGCAACTTATCGGGCGGGAATCAGCAGAAAGTGGCGATCGCCAAAGGCCTGATGACCAAACCAAAAGTGCTGATCTTGGATGAGCCGACTCGGGGGGTCGATGTCGGTGCCAAAAAAGAGATTTATCAGCTAATTAACCAATTTAAAGCCGAGGGCATGAGCATCATCTTGGTGTCATCAGAAATGCCCGAAGTGCTTGGCATGAGCGACCGCATTCTAGTGATGCACGAAGGCCGCGTATGCGGTGAGTTTGATGCCAAAGACGCCAACCAAGAAACTCTGCTTGCCTGTGCGGTAGGCAAAGATGCCAATGAGGATGCAGCATGAGTGAGAATGCAATGAATAAGTCCCAGCCGTCAGAAGATGGACGTAAACCCCTGTTCAGCAAAGCGTGGTTGATTGAGCAAAAATCACTCATTGCCCTGCTGGTGCTGATCGTGGTGATGTCATTTTTAAACAGCAACTTTTTCATGGTCGACAACCTGCTTAACATCCTGCGTCAAACCTCGGTAAACGCGATTATTGCCGTGGGGATGACACTGGTGATTTTAACCGCGGGTATCGACTTGAGTGTTGGTTCAGTGTTGGCGCTGTGCGGCGCGTTTGCCGCGAGTTTGATTGCGGTCGAAGTGCCAGTGTTAGTTGCAGTGCCCACCGCCTTGTTTGCAGGTGCGGCAATTGGTGCCATGACAGGCGTCGTGGTGGCCAAAGGCAAGGTACAGGCGTTTATTGCCACCTTGGTAGCAATGACCCTCTATCGCGGTGTCACCATGGTGTATACCGATGGTCGCCCCATCTCAACGGGCTTTACTGATACCGCCGATGCGTTCGCTTGGTTTGGTACCGGCTACCTGTTGGGCATTCCCGTCCCCGTGTGGCTGATGGCAATCGTGTTTATCGGCGCTTGGTATCTGCTCAATCATACCCGTTTTGGCCGTTATATTTACGCACTTGGTGGCAATGAATCGGCGGCGCGGTTGTCGGGCATTAATGTCGATCGAATCAAGGTGGGCGTGTATAGCCTGTGTGGCATGCTCGCGGCGCTGGCAGGGATCATCGTCACCTCGCGCCTGTCCTCCGGACAACCGACTGCTGGTGCTGGCTATGAGCTTGATGCGATTGCCGCGGTGGTGCTGGGCGGCACCAGCTTGATGGGCGGTAAAGGCAAGATCATGGGCACATTGATTGGTGCGCTGATCATCGGCTTTTTGAACAATGCCCTCAACCTGCTGGACGTGTCGTCTTACTACCAAATGATTGCCAAAGCGGTGGTGATTCTGCTCGCCGTGCTGGTGGATAACAAAAACAAATAGCTGTTTGTAGCTTGTTGGGACATAGCTTGTTGGGACAGGCACTTTTAGTTAGCAGCAGAATTTAGCAGGACAGACACTTTTACTTCTGTTTTATTAGTAAGCAAAAACAATACCCTACAAACACAAAAGGACTGAACACATGAAAAAACTGACTACCTTGATTACTACTGCGCTACTGTCGTCAACGCTAAGCATCAGTGCGCAAGCGGAAGATAGAATGGCAATCGTGGTTTCAACCTTAAACAACCCATTTTTTGTCACCATGAAAGAGGGCGCAGAGCAGAAAGCGCAAGATCTTGGTTATGAGCTCTTGGTGCTTGATTCGCAAAACGACGCCAGTAAAGAGCTGTCGAATGTGGAGGATTTAACCATCCGTGGCGTTAAAGCCATTTTGATTAATCCGACTGACTCAGATGCGGTCTCAAACGCCATTCGTATTGCGAATCGCGCCGAGATCCCGGTGATCACCCTAGACCGTGGCGCGAGCCGTGGGGAAGTGGTGAGTCATATTGCTTCTGATAACGCTCAAGGCAGTAAAATGGCGGCGGAATACATCATCGGCAAAGTCGGTGAGCGAGCCAAAGTGATCCAACTTGAGGGTATTGCCGGTACTTCGGCAGCACGCGAGCGTGGTGAGGGCTTTATGGATGCCATTGAAGGTACCGACGTTGAACTACTCGCCAGTCAGCCAGCGGATTTTGACCGTACCAAAGGCCTGAATGTGATGGAAAACCTGCTTGCCGCACACCCAGATGTGGAAGCGGTATTCGCCCAGAACGATGAAATGGCATTTGGCGCGTTGCGCGCGGTGCAGGCATCAGGCAAAGATGTCACCATTGTTGGCTTTGATGGCACCAAAGATGGCATTGCAGCCGTCGAGCGTGGTCATCTGGCAGCGACCATCGCTCAGCAACCGGGTATGATTGGTGAGCTGGGTGTCGAAACCGCGGATAAAGTGCTGAAAGGCGAGTCGGTAGACAGCTACATCCCTGTACCGCTTAAGGTGATCAGCCAAGAAACGATCGCTGAATAAGCCGTCAGGGAAACGTATAGTGAGCACCATCGGGTTCGCACTGGGTGGTGCTTTTTTGATTTAAAAACGGTAAGGAATAGTAATGAGCCGATTGGTTGTTCTTGGCAGCGTCAATGCTGATCATGTTTTACGTGTCCCTCACTTTCCGCGTCCGGGCGAGACATTACACGGCCACGATTATGCCGTAATTGCGGGCGGCAAAGGGGCCAATCAAGCGGTCGCGGCGGTGCGTTGCGGTGCCGATGTTGCCTTCATTGCCAGTGTGGGTGACGACGCCTTTGGCCAGCAGATTCGTCAGTCTTATGCGCAAGAGGGGATGGATGTCAGTGCGATAAAAGTACAGCCTGATACGCCGACTGGGATTGCGATGATCCAAGTAACTGATCAAGGTGAGAACAGTATTGCACTCTCGGCAGAAGCCAATGCCAATCTGACAGCGGAGACCATCAGCGATAATCTCACTAAAATCGCCGACGCTGACTATTTACTGATGCAGTTAGAAACACCGATGTGCGGCATTGAAAAGGCGGCTTTTCATGCTAAAGCGGCAAAGACACAGGTGGTGTTTAATCCCGCCCCTGCCGCACCGCTGAGCGACGCGCTTCTTGCCGCGGTCGATATTATCACCCCGAATGAAACGGAAGCCCAAAGCCTGACGGGTATCGCGGTAACAGACACCGCCAGCGCCCAAGCGGCCTCGGACGTGCTTCATGAAAAAGGGGTAGGGACTGTACTGATCACCCTCGGCAAACAAGGCGTCTGGCTGAGTGAAAAAGGCGAACAATCGGGCCAGCTTATTCCTGGGTTCCGTGTCGATGCTGTCGATACCACTGCCGCGGGTGATACCTTTAATGGGGCATTGGTGACAGGACTGATAGAGGGACAGACACTTTATCAGGCAATTCGCTTTGCGCATGCCGCGGCGGCATTATCCGTGACAAAGCGTGGCGCACAAACTTCGATTCCTTCTCGTTCAGAGGTTGAGGCGTTTTTGGCCCATCAAGATGCTTAATCGTTATTTCACCTTAGTCAGCGGAGCGCGATAAATGGCGACCATGAAAGATATTGCCAAACGGGCGGGCGTGTCGACATCGACGGTCAGTCATGTCATTAACAACACCCGTTATGTGAGTGAGGCGATTGCTGAGAAGGTAAACCAAGCCGCGAAAGAGCTTAACTATTACGCCCCGTCGGCACTGGCTCGCAGCCTAAAAGTGAATCGAACCAAAACATTTGGCATGCTGGTGACCACTTCCACCAATCCGTTTTTTGGCGAAGTAGTAAAAGGCGTCGAGCGCAGCTGTTATCACAATGGCTACAGTTTGATTTTATGCAACACGGAAGGCGATGCTGAGCGTATGCGTGCTTCAATTGATACGCTGTTGCAAAAGCGGGTCGATGGTTTGATTTTGATGTGTTCGACCTTGGAAGGTGAGCGGATTGAAGGCTTTGATCGTTATCCGGATATTCCCGTGGTGGTGATGGATTGGGGGCCGATTGATTTTGCTTGCGATAAAATTCAAGATAATTCCTATCAAGGCGGCTATTTAGCGACCCAGCACTTGATTGACTGCGGCCACCGCCAGATTGGTTGTATCAGTGGTCCTTTGCTTAAACAACAAGCACAGCGCCGTTTTCAAGGCTTTAAAGATGCGCTGCGCGATGCTGGACTTACTGAGAACGCCGACTGGATGGTAGAAGCGGACTTTGAGTGTGAGGGCGGCTATCAAGGCATGCAAGCGATCGCCGCGAGCGGCTCCCTGCCGAGCGCGATTTTTGCCGGCAATGACATGATGGCGATGGGCGCGATCAATGCTGCTAATGCACTCGGCATTCGGGTACYCGAGGATCTTTCTATCATGGGGTACGATGATATCCACCTCGCTAAATTTGTCTCGCCCTCCCTGACTACCGTTCATCAGCCCAAGTATCGTCTCGGTCAAGCGGCCGTCGAAACGCTACTCCACAAACTGGATGACCCTCAAAGTGACAGCCAAACCGTTCAGCTCGAGCCAACGCTGGTAGTACGCGAGAGTGTGAAGCGGATATAGAGCTATTAGGTGATCTATCGGGGACAGACACTTTAAGTTAAAGAGAGCTAACGGGACAGACACCTTTATAATTACCCTAGCGGCGTAAGGGTGAAGCCGTTATGATGCCTGTCCTCAATGGCCAACCAGTAAATTTCCTCGTTATGTTTTCAATTGTCGACCAAAACCAACACTTTGTGGTGATCAATAAGCACCACGGCGTTAGCGTGCAAAAAGAAGCCGATCACGCGGCACTTCTACCGGCCGTGGCGGCGCACATTGGGGTTGAGAAAGTCTACCTTGTGCATCGGTTAGACAAGATGACATCGGGCTTGCTGCTGCTGGCAACTTCTTCTCATGCGGCCTCTGTCCTCTCTGGGCTGTTTGCTTCTCGCGAGATAGAAAAGTTCTATTTGGCATTAAGTGCGAAAAAGCCGCGTAAGAAGCAGGGATTGATCGTTGGAGATATGACTAAGGGGCGGCGAGGTAGCTGGAAATTACTGACCAGCAAAGATAATCCTGCGAGAACGCGCTTTATCTCTATTGCTGGTGGTGAGGGGCGGCGATTTTTTCTCTGTCGGCCCTACACAGGCAAAACCCATCAAATTCGCGTGGCGATGAAAAGCATTGGCTCTCCGCTCATCGGTGATGATTACTATGGCGGCGAGCCTGCCGATCGTGGCTACTTACACGCTTATGGGCTGCAATTTACGTGTCGTTTTGCCGATGATCAGCCTGAAACACGCTATAGCTATGTGCTGCCCCCGAGCCAAGGCGAATTGTGGCCAACCTTACCGGTGGAGTGGGAGCAGCCTTGGCAATTAATTAGCTAGCACACCCGGGGGCATCGATAGCGTTTTTGAGGATTTGTCGACCACGGGTGTCGCGAACCAAAATGGTATAGCTGATACCACTATCTAACATACTGCGGATATCGTTATCCTCGCAATATCGACGTTTTAAGCCGGAAAAGAGCTGCCCCGGTGCTTTTTTGGCATTCTTCTCCAGAAGCGTCAGCTCGATGATGGCATCTTGTGCACGAGCGCGAACCAGTGAGTAGCCTTCAATATCCATCGGCAGTAACTGTGCAATCATGTCGGCACGTTGGATTGCGGCTTCTGCGGCTTGGTCATGCTGGGTGCTACTACAGGCACTCAGTATTAGCCCAATGGCAGCCATCATTAATACTTTTACTAATCGCATTAGGCAGGATCCTGAGGAAGCACTTTTTTGAAAGGTTTAACGGTTACGTCTGCATAGACGCCAGCGGCTACATAAGGGTCTTTGTCGGCCCAGGCTTGGGCGGCTGATAATGACTCAAACCAAGCAATAACGGTTGACCCCGTAAACCCAGCTTCGCCCGGCTCGTCGCTATCAACGGCAGGGTTTGGTCCTGCAATCATCAAGCGGTTTTCTTTTTCCAGTTGGTGTAAGCGCTCAAGGTGTGCGTCACGCACTTGCTTGCGTAGCGGTAGGCTGTTCTCTACGTCTTGCGAATATATGAGATACCACATCCTTCGGATCCTTCTTGGGTCTAGGTTGGCAGACAGCATAAAGCGAACGAGGGCAGGCATCAACATTTGCCCTTTACTTTCCAGCAACGGGAAGCTTTATGTTGGTATTTTTTAGCAAATAGGCAGTGTCATGGGTTGTTGTAATCAAGCACCGAAAGGCGGGACTAAAGGGCTCGCACCGCTTTTAAAAGTCGTGGGGATATTGCTTGTACTGATTATTATACTGGCGTCTATTGCGGGGTAAGACAAAAATAAAAAGGAAAACCTTAATTTTTATTGGATATGGTTAAAAATATGCGTCGAAAAAAGAAGAAGGGATATCGAGATAAGAGAGTTAATACACAATAGAGAGTATGGTCGCCATCACAGGGCTTTCTTGTAAGGTGTTGTTTTTTATGGCATGACTTTCTTGATTTTTTTGTAAATTAAGTGTTTCTTTTTTGTTGTAAGTGTGAATTTACTCTCATTTATGATGCAACTTATTGATTAGTATTTGCGCGCAACATTGGTTGCCTAAATAACAATACAGTCAGTAGGTTGGCAAAATGATTAAATATACAATAACCCCCCAAGAATCTGAGGTGCTGTCCTCTAAATTTTTAAAAATGTCGCATAAACCGGTGAGTAAAGACTCGATAGAAGAAGCAAGGCAGCATATTGTGTCATCACTGCCTGATTTGTCCGTGATGAAAGAGGAACTATCATTTGGTTCTGGCATGGTAAAATTTGAGTCCCTTCCTATCGATTCCGATTTACCTCCTCCCCCAGTCGACGGTAAACGCCCCAAAGATAAATCATACTATTCAGAACATTTACTTTGTGGGATTACATCCGCTCTGGGTATGTGTGTGTTTTCCTATCAAAATGAGAAAGACGGCGCTTTAGTGCATGAGATAGCTCCTATTCCTAGCTTAGAAAGCAGTAAATCGAGCAATGGTCGTGATGAATTTATGTTCCACACCGACGGGGCTTATCTCGATAGAGAGAGTCGACCACATACCTTGTCTTTAATGTGCCTTGTGAATGAAGGAAATGTCGCGACTGATATTTCTAGCTTGCAAGCTTGTCTTAATGATCTCACCGAACAGGACATTAATATCTTAACCGAAAGATTGTTCATGCATCGTGCTCCTGAAACGTTCAATGTTCAAAGCGGTATTTGTCAAAGCTCGGTTTTGGATAAAATCAACGGTTTTTACGAAATCAAAGTTGCGACGCATAGCACCCAAGGAATTACGCCGCAAGCAGATAACGCGCTAAAAAAGCTTATATCAGCGATGTATAAACATAAGACGGTGAGCAGTTGGAAGTCCGGCGATCTGGTTGTGTTTAACAACCTAAGGACAGTACATGGTAGAGGGGAAGTAAAAGGAAATCGTTGGTTGCAACGGTGTTATGGTTCTTCCTTCCACGATAATGCTCAAGTTATCGGTTTATAGGAGCATTTCATGGAGTTCTTACTTTTTCTTAAAATCAGCATGTTGATCTCTGTATCCGTGATTGGATGGGTGATCGGTCGAAAGTGGAAGGTATCGCCGAAAGATATTTCTACATTGCTTGTCTATGTCATTTCTCCGTTTGTGATTTTCACATCTATTCTGGAGTCTCCTTCTAACTTGAGCTACTTCACTTTCTCTATAGGAGCATTTTTAACCGCTGGATTTCTAGCCGCCGGCGCATATGTGTTAGCCAATGTATTTTGGGGATGTAGTAAGCGAAACCTGTTTTCATTTGCTGGTGGTACGGGGAATACCGGCTATTTTGCTCTTCCTATTGTGTTGTCTTTGTTTGAACCCTCTCAGTGGGCGGTAGCGATTTTCATCATTATTGGCATCAATATTTATGAATTTACGCTCGGTTACTTTATTACAGCAAGAGGGATGTTCAGTACGCAAGAGTGTGTAAAAAAGGTACTCTCACTGCCTATCATTTACGCCACCATATTGGCACTTACGTTTAAATACTTGGGTATCACTGTTCATGATGAAGTGTTGAGTTTTATGGATAACTTTAAAGGGGCCTACAGTGTATTGGGGATGATGGTCATTGGAATGACGCTGTCGTCTTATCGGAAGCTCGAGCTTGATTGGACCTTTTCGTTTGCGTCAATTGGTTGGAAGCACATTTGTGTGCCTGTGATTGGTGTGTTTCTTTTCACTTGGCTTGGCGTAGAGCAAAGTAGCTTGGTTGTCATTGCACTTATGWTAGCGACACCGATGGCTGGTAATGTGGTGGTGGTGGYTAATCAGCTAGGGGTGCATCCGCAAATAGCGGCAACTACGGTGATGATGAGCACGTTTTTCTCTATTGTTTCTATCCCGATAAGTCTGCAAATCATGCAGTTGTTTTAACCGCCATTGCGTGTGCCGATTGGCTGTAACGGCACACGCTTTTCTATCATGCGATAATATGTCTCAAGTTCATCATGCCATCTCTTTTGGGTAGAAGATGCCGAGTCATCGAGTGATTCTTCTTGAAGGTGAAGCTAAGCAGGGGCGCCGCTGTGAAAGCGGAATTGGCTGTCGGGTGCTTGGATGAGTTCGGCTTCGCGTTCGCCGATGGTTTGAATGCGGTCGCGAATGTCTTCGCCGGCGATGGTTTCTGCAAGCGTGAGGTAATCTTGATAATGGCGTGCTTCCGACCGCAGTAGCGAGATATAGAACTTTTGCAGTTCATCATCAAGGTGTGGGGCGACTTTGGCAAAGCGCTCGCAGGAGCGTGCTTCAATGTAGGCGCCAATAATCAGTTTATCGACCAAGGTTGCCGGCTCATGAGTGCGTGCCGCGCGCATTAATCCTTTGGCGTAGCGGCCTGCTTCTAACGGTTGATAAGGAATGCCGCGTGCGTCCATGATCTCAATCACTTGCTCAAAGTGATGAAACTCTTCTTTGATTAAGCGGACCATTTTATCAATCAAGGCTTGGCCGTGGGCAAACCCCGCTTTGGGGGTTAAAGGCGCGCTGAGACCGTTTTTTCGCGCGTGGAAGATCCCATCGCGAACGCCGCGATAGACAAAGTCCTCATAGGGTTTGGCCCATGCCAGCAGTTGCTCGCCACTCGCCGCGTCAACCGCATATTTACGGATCAGCCACATCGCGGTTTGGCTGGCTTTTAATTCGCAGTTTGCGTGATCGCGCAAAAGAATCGATTGGTTGTCAGGCTGGATGGCCGCGTCAATCCAACTGTCGGGGGTTTGACAGTGCAGAAAACCATGAATAGGGGTGAGTAGGGTATTAATTTCTTGGCGTAGCATGCCGGAAACACTCTCAGACTGACAACAATGGCTGAGCATTATAAACAGATGGTATGCAAGCGCAAAGAGCTGGCAGCGCAGGGCGCACTGCCAGGTGGGCGAATTCGGCCTACTTGTTCGATGCCCAAGGGGAACGGTATTGAATACCGAACTTGTCTAAACGCGGTAATTGCGCTTTGAGTCTGGCTAGATAATCGAGCCAGTCACGGCGCTCACTGTGGCTCCAAGCCGCTTCCGCAATGGCGGTAAGCCTTGGAAATACCATGTAATCGAGCCTGTCCTGATTGGTGATCAGTTCACTCCAGAGTGCACATTGCACGCCTAGTATGTGCTCACGGGCGGGGTCGTCACTGGCGAGGCTTGCCAGCGGCTCATATTGGTAGGCTTTTTCTAATGGCGTGACGCCCGCCCAGTCGAGCCCAGGTTCGGTAGCAGCATAATCTTGCACCATATCGAGATAGGTCGCTTGACCGGGGGTTAAAATCACATCAAAACCATGCTGCGCACAGTGCAATGCGGCCTCTTCGCTTTGCCATGAATAGATCACGGTGTTTTTGCTGACTTTATCGCCGTGCTGCACTTCTTCCCAGCCAACCATACGTTTGCCCAAGGCGCGAAGCTTTTGCTCAGCATAGGTCAGTATCTGTCCCTGTAGCGAAGCGGTCGTTTCTCCGTTCATGCGTCTGTCCCGATAAATTGGGCTATCCGTCCATACCCCGTCAGGGACTTCATCGGCGCCAATATGGACCCATGAGGCAGGAAAAAGCTCGGCGACTTCACTTAATACCGTATCTAAAAATCGATACGTGCCATCAAGGGCTGGCGATAATACGTTATCGGTGTAGTGTTGTACGCTGCGGTAAGTAGAGCGGTCGTCGGCATCGTGTAGCCAATCAGGCAGCGCTTTGATGGCTGCGCGACAGTGGCCGGGAATATCAATTTCTGGAATGACGGTAATACCTCGGGCCGCGGCGTATTCAATCACGTCACGCACCTCTTCTTGGCGATAATAACCTTCGTGACGCTCTGCAATATGACTGAATTGCGGAGCAAGGCGGGTATTGGGGCCGCGTTGACTCCCATAGCGCGTCAATTCAGGCAGAGCTTTAATCTCCAGTCGCCAGCCTTCATCGTCGGTTAAATGCCAGTGAAAGGTATTGAACTTAAAATAGGCTAACTGGTTAATCAGTCGCTTTACCGTGTCCACCGAATGAAAATGGCGCGCGCAATCGAGCATCATCCCTCGGTAAGCAAAGCGTGGTGCATCGCTGATTTTGATTGCCGGTATTCGAAGCTGTGTTTCATGCTCTTGGCAAAGTTGTAACAGCGATGCGCAGCCGTGAATAAACCCTCGCTCAGCACAGGCTTGGATAACCACGCCTTGGTCGGTGACGGTGAGCTGATAGGCCTCATCACGGTGGGCGATATCTCGAAGTGCGGAGTCGGGTAACGGCCGTAAGATAATGGCATGATCGCCAGTTACCGCATCTTGGTAGCGTGGGTCGAGTGCAATATCAGCTTGCGGGTACATCCGAACCCATTCGTTGCTTAGCCACTGCGCGGCGGGTAGGGCCTGTGGATCCACTGCGATTAATGGTGTTGTGGGTGAAAGCGTAAAGTACCCTGGCTGGTGGCGCACTGATTTGGGCACCGGAATAATGGCGTGCTCGGCGGGATGAACATCTGGAATCGTTGATCGTGTGGTATGAGTGTGTGCCAAGTTAATGGGAGTGAGCATCACTGAATATTGCTCGCCATTGGCATAGAGCAGCGCATCTTTAAAGCCGGCACAAAGGAACCGCAATGGCGGCGTGTGGGCATCAAACTCGATGTATAAGCTTTGATTGGCATCGAGTGTTTGATGCGCCGGTGTAATGACGCAATAACTACCGATTTGCTCAATACTGCCTTGTGACAGGGTATTGGGATTGATGAAGCGATCAAACAATACCGCAATGGACAGCGCTTCCAACGAACGGTCGGTGAGATTATGCAGGGTTAACCCCATTCGGCTGCGCGGTGGGGTGTCATTGGGATACTCGTTGATCACACTAAGATCGAGCCGGTAAGTCATCACGCGTTCTCCTTGTTCGAGTGGCCGTTTCCAACCAGTGTTTGCGCACTGATGGCGAGCATAAACCAGCTTGCATGTGGCAACCACTGCTCGCCCCATCGCCAGTTTTGCGCCATATCATCGCAATATGGCGCGGGGTTGAAGGCAATCTGTGTTTCATCCTCCATCCCTGCGGTAATGCCATTGCAGATCCCCCCTTTGGCATTAAAAAAGCCCAAGTGCGGTAGGTAATCTGGGTTGTTGTGACCATGCCCATCGAGCATACAGATATCAAATGGGTTTAAACCGAGGATCCAATTAAGCGCCCGTTGGCTAAAGGTGTGGAGGGCCGCATTTAGCGCATTGTCTTGAATATGGCGCGTCGCTTGACACGCAAAGGTTGCCAGTGACCCCAAGCGTGCATTCTCGCCTTGCCACCAATAGCCGGTTTCATTGTGGTGAGGAATAAAGTGACGTACCTGTTTGACGCCTTCGACGGGTTTGACGTACTGACGCGGATACGCGAATGGATTATCGGCTGCTTGTGTTAGGCTCAGCTCAAACTGGCAGGCGCGTTCCAGTGCTGTTTGCGCGATAGCTTGATGGCTGGGGTCGGTTTCCACATCGAGGTAGCGAACTAATGCCAAGCCGGGTAGACCGGCATCGGCGGCATGGCAAAAGGGACGGCTCCCATCAGTATTTGCTGACCAATAATACTGGCAAGTTTCATCACTGCACTGCCGTGCGACCAGCTTTTTCATCCAGCCTCGAGCCTCGCTCAAGAAGGGACAGTCACTGTTCGCACTAATGTGTCTGTCCCCAGAACCTAAAGGTGCCTGTCCCGTTAAATAAGCGTGACTGTCCCCGGTAGATTGCTCTTCGGTAGACTGCCGAGTGGCGTGATGTAACTCACATGCGGCGAGAAGGGCGCAGGTTTCGTCAATAATGTTGGGCTCACCGTCATCAAGGTAATGATGGTTATGTTCAACCAAATGCCAGTAGCCGCGAATGGCGGCGTCTAAATAGCGTGCTTGTTGGTCTGGATCCGCGCAAAGCGGGGATCGGCTTGCGGCGGCAAGGGCAGCAATCGCCATGCCGCCGCCTTGACGAAAACCGGCTTGGTAAGCCTCACTCATCACTCCATCTTGCGTCGCGTAAGCGCAAAGGGTGCGGCGCTCCGGATCTTTCGACCATTGATCAAACACCGTCATATAAAAAAAGCCACTGGGGTGTTGCATACGGAGAAGAAAATCAGCGCCGTGTTTCGCTTCATCGGCTAAGCGCGTGCGCATAAACGCGGGCAGCGTGTCCGAGCTAAATTGGCTGGTAAGATCGGCCAGTCCCCAAGCCAATAGCGGGATTTGTTGCGGATTAAAGTAATTGGCGTAGGAAAGGTGGCTCAGGTATTTGCTCACATCGCCAGAGGCATCGTACCAACCGCCGGATACATCCACGCGTTCATCAGAGCCGAATACCTTGGCGTGCTGATCCGCGTGTTCATAGATGCCACTACACCGCTGCGATTTAAAATAATGCAGCAGATCGGAAAACGTGGTGTGAAACAGACAATCGTCGAGGATCTCAAACGGATGCGAATATACCGGAGTGTCTGTTAACAGCACTAGTTGATAGCGTCCGCGATGTGCAAAGGCAGAGAAATCGAGGGTATAAGCCGTGCCCATCTGCCAGTTGCTTAACTGTGTGCCTTGGTGTAACTCAAACTGCGCCACCACGTTATCGAGTGGTGCTGTGTCTGTCCCGAGAATAACAGTGCCTGTCCCCTTAAGAGGAGGCAGGGAAATCAGTGCCACAGGTGTGCCGGTGAGGTGGTCGCTGTCACTGACGATCACCGCGTATTTGTCACCGTGTAACGAGTAGCCAATGTGATTGGTCAGCACTTGCATGATGGTATCCTTATTGGTCGCTATTGCTCGTACAAATAGCAGCGCACATAGTGGTTGTCGGCGAGCTTGGTGACGCCGGGCAACTGCTCAGTGCATTTGGCTGTCGCATGCGGGCAGCGGCCAGAAAAAGGGCAGCCGACTGAATCCGGTGTCCATAGGGGGATCTCACCCTTGTTGCCCTTTAATTCTTCATGAATGGATTTGCTGGGGTCGGGCACGGCCGAGACCAACAACTGGGTATAAGGGTGTTRGGGATGGTGAATAATCTCTTCGGTGTCTCCCCATTCGACCATATGGCCGACGTACATCACTGCCAAGTCTTCAGCAATGTAACGCGCGGTGGCGATATCATGGGTGATGTAGAGCAGCGACATTTGCTTCTCCACTTTCATTTCTTCCATCAGATTAAGTACACCGGCACGAATCGATACATCCAGCATCGAGGTTGGCTCATCGGCGAGTACCACTTCCGCGCCGACGGCGATGTTCCGTGCCAAGTTAATCCTCTGACGCTGGCCGCCCGACAGTTGGTGGGGAAATTTCTCCGCCGTTTCTTTGGCAGGGGTCAGGCCCACTTGCTCGAGCAGTTCAAACACACGTTCTTTCAGTTGTGCTTTGTCGCGCTTGGCGACTTTTTTGTGGATCAATAATGGGCGCGCAATATGGTGAAACACATTATGGGTGGGGTTGAGCGAGCCAAAAGGGTCTTGCCAGACCATTTGCAGGCCTTCGCGATAGCGCATCAGCTCATCACGTTTTTTAATGGTGGTGATATCGCGGCCGCGATATTCAATGCAGCCATCGGTCGGGGAATACATTTTGGCAATCATTTTCGCGGTGGTTGATTTGCCCGAGCCCGATTCCCCCACCACGGCAAGCCCTCGGCCTTTGTACATTTTGAACGAGACATCATTGATCGCTCGCATCATGGGTTGTTTAAGGGCATGGCTGTTAATCGGGAAATCTTTCACCACGTTTTTCCCTTCAACCAGCAGTTCTCCAAAACCTGTACTCATCACTGACTTCCTCACATTGGCGCGTTATTAGAGTTTTTGTTGGGCGATGGGCTCGCCGTATAGATGGCAGTTGGAATACCGGCCCGGTTCGATTTGGCGCAGCGCCGTTTGGGTGGTGCGACATCGCTCATATACCTGATCACAGCGTGCTTGAAAGCGGCAGCCGGTCGGGATTTCGAGCAAATTGAGCGGGTTGCCCGGGATCCCCGTTAGCTGGCGCTTAGGCCCGGTGAGTGAGGGGAATGAGCTGCCCAGCCCTTCGGTGTAGGGGTGGTAGGGGTTATTGAGCACCTGTTTGGACGGTGCGACTTCAATCAGCTCACCGGAGTACATGATCCCAATCCGGTCGGAGAACTCCACCATGAGCGATAAGTCATGGGTGATAAACAGAATCGAAAAGCCAAACTCTTCTTTTAACGCGTAGATTTTTTGCAAGATCTCGCGCTGCACTACCACATCTAATGCCGTAGTGGGCTCATCCATGATGATCATTTTCGGATTTAAGGCCAGCGCAATAGCAATTACCAAGCGCTGACGCATCCCGCCAGAAAACTGGTGCGGATAATCGGTCAGGCGGCTAGGGTGAATATCGACAATTTCCAGCAAGCCTTGAGCCCGTTTGACGGCTTGTTTGCGGGTCAGGTTGGTGTGGCGCATCAACACATCGCAAAACTGTTCTTCGAGCGTCAGCACTGGATTAAGGGCATTCATGGCGCTTTGAAACACCATCGACATCTCCCGCCAGCGAAAGTCGCGCATCCGAGCGTCGCTGTAATCGAGGATATTTTCGCCGTTAAAGATGACTTCGCCGCCGGTGATAAAGGCGGGTGGCTTATGCAGACGCATCAGCGAAAAGGCAACGGTGGATTTACCGCATCCCGATTCGCCAGCCAGACCGAATACTTCACCGGGGGCAATGTCAAAACTGACGTGATCGCAGGCTCGGACATCGCCGGCATCGGTAATGTAGTCCACGCACAGGTCACGGATTGAGATAAGTGGGGTGCGACTCATGATTTATCTCCACTGATCAGCATGTGTTCGGCAACGGGATTCTCGTCGCGGGCTTTCTTTTCTTGTTGGCTGAGTTTTTTCCAGCGCTTCATCCCTTTTTGCGCACGTAATTGCGGGTTGGCAATTTCATCCACTGCGAAGTTGAGTAACGCAAGCCCCGTAACCAGTAAAGTCAGCGCAATACAAGGCGCGAGCAGCTCCCACCACGCGCCAATTAACATGGATGAAGAGGTTTGCACGTTGTAAAGCATGATCCCCCAGCTGATGGTGTTGGGATCGCCAAGGCCTAGAAAGGAGATAATGGACTCCATGGCAATGGCATACATTACCGAGCCAATAAAGCTGGCGCCGACAATGGGCACAAGATTAGGCAAGATCTCGACAAAGGTGATACGAAAGCGCGACTCACCCAGCACTTCGGCAGCTTTCACGAACTCTTTTTCGCGCAGGGCAAGGGTTTGTGAGCGAACCACCCGTGCGCCCCACGCCCACGAGGTGCAGCCAATAATAATAGCGATCGTCACCGGTCCGGCTTCGCCGATAAATGCGGCGAGCACGAACAAGAGTGGGTATTGCGGGATCACCAACATAATGTTCATCGCGGCGGTGAGTACATCGTCAACCCAACCGCCTAAATAGCCGGCGGTAATACCAATTAAGGTGGCGAGCACACACACGGTGATGCCTGCCCCAAAACCCACCGCTAACGAAACACGGGCGCCATGTACTAACTGCGACCAGACATCACGACCCATACGGGTGGTACCAAGGACATGGTCGGCCTTTTTCGACATCAGTAGGGTGCGACGATCATCCGCTAAGTGTGTGGCGACCCAGCCGTCTGGATTTGCTTGCGCCGCTTTGACGATAAAGCTTGGGTATTCATGCGGGTTACCGGTGCGTTTATCAGGTGCATGCTGGGTTAATAAAGGCGCGAAGACCGCCATTAATATAAATAGGCCAACAATGATGGAGCCTGCGCGGGCAATTTTATTGCGCACAATAAGGGTGAGGAGATCTTTCATGTTATTTGCCTCCTTTGCGCAGGCGTGGGTCAAGGACCACGTACAGCATGTCAGCAATTAAGTTAAACGAGAGCATAAACAAGGTCATAATCAGTAGCTGGCCTTGCAGGACTTGGTAGTCACGCGCGTTGATCGCATTCAAGAGCACCGAGCCAAGACCGGGGTAGTTAAAAATGATCTCCACAATCAGTTGGCCCCCGATGGCAATACCCAGCGACATCGATAGCGCGGTGACACTGGGCAAGAGCGCGTTCCGGGCGGCGTAGTTAAACACCACGCGGTTTTCACTTAACCCTTTACCGCGGGCCATGGTGATGTAGTCTTCCGCAAGCAGGTTAATCATGTTGTTACGCATGTTGACCAAAAAGCCGCCGACTTGAATGATGGAGGCACAAAAAAGCGGGAGTACGGCGTGATAGGCCACATCTTTAATAAAGGTCCAGCTGGTCCAGTCAGGGGTCACGCCTGGCGTGTAGGCGTATCCAGTTGGAAACCATTTCAGGCCAATGGCGAAAATAAACAGCGCTAACATCGCGATAACCACTTGAGGTACCGCTTGGATGATTAGCATTCCTGGGGTGATCACAGCATCGTATTTTCCGCCGCGCTTCCAAGCGGCAAAAATCCCCAAAATCGAGCCCAGCGAGAAGGACAGCAGCACTGCACTGCCGGCAAGAAATAGCGACCAGCCAAAGGCTTTGCCGAGGAGCTCGTTTACTGACAACGGATAAAACTGGATGGAGGTGCCTAAATCCCAGCTCAAGACGTTTTTCATGTAGGTGAAATACTGCATATAGAGGGGGCCATCGACAAAGCCCAGCAGTTGTTTCATTGCCTCAATTCGCTCTGGAGTGACTTGCACCGAGGCGTTGGCAAACATCATGGTGACAGGATCACCGGGCATGGCACGAGGAATAATAAAATTGAGTGTTGCTGCCACTAAAAGGGCAATCATGTAAAAAGTTAGCCGTCGGAAAAAATAACCCATAACCCGCACCTTACACAGCGAAGTGGTGATGTTCGTGGCGTGAACACCGTGGAAAAGCGGGCGCGCAAGGCGCCCGATAGTGGTTACTGAACGGGCTTAAGGTCCAGCACATGAAGAAGACGCTCAGGAATGCCGGCCCAGATAGAGGGGCGACCTTTCGGGTTGTCTTCGTTCCACCAACCGGTGAAGCGGGTTGTGTTGTATTGATACATTTGAGCGCCAGAAAGCACCGGAATAGTGACCTGAWCCTTGGCGATAATCGCTTGGATTTGGTGGGCAATTTCCAGTTGCTCAGCTTTATCCGCGGTTTTGTAGAAGCTGTCTAACAGCTTGTCGAGCTCAGCATTTTGGTAATAATGCATCGCGAACCGCGGCATGCCGTCCCCTTTCTGTAAATTGGAGTTATATGCGCTATTCCAATAGGTATAAGGGTCAGCACCGTGGAAGTAATTGGTGTAGGCGACGTCGTAGTCGGCTTCGAGCATCGCTTGGTTATACACCGAGAAATCAGGTGTACGCGCTTTGGCTTTGATACCGGCCTCGGCAAGTTGCTCAACCGCAAGCTGAACGGTGTTGTTGAAGTCGGTCCAGCCATTGGGGGATTGGATCTCGAGCTCAAACGACTTACCTGACGGCGTTTCCACAAAGCCATCGCCGTCTTGATCTTTAAAGCCGGCTTTAGCGAGCAGTGCTTTGGCGCCGTCTAGATCGTACGTATTGTATTGACGATATTTTTCATGCACTGCTTCGTCGGACCAAGACTCAAAGGCATAACCTAAGCCAGACGCGAAGTCGTTTACCGTACCACCGCCATAAAATGCGATATCAATGATGGTTTGACGGTCCAGCGCCATCGAAAATGCGCGACGGAAGTCGACATTGGTTAGCGCTTCACGCTTGGCCGGATCAGGGTCATTAAAATTGACCATAAAGGCTTGGGTGCCAGCGGCAGGGTACCAATAGTGATGATTAGGATTGGCCGCGGCATAAGTGCGGTCAATGTCAGGAATAAACGAGGAGGTCCAGTCCATTTCGCCACTGATCACTTTGCTTAAGAACTGGTCGTTATTGGCAATTTGCGGCACGCGCAGACAGTCGACATCAAGGTTGTCGTTATCCCAATAATAGGGGTTACGACATTGAATATAGAGCTGAGAGGTGAAGGTATCGATAGTGGTGAAGGGGCCAGAGCCTACCGGGTTTTCATTGGTGTAAGATGCTGGGTCTTCGATGTTTTTCCAAACGTGCTCTGGCACCACTGGCACTTTGACGATCTCGTACGGTACGTTGGAATTGGCCTCGGTGAGTTCAAAGCGGACCGTATAGTCGTCGACCTTTTTCACATCCTCAATCCATTTATTAATCCCAGATTGGTCGAGCTCCGGATGGTTTTTTACTAAATCAAATGAATACACCACATCGTCGGCAGTGTAGGCTTCGCCGTCTGACCATTTCACCCCTTTGCGTAGGGTAAAGGTGACACTTTTCAGATCATCCGCCATTTCATAGCCACTCGCGATACGAAAGACAGGTTGGTTGCCTTTCATTTCGTTAAACACCACTAAGGGCTCATAGACGAAGTCAGTGGTGGTGTGCAAATAGGTGGCGCCAAGGAAAGGGTTGAAGTTACGGACAAAGGTATTGAATTCTTTCGGGTGGATAGTGAGCTCACTGCGCTCGGCGGCACTGACGCCAGCACTTGCGCTCAGCGCACCAATAATTGCAGAGGCAAGTAGGGTCTTGCTGGCAACTCTAATGTTACTCGAAAACATAGCCATTCCTTACTGTTGCTTTCAGTTCACGTGATGGATAGTGAGCTCGTTGCTTACAACCTTCGCGAGCTCAAGCTTGCCGATGCACCGGCATCTAGTTGTCTGTTGTCTGGTCATCGTATACATCAGCAATCGATAACACAGCGGCCGGTGAACTTCTTCAAATAAGCATGCCGATAGAACGCCTCGCAACGCCATTAATCGTTAAAATCGTAAAAAACCACTTTCATGACGTTAAAACCGTTAAAATCGATCGGGATAAATTGAAGATGTATCCTGACTCGCTTTCTCTTCTGAGATAAAAACCAGAAACGTAACCAGGTTATACCATTAAATATCAATGGCTTATTTGTTATCTTCTCAGGGGTGACAGATATCACATTCTTCTTAGGGCTTATTTTTAATCAAGAATTTAATCTTGCCGTTTTGTTGTGATACTCCCCACAATCCTGATTTTTAGCCCCAAATATAGTTCACACTTGGACTGATATCGGCATTAAAGAACCCATTTATTTGCGTGGATTATTATCTACTGAGCGAGGAGGGAGGTTTGTTAGTGTCTGTCCCCATAGGGGAGACTAGAGGGAAGGTGGCACGGGTTGCGTCAGTCTTCTAGCAACAGCTGACGCAGCTGTCGGTAGTAGGCCTCTAACTGAGTACGATCGGTATTGTGTTTGTCACAGTGGTCAAGGATGTAGCGAATAGAGCTCAGTACAGTACGCCATCTCGGTGTTTTGGGTAAGGTTTCCAACAATAAGTATTTATCCAATGTACGCGTTTGCAGGCTACTGCGGTCGAGGTATACCCGCCACAGTCCGCTTTGCTCGGCGAAGTCGAACTTACTCTTGCCTGTCGTTTTTTCCCAGTACTCAAGCCCAGCCACCATCACATCGACAATGAGTTGTCGGCGCGCTTGCGCTTTATCCTCTTGCTGGCTCTGAGCTTGGCTCACTAAGGCTTCAAACTCACCGCCCATGGCTTTTAATTTATCCAGTTGGCGCGCATCACCACGGAACGCATAGCCAGACAAAGCCTCAATCGCACTTTCTAAACTTTGGATCCGTGCCAGCGAGACGGGTGTATCACTGTTCATCACATATAAGGTGGTGATTTCAGAAGCCGTCGGGAAACGCAAAATCATCCCTTCTAGGTCACGATGCTGGTCGCCGATATAGACAGTCAACTTACCTTGATAGCGCTCGAGCTGTTGGCTCTCATCCGGTTCGTGGATCAGGGCATGGCTATGCATACGTTTGAGATTGGCATCTTGCTGTTGAAATAGCGCAGCGGCAGACGCATTGGCAAAGCGGATTTGACCATCGCTGCCTGCCCCGATAATCGCTTCAGGGGCGAGGGATAATTGTGAAATTAGCCATGACTGGGTTTCAAGTAGGCTCGCCTGTCGCTCAGCACTTTGCGCTAATGCGGCTTCCAATCGCTGATTTTCTTTCTGACGTCGCTCGGCATCACAGGCGGCAAGATGCGTGGCAATACGTGCGGCAAGTTCTTGCTTATTAAACGGTTTACTCAAATAGTCATTGGCACCCACGTTAAAGCCATGAATGCGATCATCGGGTTGATTAAGTGCCGTGAGCATAATGATGGGAAGCGCCCCATGATGATACTGCTGGCGTAATCGTTCACAAACTTCAAAGCCACTCATCCCAGGCATGAGTATATCGAGCAGTACCAGCGCGGGACGTTCTTTTTCGACCTGTTGTAGCGAGCTTTCGCCATCGCTAGCGGTAATAACCCGATAACCTTCCATTTGTAAAAAGCTGGTTAATACTTGCTGATTGGTGGGTTCGTCATCAACCACCAAGATCAGTAAGCCATCATCGCAAGTGACAGTGGCAGCGTGCTCCTTATTCTCGACGTCCTGTGGGGTAAGGGGTTGCCAGAGGGGAGAAGGCTGTTCGTCATGGGGTAAATGAACAACTGGTTCGTCAGGCGCTTGGGTCGCGGGTAAGGTAAAACTAAATGTGGTGCCGATTTGTGGCTGACTGCTTACATAAAGCTGACCGCCCATAAGCTCAATTAGCTGACGTGTGATCGACAAGCCCAACCCGGCACCATGCTGATAGTGGTAGTGGTCACTGACCGCTTGAGTGAGCGGCTCAAAGATCACGTTCAGTTGCTCGGGCGGGATCCCTTGCCCGGTATCGACTAACTGAATACGAACCCTGTCATCAATTTTTTCGGCACTCAACACTATCTTACCGGTATCAGTAAACTTAACTGCATTACCAATCAGGTTATACATCACTTGCTCAAGGCGCTGGGTATCGGCACAGACCCACAAAGAGGACGTGGGGAGCTGATTGATGATACGGATGGGCTTATCTTTTTTAAGATGTTCAGCCAAAGAAAGTACAAGACGCGCTAGGCTGGTGATATCGACCGCTTCGTTTTCAAGCGAGAGCTGACCATAGCGCATTTTATGATAATCGAGCAGATCATCGACTAATTTCGCCAATCGTTGGCCGCTGTTAACAATGATCGAAAGCTGGTATTGGTGATCACGACTAATTGGACCATTCGCACCAGCGATCAAGGCGTCGGCAATCCCAATCATGCCATGCAAAGGCGTGCGTAATTCATGCGAGGTGGTAGCCAGAAATTCGTCTTTGAGCTTGTTAGCCAGCTGCAACTCTTGGTTTTGCTCTTGAATCGTGGCCAAACTTTGCTCAAGTGTCTGATTTTGCTGGTGGATAAGCTGAAGCTTTTCACGGATAGCGCGCCGCATACGAGAAAAGCTGACCGCCAACCGCCCAATTTCATCATGCCGACGCGTATGGTGAATTTTGGTATCCAGATCCCCCGCACTCACTTTCTCTGCGGCCCATGTCAGCTGCAACAAAGGACGAGTAATAAAATTCGACATACTGTTCGATGCGACCAACACGGCAAAGCCGGCCAATAGCATCGCTACGACGAACAGTTGTTCGAGTTGGCGAACTCTCGCAAACGCAATGTCGATTGGCACTTCGGCGACAAGCGCCCAATGCAAGCCATGGGTTGAGATAGGTGCAAAGGCCGCCAGCATAGTGTCGCCGGACGCATTGTCATAGCGTTCAACCCCTGTGTGATTATCCAGAGCCTTTTCAATCACTGCCAGACTGTTGGCAATCGTCTCTGGGTTAGATGAATAGCCACGTACTTGCAGATCGTCTCCGACTAACAAGGTTTGAATGTCGGATGAAGAGGAAGGGGTCATTAACGCGGTCAGCGCGTGATTGGGAAGCCGAAACAAGGCATAACTGTGCAGGTAGCCTTGCTGAATAATGGGGGCGCCGAGCCATGCATAGGCGTTGCCATCCGGATCTTGGGCAAAGTCTGACATTACGACATTAGGGTGAGGATCGCGCTTACCTTTCACCTGCCTATCTTGGCGCTTTAGCGCGGCAAAGGTGTGACCCAGCTCGGTATCTTGGTAAGGGCCCGTTAATAAGTTGGTCCCATAGTTCGAATGCTTTTTGACTGAATAGGTGACATTACCTTGTTTATCGACGAGTAGCAGATCGTCAAAGTCTGCACGTGCCAATAGTGCCAAATAGGCGCGATGATAACGTTTGTGCAGTAAGCGGTAGCGTTCTACACCGGGGTAGTTCGGCGAACCTTTGCTGACGGGCGTTTTTATCGCGTGACCTGAACCGGGATGGTAGCGAGTTTGTGCATACTGCCGGGCGGAATCCATGTCAGGACCTAGGCTACGGAAGGCGTTCACCAAGCCATAAAAGTGACCACCACTGGCATAGGCGAGCTCTGATGCGACGAACCCTAACACTTCAGATTCTTTAGCATCAAAGTAATCACGCACTTGTTGTTGCTTGCTGTCGCGTACAGAAAGTAGGTGTGCGGTGCTTTGCTCTTGCAAATCCTTGCTGTGAGCATTAAGGAAAAAAAGTGCCACGAGAATCAGAGGCAATAAGCTCAGTAGGAGAAAAGCCAACATCAAGGTGTGATGAAGGCGCTTAAACGGGGGAGCGATAAACAGCTTTCTCATGATCAACAGCCTTGTCCTTAAAGCAGCTATTTAATGATTCTGTCTGCAACGCTAAACAGGCAGAAGGAATGCTACACAGTGACGTTACTTCCTTTTTTTGCTTTGACAAGCAAGTTGGTCRAGAAGCGTGTGGATCGGCGCATTTTTATCACTTTTCCCCGATAGTTAATGGTTTTATTGAAAAAAAAGCCCCAGCGCTGCTGGGGCTTTCTCATCACGTTTAAGCGTTAGTATCGATTTAATACTGAGGCTTGGTTGCTGGTGCTTGAGCCGCGGCTCGCGCTTCTGCGCTGCCAGCCGCTTTCGCGTTGGCATTGGGCACTTTAAAGGCGGCGATGCGCACTGGCGCATGATCAACCACTTGGTTTGGCGCAGGCGCTTTCATCATTGGTGATGTTGCGCGACGATAACGAATGGTTGATTGAGGCGCTGTGATAACCGCTTCACGCTCAATCACTTTCTCCGTCACCAAGGCCACATTTGGATCATGTTCTGGCGTGGTCGCTGGTGCCGGTGATGCGGCTACCGATGGCGTAGCCTCAACCACAGGGGTAGTTGGCACTGGCTCAACGACTGGCTTCTTCTCTGGCGTTGGCGTTGCGGCGACACTCGGTGTGCGCATCACAATCACTTTACCCATCGCCATTTCAGGGCGTGCAACACCGCTTGCAATCACAGATGCGGCTTGGCGTTTGTCTTGGCGACGACGGTCCTGTTTTACTTTGATAGGTTGCTCGGCCGACCAGACTTTACCCATTGCCATTTCTGGCGAGGCCATGCCGGTGGTGAGTGGCATCGGGCTTTTCACCATTGGACGGCGACGACGACGTTGGCCGCTGGCACGCAGGTGACGAGGAGAACGACGATTGCGGCGCTTCTCTTCACGTGCAGGTTTGTCTTGCTGACTTTGGCCGTTGTCTGTTTGTTGCTGTTTGGCTTGCTGCGCCACATCGGCACCGACTTGTTGGAGATCTTTTCCTTTCGCCGGTTCTTGTGGTTGTGCAGATGCGGTTACAGCATCGGGCTGGTCTTTGTTGACACGCACGCTGCGGTTTAGCTTACGGCGTTGGCGACGTTGTTTCACCTTCTCCGTTTTTTCTGCTTTGTTATCCGCGTTATTGTCCGCTTTCTCAGGCTGTTTCTTCGCCGTTTCTACCTTGTCAGCTTGGGCTGACTTTGGTTTCTCGTTACGGTTTTTCTTGCCTTTACGGTTATTGTCGCGACGCTCATCTTGCGACTTGCTATTACGGCGCGGCTTGTTGTTATGGTTGCGATCTTGCGCGTTATCATCTTGCTCGTCTTTTTGCGGCGCGGCCTGATTTTGACGAGGCTTGTTACGTCCACCTTGATCGCGTTTGCCACGTTGTTGACGCGTCGATGAGCCCGAATGACGGTTGCTCGATGGCGTGCTCGCTTGGCTTGGCGTTGCCTCAGAAGTGTTGTCACTTGCAAACAGGCCAGACAAGAACTTACCCAGCTTGGCCAACAGGCTTGGCTGTTTAGGTGCTGCCTCGGTGGCGGGCTTTGCGGTTGGCGCTGGTGAGCTTGGCGCGGCAAATCCTTGTAAAACAGGTTCTTCACGCTTTTTCGTCGGACGCGCTTGTTGTGGTTCTTCGCGCGTTTCCGCTTCTTTTAGCGACTCAAGCTGGCTTGGCAGATGGTACGACAAGCTTGCCATTTCTTCGCCGCCACGGATGCGCACCACATCGAAGTGTGGGGTTTGCAGATCCGCGTTTGGCACCACAACCACTTTGACATTGTGGTACTTCTCAATATGTTGTACCGACCGACGCTTTTCGTTAAGCAGGTAAGAGGCGACAGGCACAGGGACAATACCCAGAACTTGCGCTGTGTTTTCCTTCATGGCTTCTTCTTCCATGAGACGCAGAATCGACAAAGAAAGCGATTCGTTGTCACGGATAACACCCGTCCCTTTACAGCGTGGACAAATATGGTGGCTGGCTTCGGCGAGAGACGGGCTCAAGCGTTGGCGTGACATTTCCAATAGACCAAAGCGTGAGATACGGCCAATTTGTACCCGTGCACGGTCCATGCGAACCGAATCACGTAGTTTGTTCTCCACTTCACGTTGGTGGCGCACTGGCGTCATATCGATGAAATCGATAACCACCAAACCGCCCAAATCACGTAAGCGAAGCTGGCGAGCAATTTCTTCCGCGGCTTCTAGGTTGGTTTGTAGCGCTGTTTCTTCAATGTCACTGCCTTTGGTGGCTCGTGCCGAGTTGATGTCGATAGACGTCAAGGCTTCGGTCGRGTCAATGACAATAGAGCCGCCTGACGGGAGACGAACCTCGCGTTGGAAGGCCGACTCAATCTGGCTTTCAATTTGGTAGTGGCTGAACAGCGGCACTTCGCCTTCATAGAGTTTGATACGGCTGACAAAGTCTGGACGTATTAACTGGATGTGTTCTTGCGCACGTTTGAAGACTTTTTCGCTGTCGATCAAGATCTCACCAATATCGCGACGTAAGTAGTCACGAATCGCACGTGCAATCACGTTACTTTCTTGATGGATCAGGAAAGGGGCAGGGTTGGATGATGCCGCTTCTTTAACCGCTTGCCAGTGGTTGAGTAGCACTTTCAAGTCCCACTCTAACTCTTCGGCCGATTTACCGACACCAGCGGTACGCACAATCAGGCCCATACCTTGCGGTAATTCAAGACCTGACATGGCCTCTTTAAGCTGGTTACGTTCTTCGCCTTCGATACGACGCGAAATGCCACCGGCGCGCGGGTTATTTGGCATCAAGACCAAATAGCTACCTGCTAGAGAGACAAAGGTCGTCAGTGCTGCGCCTTTGTTACCGCGTTCTTCTTTGTCCACTTGGACAATCACTTCCTGACCTTCTTTCACCACATCTTTGATGTTAGGACGGCCTTGATAGGTATAACCGGAAGGGAAGTATTCGCGGGCGATTTCTTTTAGCGGGAGGAAACCGTGTCGTTCTGCGCCGTAATCAACAAATGCCGCTTCCAGGCTAGGTTCAATACGGGTGATACGTCCTTTGTAGATGTTAGCTTTTTTCGATTCATGGCCAGGGCTTTCGATATCAAGATCGTACAGCCGTTGACCGTCAACCAATGCGACGCGCAACTCTTCCTTTTGAGTTGCGTTAATCAACATTCTTTTCATCAGATTGTTCTCATTTATTTATCGTTGTTATTAGCGGTTGATGACGAGAGCAGTCGCCAATGTTGCCTGACCCCAAGTCTGATATGGTGCAGCCTCTCGGCTGGAGAAAATCAGGGGTGCGCTCGGGCAAATTTTTATCGGCCAGCTGCGACGGTTATTGTGGCTCACCGGATTATGCAGTTGGCGTCCGCCGTGTTTAAACTCATGGCGGATATCTCTGACACTGGCAAACAGCCATCGTGTCAACACACTAACGGGTGCTTTTGGCTTACGTCTTACGCCGAGTGCTGCGTAAAGCACGAAAAGCATTCGAAATTATGGATATTTTAACAGGCAAGCCCGTTATGTCGCCGAAAAGTGATTCCCTTTTCTGACTAACGCCGCAACTATAGCAGCCAGACCAGAGTCCAGCAATCGGCTTTCGCTGCTTGTGTCGGGTTGGTAGAAAAAGCGGACGAATGTGCGCGTTTTTTGCACGATTATCTTTGCTGCCATGTATTCAGCGGCGTTGAAGGCGGGGTTTAGATAGGTGCATGTCCCGTCGCTTAGAGGTACAATCACTCGCTATGACAGAACAAAAATCAAAAGTGCGATTTATCGAAATTGACGATGACATCGCCGGCCAACGTATCGACAATTTTCTGCGAAATCAGCTGAAAAATGTCCCAAAAAGTATGATTTATCGCGTTCTTCGTAAAGGAGAGGTGCGAGTTAACAAAAAACGAATAAAACCAGAATATAAGCTCCAAGCGGGCGATCTGATCCGCGTGCCGCCTATTCGGCTTCCTGAGCGCGATGAGCAAGTGGCGCCAAGTACAAAGCTAGACAAAGTGGCAGAGTTAGAAAACTGCATTCTTTATGAAGACGAACATCTATTGGTGTTGAATAAGCCATCGGGCACTGCGGTGCACGGCGGAAGTGGGCTACAGTTTGGCGCTATCGAAGCCATGCGTGCGTTACGCCCTAAAGCGCGTTTTTTAGAGTTGGTGCATCGTATTGACCGTGATACCTCTGGGATCTTGCTGATTGCGAAAAAACGCTCGGCATTACGGCACCTCCAAGCACAATTTCGTGAAAAGACAGTGCGGAAAGATTACTACGCGCTCGTGATGGGGGAGTGGCCTGCGAAACAGCGTAAAGTCACGGCACCTCTATTAAAAAATGAAGTAAATAGCATTGTGCGTGTGAACCCCAATGGTAAGCCATCGGAAACCCGCTTTAAGGTGATCGAGCGTTTTGCGGAGGCAACACTGGTGCAGGCTAGCCCAGTGACGGGACGAACGCACCAGATTCGCGTGCACGCGCAGTACGTGGGTCATCCACTCGCGTGGGATGATCGCTATGGTGATCCGCGCTTTGATGCTTATACCAAACAAGTCGGCCTTAATCGACTCTTCCTGCATGCGGCGAAAATTCGCTTTGTGCATCCGGGCCGTGAAGAGACCATGGATCTCGACGCGCCGATGGAAGCAAAGTTACAACGTGCGCTTGAGGGGTTGCGGAAGAAAACCGGTAAATAAGCGCAACCGGACGGTCCCTATCAGACAATTTCCGATAATAAGTAGTGGAATAGTGAGGCATGCATGAGTGAAAGCGGACAAGTGATAGTACAAGAGATGACGGCGATGAGTGAGGGTGAGCAATCACTCTCGGTGCATCCGTTACTTAGACCCTATTCGCTGCTTATCTTTGATTGGGATGGCACCGTCATGGACTCTATCGGACGGATTGTCTCGAGCTTAGAGGCCGCGGCTGCGCTCACCGGTCATCTACCCACGCTTGCGCCGGAACAACTCAAACAAATGATTGGGTTGAGTTTAGAGAAGGGCTATTCGTTGTTGTATCCAGACGCGGATCCTAAATGGTATCCGCACTGGACTGCACATTACCGTCAACAGTTTGTGCATGATAACCCAACCCCGTGCCAGCTTTATTCTGGGGTGAAGGCCACACTCAGAGCATTAAAGGCAAACGGATTCAAACTCGCCGTGGCCACTGGAAAATCACGTGCTGGGCTTGACCGAGCGTTAGCCGAAACAGGAACGGTTGACCTGTTTGAAGTGACACGCTGTGCCGATGAAACAGCCTCTAAGCCTGATCCGCAGATGATCGAAGAAATATTGACACAAACAGGTGTCGGCGCAGCGCAGGCGTTAATGGTGGGTGATACACATCATGATATGCAACTGGCAGAGAACGCGATGGTCGACCGTCTTGGTGTGACATGGGGAGTGCACGACCGAAACACCTTGCAGGCTTACGCGCCGATTGCTGTGGTTGACTCACTGAGTAGCCTTATCCTGTGAGTCACCGGTAAAACGGCGATCTTTCAGGCACCGTACTCCAGCACACAGCCTATGAAGGGCTCCGGACCATGCGAGAGGCTTTGTGGGGCATGCGATGGCGCCTTAGACACTTATTTGGGCAAGGCGCCACTTTTCTGCAGGGTTAAATAACCGAGACGCCTTCTTTTTCGAGCATTTCGCGCAGGCGGATCAGTGGCAGTCCAATTAAGGTATTGGGGTCGCGGCCGTGCATGGCATTAAACAACGCGATGCCCAACCCTTCGCATTTGAAACTACCGGCGCAATCTAACGGCAATTCTTTATCGATATAACGTGTGATCTCGGCTTCACTGAGATCGCGAAAGTCGACATGAAAGGGCTCGACATCGGATTGATGGTGGCCGGTTTTACTGTTAATGACTGCAATGCCGGTATAAAAAGTGACTTGCTTGCCACTGGCTCGCAGCAATTGCTCAATGGCCTTTTCACGTGTGCCGGGTTTACCGAGCACCTCTTCATCAATCACACAGACTTGATCAGAGCCAATGATCAACGCGTCACCATACAAAGGCATACCCGCCATGGCTTTCTCTAATGCGAGACGTTCGACCAAGTCAGTCGGGCGCTCATTTTCTTGCCGGCTCTCATCAATAGCGGGTGAAAATGCGGTAAAGGGTAGGGCGAGTTTCTTAAATACCGCTTGTCGATAAGGGGAACTGGATGCCAACACGATTTTAGGTTGCATGACATGTCCTTTAATGTGTGTGAGTCTTAATGCGCACAAAAAGCTTGGTTTATCTTCATGTTTCAGTCTAACCTGAAAGTCGTCAACGTGCGATGTGCATGATGCAGTATGGTCAGATCTCGGCCAGAACCAAGGCGTTGATGGGAAGACGGTGAGAGGAAAGCCTTCTTACTATCGTGATTCGTTGTGTCTTTTGCCAAGAAGACAACAAAGGGCCTGAGCACAGGCAACATTTTCTTTGACTCCAGCGCATTTGGAGGCTAATATTCGCGCCCTATGCAGAAGGTAAAGCTACCGCTGACGGTTGATCCATTCCGCAGTGCACAAAAGCGGCTTGACTACGATGGCATCGTAGATAAATCGCGTTTGGCGCGCCTCGGTGAGGCAGCCCAAAGCATTGATAGTGATGCTGAGGTCACGCTTTCTTTCGACATTGATGCCCAAGGGTTAAAAACCGTGTCTGGCCATGCGGCCGTCACAGTAAGTCTTGAGTGTCAGCGTTGTTGGGAATCGTTCTCCTATCGCTATGAAACTGAATTCGTTTATAGCCCGGTTTTCAATGAAGACCAGGTTGGCAACTTACCGGATGCTTATGAGCCGGCATTAGTCGACGAAAACGGTGAGATTGATCTGATTCAGCTCGTCGAAGACGAGTTGATTGTGGCCTTGCCACAGGTCGCCATGCACGAAGACACTGACTGCAAAGTGAGTGCTGACAACATGGTGTATGGGGAAATCCCACTTGCTGATGAGCGTCCAAATCCGTTTGCCGTACTAAAAAACTTAAAGCAAAGTAACGAGGAGTAGGGTCAATGGCCGTACAAAAGAACCGTAAAACCCGTTCTAAGCGTGGTATGCGTCGTTCACACGATGCACTGGGTACTCAAGCAGTATCAGTAGACAAATCTAGTGGTGAAACTCACCTGCGTCACAACGTGACTGCTGATGGTTTCTACCGTGGCCGCAAGGTTATCAACAAGTAAGGTTGAACCTTGACTGGGCTAACCATTGCACTTGATGCGATGGGCGGGGATTTCGGTCCCCAAGTGACAGTGCCTGCCTCCGTGCAGGCATTGTCTCGTTTTGCGGACCTAAATGTGATTTTAGTGGGCGACCAAGCACAAATTGTCGCGCAGCTCACTCGATGCGACGCACAAAATCACTCCCGACTTTCCATCGTTCATGCCCCAGACGTGATCCCTAACGACATGCGCCCGTCAACGGCGTTACGCCGTAGCACTGGCACATCCATGCGTATCGCGCTAGATAAAGTGGCGCATGGCGAGGCAGACGCTTGCGTCAGTGCCGGAAACACCGGCGCACTGATGGCACTTTCCAAACACCTTCTAAAATTGCTTCCCGGCGTCGACCGCCCCGCGCTTGTGACCGCGTTACCCGGCGCAAACCAACAACGTAAATGGTTGTTAGATCTCGGCGCGAATGTGTCTTGCGATGCAGATACACTGTTTCAGTTTGCGGTCATGGGCGCGGTGTTGGCCCAGGCAGAGCTCGGGCGTATGCCACGTATTGGCTTATTAAATATCGGTGAAGAAGAGATCAAGGGAAACGACTTGGTAAAGCGATGTGCCGATATGTTGCAATCTTGCCAAGCAGTGAACTACACCGGCTATATAGAAGGGGATCAAATATACACGGGCCAAACTGATGTCATTGTTTGTGATGGCTTTGTCGGTAATGTCGCGCTTAAAACCAGTGAAGGCGTCGCCAGCTTGGTGATTAACCAAGTAAAAACACATCTCAATCAGCATCCCATCAAGCGCTGGATCGCGAAATGGCTATTTTCTGATCTTTTTAATCAACTAAAACAGCTGAAACCCGACCAGTACAACGGCGCAAGTTTGCTAGGATTGCGCGGCATCGTTGTCAAAAGCCACGGACGCGCTGATATCGCCGCTTACGAAAATGCTATTTGTGAAGCGGTGCACGAGGTCGAACGGCAGATACCAACCAAGATAAGTGACCGTTTAGAGGCAGTTCTTCTCGAGAGGCATTAGTAGTCTTCATGTATAGTAAGATTTTGGGCACAGGCAGCTACTTGCCTGAACAGGTTCGCACCAATGCTGACCTTGAACAGATGGTAGAAACTAGTGATGAGTGGATTGTCACTCGCACCGGTATTAAAGAACGTCGTATTGCTGCGCCAACAGATACTGTTGCCTCAATGGCTTATCAAGCTGCTGTGCAAGCAATTGACATGGCTGCCATCGATAAACATGACATCGATCTGATTATTGTAGCGACCACCAGTGGTGAACGCGCTTTCCCAGCGGCGGCCTGTGATGTGCAAGCCATGCTCGGAATTCAAGGCTGCCCGGCGTTTGATATTGCCGCAGCCTGCTCTGGCTTTGTGTATGCGCTGAGTGTCGCTGACCAATATGTCAAAAATGGGCTAGCTAAAAATGCCTTAGTGGTGGGGTCTGATCGCCTTTCACACACCTGTGATCCTGATGATCGTTCAACCATCATCTTATTTGGTGATGGTGCTGGTGCCGTGGTGCTTTCTGCCGATGAAAATGATGGCATCTTGTCCACTCACCTCAAAGCCGACGGCAAATTTGGTGAGTTATTGAAACTTAAATACCCTGAGCGTGGTCAGTCCTTACCAGCCGATGAGGCTTGGCTGTACATGGCCGGTAATGAGGTATTTAAAGTCGCGGTGACCCAGTTGGCGAATATCGTGACCGAAACACTTGCCGCCAACCAACTCGAAAAATCAGACATTGATTGGTTGGTGCCGCATCAGGCCAATTACCGGATTATTAAAGCGACGGCGAAGAAGCTGTCGATGTCGATGGATCAAGTGGTGTTGACGTTAGACCGCCACGGTAATACGTCGGCAGCATCCGTACCGACCGCACTCGATGAAGCCGTACGGGATGGGCGTATTCAACGCGGACAAACCGTGTTACTCGAAGCCTTTGGCGGTGGTTTTGCGTGGGGTTCCGCGCTGGTCAGGTTTTAAAATTAATAGGAAAACAGCTATGTCTGCTACTGCGATTATTTTTCCCGGTCAAGGTTCACAAGCCGTGGGTATGCTGAGTGAATTGGCCGACCAATATGGCGTTGTGCAACAAACGTTTGCCGAGGCGTCAGAAGTCTTAGGGTACGATTTGTGGGCGCTTGTGCAACAAGGGCCAGAAGCGGATTTAAATGAAACGCATCGCACACAGCCTGCGTTGCTGACCGCATCTGTCGCTATCTGGCGTGTATGGCAATCACAAGGCGGTGCAACACCGTCATTGCTTGCAGGCCATAGCTTGGGCGAGTACTCAGCCTTGGTTTGTGCAGGTGTATTGGACTTTAAAGAAGCCGTTAAGCTTGTCGAGCTGCGCGGTCAGTTGATGCAAGAAGCCGTCCCTGCAGGCGTAGGGGCGATGTCAGCGATTATTGGCTTGGATAACGATGCGATTGCGGCAGCCTGTGAGCAAGCCGCGCAGGACCAAGTTGTTTCACCCGTTAACTTCAACTCGCCTGGTCAAGTTGTGATTGCAGGTAATAAAGAAGCGGTTGAGCGTGCCAATGTACTGTGTAAAGAAGCAGGCGCCAAGCGTGCACTGCCATTACCGGTGTCTGTTCCATCGCATTGTGCGTTGATGAAGCCGGCAGCGGAGAAATTAGCGCAAGCGCTTGAGCAAGTGAGCTTTAATACCCCTGACATCCCAGTGATCAATAATGCGGATGTAGAAACACCGACTGATCCGACGGCGATCAAAGACGCTTTAGTACGTCAGTTGTATGGCCCTGTTCGCTGGACAGAAACTGTGGAGCGTATGGCTGCAGAAGGCGTTGAGCAGTTACTAGAGTTTGGCCCGGGCAAAGTGCTGACTGGGTTAACAAAACGCATCAATAAATCGCTAAGCAGTGCGGCGGTTAACGATAGCGCGAGCTTAGCGTCTGCCAACGCGTAAGCGTTGAGCTGGCAATAACATTCTGTGACTGCCGACCGAGGTCGGCAGAATCAACTAAAAGGGTAACCGAATGAAACTAGACGGAAAAGTAGCGCTAGTGACTGGCGCGAGCCGAGGCATCGGCCGTGCAACGGCAGAGTTGCTTGCTGAGCGTGGTGCCACTGTGATTGGTACGGCAACCAGCGAAAATGGTGCAGCAGCGATTAGCGACTATCTCGGTGAAAAGGGTAAAGGGTTGGCGTTGAATGTCACCTCACCGGAGTCGGTCGCTGAGGTGCTCGACACAATTAAAAAAGAATTCGGCGATGTTGACATTCTGGTTAACAATGCAGGCATCACGCGTGATAACCTATTGATGCGTATGAAAGACGACGAGTGGCAGGACATTATGGACACCAACTTGACGTCGATTTTCCGTTTATCTAAAGCGGTATTACGTGCGATGATGAAAAAACGCTGTGGCCGTATTATTAATATTGGCTCAGTGGTTGGTGTAATGGGTAATGCGGGTCAAGCAAACTATGCTGCAGCGAAAGCGGGTGTGATAGGCTTTACCAAATCCATGGCACGAGAAGTGGCTGCACGTGGGATCACCGTTAACACAGTTGCGCCTGGTTTTATCGAAACCGATATGACCAAAGCACTGAACGATGATCAGCGTTCAGCAACACTGGCACAAGTGCCAGCTGGTCGTTTAGGCGACCCTCGAGAAATTGCTGCAACTGTTGCATTCTTAGCCTCTGACGATGCTGCCTATATCACAGGCGAAACATTGCACGTCAACGGCGGTATGTACATGATTTGATCTCTAACGTTGCAATCTCGAATGACACACGTCAAACTCCGATTGATTTGTCCCCAAATCGTGGTTTGACCAGCGGTGGGGGTCTTGCAACTTCCACATTAATGAATAAACTACAGCACATATCGCATCTGCGAATCTTGTAAGGACTAGTATTAATATGAGCAACATCGAAGAACGCGTAAAGAAAATCATCGTTGAGCAACTGGGTGTAGACGAAGCAGAAGTGAAAAACGAAGCTTCTTTCGTAGACGACCTAGGCGCGGACTCTCTGGATACCGTAGAGCTAGTAATGGCTCTAGAAGAGGAATTCGATACAGAGATTCCAGATGAAGAAGCCGAAAAGATTACCACTGTTCAAGCGGCTATCGACTACGTAGTTAGCGCTTCTGAGTAATCCCTGATTCCCACCAGGCGGTCTCCTTGACCGCCTGTGTTCTTTTTAAGCTATTCTAATTTCCAAACTTATATTCTCCGGAGAACATCATCGTGTCTAAGCGTCGTGTTGTTGTGACTGGCATGGGTATGCTATCACCCGTGGGTAACTCAGTTGAGTCGTCATGGAAGGCCCTGCTGGCTGGCCAAAGCGGTATTTCGGCTATCGAGCACTTCGATACCACCAACTTTGCCACTAAGTTTGCCGGCATGGTAAAAGACTTCAACTGTGAAGATTACATGTCGAAGAAAGATGCACGCAAAATGGACTTGTTCATCCAATACGGCATTGCTGCCAGTGTTCAAGCCATTCAAGACTCCGGACTAGCTGTAGATGACAACAATGCACACCGTATTGGTGTGGCAATTGGTTCTGGCATCGGTGGTCTTGGTCTGATTGAACAAAACCATCGTGCATTGGTGGAAAAGGGCCCACGTAAAATCAGTCCTTTCTTTGTTCCTTCTACCATTGTGAACATGATCGCCGGTCATGTTTCTATCAACTATGGCATGCGTGGCCCGAATATCTCGATTTCAACAGCCTGTACCACAGGTCTTCACAATATTGGTCATGCTGCTCGTATGATTGCGTACGGTGATGCCGACGCAATGGTTGCTGGTGGCGCAGAAAAAGCCTCCACAGAGCTCGGTATTGGCGGCTTTGCGGCGGCGAAAGCACTGTCAACTCGCAATGACGATCCTCAAGCGGCGTCGCGCCCTTGGGATAAAGATCGTGATGGGTTCGTGCTCGGTGACGGTGCAGGTATTATGGTGCTGGAAGAGTATGAACACGCCAAAGCGCGTGGCGCGAAAATTTACTGTGAACTGGTTGGCTTCGGCATGAGTGGCGATGCTTATCACATGACCTCACCGAGCGAAGACGGCTCAGGCGCTGCATTAGCGATGGAAGCGGCGATTCGCGATGCGGGTATTACGCCAGACCAAATCGGTTATGTGAATGCCCATGGTACATCGACGCCTGCGGGTGACGTGGCTGAAAGTAAAGCCGTTCGTCGTGCGATGGGTGACGCAGCAGACCGTGTTCTGGTGTCTTCGACCAAGTCGATGACAGGACACCTTCTTGGCGCAGCAGGCTCCGTTGAGTCGATCATCACTGCGATGTCATTGATTGACCAAGCGGTACCGCCAACGATTAACCTTGAAAATGTCGACGAAGGTTGCGATCTGGACTATGTTCCGCATGAAGCCCGTGACGTGAAAATGGATTACGCACTGTGTAACTCATTCGGCTTTGGTGGCACCAATGGGTCTTTGATCTTCAAGAAAATCTAATTGCACGCGTGTTGAGCGCAAAGTGATTAAAGATTTTGATATAGTAACGGTCCGATTTATCGGGCCGTTTTTATTTGTGGAGTGATGAGGCATCATGCAGTGGGTCAATGGACAACCGAGCGCAACAGTACCGATCACCGATCGGGGGCTGCAATTTGGTGATGGTTGTTTTACCACGGGCCAGAGTGTTCAAGGTGTGCTGCAGCAGGCTGATGCGCACTTCGAACGATTGATGGCGACCTGCCAACAGCTCGCGATTGATGGTGTCGATTGGTTACGGCTACAGCAAACGGTCGCTTACGCTTGTGCGCAGTCAAACCAAGAGCAGGTGGTCAAAATCGTGATCACGCGAGGGCAAGGTGGGCGCGGCTACAGCCCTGCAGGGTGCCAGCAACCAACCGATATTGTGACCCTTCATGCTTTTCCTCTGCATTACTATCAATGGCAGCAGCACGGGATTTCGTTGGCGGCCACAGAAAGACAGTTGGGTGCCTCCCCGTTGGCAGGCCTGAAACATCTGAATCGGTTGGAGCAAGTGTTACTCAAGCACGAACTTGACCAACGCAATAAGCTGTCTTCAGCCACCGTCGACGATCTGGTGGTGTGCGATCTGTTTGGCAACCTTGTCGAGACCACGGCATCGAATCTTTTTTGGCGTCAAGGCGCCGATGTGTATACGCCCGCTCTGCACTATGCCGGCGTGGATGGGCTGATGCGTCAGCGCGTTATTGCGATGCTTGAGGACATCCCTGACTATCACTGTCACGTGGTGCAACAAGGACCGGATGCGCTTTATCAAGCTGAGGAAGTCTTTATCACCAATACCCTAATGAAAGTGGTCCCTGTGAATCATATTGACCACATATCGTATTCTGATCATACGCTGGCAAGCGCATTACAGCAGAGGTTAAACGCGTGCTAAAAAAGCGAATATTCGGGCTGATCAGCCTACTCATGTGTCTGCTTGTCGCGCTGGCAGGCTGGACGCTTTGGCAGACAAAAGCCTATGTGGCGTCACCGTTAAACCTTGAGTCACCACAACTGGTGACAATTGAGAAAGGGGCGCATTATCATAAAGTTATCAATCAGTTTGAAGAAAAAGGCTGGCTGACTGCGACAGTGTGGGCCAAGGTGGCGCCTCGGGTGTATCCTGAGTTGACAAGGATTCAAGCGGGTACCTTTCAAATTCGTCCGGGACAAAGCTTAAGTGAGGCATTCGCCACCTTGCGTGAGGGACAGCAATATCAAGATGCCATCACCTTTATCGAGGGAAGCACCTTCGCGCAGTGGCAGTCACAAATGGTATCGGCACCACATCTCGAACAAACATTGATGGGACTCGATGAAGCTGACATCGCCAAACAGTTAGGCGCTGAGTACACCAAGCTTGAGGGCTTGTTACTCCCCGAAACCTATGTCTACGATGTGGGGGATACGGATTTGTCTTTGTTGCGCCGCGCATACCGAGCGATGCAAGCGTCGCTCAATAAGGCATGGCAAAATCGGGCTGATGACCTGCCGATCGACTCGCCGTATGAGCTGTTAATCTTGGCCTCCATTATCGAGAAAGAAACCGCGATCGATGCCGAGCGCACCAAAGTGGCTTCGGTTTTTGTCAATCGGCTGCGCCGGGGGATGCGTTTACAAACCGACCCGACGGTGATTTATGGCATGGGTGACAACTATGATGGCAATATTCGTAAGCGAGATTTGCGCACCCCGACGCCTTACAATACCTATGTGATAAAAGGGCTACCGCCAACGCCGATCGCCATGCCGGGTGTGGCATCACTGATGGCGGCGGCACAGCCTGCCACCACTCAATACTATTATTTTGTCGCGACAGGGAAAGGCGGCCATCAATTTTCTACCACGCTGGCCGAGCATAATCGAGCGGTGCGTGATTACCTAAAAGTGTTAAAGAGCCAATGAAAAACCATTTTATTGTTGTAGAAGGCCTCGAAGGAGCGGGTAAAAGCACGGCTATTGCAAAGGTGAAGCAGGTGCTACACCAGCACGGCATCGATGACGTGATCACCACCCGTGAGCCAGGTGGCACTCCGCTGGCAGAGCAAATGCGTACCTTGGTTAAGCAAGGTCATCCGGATGAGCCTCTTACCGACAAAGCCGAGTTATTACTTTTGTATGCGGCGCGCGTACAGCTGGTAGAGAACGTCATAAAACCGGCTTTGGCGAATGGCCAATGGGTGATCGGCGATCGTCATGATATGTCCTCGCAAGCCTATCAAGGTGGTGGCCGCGGTATGGATGCAGCACTGATGCAAAGCCTTAAAGCCACGGTATTGGGCGACTTTTCGCCCTCGCTGACCTTGTATATGGATATTGAGCCTAGTCAGGGGCTAGCGCGTGCTCGCGGTCGTGGCGAATTGGATCGAATTGAAACCATGCAGCTCGACTTTTTTGAACGGACACGAGCCCGTTATTTAGCACTTGCTAAGGCGGATCCGAGCGTGGTGACTATCGATGCGGGACAGTCGCTCGACAAGGTTTCTCGCAGCATTGAACAGGCTTTAACCCAATGGCTAACGACACAAAACACGCCATGAGTGACACAGTAACGCTATCTATCCCAGCACCTGAGGTGTTGCCCTGGTTTGCACCGATGTGGTCTCACTGGCAACACTTACTGACGCAACAACGCTTGCCGCATGCTCTTTTACTCGCGGCGCCAACCGGCAGTGGCCGTGGCGAGTTGGTGAGCTTGTTGGCAAAAACACGCTTATGCCAAACACAGACAGAGCAGCCTTGTGGGCACTGCCATAGTTGTCAGCTGTATGCAGCTGGTAATCACCCGGATGTACATTGGCTGAAGCCAGAAAAACCCGGCAAACAAATCAGTATTGACGCGGTGCGCCAAAGCCAACGTAAAGCCACTGAAACGTCTCAACTGGGTGGCGCACGATTCATTATTATCGAATCGGCAGAAATGCTCGGTGAAGCTGCCGCCAATGCATTGCTCAAAGCCCTTGAGGAGCCACCCTCAGCTTGTCATTTTGTCTTGCTCAGTGATTCGCTAGACACCTTACTGGCGACCATCATCAGCCGTTGCAGCGTATGGAAAGCGCCCCAGCCGGAGATGCAGGTTGCCAAGCAATGGGTCGAGCAAGCATTGCAGCGAGATGTGCCTTATCATGCGGTTGCGCTATATCGTGGCGCACCATTGGCGGCAAAAGAATTTGTAGCCTCAGGGGGATTGGATCATCACCATGCGGTTGTGACTCAGTTAGCGGACTACTTGGTCACGCGCTCGGGCCTATTTGACACGCTCGACCAGTTGGTTTCACACTATCCCGCTTCATTGGACTGGGCCAGCTACTTTTTGCTTGATGTGATGAAGTGGCGTCAAGGGGCGACCAACGCGCTCATTCATCACCATCACCAACCCGTGGTAGTAAAAGTGGCTGAGGCGCTACAAACCCATCAATTACACAGTCAGCTGCGTGCGCTGCATCATATGCAACGGCAACTGACCAAGCATTCAGGACTAAACACTGAGCTTGTGATTAGCCAGTGGTTATTAACGATTGGAGAATAACGTGTTAATAGACTCTCATTGCCATCTCGACAAACTGGATTATGACGCACTACACCAGAATGTCGCCGATGTATTAGATAAAGCGAAGGCAAGAGGTGTCGATTACTTTCTCTCGGTGGGGGTGACGCTGGATAGCTTCCCCGCGATGTTGGAGATGATTCGTCCTTACCCCGAAGTCTTTGCCTCATGTGGTGTTCACCCACTCGATATTGAAAACGGGTTCGATTATGACCGTTTAAAGGCCCTTGCCGCTGATGATCGTGTGGTGGCTATTGGCGAGACAGGGTTGGATTACCATTACCAGCCCGAGTTGGCCGAACAGCAACAAGAGATTTTCCGCCAGCACGTGCGTTTAGCGGTAGAGCTTAATAAGCCACTGATTATTCATACCCGCGCGGCACGTGAAGATACACTGACGATTTTACGTGAGGAAGGGGCTGAACGTGTTGGTGGCGTGCTACACTGTTTTACAGAGAGTTACGAGATGGCCGAGGCGGCTATTGAGCTAGGCTTTTATATTTCTATCTCAGGTATCGTGACCTTTAATAAGGCGACCGAGCTTAAAGAGGTGGTACGCCGTTTACCGCTAGAACGCTTGTTGGTAGAAACTGACTCGCCCTATTTAGCGCCGGTGCCTTATCGCGGTAAGCAAAACCAGCCTGCCTACGTGCGGGAAGTTGCCGAGTATATCGCGTTGCTTAAAGGGGAAACGGTTGAGACGGTTTGTGATGTCACAAGCCGCAACTTTTTTGCGCTTTTTAGCGGTGCGAAAGCTAATTAATTCAAAAAGCCCGGCGACAATGCCGGGCTTTTTCTTCTTTTGCCATTTCATTGTATATCGGGCGGGTAAAATAAAATCATTTCACGCCTTATGATGTATGTGGCTCGCCTGATGACATGCAGATACGGCTGTTATTTTTTGGTCAAAATTGCGTCATATTGACGTCAAAGTGACCATGCTGACAATGTCGTTATCGATTTTTGATTTGAATCAAAAATGCTATAAGTTATTGAAATTCTATAAGTAATAGGTTTTTTCGTATCTCTATTACGCAATGTATTAATTCGTTACGTAAAATAACCTTCCACTTTGTTCTCATTGCACTTGTTGCACTTTTTCAATTCTTGCTTTTTAAAATAAAAGTCACTTTTAAATCATTTACTTACGAGTATTTTTGCTGATTTTGTCAGCAGGTTTAATTGTGATCTATATTTACTTTTTAATCAGTAAAATCATCGTACGTAGGCAGGGTGATGATTCGCACCTTATAGTTTGGGTGAGTTCAATAATCACAAATCGCAATGACTCTCAGGCGTCCGACGTTTTCGGGCCACCTGTCGCGGGGGAGCCGAATGGTTAGCCACGAGAGCATGCATTGTTAACTTCCTTGTCAGGAGCAAGACTATGTCAAAAAACCTCTTTGCTAACCTGCAAAAAGTCGGTAAGGCGCTGATGCTACCAGTATCCGTGCTACCGGTAGCAGGTATATTGCTGGGTGTTGGTGCGGCCAACTTTAGCTGGATGCCAGATATTGTTTCTCATCTGATGGAACAAGCTGGTGGGTCTGTGTTCGGCCAAATGGCACTGCTGTTCGCCGTGGGTGTCGCGCTGGGCTTTACTAACAACGACGGTGTTTCCGGTCTGTCTGCGATCGTCGGTTACGGCATCATGGTGGCAACACTTAACGTGATGGCTCCTGTGATGGGCGCTGAAGAAATCAAGACGGGTGTACTCGGCGGTATTCTCGCCGGTGCTGTGGCTGCGTGGACGTTTAATCGCTTCTACACCATTCAGCTGCCTGACTACCTTGGTTTCTTTGCGGGCAAACGTTCGGTGCCAATTATCACCGGTTTCCTCTCTATCGCACTGGGTGTCATCCTTTCTGTTATCTGGCCACCAATCGGTGGTGCGATCGCTACCTTCTCTCACTGGGCTGCAGAGCAAAACCCTGTGACCGCATTTGGTATCTACGGTATTGTAGAGCGTGCATTGATCCCATTCGGTCTGCATCACATCTGGAACGTACCTTTCTTCTACGAAGCAGGTAGCTGTGTGAACAATGCAGGCGAGCAAGTGAATGGCATCATGACTTGCTTCTTGACCGCTAACGACGCGACTCGTGAAGCAGGCAACGGCTTCGGTCAGTTAGCCGGTGGTTACTTGTTCAAAATGTTCGGTCTACCAGCCGCTGCGTTTGCGATTGCACATTCTGCAAAACCAGAAAACCGCGCCAAAATCATGGGTATCATGGCGTCAGCAGCACTGACTTCATTCCTTACTGGTATTACTGAACCTATCGAATTCTCGTTCTTGTTCATCGCACCTGTACTGTACGGTATTCACGCGGTGATGGCGGGCTTGGCTTATGTGTTGACCAACGCACTGGGCGTGGTACACGGCCATACTTTCTCTAACGGTTTCATCGACTTTATCGTACAAATGCCACGTGCTGAGAACGTGACCACACTGGTACTGCTTGGCCTGGGTTATGGTGTTCTTTACTACATCGTATTCCGCGTGGTGATCCGTGCTCTTGACCTGAAAACCCCAGGTCGCGAAGACGAAACCACTGAAACCTCAACAGCGACTGGCTCTGAGCTAGCGGGTGACTTGGTTGCAGCCTTCGGTGGTAAAGACAACATCACAGGTCTTGACGCATGTATTACACGCCTACGTGTTTCTGTGGCAGACACTGAAATTGTTAACCAAGACAAGCTTAAGCAACTTGGTGCAGCGGGTGTTGTAGTTGTATCTGGTGGCGTACAAGCTATCTTCGGTACGAAATCAGACAACCTGCGTACGGAAATGGATGATTGGATGCGCAGTCACTAACCAGTGACATCGTCCAAGATGATCAAGGAGAGCCATTGGCTCTCCTTTTTTTATGTGTATTTGCCACGATGAGAAAAGGTGAGGGAGCGTTATGCGCCGAGCGAGAGAAAGAATAGCATTAGTACCGGAACCAGCAGACTTAAAATAAAGCCGCTGACGATCGCGATCGGCACACAGCGAATCCCGCCGGTGCTTTGAATAATGGGTAAGGTAAAGTCCATTGCGGTTGCGCCACCATAGCCAATCGCTGTGAGTGGATAACGGCTAATAATCATGGGAATCAACATAATGGCCACCAGCTCGCGGGCAAGTTCGACAATAAACGAGGCGCCACCATAGACGGGGCCGAGCCCATCTCCCATTAAGATCCCTGCCAAGGAATACCAGCCGAACCCGGATGCCATCGCAAGGCCATGATGATAAGGCAGATCGAGTAACCATGCGGCCAATAAACCACCCGGCAGTGAGGTGATGACGATGAGCGCGGCGATCACTACCCCTTTTTTATTCAGTACAATTTGTTTAAGTGTCATGCCACTATTGCGTAACTGAATACCAATCAAGAACAGCAGAAGTAGCAGAATGATTTCGCTGGCGGTATCGACCCAAGATAAGTCCATTTCTACGATCAGGCCAGAGGCGAGCCCCACAAAGACGGCGGCTATCAGTTTGCCCGATTCAGACATCATGGTGCTTAGCTTCAGTTTGTGTTGATGGCCCTGCGTGTCCGTCGGCCAGATTTTATCTAAAATGGGTAACGCGAGGAGGTTGGCACCCCCAATACAGATAAAGAAGGTTGTCGCGTAGACACCAATAGTGGAAATGTTACTCCCTAGGTTGTCGAGAGCGGCTAAGCTCAGGCCCATCAGCAATAAAATCACGATCACCAGTCGGACGGTTAGCGTATTAACCCAATGAACATGCTGAGGCCGCTTAAGGGGTATGAGGTAGCCCACGATAAGGGGTAAAAAGATCAGTAACATCCCTGAGAACATCGATTTTGCTCACAATAAAGAAAGAGTTCATCGAGGTTATCAATCGGTTAATAGTCTGGTCAATAAAATCAGACAGCTGTGATATGGAATCACACCACAGCGTGACAGGCGCATTGGCGTTAGATACTGCTCGCTTCGATGACAGCGTCAAGCTCACGGGTAAAGTCTACCTCGTTCAAGTTAGACAGTTCATAGAGGGCTTCAGCCCCGGGGGCGGTGAGCTCAACGTCATGGTCATCAATGGCGTCATCATGGTTACGGAACATGAGCAAGTGATTCGCCATGCGTGCAATATCTAAATAGGTAATGTCTGGGCGAGCGTGTGTGTATAGCTTGGTATTAATCGCCACTTCAATGTAATCACGCTCAAAGTGCCAGTTTTGAAGGATGAGTCGACTGCAATCGCCCGATAAGTTAAAGAAGACTTGTTCGGCGATATCAAACTTAAGGTAGTGGCCTTCATCGAGAAAGCGCTGAAATTCGCCGATGATGCTGTACAAACCAATATCTGCGAGTAGACCAATGATTAAGGCTTTTTCTGGCTCAACCGACAAGGGCTCATCGCAATAGTTATGAATTTTCTGGGTCACCAACGCCATAGCTGCTGCAAACTCACGAGATTTTTGCGCGCTTCGCTTCAAAATGTGATTGCACTGTGGGCCAAATTTGGCTTGGCTTTTTAATTGATAAATCGCTGCGGCGGTCACTATCCCTAACACACGATCGACCCCTAATCGGGAGACTGCTGTTTGGATGTCTTTGCATTTGCCGGTGGCCCGTGGCGCAAATAAGGCGGAGTTTGCTGCTTTGAGTACTGCACCACAAAGGCTAGGATCATCGATCAACAAGTTAGCGATATCGCGCATCGTAGTGTGAGGCTGCTTACTGGCGCGCTGAATTGACAGAACGACATCCGGTAAAGGGGGAAGAGCAAGGCGATTGACACGGATGGTTTCAACGGCGCGTTTGTAAAACTCAGTTTCTATGCCGCGTAAGTACTTATCGCGATCGGGGGAGACCCAAAAGAATGACAGATGGTCCATAAGTCCTGATTCTATTTTCTACCGTCTTGTATGGTAATGCGGACGCACAGGAAAGAGAACCGCGAACACGTGGATTACTCGTTTTTTCCGCTCCTTTGTTGATACTTTGAACAACTTGGAGTAGGTGCTAGCGTCACTCGTCGTTTTCGAGCGGGTAACGTAGCAATTTATCGATAAACTCCGCGACCTGATTTGGGCTAGGTTGTGACAGCAATAGCTGTTTTTGTTTGACTTCAATAGGCAGCAGCTCCAGCCAACGCAAACACACCCACCCAAGTTCGTCATATTGCGCGAGGTTAAAATGGTGATGTAGCGCAGGGTTGGAGCGATAGTATTGCGCAAGTTTGTTGCTTAAATATTCATATTCTTGCGGTGTGTTTTGTTGTCGCCATTGGGGTAATGGCGAATATGTGCCTAACTTTACGTCATTGTCACCCAGTGTAATCGATTCGACTTTTACACATTCGATGCCTTGCAGTGTTAGCGCCATATGATGGGTATCGTGGCGATTAAAATCCGCGACGTGGCAGAGGGTTACGATGGGAGAAATCGCACTGGGTGTCTCGAGCTCGCTCCCTTCTTCTTGCATCGCAATCAGAAGCGCAGGCGGGTTGCCTGCCTGCGATAGCGCACTTAAGTAAAAGGCTTCTGGCACAATATAGGTGTGCAAGCCTCCGGGGAGTAAGTGACTGGTTTTCATTAAAACGGGCTTCGTTGACATCGTATCCTCGAGTAGAAAATATCCTTTCCTTAAATTTAGCGCACTTAGCCAACTTGGTTAAGTCTTCATCACTATTCCTGTCTGTTTAAAACGAAATACGAATGCTTGTTAAAATACCCTTAATAATCCCATGCCTTTTTAGAGGTTAAATTTCTGTACAGTGATCTAATGCATAGAATTTCATATCAACATCATGCACTATTTTGCGTGTCGAATTATTAGGCTTTGTGACCGCTTTTTTGGTCACAACTTTTTAGCTCAGGAGAGAAATAGGAGTTACCGATGAGTGTGGTATTTAAAGCCCATATTGTTAAGTACTTGAGCAACTTCGGTGAAATGGAACAACGCTCAATGTTTGGCGGAACGGGTTTTTTCTACGACGGCGCGATGTTTATGTTACTGACCGATAAGCGGCTGTATTTGAGAGGCGGTGGCGCGTTATCAGAAAAGCTACTCGACAAAACCTGTCGTAAATTTGTTCATGTCAAAAAGAGCTCAACCGCGGTTGTTAATTATTACGAAATAACCAGCTTATACATTCAAGACGATCCCGAATTAGGTCTGCTTGTCAAAACATCGATCGATATTGCGGTGGCAGATAAAAAACGCAAAGAGAGCTTAGAGAGCCGACGACTGCGCGATCTGCCTAATCTGCGATTGACCATTGAGCGTATGCTGAAGAAATCTGGCGTTGAAGATGTGCGTACATTTAATCAGCTTACTCCCGAGGAGCTGTTTCGCCGTGTGCAGATGACTCATGGCAAAGATGTGGATGTCACCCTGTTGTGGAAATTTGCCGGTGCGCAACAAGGTTGTCACTGGAAGCTGATTGAAAAAGAAGAGCGCGATCGTTTACTTGCCGCTGTTTAATACCCATTTTTCGCGCAGACAGCCGACCGAATAGGTCGGCTTTTTTATGTTTAGGGTCTAGCAAAGCAAGGCGGGTGGCGCGAATAGACTCAGATTGTGCGAAAAATGTGACGCTTGGATAAATAATCGACGGTTAAACCACTAAAGTGCAATTTATACGTGACAGGCGAAAAAAGTTATGTAGAATTCAAACCACTTAGCCGAGAGGTGAAACGTAAAGGCGCGTTGGCAGAGTGGCTATGCAGCGGATTGCAAATCCGTGGACCTCGGTTCGACTCCGGGACGCGCCTCCATGCACTTGGCTGAAACAATACGGACGCGGGATGGAGCAGTTTGGTAGCTCGTCGGGCTCATAACCCGAAGGTCGTCGGTTCAAATCCGGCTCCCGCAACCAACTTTATGTTGCAGAAAAAGTTTATTTGGTTGAAGCTCATTCAACACGACCTACGGTCGTCGCAATTGCATTGTGCGATAAATCCGGATACAGCAACCAGTTTTCTAAAGCGTTATAAAACGCTTGTTAAAAAGCGACATTAGCTCAGCTGGTAGAGCGCAACCTTGCCAAGGTTGAGGTCACGAGTTCGAACCTCGTATGTCGCTCCAAATCACAACAGTGGCGTAAGCGGCTGAAAGAATTGTGTGCCCCGGTGGTGGAATTGGTAGACACAAGGGATTTAAAATCCCTCGGCGTTCGCGCTGTGCCGGTTCAAGTCCGGCCCGGGGCACCATTAAAAAAGAAGACGGCGACCAGATTGGTCGCCGTTTTTGCGTTTTACGGCCGGCGAGTTTGCACGCTGTGTTAAAAGCCTTATCCCAGTCACAATATTGTCTAAGTGATAATCATATCACCATTGAATTTAGATGCTTTTTTGCCTAAAATTTAACCATAATGAAAGAGGGCAGTATGCACAGGCCAGAGATGCAAAAAAAAGCAAAACAAGTCACACAAAAAATGATTGATCGCGCGGTGGCAAGCTCGACGGCAATCGAAACGCAAGCAACCACGGAAGAAGTAGAAGCTAAATTAAAAGAAAACCGACAAAAGTACCAAGCGCTCGCATTGGCCGATTAGCCATTCACTGCAGTAAGTCACTGCAGTAAGGACGGCGAGAAGCCAATGATTATCGGCAATAGACGAAGACCTTGTTAACCCTGTGGGGAACTGGGTGGCAATACATCTTTTACTAAGCGTTCCATATGCTGATAATCATGGCCGACGCCCGCCTGAATAGCGGCAATATAAAAATCTTTGTTTTCCTCCCATAGCCGATAATCTAGCAACCCTATCCCTGCCTTTTGACACATCACATCAATCAATAAGCGAGAAATGCGTCCATTTCCCTCTCGGAATGGATGGATAAGAATGAATTCAACATGGCTTTGCGCTAAAAAGTGAATGAGCTCTGTGCGTGTCATCGTTGGTAAATTGGGATAATCCGTTAAGTAATCTCGTTCAAACTGAGTGAGACAAGGACCAATTTGTTTCGGTGAGGTGAAGCGAAATCCCGCCTTGCTCAGTTCGACATTTCGCACCTGCCCAGCCCACAAATAGACATTCCCGAGCCACTGGCGGTGCCAACTGGCCATAGTGTTAAAGCGCAGTGCGCGAGGAAAGTGTCCACCGGTAAAAATCCTTTCGTAGAGTTTAGACAAAAGCACTGCCTCAATATCTTCTATGTCGTGCAATTGCGTGATACCGAGTAAGTTACGCAAGACTTGCTCATTCGAGCCAGGTTGATATTGCGCCTCTGAGGCTTGCGTCTCATAACGTGTCATACCTGTCTTCCTTGCTTGTCTGTCACCATGGTCTTAAGGATACGACATTCGCCATGATCAGTTATGTTGCCTGTTGCGATGGCGCTGGCTGTTATGCCATAGGCTTTGAGTATAGTGGATAGATAATGGGTGTTACGCTGGATGCAGAAGTAAAAAAAGCAGCGTCGAAACGCTGCTTGAAAAGGGAAGGGGTTAGACCATGCTGAGGCAATGGATCTCATTGTGATGTGCCAAGCGATAATGAATATCGGCAGGATCCTGACAGGGGCACTGACGAACGATGGCCCCCCGTTTTATCCACATTTCCATCATGGCGTCCACGCCGTCTGGGGTTAGGCCATACTCTTTGGCAAGCGCCTCAGCACTAATGACACCCGCCTGAGTGACACTGGCTTTGAGCTTTTGCAGGATCATAATAGGTCTCCTTAAACCAATGAGGATGCTTACCGATGTAGCGCATTGCGGCAACTACCGCGATGAGTAGCGCCGAAATACCGCCAATGTAGAGTGAAGCAGAAACCGGTGAAACACTGATCTGAGTGATTTGGAAACACAGTGTCGCACCGCTGACGGCCAGTAACATTGACCAACTGGCAATAAACATAGCGAAACGGCGACCGAACTCGCGAGTATAAGCGCCCATCGCTGCTACACAGGGGGTATAGAGCAAAATAAACATCAAGTAGGCCAACACGCTAGCGGTGGAGCTAAAGTGGTGATGCAGGTTGTCGAATGTGGCGAGACTGACTTCTTGCTCTTCTGCCGCCAATTCGGGATCATCGATATCACCCACGCTCACCGCCAGTGGATCACTGAAATCAATATCAAACAAGTTGGCTGGAATGCTTTGTACTGCCTCTAGCAAGGCATCACCAATCGTGGTGGAGGCTTCCTCAACATCTGAGGATGCATAGAGGTTATTAAGCGTCCCAACGACGGCTTCTTTGGCAAACAAACCGGTGACAAGGCCTACGGTGGCCGGCCAGTTATCTTCTTCGATACCAATCGGGGCGAGGGCAGGCGTCACAACTTGAGCGGCTTTAGATAGCACGGACGTGTCGCTGTCTTCGTGTCCGAATGTAYCATCTGTGCCGAGCGAGTTGAAGAAGGTTAAAATGGTTACCACCAGTACAATGGTTTTACCGGCACCCAAAACAAAACGGCGTAGCTTCTGCCAAGTATTGCTCATTACATGGCGTAATCGTGGCAATTCATAGTCTGGCAGCGTCATGAGCAGGCTTTCACTGTGCCCGGGGTAAAGCGTGTGACGCAAAATCAGACCGGTGATGATCGCCACCACAATGCCCAGTAAATAAAGGCCAAAAACGAGGTTTTGCCCTTGTTGTGGGAAGAAAGCGGCAGCAAATAAGGCGTACACCGGTAGTCGTGCACCACAGGACATAAAGGTAGCCATGGTAGCCGCGGTTTTGCGCTCGTTGATTTGTTCTAGGGTACGGGTTGCCATCACTGCCGGCACCGTGCAGCCAAAGCCCAAAATTAAAGGGACGAAGGCCTTGCCCGGCAAGCCGATCTTTTGCATTAAACCATCGAGTAAGAATGCGGCGCGTGCCATATATCCTGTGCTTTCGAGAACAGTGAGGAACAGGTATAAGCCCGCAATGACGGGAATAAAGGTCGCGACAGTTTGGATCCCGCCGCCGAGACCATCTGCGATAACGGTGACGATGGCGGTCGGAAGCACCCCATCCAGTAGCTGGTGGGTGCCATCGACAAGAATCGCGCCAGCGGCAATATCAAAAAAGTCGATAAATGCGCCGCCGATATTAATCGCAAACACAAACATGGCGTATAGCACGGCGAGCAAAATAGGCAGCGATAAGAAGGGGTTAAGAATAACCTTATCAAGCTTTTCAGTATTATTGCGACTTAAGTGGCGATGCTCACGACGGGTGTCATGCACCAAATCGCGGATATAGCTGTAGCGTGCATCGGCAATCAGAATATCAGTATCATGCTCGGCGAGCGATTGGCAGGCTTGCGCAAAGATATGTTGTTGCGCCTCGTCACTGCCATCAGGCAGGCGACCACGTTCGAGACATTCTAACAGGTGCGCGCGTTGGTTCACTTGTCCGGTCGCGGTACGAATAAAGCTGGCGCCAAGGTGGGCTTGTATCCAAGCTTCGATGTGCTCACCGTAGTTCAGTTGCATGGCGTCGCACTGAGGGATGTCGCTCACAATATGGGACAGTTGGTGGCGAAATGTCGCGACGCTGTCTGCTTGGCAGGCGGTGACGGTGAGGACAGGACAGCCTAACCACGCTTGCAGTTTAGCAATATCAAGCTGTTGTCCGTTCCTATCGAGCAGATCCATTTTGTTGATCAGCACCACCATAGGCACACCACGCTCACGGAGCTGCAGTGTCAAGTACAGTCCACGCTCTAGGCTGTTTGCATCCAGTACGTTAATGATGACGTCACTGTCACGGCTATCAATCGAAAAGGTCGCGATTTGCTCATCTAAACTCGCGTCAAAGCCAGCGTTTAGCGCGTATAAGCCGGGCAAGTCGGTGATCTCGGCCTCAGCATTATCGAGTGAAAGCTGGCCGACTTTTTTATCTACCGTGACGCCCGCCCAGTTACCAACCTTTTGGCGAGAACCGGTTAATGCGTTAAACAAGGTGGTTTTACCGCAGTTGGGATTACCGGCGAGAAGAATGCGTGTTTTACTCATTACATGGCCTCCACATCGATCAGCTTAGCGATTTCACGACGGACGATGAGTTGTTCGTTGTCGAGGCGTATTTGCAATGGGTCGCCCAGGGGTGCACGCCGAACCAGCTCAACGGCGGTGCCCGGGATTAATCCCATAACGGCAAGGCGATGGCGGATAACAGCTGGCACATGATGGACACTGGTAATGCGTGCGGCCTGGCCGCGACCGAGAGTCGACAGTTTCATAGTGCGAGATCCAAATAAGAATGGTTTGCATTGGATATTACGCTTAAATTTCACGTGGTTTTTTGCTTAGGATCAAGCAATTTTTAGTGAGCATCTTGTCTTGAAAGTAAGACGATGAAAGAAATGGTGGCAAAGAGGTAGATATATGAAGGGAAAAATCAAAAATTAGCCGCTAACTGTGTAATAAAATATTTCACTCGCTGGCAATTAAACCACTGCCAGCGAGTGATAGGTTAGCGTGCGTGATGTGATGATGACTCTTTTTGTGCTTTACGCCGCTGATCATTTAAGTTGGCTTTGGCGGTTGCAAGCAGGTTGTCTGTGGTGATTGCATCYGGGCCAAACCCTGCGTTTTGTCCGGTAAGCAGCGAAAGCGCTTCGGCCACATGGGAGACCGCATAGATGTGAAACTCGCCTTTCTCTACCGCATGGACCACATCCTTGCGCAGCATCAGGTTTTGGATATTGGCGGCGGGAATGATCACCCCTTGCTGCTCGGTGGGACCTTTAATGGTGCATACATCAAAGAAGCCCTCGATTTTTTCGTTCACGCCGCCAATCGGCTGCGCCTCGCCAAATTGGTTCATGGAGCCTGTAATCGCCAGATCTTGACGCAAGGGCACGCCCGTAATCGCCGAGAGAATCGCACAAAACTCTGCCATTGACGCACTGTCTCCATCGACGCCTCCGTAAGATTGCTCAAAAGTGATATGCGTTTTGAGCGGGATTTGTTCTGTTTTGCCGAGTAGGGTGGCGAGGTACGCGGACAAGATCATCACCCCTTTAGAGTGAATTCGTCCACCGAGTTTAACGCTGCGCTCAATATCGAGCACTTCGCCTTCACCATAAGCGGTAGTGGCAGTAATCCGGTTGGGGAGTCCGAAGCTAAAATCTGACGTACTCAATACCGATAAGCCGTTGATTTGGCCTAGTGCAGAGCCGGTGGTATTGATCAAGGTGACGCCGTTTTCAAAGTTCTGCATCATGCTATCGCGCACGCGGCTCACCCGCATATTGCGGCTTGCTAGGGCTTTCTCGACATGTAAAGCACGAATGCTATTGGCGTTGGCCTGCGTCGCCCAGTAGTTGGACTCGCGCAAAAGATTAGCAATGTCAGCGGAGTGTAGCGACAAGCGATTTTGATCTTCGGCTTGACGGGCACTGTGCTCAATGATGCGCGCAATCGCACCGCGACTACAGTGCAGTAAACCGCCGTCGTGGATAATGCTGGAGATAAACTTCGCGTACTGCTGCTCTGTGCTATCGTTGCGTGGCATATCGTCTTCGAAGTCGGCGGTTACCCGAAATAGCTCGCTAAACTCGGCATCATAGCGTTGCAGCAATTGATAAGTTTGGTAATCACCAAATAAGATGATCTTTACATCAAGCGGAATGGGGGCGGGATCGAGCGATACAGTGCCACTAAGGGTGACTTCGCGTTCAAGGGCGCTCACGCTGAGCTGTCTTGTGCTTAGGGCGCGCTTGATGCCGTCCCAGACGTAGGGTTTCTCGAGTACCTTGATGGCATCCATCAGCAGCACGCCGCCATTAGCGCGGTGAAAACTGCCCGCACGGATCAGCGAGAAGTCGGTGAACACTGTGCCTTTAAAAGTAGCATTTTCAACATAACCAAAGAGGTTGTGATAACTGGGGCTGTCTTCCACCACGACAGGTGCTTGGTTGTCGTCTTGGCTCACCAAGACATTAACTTGGTAGCGGCGCGGTAGTTTTTTATCGAGTGCGGCATAAGCGAGCGCCGCTTGATCCTCGCTGTCTTCGAGAAAGATGTCCAAATGCTCTAGCATATCCGCTTGCATCGCCTCTAGAAATGCCAGCACTTCAGGGAGATCTGCAAACGCTTTGGTGACGGACTTCATTTGGGCGGCAATCACATCGCGCGCTACTTCTTCATCCAGCGCTTGTTGCTTTTCCGCGTAGTCTTCTTCCCATTCGCCGAGTTGACGCACAATGCTGCGCAGTTCGGTTTCGAGTTTATCAATCACCTTGCCGAATGCCATTTGCTCATCTTGAGAGAGCGCATCGAAGGTGTCCTCAGTGTGAGGCTCTTCGCCGTTAAGGGCAACAAACTGGTAATCGCCTTGCGGGGTGATCGTCAAACTAACATTGTTTTGTTCTGCACTATCGCTGAGTGCTTTTAACACGGTTTGTTGGCGCTCGGTGAGCTGATTTTTGAGTGTTTCAGCACGCTGATAATACATCTCGTTGTCGAACGCGAGCGGCAGCGCATTGGCAAGTTTTCCCATTAGCTGCTCAACGTGCTTTTTGAGTTCACTTCCTCGCCCTGCGGGAAGCTTTAGGAATTCAGGCGCGCGGGCTTCTTGGAAATTAGCGACGTAGCACCAATCATGGATAGACGTATCATTTTTCCAATGGTGGTTTAAATAGCGCATCACCATGGTGCGCTTGCCTAATCCGTTCTGACCGATGGCGTAAATGTTATAGCCTTTTTCCTTGATCGACATGGCAAACTCAACGGCATGTCGTGCTCGGTCTTGGCCAACAATTTCATCCAACGGCGCAAGGTGCTTGGTTGAGGTGATGTCACTGTGTTTAAAGCTAGATTCGCGATACAAACGTTCGCTGTTCACCACGGTAGTCGCCATAATCGATCCTATTTGGTCTTTTATCGATTGATGCTTTCAGTGTAGCGAGTGTAAGTGACTGTTTTAGTGATGCTGGTGGAGAAAGTTGCGACAGAGTCACAGTTTAGCACTGGGTGGCGAATAAATGAGCAAAAAAGGGCCGTTAAAGGCCCTTTTGAATGCGTCATAAAAGCAGGGCTGATTAGAGCGATTTTTTAATCGCGTTTATCAATGCGTCGATATCTTGACGATTTACGTCTTTATGGGTGACAAATCGGGCCGGCGTGCCATTTAAACTCACTCGAAAGCCGTTATCCATCAGGCGCATATTGAGACGAACTCGGTCGATGTTGTCGGCAATATCGACATACACAATATTGGTCTGAACGTCATAATTGTGGGTAGAAAAGCCTTCAATCTCATTGATTTTATTGGCTAAATAATGAGCGTTAGCATGATCTTCAGCGAGACGTTCGACATTTTCTTCGAGCGCTTTTTGTCCGGCAACGGCGAGAATACCGGCTTGACGCATACCACCGCCCAGCATTTTGCGTAGCCGTCTTGCCTTTTCAATGAAGGCTTTCGAACCCAACAGTAAGGAGCCGATCGGTGCCCCTAATCCTTTCGACAAACAGATAGTCATTGAGTCGAAATGGCAGCTTATCGCGCCAATATCGACATCCAATGCGACGGCAGCGTTATAAACACGCGCGCCATCGAGGTGAAGGTTCAGCTGGTGTTTGTCGCAAAACGTGCGAGCTTCGGCTAGGTAGGAAAGGGGTAGAACACGGCCGCCGATGGTGTTTTCTAAGCTGAGCAATTTGGTGCGTGCAAAATGAAAGTCATTAGGTTTAATGGCCGCAGCCAGCTTCTCAAATGGTAGCGTGCCGTCTGGAGCATTTTCAATAGGCTGGGGCTGAATGGAGCCTAATACCGCTGCACCACCGGCTTCATATTTGTAGTTGTGCGCTTGCTGACCACACAGGTATTCGTCACCGCGCTCACAGTGCGACATCAGCGCTAATAGGTTCGCTTGTGTACCTGATGTGGTGAATAGGGCGGCATCAAAGCCATGGCGCTCTGCGGCCCAGCGTTCTAATGCATTGACACTCGGGTCATCACCGTAAACATCATCGCCGACGGAAGCGTTAGCCATCGCATCTCGCATGGCTTGGTCGGGTTTGGTGACGGTATCGGAGCGAAAATCAATCATGTATTACATCCTTGCTGAGTGAGGGTCGTCGAGCGTGTTGCCTAATAATACACACAATGCTCGTTAGTTGGCAGTCGAGATCGGCGATTATCTTTAGGACCTAACCACAAAGAATAGACAAATATACGCGCACGAAAAAGGCCATACCCGTGGGCATGGCCTGATTAATTACTGGAAGGGACTCCCTAGACATTTGGTGAGAATACCAAACAGATGAGACCCTCTGTCGATGATTAGCTTTTCAGCATCTGCCAGTATTTTTGGTAGATTTTCACCGCTTCACCCACATCATCAGTAAATTCGCCACTGTTGACGGCTTCGTCAGTAGGGAAAATGGTCGTGTTTTCTTTCAGCTCGTCATCCAGGTACTCCGCCGCACGTGTATTGGGCGCCGGATAGCCAAATTCCTCGACCAGTTTGGCTTGGTTCTCAGGACGATACATAAAATCGATGAATTGATGAGCCAGCGTCTTGTTCTCCGCATTTTTGGGGATAATGTAGTTATCCATCCAGAGAATCGCGCCTTCTTGCGGATAAACAAACTCGATGCCATCAATTTCTTGCTGCGCCATGTAAGCGTTGCCGTTCCATTGCTGACCAATAGTCACTTCACCGGTCACAAAAGGAACGTGAGGCGCATCTGAGTTATAGACCACAACGTTGTCACGCAATTGACGAAGGTACTCGTACGCTTGCTTGATCTCGCCTTCGTCTTTGCTGTTAATACTGTGTCCTTGCGCTTTTAACGCCATGCCAAAGACATCACGCACATCGTTGAGAAGCATCACTTGTGCGTTGAAGTCATCACGCCATAGGTCGGCCCACTTAGTGACTTTGTCCCCGTCGACATATTGGTTGTTGTAACTGATACCCGTCACGCCGAATACATAGGGCAGGGAGTAGTCATTCGCTTTATCGAACGGTTGACCCAGTAGGCCGGGACGTAACTCATCGAAGTGGCTGATCTTTGATTTATCAATTTTGGCCAGCATGTCTTCTTTGATCATGCGGTCGATGAAATAGGTTGAAGCGAAAGCTAGGTCATAGCCTTTTCCATTAAGTAGCTTCAACTTGGCATACATGGCTTCATTACTCTCAAAGGTCGAGTAATTGACCGTCACCTTGTATTCTTCTTCAAACGCATTGATCACTTCCATGGGCATATATTCCGCCCAGTTGTAGAGATTCAATATTTTATCGTCTGCGCTGACCCCACTTGCAAATGCAGTTGAAAGTGCGAATGCGGTCGCGGTAATTCCGTGATTGATTTTGTTCATTATCATGGTCCTTCAATGGCTTGCTGGCCGAGTACACGTCGGGGCGCATCATATTGCACCCAGCCTTTGTGTCAATGACTTTTTTTTMACCAAAATCGCGTTTCGTGAAACGTTCCGCTAACGGTAGCATAACCCTTGCGTGCGCCCCCAAATTATTGGGCATTATCCTGTCATTTTTGGCTTGCGAGTCGCGCACGACAATGCGACTATCTGCGCGCTTTGTGTACAAGCCTCACACTCGTATCCTGAGCTTGTGCCTTATTTATTGAATCACCTAAATGAGTAACCATTGAGAACATGGTCAAAACGTACCGCCCCGACACGAATTACTATGCTGCTACGCAAAATCAATCCTTATCTTTTCCGCTTTTAACCGGTAGTCACCACGCCGATGTTTGTATCATTGGCGCAGGATTAACGGGATTAAACGCCGCGATTGAATTACGTCAACGCGGCTATCAAGTGATTGTATTGGATGCCAAGACGATTGCGTGGGGGGGCTCTGGACGTAACGGCGGCCAATGTTTAGTGGGATATTGCCTCGGACTTAGAGAGGTGCATGAAACCTATGGCGCGCAATGGGGTAAGCAACTTTGGGACCTTTCCGTTGAAGCGGTTGATATTGTGCGTGAAAGGATTCATAGCCATCAGATAGCCTGTGACTTCCAACCGGGATACATTGAACTGGCGTTAAACAAGGCACAACAATCCGAGTTACAAAGCTGGCATGCCTTAAAGCAAGGTGACTATCAGTATCCGATGGCGCAATGGTGGGATCAGGCTAAGGTGGCAGAAGTGGCGAATACGGAGCGCTATTTAGGGGGATTATACGACCCGAATAGTGCGCATATTCACACCCTCAATTACACACTCGGGTTGGCGAAAGCTGCGCAGGATTTAGGCGTGAAAATCTTTGAGCATAGCCCGGCGCAGTCGATAAAGAAGGGGCCGACTCACTGCGTTCGTACGCCTCAAGGTGACGTGAATGCTTCCCGCATATTGCTGGCATGCAATGCTTATCTCGATGGCTTAGACCGCAAGGCGCAAGCGAAAGTCCTCCCAGTTGCCTCCTTTATTGCGGTGACCGAGCCACTAGGCGATCGCATGCCCGTTACTAATCGCATGGCCATGTCTGATCTCAACAACTGTCTTGATTACTACCGTCCCACCGCAGACGGACGCCTCTTATTTGGTGGCGTGAACCACCCGTTTAATCGTGAGTATAAAGACTCCGCTCAACGTCTACACCAACGAATGACAAGGGTTTTTCCTCAGTTAGGCGATGTGAAGATGGACTACCACTGGGGCGGGTTGTTTGCCGTGACGCGCAGTTACATGCCACACATTGATCACCTCGGCCAAGATATTTATACCGCGCATGGATACACAGGTCATGGAGTTGGGCTGACGAATATAGCAGGACGCGTGATTGCCGAAGCGATGGACGGACAAGCCAGTCGCTTTGATGTGTTTGCACGTTTAAAGCATGGTTGGATCCCGACCCCGAAAATGCTGCGTAGTCCTGCATTGGCTCTCGCGATTTGGAAAGCGAAGCTTGCCGATATGCTCGGTGGGTAACCACGACGTACAAACCGTTAACGATTAAAAACACTTGTCGTCACGATAAAGATCTCGTGTTGCTCCCCGCCAAGAAGACAGTAAGGTAGCCCTTCAAATAGCGGGGAGTAAGTGCTTGAACACACTGAGCATCATTGATGATTTAGCGACACACGGACTAAGCGTGTGCGATCAATTTTTAACAGCACAAGAAGTGGCTGATTTACACGCATGTTTGCCTGAGCAGTGGACGCAAGCCAGTATTGGGCGCGAGCAGAAGCAACATACCAATACCCAAATCCGCACCGACAAGATCCATTGGTTAGAGCGCGGCCATGCCCCAGCCATTGATGCGTTACTCGATAAGATGTTTGAATTGCAACTTGCGTTTAATCGTCATCTCTTTCTTGGTCTTKTTGAATATGAAGCGCATTTCGCCAAGTATAACCCCGGTGATTTTTATGCCAAACATGTGGATGCCTTTAAAGGCCGCTCTAACCGAAAAGTCACTACAGTGCTCTATTTGAACCATGACTGGTGTGAAGAGGACGGGGGCGAAATCGTTATTTACCATGCCGATGGGAGCCATCTGAAAACATTATGGCCCCAAGCCGGTCGCCTTGTGACCTTCTTATCGGAAGAGTTTCCCCACGAGGTACTACCCGCGAAACGACAACGGTTTAGCATTGCGGGTTGGTACCGCATTAACGGCATGAGTGGTCATCGGGTTGATCCAATTCGCTAACAAACCGCATACTGACAGCTACGAGTGATAACCAGCAAGCGGTCAGTATGACGGGTTCTCCGCAACAGCAAAGCTTTTTTAACCATGCCGAGTTCGACGCTCAGCAAGCCGTTGCTATGCCACAAGCGACTGTGCATTGGCAGCCCGATTGGTTGGCAATGGCCGATGCCGATAACCTAATGGCAGCGTTGTATCAGCACACACCTTGGCAACAATTACCCATTTCGATGTTTGGTCGTACCGTGATGCAGCCGCGTTTATTAGCTTGGTACGGTGATCATGCTTACACCTACAGTGGACTCACATTATCTCCCCGCCCTTGGACACCTGAACTATTGGATTTGAAAGCGCGTGTTGAGGCTGCCGCGCATGCCCGTTTCAATACTGTGTTACTCAATCTCTACCGGGATGGCAGCGATTACATGGGATGGCACAAAGATGATGAAGCCGAATTAGGAGAGCAGCCGACGATTGCATCGGTGAGTCTGGGCGCGAGTCGACGGTTTTTATTCCGTCATACCAAAAGTAAAGACAAACGCGAGTTTTTGTTGAGTCATGGTGCGTTACTAGTCATGGCAGGACAGACACAAGCGTATTGGCAACATGCGTTACCCAAAACACAAAAACCAGTGGGCGCACGCATTAATTTAACTTTCCGCTGGATAACGTCGTCGTCAGGAAAAGAATAGAACCACTGCCGCTCATCGGCAGTGGTTCTGGCGTTACTCGACAATCAGGCTAACGTTGTCATAAGCACTATACCCTCGCAGCATGACCGCATAGTCGCCGGACGTTGCATTGTCGAACCGGCAAACCTCATCATTGCCGCTGCGATAAGGGCGACAATCCCAGTTCTCCTTACTGACATCGCCGTTGGCTTTGACGTACAAGTCTACATCACCAAAACCGCCATAGGTTCGGATCACTAGCGCACCGGATTGTTCTAACTGGTAGTTGAAGTACTTTTCATTCCCGCGAGCGCCAGAGAGTCCATTGATGGGCTCTCCGAGTTTCAGCTCGTTACCCGGATTGGGCGAGCTGTCGGCGTTCGCGAGCTCCACCGTATAGGCCAAACCGAGTTTCGTGAACTTCGCGGCGTGAGCCCCTTCGCTATCGCTGTTTGCCAAGGTGTCTTGCGGCGTATGGATGTTAGGGTTGTAATCATTAAATTTGGCTTCAAACGGCATGGCGGCTGGATAGCCGACTTGGTGCCACGAGGCGTGATCGGAACAGGCATAGCCACAAGTATCGAAGCCGTAATTTAAGGTAGGCAAGTATTCGTCAAGCAACTGCGTGAGATACTGAGTGAGCTGACTGTCGGTATAGTCGGTGATAAAGACAATGTCTTCAGCAGATCCTTGATAGTTTGTCATGTCCAGTTGTAAGACCCCACGAACCTCTTTGCCCGCTTGCTTAAATTGGTTGGCAACGTCTTGCGAACCACGCAATCCAACTTCTTCTGCTGCGTAGGCAACAAATGCGATACTCCGCTTAGGCTGGAAGTTGTTTTGCGCCAAGACGCGGATCACTTCTGTGACAGCAGCAATCCCTGAGGCATCATCATCGGCGCCAGGCGCAATACTTTGCTCATTGGTGCGCGAGCCAATCGTCGAGTCTAGGTGGCCACCGACGACGACCCATTCGTCGGGCGATTCTGAGCCCTCGATGGTTAACATCACCGATTCTTGATTATACCCATTGTGTGAAATCTGAGTGACGGACGCACCGGCTAACCCTGCACTGAGCGATTGCCAACGTTGCTTTATCCAATCGGAAGCCTGCGCCCCTGATGTAGTGGTGTAGAAACGGTTGGGAAAATCGGTGAGACGATCAATGGTATTAACGATGAGTGCACTATCAATTTGGCTAATCCAAGGTGTCACTAACGCTTGCTGACTGATTGCAGGCGCGACAAAGCTAGCGCGCGAAAGAGGCATGTTACTCGCAGCCATGGCACTTTGGGCGGATGAGTGCACGATATAACCACCGCAGCGGTGATGGTTTTCGTGCATCTCGTGGGAGAGGGCGGCTAACTCAGATTCACTGACTTCACCAATCCATGCTTGCCCATTGTGTGCGACTGACTGTGCTAATAAAGGCTGTGCACCAGAAGCCAAAGCGGTTTGTTGTGCATCTGCGCCGATCGAGATCCAGACTTTCTTATCTTCAGCCTGCGCGAGGGTGCAGCTTGTTGCAAGGACAACGGCCAGAGCCGTGCGTTTATAATGCATAGTTCCTCCTTGAGTGAATAGGGTCGCTAAACTCCATGCGACCTTCTTACTGTAGAGGAAAAACACAACTTGTTGATAAATTGATAAAACCATTAGTGGATAGATTAGTTGTCACAAAATTGTTAATAGTGATGATTTTGTTTTTAACGTAGGAGGAGGTAGGAGGATAACTTTATGCGCGTAGACGTAATCATCCTTAGTGTTGCACCAAGGAAAACGCGGACTGAGTTGATAACAATAGAGATAAAATGCTGAAAATCACATCAAATCGCGCGAAGTTTGGCTTTTTCGTTTACAAAGCAGGCAGTTGAAACTTTTATTAAATAATAAGTGTTGACTCGATCACGTTAATCCGTAGAATGCCTCCCCGTACCGCAGCGGCGGAAACAAAAAGAAAGGCGCGTTGGCAGAGTGGCTATGCAGCGGATTGCAAATCCGTGGACCTCGGTTCGACTCCGGGACGCGCCTCCATGTTTCCACTAGGCGGAGTAAAAATCGGACGCGGGATGGAGCAGTTTGGTAGCTCGTCGGGCTCATAACCCGAAGGTCGTTGGTTCAAATCCAGCTCCCGCAACCAATTTTACAAAGCGACATTAGCTCAGCTGGTAGAGCGCAACCTTGCCAAGGTTGAGGTCACGAGTTCGAACCTCGTATGTCGCTCCAAGTTTTGCCCACATCAAGCAATGATTGATGTTACGGACGCGGGATGGAGCAGTCTGGTAGCTCGTCGGGCTCATAACCCGAAGGTCGTCGGTTCAAATCCGGCTCCCGCAACCAAATTTTAGGTATGTGAAGTCATTAACGTAGGCAAGGTTATCAATAAGACCTGCGGTCGTCGCAATTGCATTGCGCGATAAAATCCGGCTCCCGCAACCAAATTTTAGGTATGTGAAGTCAT
>NZ_MUFP01000015.1 GCF_001996165.1 Salinivibrio proteolyticus | reverse complement strand
GATTTAGCGCAAATCCCTTTTTTAATCCCATCCACACAGTTATTTCCTCTTCACAATCGTGAAATGTCTTTGTTTTTGTACATTGCTTATAGTGGGGGCAGAGATGTTTTTATTGAACAGTGAACGTTTTAGCACTTTTACCCCTAGATATATCAGTAGGTGACTAACAATTGCACAGACACACTTTGTTCGCATTGAAAGGGTTGCTGGAATACAATCTGTGGCTTAACTTTAAAGATAGGTGGACGGGATCAGTGGATGGCAGCAACGCCCCGCCACAACGACAGCCTAGACACCCAAACAATGCATTGTAAGTGGTTATGAGTAATTGGAACGAGTGGGCGCTCCCTGATGCTGACATCGCAGCGTCAGAGAAGACGAAGCTACAACCGCCATCTATGTACAAGGTGGTGCTGAACAACGATGACTACACGCCGATGGAGTTTGTCATTGAAGTGCTCCAGACGTTTTTTTCCATGGACGTGGACAAAGCGACGCAAGTCATGCTGACGGTGCACTACGAAGGAAAAGCCGTTTGCGGTGTGTTCACCGCAGAGGTAGCGGAAACAAAAGTGGCACAAGTGATGATGTACGCCAAAGAGCATGGTCATCCATTGCTGTGCACCATGGAGAAAGCATGATTTCTCCGGCACGCTTTAGCGCGGTTATTGAGGGAGGTGCCTTATGCTGAACAAAGAACTTGAAGCGAGTCTCAACGGAGCCTTTGCACGTGCGCGTGAAAAGCGCCACGAATTCATGACGGTGGAGCACCTGCTTCTCGCGTTAATCGACAACGCCGCCGCTCAAGAAGCCCTGACAGCTTGCCGCGCAGACCTAGATGGCCTGCGTAAAGAGCTCGATGCGTTTATTGAGCAAACTACCCCTCTTATCCCTGTTGATGACGAATCACGCGAAACGCAACCGACACTGAGTTTCCAGCGTGTACTGCAACGCGCGGTGTTCCACGTGCAATCGTCAGGGCGCAGCGAAGTGAGTGGGGCGAACGTATTGGTCGCGATATTTAGCGAACAAGAGTCTCACGCGGCCTACCTTTTGAAAAAGAACGACGTGAGTCGCTTGGATGTGGTGAATTTTATCTCTCACGGCACCACGAAAGATGACAACGACGATTTGCCCAGTAGCGACATGGGCGCTGAAGAGGCGAGTGGCGAGCCAGGTGAAGATAAGCTGGAAAACTTTGCCACCAACCTGAATCAGCTCGCGCGGGTCGGGGGCATCGATCCTTTAATTGGTCGTGACAAGGAACTGGAACGCACCATTCAGGTGCTATGCCGCCGTCGCAAGAACAATCCGCTGTTAGTCGGCGAAGCCGGCGTGGGTAAAACCGCTATCGCTGAAGGCCTCGCATGGAGAATCGTAGAAGGGCAAGTCCCTGATGTCATCAAAGATTGCGTGATTTACTCGCTGGATATTGGCTCGCTTCTGGCAGGCACCAAATATCGTGGCGATTTTGAGAAGCGCTTTAAGTCCATTTTAAAGCAGCTTGAGAAAGAAGATCATGCCGTACTCTTTATCGACGAAATTCACACCATTATCGGTGCGGGCGCGGCGAGTGGCGGACAAGTTGATGCCGCAAACTTGATTAAGCCATTGCTGAGTAGCGGTAAGTTACGCTGTATTGGCTCTACAACCTACCAAGAATATGGCTCCATCTTTGAGAAGGAGCGTGCGTTAGCCCGTCGTTTCCAGAAAATCGATGTCATTGAACCGTCTATTGATGACACCACAAAGATTTTGATGGGCTTGAAGCCGAAATATGAAGCGCACCATGAGGTTCGTTATACCAACAAGGCGATCCGTGCTGCGGTTGAACTGTCGGCTAAATACATCAATGAGCGTCATTTGCCAGATAAAGCGATTGATGTGATTGATGAGGCTGGGGCGCGTTGTCGGATGGCGCCAGCGAGCAAGCGTAAGAAAACCGTGAATGTTGCGGACGTCGAGTCGATGATTGCCAAGATGGCACGTATCCCAGAAAAATCAGTGTCGTCGTCGGACAAAGACGTGCTTCAGTCGTTGGAAGATAAATTGAAGATGCTGGTGTTCGGCCAAGACAAAGCGATTACGGCGCTGTCGGAAGCGATTAAGCTGAGCCGAGCGGGCTTAGGCGAGGAGAACAAGCCTGTGGGTTCGTTCTTATTCGCAGGCCCAACCGGTGTGGGTAAAACCGAAGTTACGGTGCAACTGGCACGTGCCATGGGGATCGAGTTACAGCGCTTTGATATGTCCGAATATATGGAGCGCCACACTGTGAGTCGACTGATTGGTGCGCCTCCAGGTTACGTGGGTTACGACCAAGGTGGGCTGTTAACCGATGCGGTGATCAAGCATCCACACTCGGTGGTGCTACTGGACGAAATCGAAAAAGCGCACCCGGACGTGTTCAACTTGTTGCTACAAGTGATGGATAACGGGACGTTGACCGATAACAATGGCCGCAAAGCGGATTTCCGTAACGTCATTTTAGTCATGACCACCAACGCTGGTGTGGCAGAGACGGTCCGTAAGTCGATTGGCTTGATTCAACAAGATCACAGTCACGATGCGATGTCGGAAATCAAAAAGGTGTTCTCACCGGAATTCCGTAACCGTTTAGATAACATCATTTGGTTTAATCACCTTGATGAAACGGTCATTCTGCAAGTGGTTGATAAGTTTATTGTTGAGTTACAAGCTCAGCTGGATGCGAAAGGTGTGTCTCTGGAAGTGACATCCGAAGCGAAGCGCTGGCTTGCCGAAGAGGGCTATGACAAAGCCATGGGCGCGCGTCCAATGGGCAGGGTTATTCAAGACAACCTGAAAAAGCCGTTGGCAAACGAGCTGTTGTTTGGCTGCCTAGTGAACGGAGGGACAGTACGTGTTGTGCTTAAAAACAACCGCTTGGATTTCCAATTTAGCGACCAGATGGAACCTGCATAAAGCGTAAGATAAGTCTGATAAGCAAAACCCGGCGCATGCGCCGGGTTTTTTGATCGCGTTATGAGGATTAACGCGAACGGAAAACGATGCGACCTTTCGACAAATCGTAAGGGGTCATTTCAACAGTGACTTTGTCGCCGGTCAGGATGCGGATATAGTTTTTGCGCATCTTGCCTGAAATGTGGGCAGTCACCACGTGACCGTTCTCTAGCTCAACGCGGAACATAGTGTTAGGTAGCGTGTCTAGCACGGTACCTTGCATTTCAATTACGTCTTCTTTTGCCATTGAATCCTCTTAGGCTTACTGTTTTAGCCAATTTTTTGACCGACAGATAATGCCTCTATTCTGAAAGTCTGTAAAGTTCGGGTGCGAATTTTACCCTGTTGACGCCAAGCTTGCTAGAAAAAATAGCCACTAAGCGGTGGATATGGGCAAGCTGAAGGGTCGCCATTGGTGATTTATAAAGCGTTGGTGCGGGAAGTAATCCGCTTTATAACGCATGGCTGGACAATCAYCAATTTGATAGCCCAGATAAAGCCACGATTTTTTCTCGGCGCTAGCGTACTCAAGTTGAGCTTGAATGCAGACGCGCCCTAATGAAAAACGATGGAACGGGTCAAAAAAGCTGTATAAGGCGCTCAAACCGTCACTCAGCACATCGGTAACGGCAATAGCAACCAAGGTCTCTTCACCGCCATCAGGCTCGTACAAATGAATAAAGCAGGGGTGAAGCCAGTCGCTATGGGTGAAAGCAATAAAGTCTTGCGCTTGAGCAGGGTACATATTGCCATCAGCATGACGCGCGGTGATGTATTGATCGTAAAGTGAAAACCAGTTTGGGTCGAGCTGGTCGCTAACCTTTACCCGCAGCCTTTTTAGTTGGCTGCGATGGCGCTTTTGGCTTTTACTTGGTTGATACCCGGCGACATCAATGCGCAAGGATTGGCACGCATTACAGTGAGGACAATGCGGGCGATACATCATGTTACCACTGCGGCGAAAACCGGCTTTGATCAGTTGCTGGTAACCCTCAGGGTGGTGCATGTCAGGGGATAGCACGACCGCAAGCTGTTCGTTCTCTGTCGATATATATTGACAGCTAGAGGCTGGTGTAAGGCCGACTTTTAGCGCGACGCTCATGACTGATTCTCTCGAAAGTCCGCGATAACGTGCGGCACATATGCGGCTTTTAAGCGTGTGTCTCGCGCCGCGTATAGGGCGTGAATAAACTCATCCCGTGGCCACACTTTAGCGCCAAGAGAGGCAAGGTGAGGCGTCATCATTTGGCAATCGATGTACTGACCTCCTTGAGCTTGAAAGTGACGACAAAACTGCCACAACGCAAATTTCGAGCCATTATCGATAAGCGAAAACATGGATTCACCGCAGAAAAACTGTCCTACGGCGACACCATACAATCCCCCTACGAGTTGGTCCTCTTGCCACACTTCGACACTGTGCGCATCGTGCTGCTGGTGGAGGGCAAGGTAGGCCTCACGCATCTCATCGGTGATCCAAGTTTGCTCAGGGCCTCTGATGGCGGCACATTGATGAATCACTGCCTCGAAGGCGTGATTGATGGTCACGGTCACTTGGCTTTTGCGCGCCGCTTTGCGCAAGCTGCGACTGACGTGAAAGTCAGAGGGACGAATGATGGCCCGTTCGCTTGGCGACCACCAAAGTAACGGGTCTTCTTCACCAAACCAAGGAAAAATACCACTACGATAGGCAGACATCAGCCGTGCAGCCGAGAGATCACCGCCAATGGCTAACAGGCCATCTGGGTGGACGAGTGCATCGCTCACCGGAGGAAAGCGAAAATCATCTGCCGCTAATGGCGGCAAAAAGAGGGTCATACCCGCAGTCTCTCCATGTGTTACAAGCGTTGTCGCAGTTGTGCATAGCGTCCGTTTGCCGCCATGAGTGCAGTATGATCGCCTTGTTCGACAATCTCACCGGCATCCATGAGACAAATGGTGTCCATTTGCTCAAGCCCGACCAAACGGTGAGTGATAAACACCACGGTTTTGTTTGCACAATGTGTCTGTAGTAAGGATAGGATCTGCGCCTCCGTTTGCACATCTAGCCCTTCGGTTGGCTCATCTAATAGAACGATAGGTGCGTCATGCAGAAGGGCACGCGCAATGCCAATCCGTCGTCGCTCGCCACCAGAAAGCTGTCGGCCTCCATCTCCCATCCATGCATTGAGTCCTGGCTCGACCAGCAAGGTCTGCAAGCCTACTTGGGTTAACACTTGCGTCAGCGTCTCGTCACTGGCCTGCGGGCATGCCAAGATCAGGTTATCGCGCAAGGTGCCATTAAACATGTCGACCCGTTGTGTGACCACAGAAATCGCTTGGCGTAACGCAGGTTCTGACCATTGACGTAACGGCTTGCCGTCAAGATGGATCTCGCCGTTGCTTGGATCCCATGCGCGTGTTAACAAGCTAAGCAGGGTTGATTTTCCACATCCGGTTCGACCGAGTAGCGCCACTTTTTGCCCCGCATTTACGTGCAAAGAAATGCGGTTTAAGGCAGGGTTTGCAGTTTCTGGGTATTGATAACCGACGTTATCCAGCTTGAGCTCACCTTGCACCGCATCGGTATGTCCTTGCGGCGGAAAATAGACACTGGGAGTACGCTCGGTAATCCGGTTGAGCCGCTTAGCCGCGGTCAGGGTTTTCCCCAAATATTGGAAAGCCGCGGTGATGGGCATCATCAACTCAAAGCTTGCCATCGTGGTAAACGCGACCATAGCAATAAGCGGATCGGGCAAGCGGCCACCTACACCATCGGCAGCTAACCAAATCATCAAAACTAGGGTTAAACCAGTTGCCGCCATGAGCACCGCATTGGCCCAGCCTGTGACGTTTGCCATGTTCGCCTGCGCGGCTAACATGGCTTTTTCACTGTCATCAATCCGTGCACGATAACGGGATTCTGCGCCAAAAAGGGCGAGTTCAGCATGGCCTTGCAGCCAATCGAGTAGCGCGATTCGGGTAGCGGCATTTTGTTCTAATTGCTGGCGGCCATGTTGTTTACCAAGATGGTAAAAAATAACGGGTAACCCCAGCAGTAACGCCAATAAACAGCCGCCTAACGCTAGCCCTAAGGTTGGGTCGAACCAACCCAAAAACAGGCTCACTGCAAGGACGCCGAGGGCGCCAACAACCATGGGGCTGACCAAGCGCAGGTAGACGTGATCCATCGCATCAACATCGGCCACCATGCGATTGAGCAGGTCGCCATCACGCACATTCAGGGTTTGATCCGGCACCAAAGGCGCAAGCTTACGGAAAAACGCTACCCGCAGGTCGGCAAGCAATTTAAACGTGGCATTGTGGCTGACGACGCGCTCTGCCCAGCGCCCAAAGGTACGGCCGATAGAAAAACCACGCACGCCAGCAGCGGGCAACATGTAATTGAAGGTGGCCATGCCAGTGAGTCCAGCCACGGCCGCCGCAGCGATAAACCAGCCTGATAAGGTTAATAGGCCAATCGCGGCAAACAAGGTGGCAAACGCCAACACCATACCCAAGCTAAGACCAAACCAGTGACGCTTATACAGGCGTAAGTAGGGGAGTAGTTCACGCATCGAGATTTCTCCTGTCTGCTGAGGCCAGCATGTCAGCAAGCTGCCCTTGAGCGGCGATATCCTTGAATTTACCTTGCTGAGTGATGGCGCCATCAGCCATGACCCAAACCTGATCGCTGTTGTCGAGCGCATCGAGGCGGTGTGACACCTGAATACAGGTTTTTCCTTGGGTCGCTGTGTGTAAGCTCAAATTGACCAGCTGCTCGCTGTGGGCATCGAGGCTTGCCGTCGGCTCATCCAATACCCATAGTGCACCGTCTTGCAATAAAGCACGTGCAACCGCGATACGCTGTGCTTGGCCGACTGATAGCCCGCCGTTACGATCGCCAACGGGATGAGCCAGCCCGTCGGTCAGGCGCATAACAAACTCATCGACATAGGCTTGTGTCATTACATGATTAATCGATTCAGGCGTGGCATCAGGGTTGGCGAGCGCAATGTTGTCACGAATAGAGCCATGGAATAGCTGTGGATTTTGGCCTACCCAACTGATCGCTTGGCGCCAATGGGTGAGTGAGAGCGCTCGGCGCTCACAACCGTTAATGACCAAACTGCCGCGATAGGGTAAAAAGCCGAGCAGTGCATTCAATAGGCTCGACTTACCTGCGCCACTGACGCCAATAAGTGCAATATGCTCACCGGCTTTGACGTCAAAGTTGAGCGGCCCCGCCAAGACATGGCCATCAGGGCTGAGCACTTCGAGGTCACGCGCGGTGATGGTGACAGCCTCTAGATCGGGTGTCTCTTGGCCTTGTGTGCCGGTATCCGGTTGCGCATCGAGAAACTCGACGATGGATTCGGCAGCCCCAATCGCTTGGGCTTTGGCGTGATAAAACGTGCCAAGATCACGTAATGGCTGGTAAAACTCAGGCGCGAGCACCAGCACAAATAGGCCGGTAAATAGCGATATCGGGGCACCATAGTGGCCAAAGTTCAGTTCACCAATGAAACTGAAACCGAAATAGACAGCCACAACTGCAATGGAAATGGCCGTAAAAAACTCGAGCACGGCAGACGACAAGAAAGCCAGTCGTAGCACTTCCATGGTTCGTTTACGGAAGGTGTGTGACGCTAGATGCAGTTGTTCGGCTTCTGCATCAGTGCGATTGAATAGTCGCAGTGTCGGTAAGCCACGCAAACGGTCATAAAAATAGCCTGACAGTCGTTGCAGTGCTTTGAAATTCTTGCGATTTGCGTCGGCGGCTTTGATCCCCACCAAGGCCATAAAAAAGGGCACTAGCGGTGCGGTAATCAAGAATATCAAGCCGGAGGCCCAATTGATCGGGAACACGGTGACGAGAATCACCACGGGGATCAGTACGGCAATCGCCATTTGCGGTAAATAGCGGGCAAAGAAGTCCTGTAATTCTTCGACTTGCTCGAGGAGCAAGCTAGCCCAACTGCCCGCCGGACGACCTTGAATACTCACGGGGCCGAGTTCATGAAGACGATTCAAGATCAACTGGCGAATATGGTGGCGAATAGTTTGGCCACAGCGATAGCCTGTTCGCTCTTTGGCCCAACTACAGGCCGCACGCAGTAATACTACGACCCCCAGACCAATGAAACTGGGCAGTAAACTGTATTTATCGGCTTGTTCGATAATGAGCTGATAAAGCAAATGGGCGAGGAGCGCTGCTTGGGCAATGAGTAGCAGTCCAGATGTAAAGGCTATGCCAATCGTCGCAACTAACCAGGGTTTGGCTAACACGCTCTGCGACTTGAGCCATTTCGTTAGCGCCCGCTGTTTAGATTTATCCATATCGTCTTATTGTTTTATGAAAGGCCTGCGAGTGAGGCAGAGCAGGCTGCTCAGGGACAGCCTGCGTGGGATCGCGCGAGGGTTACTTCTCAGCTAACCCGTCAAGGTAGCGCTCAGCATCGAGTGCTGCCATGCAGCCGGTGCCCGCTGACGTGATCGCTTGGCGGTAGACATGATCCATCACATCGCCAGCGGCAAAAACGCCTTCAATGCTGGTTTGTGTGGCGTTACCGTTCAGGCCGGAAGCCACTTTGATGTATCCGTTTTCCATCTCCAATTGACCGGCAAAAATGTCAGTGTTTGGCTTATGACCGATAGCGACGAATACGCCCATTACATCCAGCGTTTCTGTCGCATCACTTTGGGTATCTTTTAAGCGCACGGCCGTGACGCCCATTTCATCGCCGAGTACCTCGTCTAGCACACGGTCAGTGTGTAAAACGATGTTACCGTTCTCAACTTTGTCCATCATACGATCCACAAGGATTTTTTCCGCACGGAAGCTATCACGGCGGTGCACTACATGGACTTCAGAGGCGATGTTAGACAAATACAAGGCTTCTTCGACCGCGGTATTACCACCGCCAATCACAGCCACTTTTTGGTTTCGATAGAAAAAACCATCGCAGGTTGCACAGGCGGAGACACCACGGCCTTTAAAGGCTTCTTCTGATGGTAAACCAAGATATTGTGCGGATGCACCTGTCGAAATAATTAAGGCATCGCAGGTGTATTCGCCACTGTCGCCTTTTAAACGAAATGGGCGCTGAGACAGATCAACGTCGTTGACGTGATCAAAAATAATCTCGGTGTCGAATTTCTCCGCATGGTCTTTCATGCGGTCCATCAAGGCTGGACCCGTGAGGCCTTCTGGATCGCCAGGCCAGTTTTCTACATCTGTGGTGGTGGTTAGCTGGCCGCCTTGTTGCATACCCGTGATCATGACTGGATTCAGGTTGGCACGCGCCGCATAAACAGCAGCAGTGTAGCCAGCAGGGCCTGAGCCAAGGATCAATAGGTTAGCATGCTTAATGTTACTCATTCACGTCTCCGGGCAGGATAGAGGTTCGTTTTGAATGGCCTGATTGTAGGTAAATTGGACGGGTAAAGAAAGGGCACCGTGACGGTGCCCTGTGATTGTAGGGTACAAAACGCACATTAATGTGCGGCTTTTAATGCGTCCATGGCATCAACGTAAGGAAGTTCAAAGCCTTCAGCCACTTCTTTGATGGTGACTTGACCATGAATGACGTTTAAACCATTGCGCAGGTGTTGATCTTCTACCAAGGCATCGCGATAGCCTTTGTTAGCCAACTTCACGATATAAGGCAGGGTCGCGTTGTTGAGAGCAACGGTAGAGGTGCGAGCAACCGCTCCAGGCATGTTAGCGACACAGTAGTGAACCACATCATCAACAATGTAGGTTGGATCCGCATGGGTGGTCGCGTGTGATGTCGCAAAACAGCCGCCTTGGTCAATGGCGACATCGACCACGGCCGCACCTGGTTTCATGCGCTTGATATGGTCTTCGTTAACCAGTTTTGGCGCGGCTGCACCTGGGATCAGTACCGCACCGATAACCAGATCAGCATTGAGAACGTGTTGCTCCAGTGTTTCTTCTGTGGAGTAGACCACTTTTGCGCGACCTTGGAATTCTTCATCCAAACGACGCAGTGTATCGACATTTTTGTCTAAAATAGTTACGTCAGCACGTAGGCCAACGGCCATGCGTGCTGCGTTTGAACCGACAACACCACCGCCGAGTACTACGATTTTGGCCGGTTCAACGCCCGGAACACCACTTAGCAGCATGCCTGAGCCGCCGTGTGATTTCTCCAGTGCTTGTGCACCTGCTTGAATAGACATACGGCCCGCTACCTCAGACATAGGTGCAAGGAGTGGCAATCGACCTTTAGAATCTGTTACGGTTTCATAGGCGATACAGACGGCTTTACTCTTAATTAAGTCTTCTGTTTGTGGAAAATCTGGTGCAAGATGCAGATAGGTGAATAAAATCTGTCCTTCACGGAGCATGGCACGCTCAACCGCTTGCGGCTCTTTGACTTTAACAATCATCTCGGCCTTGGCGAACACGTCAGCCGCGGTAGGAAGGATAGATGCGCCGGCGGCTTTATAGTCGTCGTCAGAGAAGCCAATACCGTTACCAGCGTTGGTCTCTACGTAAACGGAGTGGCCGTGAGAAATGAGTTCGCGGACACTTGCTGGAACCATACCAACGCGGTATTCATGGTTTTTGATCTCTTTTGGAACGCCAATGATCATGCTGTCWCCTCTTGTTTATTCAGTGTTATCGGCTGGCTAGTTGTTGATATTGTCAATTTTCAGGCTAGTATAAAGGGAAAAAATCAGCATTTGATGCTAAAATTTATAAAGATGTTATTTAATTCGGTATATCTTTTTGCAAGGAAGTAACAAGGTGGAATAAAAAATGGTAGATACCAAAAAAAAGCCCTCCAAGGAATTGGACCGCATTGACCGCAACATCCTGAATGAGCTCCAAAAGGATGGGCGTGTTTCAAACGTTGAGTTATCTAAACGAGTCGGTCTTTCTCCTACCCCCTGTCTCGAACGTGTCCGTCGCTTGGAGCGCCAAGGCTATATCACTGGCTATACGGCGCTGCTCAATCCCCAGTTTCTCGACGCATCATTGCTGGTGTTTGTCGAAATCACCTTGAACCGTGGCGCACCAGATGTGTTTGAGCAATTCAATAAAGCGGTTCAAACACTGGAAGACATCCAAGAGTGTCATCTTGTCTCCGGTGATTTTGACTACTTACTTAAAACACGAGTAGCTGATATGTCGGCATATCGCAAGTTATTGGGTGAAACCTTGCTGCGTTTGCCCGGTGTGAATGACACACGCACCTACGTGGTAATGGAAGAGGTGAAGCAGAGCAATCATTTGGTGATTCGCACCCGCTAAACCTGTTTGCCAATCGCGACATGGGTGTCGATCCCCCAAACGATGAAACCGAGCCACAGTGCTCGGTTTCTTTTTTGCCTTAATCAGCAACAATTATGTGATATCTCGGTAAAGATTCATCGCTGACTCGCATCATGCCTGCTGTTCAGGCACGAATGTGGTAAAGTCAGTGCAGTGGCGAATGCAAACCTCAAACCATGGTGGGGAATGCGAATAACGAAAAGTATTAAACAGGTGATGATGGAGTTTTCTTTGCGTCGTGAGCCCAAATCGGCTCAGCCCAAGGTGCGATTGGATGGCGCTCAGCGTTTGAAAGAGTGTGGCTTTATCTTGGTGCTGGCAGCGGCCGTCTTTGTGATGGTTGCGTTGCTGTCTTTTAATCCGGCTGATCCCTCTTGGTCGCAAACTGCTTGGCACGGTGATGTGCATAATGCGGCAGGTTCGTTAGGGGCGTGGGTCGCCGACAGCCTCTTTTTCTCATTCGGTATTTTGGCCTACCCATTACCGCCAGCTGCCATGCTGGGTGGTTGGGTTTTCTTGCGCCGCCGTGGCGACGACGAGCCGCTCAACTACACGATTTTAGCCGCGAGGATATTAGGGCTTTTCGTTCTATTCATAACCAGTTGTTCGCTAGCCGATCTCAATTTTGATGATTTTTGGCATTTCTCCTCTGGGGGAGTAATGGGCGATGTCACTAACAGTTTGGCATTGCCACTGCTTAACGTACTAGGCACCACATTGGTGATGCTGTTTTGTTGGGCTGCAGGGTTTACATTGTTTACTGGGATCTCTTGGCTAAGCATTGTGGATAATCTAGGGTCGGTGACCTTAAAGGCCACTACTTGGTTGGTTAACCGCCTCCGTGGCGATAAGGTGACTGAGCTTGGCAAGCCTGCTGCACAAACCGTCACAGAGTCAGACAAGGCCACTGACGAAGCAGAGCCGATGGAATTAAGTGATTTGCGCCGTCTCACCCCGTCTCCGAGCGTGCAAGAAGTCTCAGAGGATAGCACTTCAGCCGCACCAAGCACGCCGATTATCTTTGGGGGACAAGCCTTACCCGCCGATGACGATGGCAAAACACGGGATGACCTTGAGCCTAACTTGGGACAGTGGCAAGGGGTTGTCGAGCCAGAAGACGAACCAACCCAACCGAACGCACCACTGCCGGATGATGCGCCGGAGGATGAAACGTTACCGCCGTGGCAAGAGACCGATGCATCCAGCGATGAAAGTGACGAAAGTGAAGAGATGGCGAGTGAGTCGGTATCTCATGAAACCACTTATGGCAATCAAGACGGTTTGTCTGAGTTAGAGCGTGCCGAGCAAGCGGCTGGGGCGGCTGAGGACGATGAAGATCCGTTCCAAGAAACCATTCGTAAAGCACAGCAAGCCCAGCAACAGGCTGCTGGGCTCGACCATCCTTTCTTAGTCAAAGATGAGCCAAACTTGCCAAAACCTGCCGAGCCTTTCCCGACCTTAGATTTGCTCGATCCTGCGCGAAAAACCGCTTCACAGGCGACACGGGAAGAGCTTGAACAAATCGCACGGTTAGTCGAAGCACGACTTGAGGACTATAAAATCCAAGCGCGTGTTGTGGGGGTCTATCCCGGACCCGTGATTACGCGTTTTGAGCTGGACTTAGCGCCGGGTGTCAAAGTGTCGCGCATTTCTGGATTGTCGAAAGACTTAGCGCGTTCTTTGTCGACCACCGCGGTGCGGGTAGTGGAAGTGATTCCAGGTAAACCTTATATCGGACTCGAGCTACCCAATGAAAACCGCGAGACCGTCTTTATGTCGGAAGTGGTTGGCAGCGAGCGCTTTAAGAACAGCAAGTCGCCGATTTCTGTGGTGTTAGGAAAAGACATTGCTGGTGAAGCGATTGTGACCGATTTAGGCAAAGCCCCTCACTTACTGGTCGCCGGTACGACTGGGTCGGGTAAGTCGGTGGGTGTGAACGTTATGATCGTCAGTATGCTTTACAAAGCGGCACCCGAAGATGTCCGCTTTATCATGATCGACCCGAAAATGCTGGAGCTTTCCGTGTATGAGGGGATCCCGCACTTGCTCACCGAAGTGGTCACCGACATGAAGGATGCGGGCAATGCATTGCGCTGGTGTGTTGGCGAGATGGAGCGACGCTACAAGCTAATGTCGGCGTTAGGTGTCCGTAACCTCAAAGGTTTTAACGAGAAAGTCAAAGCCGCTGAGGCGGCGAATAACCCGATTCCAGACCCACTCTGGAAGCCGAGTGATAGCATGGATGAAACGGCTCCTACGCTTGAGAAGCTGCCCTATATCGTCGTGGTCGTTGATGAGTTTTCCGATTTGATGATGGTGGTGGGCAAAAAAGTGGAAGAGCTGATCGCCCGTTTGGCGCAAAAGGCCCGAGCCGCGGGTATTCACCTAGTGCTTGCCACCCAGCGCCCATCCGTTGATGTGATCACCGGCCTTATCAAAGCGAACATTCCGACCCGGATGGCTTTCACCGTCTCCACGAAAACTGACTCGCGCACCATCTTGGACCAAGGGGGCGCAGAGTCGCTGTTAGGCATGGGGGATATGTTGTTCATGCCCAACGGCTCTAACCATCCTATCCGTGTGCACGGCGCGTTTGTCAGTGACGAAGAAGTACACCGTGTGGTGAATAACTGGAAAGCGCGCGGTAAGCCGCAGTATCTCGAAGAGATCACTCATGGCGATCAGGGGTCCGATAGCTTATTGCCGGGAGAAACGCCGACGGGCGCAGACGGCGAAGAGCTGGATCAGCTGTTTGACCAAGTGGTTGAGTTTGTCACCGAAAGCCGCCGCGGCTCTGTCTCAGGGGTGCAACGCCGCTTTAAAATTGGTTATAACCGTGCGGCTCGAATTGTGGAACAACTGGAAGCACACGGTGTCGTAAGTTCTCCGGGCCATAACGGTAACCGAGAAGTGTTGGCGCCACCGCCACCGAAAGCGTAATCAGATGGACGTTGTATGAAAATGAAAGCTTTTTATCGCCACCTAATCGCGATGCTAACGTTGATGTTTGCGGTTGCTGTTCAAGCGCAATCCACTGCCCAGCAGCAGCTGATGGACCGATTGAGTAAAGTGGATGCCTTTAGCGCCAATTTTGAACAGGCTGTGATCAGCCCGGAAGGGGAGCAGATCCACGCTGCAAAAGGACGACTATCCATTGAACGTCCTAACTTATTCAACTGGACCACGACCGCACCCGATGAAAATATCATGATCTCTGATGGGGAAACATTGTGGTACTACAGCCCGTTTGTCGAGCAAGTCACTGCGATGTGGTTAGATGATGCGACTGCACAAACTCCGTTTGTGTTGTTAACCCGCAATCAGCCAGACGATTGGCAGACGTATACCATTACCCAGCAAGGTGACACCTTTACACTGACCCCAAAAACGGTAGGGAGTATTGGCACCTTTGCCGTGACGGTAAAACCGGATGGCACCTTGACCCATTTTCGGGTGACCGAGCAAGATGGACAGCAAAGCCAATTCACGCTCAGCCAGTTTAGTCGTCAGGCACCGGATGCATCCTTGTTTGAATTTACACCACCGGACTCGGTGCTGGTGGATGATCAACGTCAGCCGCGTTAATCACGGGAGAGAAGATTGTCGACACTACCGCTAGATTTTGCTGACGACTTTCGGCCGCTTGCAGCTCGCATGCGGCCGGTTTCGTTAAGTCAGTACATCGGCCAACAGCATTTATTGGCTGAGGGCAAGCCTCTTCGCCGCGCCATCGAGTCTGGCAGCCTGCATTCAATGATTTTTTGGGGCCCACCGGGTACTGGCAAAACCACCTTGGCAGATATCGCTGCTCGTCAAGCCAATGCGGAAATCGAGCGATTGTCTGCGGTGACTTCTGGCGTGAAAGAAATTCGCGATGCGATTGTGCGTGCAGAGCAGAATAAACAAGCCGGAGTACGTACTGTCCTGTTTGTTGATGAGGTTCACCGTTTCAACAAAAGCCAACAAGACGCGTTTTTACCGCATGTTGAAGCGGGGACAGTCACCTTTATTGGTGCCACGACTGAAAACCCCTCTTTTGAGTTAAACAACGCCTTGTTATCACGTGCGCGGGTGTACCGGCTGAGTGCGCTTGAGCGTGATGATTTGATTGCGGTGATTGACCAAGCATTGGCGGATAAAAACCGTGGGCTCGGTGAGCGAGAGCTACGTTTTGATACGGGAGTGAAAGACGCTCTGGCGGACACCTGTAGTGGCGATGCGCGCATGGCTTTGAACCTGCTGGAAATGTTAGCCGATATGGCTGATGGCTCGGTGACCATGACGATGCTGAAAGACGTCGCTGGGGAAAAGGTGGCACAGTTCGATAAGCAAGGCGACGCATGGTATGACCTCATTTCAGCATTTCATAAGTCCGTGCGCGGCTCTAACCCAGATGCCGCCTTGTACTGGTATGCCCGTATCGTGTCCGCGGGTGGTGATCCCTTGTACGTGGCGCGTCGATTGTTAGCGATCGCCTCTGAAGACGTGGGTAACGCCGATCCGCGAGCCATGCAGGTTGCATTGAACGCATGGGATTGCTTTACCCGCGTAGGGCCAGCGGAAGGTGAACGCGCGATCGCACAAGCGGCGGTGTATCTTGCCTGTGCCCCTAAAAGCAATGCAGTCTACACCGCGTGGAAACAAGCGCTGCGCGATGCAAAAGCCACGGCGAATGCGCCTGTACCGATGCACCTTCGCAATGCACCGACGGCCCTGATGGAAAGTTTGGGACATGGCGACGGGTATCGTTATGCCCATGATGAACCGAATGCCTACGCCGCCGGTGAGCGTTATTTGCCCGATGAAGTCAGTGATGTGCGTTATTACCAGCCCGTTAATCGCGGGCTAGAAATTAAAATCGCTGAAAAGCTCGCCTTTCTGGACGAGCTTGACGCAAAAAGCCCGCAAAAGCGCTAGGCAACTTCACCCTTTTTGGGTAAGGTTTAAAGTCCGGCTGCACCATGAAGGCGCAGTCGCCTAGTAGTGGTGACATCCACGGTCACCCTCGGCCAATCGCGTTATACAATACGCACGATCGCAGCTTGTCTTCAAATCGTGATGACAAGTGATAATCAACTAATCAACCCGAAAGCACAGGATTAGCATGCTGGATTCCAAATTACTTCGAACTGAGCTGGAAGAAACGGCTCAAAAACTCGCTCGTCGTGGCTTTACGCTCGATGTTGACGCTATACGTGAACTCGAGGAACAACGTAAATCCCTGCAGATTCGCACCGAACAATTGCAAGCAGAGCGTAACTCCCGATCGAAGTCCATTGGCCAGGCAAAAGCGAAGGGTGAGGACATTGCGCCACTACTAGCAGAAGTCGCGAACTTGGGTGACGAGCTGGACGCTGCAAAAGCCGAGCTGGCTGAACTGCAACAGAAAGTGAACGACGTGGTAATGGCGGTGCCAAACTTGCCAGCCGATGAAGTCCCAACGGGTAAAGACGAGTCTGAAAACCTCGAAGTATCTCGTTGGGGTGAGCCGCGTCAGTTTGATTTTGAAATCAAAGATCACGTTGACTTGGGCGAACTTTCTGGCGGGCTTGATTTCGCCAGTGCGGTGAAACTGTCAGGCTCACGCTTCATTGTGATGAAAGGGCAGATGGCGCGTATGCATCGTGCCTTGGCCCAGTTTATGCTCGATTTGCACACCAACGAGCACGGTTACACCGAAATGTATGTGCCTTACTTGGTCAATGCTGACAGCCTTTATGGTACGGGTCAGTTGCCGAAATTTGGTGAAGATTTGTTTAACACCAAGCCGGCCACCGAAGAAGGGGTTGGCATGTCTTTGATCCCAACCGCGGAAGTACCGCTGACTAACATGGTGCGTGATGAAATCGTTGACGAGGCCGATTTGCCGCTGTGCATGACGGCACACACACCGTGTTTCCGTTCAGAAGCTGGCTCGTATGGTCGCGATACCCGTGGCCTGATTCGTATGCACCAGTTTGATAAAGTTGAACTGGTCAAAGTCGTTAAGCCAGAAGATTCTATGCAAGCGCTTGAATCACTCACTGCGGATGCAGAGAAGGTGTTGCAACTGCTTAACCTGCCATATCGTAAAGTGTTACTGTGTACGGGCGATATGGGCTTTGGCGCGGCGAAAACTTACGATCTTGAAGTCTGGTTACCTGCACAAAACACCTACCGTGAGATTTCTTCATGCTCAAACATGCAAGACTTCCAAGCACGCCGTATGCAGGCGCGTTTCCGCCGCAAAGGCGAGAAAAAACCTGAGCTGTTGCATACTTTGAACGGTTCTGGCTTGGCCATTGGTCGTACTCTGGTAGCTATTTTAGAAAATTACCAACAAGCAGATGGCCGCATTGAAATCCCTGAGGTATTGCGTCCATATATGGGCGGTCAAACGCACATTGGCTAATGAAGTGAGTCAGGGTTAAAGAACAAAGGGTCGGCATGATTGCCGGCCCTTTTTTATTGGGGTGACGACACGCTGTTGAGGCAGGTCATTGCCCCGAACCTGACTGAGGAAACGGCGCGATGGGGCTAAGTGCATCATCCTGTTGGCAAGGATAGCGCGTCAGTACACGTGCGATAAAGCTGTCGAGCACGTGAAGCATAATTCGGTTTACACGCTGCGATAGCGCAACTTTATGCTCAAAGGGCAGTTGTTCTGACTGCGCGAGCTGGTTTAACACCTCGGTTATCTCTCGCTGGATGTCGTCGGCCAATGACAAAGCCTGTAGCTGGCGTAAGCGCTTCGCGAGTATTTGCTGGTGTAAGGTAAGAGATTGCTGGGCATTGCGCACAGATTGTTGCTCTTGATATGCCGCATGGCTATAACGCTGTCTCGCTTGCAGTAGTTCTAAAATGGTATACCAAAGTTGCTGATAAGCCTCCAAACGGATGTCGTCGCGTTGCGCGATCAATGCGGGCGGGACTGCTTCATCCACCAAGTAGATGATGTGCTGCAGTGCCCGATTTTTCATACGCGTTTGGGTGTCGTTGTCGTAAGACGGTAAGGCATGAAGGTGATGAAAAAAGACTCGATACATCGGCTTCTGTGCTTGGGGAGCCAGTTGGTGAAGGTGACGCGTTTGGCTCAACAGTACTTGATAGTCGTCTGAGCTAATACTGGATTGGGTGGTTAGGTGCTGAGCATGCTGTAACAGCACACGTAGTTCATGCAGTTGGTGTAAGTGCAAATCTGGACGCTGACGAAAAAGCTGTACCGCCACCACCACTGAGATACTCAATGCTAATGTTCCTATCATTAATAGCCATTCCATAGTCGCTCCCTGCGTTTCAGTCGCTGATATGACTTATCCAGCAGGAATCGTGCCTAAAATGAGATATTTGTCACGCCCTGTGCAAGGGGCTAGGCAGCCGATAATGAAAGAAAGCTTCGCCGTTTTCGCACTGTGCTGGTGATGTGATGCACTGTTTTGACGCATCGGTGAATGTTTCACTGATACCTGATAAAAAGCACGCATAAAAAAGAGAGCCATCAAGGCTCTCTTTTACGCTCATCTCAGCACCGGGTGACGCGGTGCCAGTGAGTCTTGGCTTACATCACACGCATGCCGGCTTGGGCGCCTTCGTGTGGTTCAAGGATCCACAACTCTTTGCCACCCGGTCCTGCGGCGAGGATCATGCCTTCTGACATGCCAAATTTCATCTTGCGTGGTTTCAAGTTTGCGACCATCACCGTGTGTTTACCGACTAAATCCTCAGGCTTGTAAGCCGATTTAATCCCAGAGAACACTTGGCGAGTTTCACCACCAATATCGAGCTTAAACTTGAGCAGCTTGTCCGCTTTAGGCACGGATTCACATTCCAAAATTTYAGCCACACGCAGATCGACTTTTGCAAAATCGCCAAACTCAATTTCCTCAGCGATAGGATCATCCGCTAAAGGACCTTCCGCTTTCGCTTTTTCTGCCTCTTCCGCCGCGACATCTTCTTTGCTGTCGGCAATCATGGCATCCACCGCTTTCGGATCGATACGGCTAAACAGCGCTTTGAACTTGCTAATGGCGTGGCCTGTCAGCGGCTGGGCAATGCTTTCCCAAGTCAGGGTGTCATTCAAGAATCCTTCTGCACGCTCTGCAAGCTGAGGCATCACTGGTTTCAGATACGTCATGAGCACGCGGAATAGGTTAATGCCGACAGAGCAAATGGCTTGAAGCTCGGCGTCTTTGCCTTCTTCTTTGGCAACCACCCAAGGGGCTTTCTCGTCGACATACTGGTTTGCTTTGTCTGCCAATGCGATGATCTCGCGAATAGCGCGATTGTATTCGCGTGCTTCGTAGAGCTCACCAATGTGCTCGGCTTTGTCAACAAATGACTGATAAAGCTCAGGCTCAGCACAGGTATCGGCTAATTGGCCATCGAAACGCTTGCTAATAAAGCCTGCGTTGCGCGAAGCAAGGTTGACCACTTTATTGACGATGTCTGAGTTTACGCGCTGGATAAAATCATCCAAGCTCAGGTCAAGGTCATCAATACGACTGTTTATCTTCGCGGCGTAATAGTAACGCAAACACTCAGGATCGAGATGTTTTAGATAAGTGCTGGCTTTGATAAATGTCCCTTTCGATTTGGACATTTTCGCGCCGTTTACTGTTACATAGCCATGCACAAAGACGTTGTTTGGCTTACGGAATCCAGCGCCGTCCAGCATCGCCGGCCAGAACAAGCTGTGGAAATACACAATGTCTTTACCGATAAAGTGATAAAGCTCTGCCTCGCTGTTTTCTTTCCAGTACTCGTCAAAGTCGATGTCGTTGTGCTTGTTGCAATAGTTTTTGAACGAGCCCATGTAACCAATCGGGGCGTCGAGCCAAACGTAGAAGAACTTACCGGGCTGGTCTGGGATCTCAAAACCAAAATAAGGCGCATCACGCGAGATATCCCACTGTTGCAGACCGGTTTCGAACCACTCGTTCATTTTGTTGGCAATTTCGCTTTGCAGCGCACCTGATTTAGTCCAGGTATTCAGCATTTGCTCAAACTGCGGCAAATCAAAGAAAAAGTGCTCAGAGTCGCGCATCACAGGGGTGGCACCGCTGACCGCCGAGCGAGGATTAATGAGCTCCGTCGGTGCATAGGTTTCGCCACAGTTGTCACAGTTATCGCCATATTGGTCGTCAGCGTGACATTTCGGGCACTCACCTTTGACGAAACGATCTGGTAAGAACATTTCTTTTTCAGGATCGAACAGCTGTGAAATCGTACGGCTGGTGATATAGCCTTTATCGCGCAATTGGGTGTAAATGAATGATGCCAACTCGCGGTTTTCTTCGCTGTGTGTGCTGTGATAGTTATCAAAGCTGATGTTAAAGCCATCAAAGTCGGCTTTATGCTCTTTTTGCACATCGGCGATCATGGCTTCGGGCTCCACGCCCATTTGCTGCGCTTTCAACATAATAGGCGTGCCGTGAGCATCGTCGGCACAAATAAAGTGAGTGGTATTGCCGCGCAGGCGCTGATAGCGGACCCATACATCTGCCTGAATATGCTCGAGCATGTGGCCCAAATGGATTGAGCCGTTCGCATAAGGCAGCGCACAGGTCACCAAAATTTTACGTGGGTTTGCAGCCATAATCTTGTTTGTTCGCTCTTATGATATGAATGGAATGATTGCTGAAATCTTACCTGATACGATATGCCTTGCCTAGAGCAAGGCCGTGTCATAAGGCGTTTACGCATAATTGGTTAGGGACGCGGACCCAAATAGTGAATAAATTGGACGGTGAAGCATGTTTTTTGGCGGCAAAAAGAACAAATCAACGAAAAAAGCGGCATCAGTGATGAGCCAAGACGCAGCGGTGACGTTACTCAATCAATTCTCTCATCCGGGGCTGATCGACCAATGGGCCAGCCAGCCGCATTGGGTCAAGGGTCATGAAAACAGTATTGAGGTGGTGTTTCCTTTTGCCGCGGGGTCAATCATTCAAGCGCTCTCTGACTGGCTCGCCGTGCAGGTACCGGAAAACGCAAGTCAGTTTTCATTGACCCAGCGCGTCGCTCCGCTGAAAGCCGGTGACAAAGCGCCGGTAAAAGGGGTGAAAAATTTGATTGTGGTCAGTTCGGCAAAAGGGGGCGTTGGTAAGTCCACCACAGCAGTGAACTTAGCGCTCGCGTTGCACGCGGAAGGGGCAAGTGTGGGGCTGTTGGATGCAGATATCTACGGACCGTCGGTGCCCCTCATGCTCGGTGCACAGCATAGCGAACCGCAAACCCACGATGGCAAATTGATGGAGCCTGTGTCGCGCTATGGCATTGTCTCGAATTCGATTGGCTATCTTGTACCGGCCGACAACGCGACAGTCTGGCGTGGTCCGATGGCGTCGAAAGCGTTCGCTCAATTAATCAATGAAACCCGTTGGCCTGAAGTGGATTATTTGGTGGTAGATATGCCACCGGGGACGGGGGACATCCAATTAAGTTTGGCACAACAGTTCCCGGTAAACGGCGCGGTGGTCGTGACGACTCCGCAAGACCTCGCACTCGCCGATGCGATAAAAGGCGTCGCGATGTTTGAGAAAGTCTCGGTCCCTGTGTTAGGGGTGGTTGAAAACATGAGTTATCACATTTGTTCGAACTGTGGGCATCATGAGGCAATTTTTGGCACGGGCGGCGCGGAAAAAATGGCGAAACAGCAAGGCACGCCAGTTTTGGCGCAGGTGCCATTGCATGTATCCATTCGTGAAGATATTGATAGCGGAAAGCCAAGTGTGGTTGCGCGTCCTGAGAGCGAGCACACCAATGCGTATCGTGATATGGCGAGCACGGTGGCGAGTAAACTGTATTGGCAAGGTGAAACGCGCCCTGAACAGATAGCTATACAAACCTTGTCCTAGAGGTTGAGCACGGACCGCTGTTGAGACGCGAATGCCGGCTGATGTGGCGATCAAGCAAGATTTTCGCTGGCGCCAGCCGGCTCAACTCCCTATAATCAGGCGGTTTATGTTGATTCCGCCAAGTTTCCTCTGGGTATTCATATTATGAGTGATAACAACCACCACTGCGTTATTATCGGCATCGCAGGCGCCTCTGCATCCGGTAAAAGCCTTATCGCCAGCACCATTTATAAGGAATTAAAGGAAAAAGTCGGCGATCATCAAATCGGCGTGATCACGGAAGATAGATACTACCGCGATCAAAGCCACCTCAGCATGGAAGAGCGCGTAAAAACGAATTATGACCACCCACAGGCATTAGATCACGATCTGTTGTGTGAGCATTTGGAAGCATTGGTCGCCGGTCAGTCGGTTGATGTGCCGGTATATAGTTATTCTGAGCACACCCGAATGGCGGAAACCACGACGATGACGCCGAAAAAAGTCATTATCCTCGAAGGTATTCTGCTGCTCACCGATCCTCGTCTTCGCAATTTGATCCACGCTAGCGTCTTTATGGACACCCCACTTGATATCTGTTTGCTACGCCGCATGAAACGTGATGTTGCCGAGCGTGGCCGCACCATGGATTCTGTCATGGAGCAATATCAAAAGACGGTCCGCCCTATGTTTATGCAGTTTATTGAGCCGTCAAAACAATATGCAGACATCATTGTGCCTCGCGGGGGTAAAAACCGGATTGCCATTGATGTGCTAAAAGCGCATATTGCCCGTTTGCTAAAAGCGTAAATCAACCGATAATCTAGCGAATAGCGGCACATGCGACCTTGCGTGGTGCCGTGTTCTAAAACCATCTACAGTGAGGAACCCCGATGCGACTGTGCGACAGGCATATCAAAGAGCACCTCGATGATGGCCGCATCAAAATTGATCCGCGTCCGGATGATGCATCGATTTCAGGTGTCACGGCTGATGTGACCCTAGGTAACCAATTTCGTGTCTTTAATGATCATGGCGCCCCATACATCGATTTGTCTGGCCCAAAAGAAGAGGTCAATGCGCAACTCGAAAAGGTGATGAGCGATGAAATCGAGGTTGCTGAAGGAGAGGCATTTTATTTGCACCCTGGGCAGCTGGCTCTGGCCGTCACTCATGAATCCGTGACTCTACCCGATGATATTGTTGGCTGGCTTGATGGCCGTTCATCATTGGCGCGTTTGGGACTGATGGTGCATGTGACCGCGCATCGTATCGATCCCGGTTGGTCGGGCCGCATTGTGTTAGAGTTTTATAATAATGGCCGTTTGCCGCTTGCGCTGCGCCCGGGCATGCCCATCGGCGCGCTCAGTTTTGAGCCTATGTCAGGTCCGGCAGAGCAACCCTATAATAAGCGTGATAACGCCAAATATAAGAACCAACAAGGGGCGGTCGCCTCGCGAATTAGCCAAGATAAGGCTTAACTATCAAAATGCGCCTAAGGGCGCATTTTTTGATGAAATGGAACCAGATTGTCGAACTGTGGTCGATAACGCTATCAAATATAACGCGTTATTTTCGCCACGCGAACAAGGAGCATACAGTGATGGTAAAGAAAATTGCGGCGATAGTGGCTGGGTTACTGGTCATCCTTATCGGTGGTCTGGCCGCCGTTGTCGCCACCATTAACCCGAATCAATTTAAGCCGATGTTGGTTGAACAAGTAAAGCAGCAAACCGGCTTTGATTTGGTCATCGATGGTGATATCGATTGGCAGTTTTGGCCGAGCTTGGGTTTCTCCGTGGCGGATGTGGCAGTGAAAAACCGCCCAGGGTTTGATGAGCCAAACTTGCTCGCGCTGTCTCGCGCGCAAATGTCTATTGATGTGTTGCCTTTACTGTCTCAGCAGCTCCATGTGGGTGAAATCTTACTGCAAGACCCGCGTATTTTTGTACAAACGCTTGCTAATGGTGAAACTAACCTTACCCCTCAGCAAGCCGAGTCTGAAACCACCACGGAAAGCACACCTGTGACACCGAGCAACTCAGCATCACCAGCCGAAACGCCGGCTGCTGGCTGGGATATAACGATACAAGGGTTGCGTGTCAGTAATGCCAGTGTACTGATCAAAGATGATCAAGCGAGCACACAGACACGCCTTGATGAGGTGAACGTGGAGATTGGCAACTTGGCACCGGCGGTGTGGACGCCGGTAAGCGTTTCGCTGGTGGGAAGCCAAAATGTAGATACCTTTTCCCTACAAGGCCAAGGTGATGTGAAACTGATGACGGATCCCATGCAAAGTCAGTTACGTCAGTTTGCGATGACGTTATCTGCGCAGTCGGGAGATGTGACACTGAGCGAAGCGAATCTTACCTTAGAAAGTTTTGCGCTGGGTGAAGCTTCAGCGCTTGGGTTTAACGCCAAGTTAAAGACCGCAGATATGGACGTGGAAACGTCGGGTAAAGCGCAAGTCACGGTTGCGTCGTCTTTGAAACAGTTCGCTATTCAAGGGCTGGATATGTTGACTACGGTCTCGGGTGAGGCGGTGCCTAACCAGTCAATCACGCAGCAGCTGGCAGCGGATATTGATTATGATATGGACGCGAATGTGGTCACGGTGACGGATCTTGTTGGTCGTTTAAACACTGACCAAGTGATCGTGGATGGCAAAGTGGCCGTCAAGCTCACTGCTATTCCCCAAGTTCGTTTTGCGCTGAACACCAACCGCATTGATGTGGATGCATTACTGCCCTCCACGACAGAGACGCCCCAACAAGATAAAGGCAATGCCGCTTCGGCGTCTTCATCATCAGCTGCCCCACAAGGGCAAACCACGCTAGCATTGAGTCGAGAAGAGCCTGATCTATCCGCGCTACAACAATTGGATGTAGCGGGAACCCTTGCTCTTCAAGGACTCAAAGTCGCTAATGTCGAACTCGGTCAAACTGAAGCCGAAGTGGCCATTAACCGGGGTAAAGTCACCTTATCGCGCTTTGTGACTGAAGCCTATCAAGGTACGGTATCGGCCAGTGCGGTATTGGATGCGTCAGTCACGCCGGCACGGTACGAGGTCAGCAAGCGCGCGCGTGGTATCGAGGTGTTGCCGCTACTTCAAGACGCTGCCGAAGTTGATCTATTGGCAGGCAAAGGAAACGTTGACGTCAATGTACAAGGTAGGGGGCTATCTCCTTATGCATTGCGTGAAGCCATCAATGGCCGTGTTGCGATCTTCTTTGAAGACGGTGCAATCAATGGGATCAATCTGGCCCAGATGCTGCGTGAAGCCAAGGCAACGCTCAAAGGTGAGAAGTCGGAATATGTTGACGAAGTCCGTAAAACAGACTTCAGTGCGCTGACCGCAAGCTTTGTGCTTGGAAATGGGATGGCGCGGACCAACGATTTATTGCTGGAAGCGCCTGCGTTGCGTGTACGCAGTGAAGGGCAGACAGATTTATTGAAAGAGACTCTCGATTTTGCGGTGTATACCTCTGTGGTCGAGACCAGCAAAGGCCAAGGCGGCAAAGACATCGATGAGTTGCGAGATGTGACCATTCCGGTCGATGTTGCGGGAACATGGCAGGCGCCAAGCTACAAACTCGACATTAAAAAGCTATTGAGTAGCAATAAAGTGCTGGAAGAGAAAGCGCGCAAAGAAGCGCAACGCGGCATTAAAAAACTACTCGGGGATAAAGCGGATGACGAGAAAGTGAAAGAGGCGGCTGACAAGTTACTCAACCTGTTTCAATGATCGCTTTATGCGGCACCAAGCTATCTAATACAAACAGAATAAAGGRCAGATATCGGATATGGATTCTGTAACACAAGCTGCCTTGGGGGCGGCTGTCGCGGGTGTAGTTGCAGGCCGACGCTGCAGTCCTAAAGTGCTCTTGGCGGGGGCACTGTTAGGAACCTTACCGGATCTCGACGTCGTGATTGATTATGGCGATCCGGTAGCGAATACCGTCAACCACCGTAGCTTTAGCCATTCACTGTTTGTGTTACCACCCTTGGGTGTCGCGATAGCAGCACTCTGGTGGCGCTTGAGTAATAAAACATGGCCTTTATGGCAGCTGATGGTGCTGGTGGTCAGTGTGTTGGTTACCCATCCATTGCTTGATTCTATGACGGCGTATGGCACGCAACTTTTTTGGCCGCTGGATAAGCCGCCTGTTGCGGTCGCCAGTATCTTTATCATCGACCCCTTGTATACGCTGCCATTGCTGATCGGTGTGCTTGCGGCCCTAGTATGGAGGGCCAACGCAGCAAGGCTATGCGTGATTGGACTGATCGCCTCGAGTCTTTATTTATTAAGTTCTGTGTATCAGCTTGAGCAGATAAAAGCACGCGTGGCGCAACAAACCCAAGGTACTGAGCTGGCGGGAAAGCCCATGTTCATTACTCCTACGCCGTTTAATACGGTGCTTTGGCGTATTGTGGTAAGAGGGGAGCAGACCTATTGGGAAGGGCTTGCCTCGCGATTGGATAAAACACCTGAGATCGATTGGATGGCGTTTGAGCAGCAACGATGGCCACTGGCGGAGCAAGAATCATTGACCGCATTGCGCTTTTTTGCGCGGGACTTTTTACGCTATGAAAATCGTGGGGGGCAGCAAGTTGTTACAGACCTGCGATTAGGTATGGCGAACTATCGGCCGTTCCAGTTTTTGCTTGCCGAGCAAAGTGACCAAGGAGAATGGCGCCCGGTCCCCCCGCGTCAGCTAGAGCCAGGGCCGGTCTTGCCTCGCACTATCCCCGCGCTCTGGCGGCGCTTACTCGGTGACCAGTCGATTGATGCGTTGTTGTGTAATCAAAAAGATTGCTACCCGAATGAGGGACAACAGGCAGAGGTCCGTTCAGCCTCTTGAGGTTGGTCAGCATCATAAATAAAAATGGGCGTATTCGCCCATTTTTTTATGGCGAAAACCAGTACTACCAGTCGATACCTTGGCGCGCTTTGATCCCAGCATCAAACGCATGCTTTACGTTACGGACTTCTGATACCGTATCGGCCATATCTACCAACTGGCGGTGGGCACCTCGCCCGGTGATAATCACCGATTGGTCGGCGGGCCTTGCCTGCAATGCGGCGACCACGCTTTCTAGTTCAATATACCCGTAGGTGATCATATAGGTGATCTCGTCAAGGACGACCAAGTCGTAGTTTGGATCAGCCAGCATGGCTTGGCAGTGTTGCCAGATTTGCTGCGCGGCTTCCGTATCGGCGGTTTTATCTTGGGTATCCCATGTAAAACCGGTGCCCATCACATGAAAGTCAACGCCATGCTGCGATAACAAATCGCGCTCACCACATGCCCAGGTTCCCTTTATAAACTGCGCCACCCCACATTTGAGCCCGTGGCCCGTTGCTCGTGCTACTGTACCAAAGGCAGAGGTTGATTTGCCTTTTCCATTCCCCGTAATTATCAGCAGTAATCCTTTTTCTTGCTGAGCCGCTTCTACGCGGGCATCAACCATTTCTTTGAGTTTTTGTTGGCGTTTTTTATGACCCTGTTCAGACATTTGATTTCCAATAAACGATGAACCTGTGTCTATAGTAAAGAGACCATGCACCGAACACCACCCATACCTAGGTCAACCAAGGATGAAATGATGAAACAAACAATGCGATGTCTAGCGGCAGTAACATGTCTATTCTCACTCCCGGTATTGGCAGGAGAGCAGATAGAGTATCAATTGGGCAATGAGATGTTTTCTGGGTATCTAGCGACCCCTAGCTCGATTGAAAAAGGCAGTGTGGTGATTATCCATGACTGGGACGGCCTAACCAAGTATGAACAGCAACGAGCGGACATGTTGGCGGGAATTGGGTATCGTGTTTTTGCGCTCGATATGTTCGGTAAAGGAAATCGGCCTCAAACACTAGAGGCGAAGCGGGCAGCGACAGGCGCGCTTTATAAAGATAGAACTCGGATGCAAAATTTAATTCGAGCGGGCATGGCAGCGGCACAGTCGCAAGGGATTGAGGCGCCCGTGGTCGCAGGATATTGCTTTGGCGGAACAGTGACACTCGAACTTGCACGCAATCCGCAGCAGATGCCAGTCAGTGGTTATGCCAGTTTTCACGGTGGTTTGGAAACCCCAAGTGGACAGGCATATTCACAAGATATTGCGCCACTTTTTATTGCTCACGGTGGTGCGGATAAAGCCGTTCCCATGAGTGAATTTGCGCAGCTGATTAATGAACTCGAAGCCGCCAACCTTGATTACTGGTCGCAAGTATATGCTGGGGCGCCCCATGCCTTTACTGTCTTTGGCTCGGAGCGTTATCGCGAACAAGCCGACAAGCAGTCTTGGCAAGCATTCACCCAGTTCCTTTCCGAACAACTGAGCGTCGATTTGGCAAACCAATAAGGATTTAAAATGATACGTCATGTACTGGTAGTACGGTTTGTGCCCAATGCGCGCGATGCGCAGATTCAAGCTGTCCGTGATGCGTTCGAGGCGACGCCCTCAACCATTGAAGGGGTGGAGTCGGTAGAGTGGGGCGAAAACAATAGCCCAGAGGGGAAAAACCAAGGCTACAGCCATGTGATTTTAATGACCTTTCGTGATGAGACGGCGCGACAAACCTACTTACCCCATCCTGCACACGAAGCGTTAAAGGAAGTGTTTCGTCCCGTGATTGAGGATTTAATTGTGATTGATTATACGGTGGCACTAAGCTAGTCGCGCAAATAGACGGCCTGATACACTGTGAGCTCGCAGGCAAAAGGAGTAATAGTGAATGAAGGAAGCGGCAACAATACCCAGTGTGTTGGTGGTATGTTTAGGCAATATCTGTCGCTCACCGACAGCTGAAGCCGTGCTAAGAGCACGTGCTGAGGCTAGAGGACTGGCGGTTCGTATCGACTCGGCAGGGACGGCGGGATACCACCAAGGTAATCCGCCCGACCCACGTAGTCAAAAAGCGGGAGAAGCGAGAGGGTATTCCTTCGCAGGTATTCGTGCTCGACAGATCCAGCCCGATGATTTTGCAAAACACGATATGATATTGGCGGCGGATCAGAGCAACTTATCCGACTTACAAATGATGTGTCCGGACGCGCATCAATCCAAGCTCTCTTTGTTTTTAAGTTGGAGTGAGGGAGAAGAACAGGAAATCCCCGATCCCTACTACGGTGGCGCGCAGGGGTTTGAAAAAGTCTTGGATTTGCTGGAAGAAGCGTCGGATGGGGTGCTTGACCATATCAAAATGCGATTTAGCGCTTAAGCCGGAGACCGACGTTAAGCCAATAAAAAAGGCGCGATAAGCGCCTTTTTTGAGTCTATCATTCGCTTTAAGCCCATCACCATTTTTTCTTTGGTGCGAAGAGTTCGTCGAGTTCGCTCTTCTCTTGTTCTTGATCGGACTTGCTCTTTTCGTGACCGGTATTGAGTGTTTCTGTCACCTCGGTGTGCATTTGCTGAAGGCGTTGCTTCATTTGTGCCGAGTAATTATCGTTTTTGGTACTCAATACATCGATCGCTTTCTTCAACAATTGTTGTGCCGTTCCCAACTGGCCTTTGCGCTTCGCTTCGTTAGAGCGCTTCACCACGTTCTCAATATTGATTTTGAGCTGCATCTGCTCAAGGCGCGCATTTTCAGCCACAAAGGCTTGGGTTTGTAAACGGCCTTTTGAGTGCTCTGCCTTAATCACCGAGCGAAGGCGCTTTACCAGTTTCAGCATGGAAATGGCTTGGCGGTCGCTATCTGGGACACGAAACGATGTCGATTCTTTGTTCGAGAAACTCTGTTTAATTTGGTCAATTTGCGCTTGCGTGGCGCTGATACGCTGCGGAATAGATTTATCTGAGTTATCGATCTCATGCATCGCTTTAAGTGAATCAAGGATCTTCTTGTTCAAGCAAACCAGCAAAGTCCCGCTATAAGGCAGGTTGTGAGCGTTACCAATTAGCTCTTCGGTAGCGTCGATTACCGCAATGTGTTTGGCCATTTCTTGACGCTTATGCGATTCAATCTGTTTGCGCTGTTGAGCCAAAATGTTGTAGCCGACAATCAGGCCGAGCAATATGACACAAAGGCCAGCTATCAAGGCAATATTCATAATTCAGCGTCGATGTTCCTTGTAATAAACTCAACTGATTAAGATACACGATCTCTAAGGTCAGAGATAGCATGAATACAGGTGTTAACACGGTTCAGTGATCCGTCTCTAACCTGAGTTTCAACCTCACTTACGTTCGATCTCGCGTCAGTTTGTTTGAGTGTGGCCCATGTTGGTGGAATTCGCGACTCTAATTGCTTGATTCTGGGTTTTCCTCGCAGGAATATTCCATCCTTCTCACACCATAGGCACAGGATCGAGTAGTGAATGTGCAATCACTAACGTTTATATAACCAAAGCCTATTAAATAATCGAATTTGGGTATATAAATGAAGAAGAGAAATCCCAAGGCGGTCACTTTTATTACGAGGCTCATGCGTCTGCACTATGAAACTACAACAGCTTAGATACATCGTTGAAGTCGTCAATCATAACTTGAATGTGTCTGCGACGGCAGAGAGTTTATATACCTCTCAGCCAGGGATCAGTAAACAAGTCAGGTTATTAGAAGATGAGCTGGGCGTGCAGATTTTTGAGCGGAGCGGTAAGCACTTAACCAAAGTGACACCAGCAGGTGAGGCGATTGTCTCGATTTCGCAAGATATTCTCTCACGGGTTGAAAGCATTAAGGCGGTGGCAAGCGAGCATACCCACCCAGAGATGGGTAACCTAAATATTTCAACCACGCACACCCAAGCGCGCTATGCACTGCCTGAGGTGATCAAAACCTTTACTGCACGTTTCCCGAAAGTGTCGTTGCATATGCACCAAGGCACACCCACGCAAATCTCAGACTCGGTCGCTAAAGGGACGTCGGACTTTGCGATTGCAACGGAAGCCTTTCACCTCTACGAAGATCTGGTGATGCTACCTTGTTACCACTGGAATCGCTCAATTATCGTTACCCCAGATCACCCACTGGCGCAGAAAAAGCAGATCACCATCGAAGATTTAGCGGCTTATTCACTGGTGACCTATGTGTTTGGCTTTACTGGTCGCTCAGAGCTAGATGAAGCCTTTCATCGCGCCCATCTCACCCCCAAAATTGTCTTTACCGCGACCGATGCCGATGTGATAAAGACTTACGTGAAATTGGGGCTCGGAGTCGGGGTGATTGCCAGTATGGCGATGGATAGTCATGCAGATACCGATTTGGTAGCGATTGATGCGAGCCATATCTTTGGCGCCAGCACCACCAAGATTGGTTTTCGTAAAGGAACCTTCTTACGAAGCTATATGTATGACTTTATCGAACGTTTCGCGCCTCATTTAACGCGTAACGTTGTTGACCAAGCCGTCGCGCTGCGCTCTAACGACGAAATTGAGGCAATGTTTAAGGACATTCCACTACCAATTCGATAAAATAATAGATTGCCATTAGGGCTGCTTCGGCAGCCCTTTTTGATCCCAGTGACGCCGCTATTTGTCGAGCAATCAAGGTGCCAGCCCGATGCCCAACTCGTTATATCTTGTTCAATTTAAGCAACTGACCGAATTGCTGGTGGAGTATCAGTGGTTATGGCGACCTATGCCGATGGCACATGCGCGTCTGCCTTGGTCATCGTGTCCTGAACTGTGTGAATGGCTTTCAACGCTCGACATTTCACAGGCCGCGCAATGGAAGGCGGCGCCGAACCAAGTGGCAGAGCAACTGGCGAACTGGTGGCCAGCGTTAGCCGCGATCCCAAGCTTAACCGATGTCCCTGAGGCCAAGGTGGCAGCAGTGGCTATGGATGAGCGGCTTGGCGTGGGCGTCCCCGGGCGGAAGTGGGCGCAAATTCGTGCTTACTTGAGCGCCGTCCCCACACAGCCATCCACGCAACGATATCTAGAGTGGTGTGCGGGGAAAGGATATTTAGGCCGTGCTGTGGCGGCAAGTACACCCGCGCGAGTGGAGAGTTTAGAGTGGCAGCAGGCGCTTTGTGAACAAGGCCAAGCCTATGCTGAACAGCACCAGTTGCCGATGCAATTTCATCATCTAGATGCCTTGAGTGAGGCGGCATTACCCGTGATTCATCGCTGCGATCATGCCTTGGCGCTGCATGCTTGTGGCGATCTGCATGTGCACCTATTGCGCCAAGCGGTTGCGGCCGATCTTAACGCGATCAGTGTATCACCGTGTTGTTATCAATTGATTATGGGGAAGACGTATCAACCTCTGTCGAATGCGGGGCAGCAAGCAGGATTCGTCCTGAGTAAAACCGATCTCAAAATTGCGGTTCAAGAAGCGGCAACCGGTGGTGAGCGTGTCCGTCGTCAGCGCTATCAAGAAGTCACGTACCGGTTAGGGTTTGATGAGTGGCAGCGTGACGCTTTTCAGTCTGACCAGTATTTACCGCTGCCGGCGATTCAAAAGTCGCAACTGAATGATGGCTTTGAGGCGTTTTGTCATTGGGGCGCGACGCAAAAAGGCTTAACCGTATCTAGCGATACCGACTTTACGCCATATTTGGCTCGGGGAGAGGCGCGATTTGTGATTCTGGAGCAAATCAATGTCGTGAAGTCTGCGTTCCGCCGAGCGTTAGAGCTCTGGCTGGCGCTCGATCGGGTGTTGTATCTTGAGCAACATAACTATCACGTCGATCTCGTCCAATTTTGTGCGCCGAGCTTAACGCCGCGCAATCTGCTTATTCATGCCACGCGTCGCTAAGAGCGGCGCTTCACCAGCACGTTGCTCACGTGTTACGTAGAATTGACACGCTAGAGTAATCAATCTGTTAATGAGGGATAGTGTCGCGTGCGCTTAGCCGCTAAAATTTCGCGCAAATAACTTAATATAAAGAAGCTTTACTATGGCAGATTTAAGTGTGTCATTTGCCGTGGCCGTGATCCTAGGCTTGGGCTGTTTTGTGCAAAGTTTAATTGGTTTTGGCATGGCGATTGTCGCTGCGCCACTGCTACTTATGATTGACCCGAAATTGGTCCCCACCACCATTTCAATGGTGGGGCTGACCCTTGCGAGTATTAATGCGTGGCAGTATCGCCACCAACTGTCCTTTCGTGATTTGAGCTGGGCATACTTGGGGCGTGTGCCTGGCACCATGCTAGCAGGTGCCATTATGTTGGTGGTCACCACGCAAATGCTAGAAATCATCATTGGCACGGCGGTCTTACTGGCAGTGTTTGCCAGTATTGCACGTCTCAACATCGCACCGAATCGCCTCAACTTCTTTATTGCTGGATTTACATCGGGGATCATGGGCACCACAACCAGCATCGGTGGACCGCCGATGGCACTGGTATTACAGCATGCGGAAGTGAATAAGATGCGTGCCTGCTTGGCCGGCTATTTTGTGATTAGCTGTATCTTGTCTTTGATTGCGCTGGGCGCAACGGACTATCTTACCTGGTGGCATGTTCAGCAAGCCGCATTCGCGGTGCCCGCGGTTTTACTCGCGACGTGGTTAGCCTATCGTGTCGCGCCGAAGGTGAAGCCTGTACTGGTTCGGCGCGCTATGTTGGTGCTGTGTACGTTAGCTGGGGTGAGTACCTTGGTCAGAGGACTTTTAGGTGGTTAGTGGCACATAGCGATAGGCGTGTCATTGCCCATAAGCAACGCCCAGCCAAAGCTGGGCGTTTTGATAGTGTACGGTGAGCGGGAGGTTTACGCCATAAATTGCGCAACCACCACAACGATACCGCAGACCATCGCCAAACTAAGGCCCAAATTACCGCCAATGACCTGATAATGGTTGTCGGTAGAGACGGTCTGGCGAGCCTTACGTACCATTAGCACAGGCAATACGACTGCAAGAATAACCAGTGCGATGGCAGCATAGCCAAGGGCAGTGATAAAGCCTTGTGGATAGAAAAGCGCAAAAACAAGCGGTGGTAAGTAAGTGATTGCTGCTGTTTGCAGTCGACCACTGACTGTGTCCTGACGCTTAAAGCTGTCTGAAATAAAGTCAAACAACCCTAAACTCACGCCTAAGAATGAGGTGGCGAGTGCCAAGTCTGCGAACAGCGAAATGCTCGAGGCAATATAGTCTTGTTGTACCACTGCCTGAATGACTTTCACAAATTGTGACAACTCACCATTTTGTAGCAAGATTGACTGCGCCACGCTCCCCAAACTCGCGACCTGCCAAAAAATGTACAAGGCGAGGGGTAAGGTCGAACCAATAATCATCACCTTGCGCAACGAGGGCAAATCAATCCCGACATAACGTACAATCGAAGGGATGCTGCCATGGAAGCCAAACGAGGTGAAAATGACGGGAAGTGCGGCAACCATCAAGCCTTTCTCCACCGGCATTTCGACCAAATTAATGCTCGATACATGGGGAGTGAGTAGTGTTAGGGCCAAGATCAAGAACACCACTTTTAGCGTGAATAGCCCACGGTTGATCAAATCCACCTTGCTGGTTCCTAGTGTTACCACCAATCCAAACACCAAGGTAAACAGCACCGCGCCCGCTGCGGGTGGGAGTTGAATCGAGGACCACTGTGCAAGCTTCTCATTCAACTGGCTACCACCGCCCGCAATGTAAGCAGCGCAAAGTGAGTAGAAAAGAAACAGCATCGCGAACGATGCCAGCCATTTGCCTTTATCCCCTAAAAATTGTTTTGCGAGACTGTGTAGGGTGGCGTCAGCGTCGGCGTATTGATGCACTTCTAACATCAATAATGCGGTGTAGGTCATCAAGGCCCACATCACACCCATCAGCGCCATTGATGCGCCAAACCCGATTCCTGCAGAGGCCAGAGGTAACGCGAGCATGCCTGCGCCAATGGTCGTACCTGCAATAATTAGCGAACTTCCTAGTACCTTGTTCATATAATGTTTAACCAGTGTAAATAAAAAGTTAATTGTTGTGTTCGCACAAAAGATAACGTGAATTTATGCGTATTGTGCACTGCTTATGCAGATTAAAAAACTGATGAGTGTAATGATACAGGTACGATGCCGTAAAATAAAGTGTACGATTGGCTTGGGCTAGTGCGTGATGGCGTGTGATGTCATAATCAATGCTCTAGGATACCAATCAAAAGGAGCGGCTAGGTGGACAATCAACAACATAAAACACCCATGCCACGTATCGCGATGCTGTCGACGGGTGAAGAAGTTTTGCTTGGCGATATTACAGATACCAATGCGGCTTGGCTGTCCCGCATGCTGTACGAAAATGGATTTGCGATGTCTCGGCGGGTTACCGTCGGGGATGAGCTTGATGAGATGGCGGTTGAGCTTGTTCGGCTATCTCAAACCGAGGATGTGGTGATTGTGAATGGTGGATTAGGTCCAACCACTGATGATTTAACCACGGCAGCGATGGCGTCGGCGATGGGCGTAGAGCTCACGCTCAATGAAACCTGGCTGGATGAATTAAAGCAGCGCTACGAGCGTCATGGCCGTCCTATGGCGCAAAGCAACCTAAAACAAGCCATGCTCCCCGATGGCGCTCGCCTCATTGACAACCCTAATGGCACTGCCTGTGGCTTTTATTGCCAGTTAAATGGCTGTCATTTCTATTTTACACCAGGGGTTCCTTCAGAGTTTTTCTGCATGGTAGAGCAACAGATTCTGCCTGAGTTATGTCACAACTATGCACCAGGTGCGCGTTCTTGTTACCGTTTGTTCACATTTGGTTTGTCCGAATCGGGGATTAGCGATGCCATGGCATCTGTTTCGTTACCTGATGATGTGACGCTGGGTTATCGCTCGAGTCTGCCGTTTATTGAAGTGAAACTCTTCATGGCTGACGATCATCCCGATAAAGCGCAGTTGGTTGATGCGGTGCAATCATGCCTTGGCGATCATGTTGTCAGTTGCAACCAAGCAATGGTGCAAGCGCTTGCCGCTGATCTCAATCGCCAAGGGGCGGTGTTAAAGGTGGTGGAGCAATTTACGGGCGGATGGTTAGCTAGCACGTTAAACGGTCAAGCTGCACACTTGGTCGAGCAAGGCTGGATCATGTCAAATGCGCATGTGCCCGAGCAAGCCGTTGCCAACCCGCTCGCTGCCTCATTAGCTATGGCCAGCGCGGCAATTGCACAAGGTCAGCATCAAATTGGTTTAGCATGTGGTCCTGAGCTTCATGGACAAATTTGTGTGGCGATTTCCACCCCCGAGGGAGAGTGGGGACAGCGACTAAGCTTTAAACGCCATTTCTCCCATGACAATGCGCGCTGTTATATGGCGACGGTATTGCTGGACATGTTAAGGCGTTATCTTCATGGACAACCGGTGATTGCCGATTACGCATCATTAGCGCGTCATGATGACATTTTTATTGATCCTAAGACGATTGCTTAAATCGGTGCCTGTTGGGCGCTCAGGTGAGAGGAGTGGTGGGCGTAGGCTCACTACTCATTAACGACTTTTGCTTTGACTGCGGGCTGGTATTCAAATGCAATTGACACATCGGTTTGTGGCGCACTTTGGCAAGTGAGAATTTCGCCGGGACGAACAAATGCCATCGCGTCTTCTTGTTTGACCGAACCTTGTTGCAATTGACAACGGCACGCACCGCACATGCCATTGCGGCATTGATATTCGGGTTGAATGCCGGCTTGCTCAAGTTGTTCGAGCAAGCTTTGGTGGGTGTTGCCACCCACCTTGATACCGTTCACTTCAATCGTGATTCGGGTCATAGTTCGAAGTCACCAAAGTCTTCAACGCTCACTTCGTTATCGATTTGACCCACGAGGTATGAGCTAATTTCGGCTTCTTGCGGTGCAACCTGCACATTGTCGGAAGATAGCCACGCATTGATCCATGGAATCGGGTTTTGGGTGGCGTTATCGTATGCAGGGGCAAGGCCGACTGCCGACATACGCAAGTTGGTGATGTATTCGACGTACTGGCAAAGAATGTCTTTGTTCAAGCCAATCATAGAACCATCACGGAACAGGTATTCTGCCCAGTCTTTCTCTTGCTCGGCGGCATCTTTGAATAGATCAAAACACTCTTGCTCGCACTCTTTAGCAATCTCAGCCATTTCTGGATCGTCCTGCCCGCTACGCAGAATATTCAGCATGTGCTGGGTGCCTGTGAGGTGAAGCGCCTCATCACGGGCAATAAACTTGATGATTTTGGCGTTGCCTTCCATTAGTTCACGCTCAGCAAAGGCGAATGAACAAGCAAAGCTGACGTAGAAACGAATCGCTTCCAGTGCATTCACTGACATCAGGCACAGGTACAGCTTACGTTTTAACGCACGCAGGCTTAAGCTAATGGTTTTGCCATTAATAGTATGAGTGCCTTCCCCTAACTGGTGATAGTAGTTAGTGGTTTGAATGAGGTCGTCATAATACTTCGCAATGTCGTTGGCGCGCTTCTGGATGTGCTCATTCATCACAATATCATCAAAGACAATCGCCGGATCAGCAACGATATTACGGATAATGTGGGTGTATGAGCGTGAGTGGATGGTTTCTGAGAAACTCCATGTCTCAATCCAAGTTTCCAGTTCAGGAATCGACACCAAAGGCAGCAAGGCGACATTCGGGCTACGGCCTTGGATAGAATCGAGCAGCGTTTGATACTTCAAGTTACTGATGAAAATATGCTTTTCATGCTCGGGTAACTTGTTGTAATCAATGCGGTCACTTGACACGTCAACTTCTTCTGGGCGCCAAAAGAAAGAAAGCTGTTTTTCGATCAGCTTTTCAAAAATTTCATATTTTTGTTGGTCGTAACGCGCCACGTTGACCGATTGGCCAAAGAACATTGGCTCTTTCAATGGGTCGTTGTTGACTTTAGAAAACGTACTGTAAGTCATGAATCCTATTAACCTCTAGAAAAGGGCCCGCTGGGCAGGCCCTTACCCCAATTTGTTAGATCTTACATGCACCGCCGGCGCAATCATCTTCTGCTTGCGCAGCGCTTAGATCCGATTGACCATCGCTCGCACCATCACGGGTGTTGTGATAGTACAGGGTTTTAACCCCGAGTTTATAAGCGGTGAGCAAGTCTTTGAGTAGTTGGTTCATTGGAACTTTACCACTTTGATGACGGCTCGGATCATAATTGGTGTTGGCGGAAATCGCCTGATCGACGAATTTTTGCATGATACCGACTAACTGTAAGTAGCCATCATTACTACCAATGTTCCAGAGCAGCTCGTAGTTATTCTTGTATTTATGGAATTCCGGCACGACCTGCTTGAGGATCCCGTCCTTCGATGCTTTTACCGACACGTAACCACGAGGTGGCTCAATACCATTGGTGGCATTGGAGATTTGTGATGACGTCTCTGATGGCATCAAGGCGGTCAATGTTGAGTTACGTAAGCCATGCGTTTGAATGTCTTTACGCAGCGTCTCCCAATCTAAGTGCAGAGGCTCGTCACAGATACCATCCAGATCTTTCTTGTAGGTATCAATTGGCAGAATACCTTGCGAATAGGTGGTCTCGTTAAACGCAGGGCACGCGCCTTTTTCTTTCGCAAGCTCAACAGAGGCGCGAAGCAAGTGATACTGAATCGCCTCAAAGGTACGGTGAGTCAGACCGTTTGCGCTGCCATCGGAGTAACGTACGCCATGCTTCGCCAGATAGTAAGCAAAGTTGATCACGCCGACACCCAAGGTACGACGGTTCATGGTCGCTTTACGTGCTGCCGGCAGTGGATAGTCTTGATAATCAAGCAGGGCATCCAGCGCACGAATGGTTAGATCGGCCAGCTCGCTCAGTTCGTCCAGTGACTTCAGCGCACCCAAGTTAAATGCAGAGAGGGTACACAGCGCAATTTCACCGTTTTCGTCTTCAACATTGTTGAGTGGCTTGGTCGGCAGTGCAATTTCCAAACACAGGTTGGACTGGCGAATTGGTGCCACAGACGCATCGAATGGGCTGTGCGTATTACAGTGATCCACATTTTGGATATAGATACGGCCGGTCGATGCGCGCTCTTGCATCATCAGAGAGAAAAGATCGACAGCTTTGACCGTTTCACGCTGAATAGAGGCATCCGCTTCATACTGGGTGTACAGACGCTCAAACTTCTCTTGGTCTTCAAAGAAAGCATCATACAGTCCCGGTACATCAGACGGCGAGAACAAGGAGATGTTGCCACCTTTCAGCAGGCGGGTGTACATCAGTTTGTTGATCTGCACGCCGTAATCCATGTGACGAACACGGTTTTCTTCCACACCACGGTTATTTTTTAATACCAGCAGGGATTCAACTTCACGGTGCCAAATAGGGTAGAACAAGGTGGCTGCACCACCGCGCACGCCGCCTTGCGAACAGCATTTAACGGCCGTTTGGAAATATTTATAAAACGGAATACAACCCGTGTGGAAAGCTTCACCACCACGAATTGGGCTGCCTAACGCGCGGATACGACCGGCGTTAATACCAATACCTGCACGCTGAGACACATAGCGAACAATGGCGCTAGAGGTCGCGTTGATCGAGTCTAGGCTATCGTCGCACTCGATCAGTACACACGAGCTAAACTGGCGCGTTGGTGTGCGTACCCCAGACATAATTGGCGTAGGCAATGAGATCTTGAACTGAGAAACCGCATCATAGAAACGACGGATATAATCAAGGCGCGTTTCTTTTGGATAGGCAGCGAACAAGCACGCAGCAACCATCATATACAGGAACTGGGCGCTCTCGTAGATTTCACCGGTCACACGGTTTTGAACCAAGTACTTGCCTTCCAGCTGTTTAACGGCTGCGTATGAGAAGTTCATATCGCGCCAGTGGTCGATATAGCTGTCTAGGGTGTCGAGCTCGTCTTCGCTGTAGTCTTCGAGAATGTGGGCATCATATTTACCCTTCTCAACCATGTTTTTCACATGCTTCACGAGCGTGGGCGGCTCGAACTGTCCGTACGCTTTTTTACGCAGGTGGAACACCGCTAGGCGAGCAGCAAGGTATTGATAGTCTGGGCTTTCTTCTGAAATCAGGTCCGCTGCAGCTTTGATGATCGTCTCGTGAATGTCTTCAGTACGCATGCCATCGTAAAACTGGATGTGAGAGCGCATCTCGACGAGAGAAACGGAGACGTTGGTGAGGCCTTCTGCAGCCCAAGTAACAACGCGATGGATTTTATCGAGGTTTAAATTTTCTTTGCGTCCATCACGCTTAAGTACGGTTATTTCTTGGTTCATTTTGTGTGCTTTCCCAATATTTCCTTGCCAAACTGCTATTTTTGCAAGATTTTATAAAATGCCTGATGATTTTTTGGTCGGCCTCTATGCGGACGTTGCGTCGCTCATACACTATATATAGGGGTCGGCTTGTCGATGCGTTACAAGATAGTGATATAACCGCGATATTGCAAGAGAGCGACACGCTGATGAGGTGTGGATATCTTGGGGATGTTATAACGCAAGTTAGTAATCACCAACCTAGCGTTCCAAGTGCGCCAAGATTAGCGAGAATTTCAATCGTTGAAACAGCAAAAAGGCCAAGAAAAAAAATTTATTTTGATTGATCTTGGGCTCGAACAGTGATCCGATTTAACTGATTGAAAAGGCAACAAACCCCACGGTTTGTGGGGTGTGATTAGGATCCAATAAAGGCACTGAGATGGTGTGGGGTGGCGAAAATATGATCTGCTTCCCATTTACTGATTACATCATCACCACCTGTATATCCCCACGCGGCGACTGCGGCACGCATATTGGCTGCCCGCGCGGCTAACATGTCATTTTCAATATCTCCGACATAGAAGCAGTGCTCTGGTGCACAATTAAGCGTTTTTGCTGCCTCGAGAAGCGGCAATGGGTGAGGCTTGGCTTGTGCGTAAGTGTCAGCCCCGACAATAACCTGTGCCTGCTGCAGGCGTGGGAAAAAGGTTAACAGCCGGTGGGTGAGCCCTTCAGGTTTATTGGTGACAATGCCCCACGAGATGGCCTGATGTTCTAACAAGTCGAGGAGTGCTTCGATACCTTCGTACAAGGTCGTCCCCGAACAAATCGCTTGGCCGTAATGATGTAGAAAACGGGCCCGCAAGGCGATGGGATCTTGCTCTTTGGCCTTATCACCAAATCCTGCGGTCAGTAAACCGCGCGCCCCATAACTGGTATGGCGGTAGATTTGCTCTTGGCTAAGGGGCGGTAAATTGTACTCTGCAAGCACGCGGTTCGCGGCCGTGCCCATATCCGGTGCGGTATCTAGCAGCGTGCCATCGAGATCAAACAAAACCGTTGCGGGGATGGTCATACAAAGCCTCAACTTTTTAAGCGGGGTTGACGGTGTGGAGCAAATAATTCACGTCGACATTGGCATTGGATAACTTATAGATGCCGGTTAATGGGTTGTAGTGTAAGCCGGTCATACCACGCGCTTGGAGGGCAGTGGTATCAATCATCGCCATCAGTTCAGAGGGACGAATAAACTTATGATGGTCGTGAGTGCCTTTCGGAACCAGTTTGAGCAGGTGCTCGGCGCCCACGATAGCAAATAGCCACGACTTGGTATTGCGGTTCAGCGTCGAAAAGAAAACATGACCGCCAGGTTTGACCATGTTCGCACACGCTTGGATCACTGAGGCAGGTTCTGGCACGTGTTCTAGCATCTCCATGCAGGTCACGACATCGTACTGGCCTGCATAGCTGTCCGCGTGTTCTTCCGCGGTCGACTGAATGTATTGTACGTCAATACCGGATTCGAGCGCATGCAAGCGAGCAACGGTCAGCGGCTCTTTGCCCATATCTAGTCCCGTTACCTCGGCGCCTTCGCGAGCCATGCTTTCGGCAAGAATGCCTCCGCCGCAGCCAACGTCTAACACCTTTTTACCAAACAGGCCGCCGGCTTTTTCTATCACGTACTGCAAGCGTRGCGGGTTGATTTGGTGGAGGGGTTTAAACTCACCTTCCAAATCCCACCAGCGTGATGCCATGTCTTCAAACTTTTGAATTTCTGCCGGGTCAACGTTAGCTACGTGGCTCATAAATACAGCTTCCTTATTGGTTTTGCTGCATTATATACCCAAATGCTGTGTAGTTGCAGCTCGGGAACGCGTGGAACAAAGGAAGTGTAATTGGTGGTATTGGGCACGCAAAAGGGCGCTGCAGGATAAGCGAGCTTAGTGGTCCCGCCAAGTGTCGGTGAGCGATAAACGCGGCTCGCCAGCCCGGCCGCGTGATAGTGGTTACAAGGTTGCAGTCATCATTGCACTGACAGCAATGATGCACGCTAACATGTATTTACCGGCAATCAAGCACATTCCGATAGCATTCACGATACGAGTCAGCATGCTGCCTACTCCTTAGTCGAACGTGTCGACAACAATCCTTTCTACGCGTCGTATGTCACGCGTTCTCACGATTTAAGTATGGGCCAAGATGGCTGAAATGACAGCAAACAGGAAGCGATAAAGGGTGAAGATGACGCTGCTATACGGTAAATAGAAAAAGTAAATAAGCGCTGAGGACGTTTCTGGGCTTTTATTTTTAATTCTTGATAGCCAGACACGGAAGTGATGGGTTTTTACCCGCATAGACGCGTTGAGAGGCTTTTCTAACGAGATCTATGATACATCTTAGCCATATTCACGTGTCTAGCGAGTGGCTTTGTGTTATCCTCCGTGGTCACGTATTTGAATACGCAAACATTATTTGAGGGATGTTGGCTCCATGAGCGATCTTGCTAAAGAGATCACGCCAGTCAATATCGAAGAGGAGCTGAAAAGCTCGTATCTCGACTATGCAATGTCTGTCATTGTTGGCCGAGCTCTTCCTGACGTGCGTGATGGCCTAAAGCCAGTACACCGCCGCGTTTTATTCGCGATGAATGTACTTGGCAACGACTGGAACAAGCCATATAAAAAATCGGCCCGTGTGGTCGGTGACGTAATCGGTAAATACCACCCACACGGTGATAGCGCGGTTTACGACACTATTGTTCGTATGGCGCAGCCTTTCTCACTGCGTTATATGTTGGTGGATGGCCAAGGTAACTTTGGCTCCATTGATGGTGACTCGGCCGCGGCGATGCGTTACACCGAAGTGCGCATGGCAAAAATTGCCCATGAGCTCCTCGCGGATCTAGACAAAGAAACAGTGGACTACGTACCTAACTATGACGGTACGGAGCAAATCCCTGATGTATTACCGACGCGCGTGCCTAACTTGTTAGTGAATGGCGCTTCTGGTATCGCGGTGGGGATGGCAACCAACATCCCACCTCATAACATCACCGAAGTGATCAACGGCTGTCTGGCGTATATCGATAACGAAGATATCACCATCGATGAGCTGATGGAGCACATTCCGGGGCCTGATTTCCCGACCGCGGCGATGATCAACGGCCGTAAAGGCATCGAAGATGCTTATAAGACCGGTCGAGGCAAAATCTATCTACGTGCGAAGGCGGAGATCGAAGCGGATAAACATGGTAAAGAAACCATTGTTGTCAATGAGATCCCGTATCAAGTTAACAAAGCGCGCCTGATTGAAAAGATTGCTGAGCTTGTCAAAGATAAGAAAATTGAAGGCATTTCAGCGCTGCGTGACGAGTCAGATAAAGACGGGATGCGGATTGTGATCGAATGTCGCCGCGACGCGGTGGCAGAAGTCGTTCTCAACAACCTATATGCCCAGACTCAGTTGCAAACGTCGTTTGGTATCAACATGGTGGCGCTGGATAACAACCAGCCAAAACTCTTCAACCTCAAAGGGATGTTGGAGTGTTTTGTCAATCACCGCCGTGAAGTGGTCACTCGTCGTACTGTGTATGAATTACGCAAAGCGCGTGAGCGTGCACACATCCTTGAAGGCCTAGCGGTTGCGCTGGCTAACATCGATGAAGTGATCGAGCTTATTCGCCGAGCGCCGACCCCAGCAGTTGCCAAACAAGAGCTACAAGCACAAGGCTGGAGCTTAGGTGGCGTGTCTGCCATGTTGGAAGCGGCGGGTGTTGACTCCGCACGCCCTGAGTGGTTAGCGCCTGAGTTTGGTGCACGAGATGACGGTTCCTACTATCTGACTGAGCAACAAGCGCAAGCGATTCTGGATTTACGTTTGCATAAGCTGACTGGGCTCGAGCACGACAAGATCCTTGATGAATACAAATCGCTGCTGGAACAAATTGCTGAATTAATGCATATCTTGGCCAGCACCGAGCGTTTGATGGAAGTGATCCGCGAAGAGCTTGAGGCGATTCGTGATAGTTATGGCGATAAGCGCCTGACCGAGATCACCGCGGCAAGCGCTGACATTGATATCGAAGATCTGATCAACGAAGAAGATGTCATCGTGACATGGTCACACGAGGGATATGTGAAATATCAAGCCTTGAGTGACTATGAAGCGCAGCGTCGCGGTGGTAAAGGTAAATCAGCCACGCGCATGAAAGATGAAGATTTCATTGAGCGTCTGTTGGTCGCAAATACGCACGACACCATCTTGTGTTTCTCAACACGTGGCCGCATGTACTGGTTGAAAGTGTATCAACTGCCACATGCGTCGCGTAACGCACGCGGTAAACCGATCGTTAACTTGCTGCCATTGGAAGACGACGAGCGGATCACCACTATTCTGCCGGTTCGCGAATATGCAGAAGACAAATACGTCTTTATGGCAACCGCACACGGTACCGTGAAGAAAACGCCGCTGACTGACTTTAGCCGTCCACGTAGCGCGGGCATTATCGCTGTGAACCTGCGTGAAGGTGATAGCCTTATCGGGGCACAGCTGACCGATGATAACAGCGAAGTCATGCTGTTCTCGCAATTCGGTAAAGTAGTGCGCTTTGTGGCGTCTAACGAGACAGTACGTGCAATGGGCCGTACCGCGGCAGGTGTCCGCGGGATTCAGCTCGCAGAGAAAGACCAAGTTGTTTCCCTGATTGTGCCGCAGTCGGATGGTGACATCCTGACGGTGACGGAGAACGGCTTTGGTAAACGGACGGCGCTGGAAGAATATCCAACGAAGAGCCGTGCAACCAAGGGTGTGGTCTCGATTAAAGTCTCTGAGCGGAATGGTGACGTTGTTGGTGCCATTCAGGTCTGCACCGGTGATGAACTGATGTTAATCACCAACGCCGGTACGCTGGTACGTACTCGAGCGGAAGAAGTTAGCCAAGTGGGCCGTAATACCCAAGGCGTACGACTGATCCGCGTCAGTGATGATGAAAAAGTGGTTGGCCTTCAGCGTATCGAAGAGCCGGATGAAGAGGAAATGGAAGCACTGGCTAACGAAGCGGCGGCAAATGCCAATGCAACCAGTGACGCACCGGCCTCTGAGACGAGCTCTGAGGACAATGATGACACACCGAGTGAGACGGATAGCGATCAAGACGCTTAAGTCCTCGTGTTGCAATCATAAAACAATAAAAGGGTGCAGTGATCTGCGCCCTTTTTTACGCGCTATATTTCCAAAGCCCATGCAAACGTGTTAAATCAGTAGCTACGCCTTTTAACGATGTATCTTCGTCATAACGCGAGATACGTCTTGCAGATAAAAAACAGCAGGAGCCCCTCCACAACATGGACAAGGTATACAATTTTTCTGCCGGACCCGCGATGCTTCCCCGCGAGGTAATGCTAAAAGCACAAAAAGAATTCACCAATTGGAACGGTCTTGGCACCTCGGTGATGGAAATATCTCATCGCAGTAAAGAGTTTTTAGCCATTGCTCGTCAATCAGAGCAAGATTTACGTGAGCTGCTGGTGATCCCAGACAATTATCACATTCTCTTTTGCCAAGGTGGCGCACGCGCTCAGTTTGCGGCGGTACCCATGAACTTACTGGGTAACAACACCATTGCTGACTATGTCGATGGCGGTTACTGGGCGACGAGTGCCGTCAAAGAGGCCAAGCGCTACTGCACCCCCAATGTGATCAATGTGACTCGTGAGCGTGATGGTAAACGCGCCATCCTGCCGGCGAACGAGTGGCTGTTAAGTGATGATGCCGCATATGTGCATTTTTGCCCCAATGAAACCATTGATGGGATTGAAATCACGGATCTGCCGGAAACCAACAAACCTATCGTGGCAGATATGTCATCGAACATTCTCTCTCGCCCGATAGATGTGTCCAAGTATGGCGTGATCTATGCGGGGGCGCAGAAGAATATCGGTCCGGCGGGGCTGACCTTGGTGATTGTGCGTGATGATTTATTACACCTTGCTAAAGATGTGTTGCCGAGTGTGTTGAACTACAAAGTCTTGGCCGATAAAGAGTCCATGTTCAATACGCCACCCACCTTCGCTTGGTATCTGGCGGCAGAAGTCTTTAAATGGCTGAAAAAGAGAGGGGGCGTTGAGGCCATTTATGCGCACAATCAGCAAAAAGCGGCGCTGTTGTACGATTGCATCGACAACTCTTCTTTCTATCGCAATGATGTTCACCCAGATAATCGTTCACTGATGAATGTGCCTTTCCAACTCGCTAACAGTGAGCTGGACGACACCTTCCTCGCCGAAGCGATGGAGCATGGACTGCACGCGCTGAAAGGGCATCGAGATGTCGGAGGAATGCGCGCGTCAATCTATAATGCAATGTCCCTTGAAGGGGTTCAGGCATTAGTCGACTTCATGGTGAAGTTTGAGAAAAAATACGCCTAACGCGGTGTAAAACGGTTTGCGTCCCAGCCGCTTTTTGCGTCTGGGACGTTTTTGTTTCTACTTTGATAAAAATAATAATTGTGAGATGGCTTGTATTTTGGTTACTCTGGTTGCACAAAGCATCACGGAAATTAAACCAGAATGGAGCAACTGACACTTTCCCCGATCTCTCATATCGATGGTCACATTAACCTTCCCGGCTCAAAGAGTGTATCTAATCGCGCTTTACTGCTGGCCGCGCTAGCATCCGGTACGACGCGCTTAACCAACCTGCTCAACAGTGATGATGTGCGTCATATGCTCAATGCATTTACTGACTTAGGCGTGTCTTATCAGCTGTCTGACGATCGCACTGAGTGTGTTGTGGAAGGGTTGGGACACGCCTTTCATACCCAAGCGCCACTGGAACTGTTTTTAGGTAATGCCGGTACGGCCATGCGTCCATTAACGGCCGCGCTGTGTTTGGGTGAAGGCGAGATCACTCTAACCGGTGAGCCGCGCATGAAAGAGCGTCCCATTGGCCACCTTGTCGAGGCACTCAATGCCATAGGGGCAGAGGTTCGCTATTTAGAGAGCGAGGGCTACCCACCATTACATATTAAAGGCACGGGGCTCGCTGGCGGCGATGTCAGTATCGATGGCAGTATTTCTAGCCAATTCTTAACCGCCCTGTTGATGGCCGCGCCGTTAGCGCGTGAAGAAACACGGATCACCATTAAAGGCGACTTGGTATCGAAACCCTACATTGATATTACCTTGGCGATCATGGCCCAGTTTGGCGTCGAGGTACATAACGATAACTATCAGCGGTTTGTGGTTCCGGCGGGGCAACGTTATCAATCGCCAGGTCACCTGATGGTAGAAGGCGATGCGTCATCGGCTTCTTACTTCCTCGCGGCCGCGGCCATTAAAGGCGGTGCCGTGAAGGTCACCGGTATTGGTCGTCATAGTGTGCAAGGTGATATCCAATTTGCCGATGCGTTAGCGGCAATGGGCGCTGACATCGAGTGGGGTGATGATTACGTCATTGCACGCAAAGGAAAGCTTCATGGTGTGGACATGGACTTCAACCACATTCCTGACGCGGCCATGACTATTGGGGTAGCGGCGCTGTTTGCCAAAGGCCCCTCGCGTATTCGTAACGTTTACAATTGGCGAGTAAAAGAAACCGATCGCTTACATGCGATGGCAACCGAGTTGAAAAAAGTTGGGGCGGTGGTCGAAGAGGGAGATGATTACCTTTACATTGAACCGCCTCAGCAGCTCACTCATGCGGCGATCGATACCTATGACGATCACCGGATGGCGATGTGCTTCTCGCTGGTGGCGTTGAGCGACACGCCAGTTACCATTAATGACCCGGGTTGTACGTCAAAAACGTTCCCAGACTACTTTGAAAAACTCGCGGCCATTAGTCAGTCTTGAATATCCCACCGCCATACGTACGGATAAACTGACGGTGGCGGTGATTTCCTCCTCGCTTTCTTCTATAATAAGCGCCGATTTATCGGCGTTGCTTCCCTTTGTATGAGGGCGCTTGGATAGCGCAACGTCGACGCACTCAACCAAATGTGGAGAGATTTATGCCGACACAGGCGCCTGTTATTACAGTAGATGGCCCAAGTGGTGCTGGAAAAGGAACCTTATGTATGCGACTGGCAGAAAAACTGCAGTGGCATTTGTTGGATTCTGGCGCGATATACCGTGTATTGGCATTGGCTGCGATTCACCATGATGTGGACACCACCTCAGAAGATGCATTAGTGCCATTGGCTGCTAACCTAGATGTACAGTTCATCGCTGAAGGTGAGCTGGTAAAAGTGATTCTGGAAGGCGAAGACGTTTCCGCGACGCTACGTACCGAACAAGTCGGCAATCAGGCGTCAAAAGTTGCCGCGTTACCGCGTGTGCGTGAAGCATTGTTGCGTCGTCAACGCGCGTTTGCCGGCGAGCCGGGATTGATTGCTGATGGCCGTGATATGGGCACCGTAGTCTTTCCGCAGGCCGAAGTGAAAATATTCTTAGATGCCAGTGCACAAGAGCGTGCCCGCCGCCGTCAGCAGCAGTTGCAAGAAAAGGGGGTTAATGTTACCTTTGACCGCCTTTTAAGTGAAATTCAAGAGCGTGATGACCGTGACCGCAACCGAGCGGTGGCGCCATTACGCCCCGCGCCAGATGCATTGGTGCTAGATTCAACCTCACTGTCAATTGACGAGGTGATCGAGCAAGCGCTGGCGTTTATTGAAAGCAAATTATCGGCTGCATAAGCAGTCTATAACCGTTAGCTGCAAGGATGATGGCTAACATATTTAACAACCCCATGCGGTAGGATACCCGTGGACGTTTATCAAATTGAAGATTTAAATATAATGACTGAATCTTTTGCTCAACTCTTTGAAGAGTCTCTAAAAGAAATCGAAACTCGCCCAGGTTCTATTGTTAAGGGTACTGTTGTTGCTATCGAGAACGGTTTCGTTCTGGTTGACGCAGGCCTGAAATCTGAATCTGCTATCCCAGCTGACCAATTCAAGAACGCTGCTGGCGAACTTGAAATTGAAGTTGGCGGTCAAGTAGACGTAGCCCTGGACGCAGTGGAAGACGGTTTCGGTGAAACTCAGCTTTCTCGTGAGAAAGCTAAGCGTCACGAAGCTTGGATCCAGCTAGAGAAAGCGTACGAAGAAGCTGAAACCGTGATGGGTATCATCAACGGTAAAGTGAAAGGTGGTTTCACCGTAGAACTGAACGGCATCCGTGCGTTCCTACCGGGTTCACTGGTTGACGTTCGTCCAGTACGTGACACTTCTCACCTGGAAGGCAAAGAGCTCGAGTTCAAAGTAATCAAGCTTGACCAGAAGCGCAACAACGTTGTTGTTTCTCGTCGTGCGGTTATCGAGTCAGAAAACAGCGTTGAGCGTGACGAGCTGCTAGCTTCTCTGCAAGAAGGCATGGAAGTTAAAGGTATCGTTAAGAACCTGACTGACTACGGTGCGTTCGTTGATCTGGGCGGCGTTGACGGCCTGCTTCACATCACTGACATGGCGTGGAAGCGCGTTAAGCACCCATCAGAAATCGTTAATGTTGGTGACGAAATCAACGTTAAAGTTCTGAAGTTTGACCGTGAGCGCACTCGCGTATCACTAGGCCTGAAGCAACTGGGTGAAGATCCATGGGTAGCAATTGCTAACCGTTACCCAGAAGGTCACAAGCTGACTGGTCGCGTAACCAACCTAACTGACTACGGCTGCTTCGTTGAAATCGAAGAAGGCGTTGAAGGTCTGGTACACGTGTCTGAAATGGACTGGACCAACAAAAACATCCACCCATCTAAAGTGGTTAACGTGGGTGACGAAGTTGAAGTTATGGTTCTGGACATCGACGAAGAGCGTCGTCGCATCAGCCTAGGTCTGAAACAGTGTAAAGCCAACCCATGGCAGCAATTCGCTGAAACTCAGAACAAAGGCGATCGTGTAACTGGTAAGATCAAGTCAATCACTGACTTCGGTATCTTCATCGGTCTAGACGGCGGCATCGACGGTCTGGTTCACCTGTCTGACATCTCTTGGAACGTGGCTGGCGAAGAAGCCGTTCGCGAATACAAGAAAGGTGACGAGATCTCTGCAGTGGTTCTTCAGGTTGATGCTGAGCGTGAGCGTATCTCACTGGGCATCAAACAAATGGAAGAAGACCCATTCAACAACTACCTGGCAGCCAACAAAAAAGGTGCTATCGTTAACGGTACAGTGACTGCTGTTGACGCGAAAGGCGCAACTGTTGAGCTAGCAGAAGGTGTTGAAGGTTACCTGCGCGCTTCTGAAGCGGCTCGTGATCGTGTTGAAGACGCGACTCAAGTACTTGCTGTTGGTGACAGTGTTGAAGCGAAGTTCACCGGTGTTGACCGTAAGAACCGCGTTCTGAACCTGTCTGTACGTCTGAAAGACGAAGCTGACGAGCAAGAAGCAATGGCTAGCCTGAACAAAGCCGAAGAAGGCGCGTTCGGTAACGCTATGGCTGACGCGTTCAAAGCAGCGAAGAGCGAATAATGCACAATAAGAGGGGGAAATTTTCCCTCTCTGCATTTATACTGTTGAGAAACATACTAAAGCGGGGTGTTTATGACCAAATCTGAGTTGATTGAAAGGCTCTGTAGTCAGCAAACCCATCTATCTGCAAAGCAGGTAGAGGATGCCATCAAGGAAATCCTTGAGCACATGGCGACCACACTCGAGAGCGGTGACCGCATCGAGATCCGTGGTTTTGGTAGTTTCTCACTGCATTATCGTGCGCCTCGTGTGGGGCGTAATCCTAAAACGGGCGAAAAAGTGGAATTGGACGGTAAGTACGTTCCGCATTTTAAACCGGGTAAGGAACTTCGCGATCGCGTTAACATTTACAGTTAAGCGATGTGCGCTGAAAAAAACGGCATGCTGTAGGTGTGCCGTTTTTTTATGTCTATCGATCATAGCTTGCGTGATGAATTTCCTGCATAATCATACCTCCTGTGTAAGATCTCGTACCAGTCATCACAAGGTCAGGCGCCGGATGTTACGCCTTGATATAAGCACACCTTTAATACGGTGCGCAGCTTGGCTTAACTCACAGGAACTATCACAGTGACAGATGCCTCGCATCTGGCAGGTTTATCATGATTGATGGGGCGCTAGGCCTTTCGCAATGAGGGAATACTTGTGAAAATACTCGGCATTCTGTTTCTGGTGTTATGCTTTTTGATCACCTTGGCGCTGGGAGCGCAAAACCAAGAAGTGATTAACTTTAACTATCTTATCGCGCAAGGTGAATTTAAGCTGTCAGTCATCTTGGGCATTGTCTTTGTCATTGGCTTTGGCATAGGCTGGCTGGTATGTGGAGCGCTGTACCTCAAAGCGCGCTTAACGGCGCGAGGATTGCGTAAGCAGGTAGAGAAACAACGCAAAGAACTTGATAAATTGCGTACGGACCCGCTTAAGGAACATTAATTCATGCTAGAGCTGTTGTTTCTGTTATTGCCAATAGCGGCCGGTTACGGCTGGTATATGGGTAACAGGAATGCTCGTCATCGACGGCAAGAACAGTCACATCATCTGTCTCGTCAGTATGTCACGGGACTCAATCTACTGCTGTCTGAGCAGTCGGATAAAGCGGTCGATCTCTTTATTGAACTGCTCCAAGTCGATAATGAAACGATTGATACTCACCTCGCGTTGGGCAACTTGTTTCGCTCTCGCGGCGAAGTCGACAGAGCGATCCGCATTCACCAAAACCTCATTGCTCGTCCTAATCTGACCCTCGACCAACGTAATCTCGCCATGCAACAGTTGGCGAAAGACTACATGGTAGCGGGCTTTTTCGACCGCGCAGAGAAAATCTTTGTCAAATTGGTCGATGAGCCTGACTACAAAGAGTTTGCGCTGCAACAGCTTTTGGCGATTTTCCAGCAAACACGTGAGTGGGAACAAGCGATAGACACCGCGGCCAAACTGGTTAAATTGGGTAAGAGCAAACTGCGTAAAGACATTGCTCATTTTCACTGTGAGTTGGCGATGCAGCAGATGGGTGAGGGGAATGAGCACAAAGCCCGTCAACTGCTACGTCGCGCCCTGTCCTATGATAAAGGCTGTGTCAGAGCCAGCCTGATGCTAGCCAAGCTTGATATTCAGCACGAGGACTATAAAGGGGCGATTAAGCAGCTGGAAAACATTCTCGAGCAAGATGCTGATTTTGTCAGCGAGGCTTTACCGCTTCTCGCGCAAAGTTATCGCGCCTTGGGACGCGAAATGCAGCTTGTCCGTTTCTTAAAAGAATGTATTGAGAAAAAAGCCGGCGTCAGCGCTGAACTGATGCTTTCAGAGGTGATCAGTGCCAATGAGAACCTCGCGATGGCACAAAGCTTCCTGACCCGCCAACTAACCCGTAACCCGACCATGCGTGGTTTCCACAAGCTGATGGAATACCATGTGGAACAGGCGGAAGAGGGGCGCGCGAAAGCCAGCCTCAATACCCTCAAAGACCTTGTTGCAGAACAGATTAAAGTTAAGCCGCATTACCGTTGTCGTAAGTGTGGCTTTTCCACCCATGCGCTTTATTGGCAGTGCCCCTCATGTAAAAACTGGGGAGCGATTAAGCCAATTCGGGGCTTGGATGGGGAATAATGGCGATGCAGTGGCATCGCCGTTTTTTTATCTTGCTGTCACCGCGAATGGCTGCGACAGCTGGGGAGCACGCGGAGTGCGAGAATAACAACCTTGTGAAGGAATCAGGAGCAATAATGCAAGACCCGAAAGTCATCGTCGCCTTAGATTATGCAGACATGAATCAAGCATTGGCCTTTGTGGATAAAATTGAGCCGGGCTCGTGTCGTTTAAAAGTGGGCAAAGAAATGTTCACCTTATTTGGGCCTGCATTGGTTAAACAATTACACGCATACGGTCATGATGTCTTTCTTGACCTGAAGTTTCACGATATTCCGAACACGTGTGCGAAAGCGGTTGCGGCCGCGGCAGAGCTAGGGGTATGGATGGTGAACGTTCATGCCTCAGGCGGTGAGCGGATGATGAGCGCAGCACGTGAGGCGCTTGAGCCATATGGCGGCAACCGTCCATTGCTTATCGGCGTTACCGTATTGACCAGCATGACGGACGCGGATTTGCGCCAAAGTGGGGTACAACGCTCACCACAAGCGCAGGTACAGCACCTTGCCAAGCTGACGCAACAGTCGGGGTTGGATGGTGTGGTGTGTTCAGCGCAAGAAGCCAGTTTGCTGAAAGCCCAGTGTGGCGATGCCTTTAAGTTGGTGACGCCCGGGATCCGACCGGTGGGCAGTGCGGCTGGTGATCAGCGCCGAATTATGACCCCAGAACAAGCTGTTGCAGCGGGTTCCGACTACTTAGTGATTGGGCGTCCGATTACACAAGCCGATGACCCGGCGGCCGTCCTTGCACAAATCAATCAAAATTTAGCGTAACATCAGGCGCAAAACTGCTTGAGATAATAAAGGCCACATGTGTGGCCTTTATCGTGACTGGATCAGCGATAAGGCTAGGTACGCGTCGACGCAGATTTACGCGAGCGTCTATCGAGGATGGGCGCAGTAAAGTGGCTGTCGATCAGACGCTGGGTCAATGTATGCTGAGGATTGGCGAATAAGGACTCTGTGCTACCTGATTCGACCACTTCCCCTTTTTGCATCACCATCACCTTGTCGGTGACATGCTTAATCACGCCCATATGTTGAGACACGTAAACATAGGACAGTCCCATCTCTTCTTGGAGCTCGAGTAGCAAGTTGATGATCTGTGAGCGCATTGACATATCTAACCCGTTCAAGGCTTCATCGGCCACAATCACACTCGGTTGCAAGATTAACGCACGTGCCAGCGACACGCGCTGCTTTTGCCCCGTTGCGAGCATTTGCGGGTAAAAGTAGGCATGCTCAGGTAACAGACCAACCCGCAGCAGGGTGTCTTTAACGCGCTTGCCTCGCTCTTGCGGCGTCATATTGGTATTTCGTTTCAGCGGTCCTTCAAGAATTTGCCCGATCTGGTTTCTTGGATTGAGTGAGGTATTGGGATCTTGAAAGATCATGCGAATGAGCTTGCAGCGGGTTTGGTAATCTTTGAACGTCAGCTCTTCACCATTGACCCGAATCTGCCCCGATGTTGGTTCGATCACGCCTGCAATCATACGTGCTAGGGTCGATTTTCCCGAGCCATTTTCCCCCACAAAAGCGATAGTTTCGCCGACTTCTAGCTGGAAAGAAACGGGCTTCACCGCATGGGTGACGCGTTTTCTTAGCCAGCCAGTGCGGTGGTAATAATCTTTGCTTAACCCGTCGACTTCAAGAAGAGCGGTCATTTTTATTCTCCATATTCAATGGGAAGTGGCAGGCAAACTTATGGTTTTTGATTTTCTGTGTATGCGGCACTTCAACACATTTACGTTGCGCATAAGGGCACCGAGGTCCCAAGCGACAACCAATCGGTAAGTGCTGTAACGGAGGAATCGAGCCCGGTAATGTTTCCAATTTACTTTTATGGGGAATATCTTGGCTGAAATCGGGCATCGCACGCAGCAAAGCATCCGTGTAGGGATGATGCGGCGTGGTAAGTATTTGCTCACGGTTGCCTGATTCAACCGATTGGCCGCAATACATCACGGTAATACGATCCGCCCACTGTGTTACTAAGGTTAAGTCGTGACTGATCAGCAAAATGGTGGTGTTAGAAAGCTGATTGGTGCGACTGAGTAACCGGAAAATCTGCGATTGAGTGATAGGATCGAGGTCGTTAGTTGGCTCATCAGCGATCAACAGGCGAGGGCGGTTGSCAATCGCCATCGCAATCATCACTTTCTGGCATTCCCCATCGGTGAGCTCATACGGATAGCTGTCCATCACCCGTTTATGATCTTTGATGCCCACTTTGTGCAATAAGGCAATCGAGTGCTGTTTGCGCCAGTTTAAACGTTGCCACCAGCTACCTGAAAACGAGGCAGGCGGAATGGCCTCTTCCAGCTGATGCCCGACGACCTCAGAGGGGTCTAAACAGGTCGAGGGCTCTTGAAAGATCATCGCAATGTCTTTACCGACCACATGACGACGTTCTCGTGCTGGAAGCTCAAGTAAATCGATATTACCTAATCGTAACCGGTCGGCGCTCACATGCCAGCTATCTTTGGTAACCCCACAAATGGCTTTGGCGACCAAACTTTTTCCTGAGCCAGACTCTCCCACTAAGCCACGGATCTCTCCGTCATTGATGGTTAGGCTCATACGGTCAACCGCTTTCACCATCCCTTGCGGGGTGTCGATTTCAATGGTCAGGTGACGAATATCTAATAACGGCATTATTCTGTTCCTGCGTTGATAGCTTGGCTGACCCCTTCACCAACAAGGTTAACAACCAAAACGCTAAACGCAATGGCCATTCCCGGGAGTGTAACTGTCCAAGGCGCGGTAAAAATGAGTTCGACCGAATCACCCAACATCGCACCCCATTCCGGTGCGGGTGGCTGGGCGCCGAGGCCCAAAAAGCCCAATGCTGCAATATCAAGAATGGCGACGGAAATTGCTCGGGTCATTTCAGTGCTCAGCACCACCGCCATATTCGGGAAAATGGAGTGATAGAGCAGATAAAAATCGTTGGCACCATCAAGGCGCGCGGCAATGATGTAGTCTTTCTCTATCTCATTGTGTACTGCGGTATACACCGCACGAATAATACGAGGGATCAAAGAGAGCCAGACTGCAAGTAGCACCTGCATTTCTCCCACCCCTAAAAAGGCGACCACAATGATGGCAAGCAACAGCGAAGGAATCGAGAGGATGCTGTCGAGAATATGGTTCAAAAAGCTCGACTTTAGCCCCTTCGTCATGCCGGCCAGCACCCCAATGCCCACACCGACAATGCCCGCGCCAATTGCCACCATTAATGCATAGCCAAAGGTTAAGCGTGAGCCGGCGATCAGGCGAGAAAGCATATCGCGGGTTAGATCGTCTGTGCCCAAGAAGTATTCGATTTGACCCGACTGCACCCAAGACGGCGCCATCAACAGATGACCGGTTTGATGCTGTGGGCTCCAAGGCGCTAATAAGGGGGCGAATATAGTCACCAAGATCAAGCCGACCAGGCACCAAAAACCAATCACGGCCAGCTTGTTACGACGAAATGCCGCCCACGATCGCTCGAGCTGGGTGGGAATATGCTGCTCGACATAGACATTATTTGAGGGCATACCATTCCTTCCTTACCAGAGGGTTCATAAACGCACCCACAACATCTGAAATGATATTTATCAGTAACACAAAGCCACCAATCACGAGGACACCGGCTTGAACAGACGCGTAGTCTTTTGCGATCAGGGCATCTAATAGCCAACGACCAATGCCCGGCCAGTTAAATACCGATTCCACAATGATCACGAAGGTGACCATGGTTGATACCAATAAACCAAAATTAGGAATAATCGGTGGAATGGCGTTTTTCATGCCATGACGCAACACGATCTCGGTTTTAGACAGGCCCTTAGTCGCGGCGGCTTTGATGTAATTTTGGCTCATCACATGTGCCATGGAGTTGCGCACCATTTTGATGATTTCCGTGGTGGGCACCACCGCCAGCGTCAGCGTGGGCAAGGCGAGATGGCGCATGATGTCAGTGGCGACTTTGCCCTGAAGCGGTAAATCCGACAGCCATAAATCCACCAACGCAAAACCGGTAATATGAGGGATCTCATACAACAGGTTATAGCGCCCAGAAACAGGAAACCACTGTAAATCGAGCGAAAACAGCATGATAAATAAAATGGCTAGCCAGAAGGTGGGAATTGAAAAAACCACCACCGCGAGCGAGGAGATCAGCTTATCTGTTGGCCCTTGACTACGCAGGCCCGCTAAGGTGCCGAGTGGCACGCCAACCACAAAGCTTATCACCAATGCGGCGAGGCATAGCTCCAAGGTGGCTGGAGCGACATGCGCAAGGGTGACCATTACCGGCTCGCCGTTGGCGGCCATGCCTAAATGCCCCTCCACTAATTGGCGCAGGTAATACAACCAGCCAATCCAGTAATCAAAACCATGCCATACCGAGTCAGGCGCCAACAGCATAATGTTGTAGCCAACCAAAGTTAGGATCACCAAGGTGATTAGGAAAAGGTTGAGGCGTCGTAAGGTATAAATCAGCATTAGCGCCCCCGAGATACGTCAGCAAAGCTGTCGGTGCCAAACGGCGTCATGGTTAAGCCTTTTAGGCTCGCGTCACGCACTTGATGTTGAATGCCATGCGCCAAAGGCACGACGGGCATACGACGATTTAAAATGGTTTGTGCTTCGATATACAAGGCTTTGCGCGCCTCGGTATCTTCCGTCGCAATCGCTTCATTGAGTTTTTGATCAAAGTAGCGGTTGCACCAGTTTGACATATTCCAGCCAGTAAACTTTGCATTGCATGTCAGTAGTGGACGCAAAAAGGTGTCCGGATCGCCATTGTCTGCCACCCAGCCGGTCAGCACCATGTCGTGCGCATCATCGCCTTCGCGAATAGCCACACGATTGACTGTTTTCTCCGGAATGATATTGACGCGAATACCAATCGCCCCTAAATCGGCTTGAATCAGTTCCGCCGTTTTTCGCGGGCTCGGGTTAAAAGCGGTGGGTTTCATTGGCACGGTCAAATCAACGCTAAAACCTTGGCGATAGCCCGCTTTAGCAAGGAGTGCGGCGGCCRGTTTAGGGTTGTATTCGGTTTGGCTGTTGGGATCGTAAGCCCACGACATGGGCGGTAGCAAACTGGTAGCCGGAGCGCCTGTGCCGTAATACACCGAGCTGAGCAGGGCATTGCGATCAATGGCAAGGTTAATCGCTTGACGCACTTCTACTTCAGACAAAGCCGGGTGGCGCGTATTCAAGGAGATAAAGGCGACATTCATGCCGGTTTGAGATGACAAATGAAAACGCTTGTCATCGACGACCACAGGCAATTGACTGGCAACCGGCGAGGCGAGCACATCGCACTCACCAGTCAGCATTTTTGCTAAGGTGCCTGTGCCACGCGTTGAGACGTCAAATACCACCTGCTCCATGGGTGCTGGGCCCTGCCAATACTGCCAATGGCGACGCAAGCGAATAAATTCGCGTGGTTGAAACTCTGCCAGTGCAAATGGGCCAGTACCGACCGGATAGGTATCTAGCTTTTCTGGGGTGCCAGCAGTAAGAAGTTGATCCGCATACTCTTTCGAGAGGATCACCGAAAAGTTGGTCGCCAAAGTGGATAAAAAAGACACATCAGGGCGTGAGAGCGTAAATTGAACTTGATAAGTATCCAAGGCTTTTACGTCTGTCAATAACCCCGAGAAGTCCATGCTATCAAACCAAGGGTACTGGCCACCGGAGACAGGATGGTAAGGGTGATTGTTGTCGATGAGACGGCGAAATGAAAAGACCACATCATCAGCGTTGAGGTAGCGTGACGGCGTAAACTGCACACTGCGATGAAACGCAACGCCCCGTCGCAGAGAGAACGTGTAGGTTTTACCGTCCTCGCTGACTTCCCAGCTTTTCGCCAACATGGGTTCGGGCTGATACGTCTTAGGGTTTAGACGCAAAAGGCGATCGTAAAGCTGGCTCGATAAGGTATCGGCCGTGAGGCCGCCGTCGGTCAATTGAGGGTTAAACGTGGTGGGCTGGCCCGGGCCACAAAAAACAAAGCCACGATTGTCGGCCGCACGTTGGTCCGTGGAGGCATCACAGCCTGCGAGGATCAAGCCGCTGACCCCAAGGATCAAAAATTGGATGAAAACGCGCATAAACCAAGTGAAATCAGCTATCAAAGTAAACCCCGTAATCTACCACCGAAACGGCCTTACCACCAAGCAAAGTAAGGGCAATGTCGCGTATCATTTTCCCAGTGATGTACGTATTGGCTTACATCATTGTTCGTCGTTGCCCACATTGTGTTTCCGTAACAGCCCCCTGAGTTGATGGTAGCTGAGGCCGAGTAACTGCGCGGCTTTTCTTTGATGATATTTGGCCTGTGTCATCGCCGCCATCAGCATGGCCTTTTCCATCTCGGTTTGCCACTCCCGCAAATCTACCGGTAACGCAGGGAGCGTCTCTCCTTGGTTGTCGACCGCAGAATTGGTCTGAGGTGGTGAGGTTATCTCGGCTTGCCAAGGTGGCGTGAACGGGTCCAGACACAGTGATTCAACCGGCGTATCGGGATCATTGTGGCGATACAAGGCGCGCTCCACACTGTTTTTAAGCTCGCGTACATTACCAGGCCAAGGGTGGGCAAGTAGTTGCGCTTGGGCTTGGGCAGAAAAACCGGCGAAGTAGCTATAGCCTAACTCAACCGCCATTTTTAGAGCAAAATGCTCGGCGAGTAATAAGATATCTTGTCGCCGCTCACGTAGTGGCGGCAAATGGACCACATCAAATGCGAGGCGGTCTAACAGATCAGGCCGGAAGTTCCCACGGGTAGCCATCGCGGGAAGATCTTCATTGGTGGCACAAATCAAGCGCACGTCCGCCTGCTTGGGCTGCGATCCTCCCACACGCTCATATTCGCCATACTCAATAACGCGAAGGAGCTTTTCTTGCACACCCAAGGGGGCGGTGCCGACTTCATCTAAAAATAAGGTGCCACCTTCGGCACGCTCAAAGCGACCCGCATGACGCCCTTTGGCGCTAGTGAAGGCTCCCGCTTCGTGACCAAACAGCTCAGAATCGATCAGGCCTTCACTTAATGCGGCGCAATTTAAACTGACGAGGGGCTGAGACCAGCGGTGTGATAAGTAGTGCAAGCGTTGAGCAATCAGCTCCTTGCCAGTCCCGCGTTCGCCAAGGATCAGCACGGGACGATTTAATGGCGCGAGCCGCGAGACGTGGTCCAACACGGCTAAAAAGCGATCGGATTCTCCGATTAAATTGTCTTGTTCACGCATGGCGATTTTTACTAAATAGTGGTTTTATTCATCATGGCGCGTTTGGTGGTAGGATGCAATAAATTTTAAGTCTTTGAAATGTAAGGATTAAAAAGTTGGCACGTAAGTTGATTATACATTGGCTAGCAAACTATGGCTGAGTGATGACGCTCAGACTAATCCGGCACAATGAGCATGTAATCTGCTGCTTTGGTGCATTATTAAGGAGTCTATGATGGGTATTTTTTCTCGTTTCGCCGACATCGTAAATGCTAACGTCAATTCGCTGTTAGATAAGGCAGAGGATCCACAAAAAATGATCCGTCTTATTATTCAAGAGATGGAAGACACGCTGGTCGAAGTACGCACATCGTCCGCGAAAGCGCTGGCGGATAAAAAAGAAGTGGCGCGTAAGATTGAAAACGTCAATCGCCAGCTCCGAGAATGGCAAGATAAAGCCTCCTTGGCGCTGCAAAAAGATCGGGAAGATTTGGCGCGCGCGGCATTAATCGAAAAACAAAAAGCGCATGATATCAAAGTCGCGCTGGAAGAAGAGTTAAGCTTAATCGAAGAAAGTGTCGATAAGCTGAGTGGTGAAATTGCTGCCCTTGAGACCAAACTGACGGATACCCGCGCGCGTCAGCAGTCACTGGCTATTCGACGTGAAACCGCCGGAAATCGTCGTGACGTGCGTCGCCACTTAGGAAGTGGCCGTGCTGATGAGGCAATGGCAAAATTTGAACAATATGAGCGTCGTATTGACGAACTAGAAGCRGAAGCAGACAGCTATCAAATGGGCAAAGGTAAGCGACTTGAAGATGAGTTTGCCGATCTGCAAGCTCAAGATGAAATTGAAAAAGAGTTGGCTGCATTAAAAGCCAAAATGAACGATAAGCAATAACAACCACGATAGGAGCGAACATGTCATCATTCTTTTTAGGCATACCACTGGCGATTTTCTTGCTATTCGTCGCCCCGTTGTGGCTGATGCTGCACTATCGTAGTAAGCGTCAAATTGGGCAAGGCTTGAGTGGACAAGATTATGAAACGCTGCAATCACTCGCGCAGCGCGCTGAAAAGCTGCAGACCCGTGTCGATAACCTCGAGCGTTTGCTCGATGCTGAAGCACCCCAATGGAGGCAACGCGCATGAGTCAAACCCTGTATCGTGACCCGGAAAATGGACGCATTGGCGGTGTGTGCGCTGGCATTGCCAATTACTTTGGCATGGAAACTTGGCTAGTACGTATCTTGACGGTTTCTGCGTTTCTGATTGGTTTTGGCTTTTTTGTGATTGTCGCGTATATCGCTGCGATGTTGATCCTCGATAAAAAGCCGATCCAGCCTGATGCACAACCCGATGCGACACCGCAGCCTGAACACCAGGTGAAACAAAAGGCGTGGCAATCGGGAAAGCCGGCGAGCCAACTGATTGCGGATCTGGATCGCGAGTTTAACGCGATGGAAGCAAAAGTTGGCCAGATGGAAGCTTATGTCACCTCCTCGGCATTCAATGTCGACCAAGCCTTTAAAAAGCTGTAAAGCGTTTATGGCTTAACAGCTACACAGAACCTATTCACGCTGTCTCATCGAATTTCTCGCGGGGCAGCGTGGTCATGAAGGAGTCAATCTAACCGATGCCATCAGTGAAAAGGCGCGTAAAGCAGTGGGTGAGCCGCGGGGCTGACCGCCATGTGCGTCTCGCCGTAACCGGTTTATCTCGCGCGGGTAAAACCGCGTTTATTACCTCACTCATTAATCAGCTGACCCATTTAGGCACCCAGCCAAATTTGCCGTTACTGCAACTTGTGCAGCAAGGGCGCGCGCTAGGCGCACGTCGTGAGCCACACCCTCACATGCATCTTCCCGCGTTTGATTATGAAAACGCCATGCATGCCCTGCAAATGACACCGCCGACGTGGCCCTCGCCAACACGAGATGTCAGTGAAGTGAGAGTGGCCGTGCGCTATCGCCCTCAATCTGCCGCCATGCGCGCGCTAAATAATATGGCAACCTTGTATGTCGATATTGTCGATTATCCGGGCGAATGGTTGTTGGACTTACCCTTACTGAGCCAAAGTTACCCCCAGTGGTCGCAAAAGCAGACCAGCATGTTGACGGGGAAACGCGCGGAACTTGCCAAGGCGTGGCAAGCGAAAGCGGCTCAACTGGACCCGCTTGCGCCGGCAGATGAAAAACAATTGGCAGAGGTTGCCGCAAGCTTTACTGAGTTTTTGCATGCTTGCAAAGCGCATGGTGGCTTACATTGGGTTCAGCCGGGACGGTTCGTGTTACCCGGTGAATTAGCCGGCGCGCCGGTCGTGCAGTTTTTCCCTTGGATGGGCGTATTAACTGACGATATCAAAGCCAAAGCGGACAAGCACACTAACTATGGCTTACTAAAGGCACGCTATGACTATTATTGCGAGCACGTAGTCGCTCAGTTCTACCGCGAGCATTTCGCTAAGATCGATCGCCAAGTGATCTTGGTCGATACGTTGCAGCCACTCAATGTGGGGCCGGATGCCTTTCACGATATGCGTTTGGCGGTTGAGCAATTAATGCAAAGCTTTAAATATGGTAAATCTGGGTTGCTCAAGCGGCTGTTTTCACCGCGGATCGATAAAGTCTTATTTGCGGCAACCAAAGCCGATCACGTTACGCCCGAACAACATCCGAATATGGTCAGCTTACTGCAACAAATTGTCCACCAAGCATGGCAACAAGCGGCTTTTGAAGGCATAGAGATGCGCTGCCAAAGTGTGGCATCCGTGGCAGCAACGACGCCCGGATTCGTTGATGTTAAAGGCGCCCAACACGCTGCACTAAAAGGCGAATTGGACGACGGCTCGGGGGTGACATTGTATCCGGGCGATGTGCCAAGCCAGCTTCCCGATGCGGATTTTTGGCAACATCAAGGCTTTGATTTTCCATCATTTAGGCCGCCTCACGTGCCATTAGATGCGCCGTTGCCACATATCCGCATGGACAAAGCGCTCGACTATTTGCTCGGCGATAAATTTCGATAAGAGAGGGTGAGATGACGCAATATAAACCCAAGCAGACGTTTACTCATCATGGCGATAATGATGAGGCGAGTGCCTTTCATGATGTGAAATACCGTGCTGAATTTGATGCACAGGCTGACTTTTTGCCTGAAGCCACGTCGACACTTGAATCTGATCTGGAAACGACGCTGACTCCTACCCGAACGCGTCGCCGTGTGTGGCCTTTTTTGGTGTTACTCGGCGTACTCTTGGCGGTTGTGCAATCCGGGGTGAGTGTGTACCAATCGTGGCAGTCGCAAGATTGGCTGAGCCTAGCGTGGCAAAGCTTGTTGGTGGCGGTGGCCGCGACTGGGCTTGCGGTACTGGGCCGTGAATGGCGAGCCATGCGTAAGTTAGTGCAGCGCGAACAAACCCGCCAATATGCCGAGCAATTACTGGCTTCTGAGTCGGTTGGGCAGGGAGAGATCTTTTGTCGGACGCTGGCTGAGCGCACACAGCAAACCCATACTGCAGGGTTTACTCAGTGGCAAAGCCAAATCACGGCCACGCATAACGACGGTGAAGTCTTGGCCCTGTATGAGCAAAATGTGTTAACCGACCAAGATAAAGCCGCGCGGTTATTGGTGACCAAATACGCGCAAGAAGCGGCACTTATGGTGGCGGTCAGCCCACTTGCGATTGCCGATATGTTGCTGGTGGCGTGGCGCAATTTGCACCTGATGACACGCATTGCGCAGATTTACGGTATTCAATTAGGCGTCAAAGCACGCTTCACTTTGCTAAAAGTGGTGTTAACCAATATGGCTTTAGCTGGTGCCAGTGAGGCGATGACTGATGTTGGCTTTGATGTCCTGTCGGTTAATATGGCCGGTCGCGTGTCAGGACGCGTAGCTCAAGGCTTGGGAATAGGACTGCTGACTGCACGTTTGGGTCTTAAAACCATGACCTTGATGCGTCCGCTGCCTTGGCATGGACAGCCCGCTCCGAGTTTGTCGCAACTTCGCCGCGAGCTGGTTAAACGGCTTTTGGGTAAAGCCGAACGTTCAGCGTCTTAATGGATCGCCCTTGGCCGCGAAATCGTCGCGATGCCAAGGGCTCTAAAGGCTTTAAGAACTGTTAGGTAATTTAACTGTATAATCAAAAATTTACCTAAACGGGTGATGTGCTACAAACGTGATATCAGGTGGCAAAAATCGCATCAGGGCTTGACTGTTTCCGCCAACCCGCTCAAACTCCGCTTCAGTGTCAACTTATCCTGACAGCTAATTCGGCTCCGACAGATAAACTGTTTGACCTCTTACCTAACTGACTGATGAGTCCGTTTTTTTAACCACTCATCCAACGATGTGACGAGCCGGTATTGGGTATCACTGTCAAGTTACAGGAATCCATTATGAGACTGAAAGTCTGTTGTGAAGACAGAATCGGGCTAACGCGCGAACTACTCGATATTTTGGTACGACGTGAAATTGACCTGCGTGGTATCGAGATCGACCAAGTCGGCATTATCTACCTCAATTGCCCTGAAATTGAATTCGAAGCCTTTAGCCAACTGATGTCTGAAATCCGTTTGATTTCAGGCGTGACCGATGTGCGTAAAATCCAGTTTCTGCCTGCCGAACGAGAGCACCGTGAACTGCGCGCATTGCTCGAAAGTCTGACTGATCCTGTGTTCTCGATTAACCTCGATGGTTATATCGATATGGCCAATAAAGCAGCTCTGGATGTGATTAGCTCAAGCGAGCACCAATTAGTGGGCGAGCACGCCAACGGTGTGTTCCCTGATTTTCAATTTTCCCACTGGTTAGAAAAAGAAGAAGCAAGCCAAAGCTGCCGCATGGTCGTGATGGCCGGGCTCGACTTTCTGATGGAAGTGATGCCGGTTCACATCAACGATGAGAGTGATCAACCCGTGCTGGTCAGCGCCGTTGTCCAGCTCAAGCAAGTGGCAATGAACAATACGCCACAAACCGTGTTCCGTACCCCTAGCGATCACGGTTTTGAGCATTTGGTCGGCCAATCTAACAAGTTTAAACAGCTGATTAGTCAAGCGAAGAAACTTGCCATGCTCGACGCGCCATTGTTAATCCAAGGTGAAACGGGCACCGGTAAAGAGATGATCGCTCGAGCCTGTCATCGCCATTCGCTGCGTGCGGACAAGCCGTTCTTATTGGTCAACTGTGTGTCTATGCCGGATAACGCCGCCGAAACCGAATTATTTGGGATGGCGGCAGCGGAAGATGGCGGTACAGCCAAAAAAGGGATCTTTGAGCAAGCCGATGGCGGGACAGTTTTCTTGTATGAAGTCGGTGAAATGAGCCGTCATCTGCAAGTGAAATTATTGCGCTTCATGCAAGATGGCACCTTCCGTCGCGTTGGCGAAGAGCGTGAAATGCACGTTGATGTGCGAGTGATTTGCTCGACACAAAAGAACCTGCCTGAATTGGTCGCGGCGCAGCAATTCCGTGAAGACTTGTTCTATAGGCTTAATGTCTTGTCGTTGACCGTGCCTCCTTTGCGTGAGCGCACCGCGGACGTTATGCCTTTGGCCGAACTATTTATCAAACAGTTTGCCGCCGATTTAGGCCAATCTAAGCCACGGATTGATAGCGCGCTGGCTGATTACCTGACCCATTATGCGTGGCCGGGTAATATTCGCCAGCTCCGCAATATTTTACTTCATGCCATGACGCAAATTGACGCAGAAGTGATGACGATCGACGACGTTCAGCTTCCAGAGATCGAAAATACCCAATTCATCAGTGAAGAGTCATTGGATGGCTCGCTGGATGAGATCATGAAGCGGTATGAATCGGGGATCTTAAATAATCTTTATCGGAGTTATCCGTCGACCCGAAAACTCGCCAAACGCTTGGACGTGTCGCATACCGCGATTGCAAATAAGCTGCGTGACTACGGGATTGGCAAAAAGTAGTTAGCACGACGCGCATTAAGCGGGCCCCTCTAGGGGCTCGCCTTGCTCAAGTGCTAACAAGGCATGCTTGAGCTCAGCGCCATAACGGTAATCACCCACTTGGTGATCCTCGTTAAGGACACGATGGCAAGGGATGATGATGGGAATCGGATTCATGTTGCAGGCCATCGATACAGCACTGAGCATATGTGGCTCGCCCAGTGCAGCGGCCAATTCTCGGTAGGTGCAGGTATCACCATAGGGGATCTGCTGTATTTGCTGCCACAAACGACATTGAAACGGGCTGCCTTCCGGGCACAAGGGCAGTGAAAACTCAGTACGTTGCCCTGAGAGGTACTCGAACAGCTGCGTTTTGTAGCGGTGGAGTGCTCTTGGGTCATGTTGCCACTCACGGCTGGGCTCAAAGGGATGATACACCGACAAGGTCAGCTGTCTTAGTCCGTGTTCGTCCGCCAATAAGCTGATTTGCCCTAGCGGTGTTGTCATGCAGTCAAAAAACATAATCGTTCGGAACCACAGAATGTCTGATCCCAGTATAAGCCGTTTCCCACGTATCATTGTCGATGATTTACGGATTGATGCGATCTGTCACGAAGACGTGACACGTATTGTTCAATACTTCCAACGTAATCGCACTTTCTTGACCCCGTGGGAGCCGACACGCACCGATGGTTTTTATACCGAGCAGGGCTGGAAACGCCGCGTGTTGCAATTGATGGAGCTGCAAAAACACCAGCTGGCTTATTACTTTTTAATCGCGAAGCCAACCTCACCACAGGTGTTAGGCGTGATTTCCTACACCAGCATGATGCAGTATCCGTCCTACTCATGCACGGTGGGTTACTCATTAGATGAGCTCGCTCAAGGACAGGGAATTATGCGGCGCGCGTTATCAGCGACCAACCAATGGCTGTTTGATAACGTGAATATGCATCGCGTCTGCGCCTCTTATATGYCGAAAAACGAAAAAAGCGCCAAGGTGTTAGAAGCGGTTGGGTTTGAGCGTGAAGGGCGTGCGCGCGATTATTTGCTGATTAACGGACACTGGGAAGATCATATCTTAATGGCCCATATTAATCCGCGTTGGCAGCCACCTCGTCTTGAGAGCACGCAAAACGCGACCTCTCTTGGCTAACGGTTGGTGAGGAAAAGGGCGCCGCAGCGCCCTTGGTCATGGCTGATAGCCTTGATTATTTCACGGTCAGAACACGCATCGTATTGGTTGAGCCGATCACTTCCATTTGGTCACCTTGGGTCATAATGACCTGATCCCCTTCATCCAAGAAGCCACCTTCTTTGAGGGTTTGCAGTGCGCGCTCAGCAACTTGCAGGCCTGCTCCGCTATCACTATCAAAGTAAACCGGTGTGACCCCCCGATACAGCGCGGCACGGTTGAGTGTGTGCTCGTGACGTGAGAGCGCGAAGATAGGTTTACCTGACGAAATACGCGACATCATCAAGGCGGTTCGGCCCGACTCGGTCAACGAGACCATGGCTTTCACCCCTTTCATATGGTTCGCCGCATACATGGTCGCCATCGAAACCGTTTCTTCTTGGCTATCAAATTGACGATCCAGACGGTGATTCGACACATTGACGGAAGGCATTTTTTCCGCCCCCACACACACTTCGGCCATCGAGCGAACGGTTTCTACGGGGTATTGCCCCGCAGCGGTTTCCGCAGAAAGCATGACGGCATCTGTTCCGTCGAGGACGGCGTTCGCCACATCCATCACTTCCGCACGCGTTGGCATTGGCGCCGAAATCATCGACTCCATCATCTGAGTTGCTGTGATCACCAAACGGTTCATGCTACGTGCGCGGCGAATCAATTGTTTTTGGACCCCCACCAATTCTGGGTCGCCAATTTCAACACCTAAATCGCCACGTGCCACCATCACGACATCTGATGCTTCGATGATGTCATCAATGCTTGCTTCGCTTGCCACGGTTTCAGCACGCTCAACTTTGGCGACCAATCGCGCCTCAAGACCTGCATCGCGGGCCAAGGTACGCGCGTAATTCATATCTTGACCGTTGCGCGGGAACGAAATGGCTAAGTAGTCCACGCCAATTTTGGCGGCGGTATGAATGTCTTGTTTATCTTTTTCAGTCAGTGCCGGCGCCGATAACCCCCCACCTTTTTTATTGATGCCCTTGTTGTTCGAGAGCTTGCCACCGACCGTCACTTCGGTATGCACTTTCGCGCCGTCTACCGCCAACACTTTGAGTTGAACTCGGCCGTCATCAAGCAACAGGATATCGCCATTGGTCACATCCTGAGGAAGCGCTTTGTAGTCGAGGCCGACTGCATCTTGATCACCCATACCCGGTGATAAATCACCGTCTAGGGTAAACTTATCACCAACGGCCAGTTGGATTGCTCCGTCTTTAAAGGTCGATACACGGATTTTCGGCCCTTGTAGGTCGCCTAAAATACCGACATGACGACCCAATTTGGCCGCAATGGCACGGACCTGTTCGGCACGCTTAATATGATCTTCTGCGCTGCCGTGAGAAAAGTTGAGGCGAACCACGTTTGCGCCTGCCTTAATCACCGCTTCTAACACATCATCTTTATCAGTGGCAGGGCCGAGTGTTGTAACTATCTTGGTTCTTCTCAGTTTTGCAGACATGTTTAACTCCTGTTTTCATTGGGCTACGCCCAGACCGCGCATAGACCTGGATAGTGAGGTGCAACAGCAAAAACATCATGAAGCTCAACGTGCAACCAAGCACATTGCATCCAGTGTAGCGCAGGGAAAGCGTCGATCGTGTGACACAAAAAAGGAGTGCCGTGGGCACTCCTGCGTATTAAGTCAACGACTCTTTGTGAAAGCGTGAATCGCGGATCGCGTCTTTCACACGTTTTAGGTTTTCTCTAAACCCTGGACCGCGGCGAAGCGTAAAGCCAGTCGCGAGCACATCAATGACGGTCATTTGCACGACGCGACTCGCCATGGGCATATAGACGTCGGTATCTTCCGGGACATCAAGCTGAATGGTGTGTGAGCACACTTTATCCAGTGGTGAGTCACGCTGGGTGATGCCGATAACCGTCGCACCGTTTTCACGCGCTAAGTTCGCCACATCCACCAAGCTTTTGGTGCGGCCGGTGTGCGAGATCACCACCACGACGTCCCCATCGTTACAGTTAATACAGCTCATACGCTGCATTACGATGTCGTTGAAGCAAACAATGGGGATGTTAAAGCGGAAAAATTTGTTTTGTGCGTCATGCGCAACTGACGCCGATGCACCGAGACCAAAAAAGGCGATCTTTTTGGCTTGGGTCAGTAAATCCACCGCGCGATTAATTTGGTGGGTATCGATACTGTTTTTCGCGACATCCAAGCAGGCCATGGTGGATTCAAAAATTTTAGCGGTATAAGCGTCAGCACCATCGTTTTCTTCTACGTTACGATTGACGTAGGGTGTCCCGTTCGCGAGGCTTTGCGCAAGGTGCAATTTAAAATCAGGAAAACCCTTGGTGTCGAGTCGGCGACAGAAGCGGTTCACGGTTGGCTCACTCACATCCGCCATCTTAGCCAGTGTGGCAATACTAGAGTGGATCGCTGTTTGTGGTGAGGCAACAATCACCTCAGCAACTTTTCTTTCAGATTTGCTGAAGTTTTCGAGATTTTTTTGTATTTTTTCCAGAGTATTCATTCGAGTTACCGCTTAAGTTCGTGACCAGAATGTAAAACAATCGTGACGTTATCCACGATCCAAATTCGATGTTAACTACGTATATCAACACGGTTTTTGACTACCGTTTCGTGGCATTTAGTCTATCTTCTCGCGCCTGCTAATGACATTATTATGACCATTCGAGCATGAAAACTTTGTCGCCATTCACGCTTTTGGTTATTTCCTTTCAGGATCACGGAATATATTTACAGCGTGAAATAAATAATAGACCAAAATAGGCAAAATAAAGGCGTTGTTATCCATTACATTGAAAAATAATTACGTRACAAAAGGAGTGACTGTGACGGGTTTTAAAATAGGTATTTGTGGCTGTGGTTGGTTAGGCACGTCCTTGGCCAAACAGTTACTGGCTGCGGGCCATCAAGTTGTAGGGACAAAGCGTGATGCGGCTGATGCACGAGCGCTCAGCGAGACGCTTGGGTGCGACGTGGTGCCGTTTGATGTGATGAAACCCGATTACACCTCCGCGGCATCCTTACTTGGCTGTGATATCGTCGTAATCAACATTGCTGCCGGACGGCGGAATGCAGACTTCGGTGCCTATCAAGGGGCTATGACAGCATTTATCGATATATTGTTTGCAGCCGAGGTTAAGCATGTCCTCTTTATTAGCACTACCTCAGTGTATGGTGATTTGAAAGGGCAGGTGACAGAGCAATCGACGCCGGCACCACAGACTGCATCTGGACAGGCACACCATGCGATTGAAGCGCACCTTCGTGCCCATTATGGCGATACCGCTACCGTGCTGCGTCTGGCTGGATTGATTGGTGGAGACCGTCATCCGTCGAAAACATTGGCAGGGCGGAGCGACTTGGCGGGTGCCAATGAGCCAGTCAATTTAGTGCACCGAGCGGATGTAATTAGCACCATTACCGCGATTATTCATCAGCAACAATGGGGACAAACCTTTCATTTGTGTGCAGAGCTTCATCCTCCCAAAGCGACGTATTATCCGTGGGCCGCACGGGAAATGGGCCTAACGCCGCCACAATTTACCGTCAGTGCGGGTGATGGGAAATGGATTGATGCCTCACAGACGTTAGAGACTCTGGGGCTGACGTTGCGATATGGCTCGCCCTATCAAATGATTGCCAATGGTGCTGTTAGCCCAGATTAAACACGGTTAGCGCCGCTAAAAAAAGAAAAGCCCACACAAGGTGGGCAAAAAATAAAGGTAGAGACAAACAAACTCTAAAGTGAGTAGAAAAAGCAGCAGCAGGTCGGAAAGAAAGAGAAATCATGCGCCCTCAATCGCYGAGGGAGATAAGGCATTTCTTACCGATGCACCCATTAGGACTGGGCGAAATTGAAGAAGTTCCTTAGGTTGAGAAAAAGTGGCAATTATTTATTAATCCGCGATTAATTCGGGATTTCCCTCACAAAAAATGCCGGGTCACAGGCTCTTAGCCAAGTAGTTTTTGTTTTTGCCTATCGTTCTTTTTTGTTGGAGGGGGACAGGAAGTGCGCGGGCTCTCCATATTACGAGAATGGGCCCACCACATTATGCTGCCCATTGCCGCTGTTTAAGCCACTGAAACAGCCCACCCAAAGCGACCAAACATAAGCCAAGACCAATGAAGGACATTGCTCGCATCAACCCTTCGAGACTCGCCATATCAATCAAAAATACTTTAAGCACGACGATACCCAATAACCCCATAGCGGCTTGCTGAGCTACCATAGATTCACGCCAGTAACCACCAATCACGCTGAGACTTGCAAGTATTAACCAAACTAAAGAGTAGGAGTATAACTCCCCATCAGCCGTCGGACGGGATAGTACAATGATATCTCCTTGCCAAACTTGTCGGATTAACCCATTGATAAGCAGAAGTGCGGTAAATGTCGCGATGGCGGCGAGTCCATGTCGCCAAACCTGCGCGGAGATGGAGAGCAGTCCTGTTCCCTGTTTTATGAGGTAGAGACAAACGATTGTTGGAACGCCCCAGCACAACCAAAGCCAACTAGAAAAAATGCTTTCTCCTACCGAGATAAGATGTAAGAAGGGATTAAGGGCAATCAACAGCCAAAGTTGGGTGAGAGTTGTCAATCCCAGTAATATGCATGCGCCAGCTCGATATAGCGGCGCAAGGTCACCTGCAATATGGCTCCGATAAAGGTAGACACAGCCCAGTAGTGCCCAGTTCACGCTCATCAGCACCATGCTTTGGAAGGATGCTCCCATACCAAGTAAGTGATCCGTGTTGCTTAACCACAAGGTACAACTCGTTAACCAGATAGCGCCAAGGTGAAGGAGAGCGCCAGCGAGCCAAGGTTCTAAATGTCTATTCGCTGCTATACGTAGTGCAATGTAGAGGATCCCTATTAACACGGGATAGAGCCAAATTGTACTGGGAAGACTGTTAATATGTGACGTGATGACCAACAACATGCTAGCTCGCACGAGCACAATGCTGACCAGTAACTTGATGACCCATGAGGCGAGATTGATGTGGTAGCGCTGAGTCAGCCAAAGCATCGCAACAGCTTGTAATGCTAGAGCGAGCGTTAATGCATGAGAGCTTAGGAGTAATGTCAGTGCCAACGTAAGATGCGCGTTGACACCGCACCAAAGACTGACGCGGATAGTGCTTAGTTGGGCTAAATGATTGTCAGCACGGCCAAAATGACGGGTAAAAACAGCCAGCAATGCCCCAGCGCCCAGTAAGCAGGTCGCCCAAAGCCAAAGAGATGATGAGTACGCAATATCACTTTGCCATACGCGGTTAGTTAGCAAGGCGTTAAAGCTCACCATTAAAGGAAGCGCAATACACGCCAACCAAATAAATAAGATCCGTGTTGGATAGCGCTTACCCATCAATAACCCATACGCAAGCATAATAAGCCCCATTCCGAGGGCTATGTGTTGGGCAAGCTCATCTAGCACGAAACCAGACGTTTGCGTGACCAGCCATAAAGGCGTCCAAAGCAAGGCGAGTACGGGCCAGGCGTCCCAACGAGCTGTCAAGATTGGGCCTATCAATAAGAGCATGACCAACACGATTGCAATAGGTAACCCTGCTAGCAAAGGAGTTGCAAGCATAGCCACCCAAGCGATTGCAGAGGCAGCTAAGATCAATGGAGTATCAGGCCACTGTGCACGGTTGGGTCGTAAATCCCACAGAGCGTTAAAGTTGAGAGCCGGATGCCGAGTTGGGCGCAATATCCAACCCAAACGAGGCACTCCCACCAATAAATAAACGCTGCCGACAAGAAACCCCGCGAAGATATGACTAGGTGCGCCAAAGTGTGCGAATGCCAGCAACCATAATAAGTGGACACCCCACAAACTCGACCAAAGCCATTGCTGACGAGTTTGTAATGCGACATAGGTGGTGGCGGCTGCAACCAGCAAGAAATAACAGGTAAGCAGTAGGTAATGTGGCTCAGCGCTGGAAGAGAATAAAGGGGTAGAGTAGGCGCCAATCAAACCAACAACGGTTAACAACGGGCCAAACCGTAAACCATAAAAAGTGGCAGCTAACGAGATGATAGCAAGCATCCCAACGGCAAGCGTATCAGGGAGAAAACCATAAAGATTGCTCGCCATCAATGTCAGGCCGAATAGACTGACAAAACCACCACTGGCAATCGCAGCAGGTACATAAGTGGGCCAATCAATATTCGTGTGACGACGCAAGAAATCGTGCAGCCATTCGCTGCTGAGGATCAGGCCAATACCAAACAATGCCCCCAGAAAGAGGCGAGCGAGTGGAGGGAAGTACCCCTCACTGATTAGATAAGAGACTAAAAAGAGACCACCTAGCGCCAAGGTACCTGCACCGCTCCATACCAGCCACTGTTGCTTGGCACGCTCAAGCCATACAAGTCGATACCCTTTATCCGTATGTATATCAGTTTCATGGTTTAAGACGGAATTGACTTCGGTTGGTTTTTGCAATGGTTCTTTGTTTTGAGCACCTATCGCAATGCTGTGAGCCTCTCCATCGTTACCCGTCGTGAGGTCGGCATCAGCAGTATCAGGAGTAGAAACGGTAGCTTGGTTAGAATCAGGTTGTTGAGTACGCAGGTCTTGTAATTGCTTCAGGGCTTGACGTGTTGCATCAAGCTCCCTTCGTAACGAGCTTGTTTGAATGAGAGCCACGAGGCCGCACACACTGCCCACCAGCACAATCATGCCGGCAGCGAATAAAAATAACAGCAAAAAGTCCATATCGACGTTAACCAAGCCCGTTGTTATTAAGCGCATACACACTGTACAGCGTGGCATGATTAAGTGGCGTTGTAGTGATAAAAAAAGCTGAAACTTGGGAGCAAGTGCATAAAAAAGCCCACAAGCAACGAGCGAGTGGGCGCAGAAGAAAAGTCTTCTAGAAAAAGCAGTGGCACAGAGTGTGACCGCCATTAATGCGAAAGGGTTCCCAATTTTGCACAAAAAATCGCCTTTTTCTCCTCATTGCATATTGACGTTGCTCTTTTGCTCCCGACATTCAGTGTCATAGCGAGGGCTAGCAGCAGAAATCACCGTCCTATTTTTTACCAACCACCATACGCTATCGACTTGTGCCCTTGTTCTAGCCGGGTTCGAGTGACCCCTCTTTGCCACGGTAAGTCGCCCAAATACATGGCCGCGTGTCGCTCGGAACAGTGCCTACCAAGCGTCTAGCTCATAACACCGATGAACCTATCGCGCTCGATATTCAGGAATGTGATGTTACTCATGTGATGATGGTGTGTTTCTATCTTGTTAAACCTGACGTTGCGTTATAAAGTTAAACAAGCGTTTAATACAGGTGAATGAAAATGGCAGGACGAGGCGAAACCAAAGCAAAAATTCTGGATGCCGCGGAGCAACTCTTCGCCGAGCATGGGTTCAAGGAAACCTCACTTCGAACGATTACCGGCAAAGCAGGCGTTAATCTCGCGTCGGTGAACTACCATTTTGGGGATAAAAAATCACTGGTTCGGGCGGTATTAAGCCGTTATCTCGAGGCCTTTATGCCCGCACTCGGAGAGCAACTGCAAGCGCTACTCAGTGAGCCCCATTGCACGATGGAACAAGTGTTTGCCTGTGCAAAACAACCTGTGCTTGCCCTTGATAAGTATCGCCCGCATGGCGCCGCGACATTTATGCAGCTAATTGGACGTGGCTACAGCGATGTGCAAGGCCACCTGCGTTGGTTTATTACCACCCGCTATGAGCATGTGCTCTCATTGTTCAATCAAGCGGTCCGCAAAGCCAATCCAGACCTTACGTCAGAGGCGGTTTTTTGGCACTTACATTTCACCTTGGGCGCGGCGATTTTCACTATGGCGTCGAGTGAGGCATTGCGCGACATCGCCGAAAACGATTTTGGACGCTCGTTAGATTCAGAAGCGATCGTTGACCGACTTATTCCGTACCTAGCAGCAGGGATGAACGCCAAACCAAGACAAGCGTCGCAAGATAACATCGTGGCATTTGCCGCAGAGTAACGCGCGATTACCTTTGGGCTGATGGCGAAAAAATAAGCGCAAGGGACAGTCAAACAGCGATGGGATTTAAGCCGTGCATCGCGCTGTTGTAACAACCCGTAAGCGGCACCCTAAGTGCCAAGTGAAAACCCGTTCTGGTCGCACAATAACACCAAAAAGAGTGCAACCATGATCAACAAAAGGACCTGAATCATGAGCTCTCAAACGTCAATGCGTCGATCACTGATTAGTGATAAAGCGTTTTCTTTCTTCAAAAAGGTACTGCCGCCGCTATCAGCGACCGAGCGTGAGGCGATGGAAGCCGGTAGCGTATGGTGGGACGGCGAGTTGTTCTCCGGCTCGCCAGATTGGCAAACCCTACACCAGTACGGCAAGCCATCGCTAACCGCAGACGAGCAAGCCTTTATCGATAACCAGCTGGAAACGCTGCTTGCGATGCTCGACGATTTTAAAATCGTTCAAGAGCAAAAAGACTTGCCGGAAGAAGTGTGGGAATACCTCAAAAAAGAGCGCTTCTTTTCACTGATCATCCCCAAAGAATACGGCGGTCTCGCGTTCTCGGCACTTGCCAACTCGACGATTGTATCGCGCATTGCCACTCGCAGTTTAAGTGCCGCGGTAACCGTGATGGTGCCAAACTCCTTGGGGCCGGGTGAGCTATTGACCCACTATGGTACTCAAGAGCAGCGCGATTACTGGTTGCCTCGCTTAGCGGATGGCCGTGAAGTGCCATGTTTTGGCCTGACAGGCCCAGAAGCCGGTTCGGATGCGGGAAGCATTCCTGACCGTGGCGTGGTGTGCATGGGCGAATACGAGGGCAAAGAAGTGCTGGGTATTCGCTTAAGCTGGAACAAGCGTTACATTACTCTCGCGCCGGTGGCCACTGTGGTTGGTCTGGCATTTAAACTGGACGACCCTGACGGCATGCTCGGCGAGAAAAAAGAGCTCGGGATCACCTGTGCGTTGGTGCCTGCGGATCATCCCGGCGTTGAAATTGGTGACCGCCATAACCCGCTCAACATGGCGTTTATGAATGGTACCACCAAGGGCGAAGATGTCTTTATCCCTATCGATTGGGTTATTGGGGGCAAAGACTATGTCGGTCGCGGCTGGCGAATGCTGGTGGAATGCTTATCAGCAGGGCGCGGTATCTCCTTACCGGCGTTGGGTACGGCGGTGGGCCATTTGGCTAGCCGAACCACGGGTGCATACAGCTATGTGCGTAAACAGTTCGGGATGCATATTGGTCGCTTTGAAGGAGTAGCCGAAGCATTAGGACGGATGGGCGGATTGACCTATTTGCTCGAATCGACCCGCACGTTGACCACCACGGCGCTCGACAAAGGTGAGAAGCCTGCAATTATCACCGCGATCTCGAAATACCACATGACAGAGCTGGCGCGCACTATCTTAAACGATGCCATGGATATTCATGCTGGGCGTGCAATCCAGTTGGGGCCACTTAACTATATTGGTCATCACTACTTTGGGATTCCGGTCGCGATCACGGTAGAAGGGGCCAATATTTTGACCCGTAACCTGATGATCTTTGGTCAAGGGGCGACTCGCTGTCATCCATACGTACTCAAAGAAATGGAAGCGGCGGCGAACCCTGACCAAGAAGCTGGTGCGCAAGCGTTCGATAAATTGCTGTTCAAACATATCGGTCACGCGAGTAAAAACAGTGTGTTGGGCTTAGTTAACGCGCTAACCGGCTCCCTGACCAATCGCGCGCCAGTGAGTGGCGAAACGGCAAAATACTACCGTCACCTGACACGAATGAGCCGAGCATTGGCTGTGACCACCGATGTTGCCATGTTGGCCCTCGGCGGTGAGCTGAAACGCCGTGAAATGCTCTCAGCCCGTTTGGGTGATGTGTTAAGTCATCTTTATATGGCTTCTGCAGTACTGAAGCGCTTTGAAGATGAAGGGCGCCCGCGTGCTGATTTGCCAATGGTGCATTATGGGTTGCAATACTGTTTAGCTCAGTGTGCAAAAGCCTTTGATGGTGCATTTAATAACTTCCCACGTAACGGTGTGGGTCGTAGCTTACGTGTACTCCTCTTCCCGCTAGGCATGCACTACAAAATGCCATCGGACAAATTGCTCAACCACATTGCCGAGCAACTGATGACACCAAGTGCGGATCGCGATCGCTGGACACACATTTGCTATGTGGGTGACAAGCCTGAAGATCCTGTTGCCGTGATGGAGCGTGCCTTTGTAGCAATGTGGGAATCACGCGATACCGACAAGGCGTTGATCAAAGCCGCCAAAGCGAAGCAAATCGACGGGAAAGCCAGCTTGGCTGATCGCTCACAGCAGGCCGTGGATCAAAACATCATGACCGCGCAAGCACGAGAGAAACTGCTTGAGGCTGATGCGCTACGTGCATATGCCGTGCAAGTTGATGATTTTAAAGCGGAGTGGTTTGCATCTAGCCAGCTAGAAGGTGGTGCGATTAAAAAGCCGAACCCAAACAAAGCGGCTTAACTGCAAAGAAAACCGCACCATGACGACAAAAAGCGCTTGCTTCGGCAGGCGCTTTTTTATGAGACAGCGCTTACTATGACTGCACCAGCCAGTGTGATTCATGTCACATAAATGATGCAAGTCTGCTCTTTTTTACTTATTATGTTCCTTTGCAGTGTCGTGATGGCAAGACGCCAACATCGATCAAGCGTATCGAACTAAAGAGGTAAGTCACTGTGAGTAAAACCCATCAACCACTAGATACAGACGCGAGCTCAACCCCAACACGCCCTAAATTTGGCTTAACCGGTAACATTGCGTTTAACTGGGGCCAGCACATTTTCTCGAATGCGTGGGAGCAAAGTGGCAATAAAGAAAACGAGCAAGACAATGATAAATTCATCTCGCCGAACCCTTATGCCTCTTGGTTTATGTATTGGCCGCTTAACCGCCGTCGTTAAGGGCGCGTCTTTGCGCCATTTCGGTGGCGCTGATCGCGATCTCGTCCACTAATCTTGTCTGCAACACCTCCAACCACTGGATATTTTCGTCATTTTTCCGCAAAAGGGGATGCATAGGTCGGCGTTAGTAATTATCCTTAGCCTCAATTTTGTGAGGGACGTTGAATATGATCATCAAACCTAAAATTCGCGGATTTATCTGTACGACCACCCATCCGATCGGCTGTGAAGCCAATGTAAAAGAACAAATTGACTACACCAAAGCGCAAGGCCCGATTGCCAATGCGCCTAAGCGTGTCTTGGTGGTAGGGGCATCCAGCGGTTATGGCTTGTCCTCACGCATTGCGGCTGCCTTCGGTGGCGGTGCGGCAACCATTGGTGTGTTCTTTGAAAAACCAGGCACCGAGAAAAAGCCTGGCACCGCTGGCTGGTACAACTCTGCCGCATTCGACAAGTTTGCCAAGCAAGAAGGCCTGTATTCCAAAAGCCTGAACGGCGATGCGTTCTCGCATGAAGCTAAGCAAAAAACCATTGATTTGATCAAACAAGATTTGGGGCAAATCGATATGGTTGTCTATTCGCTGGCCTCGCCAGTGCGCAAGCTACCTGACAGCGGCGAGCTGGTGCGCTCATCACTCAAACCAATCGGTGAGACCTATACCTCAACCGCCGTTGACACCAACAAAGATGAAATCATCGAAGCCAGTGTCGAGCCGGCTACCGAGCAAGAAATTCAAGATACCGTCACCGTGATGGGCGGTGAAGACTGGGAGCTTTGGATTAACGCGCTGAACGACGCCGGTGTATTGGCTGAAGGCTGCAAAACCGTAGCGTACAGCTATATCGGTACCGAGCTCACTTGGCCTATCTACTGGGAAGGTGCGCTGGGTAAAGCGAAAATGGACCTCGATCGCGCTGCAAAAGCGCTGAACGATACGCTCTCGACAAAAGGCGGTAGTGCCAACGTCGCCGTATTGAAAAGCGTGGTCACCCAAGCGAGCTCGGCTATTCCAGTTATGCCGCTTTATATCGCCATGGTATTCAAAAAAATGCGTCAAGAGGGCGTCCATGAAGGTTGCATGGAGCAAATCCATCGCATGTTCACCCAACGCCTCTATAAAGACGATAACAGCGCCCCAGAGGTAGACAGCGAAAACCGCCTGCGTTTAGATGACTGGGAACTGCGTGACGATATTCAGCAGCACTGCCGTGACTTGTGGCCACAGATCACCACTGATAACCTCAGTGAGCTGACTGACTACAAAGAATACAAAGCTGAATTCCTAAAACTGTTTGGTTTTGGTGTTGAAGGCGTAGACTACGAGGCAGACATCAGCCCCGTGGTTGAATTTGATGTCGAAAACATCTAAAACGGTGTAAAGACACACTAAAGAGGTCAGCCTAATTCTGGCCTCTTTTTTATTGGCTGAAACCTGACCAAACGCACCGCGAATATTGGTTTTTTACTTTACAAGCCAACGGGAAACCCATACTATACGCCGCGTTCCGGAGGGATGGCTGAGCGGTTGAAAGCACCGGTCTTGAAAACCGGCAAGGGTTAATAGCCCTTCTAGGGTTCAAATCCCTATCCCTCCGCCACATACCGAAAAGCCGCTGAGAAATCAGCGGTTTTTTTCGTTTTCTGCCCCGCAATCATGCAAATCCTGACATTGCCAACATTTTAGACGCCTCTGTCTAAACACCTTTCTCATGCTCTGGTAGTCTACGTCCCTTAAATATCTCCCGCACATGGTCTTTTGGATGCCGCCAACCGAAGGGCGGTAGCGTGGACGTTAAAGCAAATCCATTGGGCCTTTTGTACCGCACGATTTAAGGCTTTACGCAATCTTACCTAGCGGCTGGTTTAAAAACTGGTTGTAAAGAAAGGCTAATGCATTGAGAGCTACCTTTTGTGTGTTCGGTGAAACTTGCTGCGCATTCGCCAAATAAGACAGAAACGTTTTTACATCCTCGTCACTAAGCATCTGTAGGATGCTGCTTATGATGGAAAAGGATAAATCGACGTACCCAGTACAAGTAATTTTTCTCGGTTTTGATCGCATAGCCTCGTCGCCTAATCTCATGCTGAAGGCTTGCCATAAAAGGACTTTTGGTCATGATCTTTTCCCTCCATCTAAGACTGTATATTCATACAGCCTATCGGTAAGGAAAGCCAAATAGTGTGCACACTTTTTCGAGACACATTCACATTATCGCCGAAAGACAAAATATTAGTTAAATATAATCAATGAGTTACAAATTCGCCTTTGAGGATAGTGTGAACGCCTTGTCCGGGATAGGCGGCGTGCACACTTTCGCAGACAAGGTGATTGCTTCAAGCGTTAAAAATGTGTTTAATCATAAGTAGTTAGATAAAAAAAGGTGCGTATAACGGTTTGGGAAAATCGAGCGCGCGCACTAATACAATGTTATATTCCTTCGAGAGAGTCATAGAGATTGAGAACATTTAACACACTTTTAATTTGGTTGATGATTATGTCTAGTGCAGTTGCCGAAAACATATATTTCACTGCAACAGGGGAGCAAGAAGGAAGGCCTGTCATTTATAGGAGTATGCAGAGCGTTCCCGAAGGTGAAAAGGAGGCAGATTTCCCTACTTTGATAAATATATATTGGCCATTTGAAAAGGAAGAAAATAATGGCATGCCTGATCAAAGTACAAATGACAAGCAAGTCGCCTTCGAGGATGCAATCGCGCCCCTAGACGTAAACGGTACTTCACATTTAATGCTGGTTGTTACTGGCAATGGACGTAAAGAATGGATCTGGTACGTTAAAGACTCTAAAGAATGGGTGGGTAAACTTAACGAGCTTTTAGCTGGGCACGATGTATACCCGATACAAATTGAGATGGAGAATGACCCCAAATGGTCTACCTATCATAACTTTGTTTCGGGCGTAAAAGGAATATAACAAATTGCTGCACGCGGACACATACTGCTACGCTCGTTTTTGTGCCTATCGCTGCGCTCCATTTTACACAAAAACGCTCTCCGCAGTATGTTCCGGTGAGCAAGGCGTTAAATGTAAATGGAGATAATTTAGTAAATGTCGAAATCCCCCTATTTAAAAAATCACAACCGGTTAGGTAATGTTATTTCAGCTATCCAAGTTATGGGTAAGTATGGGTTCTATAAGCTTGATTATGCTGGCTGGGCGATGAGAATTACAGGTGATGAAAATAATGCAGATTATTGGAAAACGATATTTGAAGAGCACCCAGAGTTTTTTCGTGTTGACGGAGAAGGTAAAAAGGTTTCTTTAGCTTGGAGGCGAAGCTATCGAAAACGATATAATGTTGATGAACAAAGAGATTTGAGTTTTCAAGAATTTAATGCGCTGAATGATGAAGAGAAAAAGAGAATCTCACGAACGCCGCTTAGTGGAGAAGAAATAACCGTTCTTATTCAAACTGCCATTGAACTTCATTCTAGAGCTATTGAACAAAATAAGGAATATAGATGGCTATCTAATCCATTATTGAGCATTCTAGGTGGTGTTCTTGCTGCTTTTATTGGATGGTTGGCCAAAGGTTGATTTACATTTAACAAACAATTTAAGAGTGATTCAGCACGCTTGGCATTTTTGGTTTGGGTCAAGTTCAGTGTTTTCGGTGGTCAAATTAGGTGTCGTGGTCGCGTGCTTCACACCTTAATTGGGCTACATGGATTCCCCCGTTCGTCAAGCATCCGCGAAGCGTATTGAGTTTGGTTTGGACTGCCGCTCTACATTCGGCCTTTTACTGACTCACGTCATGGCCCTGATGACATTGCGCGGTTGCAGTGCCTAATTCGTTAGAAGGCATCAAGGTGCCCGCTGCATTAACAGGCTCTCTGCAAATGGTCTTCACCGATACTCATCAACTTGCGTGTGCAATGACCCGGTTGGTGTATTCTCCTTACGACAGCGACGAGTTAGGCCGCGTAGTCTTGATAATCCGTTTGATGGTGCAATAACGTCCACACAATACGTGCATTTTTGGCTGCGAGAGCGACAATGGCGCGGTTCATGCCACGTCGCTCAAGGATATTTCGCCCCCAAACACTGAGTCTATCTTGCTTATCGCCTAGGTTCGTGATGACGGCTCTCGCGCCATGCACTAAGAGTGTTCTGAGATATTTATCTCCTCGTTTACTAATACGACCTAATCGAGGCTTTCCTCCGGTTGAGTACTGTTTGGGCACTAATCCAAGCCAAGCCGCAAAGTTTCTACCGGAATCAAACTGCTCGCCTTTTCCGATAGTGGCGATAATCGCTGTTGCTGTTTGTGGACCAATGCCGCGAACATTAAGAATACGCTGGGCATTAGGACTGGCCTTGGTCACCATATCGAAACACTGCTCGGTATCGTCGATACGCTGATTAAGTGTTTGTAGGTGGTCAAAACAATCTGCCACGACAGCACGAGCAATATCAGGCAGGCCATTTTCTGCTGCCTCGAGAATAAGTGGTACTTGACGGTGAACGGCGGCTCGTCCTGTTGGANACGAGCAATATCAGGCAGGCCATTTTCTGCTGCCTCGAGAATAAGTGGTACTTGACGGTGAACGGCGGCTCGTCCTGTTGGAATAATAATGCCGAACTCTGCCAGTAATGCACGAATACGATTAATGAGGGCGGTACGTTCATTGACCCAATGTTCACGTACACGATGAATGGCGAGAATCGCTTGGCGTTCGGGTGATTTAACAGGAATGAAACGGCTGTTTGGACGCTGAACAGCGTCACAAATGGCAACGGCATCGTTCAGGTCATTTTTTCCTCTTGTGCGATAAGGACCGACGTACTTTGCGGCCATGATGCGGGTATCGTGGCCGAGCTTGTTGAATTCTCTGGCCCAATAATGTGCCCCACTGCAGGCCTCAATGCCTATGCACATCGTAGGCATATTTGCTAATGTAGCCAATAGCTTAGCGCGTGAAACAGATTTATGGAGAATGACTTTTCCGTGGTCATCCACCGCGTGAAGAGAAAAGTGGTGCTTGGCGAGATCAACGCCACAAAAGAATTGAGTAGACATGGTTACCTCCGGTAATAAAGGCCGCACCTAAGTTTGGCAGATCTTCAAGAGGGGGAATCCATGTCATTCGTTAGGAATTTATATGAGATACACAACGAACTGTCAATTTCACAATTTGGATTTCCACGATAGCCCAGTGTCAAAAATTGATATTGAGAAGGGATGCATTCGTGTTTATTTAGAGTTCGCGAATATTCTGCGTGAGCACGTTGATAATCCTCATTCTGTAGCGAAGTGTATAGATAATTGTGTCCTGACTTTTCATGGTGTTACTAAGAGTCTTGCTTCTGTTTACAACGATGAGACTAAAATATTCGAAGAGCATCAGCATCCAAAAGCACCTATTGACAAAGAAATATTAGAGGCAATAAGTAGTGTAAATGAAGAAGGGGTAGTGTTGTCTTATACCCTAAAGGGCTTTCATTCAACAGGTTGGACTGAGTGGCATATTACAAGTAGTAGGTTTGAACTTTCTTGGAGTAACTACTCGCAAGATGCATGGTTTGTTGACTGGCCTCCGAAAAGCTCGTAGGTCATATTGGCTATAGCGTTGAATAAATGCCTAACAAGACGCTCCAATGGAAGCATTACCGTCCGGCGTTTGTGGTATAAAGTAATGAAATTATTGAAAGTTCAGTGGGTGCTCCATTGAGCTTTGCGCTAGACACACAAGGAGACGAGATGGAGCAGACATGGAAGAAGTTTGAAGAATGGCTGGCGCAACATTGGCCCGAAGGTCTGTCTCGCCTAAATCCTCCGGCGACTGACGAGCAAATTTCAGAACTTGAACGACAGCTTGAAATTAAGCTTCCGCTCGATTTTGTCGCTTGCCTCAAAGTCCACAATGGCCAAGACGGATTTTTGTCATTTTTCGATGGTATGGAGTTCTTGTCGTGCGAAGAAATCTATAGCCAGTGGGCTGTCTGGAAAGAGTTACTGGATGCTGGTGAGTTTAAAGACACTTTCTCCGAGCCCGACAAGGGAATCAAGAATCATTGGTGGAACTCAAAGTGGATCCCTTTCACGCATAACGGTGGCGGTGACCACCTTTGCCTAGACCTCGATCCTTCAGAATCGGGATCTATCGGACAGGTAATCACCATGTGGCATGACATGGAGGCCAGAGAATTGCAGGCTAAAACCTTCGGAGATTATTTCCAAGGGTATGTCGCTGGCGTTCTTTCAGGTCAATACGTCTACGCTGAAGAATATGGCGGCCTCATCAATGCCGACGATGTCTAACAATCAGCTGCACGGCGACCGTTTTTCCGCTGCTTCGCAGCTCCAAACCGGCGCGTGAGCCGGGCATTATGCCACAGCCAGAAAATATGGAGAAAAGGAAATGGATCTTAATTCACTACTACTGTTTATAGTCGCTTGTCTTGCTATCAATATGATACCAGGGCCAGACGTTATCTATATTGTTTCAAACACAATGAAAGGTAAGTTGGTCACTGGGTTCAAAGCTGCAATGGGACTTGGTGTAGGTTATTTTGTTCATACTTTAGCAGCTTCATTAGGATTATCTGCAATTATCCTCAGCTCAGCGGTAGCTTTTAGCGCAGTCAAATGGTTGGGTGCCGCTTATCTAGTCTATTTGGGTGTTCAGTCGTTACTTTCAATGTGGCGTGGGGGTAGCACATTGAAAGTAAGTGAAAGCGTTGAAAGTGACAAAAATGTATTTGTACAAGGCGTAATTGTTAGTGTATTAAACCCGAAAGTTGCACTGTTCTTCCTTTCGTTCCTGCCTCAGTTTATTGACACATCATCAGGTTCGGCTTCGATGCAATTATTGTGGCTTGGTTTGTTATTTAGCGTACTGGCTACAATGTGTAATATCCTGTATGCGTCAGTAGGTAGTTGGGTCTTTAGTCGCCCGAATTCTCAACGCTACTCACGAGGGCTAGAGGGCGTATCTGGTGTTTTACTTATTGGGCTAGCAAGCAAAGTTGCGATCAGCGATCGCTAGTGGCATAACAAACGCTTTAAGACGGATTCTTCGGGGGCTGGACCTCCGTTTCGGCGCTTCGCGCCTACACTGGGCCGCTGCTAAAGGCGTTAAGCTATTATGAATATCGATCATTATCAAGAGTACAGAGAATTCGAAGAAAAAGGACTGAAGAAGCCAGCATCAAAGGCGCTGCGTAACTTTATTTCGTCATTCGAAAATGAAATAGAAAAAGAAGAATGGGTGTGGGAGTATCTTCCTACATTACAAACAAATAGGCATTCGAGAATTCGTCATGAGATATTCCATGAGCTGGTATACCCAATTTTAAAGGCTGGTTACGAGAACAACCATTTTGCTAGTACTCTCTGGTTGGGTAAGCTCGTACAAAATATATATCAAACTCAGCAGCTTCATGAAGAGCTAAACTGGATCAGTGAGTTAAACTTATACAGCAAAAGCTACGAAATTGACCCGAGTAACGATGAGGCTCGGTTGCTTTTGCTTAAGATATTAGTATCGTGGCTCGAATACTCTGGGCACGAATGGCCAAGCGGAATTTTGTATGGCAATGATGGTGCTACTATTGAGCAGTGTGAAGAAATAGGTGCTGAGGTTGAAAGAGTTCTAAAACTAGATAAAGAACATGCACATAGTGAGTTTATCGAACAATATGTTAAAAAACTTAGCGAATACCGATCTAGGCTTAACAAGTAAAGGCAGTCGGAAAACCAAAGGCTACGTTTCACTTCGCTTTTGTTTTCTGCTGTTTTAGGCGTTAGCAATACAATGATAGTTAGGAGGATGAATGCCACATTTTGTAATGGATTGTTCAGAAGGTATTTTAAAGTCTCATGATGAAGAGTTTATTATCGAACAAATCTTTTTGGTAGTTCATGGTACAGGGCTGTTTGATGTGAATGATATCAAGGTCAGAATAAACTCTTTTCAAACGTACTCAGTGGGTAATAAGCGAGAGGATTTTATTCATGTGTTTGCATCTATCATGCAAGGAAGAACTACAGAACAGAAGGCTATACTATCTCAACAAGTCGTGTCAAAGCTTGTTGCCTTGTTTCCTAATGTTCCCAACATCGCTATGAACATAAGAGACTTTGAAAAGGCTACTTATTGTAATCGAACAATGCTGTAGTGTATTGCTAACAAACGAATATGTCTTCAATCACTAAATATTGGTGAGGTTTTTCTCTTGATACAACAGCGTATCGCCTAACAGGCGGTCAATACGTTTAATCGTATGTTTAACTGAGGTTTGCGTCTCAAGCTCAAGTTTGGTGAGGGTTAAATTAGCGCCGTCGAGTAAGGTTTTAGTAGTAAGAGTAAGAGAAATAAGCCGTTTTTGGTGAGTTTTGGGGCACTACTTTGACAGTGTTTGTAGTAGGATCTGCTTATCACGCATCGTTAGCATCGCTATTGAATCTGTCTGTATCGAGTGTTTTTTTGGCGAAATCCAATCGATCAGAGGGAGCGATGTATGTCTACCTCATTGTTTTAAAATATATTTATGAGGAGTTCGCTAGTTGCGGACGTTATGTTCCAGGAGAAATGTTGTGCTAGGGAAGTTGTTTGGAAGAAAAAAGGAAGAGCCTCTCAAAGAAAATGAGGTGCGTGTAGTCCTTCCTGAGGAGTCCTACACGCTGATGGAATGGGAAGAGGACAGCTTGCCATGTATTGGAATGCTCAATTCTGCACTCAGTGACTTCGAGCACAAACAGATTTTTGGGTGGCACCTTTCAGTGATCATCGACTTTGAGGAAACAGTCGAAAATGGCATGCCCTCGGAGGAAGAAAGAGAAATTATCGATCCGTTCTGCGACAAATTGGACGAAGAAATCAAAGTAGGAGGAAACGCTTTGTTCCTTGTTAGAGAAACTTGGAACAAAACTCGGCGCTTGGTCTGGAGAGTCTACGATCCAGAAATTGCCCATCAACACCTTCAATACTTAGTTGATCACCACCGGCATCCTCGACCTTTTGATTGGAGTATGGAACAGGACCTTGAGTGGGGCCAGGCCGAATGGTACTTCAAGCAACTAAGAGCATAACAAGTGGCTGTTGTCAGATGTGCCTACGCTGCGCTCTGGCACGCCGTAAAGCTAAGCATTAAGAGGCAAGAATAGTAGGTGCAACAATCACAGATGATGGAAGATAAGATTATTTCAGCAGTGAAAGCTTTTGCTAGATCGATAAACTCGGGTAGCAAAGTCGTCGCTGATATGTCTGAACTAGTTGAAGTTACGTCTCAGTTACCTCTTTCGAGTTTTAACTACTGGGAGCGAGTTATTCGTTCAGAGTTTTCTTCAGCTATTAGTGAGTCTATTCCCCCTAAGTGGAAAGTGTGGTCTAAACCCAAGGAGTTAGTAACTTGGCTTGATCTTATTAGCTGGGATGGTTACAAGCGTGAAAAAGCACTTAGGACTCTATCTGTGGCTGCGCCAAATGCTTTCTTTTTTTCTCTTGCTGTTCGTAGGCTCAACGATTGGGTTCCCCAAGTTCGTAAAGCAGCTAGGGAAACGCTTCCAGAGATAGCAAGGTCAAGTGATCCTGAATATGTAGTAGAGGCATTATGCGTCGCGCTTTCCAATTGGAACTCTTGGGGTAGGATAGAAGAAGGGGATAAAAAGGTTCTTTTAAAAATCATTTCTGAAAAGGAGATAGCAAAGTCCTTTCGGACTAAATTGATTTTGTCTGCTTCTGGACCTATGCCATCACTCTTTTCTCAGCTTGGCCGCACTCCGATACTCGATGGGCAAATTGAAGAAATAGCTAAATCCGCTATTCAGCCTTCGGTTCGAGCTAAAGCATATCGCAGCTTATTTGAAGGGCGGGTTGCATGGTTCGAAGGCCGCAAATGGGAGTGGACTGATATAAGATACTGTGAAGGTAGGCTAAAACCTATCGTTGGCGAGAGAAAATTAGAAATTAAAACTCCACTAGTTGATTTACTAAAAAGTTCATCTGAAGATCGTTCATCCATCGCTAGGCGTGTTTCAGCGGAGTTTTTAATAAGAGAATTGGGCAATCCTAGCATTAAAGCCAGAGAATTTGCCGAACGCTTTGCTTCGGATAGCTCACACGCTGTATCTGAAAGGGGTGAGTTTGCCTTAAAAAAATTAGATGAGGCAGAGCGTGACAATGCCTTTTAACACATATGAGCCCTTCTCCGGTCAATAGGCAATAGCATTTTTTGGCTGCGCCAGCAGCCAATGCTCTCGAACAGCAAAGTCGTCTACTTCGCTCTGTCATTTCCGCCATTAAGTCATTGCTTACGGCAAACACATATAGAAGGTCTGTTACTGCGGTCTCACCGCTGCCTGCCAATCATGTGACAGGGCCATTAGACATTACTTCCGTTCCCACGCAGGAGCTATTCAAAAAGAAAGCTAAACGTTTGTTTTCCAGTTATCTTCAGGCTCAGTTTGGGGGTAAGCAACGTTGTTGTCCGTTGAAGCGGTTGCGAACCAGCTCTCTGGCCTAGGGATAGCGTAGTTGGAGATTAGGTGCAGGATGATTGTACTGACTAAAGGTGTTGGAGACATGGGCTTTCAAATCAGCACCGTGACGCATGATTTTGGTTCGGCGGCGAAGTAAATCGCGAGTGGCTCTCATCGCTTTTGGATAGACATAAGCCAGCGGAAAGTTACCACCCCTGAGAAGAGAAGCAATCTTATAGGAGTCAATGCGGTCGTTTTTGGTTTTGCCGCCGTGAATGGCTTTCATGTACAAGGCATGGCCGAGCACAAAGTCAAAGGCGTAATCGAGGCAAAGGTCACTCACCCAATACCAGCAATGCATACACTCGACGCCGACAACAATTTGGTCTTGAAAGGGCGCGAGAATGTCTAAGAGTGCGTCAGAGTTGGCGTCAACTTTCTTATGAACTACGGTGTTACCTGCAGAATCAATGATACAGACGTAAAGAATGCGCGCATGCAGATCAATGCCGCAGTAATAATCATGCTGTTGGTTATAAAATCTCATCGAGTCTTCTCCTTTTTGGGTTTGTCGCCTTCCAGCTTAGCCTGATGGTTAAGCTGAAGGCTCAATGAGTATCAAACTGCTCAAGAGGGATTCGCAACGCGTGGCATCTTTACTATGCGTTCAATTTGGTGATTAAGGTGGTTTGCGGCGACTTCGGTATTGCGTTGCTCACCCCTTAGCAGGGCGTTAGTATTTTTAGGAAGTGTATGATTCATCCTTATAAAAGTGAATATAAAGCACGCTGTTTTGAAATTTTTAATGAGCTTGATGGCTGGTTTGGTAGTGAAGAAATTAATTCCGACTATGCAAACCAACTAAGTGAAGATGGAGCGTTCGTCGCAATCATAGATGGTCAAGTTGAAGGCGTTATTTCAATTGATTGGCACTTCGAGTCCACAGCAGAAATTTATTCAATGGCAATAAGCTTAAAGAATCATCGTAAAGGCTTAGGAAAGAAACTGATGCTTTCTGCTGAAAAACTTGCCAAAGAGAAAGGCTTTGACTTCCTTCATGTCAAAACATTGGGTGATCAAGTGCCGCACCCAGGATATAAGAAAACTAGAGCATTTTACGAAAATTATGGTTTTAAGAGATTGTTCCAGACTAAAGACCTTTGGGATGGATTGCCGACTATGCTTTACGTAAAATCAATAGAATACTAACAATAATAGGCACGGCGACTCGTAAACTCGCGCGTGCTATAGGCGTTATATGCTTTGGCAACCGATTCAACCCTTTTCAAAGACAAATTGACAACTGAGTGTATTTATATAACAGTGACTGTATGAAAGTTGAACAAGTGCAATTGAACAAGCGAATTATCATCATTCCTTAGGAATGGTGGGATTTTGTGTGCTTTGGATAACTCGACCCCACCCTATAAGGTGGGTTTTCTTTTTCTGCCTTTAGGGAACTAGTCTCTTGGAGGAATTTAAAATGAAAAAGGTAGCTGTTTTTGGAAAGCCTGGTAGTGGAAAATCAACAGTGAGTACAGTGTTAGCGCAAATGAGCGCTTTACCGCTCTATCAGTTAGATTCAATTGTTTACAAACCAAACGGTGAGTTTGTAGCTCGAGAAGAATTTGATTCTGTTCACGATGATATTCTTCAGTCAGAGTCGTGGGTCATTGATGGGCTTGGTCCTTTACGTTCTTTTTATGAACGCTTAGCTGCGGCAGATACTCTCGTTTACATAGATATACCATATTCAGTGAGCTATTGGTTTGTTACTAAGCGCTTTTTGAAAGCGCTCTTTGTTAGGCCAGAGGGTTGGCCTGATGGAAGTTCAGTTTTAAAAGGAACTTTAAATAGCTATAAAATGCTCAAGTTAAGCCCTAAGTTCTGGAACGATGAATTTAACTCTAAGCTAATCGAATACGCTAGTAATAAAGAAGTCTACATCATCAAAACAGTGTCCGAGCTAGATGATTTTGTTTCTAAGCAAGCTAAATAGTACGCATATAACACATATGAGCCCTTCCCCGGTCAATAGGCAATAGCATTTTTTGGCTGCGCCAGCAGCCAATGCTCTCGAACAACAAAGTCGTCTACTTCGCTCTGTCATTTCCGCCATTATGTCATTGCTTACGGCAAACACATATAGAAGGTCTCTTACTGCGGTCTCACCGCTGCCTGCCAATCATGTGACAGGGCCATTAGACATTACTTCCCGTTCCCACGCAGGAGCGTGGGAACGAGTTATAGAGAATGACTTTTCCGTGGTCATCCACCGCGTGAAGAGAAAAGTGGTGCTTGGCGAGAACAGCGCCACAAATGAATTGAGCAGACATGGTTACCCCCATTATCCAATGGCTGCACCTAAGTGTGGTAGATTTCAAGAGGGGGAATCCATATCATTCGTTAGGCAATGATGTCATTCTGGATTGGATGTAAATTAAATGAAAAATTACTTTGAGAGCCCTTTCAAGGGGAAACCTCTGATAGAGCAAGTTAAGAACCCCAATATTAAGGTAGGCCGCTATAGCTATTATTCAGGCTATTATCATGGACACTCATTTGATGATTGCGCTCGATATCTCCTGCCTGATCGTGATGACGTCGATAAATTGATAATTGGAAGCTTTTGCTCTATCGGATCGGGAGCTTCTTTTATCATGGCTGGCAATCAAGGTCACCGATATGATTGGGTGACGTCATTCCCTTTTTTCTATATGAGTGAGGAGCCGGCATTTTCGGAATCATTTGATGCTTTCCAAAAGGCAGGTGATACCGTTATAGGAAGTGACGTGTGGATTGGGTCCGAGGCCATGATTATGCCCGGCGTAAAGGTTGGCCATGGAGCGGTAATTGGCAGTCGGGCTTTGGTTACCAAAGATGTAGAGCCATATACAATTGTTGGTGGCAACCCCGCAAAAGCGATAAGGAAGCGCTTTTCAGAACAGGAAATTTCAATGTTACTAGAGATGAGGTGGTGGGATTGGCCGTTGGAGAAAATTAAAGAAGCAATGCCTCTTTTGTGTTCGTCCGATATTGAAGGTTTGTACCATTTTTCGCAGCGCTCGGGTGCCTAACAAACGGCTGTTGTCGCCCCAAGTCCTAGAGTTATAAGTGTCTATGAAAATCGCGATATTTGTCTTAATCATTCTGCTGGTCGGAACCAATGCGTTTTGGTTTTACCAAGCGCTAGATTCTGGTATCACGGCAGCTTATCGGGATGACTCAATCGATAAGCTTCAGGAAACACAGGCACAGCTTATGGCTTCCATACCCAAGCTGGCAGCCTCTCAGGAAAAGGCCGAAATTGTTGCTACTTTCGAGTCTGTCACAGACCAAGAAACTTATGAAAAAGAAGGCTGTATCTGGGTGGGCTGGGTAGGTCTGAAGTTTGGCGACGACGAAAGATTATTGGCGGTTTCGCCATCTTGGTCATATCAGCAGGGAGACCCTTGCTTTGATAACTAGACTGAGTCATCTCTGTAATTAGCGTTAATTCCCCAGAGAAAGCAATTAATCCGTAGGGGACTTTTGTTTATGGTGGAGAACACGCATCACTCGGATGATATCGTCATAAGCCCAGTAAGAGATAATCATCGAAATCTCAGGAGTCAGGGTTGAAGTCATAGAGAAACTCAAAGATCTTTTCACGATCATTAAGTGACGCTTCTTCCCATACAATCACTGCTTACCTCGATGACGAATTTTGGCTTTGCGCTCTTCCATTTGAGATTTAGCTGTCTGGTGCTCAACGAAAACGGAGTTTCCTGAGTCAAACTGCTCAAACGCATGGTTTACTCGTTCAGTAAGTTCACGACAAGCATCATTCAACGTGCGGCCATGATGTGGGGATCGTGGGCGAGTTTGTTGAATTCTCTCACTCAATATAGGACACCACTATAAACACCTTGCCTGCTGCCGGGCAGTAACGTACTCTTAGTTGTACACATAAACGTACTAAGGTGATTTCATGTCAAGGGTTCGAGTAGATGAAGATATCCGCCCTCTGTCTGAATTTCGAGCAGGTGTAGCGACATTTGTAAAGCAGATCCATGAAACGCGTCGTCCTATGGTGCTGACACAAAGAGGCCGTGGTGTTGCCGTACTGTTGGATGTTCGCGAGTTCGAGAAGATGCAGGAACGTCTGGAGATACTAGAAGATGTATATAAGGCTGAAGAACAGATAGCCTCTGGGGATGGTATTGCACATGAAGATGCGAAGGCACGTGTTCTGAGCAGGCTGGCTCGATGAAGATAGTTTGGTCGCCGCTTGCGCTGGAGCGTGTTGAGGATATTGCTCTGTATATTGCAGAAGATAACCCAGCTGCTGCGATACAGTGGGTTGATGACTTATTTGCCGCGGTCGAGCGATTAGCTGATTTTCCTAAAAGCGGGCGTATGGTTCCTGAGGTGGGGGCTCCTCGCATCAGAGAGCTGATATTTGGAACGTATCGGGTAATTTACAGCGTCAAAGATCAGATCGATGTACTGACAGTACGCCGCAGTAGCCAGTTATTGCGGATGTCCGAGATCGGTGGTGACGAAACTTAACCAGCGGTTGCACTTCGCAGTTGAATTCGCGGTGCTCTGCTTCCCACCGCTAGTCGGCTCCAAACAGGCAGTTGAGCTGGGCGGAATGGTAAGAATTAGTCATATAGTAAGGGATATTGAGCAGAAATGGCATATACATGCCCTAAATGCGGGTGGAAACATAAACCAAGCCAAGAAAAATATTACAGAGCGAAAGGATTGGAAAAGCCTATATGTGAAGATTGTAATCCATCATTGAAGCAGAGGTTAGCTAGTATGCGGAAGGGTAGTATCGTTAACGCATTTTCGAATACGTATATGGGGTATGGGCCGTTAGCATCAATTCCATATACTCCTGTAATACTACTTATACCTGCAGGATTGACATATTTTTTCCAAGGTGGTGTGGTTAATGTTCTGAGTTTCTTATGCTTTCTTTTAGGATGGGTTGGCAACTATTATGTGGCGACTAAGGTTGGTGACAAGCTAAGAACTAGGCTATTCCGAGGTGAGTCAGTATGTTTAATCATACTTGGATATTATACACCACTTTTATTAATAGTCATCGGTGTGGTGATAGCCTTCCTCACAATATAATAATTAACATCAAAAACGGTTTTTTCGTCAAGCACTAAGTTTAGTGCTAGGTTTATAACTCGTACCTGCGCAGGAGTGTAGGTACGCTATAAATAATTAACTCGATATAGTAATCTCTTATATTAGAAATTGTATTGAACTGATTGTAAATAATCAAGATAAGACCCTCGTTTTTATTTATGTCATTATATAAATGGAAAATACTCATTATGGAAGATTTAGCCGATTTATTAAAAAGTAATGGTTTAAATGCCAGAGTAAAAAATGGAAAAGTTTCAGTTAGACTTGACGGTCTCTCAAACCCAGTTTCGATAGTAAAAGATATATCTGACGATGAATGCAAAGTAAAAACGAACGATTCTATTATAACGGTTTTCGCTTGTTTTTCTTTATTTTTGGGTCTTTCAGGCATATATGAAGGTAGTGGTAAATTTTTAATTAGTTGTGCATTTGTTTAAATGGCTATAGCTTATTTTTTTCAGTACTACTTACAGAAGTTGACTAGGCTTCGTGCTATTTTAACGGCATACAATCGCGGAGAGCACGACTAATAATGCGTGTCGCGTAGCTGGCACTTTTGACTAAGTATGGAGAATAAGGCGATGGATAACATTGATAAATCTTGGCTTGCGCGTTTGGGCGTGAATCATATTGAGAGCAATTATATTTTCACTGGCTGCGACTATTATAAACGAGGTGGTGAAGAGGATTTAGCGTTTCTGTATGCGTCTGATAACCTGACACTGGTCAGCTGCAATGAAGACGTTCGAACAGTTCTAGAAAAAGCTAAGCTGCGATCGCTGCATGACTATATCAACGGTTTAAATCCTCAAGCGTTTGAGGTCTATATTGATGATATTGATTATTATCTATCAGGTCATATTTGTGACGCTAAATCAAAGGTAGAGATTGATCAGCTCACGCTTGAAGCCCATCGAGAATGCATCGAACAATTTATCACAAGGTTTGATGAGGAAGAATTATTTAAAGCGGATTTTAGTCTGGACTCAGACTATTTCTATATGGCATATCTAGAAGGGCAGCCTGTTGGGATCATTGCGTCATATTGTGGCGTCGAGCCCTTTGAATCGCTGTCTATCTTGGTGACACCAAGCTATCGTCAGCGTGGTGTCGGCAAGGCACTGATTTCAAGGTGGGTCAAAGAGGTTGAAAAGAGGGGACGTGTCGCCAGATATCGTGCCAACCGGGAAAATATTGCCTCCCGACGCCTTTGCGAGTCGTTAGGCTTTGTTGCTCACAGTCATATTCAAATACTGGCAAAACTATGAGTAGCGGCAACGACCCAATACGCATTGGTGGGGTTATCGCAATATGATGAGTGGGAGAGGGGTTTGTGGCTGATATTCATGGAGATTAAATGTTGTCTTTAGAACCCTCCATTGAGATTGTTGATGACTCATTTTTTAAGGGCGTTTTTGAGTATGATTAATTGGCTACGGGCTTTACTCGTGTTTGGGGCTTTGGCTGTCTCTTTTTCATCGATGGCGCAGTCGCTACCAGAAGGAGCGATCCAAGAAGGAACGCTAGCTAATCAAAAATTGATCCAAGATGCGATGGCAGGGGTGCTTGTTACGGTGGCATCTCAAGGCTGTGAGAAGCCAAAGGAATTTGTACCTTACGTGCGGGAAATGCCGTCAGGTGAGGTAGGTACAAGGGTGTGGCGGGAGCTATGGATTATCGAAGGCTGTGGTGACACCTATCCGATAAAACTTCGCTTTCAGGAGGCGGGAGCTGGCGCCGCGAATTGGATGATTGAATAAACCGCACTGAAAACAATAAACGTCGACAATTATGTCGCATTAATAATGAGGAAAGTATGTTTACATTGGATGTTAATCGTGACCTAAAATTGGAGCTTATCAATACACGCTTTGCGCCGATTTATCTGGATATCGTTACCCGCGATCAGGAGTATTTAAGCCAATGGTTAGTGTGGCCACCGCATGCCCATGATGAAGCGTTCTTTTTGAGCTTTATTAAAAAATCCCTTCACGATTATGCAGAAGGTAAATCATTGGTATGTGGCATTATTTATCAGGGGCAATTGGTAGGCAGTGTGAGTTACAACACTATCAATCAGTCGCTTAAAAAGGTAGAAATAGGATATTGGCTGAGTTCTTTACACCAAGGGAAAGGGATTGTGAGTCAAGCCGTGGCTAAGCTCATTGAGCTGGCGTTTACCCAGTTTGGTATGGAAAAAGTACAGATATCGGCGGCAACGGAAAACACGCCAAGCCGAAAGGTCTGTGAGCGTTTAGGGTTCACACTCGAAGGTGTAATACGTCGTGCTGAAAATTTAAACGGACGCATTGTCGACCATGCCATTTACGGTTTAGACCGTACAACGTGGCTCACACAATAAGTTATATCTCCAGTTTTAGGATGTGAGTGGATTGACTAGTCTGTTATTATTAAATAGTAAAAATCTTTGACTATCCACTGAACGATATAAAATGAGTTTTATATCTTAATATGCGCTATTGGGAATAATTTAAATAATATGAATGTAAAAATTTTTTCAGTTGCCTTTTTGGTTTTTTTTCTAACTGCCTGCTCTTCAACAACTAGCAAACCAATAGATAGAGACTTGTTTGTTGGTACTTGGCACTGCGCTAGCCCGACTCATGCCGATGACCTAAATTTTGATGGAAAAACGACCTATTGGACTGATGGTTTATTGGATGGGACCGCTATTTTTGATGGACAGATGCCTGATGTTGACGGCCGATTCTTGTTTGAAGTCAATATTCAGGGCACTTGGGAACTGAAGCATAATAAAGTTTATGAGTACATCGAAAGTGTATCGGTTGAACCATTGAACGAGCTGTCTAAGTCGTTTAAACCTATGTTCACTAAAGCAATTGAGAGTAATGACGAATCTGTTTCAACCGTGTTATCGGTGGACTCAGAGTATCTGTTTTGGCATAGCCAAGGAAATGCTAGTGTTGACCGTTGCGAGAGAGTATTAAACTAACGGTATAACTTTTATATTATTATGGGCAATAATCGATGGGTTAATAGATATATTTATTGGCCTATCGATATTTATTTAGCACTACTCTAGCTCACTGCCTACTTTTAAGTAGGCGATTTGAGTCGCTCGAATATATTCTTTTTTAGAAAGCCTACAGGGACAAATATACAGCATCTCATTTTGGAGTCACGCTGGTGTGGTGTCACTAATCAAGGATCATGATGAATACAGAACAACAGGAATTTTTAAACGCCTACCTTGCCACCTTAAGTGAAGCAGAACGTCAGGCGGTGCCTGAAGCCATTGCCGAGTACTTTTGTGCGGATGAATACAATGCCAACGAATGCGCCCGTTTGATTGATCAAGGCATAAAACGCGCATCGTGCAGCTTAAAAGCTTGCTACGAGATCGAAAACGAACCTTACCCGCAAGTCGGGCGTTTAACCGTGGTGCTTAACTGGGCGCAGCAGCCGGTTTGTATTATTAAAGTGACTGAAGTGAGCGAGTGCCCGTTTGATCAAGTGACTGCTGAGTTCGCCGCAGCGGAAGGTGAAGGCGACAAGAGTTATGCGTGGTGGCGGCAGGCACATCTTGCGTTTTTTGAGCAAGAGGGGCAGGCTCTCGGTGTACCGTTTACAACTCAATCCCCTTTGGTGTTAGAGCGCTTTGAGAAAGTCTATCCGCTTGATCACCATGAAACTGAGCAGGTAAGCGCATGATAAAACAAGTCGGTCAAACGCTCATCCAACCCGAACACTTGGCTCGCTGTCACTGCGGGACGGTTGTGTTAGCCCTCGCGTTACCCAATGGGATTGAAAACCCCAGACGCTGCGATTGCTCGATGTGTCGACGCCGGGGCGCCATTGTTGGCTCAGTCAAGCTTGCACAATTGCGTGTCGTTGCTGGCAGTGAGCAACTCAGTGTGTATTCCTTTAATACTCACACAGCTAAGCACTACTTCTGCTCACGCTGTGGCATTTACACCCATCACCAACGTCGCTCCAATCCGAGTGAGTTTGGGTTCAATCTTGCCTGCTTAGATGGCGTCAATCCGTTTGAGTTGGAGAATATTCCCGTGATGGATGGAGTTCATCATCCAGCGGATCGCTAGGATGTCGCGGATATCGTTTTGAGGAGTGGCTATGACGAAATTGGCATTTGTATCGGGTGGGTCGAAAGGAATCGGTTTAGGCTGTGTTTTGCGGTTAGTTGAGGCAGGTTATCAAGTGATCACGTGCTCGCGCAACGTAGATGTGTGGCAGGCCGTTGTTACTGAATACCCTGCACTTAAAACCGTTGATTATCAACAAGCTAATTTAGCCGATCAGGCTTCGCTAGAGCAGCTTTTCCGCCATATTCGCGAGCAATATGGTCAGTTAGATATTGCAGTAAATAATGCCTCACCGGCGTTAGGATCGAGTGGCCTTTATCATCAAGTTGATATGTTTGCGTTGAAAGAAACGTTAAATAATGACTTTTGGGGGCACGCCCAATGCTTGCAGTATCAAATTAAGTTGATGGAGACAGGTGGAGCCATTGTTAATGTCAGCTCAATCAATGGCTTGCGACCAACGCCAAATGCAGCGATGTACAGTGCGGCAAAGCATGCCCTAGAAGGGCTAACACAATCCGTCGCGCTAGAAGCAATCAGAAATAATATCCGTATTAACGCTGTGGCGCCGGGCGTAACGTGGACACCAAGGTGGGACGAGCGACAAACTCGTCAACCGACAATAAAGCTCGATGTTGAAGAGCAAGTGCCCGCCAAGCGCTTTGCACGCGTGGAGGAGGTTGTTGATGCCATTGAGTTTTTGCTCTCGGATAAAGCTAGTTATATCGTCGGCCATACGCTCGTTGTTGATGGTGGCCTCTCTTTGGTGTAAGCCATTTACATAGGATTAAGAGAATCACATTAATATGAAATCGCTAAATACATGTGTTGTACTTTTTTTCTCTTCGTTGGGGTTATCCTCCGCGGCAGCGTCTGAACTGCCGATCAATAAGAGTAACGTAACGGGGCAGTGGATATGCTCATTTACTATGCAGGGAGACAAAGTTTATGAGGAAAGTTGGGCATTAAAAGATCACAAGGAATTCGTATTAAATGGGCGTGTTGAATATTTTCTTGGCGAGGAAAGTGCGCGCTTTTCATACAATGCTACGGGTGAGTGGGAGTTAATCAACGACACGATTAAGCTGGTTTACAATCCTTTTGAATTTCAGAGCAATGATAGCTTTAGCCAAGCCTATCTGTCAGAGATTGAAACCGTATACATTACGCCAGCATGGAATGGCACTCGGCGATTTCAGTACGACGTTGAGGCGTTATCTGAATCGCGTATGCAAATCGGCGATGACTACGACAGTTGGCAATGTAAAAGAAACGCAAGCGCTGACTAGGGCGTAGCAAACCACATCAACACCTGCGCTGCTTAGCTTAACCAGCGTGTTGTAGCGCGAAGTCGCTCGCTAGTGATGTGGCGATGAGTTGAAGAATAAGGGCCTGTTGATTAGCAGGCCCTTTTTTTATTTTTTGATCGGACGCGGACGACCGCTTTCATCAATGGCAACATAGTTAAATACGGCATCGCTCACCTTGTAGCGTTCGCCGACACCGTCATGCTTAACCGGTTTTACCCATACCTCGAGCGCGACACTCATCGAGGTATTACCAATGCGACTGCATGTCCCATAGCAGCAGACCACATCACCCACGCTAACTGGCGCTTTGAAGGTAATTTCGTTCACTGAGACAGTCACGACACGTCCACCAGAGATTTCTTTGGCGAGGATTGCGCCGGCTAAATCGAGCTGAGACATGATCCAGCCGCCAAAGATATCGCCATTGGCATTGGTATCGGCTGGCATCGCAAGTGTACGCAGCAACAGTTGGCCGCGTGGGCAGTTGTTTTTATTGTCAGACATGGCTCTCTTCACATCTTATTCAAAAGGGGCTAGCCCCTTTTTTCAGGATAAGATTAGAATTGTGACCTCTGACACAGCATTTGGGCAAGTTTTTATTGGTCCGAGTTGCTCTCTTTGGGCATATGGCGGTAGATGTAGATACCTGTCGCGATGAGATATAAGAACGTTAAGATCATGGTGCCAAACACTTTAAAGTTCACCCAGACATCAAGCGGCATGCTGTATGCGACGTAAATATTGACCCCGGCTAATACCGAGAAAAAACTCACCCACGCCCAGTTAATGGTGCGCCATACGCGATCGGGTAAGTCTAGTTCTTTGCTGAGCATGTTTTTGATTAAGGGTTTACCCATCAGCTCAGAGGCCACCAAGCCCACCGCAAACAACACATAGACGATGGTCACTTTCCATTTAATGAAGTTGTCATCATGGAAGAAGAGTGTCATTCCCCCAAACACCGCCACTAAAGCCGCAGTGACAATCTGCATTTTCTCCACTTTTTTATACAGCACCCACACTAAGGCGACTTGGATCAGGGTCGCGATGATCAGGGCGCCTGTGGCGACATAAATATCGTAAAACTTATACAGCGCGAAGAAGATAATGAGTGGAATAAAATCAATCAGTTGTTTCATAAAACGACACGATGCCTTTTAGGCGGATTGAACAAATGTTTTGGCAGTGTAACCAATTGTGGCGAGGGGAGGAAATACGAAATGGCGTAAAAAGGGGGAAGAGAAGATACCGCCCAGCGCATAACACCTCATGTACTGAGCGGTGTGCGGTTAGATCCAGTCCCAACCAAAGACCAAGATCATTAAGATGGGGCAAATCACTCGTACATAGCCCGGCCAGATCTTCCAAAACCAGGTTTCGCCAAGCTCAGGGCTACCTTGCACCAGCTCTTTCAAGATTTCGTTACGGTGCCACAACCAACCTGCGACCAAGGCAAACAGCAGGCCGAGAATAGGCTGTGCGTATTCGGTGGTCACGGTAACCACCAAGCCGAACAGATCGCCAAAGTTATACACAATGGTGGCAGAGGCAAGGGTGATCAAACCACCAATCCACCAAACGGCTTTCTCGCGAGACTGGCGCAGTTCTTCGGTTGCACAAGCCACGGGCACTTCAAGCATTGAAATGGCCGATGTGAGAGCCGCAATGACCATCAGTAAGAAGAAAGCGAAGCCGATAAACAAGCCAGCACTGCCCATGGTATCGAACATGGCAGGCAAGACGCTGAAGACCAGAGTATCGCTGCTGAGTAGATCCCCGCTTTCACTGTAAATCGCTACCCCGTTATGCTGGGCAACGAACATCGCTGGCATAATCAATAGTCCGGCAATAAAGGCGATACCGGTATCGAGCAGTGCTACTTGGGCGGCAGTTTTGGGAATACTGGCTGACTTTGATAAGTAAGAGCCATAAACCATCATTACGCACACACCGAGAGAGAGCGAGAAGAAAGCCTGCCCCATTGCACTCACCACCAGACTTGGCGAAAGATGAGAAGGATCGGGGATCAGGTACATTTTTAACCCCTCAATCGCGCCAGGCTGGAACAAGATATACACCACCATTACCACGAAGAGTAAAAACAGTACCGGCATTAAGCGAGACGACCAACGCTCGATCCCGTTAGCAATCCCGTTACGAACCACCAAAATAGTTGGCACCATAAAGCACAGCATGAGGGCAAGGTTACGGGTTTCGCTAAATGACTCTAACCAGTTCGCCGCATTAACAAAACCCAGCGCGGTAAGCAGTGGTGACACCATAAAGCCGACCAACCAACCAGCGACAATAGCATAGAAGCTAAGGATACCGGTTGCCCCGAGCATACCGACTAAGCCGAGTAAGCGACCCAACCATTTTTGCCCACCTGCCACTGAGGACAAAGACCGAACCGGGTTAGCATTGCCGTAGCGTCCAATAGTGAGTTCTGCTATTAAAAGGGGATACGCCAGGACAAAAACCATGATCAAATAAATGAACAGAAAAACGGCGCCGCCGTTTGAAGCTGTTTGGGTCGGGAACCCCCAAATATTGCCCAGCCCAATCGCTGAGCCGGCTGCCGCCAAGATAAACCCTAATCGGGATGAAAATTGTGCGCGTTGTGTGTTTGCCATATCTACTCGTCAGTTTATGCGACATACCCGTTTAGCTCTACGCGAGTGCGTCCAGCTGCTTGGGTATAGATGATTGATACTGCTCATAATGCCCATCGCTGATGCGCGAGCGACACCTCATGGTGTGTAAACTTATAATTACAGATTGAAGCTAGTGATTCGTTCCTCTAAGGCTCGTAAGTAAAACAGTTTATGCGTAAAATTTGAAGATCTTGCCGTATGTAATACCCCCAAACGAGCCAACTTCCCGATATTCTTTCCGCGTCTGCTTACTTATTCACCGATAGCGAGTGCGATTCACTGTCTATAGTCAGTACCACAGTGGCTTTCTCTGTCGCAATTATTGATTTAACACAATGTTAACAAGGTGATGTTGCGTCACGTATTTATGTGTCGGTTATTCATCTATGACATTTCTACTGTGGGCCACTTCACTTTTGGTGACTGGTGTTGTCATAAATCTAGACAAAACACTGCTTGCACCCAGAGGCAAGCTAGGCAGAATAGGGGAAGACCATGTGGTTGATAACCCGTCGATTCCAACAATAAGGTGTGCGCAAACAAGCATGGAAAAAGTCTACGAGATCCTGACTCTTATTTTGTTACTCGCGTATTGGCTAACGATCGCGGCGGTCACTATTCGTGTGGTCTTTAAGCGTCGTGCGCTCGGGGTGTCTATCGCATGGTTGATGATTATTTACATCCTGCCGATTGTCGGTGTCATCGCCTACCTGCTATTTGGCGAGCTCAATCTAGGTAAGACGCGTGCGGTACGTGCCAAAGCGATGTTTGAACCGTATCGGCAATGGTTGCTCAGCTTACAGGCGTGTCCGGCGCATCGTCCTCAGCACGTGCGCGAGCAATCTCATCATGTTAACCAATTATGCCAAGCGCGGATTGGTGTCCCTGAATTAACGGGCAACCAACTTCACTTGCAGACCGATCCGGCAGATATTCTTAAATCCATTGCCTTTGATATTCGTCACGCTACACAAAGCGTGAACATGGTGTTTTATATTTGGCATCCTGGCGGCCATGCCGATGAGGTTGCGCAAGCCGCGTGTGATACCGCGAAGCGGGGCATTCCGGTTCGTATCATGCTTGATTCTGCGGGGAGTAAGACGTTTTTCCGCAGCAAATGGCCCAGTGTGATGCGAGAAGCGGGGATAGAGCTGATTGAAGCACTGGCCGTCAATCCGTTTCGGATGTTTTTCCGTCGGCTCGACATTCGCCAGCACCGCAAAGTGGTGATTATCGATAATCATCTGGCATACACAGGTTCGATGAACATGGTCGATCCGCGCTTTTTTAAGCAAAACGCGGGCGTGGGTCAATGGGTAGACGTGATGGTACGTGTCACCGGCCCCACCGTTCCTGTGCTCAGCAGCATCTTTTCTTGGGATTGGGAAGTAGAAACGGGACTGCGCAATTTACCCGCACAACCAGAATGCTCACTCATTGAAGATCACCAACATGCCAATCACGCGGTGCAAGCCATTCCATCGGGACCGGGTTTGCCGGATGGTATGATCCAGCAGGTGCTAACCTTGGCTATCCACCAAGCCCATGACAGCATTACCATTACCACGCCGTATTTGGTGCCGAGTGAAGGGCTACTGTTTAGCCTACAAACGGCAGCGCAACGAGGCGTGAAAGTGACAGTGATTGTGCCGGAGAAAAACGATTCCTTAATGGTGGAGTGGGCCAGTCGATCCTTTTTTGCCGATCTAATGGCCTCAGGTATTGAGATCTACCGCTTTGGCGGCGGCTTACTACACACCAAATCTGTGTTGGTTGATGAAAAGTACTGTTTGATTGGCACCGTAAACCTCGACATGCGCAGCTTGTGGTTGAACTTTGAGTTAACGCTCACGGTCGATGATCCTGATTTTTGTGCCAGTGTGAACGCGTTACACCAGCGCTATCTCACCCAATCTTTGCGTGTGGAACCCAAAACGTGGCAACAACGACCGGTTTATCACAAGCCGATTGAACAGTTTTTCTACATGTTCAGTCCGTTGCTATGATCTGCGCGCGCGTTTGATTGAACATGCACAAAGTGCGTTTGGTTATGCTTACCGTATAGGGGCCGTTATCCTAATCGCTTGTCAGTATTAAGATTATTAAGTGCCTCACAATTGGTAACCATTTATTCCCTTATATCCTAAAAATCCGGCGCCTTTCGCTGCCGTTTGAGGGCAGAGTTACTACACTTACTAGTGCCCCATATCGAGTGACAGGAGGTAGACATGTCTATCCGTTCACGCAGTTATACATTGAACACCACACCCGCGCGAAAGGCGCACGTGCGGGTCGTGCCAAATGGCAATGTGTTGATCCAGATTGCCAACGAAAAAAAACCGCACCTCGCGGAATTTGATGAGGTGAAGTTTGAGCGTAAAGGAAAAATCACCCAGCTGGTCGCAGAGCATGTCGAGCCGGGAAGACGAGAAAATTGGGCACTGCCAATGCATCATGATGATGCAAACGAGCTGGCGTCCTTGATTGATCAGGCTCAGGAAGAGCTTGAAATATTAATGCGCGATCTTAGCTAATCAGCGTTGTTTGCCTGTCGATACACACAGTATCGGCAGGCTTTTTTGTTTATGGCCTATTGCCACCGTCAGCTCTCTATCCCTGACTTTTTTTGTGCTGCGAGTTTATCTCAATTGTGAGATTTGTTAATAAATGCTGGCTCAAACACTATAAATCGTTAACCCCTTTCAAGCACACTAGTCCCAACAGCGTCACATCCGTGACGTAATACAGACACGTGACTTACATTTGTGAGGCCAGCTTCAAGCCCCTTGCTGCTGACCGCCAAGTCTCCGGTTGTCGTTATGATGTCACTGGTGAAAAATGAAAGAAAAACCTCGCACAGCCTTTCTTGCAGCACCTATTGTATTGCTGCGTGGTTTAGTTCAAGCCCCCACTGTCGCGATGGTGGTGATTGGCGTTTTGATTACCTTCAGCGCTGTCGCCTCCTTGCGCGTGCCGATCAATCTCACCGTAAGTGTTACACCAGAGCACAGTATGCGATTCAATCGACAGGCGCTCGAGGCCTTACCTTCGGCACAAATCATCACTCAGACCCCATTTACCCAAGGTGAGCAACGCTTTGAGGGTGTGGCGCTATCAACCGTTTTGGACGCTGCGGGGATAGGGGAATGTGCTGACTTAACACTGAGCGCGATGAATCGATACCAAGCGATACTCAGTGCCGACATGGTGGCACGTTATCAGCCAGTGATTGCGATGAAACGCAACGGGCAAGCGATGACACTCAGAACACTCGGTCCACTTTGGTTAGTGTTTCCTCTCGACCAATACCCGGCCATTCAGAATGACCGATTCTACTCGGCAATGGTGTGGCAGCTGACTGACATAGCGTGCCAGCCCTAAGGAGTGACGAATGATGAGAAATGCCCAACTGAAGGTGATGCCGATTAAACGCACTATTTTAGTGGTGTGTATTGCGATCATGGCAGTCGGTGTGGTGTTAACCACCAATAAGATCACCGCGTTATCTGAGCGCCTAACCAATGGCCAAAGCAAGCTTGTGTGGTATATGCTCAGCTTGTCCAAAGAGTACGATGCGCTGATCAGCTTGCTGGAACGCTACCAAGGTGGAAAGAGCAGTTTTGATCAGTTGGCGATTCAGCACGAGATCTTATGGAGTCGCTTTCCGGTTGCGATAACAATGGCGAATAGTGGTGATACGGAACAGGCGCATCCGACGGCGCTACTAAAAGCCCTGTTTGCTGATCTTAAAGGGTATGAAAGCCGCTTCTATGCCTTGCGCTTTTCCAGTCAGGGCATGAGCCCGCTGATTGCGCATTATCGCCAGCAGCGTCAATTGCTCGATGGCTTTTTTCAGCAATCGTTAGCCATGCCGGGTCATGGTTATCGCGAGCATACGCGGTTACTTAACCAGCTCGGACAACTGACCACCGTGATGACGTTAGGGATGATAGCCGTGGGCGCGACAGTATTGATGCTGCTGGCATTGGATGCCAAACGCTATTATCGCTTAGCGCGCGAAGACCAACTGACAGGGTTGCACAATCGCCATTGGCTGTTTGATACGTTAAACGGTCGCTATGTATTCAATACCCATAATATGGCGATATTGGTGATCGACCTTGATGGCTTTAAGGCGATTAACGACAACTTTGGCCATGATGTGGGCGATCTTTTTCTGTCTGCGTTGGCAGAAAAGCTAGCGATGGCACTCCCGCCGCATGCGGTCATTGCACGGTTAGGAGGCGACGAGTTTGCAGTGGTGATGCCTTATCAGCGCGACGATGAGTCGAGAGTGCTTGCTCGTGTTCTTGTCGACGTGGCGCATCAACCGATCCTCATTGACACATACCTCTGCCAAGTGTCGGCCAGCGTGGGTATCGCGCATGGAAAGGATAAACTGAGCGGAGAGCGTTTACTGACCCATGCGGACACGGCAATGTACGCCGCAAAGCGGGCAGGGAAGAACCAATATCGCATGTATCATGACACTATGCAGCCTCCCAATGGAAAACGGCACAGTCGTGAGGAATCGCGGTTCGAAGAGGTCACATATCAGGTAAGTAGCCATCCGCAGGGCGATGCTGAACAGACATCGCCCAACGCTTAGTGTTATCAAGCTCAGTGTTATCCAGCTTGGTATTATTGGCGTGCTGTCGCCGCTTTCATGGTTTTGACGAAGTCCGTTAGTGCCGCCAGCATCGTGGGCACATCATGTTGATGCTGCTCGATGATTTTCACCACCGCCGAGCCAGAGATGGCGCCTGCCGCCCCAGCGCTGATTGCCGCTTGGACTTGCTCAGGGGTTGAGATGCCAAAACCAAGCAGCGGACGCGGTGCTTCATGATGATGCAAGGTGCCGAGTAAATGCTCAACCGGAGCCTCTGCTTTGGCTTCTGCCCCTGTGACGCCGGCGCGCGACACCAGATAGGTATAGCCACGACCCAGCTCCGCAACCTGAGCCAAGGTTGCATCGTCTGCGTTGGGTGGGGCAATAAAAATCGGATCAATACCATGCGCTAGCGCTTGTTCGCGAAATGGCGCAGATTCAGCAATTGGCACATCTGCTACCAGCACCGAATCGACCCCGACGTCCGCACACCGGCGGTAAAAAGCGTCAATACCACGGGCGTAGACGAGGTTGGCATACATCAGCAACCCAATTGGAATGGTCGGATGCTTGGCGCGAATGGCTGCCAGCATGTCGAAACAGGTATCGGGTGTGGTGCCAGCGGCTCGTGCACGTAATGTCGCGTCTTGAATAGTAGGTCCATCAGCCAATGGGTCGGAAAACGGCATACCAAGCTCCAGCGCGTCGGCGCCGCCTTCAACCAAGGCATCGACCACGGCGAGTGATTGTTCTGGATTTGGATCCCCCAAGGTGACAAAAGGAACAAAGGCACCTTGCTGTTTGGCATCCAGATTTGCGAACATCGCTTGATATCGAGTTGATGATGCCATCATGACAGCTCTCCTTTTCCTTCTAAAATGTCATATACAGTAAAGATATCTTTATCGCCACGTCCGGATAGATTGACCACCAAAAGCTGCTCTTTTTCAGGATCAGCGGCAATCATTTTTTGGGCTTGAGCCAGTGCATGGGCAGATTCTAGCGCGGGAATAATACCTTCGTTGCGCGCAAGTGATTGAAACGCTTCTAAGGCTTCATCGTCGGTGACCGCCGGATATTCGGCACGACCAATGGCGTTAAGGTGCGCATGCTGCGGCCCCACCGACGGGAAGTCTAACCCTGCAGACACTGAATACGACTCTTCCACTTGACCATATTCATCTTGCATCAATGGGGACTTCATACCGAAGAAAATACCGGGCTTGCCGTGCTTTAAAGGCGCGCCGTGTTGGTCGGTATCGAGTCCTTTGCCCGCGGGCTCAACACCAATTAAACGCACATCTTTGTCTTCGATAAAGTCAGCAAACATGCCAATCGCGTTTGAGCCACCGCCCACACAGGCGATTACCGCATCCGGCAATCGGCCTTCTACCTGCTGAATTTGCGCACGGGTTTCCTCACCAATAATACGCTGAAACTCGCGCACAATGGTCGGGAAGGGGTGCGGGCCTGCCGCAGTGCCGAGCAAATAGTGGGCGGTATCATAGTTGGCTGACCAGTCGCGCATCGCTTCGTTACATGCATCTTTTAGCGTCGCAGAGCCCGCATGTACTGGGATCACAGTGGCACCCATCAGCTTCATTCGAAACACATTAGGGCTTTGGCGCTCAACGTCTTTGGCCCCCATGTAGATGCGGCATTTCAGCCCCAAGAGCGCACATGCCAGTGCGGTCGCCACACCGTGTTGGCCGGCTCCGGTTTCGGCAATGATCTCTGATTTGCCCATACGCTGGGCAAGCATCGCTTGGCCCAGTACTTGGTTGGTTTTGTGCGCCCCGCCGTGCAGCAAGTCTTCACGCTTAAGATACAGCTTGGTGTTCGTCCCCTTGGTGAGGTTACGACAAAGCGTCAACGCGGTGGGTCGTCCGGCATACTCTTGCAGCAGGCGGATAAAATCGTCTTTAAATTTCGGGTCGTCTTGGGCATCAATAAACGCCTGTTCGAGCTGATCAAGCGCAGGCACTAGAATTTGGGGCACATACTGACCACCAAATTCGCCAAAATACGGGTTAAGCTTGCTCATAATTATCCTTTTACGTCTTTAACTGGGGCCGAGATACGTTGACTGTCTTGGCGACATCTATCCTCTCAGCCAAATCAATAGCGGCGAAGGGCGCGGAACGCCGCGTGTAACTTGTTGGCATCTTTCACGCCGGGCGCATGCTCGACGCCGGAGTTAAAATCCAGCCCGAGGCAGCCCTGTTCAGCCGCTTTGGCCGCATTCTCGGGGGTGAGCCCGCCGGCAATCATGACTTTGTCTTTGGCGGTTTTAGGGATCAGGTGCCAATCAAAGGTTTTACCCGTGCCGCCAGATTGTTGGCCGACTCGGCTGTCGATAAGGTGGCGGTCAGCATTCACACCGTCTAAAGCCGGTGCGACATCAGAGACACCGTGCGCTTTCCAAATTTCACAGTGCACAGGGAGCTTTTCGCGCAGTGCTTGTAGATATGCTGCGTCTTCATCACCATGCAGTTGCACCGCGTGAAGGCTGAGCTGTTGTGCGTACTCAGCCACGGTATCTAGCGCATGATTTTGGAACACGCCCACATAGCGCAGCGGCGCGCCTTGCTGTACGCGCTCGGCCACGGCGGATGTCACCGCGCGAGGGGAGTGCTCAACAAAAATAAGTCCGCCGTAGACAGCGCCAGCGTTATAGGCGGCGAGGGCATCGTCGGCGGTGGTAAGCCCACAGACTTTATTTTCCCCCAAGATCACTTTACGTAGCGCGAGGGTCAGATCAGGTTCTGCCATTAATGCACTGCCAATTAAAAAGCCATCCGCGTGGTGGGCAAGATCGCGCACATGACGGTGGCTATGAATGCCACTTTCTGAAATCACGATCGCTTTTTCGCCCACTTGTGGTGCTAAACGTTTGGTGCGATCGCGATCGATGCTTAAATCACGTAAATTCCGGTTGTTAATCCCAATCACCACCGCCCCTAAGGCATTGGCACGCGCGAGCTCGTCTTCGGTGCTCACTTCGGTAAGCACTCCTAGCTTTAGCGACTCGGCTAAATCGGCCAGCTCGCGGTATTCGGCGTCGTCGAGTACTGACAGCATCAATAAGATCGCATCGGCTTGATAATGACGCGCGAGGTAAACCTGATAAGGGTCGATAATAAAATCTTTGCAAAGCACAGGCGCATCGACTTGTTCGCGTACGATCGGCAAGAAGTCWAAACTGCCCTGAAAGTAGTCCTCGTCCGTCAGGACTGAAATGGCCGCGGCAAAGGGTCGGTAGGCACGGGCGATACTGGCTGGATCGAAGTCTTCTCGAATCAACCCTTTTGAAGGTGAGGCTTTTTTGCACTCCAAGATAAACTGTGAGCCCGGCGCGGCCAGTGCAGCACGAAAGTCACGATCACTGGGCGTCAGTTGGTCGATAAAGCTGTCCAGCGGCTGAGTGCGCTTACGCGCGGCCACCCAGCGTTTTTTGTCATCGACAATGCGGCCTAAAATAGTGTCGTTGAGGGCTGAGGTGGTCATACTGCGCTCCTTTGTGCTAACGCTTGCATGATGGTGTAAGGCTTGCCCGACGCCATCACGTCCAAGGCCTGTTGTGTGTTTGCTTTCAAGTCTTCTTGTCCGAATAAGCGTAGCAAGAGTGCCACATTGACAGCCACCGCCGCTTGCTGGGCGTCTGTGCCTTTGCCTTGCAAAATCGCGCTGATCATCGCGCGGTTCTGCTCCGGCGTGCCCCCGGCAATGCTGTCCAGCGGGTATTGGGATACACCAAAGTCGTTGGGGGTTAAGGTGTAATGCTCGATGTGGGTCGGGGTGATTTCTGCCACCGTCGTGGGGCCGTGGATAGCCACTTCATCCAGACCGTCACCGTGAACCACGGCCGCGCGTGTCATATTGAGGTTTTGCATGGTTTGTGCAATTGGCGCAACTAAGGCTTGGTCGTACACGCCCATCAGCTCAATGCTAGGTTTCGCTGGGTTAATTAACGGCCCAAGCAGATTAAAGATGGTGCGCGTTTTCATCGCTTGGCGCACGGGCATCGCGTGTCGTACGCCGGTGTGGTATTGCGGCGCGAATAAAAAGCAAACCCCCAGATTATCCAAGGCCTCGCGGGCGTGGTCGGCAGGCATCGCCAAATCAATGCCAAAGGCAGCGAGTAAATCGGAGGAGCCCGATTTGCTCGATACCCCGCGGTTGCCGTGTTTGGCCACTTTCACGCCACAGGCCGCGGCGACAAAGGCGGYCGTGGTTGAAATATTAATGGTGTTCGCGCCATCGCCTCCCGTGCCAACGATATCGGCAAACGGATAACTAGGTCGAGGGAAAGGCTCGGCGTTGTCGGTGAGTGCTTTTGCCGCGCCCGCGATTTCTTCAGGCGTTTCCCCTTTAATCTTCAATGCGGTTAACGCAGCCGCTAATCGTGCTGGCTCGAGTTCACCCTTAATGATCGCACCAAACAGCTGCTCGCTTTGCGCTTGGCTGAGTGACTGTTGTTGGTAGAGCGTCTCTAGTAGTTGATCCATCACTGTACTTAACCTCGGTATTTGTCTGTTCGAGCTCCGTGCTTATCTGGCACGTGTTGTTGTTAGCACTGATAGTAGCCACTCGCCCAATCGATAGTGTGGGTGAGCAGGGCGGCGCCTTGTGCGGTCAAAATGGACTCTGGATGGAATTGATAACCGACCACGTAGTCGGTATTGCTCACCACCGCCATTACTTTTTGATCGTCGCCATCAAACACGGTGGCGATGACATTCAAGCTGGCAGGCACCTCAGTCGCCACCAGTGAGTGGTAACGGGCCACGGTGAGTGGGGATGCCAATGGGCCAAATACCGCATGCTGTTGGTGATGCATGGCCGAAGCCTTGCCGTGCATGATGGTGCCAGCACCGGCGACTGTGCCGCCGTAGGCTTCGACGATCGCTTGCTGACCTAGGCAAATCCCCAGCATTGGCACTTGGCCGCGCAGTTTTTCAATCAATGCGGGCATACAGCCAGCGTCAGCCGGCGCGCCAGGGCCGGGCGAGAGCACCAGCAGTGGTTGGGGCAGGGTTCGAATGTGGCGAGCAATCGCCTCAGCCTCTAAATGATTGCGGAACACCGTGACCGGGTAACCGAGTGCGCGAAATTGATCCACTAAGTTATAGGTAAAGGAGTCCATGTTATCGAGCAGGACGATGTCCATTGGCGGGGTACTCATGATTGGCCTCCTTGATGGGCGGTTTGAATCGCATGGATCACCGCTTGTGCTTTGCCGCGGGTTTCGTCCGCTTCGGCTTGAGGGTCAGAATCAAACACTACACCCGCACCGGCCTGTACGGTGGCAAGGCCGTTTTCAACGTAGGCAGAGCGGATCACAATACAGGTATCCATCTCACCCGAACCGGTAAAATAGCCCACGGCCCCGCCATAACTGCCGCGACGGCACTGTTCGGTGTCACGGATAAGTTGCATCGCGCGAAGCTTGGGCGCACCGGTGAGCGTGCCCATATTCATACAGGCTTGGTACGCATGCAGCGCGTCTAGATCGGGTTTCAGCTGACCCACCACCCGAGAAACTAAATGCATGACGTGGCTGTAGCGGTCGACTTTGAGCAAGTCGGCGACATGGCGGCTGCCGGGCGTGCTAATTCGCGCCACATCGTTGCGGGCCAAATCGACCAGCATCATGTGCTCGGCGTTTTCTTTTTCATCATTGCGCAGCTCAAGCTCAATGCGGCTATCCAAGTCGTGGTCAATGTCGCCTTGGGCAGTTTTCCCGCGTCGGCGCGTACCGGCGATGGGATAAATCTCAACCTGATTAGTCGCTTGAGTATATTTGAGGGCGCTTTCCGGCGAGGCGCCAAACAAGCTAAATTCGCTATCACGCAGATAAAACATATACGGGCTAGGGTTGCCACGCTTCAACGCTCGATAAGCATTGAGCGGCGAGGGACAGGCGAGGGTAAAGCGGCGCGATGGCACCACTTGAAACACATCTCCGGCAATGACGTGCTTTTTCAGCGCGTCAACTTGCTGACAAAAATCTGAATCGGAGACCGAAACCGCGACGCTGTGATCGGTGACCACGGGCGCTTCTGGAAGCGGCGCAGGCGATAGGCAGGCTTCTTTGATGCTCTGCAAGCGACGCGATAAATCCACATAGTGAGCGCGGGCGTTATCACCACCAAATAAGGTGCCTTGTAGGCGCGCTTGGCGGTGCTGGTGGTCAATTACTAGTAAGCTTTCCGCGACATAAAACAGGTAGTCGGGGCAGTGCTCGGTGCCGTCCACCGCCGGCAGCGTTTCAGTGCTGGCCACCAAATCATAGGCAAACAGGCCACCGATAAAGAGCGCATCGTCCGGTTGATTATCCAACGCGATACTTTGTTTGATGACACGCAGGGCATCAAACACCGACGCTTGGCGCAGACGGGCGTCTTCATCCAATAGCGCACCATTGTCGTTAGGATGGTGGAACGTCAACGTCAGGGCGGGAAAGTCTCCATCGTTGGCATGTGCTACCTCACAGACGAGGGCTTTCAGCGCTGCGCTCTGGGCGATGCTCTCCAGCAAATGACTGCCATTATGAGTAAGCGCTTGTAAGGTGACGCGCTGCCCGCGGCATTCAATGCGCACGGCCGCATCGATCAGCATCAAGCTTTTAAGGTTGCGTTTGGAGTCAATCTCTGCCGACTCCAACAGCATGCTATAAGGCTTATCTTGGCACACGGCGGCATACAACTCGGTCGGGTCGGCCACATAAGGCACCGAGAGTTGGAGCGTATCAAGCTCGCCATGTTGGGGATCATGAGTGTTCACAGCTTTCTCCCTGCCGCTTGCACAAAGGGGGTAAGTTCTTGCATCAGCTGCGCGAACATATCGCCGGTTAACGCTTGGTGGCCGTCTGACAGTGCTTCGCTCGGGTTTAGGTGGCTTTCCACAATGATGCCATCCGCGCCCACGGCCGCTGCGGCGCGTGATAGTGGCGTCACCAGCTCTCGCACACCGGTCCCGTGGCTTGGATCGACCAACACAGGCAAATGGCTGCGCTGCTTCATCAAGGCCACGGCATTCAAATCCAAGGTGTTACGTGTGGCGGTTTCGTAAGTGCGAATACCGCGTTCACATAAAATCACATTGGGGTTACCTGCATCGACAATATATTCCGCCGCCAGCAAACATTCTTCGATAGTGGCGGAAAGCCCACGTTTTAACAAGACAGGTTTTCCGGTTTCGCCTACCGCTTTGAGTAAGCCATAGTTTTGCATGTTACGTGCGCCAATTTGCAAGCAATCAATGTACTCGCACACGGTGTCGACTTGGCTAATTTCCATTACTTCTGACACGGTTGGCATGCCAGTCAGGTCACTGGCTTGTTTGAGCAGCTTTAGCCCCTCAACCCCCATGCCTTGGAAATCATAAGGGCTGGTGCGAGGTTTAAAGGCGCCGCCCCGTAACACACGTGCGCCATGGATTTTAACGCGCTCGGCCACAGACAATAGCTGTTGTTCGGACTCCACCGAGCAGGGACCTGCCATGACCACGAAGTGTTGACCGCCTACAGGTACATTGCCGATATGCACCACGCTGTCGTGCGGCTGCACATCACGGCTCACGCGTTTGTACTTGGTTAGAATCGGTTTGACTTCCTCAACCAGAGGGTTGGCTTCAAAATGGCATTGTTGCAGCACACGTTCATCACCCAGCGCACCCAATACAATGCGTTCCACACCCGGCATATAAAGCGGTTTTAGACCGCATTGCTCGATTTGATTGAGGAGGACGTTGGCATCCTGCTCGGTGGCTTGGGGCTTAAGTACAATAATCATCAAATATCCTTTTAAACTATGGTTGCCGGTTACCGTGGCTGAGTGCGTGGTGGCACGATAACGCGTGATGGCAAAACTAAGAGACAAAAACGCCCGCATCAGTGGCGGGCGTTGTGAATAAGGTTGCTGTTTATACAGCGCGTCACACCGCCCGCGAGGAGCCGTGCCACCAAATAAGCGCAACAGAGGTCATGGATGTCGCCAATACACACACGGCCTGTGCGGCAGCTGGTGCAGTGTGAATCGAATGTGATCTAGACGCGGCGTTGAAATACATGCTGCGAGACTCCGTTGTGACTGTTACCCTTAGCGCCATATCGCTCCCCAAGACAGAGAAACGGTGCGCGTTAACTTGCGTACTAGTAAACTGATATTTTGCTTCTGTGTCAACGGGGAAATCGAAAAGAATGCAGAAAAAGTGCGGAATAAGCACACCATAGTAAAGAACAAAGATATTCACCGTGCTCGCTAAGCGCTGATTAACTTGGCGCGTTCGCATTGACTGAGCCCCGTAGCGCGTACTTAGCCTCAGGCTGATAAGACACAAACCGACAGTGCCAAGGCGCGAGCGCATTAAGGAAACCCGATACACCATGATCATTGATTTACATAGCCATACCACTGCTTCCGACGGTCGCCTATCACCCAAAGATTTGGTACAGCGCGCGGTCGAGCGTCGCGTGGGCGTGTTGGCGATTACCGACCACGACACCACCGCTGGGCTGGTGGAGGCGCAAGCAGAAATCGACCATCAAAACTTGCCCCTTACACTGGTCAATGGCATTGAAATTTCGACCTTGTGGCAGAACTTTGATATTCACATTGTGGGATTAAATGTCGAGTCCCAGCACCCGGCATTAACCGCATTGATTGCGGAACAAGCTGAGCGACGCCAACAACGGGCTGAGCTGATTGCTGAGCGGTTAGAGCGTTCGCATTACACAGGGGCGCTCGCGGGTGCGCGTGAACTGGCTGGCGATGCGCCGCTCACCCGTGCCCATTTTGCACGCTGGTTGGTCGAGCAGGGTCACGCGAAAACCATGCAAGCCTGTTTCAAGCGCTTTTTAACCCGAGGGAACACCGGTTATGCGCCGCCCAATTGGTGCTCGATTGCAGAGGCCGTTGAAGCGATCCATGAGGCTGGGGGACAAGCGGTGCTTGCTCATCCGGGTCGATACAAACTCAAAGCCAAGTGGCTGAAACGATTACTGGCTGCGTTTTCTGAAGCCAATGGCGATGCTATCGAAGTCGCTCTTCCTCAGCAGTCGCAACAAGAGCGTCGTTTGCTGGCCGATTACGCGCGAGATTATGGTTTGTTGGCCTCGCTGGGGTCGGATTTTCATTACCCCTCTCCTTGGACAGAGCTGGGCCGCAATTTATGGCTGCCGAAGGACAGTCAGCCGGTTTGGTGTGATTGGACATGGTTAGAGGCGGCTGAACAAAAATGGCAATCAGTAAATCAACTAGATAGCGACAAGCCAGACGCGTTACAATAGACCTATAAGAAGGATTATCCGGCGCGCTAGCCACCAACGCTGGATCGCGGTTGAGCATCCTAGTGTGGCGGAGCTAAAGCAGGAGGAACCATGAGTCAGTTTTTTTACGTCCACCCAGAGAACCCGCAAGCGCGGTTGATTAATCAAGCGGTGGCGATTATCCGAAATGGTGGGGTGATTATTTATCCGACCGATTCGGGCTACGCATTAGGCTGCCAACTAGAAAATAAACAGGCGCTAGAACGCATTTGCCGGATTCGTGATCTCGACAAAGACCATAACTTTACGTTGCTATGTCGTGATTTATCCGAGTTATCGCTTTATGCTCGGGTAGACAATACCGCGTTTCGCTTGATTCGAAATAACACCCCCGGCGCTTACACCTTCATTTTGAAGGCGACGAAAGAAGTGCCGCGTCGATTAATGAACCCGAAGCGTAAGACCATTGGCATTCGCGTACCGGATAACCGTATCGCGCTTGATTTACTCGAGGCGCTGGGCGAACCCTTGATGTCGACGTCATTGATTCTGCCGGGTAACGACTTTACCGAATCCGATCCCGAAGCGATTCGTGATCATCTCGAACACAGTGTGGATTTGATTATGCACGGTGGCGTATTGGGTGAGCACCCCACCACAGTGGTTGATTTTAGTGAAGGCAACCCAGAAATTCGCCGCCACGGCAGTGGTGATCCACAATCATTTGAATAAAAAATGAACCAAGTGTCACCATGAGCCGTAATTACTCATACAATGCGATTGCATTGTGACAATGTGCTAGTTCTGATGTTGTGTCAGCGACATGTTGACCTTCCATTCCCGCCCAGCCGCCTTGCTGGGCGTTTTTTTGTCCTCTTTGAGCCTATCCGCATTTGTTGTTTCGGCGAATAATGATTTGGTGAGATCGCTTGATAGAAGTGTGCAATAGGTTGCCTACCTACACACTAAAAGTGCCGTGATTGACTCATTATCAGAATATTGCCCAGCAAAGTAGGCATTTCACTCTATGCTTCCATCTTAACTCTCCTGTGTTCTCGCGGTAGAAGAATACGGTAGGAGAGAGGGGTGTGTTAGTGCTGCCTAAGCCAGAATGCCTATGTGGTTAACAGACTGTTTTTATTCCAGTTAGAGGGGAAAAATAATGACGGGTGTGAATACTATCGATACGGGAGATGCTGGTTTGCTAGCAGCCTACTTGAGTGCTGCAAACCGTGGGTTGATAACACAAAAGAACGCTAACTTGCTTCTCAGCCAGCAAAGCTTGGCAGGCTTTGAGCTGAGCTCAGACTTGGCAGTGAAATCTAGCGCGTTTCAAGAGGAGCTGAGGCAGCAAGCCAATCAATATCTACAGATCGTGCTACCTGCTGTTATCACTACCTTTTCCAACGGATCGAATTTCTCTGCGTTAGTCGCGGCTGCACAGCGTGCTCTGCCCAATAGCAACAGCGCATTACTTGCTCAAGCTGATCAGATTGTTCATACCCTAAGTGCTTTAACCACTCAGGCGCGCCTGTACGCCACGCATGCCGCAGGCTTATATGCTCAGGCCGGAGTGATGAATCAAGAGCTCTCCTATTCCAACAAGCAATATGACTTGGTTATCGCTCAGATAGAGCAGTCCGTCTCCGCTGATATTAAGCAGCAAACAGAAGCAATTGAAACGCTTAATCAAAAGATTGCGCAAAACATTCAAGGGATCGTCGACGGTGGCACCAAAGCGGGTGAGGGTGTAAATAAAATTGGTCAAACAATACTGGCCAGTATCGATGTGACAGATAAGAAGCAAGATCAAGACAAGGAAAAAGATAAAAAAAACGAAGATGAAAATAAATCGAAAATCGACACGCAATATCTGATTGCAGGCTTGAATGGCATCTCTCAGGGAGCCAGTGAGTCCAGTCAATCAGTGAGAGAGCTTCGTACCAACAACGAAAAATTGGGTGTTTTGTACACACAGCTCGCAAAAAACAACAGCTTGCTGTCTGTCGTAAAGTCTATCCAAGCTCAGAACAACCTGTTTGTGGGGGCATTTTCCCGCACTTATCAGGCTTTGAGTGGGCTAGAAGAAAACTGGCAGAAAGTTGAAAAACAATTTTCGAGTAGCGCAGAAATTGTTGCAACGGCCACCAGTGAGCAACAGGTTCAAGTGATTCGTGAGTCTTTGGAAGTAGGTGTCGCGCAGTGGAACCTGCTTTCAGATCAAATGGACAGTATCAAAGCAATTTATGCCGGTATCCCCATGGTACACGGCATCACTCACCCGTAAAGAGGACGAAAAAATGACAGATACAGCAATTGGCGTTAATCAAGGAATGGCGCATCAAAGCTCACAAGCACTCCAAATTCAAAACTTCTGTAACAGTGTGCTGCAGCAGGTACCCGTTGATTTTTCTCAATTCCCAAATTTGAAGGACAATGAAACGCAAATTAACCATGGACTGGATACAGCAAAAAAACATGCTAACTCCTATCTATCAGATATTCAGCCACAAATCATTACCAATATTTCAAACATTTCCAATTATTATCAGCTACATAATGCCATTCCYACGGTGCTTCCCAAGGGAGCAACAAAACAAGAGTGGCTGAAACAGTTACAAGCACTTCGAGATCAAGCTTTGGCCTATCAAGAAACGTCCAAAGGGACAAAGTTAATCATTGTTGATCTGAATAATAACTTGATCACGGACTCGAAGAATTTCCAAGCCATTGTGGTTGACCTCAATTCAAAAGTGCAAGGGGACAATGGTGTACTTAGCCAGTTGGACGGGGAAATTGATAAAATTAATGCCGCCATTGATGGCGCGATTGCGGGGATTGTCGCGGGTGGTTTATTGGTGATTGGCGGTGCGTTCGTCACGGCTATCGGGGCAGTGGCTGACTTTGTCACCGCAGGCACATCTACTCCAGTTGTCATCGGCGGTGTTGCCATGATGGTTGCTGGGACTGCTGGTATAACAGCTGGCTCGATTGTGTTGCATAACTCCCTAAACGCACGTCAGGATTTATACCAAAAGAAATCAAATCTGAAAGCTGAAGTTAACTTAGCTAGCCAAATTGGTAGTGGTTACCGAGGTTTACAAGTGCAGGCACAAAATTCGGTAAACGCGGCGACACAAATGGCTAAWGCTTGGGACGCACTAACCTCGGACTTGGGTACCATGATTGCTGATCTGGACAAAGGCATTACCAGCACAGACTCACTGCGTGAGCTATGGCTGACGGCTGCCGATGGCACGGTTAAAACTGTGTTGACCGATGTGAATACGATCAAAGCACAAATGGCAGGTGTTAGCGAGCTTTCTGTCCCTAAAAATACCACTATTGCTGACTTTGTCGGTAACTTGGCGGCATAAATCATGGCAAAGCCGGGAAACCGGCTTTTCCCATCGAAAAGGAGACTCTCATGACAACGTCAACCAATGGTATTTTGTCTCAGGCGATTGCCAATATGCAGGCATCGGAGAAAATTATTCGTCAGTTTAGCGGGCTACCTAGTAATGCCATCGCTATTCAACAGAGTGTCGAGCACACAGTTACCAGTATCTTGCCTCAAATTCAGCAAATGCAAACGCAAGTGCTTTCGTTTGCTGAGTCACTTTCAGACAAGCTGCAAAAACAAATTGAATTAGTTGATACGGAGTCGGCGGCGGCACTTCAAGCCTTTGTCAATGACATTCAGCAACAGGCTAAACCGACGCAGCAGTTGGTTCAGGAGAGCTTGCAACAAACTCGCAATGCCAACGCCAGTATTACACAAAACATTCAGGCGCTGGAAAAAATCAGTGTGCAATTAAAAGCGAATATTGCCGGCTTGCAGTCTAATTTGCAGGGGGAGCAACAGGAGCTAGATGCTTTAAATAAGAAAAAATACTACCTTCTCGGACTGGGTGTTTTTGGCGCGCCAGGGCTGATTGCGTTAGGCGTATTAATATCTAAAGCGCAAGACAAGGTACATGGGCTTGAGTCGCAAATAAAAAGCTGTCAGACACAGATAAATCAACAGCAAGCGTTTTTGATGCAGACCCAGCATTTTAATCAAGACTTCAGCGACCTCACAGATAAAGTGAGTAAAGTGGGTAATGCGTTGAGTTTTGTCATTGGTGACGTAAACAATATTGCTGGAGACATCGAACACGATGGTATCACTGATCGCAGCCAAATTAAGTTGTATTTTACTGCGGCTTCTCAAGAGCTAAAAAGTCTCGTCAACGACGCTTCTTAATCAGGAGGAGACAAGCATGGCAAATTATATGGTACAAAGTATGAGTGCCGATAAAACCATACCCATTACTTACTACCGTAAACAGAGTCAACCGCATGTTAGCCACGAAGAGTCCGAAGCCTTTACTCGCGCCGCAATTGATAACTATGCGGAATTTAATCATTTAGATATCAATCAAGTCGTGGCGGGACATTATCGTAGCTCTCAAGGTGTCCCGACTAGCGGTAAGGTTTACGAAATATAAAGGGCTTACGCTCTCGGCGTTTTTCAAGCCGGTCAGGTTGGTAGCGCTGCCTTGTGACCGGCTTTATCGAGACCATTCACACTGTAGACCGGTGTTTGGTTACATATCAGGTTGTCTACGAGGCGTATTTAGTTGCTTGCGATACCATATCTTTTCTTCTCCTCATCGTTACTCTGCTTTATAATCTTTGCTGGTTACAAAAGTGGTTACTGACCTAGTTGAATACATGATCTACGCTAGGTGTTCCATACTCACTTTAAGTTGTAAGTGATTGTTTTGTAGGGCAAGAAAGTACGCTTTCCGACAGATAATAGTTTGACGCCTGTGAAGGCTTGGTGTGATTTATGTCACGCTTCCAAAGTTACACAATCAATTCAGTATCTTACCCCCGATTCAACCCCCTTTATCCTCTCTGGATGGTTACAAGCATGTGATCAACGGTGGTTACATATGCTTAGTAAAAAGATCAAAAACACGACTATCCGAGGTAACACTTATTGGCTCAATATGCGGTGCCAAGATGGTGTGTTACGTCAAAGCTTAAAAACAGATAGTGCGTCACAAGCTGAGAAAATCGTTACAATACTGGCGGGTAAGAAAGAGGAGGCGAAAGCGATGGGGCAAGCGATTACAAAACAACTAATACAGCAATTCACTGTACAACTTATAAAGCGTCTTGAAAGCCGTGTTACTGGCTTTAGTGACCCGTTTGGGGATGAAGGGGAAGAGTTGTATTTCTTGCTTGAAGATGGAGCCGTTGATACAGCAGAGGAAGAGGGGGTACCTGTACAAGAAGTACAAGCCTGCGCGGATCAGCGTGACATATCTCTAAGCTTTGTAAGTCCTGACGATCCAGATCGTGCAGCTCGTAGTCTTGTAGATGCAATCGCTACACCCACAGATCAAGGTTACTATCAAGCTGTACACCACCTAACTAACTTCTTTAATGCTACCCATCCGATCCGTGATGCTCTGGAAGTGAGTGATTTCACCAAAGCACAGACCCACCTAGACAACATTAAACAAACCTTTGCCCCTGAAGCTTTCACCTCTGAGATAACCGCAGCCCAACCTCCACAATCAACCACAGCTACTACTCCTGAGACACCAACAGCCCCGACATTACAACAAGCCCTTGATCTGTATTGGTCGAGTGATGAGGCTAAAGGATTATCAGAGCGTATGCGTGATCAGCGCCAGCGGTTTTTTCAAGCTTGGATAACACTAATTGACCCACAAACACCTGTAGATCAAATCTCAGGCCGTATGCTTGATACAGCCCTTGATATCATCAGTAAAATACCTAAAGCGCGTATCAGTGTAGAAGAAAAATTAGCTATTGCTAAAGCGGGGGATTGTGAGCCGAAAAATAGGATCAGTGCTGAAACAGTACGTAAGTATAAAAAGGATCTGAATGTTCTTTTTAATTGGCTTATCACTAAACACCACATCGACACAAACCCGCTTAGTAACTCCCGATTTAAGATCGGTGCTGCTGCCCGTCGAGGTGCTTTCAGTCCAACACAGCTTGTTAAAATACGTGATCATAGTGCTAGCCAGTCAGACGGCTGGGGTGATCGGTATAGCTTCATAACTCTGCAAATGCACACAGGGACACGACAAAAAGAGCTGATTCAGCTTACAAAGGAGGATGTAAGGCAGGAAGAGGGGATCTGGTTCATCGATATAAATGATGATGGGGAAGGTAAGACGCTCAAAACAAAAGCAAGTAAGCGACGGATCCCTGTCCACAGCTACTTGATACAACGTGGCTTTATTGAGTATGTCGAGCAACTTAAAGACAAACAACCCTTGTTCAGCTTCACTACTCACAACTTAGCCCATACCTACAGGCAGATGAAACAAGCCTTGAGCTTGCCGGATTCAGATCCAGAGGGTAACGCCCTTAACCTGTATTCTCTGCGTCATAGCTTTATCAGTACGTTACACAGTGCAGGGGTTAGTGAGCTTACTGTTAATCCGTTGGTGGGGCACAGTGATCGCAATGAGATAGCAGCGCGTTACAGGCATATTGATTTAGTGACTTTACAGAAGGCGGTAGAGCAGTATCGAGTAGGGGCGAAGGAACCTAAAAGCGGAAGCAGATCATAAAAAGCGCCTGAGCTACTATTAATAACCTTTTTGTAGAACCAAATCACACCCCACAAACCGTGGGGTTTGTCGCCTTTTCAATCAGTTAAAACCGATCACTGATCATTGCGGAGATCAATCAAAATAAATTTTTTCTCTTGGTCTTTTTGCTGCATCAGACATTGAAATTCTCGGTAATCTTGGCGCACTTGGAACGCTAGGTTTGTGATTACTAACTTGCGTTATAACATCCCCAAGATATCCACACCTCATCAGCGTGTCGTTCTCTTGCAATATCAGATCTATCTCACTATCTTGTAAAGCGTTGACCGATAAGACACCACATCTTGTGTGAGTATCTTGGGTTTAACTACTACAAGTAGGAGACGACACTTTTTGAATTTGGTGTTTTAAGCTGACATGCGTGTAACTGTTTAATCTGGGAACAGATCGCTTGGAAAAGCTTCGAACCTCAGATCTCGGTAATGTATACTCTGACCTTGTAGAAAGAGAAAACGACCAGAGCGAGAAACATGGCAGTGTTTCTTACTTCCGGTCGTCAAGGGACTAGCTGAAGATAGTTACTACAGCGTATTAATAAATCCATTTGCATTGTAGTCAACACCTCAGCTGGTTGTAAAGTTACTTTACACCTATAGGAGGTGATAAAGATGAAGAAGCTTTTACGGCTTTTAGTAAGAATCTTTGCTGGTAAACTAGTTAAAGCATTGATTCGTAGTGATAATTGGTGTTTGCTCAAAGACTCTTTGATAAGCAGTTGGTTCTATATCATTTCTGTGATCAAAGACCACTTTGATGATTGGTTTAGTTGATAAGCGACTATCAGGGGAGGGGCAACTCTCCCTTTGCTAAGTCTTAGAGAAGGAAGGTTTGAAGGTAACAGGTTACGTACAATAAACGATTATAAAGTCGTGTACTCGTTGCCACTCTCACCACCTTTCCATGTGTAGCTGTAGCTCAAGTGCTCCTGTAGTTCACCACTATCAACAAGGGGTGTATCACGCCCCTTAATCCTAATCGTTGCTTTAGCATTCTGAGGGAGCACAGTGGGATCCCCGAATACATCTTGTGTGTAGCTCAAGCTCACTTTACCAATGCTTGCCAATGTGTGATCAAGTGATTGCTGTCCGTCTAAGTACTTAAACACCTCGTGCTTAGCCTTCTTAGCAATCAGCTTACCGTATAAGCGGGTTACAATTGATAAAACAGGACGGGGAGGGATACCCTGTGAGGGCACCCCGTTGTGATGGATAGCCATTAGCTCAGCATACTTCAAGCCGCTGCTGTGCATCCCTTCACCCTTGTTAATACCAGTGCTAATCTTTGCCCTGTGTGCTGCTTCTGCACGTTTACGCATTTTCTCAAGCTTACTCAGTGCAGTGCTACGTTTCCTATCAAGTTTAAACATATCAACACCTTATCAATAGTTTGGTAATGCAGCGTTACGCATCGCACGTTGTGTGCCTTCATTAAACTGCTGACTGTCCACTACAACATTTGCAATTTGTTCACCGTCGAGATTAAGCGTTACATTCGCCTGATTCTGCACTTGCACACGTTGCATAGCTTGCACCCTAGCTGCATAAGCGTTTTGTGTAGTTTCAGGTGTTGGTAGTGCCTGCTGTGCTTTAGCTGCTTGCGCTCGTAAATTGTAACTACTTGCAGCACTGGGCATTGTGTTTTGGGGACGTGGGGTAACAGGCTTTGTTGTGCTGGCGGTTTTAGGCATATCATCACCACCTTCCGCCCACTTTTTCATGTTGTCGGTTTTAAGCCAGTCGGGTAAAAAGTTGATCAAATCCGCGATCCAACCTTTGAAACTATTTTTTAAAAAGCCAAACACCATGCTTAAACCATTCTCCCAATCTTCGATAAAGCCTTTAAAGCTGTCTGTTAAGCTGATACCAAACACCTTTTTGAAAATCTTATCTAAAATCTCAAGTGCGGCAGTGATCGGATGGAAACCTGATACAAAATCAGCCCATGCCCCTGTAACCGCTTTTAAGCCACGGACAACCCAGTTCAGCACATCAAGTAAGGGATTGAGGATCGGGCTTAGGGTATTCAGTGCCACGGATAGTACATCACCGATGATCCCAGCAACATTAACAATCAATTCCCCGATTTTACCCAGCATTTCCAGCGTCTCTGGAGATAAGTTACTTGCAAAGGATTTAAAAGCTTGCAGGGGTGCATTAGCAATCACACTAAAAAACGAATCAGTGGCTTTTGTTGCCTCTTTGATCTTTGCTAAATCCTGATCACTAAAACCAAGGTTTAAACTGTCGTATGTTTGTTCAGCCGCTTGACGTCGTTCAGTGTTTTGTAAAGCGTTCGCCAAGCCTGTTAAGTCGTTTGCTAAGCCTTCAAAAGCAAGTGTCCTTGTGCCCACATCCGCATTAGCTAATGTTTTGTTTAAGCTATCTATAATTTTTGTGGGATCTTGCTGACTAAATAAAGCTTTAACTTCTGAAGGTTTTAAACCAGCTTGTAGCATAGCATTTGCAGCATCTACACCTTCGCCACCGCCTTTAAACTGCCCAGATTTTGCATCAAACTCACTGTTAGCTCGAAAATCTTTAGACTTCTCGTTAACGTCTTTAAGCTTATCCGTGTATGCTTCTGTGCTCATCCCCGTCAAGTTACTTGCAACAAAAGCATCACGTTGTAATTGTTGGACGCCTACGCCCGTAAGCTCACTACCACGTTGCAAGTCTTTAAATTGGTCAGCACCAGCATTAACAAGCATTGCACCAGCACCAACTGTTGCACCAACTCCAAGGGCAACGGGGTTTGACGCTAGAGCCAGCAAGCCACCAGCCATACCACCCATAGCACCACCACGGGCAGCTACAGCAGCACCACCAGCCCCAGAGCCACCGCCTACACTACGCTGGCGTTTCTCGTATGCTTTACGTTGCTGTAACTCACGTTTGAAGGCTTGGGTCGTCTTCTGAAATTCGTCCCTGATCTCTTCTTCTGACTTCTTACTTGACAAAATCCGCTTTACATTAATCTGCTGTTCAAGGCTAAGCCGTTGGAATGCTGTTGATCGAAATTGTGTAAGCTTCCACTTTTCAAAAGCTGCTTGTTTACGCTGTTGCTTCTGTAGCTCACGTTGTTGTTTGACTGCGGTTTTATCAAGCTCACCACGCTTAACAGTCTCACTGCGTTTTATAGCAGCTTGAACGCTTTGTTCGTGCTGTATTTCTTTACGTGCTGTATCCGCTTTTAACTTTTGCACACGGGTTTCAAACCGTTGAATACTACGCTCTAAATTCTTTTGAGATTTTAAAAAGCGTTTGTTATCTAACACGCTTTCATACACGAATTGGTGTGTTGTGCTCATATATTATTACCTATAAATTTTGTAGCTCTGGATATTCAGCTTGTAACTCTGCAAGCAACTCTACAGCTTCTAAATCACCTTCGCTTTCCAATGTCTTCAAGTTGTGCAGCATTACTTGTAATCGCTTTAAATGTTGCTTTTTAAGTGCTTCTGCATGTTGTGGGTTATACTGTAATACTAAGTTTTGCTCATAACTTTGCACGTCTGCTAAATCACTTAAAGCTGTTGTGTCGCAGTCTGCAAATAAATTACCTGCATCATCCTCTACATATTCCATACAATTTTTATTCACCATGCTTTCTAAAGTTAACAACTTTTTCGTCCTGTGTGTTAACCTGTTTATCATGTTCTGCATTTCTCATCTCTCTTAATTTCTTGTATTCTTCTAAACTGATAGTTACATCAATTTGCTTTTCACTATCAGTAAGTTCAGTGAGCGGATATTTTTTATCAGCGTATTTTTTAGTAGGGTAATACAACACAGCCGTAATAATTCCCACGGCTGGTAAGCGGTTCCAGCTTGTTATAAACCACACGTTAACAGCTACCCAAAGACAAGCGACAACAACTAAAAAACCGTAATGTTTTGCATATTTCTTATCAATCTTATAGCTGTTGCTGTCATCCATAAATTAAAGTCTCTTATTATTATCGTTTTTGCATTGCTGCTTGGCGTGCTCTCTGCGCTTCTTCGTCTTTATTTCTCGCAGCTTCAAGATTATTTTTCATCACGATCCGGTTATACATTTGTATAAAATCTGGATACGGTAAAGCGGCTACAACATCAAATTGTAAATTATTGCTATCAGCTACTGTGTTAATCCAACTCTCAACACGAAACCGATTTTTACCGAGCTGTGATTCCAGATCTCGCAGTGCTCTGCGTTGGTTCATCGAATGCATGGGGTTCTCATTTAAGTTATCCCGCGCTTTCTGGGCGTTTTTAAGTTCAGTTTGTAGCCAATCTACAGTGCTATCTTTACAATCTGGCTTTGCCTGTTCTTTTGCAAGTTGTTGCTTTAAATGCTTAATCGTATCGTCAGCGAGTTGTTTTGTATTTTCATCAAAACTTAACAGCCGTTCGTGGTGTGTTAAACAATTTACAGCATCATCAAGTAGTGCGTAAGCCGCTGAGAGGGCGTCTATTGCATTTGGGAGTTCACCTTGTCCGATTGTATTAGTAAGCTCTAATAGTCGCTCTAACAGGCTGTCTGATAGCTCTTGTGAGGTTTCAAGGTGGTCAAGGCAATCAAAGATAGTTGTATAAGAAAGGATAGGGAGGGAGCACGTAGCCCCCTTGGTATTACTCGGATTGTTCATCATCGGCTGGCTGTTCCTCTGCTTGTTCTTTACTTGGCATAACAAACAAATCACCCACTTGTGCTTTCAACGCTGTCAGCTTGTCGATGTTATCTTTAAAGAGGTTGCTTGATGTAATCTCACTTGCAATTTGCTCACCAAACACCCACACCAACAGATCGAAAATGTTTAGCTGCTTAGATTCTAAATAGTCATTAATGCGTTCTGGTGTTGCTAATGGATTACTGTCACTTCCGAGGATACTACCCAACAAGGTTACTTGCAGTTCATCGAATAACTCAGCATTACAGTTACGTGCAAGGATATTAAAACATGAAGCTAACATCACTGATCGATCATTACTCATCATCCCATCACCCAGTGATCCAAGGCTTGGTAATACAGCTTTACTCAGCTTGTACATAAGCAATGATTTCTTGATCGGCTGGATACCTACAATCTTAACAATCGTGCCGTCAATCTCAGTGTTTGCTAATACGTTATCGTTATACATTTTGTTCTCTCTCCTTTAATTATTATTGTTGTAGTTGTTCGATTTGAGCTTGCAATGTAGCAATCTCGATTTTTACTTGTTCTGCAAATTCACCTAACACCATGTCTTCCCCGAACTCCTCAATTAAATAACCGTAATTTAAACCACCGATATGATCCGCTTGGTACTCTTCAAGTTTTTGTTCTAACACTTGATCAAAGTTTTCTTGTAAGTGGTCTACACGTTTTTGTAATTTCTCAATTTCTTCTTGTTTACTTTTAATATTAACTATAATGCTCATGTTCTCTTATTCCTCAGTTATTAAAATGGGAGCGCGTAGCTCCCTTTATTGTTGATTATTATCAGCAATTACTCAGCGTCAGCAACTACCCAGACGCTACCTTCTGCACGACGTTTCTTCTCGTATCCCAAGCTGCTTAACATGTCTGTCACTTCACGCAGAGTAAACACGTCTTTCACTTGCTCATGCACGTCTGCTGCTTTAACAGTGTCACCAGCTTGCTTAATAGCTTGTTTTAAAGCTTGTGCAGAATCAGCGTCCTGTTCTTGTTTAGCTAACAATTGCATCATTGAATCGCGTTTACTCTTAGCAGCTTCAACACGTTGCTTTTCTTCGTATTCATCAACAAACTTTTCAACAGCATCAAGATTAAAATAATCATCTTTAGCTTGTTTGTAACGCTTTTTAAACTCAGCATCAATTACCGCTTCAATATCAACTTGGTTTGCTTGCATTACATGATCGGGGCGATTAAGTGCAATCACTTTTTCACCATGACCACCACCACGGTGTTTTTGTGCATCGTCAACAAGTGTGTAACCTTGCTCAAACAGCTTAAATAGTAGTGCGTTCCAGTCGTAATTAGTTGCTGAACGTGTCTGTAAAACAACTTGCGGGAATAAGTAGCCATTCCTTTCGTTTTTACGTGTATTAATTTGCTCTACCCAATGATCTACATTTACCTGCTGAGTAATATGTACTTTAATAAATTCCCAGCCATGCTTTTGTGGAATAAAGCTATCAAACTCTAATTTGATACGCTTCTCTACTTGTTCGCGTGTAGGGGCTACTGTCGAGAATTGCTGGCTATATAGTTCAACGATTTGGTCTAAAGTTTTCATGTTCTATTCCTTATTAGTTATATTATTGGTTTTTAGTAAAGATTAAATGTTGCGCTGTCACATGGCTATTTTGTTTTACGTAATAACCCAGCACGTTTAGAAATTGTGTCACTGTTGCTGTAAGGTGTAATCGTTGTGGTAACTCACTCACAATTTGCACACAAACTTCATCAGCTTCAAGTTCGTTTACTTGCTGCATAAAAGTTTCAAGGGTTTTATAGCTAACTGTTAATAGCTTCATATTAAAGCCCCATCACTTGCGTAAAGACTTCTTTTGCAAGCTCCTCGGCTTTTACCACGTCTGTTTCGACTGAGTGCATGATCGCCATAGCAGCCACATAGTCTTGTTGTTCACCGTCCATCTTGTAACCCGATTTAGTAATCATCTTTGACAAGTGATACATAAACGGGGAGTGCGAGATCTTAACAACTTCGCTTGTCTTGTTATTTTTTACAAGTAAACATTCTTCTACTTCATCAAAAGTCATATCATAATTTCGGTTCGCCTTGCTGATAGCTTGGCGAATAATTTCCTGATCACTCTTTTTAATCTCAGCTTGCTTAGCTGCTGACTCTTTAACTGCCTTATGTTTGGCTACCCACGCTTTAAGTTGCTCACTGCGGGAATCAGCTTGTGTTTTTGGCTTACTATAGCTTTTTTCTACAGTGTTAAATGTTGGTGTATTAGCTTTCTTCACAGACTTCATCAAGGTAGCTGCTTTGAAGGTCTTTGAATACCACTCTTTAAGCTCCTCGACGGTATCAAGTGAGGTCAGTGTATGACGGTTAACAATGATCTTATCTGCACGTTCACTTGTTACACTGTCACTGTTTAACGCTTTGTTGTTAGCATTGGTTTTGTAGTGTGTAATAGTTGGTGAGCCACCGTTCTCACTGCTAACAATTTCAACACGATCTTCTCCACCTGCAGTGAGATTAATCTTGATACTCTTAACATTGCCATTGGGGTAAATCTCTGTGTCAACATCAGTATATTCTAATTGACGTGTTCCTGTCGCCATTTTTAAAAATAAGTATTTGCTCATTGTCTTCTACCTTTATTTGTTATTTACGCTTAAAAAATGAAATGTTGTGTTCTGCTGCATCTGTGTGTAACAGCTTCCAGCCATGCGAATTAATAATCTGAGACACAGTAAATAGCTGTCCGTGGCTAAGTGTTGTGCTTGTCACCACTTGTAGTTGTGTTGCGTCATCTGCAATTTTTGCAAGCTTAACATCAAGTGTGTGAATATTTGCGGGGGTAATATGTAGCGATTTGCGAATAGAGATCGGAGGGTTTTTATCAAGCCCCAGCTTTTTTAAACTTGAGTAAACCCGCTTCTTTAGTTCTGCGTCTGCATTGCACTGTTTTAATAGTGCTTGCAGCTTTCGTGTCGTGTTTGTCATTATCTGTTTTCCACCTTTATTAACTTAATTTATACAGCTTAAATGGCTGAGTGCGCCCGCTGTTTACATATTTGTCTGTGTCTGTATAGTTACTTAATGTACTTGCTGATACACCTGTCAACTCTGCAATTTCCGATAATCCAAAAAACACTTCACGACTTTCATTCAAATTCCTTGCACCCGAGTAATACAGCAAGTAAATGTTCTGGTGCGCTTCTCTGGCTGAATCTTGTTTTGTATAAAAAGTGCAATTTTCTGGGGAGTAATCGCCTTTATCGCCTAAGCGGCTGAGGCATAATTCATTGCGTTTGTCATATTCCCAGTTGCTTTCGCACACTACCCACTTACAAAACGTCGGGAAGCTGCTCCATTCTTCACATACTTCTACGTCTTTGTATTGTGGCTTGCTAAGGCACCGATGGTGCATATTATTCCACATGCAGTTAATTGCACTACGTGTTTGCGGGGGTAGTGTATCTACTAATTCATCGTTCCACTTCATATTCCTGTATTCCTGTATTGTTATTATTATTTATTGTTGTTATTTATAGTTTTTCTACTTTTCGCAGCACTCTAAACTTTTTAACAGCGTTGCGAATTAATTGTGCTTGTTTTAAGTAACCCTTTTTTTCGAGTCGTTTTGCATGACCATACGCTGAGCTAATTAATAACTTGTTGTGTGTTAGTAGCTGCAAAACTTCTGCTTCGTCAGCATATAATTTTAAATTCATTTCGATATGTAACCCTTATCTTAAAGTGTGGAGGTGTGTTATTGATTCATGTGTCATTAGTATCCAATACCAAAAAGGTATTCATCTATAGTTAAAAAAGAAGCACCGTTTCGGGTGCCGTCTTTAAATAACAAAAGGAATAATGTTTTATGTAGAACCATGAATCATGTAAAAGGAGGTGATACCTTGAAAAACCCCCGCTTGTGGAAGCGGCTCTGACGGGCTAAAACTTTGGTATCGTGTGGGAAAAAGAGGCCGGAGGAGGCGGAAAACCCACAAGTTTTAATCAACTCAACACGAGGAAGTGAGTATTTTTCAATTTTGAGAAGCTAAGGAGAAATCACAAAACAAAAACTTGCTAATAAAGCTAAGTAATCTATATTTCTTTACCTTATAATACTATTATAGCGCGAATGAGAATAAGAATCAATACCATTTAGATATTTATTTCAACTTTTTTATTGATTTTCTATTTAAGGTGTGTGCCGTAGAATGCTGAGATTTTAAATACAGCATCAAGGGGTAATCTGTAGCTTATTTTATGCAGGGTTAAATCGTCTTCTGGATACAATTTAACGAGCTGTGCTACCAGCGCGTCTACATCTTCTGGTAAAGGTGATTTTGCTGCTAGCATTTTGTAGTATGTCTGCTGGATTAACTGCTGCTCTGGGAAATTAGGATCATTTGCAGGTGATTCTTCTTTTTGCTGCTTTACTGGCTCTGGTGGCTTGCATTCATCGCTACAATAACAACTTTTTTGCATCGGGTAGCTTAGCGTCACAACCTTGTTACAGTTTAAGTTGAGGCAACTGTATTTATAAATCCCTTGTCTGCGTAATCGTTTTTTCTCTTTATCGCACTCAGGATTAAAGCAAAGGTGGCGAGGATGTCCCGCGTTTGGTGTAAACTCTGATCTGCATATGCAGCATTTTCTTGTTTTCTTCAATATTTCCTCCTTTTACTCAACTTGCATAATCTTGGCTAATCGCTCGATGTCAGCAATTAAACCGCCTGATTGCTTCCCGCTAGCTTGTATTTTCTGCATTAATTCAACTGGGCTATAGTGCGTCCCAGGCTTGCGCAGTGGCTTACGTTTACGCTCAAAATACCAAACCACAAAAAACCCGATCTCCCCGCACTTTTGCATAGTTCGATACTTTCGCCACTCATGCCGATCAAGCCCAAACTCAACACCGTCAACCGTCATTGATCCGTATGGGAGGGCGTTTCCACGCCCGTCATTTGCTTGCTTAAACTCTACTTTACTTGTCATTGTTAACCCCTTACCCCCGCTTGTGGAAATCTTCGAGCGACTCAACAAAGCTGTAATTTAAAGCCAGCTTGCAGTTTTCAAGGATGTCCCTATACTGATCAGACACAACGTCCCGCAAGCAATCATTCCCGTATGCTTCGCTATCAAGTGAGTAAATAAAATCAAGGGTTTCTTGTGCTTGTTTAAGCCCCGCAAGTTCTTCTGCTGTTGGTTCATAAAATCGAATTGTTGTAACTCCGTCAGTGTGGGTTACGTCTGGCACTGCATTTGCTGATAGTAAGTTCATCATTGCTTATTTCTCCTCGTTGGTGTCGGTGTCGTTGGTGGTAGTGTCTTCATCGCCCATGTCAAAACCTTTTCCGGTGTCGGGTTGTGGGTTCTCAATGTTTTCGATGATGCTTAAAGCAATTTGTTTGGTGATAGGGCAATCACGCTTTTTGCTCAGGAGGTTCTTAAGGGCTTCAATTTCGACGGTGTTAATTTTGTATTCTTTAAAATTCATATTCTTATTCCTTCTGGTTATATATATAAAAAAATTCCACCGATCAGCGTGTGGGCTGATAGTGCGGGGTGTCATTATGTGTATTAGCTTTAGCTAAATAGGTGTACTCAAAGTTGAGCTTACCAAGGTGTAGCGGGGAGGGGTTATTATTCGTGTAGCAGCTTAGAAAGGGATCTGGTCGTCTAATTCGTCGTCTTCTTGATGCTGCTCTGGTTCAGGTGTTGGCGCTGGGACGTTTTCACCTTCAATCTTTAACTTTACTCTGCTTGCTGTAGTAGCATCCAACTGATCAATCCAGTCACGGAATACAAGCCCCGCAAGTGCTGAGATCACTTCGTCATTATCCAAGGTTTCTAAGCGATGGGTTAATGGGTTTAAAAAGTATCCCGCACCTTGGGCGCGGTTTGCATAATCTGCATCTGCTCTAATACCTCCCCTTTCAAGATAAGCAAGCAACCACTGTTTACTGTCATCGTTGTTACTGTCCGTTACCCTGTCACTGTTAAAACCTGACTCAACATCAGGGGTTGTCGCAGGTAAAACAAAATCTTCCGCACACTGTTCTAACCCTTCTTCTTCGTCGCCCCAAGGATCCATGTCAGGATCAACATGGTCATCCAGTGTAGGGGTGAACACCCATTGTTCTGAGGTGAACACAAAAGGTTCTGGCTTGGCTGTCGCTGGTTCCAACGTTTCTTGATAACTACGTGTGAAATCTACAATGTCTTGCTTGGTGATCTCTCGGTTATCTTTATCAAACCCGATTGCAAACTTATTCCACGCTTTGAGTTTTTCTGGATTGTCTTCGTATAGTTTTCGTTGCTTAACGATGATCAGGTAGTTGTCAACTTTTTTGGGCTTGTCTTCCTTGGCCTGTTCTTTCTGCTTCTGCTTTTCTCGACGGGCTTTGTTACTGTCTGCTCTGTGTGATTTGGCGGGATAACTTACAAGATCTGCTTGCAAGGGTTTAACTTCGTAAGTGTTACAATTACCGTTTTCAGAGTGCTTAACGAGCAAACCAAGGTTAACAAGATAATCAATGTATTTGGTTAAAGTGTTACGTGAGCCGATCCCGAATCGCTGGATAAGCGTCTCATAGCTTGCATAACCATTTTCGTTAAGCTTTCCATCAGCTTGCAGTTTGGCAAAGTAAGAGTACAAAACCTTGTGGTGTAAGCTTAGAGTTTTACCTGCATATTGGCAAATTGAGGAAATTTCAAAAGGTAGTGCTGTAAACTTGTCAAGTTTGTTCCAGTTGATTTTTACTTCTTGGTGCTCTTGTGACATACATTGTCCTCTTTATTGTTATAGGTTTGTAGAATTGCTTGTTCAATCAGTTTAGTGGGGGATACGCCATGTTCCCGCGCTAACGGCATCAGTAAATCAAGTAAGTGATTTGGTATTTTGTAGTTCATTGAATAACCTCCTTTTATAACTAAATGTTATATACAGCGAATTGCACGACGATGCACACACATATAAGTAAAGAAATCATTGTTCCAGCTCCATAATCCACGCATGGGTTTTGAGAAGGTTCATTGCTGCTTTAATATAAAAAGCCTTTTCAATCTGTCCATGTGCCTTGGCTCGTTGGTGTCGCACTGCCAACGCTCGGGTATTCGTCTTATTACTCAAAACCTCATTAATAATCACTTGCGTTTCAACAGGTGCCGCTTTCACCATATCTTCAAATTTTTGTAGTAGGTAATCTTTCATCTGCTTTATGTCTCCATTTTAAACACACAAAAAGGCCGTGGAAGCTGTATAGCTCCAAAGCTGGGTAAGTGTGTTCAGGTTGGGTGTTTATGGTGTAAGAAAGGGTAAGGGAGGCTGTCAGCTAACGTTTAGATAACGAATCACATAAGAGAAAACCTGAGTTTAATAGTAGTGTCAGCTTCGAGACATCCCGTCCTTAGTATTAGTGGGGAGAGAATGACAAGGATTGCAAACCATCGACGAATGAAACATCACCTGTCAATCTCTGAGGTAATGCCAAGGGTGAAAATCCCTGATCGTTAGTGAATGTATTCATCCCTCAACAACACCTCATACAATAATTATGCCATTATTTGTGACCAATGTCAACCTTTTTGATTGACTTTATATAGGTTAGGGTGTTATCTTTTAAGGTTTTGTGTTTTTCTTATTACATACACCGATTTTAACAGTAAAATTATCATTCACCAAATTTATTTTATGTCAACACAGAATTTAAGATATTGGGACATAGGTGCCCTCAAAGTTGAGGTTAGCAGGATTAGGAAGGTAGTCACCAGTTCCCCCATATGAACCGGTTAGATTTGAGACCGCTGGCGGTTCCATTACACAACCAGTTCACTCGTATGATCTGGTCAAGGATAGGTGTTAACCGGATCACCCGTATGAACCGCTTATAGTTTAATATATGCAGGGTTAAGATAGGGAACCAGTTCACCCATATGATCTGGTTAGTAATATAGACCAGTTCACCCATATGAACCGCTACCGGATCACCCGTATTGCCCCTATAATAATATGTATAGAGCTTCGCTCTCTAAAAGTAATAATGCTCTAAGTGCTCTGTCCGTTCCTTCGTCTCTTCCAGATCACTTACGCTCGTTACCTCGCTGTCCCAATAATAATTGAACATCGTTCACTACGTTCGTTCCTCACTCCATGAACATCTGATTCAACATCAACTTATTCTTCGTTGTGTTTCATAGCCTACGGCGTTCTTTTCTTTTTAGATTGAGATAATCTTTTATAAAGAGATAGTAATAATATTCAAGCAATCACTACGTTCCTACGTCACTCCGTTGACTGCTTGTGTGTTAAGACTTTAGCTAACGCTAATATTGTGTTGTCCTGTAGACATTGAGATAATCTTTAAAGCTACGCTTTGGTTTGAGGTAAGTATAAGAGGATCGTTCCTGTCGTCACTACATCAACCCTCTGTGTCGTTCCTCCTTGATGGTTGTGTTCCTCTAAGTGTGTGTTTTGATATGTTGCAGTAAACTTTGAAGCTGTTAATGTTAACTGTGGTTTTTATTAACAGAGTTTGTGACTGAGGATTTATGAAAAAGAGAAGAGCAAGAAAATCACGGGTTAAGAAGAAATTAAACAGATCGAGTTTAGAAGATACCGTTGGAATTAAAGAATTATTAGAAGCCTCTTTTAGATATACAACCAATATCATTATGATTGTTTTTATCTCAGCAATAGGGAAAGCTATATATAATTGTGAAGGTTTTACATTCTATACTGTTGCGACTTTATTAATAGTTTTTATTCTAATTGTTAGTAATGTAATTTGGTACATAGTTTATTATGTAAAGAGTTTAC
>NZ_MUFP01000014.1 GCF_001996165.1 Salinivibrio proteolyticus | reverse complement strand
GTGTATCCTTCGCCCTGCTTGTTTACCCTGATACGTTCAGCCAGACCCTGCCGTCTGGCTCAACGCACCACAGCCCGCCCGTAAAGGCAGGCTGTTTGTGTCTTCATGTCGCCATGAAAGATTAGGCTTCGATAGGCTTACGCCAGTCGTCTGAGCCTGAGGTGCCTGCGTTAACGTGGTCCCACGTGATTTTGCGGTAAGACATCGACACCGTCAGGTTCTGGGTGAAGTCTGACTTCGCCGGGTCTTGGCAATGAGGCATCTCGCAGTGAATGTCCACAATCGAAGCGCTTTCCAGCTTGGTGGTAAAGAAGTTTTCTTGTTTACCTTCAATCGAGGTGCGGTACCACTTCAGCTCAACGGTGGACATCTTCTCGCCTGACGCCAGTGCGTTATAAAGCAATGGCACCGCTTTGTTGAGCGCAACGGTGAATTTAAATGGCTTGTGCACACGTTGGCCTGATGGCTGACCTGACTGAGGGTCCGTCGGTACGGTCACATTGTGGTCAAACTGTTGTACCAGCATCTCGTCTTCATGGCCTTCGACAAAGGCATCACCGATAGAATCCGCGGTGCAGGCACCGGCAGTAATCAAACCCTGAGTTTCACCTTCAATCGAGATATAACATGGCGTTGGCATAATCGCTCCTTTCTAATTAATGGAAGAGGCTGTCCAGTCGGTGCCTCTGTTCGCCATCCCATATAGCGAAATGCATGCCAGCTTTTTTAACCCTAAAATTCAGCACGTTACTCTCTCACTGACCAATTTTTTGCACGCCACAAGCAAGTTTTTGCTCGGCGAGGCAAGAAGTTGCTTTACCTGCTTAATTATCATTCTCCATGGCCACCTTGGCTGAGGCATCATTCAATGCTTCGTTTAGCTCAGCCACTTTCCAGCTCAAATGATTGAGACGTTCGGTCAGTACCTCTAATTCGTTGTTTGCCTTTTCAAACTCACCTTGTTCAATCAATAGGGTGACGTAATCCGCACGACCATAAATAGGCGATAAGCTGATCGCAAAGTTTTCGAGTGAACGCGTTTGCTTTTGTAGCGCCCACCAACGATTTTGCTCGGCAAGCAGCGCGATATTCGCCATCTTGGTCCGTACCGCTCTGAATTTATCAATGTACTTATTGGTGCTTTCCAGTGCCTCTTCTCGCTGCGTGTTATAAGCACTTAACAATACGCTTGATGCTTCATGCTCTCCGTATAATGTCGTGAGCGCATTAAGGTGCTGCGCGGCCAATACTTTGGGCGTTTCAATAGATTGGTCGAGTTCTGACTCAATAGCTTGTTGATACATAGCAACGAATGCATCTTGCCAACGTGTCAAAGAAGACGGGCTATATCGTTGAGTAAACTCTTTCAATGCGTGTTCAGAGTTCAAGCTAGGTTGGGGACTGTAGGTAATAAAGGGGGGTTGAAAATACGGAATATAAGGATAAGCAAGCCAAATAATCACCACTAGGATCGCGCCAAACGCGCAAGCGAATACGTTCTGGCGACGGCTTTTCTTGATCGTGATGGTAGGGTTTTTCTCCTCATCACGTTGCTGCTGTTTCACGGCACTGTGTAAACGGGTTTCTATCCGGTCTATGTGCTCAAATAAAACGTAAGCAAGCCCTTCATAATCGACAACATGGTGAGGCTGCTGCCGCTCTATAACATGAAAGAGCGAATCGCAAAGTCGTTCGCAGCGGTAAAGGTCACGCAATGCCTGTTGATCGGGCTTGATTTGTTTTAATTCACTTAATACGCGCGAATTCACCCAATCAAGGGCTTCTTTACGCGCACGCGCTCGTTTCTCATTGACCTCAGTTTCATTATTTAAACATGCAAGTAGCAACTCTAAACCATTGGCAAATTCTGCCAATCCGCTGGTTTTTAGTGCTGCAACGGTAAAGTAGCCACTGAGTAATAAATCAATCCCCTTATCACGTGCCAAGGCTTGGCAAGAGTCCTTCACACATACCCAATCTGTGCCGCCTGATAGCGGAGAATGACGCTTGTTAATTTGTTCCCTAACCGCTTCGTAACGTTCATCATCACGAATGCTTGATGAATCGAGTGAAATCTTAAAGGGTTGGTTATCTATTGAGATAATAAAAGGCATGTTTGGCTTTCCTGATAATGCAGGGGCGAGTCCCCTCGCCCCATGATCAGTTAGTAAAGGTTGCGTGAGAGTTTAAAGGACTTAAACAAACGCTGAGTGAATGGGTTAGTCGCGGCTTGCGCATTAACGCGGTAAATCATTCCACCACCATCAACGTTGAATTGATAATCAACAGATGTCGCACTTGCCGATACGACCGCTCCTTGATCCAGAAGACGGAATAATGCCCACGGACCTCGTATCACAACACTGCGTGGAGACAAATTGGTTTTTGTCGGTACCAACGTCAACTTCGAAGTTGCCGAGTCTCGCAGCGTATTCGGCCAGATCAGCTCTATACTGTCTCGCGGGCCGTGGCTATAGGTCACATATTGCCCATCAATATTCAGCACACTTCGACGCTTATTACTGCTCAAGCGAAGAGGCTCAACGGAGAAGCTCACATCTAAGATACCTTTGCGGTTGAAGAACGCTTCTCGAATCTTTTGTGCTTGACGGATCTGAGCAAGTAAATCTTGGCGGATCAATGAACCGTCAATGCCGCTGTTACCCACAGAGATGTTTTCATCAATAAACATCTTAAGCTGGTTGTTATAGAAGCTATCCAAGGTCCCACCCGGCGCAAAGAAGCTCTCAAAGTCACTGAGTGATGCATCTTTACTCGCCTGTGGATTGAACGGATATCGGTTAGCCAGCTTTTGTTGATAGGGACGATAAACATCTTGATACCAGCGTACTTCAAGGTGTTGAATCGCCGCCTGTTTTACAACATGCCAACTTTCATCTGCCAGTTTGTCGACCATACCATCCAGCGGTTCTGGTAGGCCTGTGGCAATACGTTTTAGCGTATAGATAGGGTCGGTGTTTACCAGCTTCACACGCGCTTTAGTTGCATCGAGCGCGGCCGTGCCGACGTCAGGCGCATCCTGAATAGACTTAAGGTAGCTCTTGAGTTCTTGCACGGACGCCAGTACTTCACTCAAGTAGGCAGGCTTGTCATTGACCGCTTTAACAAGGCTATTTAAGTCAAAAAACGGCGCTTGGATCTGAGATGCGACGTTATATTTTGGATTCTCTGCAATCGCGTCCTGCGCGTCTTCATCCAATCCCAGCCCTGATGCAAGCTGAGTATTGGTTTCCAACGTACGCAATAGGCGCTGTAGTGGTCCAACGTGACCGGTAAAGTTATCCAATACAGTAACGGCATCGTTGATATCACTGAAGAATTTCACGTCAATCTCATTCAGTGCCGTTCGCCATGTATTGGTGTAGTCCGCAACATAAAGATCGCGAATCTTGTTCCTTAGCGCTTTCTTATCTGCTTCACTAAACTCTGCGGTTTCGGCTTCACCGAGTACCCAACTGTCGATCAACGCGAGGTCAGAAACAGATTGTAGTTTGGGTACAAAATACTCTTCAAAGCCTTTTTTAGTCAGCATTTGTGGAATATACAGATTTTCGCTGTTAACCACTCGTTCTTCGAAAACAACATCAAAGACGGGCCCCACAGAATTACGCAAATTCATCGGCGCGCCGAGTACGGTCTCTGCGTCGAGTTTAAGATTACGATAAACACGTTGATCGGTTGGCATGGTGCGCAAATCAGCTTGCGCGCGCGCAATCGTCATATCGTAGGGGCGCATAACACGTTCTGCGACCTCATCGCCTTTTCGGCGTGCACCTGTCAGATCGGTATGACGCATTGCATAATCTAAGTGCCCTAACAAACGTTCTTGGATAGTTTTTTGTCCGGCAAACTCTCGTTGCCATTGCTGGCTAAAATAATCCATTACGTAGTCATGATAGCGCCCACTCTTATCCACCATCATACGATACACACGTAATGCCACGAGTCTTTCCTGATCCGTGGTTGCTTGGTTAAGATCAACCACCGTATCCGCCATCAGCAGGGGTAAGAAACGGCTCTTCAATAGGTTTAAATACGTTTGTTCGACCTTAGGCCCAATCACATGTCCCTGATAGAGACCAAAGTCAGAGATATACTTCGGCTTATCTCGGAAAAAACCAAACTCCAACGTGGCTTGTCGGATCTGGTTCAACGGTTTCAATACTTCTTGTTGCGATGCGCCTGCCGCATTACTCGAGAATTGCGTCTTATACTGGTCTACTTTGGTTAGCACCGCATCAGCATGCGCGACGTTAGCAAGGTAGTAGCGATGCCACGTCCCCGCGAGCAGCACGGTTGCGATTGAGCAGGCTAACACCGACATGCCAATTAGGCGTCGCTTATGCTTCGCCACCCGGAAGTTATCAGACGCGAGTCCTGCTTCTGGATAAATGATGTTGCTGAAAAGCCGTTGGGTAAAATAAACGGTCGAGTTTTTCGACTTCTGCGCACGGTTCACTGCATGCGAGAGCCCATAACGGCGAGAAGCAGCATCATCAAAGGCATTGGTTGGGACACCTTGTTGATATACCGATGTGAAATAGGCCCCTCGCACCAGTGCGGATGTCGAGAACTGATCGCTTGCCAACGCTTCGTTAAAAAAGGTGGCCAGTATTTCTTTCAGCCCTGCAATTTGGCGTGAGAAGCTGTATATCGCTTTGCGATCCTCAAAGTCGAGCGGTGTTGCCAGTGCGTGAGGCACGATCGCATTTACCCGGTCGATGAAGCCACTGTATGCCTCATCAAACTCTTTTAACCATGAGTCTAAGTCATCCACTGAGTTTAAAGAGAAGGTAAACCCGAGCACTTCATCGCGCTGCTGCTTCGAATAATGCTTAAAGAAAGGTTCAAACCCATACAGTAAGTCGAGCTTAGTTAAGGCAATATAAACAGGTAATCGCGTCGACAGCGTTTCCATCAACTCGCGTAATCTCGCACGCAGCAAGTTGGCGTAAGCTTTACGTTCAGACGCTGTCGCTGTCGCTAGGTGTGATGCGTCTAGCGTCAGCACGATGCCATTCAGTGGACGACGACTACGTGTTTGTTCCAGCCACTTAACAAAGTGTAACCACAGACGGCGCTCTAATTCACCGTCGTTATTTTCATCTTTGTTGCCCTGAGTGAGTAGCTCGCCATCAGGATCAATCAATACCGATTCATCCCCTATCCACCAATCAAATGAATATGGGTTTTCGCTTTTTTGCCCAGAAGCTCGCATCACAGACGAAAACACGAAGTTCTGCCCAGAGCGATTAATAAGACTGGTTTTGCCGGCGTTTTCCAATCCCAGCACCAAGTACCATGGAAGTGCGTAAAGGTGGTTTCGCTTGTTCAAGTTTTGCTTCATGTTCGCAACAACTTGATCAAGCTCAGACTGTTGGCGCTCTTCGTATACTTGGATAGGGTCTTCGCGTAGTCGTTCAGCGTGCTCTTGCTCCGCTTTGAAACCTTGTAGCTTACGCCATTGCCAAACACCCCAAATCGCCAACGCCCCGAGCGTAATAAAGCCACTACAGATCGCACGCGCCGCGATAGATGCAAGAGGCTTTTGCTCACCGAGTGTTAGCCAAGGACCTGCCCACCATATGGCGACATTAACAAGGATAAATATCGCAACCAATAAAATAGGAAAAGCCGCAAGCATTCCAGGCTTAAGCTTTTTCGCTATTTTGAAAAGATGTTTCCACATGAATTTTCGCCCTTAATCACTCTGACGTTGTTTTGCGTTCAAGTTGTTCAACCAAGCTGGGCTCCCAGTCGGTGACACTCATGGTCTTAATTTCTTGGTTCAAGGTTTGATACTGCTCTTTTGCCATGCTGTTTAGCTGGTTCGCGTGCAGAAGGTCGGCCGAGAGCATACGCCAGTAAAAGTGGTCTCTTGGCTCGTTTGCTGCCTGTAGCCCATCGTTTAGCATGGAGAGTGCAACGGCAATTCCCCCTTCTTTCGCCAAGGCAAGTGCCTCTTTCTTTTTCTCCTGCCAATCGCCACTCACTGACTGGCCCCCACCTCTCTGATTCGCGCTGCCACTGGCTAACCAGTCTTTCACTGCATCAGAAACAAAGGGCTCTCCACCTTTAAACTGCAAATCTTTCAGCCCAGGTAAGCGCTCTAAAAACTGCGCCACTTCAGATTGAATGGCATCGCACCAATTTTGATGGCCCAATTTTTGGGCAATGGTGTAGCTCATTAAATGGCCATCAAACCAATACGGTGCCATGGTCAAACTTTGCTCGACCTGACGCCACAAGGCTAAATCGGGATGCCGCATTTTATCTTGATAGTCTTTGACACGGTCTTGCTGCATACCTCGCAGCAGCGTTTCCCCGCCGGGTTTATGATCGGGCAAAGCAGTGATGCTATACCAGACGGCGTAACGTCTTAATCGAATCGCCAGCGCCACCCCGTCGTCTTGTTCAGCCAAGAACGAAGCGACCTTAAGCAACGTCTGTTTGGTGGCTTTATCACTGGAATGATCGACATCCACGGATGATGTTGTCGGCGTCGTGCTGGTGCGCGAAGGCGTCGGTTGCTCTTTCGCCACCTCGTTCACGCGTTGACGCTCTTCCGCTCTGCGCAGTTCTGACTTGATACTTCCAACTACACTGGCGACGAGGTCATTAGTCAGCCCATTGTCTTCAATCGCTTTTTCCCATGCCTCGATAGCCTGATTGAGCTGTTCTCTATCTTGCGCATCGAATTGGCCAAAGTCGGTTTTATCGACGGCCATAGAAAAGCGCTGCGCCATTTGGCTAAAGAACTTGCGCCGCGGCAGATTGCCGCGTTTGCCGGGCGCTGGATGGCTTTGCTCCCAATAGTTCGACATGAAGCTTGCCATCACATCAAACGAGAGAATGAATCTCGACGGAGACGGTTGGTGGTGCAGGCACTGCAACAGGTATGCAAGCAGCTTGATGTCTTTTGTTTTTTCCGACAGCAGTTTAAGAACGCTATGCTCAACCTCATCCCACTGCACATCGCCGTGAGACAAGGAGCCAACTTTCATCATTTGATCTTCAACAAAATCAAACAATGGATCGTCAACCAGTCGCTCTCCAACTGGGTTCGCCGCGTCAATAGGTTGCGCGATACAACGCTTGTACTCTTTTAATTCCATCTTTACCAACCGCAACGTTCGCGTAATGCATGTATGGTGTTATTTAGCGGCGCAGTATCAAAGCGAAGGCCGTCTACATATCGCGAGTTTGAACGAATAACCAGTTGATCTTGGCTAGAAAGTGATTTCATCAATCGAATAGCCGGAAGTCCCCGAGAAGACGATAACACTACGCCTACATCATCACTTCGCCAGTACTGGGTTTGACCTTCAGGGAACGTCATCTTCACTCGGCCATCGTCAATCGGTTCCGGCAACATCAATTCAATGCGACTGAGGTTGTCGATACAACTCAGCATCAGTACCGGTTGCTCGCTTGCTTTAAAGCGCGTTCTTACATTGTTTGCTTGAAGGGTAATCCAAGCGCTACTTCCGCGCCCTTCTCCTTGCTCCGTTAATGACCAAGCTTGAGGCGCTTTAGCATTCGCAGCATCCATGGCTCGTCGCCACTGCTGAGGTTTTTGGGTAGCGCGATCTTCTGCTACGTCGCTCGCGGACAATTGCGTGTTAAAAACACGATCAAAACACGCTAAACGGTCAAGTCGAGAAGGCACAACGCGGCATTGCTGAGCCTGCTCAAGTTGCTTAACAGGGGATATTTCTGCCGCAGTAGAAGAAAACGATGCACAGAGAAGTGTTACCGATGCGGCCATTGCTAAGGCGTGATTATGCGTATTCATGGCGCTTTTATCTCTAATTTTCGACATTTATAAGTCAATGTTCTTCTCGGGATACCTAAGCTTTCCGCCACTTTGGCGGTATCACCACCAAACTGCGACAACCTATCCGCAATAATGCGCTGTTCAAAATCCATCAACGCTTGTTTCAGATCGCCAATCGACGCAGCGTCGATATTCAGCACACGACTCGATGTCGATAGCCCATTAGAGTCACAAACGGAGCGGACATCATGCGTCGCTGGGGCCGGAGCTGGGGCACTGCTAACCGACATATTCAAGCGCGCACCAAAGGTTGCCAGTTTTATCGCCTCGCCATTTGCTGTTTGTGCGCAGGCATACTCGATTAAGTGTTTTAGCTCGCGCACGTTGCCGGGAAAGCTATAGCCAAGTAGCGCATCCAACGCTTGGAAGTCAATATCACGGATGCTAGTGCCATGTTGCTGATTAAACTGTTGAATAAAGTGGAAACATAGCTGGCGTATATCTTCCTTACGCTGCGCAAGTGCTGGTACATGTAGCGGGTATTGCAGTAAGCGATAATAAAGGTCTTGTCGAAACTCACCTGCACGCACTTTTTCGAGTAGATGAACGTGGGTAGCCGACACCAACCGGAAATCTGATTGTTGCTCTTGGTGTCCTCCGACAGGTCGAAATGTTCCTGACTCCAGTACCCTGAGTAATTTTGCTTGCAAGCTCATTGGCATATCGCCAATTTCATCCAAAAAGAGCGTGCCGCCATTCGCTTGTGAAATAAGCCCTTCTTTATGATTCACGGCACCAGAGAATGCTCCTTTCACATGCCCGAATAGTTCACTCTCGAGCAAGTGCTCCGGTATGGCCGCGCAATTGATAGGCACAAATGGCTGAGTATTTCGGCTTGATAGATCGTGAACCGCGCGCGCGACCAACTCTTTACCGCTTCCAGTCTCTCCYTGAACGAGCACAGAGAGATGCGATGACGCCGCATTAGCAATTTGGTCACGAAGACGCAGCATAGGTGCACTGTCACCGATAAGCGTGGCAGACAAGCTCGCTGCTTGCTTTTGCTGATGCGCCCTTTTTTCGATATCCGAAAGAGAGGCTCTTAACGCTCTACGACGGCTCTCCTCGCCTTCCATTTCACTAAGTAGAGACCACTGATTCACAAACACATCCACAAATTGACTGAAACCTGGGTCGTCGTGCCACAGCGAAGATAGAGCATCGCTATCTCCCACTAGACAAACAACAAGCTTTGTATTCGTGTCACGACGTACCAAAGGATAAATATTGACGGCTTCAAACAAACCAAGCTCACCGACAAACTCAGCAAACGCTCGATTTGATTGCCAATAAACAATATCTTCCGCACCTAAATGCATAGGGACGACATTTTGAAGTACATGAGCAAAGGGGGTGTCAAAATCCGTTACCGACCAAGACGTATCCAATGCGTGGCAGACAAGCTGTCTGCCATCGCAACTGGGTGTGAGTAGCATTCCTTCGCGTAGCTTGAGCTCACCGACCACGATTTGGATAAAGCGAGACTGTAGATCGACAGTCCGCCTTTCCTTCGCTAAGTCAGTCACATAAGCCAGCCAATTACGCATTATTACTCAACCTCGCCTTTAAACTCACCCTCTTCGGCGTATAAACGCACATGAGAGATATCTGATTTCTCAGCCAGTTTGTTAAGCAAAGAGAGCGAAACAGGGGGCAGTAACTGACCTTCTATAATCGCTTCCAGCATACGTGCCCCGTTTTCACTACGAGTCGCGCGCTGCAGAATCTCGTCAATCAGGCTTTCATGAATATCAACCGTTGCTCCATAACGCTGAGCAAATGTCTGTTCGAGGTGAGTGAGTTTACCTCGCACAATATCCGCGAGTACGTCCTTACCTAGTGGCAAGTAAGGTACGACTTCCATACGTGCAAGCAGTGCAGGCTTAAAGAAAGCCGCAAGTTCTGGATACAAGGCATTATCAAGGTTCGCTTGATCATCAGCATGATCAACGATCGTTTGATAACCGAGGTTCGAGGTCAAAAAGAATACGGTGTTTTGACAGTCAATCACACGGCCTTCGCCATCTGCCAGTTCACCCTTATCAAAGGCTTGATAGAAGATATTCAATACTTCTGGGTGCGCTTTCTCGACTTCATCAAGCAGTACAACCGAATAAGGCATTTTACGAATCGCCTCAGTCAGTACACCACCCTCGCCATAGCCCACGTAGCCTGGGGGAGAGCCAATCAAACGTGAAACCGTGTGTTTCTCTTGGTACTCCGACATATTAATCGTGGTTAAAAACTGCTTACCACCGTATAACTGTTGAGCAAGCTGCACAACGGTTTCGGTTTTACCCACACCGCTGGGGCCAACCAGCAAAAATGCGCCTTTCGGTCGGCCTGAACGACGTAGATCTGCACGTGCTGTCAGCAAGTGACGATGAACACGTTCGATGGCAATATCCTGCCCTTTGATCGCCTTTCCAAGCAGTGTTGTCAGGTTGGTGATTTTATAAAGCTCATCACTGTTCATCTGATCAACGGGCACACCTGTCCAATCAGAAATCACTTCAGCGACTTGTTCCGCATCCACGTGCGGGTGCATAAGACGCTCATCATGAGGAATCGCGTCAAGTGCCGCATATTTTTCTGACAGTGTTTTCGCGAGTGCGTCGTAATCACACGCTTCATCCGCATCATCACCGACATCGGCACAGTCTTTGTCTAACAGCTTGGCGCGTAAGGATACAATTTCTTCTACCAACTCGCGTTGTTCATTCCAGCGTGATGATAGAAGACGCTTTTCTTCTTCATCCGCCTGCTCCAAGGTTTCCAATTCATCGAGGCGTTCTGTATTTACCGGCTGGCCAATAAACTCTGCGCGCTTCAGCATCTCGATTTCTTGTTGGCGTTGGTGACAAAGCGTTTCAAGCAACGCCAAGCGCTTCGGTGGCGTCGTCATGTTAATAGCAATACGAGCGCATGCCGTATCTAGCACATCAATGGCCTTATCAGGGAGCTGTCGTCCTGAAAGGTAGCGAGCAGAAAGCTCCGCAGCCGCTTTTAACGCATCGTCAGCAATAATAACGCCGTGGGCTTTTTCATAGACACTACCAAGACCACGCATGATATTGACCGCTTGATCCACAGAAGGCTCTTCCAATTTCACCAGTTGGAAACGACGAGTGAGTGCAGGATCTTTCTCGAAGTACTTTTTATATTCTTTCCAAGTCGTTGCAGCAATGGTACTTAACTCACCTCGTGCCAGTGCTGGCTTGAGTAAGTTTGCTGCGTCACTACCGCCTTCTTGGTTTCCTGAACCGATAAGCGTGTGCGCTTCATCGATAAAGAGAATGATTGGGTTGGGTGCAGTCTTGATGCCATCGATAACCCCTTTCAAGCGTTTTTCGAACTCTCCCTTCACAGAGGCGCCAGCTTGAAGTAGGCCTAAATCTAAGCTGAATAACTCAACGTGCTTAAGTTTTTCCGGAACATTTCCGGCTGCAATGCGTAATGCCAGACCTTCGACCATCGCGCTTTTACCCACCCCAGCATCACCAACAACAATGGGGTTGTTCTTACGACGACGGCATAAAATATCAACCATCAGGTTAAGCTCTTCCTCTCGACATAAGACCGGGTCGAGCTCACCATTTTTTGCTTGTGCCGTAATGTTTGAACAGTATTTGTATAGCGGAGATTCACTGCCCTCGAGAGAAGGCGCATGTTTTTTCGCTGCCGCATTTGTATCAACCGCCGTTTCTGCGGAATCAGCTACAATCGCGTTAAAATGTTTCTTAAGACTTTCACGATTAATGCCGTCCAGCAGTTTGGCGGCTGGACGAGAAAGGTAACGATCGGCGCGGTTAAGTACGGCATAAAATACGATACCCGAGCGCAATTCCGATTGATCCAATTCAGTCGTCGACAGCAACCAAGCTTCTTGCAACATTTCAACCAGTAGCGGGGAAAAAGCGGGATACGTGTCTAGTGCTTTGTCACGTTCATAGCTCGAAGAAAGCGCCTGTTTTAGTGCTTCAACTTCAACGTTCGCTTGTTTTACGATCAAACGAACATCAGAAAGCGGATTGTCCAGTAACACCTCGATGAAGTGTTCAATCAAAACTTCTGGATGTTGCCTTTCAATACAGAGCGTGGCCGCTTGCTCAAGGGCAAGTTTACTTTGCTCATTCAATTTTGAAATTAGCGTAGATAATTCAATTCGAATCACGGGGACACCTAGTTATCTAAATAAAATACGTTATTGGCTAAAGCAGTTGATTCAGCTGGCTCAGCACATTCTCAGACTTTTCATGGAGCAAATACGAGTAACCCGCAAAAATACCTGCCCAAAGCACGACGAAACCAGCGAAGACTGCCCATAAAGGCACCTGCTTACTGAGCGCATAGCGCGTGTTGACAACATGATCACTCGCGTCTGCCAAGGCTTTAGGTTGCTCATCATCAAGGACTAAGTCATGTAACCTTTTGATCACTTTCTCGCGCTGAGCATGCCCGCCATCAATGACTCGGTATTTGCCTTCAAAGCCCAGACATAAGCAGTGGTAAATAAATACCAACAGCGGCCGATACTTTTCAGGTTCGCTTTCAAGACGACCTAAAATGGTGAACACTTTTTCTCCACCCCAGGTCTCGTTGTGAAAACGGGACAACATTGAGTGCTCAGCCCAACATGTCGATGCTCCCCATGCTGTTCCCATTACCGCTTCATCGAGAAACGTACAAAGAATGTAGCGATATGCCATCAGCACAGCATGCTCGAAACCTTGTTCCGATAGCTCGATTTCGATCGCTTTAATTTCTTCGATCGTTTGATGGTAAATCTGCTCAATATTGCTACAGCTTGAGAGTGAACGAACACGTAGCGCTAGGCCAAACAGTGGCGTTGCTGCATCCACCAACGCATTTGGGTTATGGCCCCGTAATTGAAACCAATAGTCTTGGTCGCTATCTATTTTCTCAACATCATCAAACAAAAGATCGTTGAAAACACTGTCTTCGGTTGCCGCCATGATCAATCCCTAATTGCCCAGAACTGAATATCTAAATCATCAAATGCTGCCGCTACATGGAATGCAAACCCACTTGAGTTAGAAAGCATCGCCCATGCTGAACTTTCTTTATCCAGCTGATAGTAGGTGTATCCCGCATGGTAAGGCAGTTGCCGTGGCGCCACGGGTAATGGAATGAGTGGGATGCCAGGTAACTGAAGTGAAATAAGCTCCCGTATTTTTTCCACGGAAGACACTTTGGTTTGCTGAGTAAACAACCGGCGCAACTCATCCAATGGCATGCGCGCTTTCACAGCAACAATGAACTCCGCCGAATCCATCAGCTGCGGATCCTGAATTGGCGCAACCATTAAGCCATAATTACGCTTATCAAGCTGAATTGACACCGCTCTTGGCTCCAGTACAACACTGAGGCTTTGACGTAAATAACGAATAACCGGCCAAAAGGACTCGCTAGGCATATCGTGGTTGTAGGCAGGTAGCGTCGGTGCCAAGCGGCTTTCATCGGTGAATGTTGCTAACTCACCACACACCGAGGACAAACATTCATACAAGCGCTCTGGATGTAAGCTACCCAAGGATGCCAAATGCTTCATTTGTGGCTGCAAACGATTTAATGAATGCAACAACATAAAGTCCGAAACGTCCGCAACACCGCCTTGAGAAGGAGAACTGATACGTTGAGCGATGTTTTTGGCACGTTCGTGCATCAATCCCGCCATTTCATTAATAAACCGATGCAATGTAGCGTTACCGGCAACATTAAAGTGACAGGGAATAAAGTCGGGATCGAGAACGACACTTCCATCTGGACGCTTTTCTAAGATACGAGCAACCGGAATAGATGCATAAGCACTACGATCCTCTTTTTCGAGCATCAGCTGCAAATGAATCGGAGAAACATCTAGCGTGGTTGTGTCACCTTGAACACTATGGACATCGCGCACGTCGATACGGCGGCTTTCATAGCGCCCCGACCCTTTATCGTCGGGCCAGTTAACTTCCATGATCGATTCACTACGCAGCGGGACTGCGAGATAAATCAATTGGTTAGATAGGGAGCTATCTTCAATCTCCAAGGCATCCGGCATCACATCTTCCTGCGGAATACGAAACGCGGTGCCATCAGGCATAACCCCAACGGCTCGCTCAATCGCAATACGACCAAAAGCCAAATATTCAGGGTTTAACGAAAGTTCCGATACGCCATACAAATACTTACTCACGGACGTCAGTCTCTCTTCCAGTAAGTATTCGCTGTAGCGTTGCTGCTGTTGGAAGTGTTGTGGCTTAATAAAAAGCCCTTCACTCCATATCACCCGATTCCGTGCAAACATTAAATTTACTCTACCTTCTCTAATTTCACGTCGTAATCTTTGAAAAGCATTAGTAGGTGATATTCACGGCCTTTATTAAGCACCTTCACGGCCTTTTTCCATTCACCTAAGTTTGGTTCTGAAAAATGTGCCATTACACCAATGTAATTTGTGTCTTCATCTATTTTAAAGGCGTTAACGAATTTGAATTGTCCAGGAGTCAACACGTAATCGTAGTTATTAATGAAGTTACTACTTAGTGCCCCTTCATAATCGGTGCGCAACTGATCGAACCCTGCCGACATAAACATTGAGTCATCCTCTAACTCAAAAATTTGCACCTCTATCGGGGCTGGATCACCCGCTATATTAGGGTTAACACCTGTATCGCTCACCAGACTGAAAGTCACCGTCGTGGGTTGCTCTTCAGGCTTGTATTCATCGGAAGAGCTACACGCCGTCAACAACAAAAGTGCACAGACAATACTCAGTTTTTTGATCACCGCTTTAGCCCTCCAATTGCTTTTCACGGATACGTTTGTCATAAACCTGCTCAAAAATTTCCCAGAACAGCTTCGAGAAACCTCGCTGGCGATTAGAAGTCAGCTCTTTGTAATAGTTACAATACATTTCCCACGCCCACGCTGATTCACCTTCAACCTGCTCATCGGTATTGCGGCGGCAGTGCTGGAAGCGACGCAGAAGAACGTCGGGAGAGAAGGCGTGCAAAATTTGATCAAGCGCTTCTGATATCGCTTCTTGCGTCGCATCGTTGTGATCTCTCACATTTTTTAAGCTTTCCGCGATTGCCGCTGGCGCAGATAAATGCACTAAGCTTTTGTCTGCGTCATACATAGTTCGGACGGTCTCTTCATACGTTAGGCCCAAACGAAGCGGGTTATCTTCAATAGGTTGCAAGTTGCGATTCATGGTACCGAAACGCCCCTCTGCGGCTTGTTCATGAAGCGCCAACAACCCTTTTAAGCATGCTTGTAATGACTGTCCCATCTCCTGTGAGAGGAAATGCATCTTCTGCATATCATGGTCGTTCGTGACTCTCACGCCCAATCCATCCAGCATCGGCCCAGTCAGTAAATGTTGTCCATGATCATTATTAGGCTGTGGTGACGAAGTAGGCTCATGACTTAAGCTCTTCGCCACTTCCTGCTCTAGCAGCCCTAGTTCTTTTTCATCCATCGGTTTTCTCTCGCTCTGTTTCGTTTGATGCATCGTCTCAGGTGACATGACGCGATTCAGCGCTTCTTTTGCTTTCGATGCGTGAAGTTCACGCTTTTGAGGTTTCTTTTGCCCAAAGCCAAAAATACGCTTTAGTTTGACGGATGCCGACATGACATCTTCGCTATCTGCTTGCGGCGTAAACGAGGGCTTTCGTTCAACGAGATTGTCTTTAGCTATTAATGAAGACTCGGCAGAGGATTGCTGCTTCTGCTCTTTGTCTCCATTTAAGAGCCAATTCGACGTTTGATTATCTTTGTTTTGGGCGTCGAGCTCTTTTAACGGATCAATAGCTTGAGTGAGTTCAGGTTCTTCTTCGCCCGAATCAATCTCTTGACTAGGCCCATCGGCCAAAAGATCGTGTTGCTGCGTTTCAAACAAGGTGTCAACGTGCCCCCCATCAAACTCCGCGTCTTCGCCGGTAAGCACGCGAATCTGGTAAGGACCGACTTGTATCTCATCTTTGTGTGCCAACCGGGCTAACTGACCTTTCCCTAAAGGCATATGCGTGCCATTAACAAAGGTTTCTCCGCAGTCGTCGCGCACACAGAACGCGCCATCAACAACAACAACTTCACAATGACGACCGCTCACACGACCCAATCGATCGGTTAACCGCCAATCAGCACTAAAGTCGGAGCCAATGACACCACCGGAGTCAACAAAACGGACCTGAGCTGACAAGCCAGATTCGAGCGCTTGCGCGTTGGCGACAACTAGCGTTAATCCATGCTTATGTTCTGGAGCCATAACAATTATTGCCTTACTTGAATTAATACTCGCTTATCTCTTAAGTCATTCCCTAAGAATGATGTCCACCCCAATGCAATTTGTCCGCCTAGCTCAAACGCAGGGGTGTCTTCATCGGTCATCGAAAGCTCAAGATCAAACGCCATCTGTTCACGAAGAATAAATTCCACCAACTTGCAAAGTGGCTGATACTCTTTACCCAAAGGTAAAAAGTCGTTAAACCTCTCTCGCGTTAAGTCTTTAATACAAATGACAAACTTACCGTTACAGTCAAAAACAGACTCACCGATGACGGTATCTTCGCCCAACCGGCCATTCATGCACCCCAACGCCATTTGTTGCTCTTTGGCTATCTTGACTTTGCGCGTCACCCATTGACGAATCTCGACATTTTCAAGGTCAAAACAATGGGCAATGATCCCAGCTACGACGGTTGGTGAACGACTCCGGCCCGCCAACGTGCCCGCGTATGCCAGCATCTTGCACCAATTGATTGGTGTTTCTCCGCGTAACTGCGGATCACCCAATCCAACCAGCGCAAACAACTGCGCTGAAAACTGATCTTCAGCCCCTGGTTGAAAGCGAATGTAATATCGATACTTGCGCCATATCCGATAGACCAACGCGATCAAGCGATTGCTAAAAAAGTCGAGAAAGGGCCGCTTAATCCCTCCCGGTTCCTCATGAAGCAATTGCTCTGTGATAAAACCGGGTAAAGGCGACTGCGAGCCCGCAAGACCTAAAAAATTAGTGAGCATCACCGCATGACCATTCTGATCGTGCAACGACGCCACATCAGAAGCCGCAAACCCTAAGCTCGGGTTGGCACTAAAAACCAGTTTGCACTCTCGTTCCCAATCTTCTTGATCGGGATCAATGGCACCATGCTTCTGTAGCAATGCCACTAATTGATAAAAGTTGTAAGGCCGAACATCTGGCACTAAGTCAGTCATTGTGCGGCCATCTATTTCATTTTTTATATCAGCGGCTGCATCCCGACTTTCGTCTGCCATGTATAAGTCTCGTTATTCGTTGTGTTAATAACGGTTAGCTCATGGAAAGAGTTAATGCTCGCATACAGCGAGAAAAAATGGCTGAGCACCGTTCCAAACAGATATAAGTCGCCCTCTGACCCAAACCCATCTTGATTTAAGTAAAGCGTTGATTTTAGACCTCTCACTGGCATCCCTTTGAGAAGCTTGTCCATGGGTTTAGACTCAATTTTCTCAATGGCATCTAGCCTTTTCTTACCCACTCGTTCGGCTTGTCTATCTACCAATGCCCTAAAATCATAAGCGGTTAAAACGCAGCTCAGCGCATCTTTCGAGAGCAACGATAAATAGTTCAATGACAGATTCGAGATCAACATCCACAATAAGCTACCATCCAACACCGGGCGCAATGATTGCGTCGGGATAGTAATATTTTCGAATTCTGCAAACGGAGGCGATGTATCTGTGGGTTCACAGATATCGCCGACTCCCAGATCAAGGGGCAATTGTCGATTCGTACACGTCAGCTTCACTGACACCGCTTCGTCGACACCAATCGAGTCCGATTCATCCCCTCGTATAAAGGAGATAAAAGACTCAAATCCATCACCTCGAATACTGTCTTTAACACGTGCTCGGTAATAAAGCGTTTCTCGGTTTCTGACACGCTCTACTTCATGTTGAAAACTTTCAAACGGGGTATAAACACGCTTTTGCCCACGTACCGGTTTCCCATCAACCAATCTATCTTGACGGCCAGTCACACTATCAATGCTAAATACTTCATAATGTGAGGGCTTACGACTCGACGGAATCACTTTGTACTCGGTATTTCTACCGCTCAAATCTATCGGGTCGGCATCATGGCTAAATAAATTGATAACAGGCGTGCAGAACAGCTGAAAACTGTCCTGTCTAACACGAACATCGGCGGGTAACGTTTTCGACAAGTGCAACTGAATCGAGAACTGCCCATAAACATTTTGGGGTAATGCTTTATCTAGCCCACTTATATCAAAAAAGTGAAACGCTTCAGGAAAAGACAAATATTCTTGCAAGATCCGATAACCGTCGTAGACATTTTGCGGATATGGAAGCAGGCTGTCTCCGGGATTAAACCCCACCGTCTGAAACGTATCTCGAGGTAAAGAAAACCGAGTGCCATCCACGCTAACGGTCACTTTCTCTAGGTAGTGATTGAGCCACAGATAAATCATCTGTGCGCTGTAATTATCACCACCAATGTAAAAGCGCAGCGAATCAATCCCAGCATCGCTGGCAGACATATCACCATCTAGCATCATTTGGAGCTGGATAGTCGTCGCTTCACGTGTATGTTCTGCGTGTACTTTTTCGCATTTCAATGGATAGAGCTCGACATCGCGACAAGTCTGAAAACGACACTGCGTACCCATCACAGCAATACTGTCTAGCTCTGTCCCTTGGCCAATCACCTGTTTTTCACTCACGCTTCGATCGGGCGAAAATTGGGTGATGCACATGCTAGGAACAGGGCGCAAGTAGTTGGGCCATAGCATATTGATAATGCTATGGGTCAGTTCGGGAAAGTCATCTTCAACTTTTTCACGCAATTTGCCAGTGAGAAAAGCAAAGCCCTCTAATAACCGTTCTACATCAGGATCCGTATGTCTCCCATGTAAAAATCGAGATAACTGAGGGTGGATCTCAGTAAAGGCTTTACCTTGCTCTTTAAGAAACGCGAGTTCTTCACGAAAATACTTGTCTTGCGTCATAGCAATTACAACACCCGATACTGGCGATTTTGATCCAACAGCAAACTCAACTGCACTTTTTCATGGAGTGCTTCACTGTTAACCGTTGCGACGATATTGAATCGTAGCGTCAATGGTGAATGTTCGTCGTAATCAGAACTCACTAATATGTTAGTTAACCGCGGCTCGTAGGTTTCCAGACACTGCTTAATCGCTAGCTTCACACGCAATGAAAGATCTAAACTTTCAAGCGTCGCATCGTTGAAATCTATCAGTCCAAGTCCTGGAGAGCTTTGTGCTCCGCCCGTACGCGTGTTCAATACATTAGCAATGTTCTTTTTTATCGAATTAACGACATCTCTAGTTTCTGGACCTTGGGTAATCGACACAGGCTTAGCGCCGGCTTCCAAGCGCTCAAGGAAGCCGACACCAAATACACTGTCTTCTAGTGCGATGTATGACATGATTACTGATCAAGCCTACCAACAAGAGACAGTTCAAAGTTCGCGCCCATATATTTAAAGTGAGGACGTACCGCGAGAGAAACCTGATACCAACCTGGATTCCCCTCAACATCAGCTACTTCAATTTTTGCGGCGCGAAGAGGACGACGGCTACGTACATCTGCAGGCGGGTTCTCTTGATCCGCTACATATTGCTTCAACCAAGTATTCAGCTCACGCTCCAAATCTTGACGCTCTTTCCAAGAGCCAATTTGCTCGCGCTGTAGCACTTTAATGTAGTGCGCTAAACGGTTGATAATCATCATGTATGGCAACTGAGTACCCAGTTTGTAGTTCGTCTCTGCTTCCTTGCCTTCTTTGGTATTTGGGAACACCTTCGGCTTTTGAATTGAGTTTGCAGAGAAGAATGCCGCATTGTCGCTACCCTTACGCATGGTTAGGGCAATAAAGCCTTCTTCTGCCAGTTCAAACTCTTTACGATCGGTAATCAGAACTTCAGTTGGGATCTTGCTCTGCAGCGCGCCCATTGACTCATAAACATGAACCGGTAGGTCTTCAACCGCACCACCACTTTGAGGACCAATGATGTTTGGACACCAGCGATATTTTGCAAAGCTATCAGTCAGACGAGTCGCAAAGGCGAACGCAGTATTACCCCAAAGGTAATGCTCATGAGACTGACTCACATTTTCGTGATAGACAAATGATTTAATGGGGTTTTCAGTTGGGTCATAAGGAACACGCAATAAGAAGCGAGGCGCAGTTAGACCCAAGTAACGCGCGTCTTCAGACTCACGGAGCGCACGCCATTTAGTGTACTTTGGACTTTCAAAGATAGACTTCACATCTTTGATGTTAGGCAGTTCTTCAAATGACTCAATACCAAAAAACTCAGGGCCTACACTCGAGATAAATGGTGCGTGGGCCATCGCACCCAACGCGCCCATATATTGAAGCAGCTTCATATCTGGCGTCGACGGTGTAAAGGCATAGTTACCAATAATGGCACCAGTCGGTTCACCACCGAATTGTCCATAACCAGATGAATAGACATGTTTGTAAAGGCCTGACTGTGTCGTTTCCGGCGCAAACTCAAAGTCGTCTAACAGTTCTTCTTTGGTCACGTGAAGAATGTCGACTTTATTGTTTTCACGAAAGTCAGTGCGGTCGACGAAAAGCTTCAAACCACGCCATGAAGATTCCATTTGTTGAAATGAATCTTCATGAAGAATTTCATCCATTTGCGCACTGATTTTCTTATCAAGCTCGACCAACATTTGGTCGACCAGCGACTTATTAACAGGCTCTTTGGTTTGATCGTTGCCAATCAGATTTTCAATAAATGCCGCAACACCTTTTTTTGCAACATCATAACCTTCTTCGCTTGGTGCGATGCGGGTTTGAGCCATGATCTCGTCAAGTAAGCCGCCTTCTTTGACTTCTGGCGACTCTAACACCGATTCATTTGTTGACATGTTTTATTTTCCTAGCGCTTAGTTAGTTGAAACTTATCCAATTACTCTTTAGAAGTATCTTCATCGCCGCTGACAATATTCAATTCAGCGAGAAGCTTCTCTCGAGAGTCTTCTGAATTAAGGAGATCTTGTAGGCGATCTCTAAACGCTGGAATATTGCCGAGGGGGCCTTTAAGAGCGACCAATGCTTCACGAAGCTCGATCAGTTTCTTTAGCTCTGGGACTTGCGCAGCAACTGCATCGGGAGAGAAATCCGACAAAGACTTAAACGCGAGTTCAACAGGTAACTCCGCATCTTCGTCATCGGTTAACTTGTTTTTAACAGTGGTGGAAATACGCAAGTCGCTTTCGCGCATCACGTCTTCAAAATTGTTTTTGTCAACCGAGACAGTCGAGCGATCTTCAACGGGTGTATCTTCTGTTTGACCTTTAAAGTCGCCAACCACTAATGTTTTTAGAGGCAATTCGACTTCAGCTTGCTGATCACCTGTCGCCGGTACGTATTTGATATTTATACGCTCTTTTGGCGCAACACTTCCTTCTTTGGACACTTTGAACCCTCGATACCTTCACCAAAAAGACAACATGACTCAGTGCCCTAAGAACGCACCGGCCAATGTTAACACTGTGTTACTGCTGAAAGGTGTTATCTACTACCTATCAACGGCGGCTCAGCATACCGAACAGAAAGTTAGACATTAATTAAAGATCATCAAGTTTGGAGCAATGCCTCAACTTTTATTTTTTTATGAGAAAATAAACACTGATCTGACAAATTGACATTTCTCTGACTTATTAAATTGTTTCATATAAGTTAGCGAGTAAATACTCTATATTAAAATCAAAAGCTTAGCATTACTTAATGATGATAAGTTTATAAAAACTGGTATTTTTTGTGGGTATTTATTGCTGGTGTCCCCATCGTGAACACAGGAATAGAAGGTCTACGCAGCGGTTTTTACTCTATGATTTAATTATATTTTTACTAAATTGTCAGCAAAAAAATGATCATGATCCAAATCGGTTTCCGTCTATATTCATAATGTTTCATTAACTCGGGCTTCACTCGGAAAACGATAAATAAACTCCATGTAATTAACAGATAAGTTTTTTGTGATGTTGGTTCATATTCTGTCTTTAAAAGGCAACAGTTCGCTGCCTTTTTAGGAATACTCACTGTGCGCCATTGAGCTGGTTTTCTATTAGCTCAATAAAAGTCTTATCGGCACTTTCTATTTTTAAAGCCTTGGCTTCGTTGAGTAAGGCCATTGCTTTGCTAATGTCCTTTTCATTGATGGCCGCGGCTATCGCTTGTTTATAAAAGTCCACGGTTTCCTTCTGAGCCACAGGCCGTTTGACCCCTTGTGGTGTTACAGATTCACTCGCACTTGTGTTGTCAGTGGATAGAACGGTCGCATAGTCCTTGGTTACCACGGTGAAGGATACTTGACCAGTCGGCGCATAACGGTAGGTCGGATCGGTTACCATCGGCATTGGCTCGCCTAACTCCTGAGCACGCAGCTTCGCCGGATGTGGCAAAGTAATCTTATGACCGAGAGTCGTCGCATTGGTGTACATGACCATATAGCGCGCCCCCTCGGAATCGAAAGATCCCGACAGTTGAGAGGAATCAAGCAAGTTAGCCGTTTGCGGCGTAAACGTATCCGCTCCCAGTGTTTTGATCACCTGATAATGCTCATCTAACAGTAAGACTCGCGGCATAAAGACACGACCATGTTGCATAACACTCTTTACGCTAATCTGAGCACGCGCGGTCCGATCGTTAAAACGAAATGCTTGGGTGTAACTCTTACCCTCTGAAAATGAAAACACCTCCGATTGAGGGCCAAGCGATACCGTCAGTGTCTCATTCTCTTTCAACTGGACGTAAGGTAATTGTTGAAGTGTCTCGCAACAGGCTTCACGATTGGGGGCAACAGGCATCTCTTCCGGCAAGTTAGACGCACACCCTACCAGCCAAACCGCGGAACTGACTGCAAGCGCCATTTTAAAGCGCTGATAATTTCTCATTATATTTGTCATTGACTTTATCCTAAAAAGGCGGCCGTCTCGGCCGCCTAGTTATAACGCTGATAGTACTAACGCATCGGTTAGAACCAGATTTCGGTATGCACACCAATCACGGTTTCGTCATCACTATTATCGATGCCGATTTGGCCACCGCTGGCCTTATCATCAGCTTTGATGTAGCTGATATAAGGCTTGATTTGAGGACGGCCGAAGAAGTCTGCATTCACAGTCAAAGGCACAGCCACTTCAACGTTCCAAATATCGCTTTCCACGGCATCGCCTGAACGTCCCCAATAGCCATCAGCCCCTTCTTCATGACCATATGACAAGGTTGTCTCTAGGCGCATGTTCTCATTGACTTTATAAGAAGGACGTACGGCCGCAATGTAACGTTTTAGGTCATCCGCGCCGAACAACTGATCGAGTGCAGCAAAATAGGTAAGCTCTGATCCCATCTGCCAATTGTCGGAAATATCCATCACCCCGTAAGAGGTTAAGAAGATCGACTCTTGATTTTCATCGCCGCCAGACCAGCCGCCAAAGTTGACGCCACGGTTTTGCGCCACACCTTTACCATAGGCGATGGCCGTTTGAGTCCAGCCGTCCATGCCGTAATAGCTAGAGTTAAGGGTGATCGCAGCACCAAAGCCATCATCAGAGTTACTGTCTTTGTTCGCCTGTTCCATGTATTTAAAATCAAAGTCTAGGCTACCGATCCCTACATCCACACCATAGTAATAAAGATCATAAGAAGTGAGTGTGGTGCGGTCATCACTGCGCGACTCTTCGCCAGCATCTGGATCAGCGACAACGATAGCAACACCGGCGGTATGACCATTCAGTTTGGTTTGTAAGCCTGCGCCTACCCCAGATGACTGCTTCCAATATTCACCTGACAGTAAACCAGCCGCACGGTTCAGATAACGCTGACCACCCCAAATAGAGGTATCCTTACCCATAAAGGACAGGCCACCTAATTCGACATACGCTTCCTTGACTTCAAATTGGGCTTCGTCGTTTTTCTTTTGGCTACCTGATGAGGTATAAGCGTATGAATTGCCGTTACCGTATTCAGAGCGGACGACATAATCAGCCCACGCACCATTGTCGTAACTGGAATGTTTTTTAACCGTGAATTCAACTTGGTTTGTACTCTGACCATGAGTACCGGCAGTTTTGTAGTCAGGTCTACCGAATTCCGTGTCGACTGTTTCACCATCAACCATACGGAAATTCATTGAGCCATAGCCGTGAACTTCCCAGCCATCATTTTTGTCCGCATTGTCAGCCAATGCGACACCAGAAGCTAAAGCTGTAGCCACTGCAGCGGCGAGTAAACTTACCTTTCTCATACCTTACTCCATTAGGATGGTTGTTAAACTGCATCATGAGATCACCGGCAGTAGGAAAGTGAGCACATCATGCATGGGCGTTGCCCTTTTTTATGTTAGAAACATCCTATGCTTCCCACTTTTTCTGCGCGTCATCCGTAACGAAAAATATGGGGGGAGTAGCCTTAAGGAGGAGTAAGAGGAAAGAATGTAATTTAGTCGATCTATATCACTAAAACACGGCGTAAATCGTTATTTACTTTCTCAATCACCCCCTACAAAACGCTATATAGATCACTATTAACAGTTTTATTCCTATTAACAAGAAAGTGAATTACAGCAGAATCGATATTAAGAACTGTGAGCCTAGATTGAATTTATTCTGTGAGGGAGGTGTAATAGCGTTTCTTCTTAATTAGATGGTGTTGTTTATGTCTCTCTGCCATCCGGCGCCTTATACCTTAGGCGCTCAATTATGCGATCAAGGCTGCCGCTTTAGCTTATATGCACCTGATCGTGACGCTGTCACCCTACTGCTTTGGCAACGTGGTCACCAACCTACCCGTATTCATATGCAAGAATACAAGCTGGGCTATTGGACTGCGTATGTTCCGCACGTGAAAGCAGGCGATACTTATAGCTATGAAGTCCTGATTAATGGGCAAGCATGGTGCATTGCCGACCCCTATGCGCAAGCCGTTGTCGGCCCAGTGCAATATCAGCCACCGTATACGCCCAATCAAAGCTACAGTTTGGCGCGATGCCAAGTCGTCGATCATCAATTTGATTGGCAGGAAATTTCACGCCCTGCACATACAATGAGCGAAACCGTCATTTTCGAGACACACGTTAAGGGGCTCACGCAGCTGCATCCCAACGTTGAAGCGCACGAGCGTGGACGTTATCTCGGCTTAATAGCGCCCGACATGCTGCGCTTCTATCAGGACAATCAGATTAATTGCATTCAACTTTTGCCGATTGCTACTTGTTTACCTGAGCCACATTTACTGAGCCAGCAAAAGACCAATTATTGGGGCTACAATCCCTACTTATGGATGGCACCGGATCCTCGTTACGCGCACCATGATGCAGTGACTGAGCTTAAAACCGCCATTCGAGAGCTGCACCGACACGATATTGAAGTCATCCTGGATGTGGTATTCAATCATACGGCAGAAGGGGGAGATGGCGGGCCTATCTTGCATTTCAAAGCGTTAGATCACGCCATGTATTTGCATGATAAACATCAACTCGTCAATTACACTGGCTGCGGCAACACCCTAGATATGCGCCATCCTGCCGCGATTTCCGCGGTGTTAGACAGCTTGCGTCTGTGGGTCACTCACTACCAAATTGACGGCTTTCGCTTTGATCTGGCCGCGACACTGGGCCGAGAAGGTGAACAGTTCAACCCACACGCTGCGTTTTTTACCGCATTGGCACAGGATCCTGTGCTCTCTCAAGTTAAACTTATCGCAGAGCCTTGGGATATAGGTCCAAATGGCTATCAATTGGGGCAGTTCCCTTCCAATTGGTCGGAGTGTAACGACAAAATTCGGGATACTACCCGTAGTCTGTGGCGCGGTGAAAAACATAGTCTGCAAGATTTTGCGACACGATTAATGGGCTCGCGCGATCGATTCAGTGCCGCACATTGGCCCGATCACTTATCAGTCAATTACCTGACCTATCACGATGGATTCACTCTGCAAGATGTAGTCAGTTACGCCCAGCGTCATAATCACGCCAACGGTGAAAATAATCGTGATGGACATGGTGACAATCGTTCGGCTAACTATGGTATCGAGGGCCCAACGCAGGATCCGGCTATTATTGCGGTGCGCGAGCGACAAAAGCGCAACCTTATCGCCAGTGTCCTCTTTGCCTTTGGCGTCCCTCACCTCCTGACGGCGGACTTACTAGCTCACTCCCAACAGGGTAACAACAACGCGTATTGCCAGGACAATCCGATCAGTTGGTTGAACTGGGATAACCTCGAATCGTCAATGCCTTGGAGTAATTGGCTATCCACCATGATCAAACGTCGCCAAGCGGTTATGCCCGCGTTTATCGATGCATTTAGCGGCCGAAAGCGCCATCAAAACCGTATTCGTTGGCGACACCCCGACGCTAACACAATTCAACCGAATGATTGGCCAAACTTGCACGCCGTTGTTTGCCATATCGAAATCGGTCAACATCATCGCCATGCGGGCGATCAGTTACTCTATTGTTTCAACGTCAGCGATCAGCCGCTATCTTTTTGCCTCCCCGACGACAAGTCATGGCAGACAGTGTGTACCACCGAAGAGGCCGATACCGCCACGCGAACTGTCACATCATCATTCACACTGGCGGGCAAAAGCCTCAGCATACTCACCAATCACGCTTAACCGCGTGACCCACATAAAAACTATTCGCGTAAACAGTATTCGTATAAAAAAGGCAACCTCATCAAGGTTGCCTTTGTTCTGGGTCATTGACTGACGTTGCAGCGTTAGCCTTTCACGCCACCGGCGGTCAAGCCACCGACTAACCAACGTTGCGCAAGTAAGAATACCGCGGTGATTGGGAAAGCCGATAAGACAGCTGCCGCGGCGAAATCGCCCCATAAATAGTTTTGTGGATACAAATACTGTTGCATGCCGACGGCGAGCGTATATGAATCCACATCAGACAACAGCAAAGAAGCAACTGGCACTTCACCTACCGCGAAAATAAACGACAAGATGAAGACCACCGCAAGAATCGGCACTGACAATGGCAGCAATACCATACGGAACGCTTGCCATGGCGTCGCACCATCCAAGGCAGCCGCTTCCTCCAAAGAGCCATCAATACTTTCAAAATACCCTTTGATGGTCCACACATGCAGGGCAATACCGCCGAGATACGCAAAGATCAAACCGCCGTGGGTATTGAGCCCTAAAAACGGAATGTAGTTACCCAACTTGTCGAAGAGTGCGTAAATCGCCACCAACGCCAGTACTGCAGGAAACATTTGAAAAATCATCATCGCTTTCAAAATGGTTTCCTTGCCTTTAAAACGCATCCGGGCAAAGGCATAGGCTGACGTCGTTGATAACGCCACAATCAAAAGTGACGTTACGCCGGCGACTTTCACCGAATTCCACAGCCATAGTAGAACCGGAAATGGCGGTGGTGTCACCGAGCCATCAGGGTTGGTGACAGGGAAGCCGAGTGCCAGCTTCCAATGCTCAAGAGAAGGGTTGTCGGGAATCAAGCTCCCGGTCGCAAAGTTACCTTCTCGGAACGAAATTGCGATGATCATCAACAAGGGGAAGATAATCAGCGAGAGGAAGCAGCACAGACCTATATGCGTCGCCCACACTCGATACTTTAATGATTTTCCTTGAACCATAGCCATAAGAGACTCCTTAGCTTTCTGTCACTTTGGTAAGACGCAGGTTAATCAAGGCGAGCGCACCCACCAGCAAGAAGATCAATGTTGCTACTGCACTGGCGAGACCGAAGTCTTGGCCGCCACCACCTTCGAATGCAATCCGATAGGTATAGCTGACCAGCAAGTCGGTATAGCCCGCAGGCTCGGTAGTACCAATCATGTTCGGACCACCTTCTGTCAACAGCATAATCATTACGAAGTTATTGAAGTTGAAGGCAAAACTGGCGATGAGCAACGGCATTAGGGGCTTGATCATCAGCGGCAACGTAATCCGCGTAAAGTTTTGAATAAAGTTAGCGCCATCGATAGCGGAGGCTTCATAAAGATCATCCGGTATGGCTTTTAATAAACCCATACACAAAATCATCATGTAAGGGAAACCTAGCCAGGTATTCACCAACACTACCATCACACGTGCGAGGAACGGGTCATCAAACCAATTGGGACTGATACCAAATAAGGCTTCAAGCACCATATTTATCTCACCAAAACTTTGGTTGAATAACCCTCGAAAAATAAGAATTGAAATAAATGCAGGTACCGCATAAGGTAGAATTAATAACACACGGTAAATTGCACGGCCTTTTAATTCTTCCCACTGAACAACATTGGCGAGAATAAGCCCAATAATTAACGTGAACACCACCGTTAATAGCGAGAAAACAATCGTCCAAATAAAGATACCAATAAACGGTTCTTTTATCCCGTCATCGGTCCAAACACGCTCGAAGTTGTCCGTACCAATTTGCACCACGTAACCCGGTGCCACCGTATCACCGATAAACTGACCGGCCTCATCAATCGGTTGATAAAAACCAATTTCATCATTTGGCTTCAACGTATCGCCAGTTTTATTGTTAATCAGTGTGCGGCCATCATCTTGTAAAGTATACAGCGGTTGTTCTGCAGCAAACTTACGCAGCCCACTCATCCGGATGGTATCGCCATTCGGGAACTGAACATCCACCTGACTCAAGGTATCGCGGTTTTTGATCACATCGCGTAGCGTCGCTTTTTCACCCGACAGACTTTCTACCGGCGAAAGCGCTAACGTTTCGTTCGACATCGACGCCATATCAAACGGCGCGGTCGCAAAACGCTCACCCGCTTTATCAATCACTAAACGGGTACCTGATGGAGTTTGATACAAAGCAAACGGATAGCTCTGCCCACTTTGAAAAGTACGCTCAAGTAATACCGATTGCGCGCGCTCGAAAGACAGCTGATTTTTAGCACTATAGTTGGTAAGGGAGAGGCCCACGGTATACACCAAGGGGAAAATAATAAAGAGGATCATCCCAGCAATACCCGGATAGATATATCGCTGAGCATACATCTTCTTATTACCAAAAATGTATAAAGCTAGCGCGGTTAGCACCACAGTTAGCATTGCAAACGCAGTTTCACCACGCGAATACATAAGTATGGTGGCGTAACCATTGATGATCGCCACAGTCGCCAACAACGCCCATTTAATGAACGCTTTTGAGCTACTTGGCAAGAAAGAGCCTGACGTTGTCATAGCTGGAGAACCTTGAACTGACTGCATAAGGAACGCTACTCACATTGTTCGGGAACTGTGCGGGGAGGCTGCCCTCCCCGCAGATAGAGCTTATTTCAGCATTTGTTTTTCTGCATCGTTAAGCGCATCGTCGATGGATTGACGATCGCCAACCACATTAACAACGGCGTTTTTCGCAGCGCCCCAAAATGCGGTCATTTGCGGAATGTTCGGCATCACCTCACCATGCTTCGCATTCTCCATCGTCGCTGCAATACGGCTGTCTTTCGCCAATTCAGCTTGATAAGAATTCAGCGCAACCGCCCCTAAGGGTTTATCGGCATTGATAGTGGATAGGCCGTCATCAGTCAGCACATAGTTTTCGAGGAACTCAACCGCGAGGTCTTTATTCGGTGATGCGGTGCTAATGCCGGCGCTGAGCACACCAACGAACGGCTTAGACGCTTCGCCTTGGAAGGTCGGCAGTGTTGTCACGCCATAGTTAATACCGGATTTCTCGATATTACCCCACGACCATGGGCCATTGATGGTCATTGCCGTATCACCTTGGTTGAACGACGATTCAGAAACGGAATAGTCCATATCAGACGAAATCACGCCGTCGTTTACCATGTGCTTAATAAAGCCCAGTGCGTCGTGAACACCTTGCTTATTAATGCCAACATCTTTGACATCATAACCTGTGGCCGTTTGTTTAAAGGCATACCCACCATCAGCCGCCATCAATGGCCAAGTGAAGTAAGGTTCTTTCAGGTTCCACATGATAGCGGTTTTACCTTGCTCACTGAGCTTACTGTWCAGCTTCGCCACTTCTTCCCAAGTTTTAGGCGGTGTAGGGACTAAATCTTTGTTGTAAATCAGTGATAGAGATTCCACGGCAATGGGGTAACCCACGTACTTGCCTTTGTATTTCACCGCGTCCCATGCAAAATCAACCATCCCGTCTTTCAATCGCGCAGAAGGTTTAATTTCAGCCAATAGACCCGACTCGGCATAGCCACCGAAACGGTCATGCGCCCAAAACACGATGTCTGGACCATCACCGGTTGACGCTGTTTGTGGGAATTTATCTTGCAAGCCATCAGGGTGAGCCACAGTTACCGGAATACCCGTGTCTTGTTCAAAACGTTTTCCAACTTCAGCAAGTCCGTTATAGCCTTTGTCACCGTTAATCCAAATGGTGAGCTGGCCTTCTTCGATACTCGCCTGAGCCCCAAATGAGCCGAGAGCAATAAGGGTACCGAGGGCAACAGCACTGAGTGATTTCTTCATCTTTCTATCCTTCTTCTACTGAGGTGTAGCACGATTCCTTGGCGGATGAGCTGTATTTCACGGTCTATCATGGTTAATTCCCCGCGATTCCTCATCATCCCGTCCTCTACGCCCTACGCCACTGCGAGCGAATTCGTGATCCATATCGCTCACCGCCGATGATGCGGCTCACAAAAATAAACCTAACGTGATCAAGTTCAACTAATTGGCTGAGAATTTTGTGACGTACGCCCTCAAATTAGTTTGGGGGAGGAGTTCATCCTCCTCCCCGTCTACTCCCCCTGTAATAATTCTGCTTAGGAGGATGTATGACTGCCGTGATTCGCCCAAACTGAATACCATCAAAAAAGCATTGGTGAGCAATCACACGATATGCTTAAGCTTTAACCCGTTATCTGTTCAACAAATAGGTTAACGGTTATTTAGGGCTGAAGTGACGTGCGATGAAATAACGCAAACACCTATAATGCGTATTAAGCCGAATTAATGAAAAGCGATTGAGGGCGAGCGACATGGCAAGTGTCACGTTTAAAAACGTTTGTAAAGCGTATGACGACGATGTAATGATTTCTAAGAACGTTGACCTAGAGATTAAAGACGGTGAGTTTGTCGTCTTTGTCGGACCTTCCGGTTGCGGTAAATCCACATTACTGCGCTGCGTTGCAGGCTTAGAGGATATTACCTCAGGTGATTTATATATCGATGACAAACGGATTAATGATGTTGAGCCATCCAAGCGCGGTGTGGGGATGGTCTTCCAATCTTACGCGTTATATCCCCATCTTAACCTGTATGACAACATGTCATTCGGTCTGAAATTAGCCAAAGCCAACAAAGCAGAAATAGACCAACGCGTCCATCACGCGGCAGAGATCCTTCAGCTTGGTCACTTGTTGGATAGACAACCGAAATCACTGTCGGGTGGACAACGTCAGCGCGTGGCTATCGGCCGTACTCTGGTTTCACAACCGAAAGTGTTCTTGTTGGATGAACCGCTTTCTAACCTCGATGCCGCATTGCGGGTACAAATGCGCGCGCAAATCACCAAGCTCCAACGTCAATTGGGCTGTACCATGATTTATGTCACCCACGATCAAATCGAAGCCATGACCATGGCCGATAAAATCGTGGTCTTGGATGAAGGACGAGTCGCACAAGTTGGCCGACCACTCGAGCTCTACCATTATCCTAAAAACCGCTTTGTCGCTGGCTTTATCGGCTCACCTAAAATGAACTTTATGAGCGTGTTTATTGATGATGTCGAAGCCGAACGCGTTAAAGTGCAAATGAGCAATGGCACCTCATTCTGGATCCCCGTCGATGGCACCACAGTGACACGAGGCGATCGCATGTCACTCGGCATTCGTCCCGAGCATTTGCTGGCGGCGAAAGATGGTGATGCTGTGATTCAAGGCGAAGCCACTATCGTCGAGAAGCTCGGTAACGAGACACAAATTTATATTAGCCTCGACAGTGCCGATGCGGATGTCATTTACCGTCAGCTGGATACGGTTGAAATCGAAGCCGGAGACAAATACGCGATTGGTATTCCTGCCCACCGTTGCCATTTGTTCCACAGCGATGGCCATGCCTGTAAACGCCTGCACCGTGAAAACGGGGTAATTTTTGACGACGAGGCGGAGCAAGTCGCCTAATCATATCCTCCTCACCAAGGGCCGCTCTGTTAGCGGCCTTTTTGATCCCGCTGACTGCCAAAGCCCCTCTCCTTGCGACAGGAAAACAATCGCGATTGACAAGCGCGCTCTGCAGGCTCAAAAAAGCGCCTCTCAGGGCGCTTTAGCTTTAGATCAATTAATTACCGATACAGACGATGTATCACCCTTCCCACCGATAGAACACGGTCGCTAATGGCGGTAACGTCAGTGATAACGATTGTGCTTGTCCGTGAGCTGCAGTGTTTTGCGTATCGATCTCCGCGGGCAATGGATAGCCGCTCCCCCAGAATGCCGCATCATCGGTATTCAGCAGTAGAGAATAATGTCCGGCATGGGGCATCCCCAAGATAAACGAGTCACGCGGTACCGGCGTAAAGTTACTGACCACCAGCACACGCTCCCCATCATCGCTGATCCGCTCATGGGCAATCACGCTCAACGCATGGGCATCTTGTAAGCGCCACTCAAATCCAGCTGGATCGCAATCGAGACGATAAAGCGCAGGCGTTGAGGTATACAAGTGATTGAGGGCCTTCACCAGCGACTGAACACCCTGATGGCGTGGATATTCCAACCAGTGCCACTCCAGTTGACCATCATGATCCCACTCAGCGGTTTGGCCAATTTCCGTGCCCATAAAGTTGAGCTTTTTCCCAGGCTGACCGTACATGTACCCCAAATATGCGCGTAAATTTGCCGTTTGCTGCCACTCATCTCCCGGCATTTTGTTGAGTAAGGCGCCTTTGCCGTACACCACTTCGTCATGCGAAAGCGAGAGTACATAGTTTTCACTGAAAGCGTATACCAACGGAAAGGTCAGCGTGTCGTGATGATATTGGCGATGGATGGTTTCTTCGCGAATATAGCTCAAGCTGTCATGCATCCAGCCCATGTTCCACTTAAAACCAAACCCCAGTCCGCCTAAGTAGGTAGGCGCAGACACACCGGGAAAAGCGGTAGACTCTTCGGCGATCGTCATCGCATTAGGGAAACGTTGATAAATGGCTTCATTCACCCATTTCAAGGTTGCAATCGCATCATAGTTTTCGCGCCCCCCATCGGGGTTCGGTAGCCATTGATCGTGAGAACGCGAGTAATCGAGATAAAGCATCGACGCCACCGCATCGACGCGCAACCCATCAATATGGAAATAATCTAGCCAATACAGCGCGTTGCTGACCAGAAAACGACGGACATGTTCTTTACCCATGTCGTATATATGGCATTGCCAATCGTTATGCCACCCACGGCGCGGATCGGGGTCATGATAAAGCGGCGTGCCGTCGAAATAGGCTAAGCCATGATCGTCGCTCGGAAAATGCCCAGGCACCCAGTCCAAGATCACACCAATACCTGCTTGGTGGCACTGATCAACAAAATACTTAAAGTCATCCGGCGAGCCATAACGACTCGTCGGTGCAAACAGACCAACCGGTTGATAGCCCCATGAGCCATAAAATGGATGCTCGCTGACCGGCATCAACTCGACATGGGTATACCCCATCTCGACCAAATAAGGYACCAATCGCGCTGCCAACTCACGATAGCCCAGCGGGTTTCCCGTCTCGTCATGCTGCCAAGAGCCGATGTGTAACTCATAGAAAGATAAGGCTTGTTGATGCTTAGCAGTAACAGGCCGCGTCTGCCAAGCTTCATCTTGCCATTGGTAAGCGTGATGGTCGTAGGTTAACGACGCAAACGAAGGATATTGCTCCGCATAAGCACCGAACGGATCCGCCTTGTGAGGAAGTGAATGCCCATCGGGCCCGGTGAGCGCGTACTTGTAGCGACAATCCGCGCCCAGGCTAGGCACAAAGCCGACCCAGTAGCCGTCATCGAGTCGCGTCAGTGGAGCAGACTCTGACTGCCAATGGTTCCAATCACCAATGACACTGACAGAGCGCGCGTTTGGGGCATAAACCAGAAAACGGACGCCTTTGATGGGCGTACCGTTAACCGGAAGTGTCATTAGCTTGGCCCCCATCTGATGATAGGCCTGATGAGGGTCGGATAGATGCGCAGCATTAAGCGCATAGTCGTCCGCAGCGATGGCGCCATGCGGCTTAGGATTGATGGTGTCAGGCACGGTTGTCTCCTTATCAAAAAACGCCCTACCCCTGAGGTGTTGGCTGTCACCGAGGATAGAGCGTTAAAACGTGGCATCGTGGTTATAAATCGTGAATCATGCGACCGACTGACGGCTGGCGTGCTGTCGAACGCGGGTTAAATCACGCGCCAATTGGTTCACTTCCTCTTTGCTAAATAAGGCATCAAGGTTCACCGAAAGCTTACGACGCCAGTTAGGATATTCATCGACCGTCCCCGGAATATTGACTGGCTTATCCATTTCTAACCAATCTTCCAGTTGCACACTCAACAACGCAGACTGTCCTGCCGCTACATGCAGCTGCAACGCTCGGCTCAGATAACCGTCCATTGGCACATAACGCGCGTCATCACCGACCCCTTCAGGCAACATGCCATGCCAACGCACACTGTCGAGAATGCCTTGTTTGGCTTTTAAACGGCCATCAAACAAGGCTTGCAACTGTGACTCGTCCGGATACAGCCCCAATTCTTGTCCCATTTTCAAATCGTCGCAATGCCAAAAACCTCGGATGGTTGGCATATCATGGGTACACAAGGTAGCCATTGCTTGCTCTGCATAATGGGCGGGGGAAATAAAGCCACCATCGTCTTTCGAGGTTTCAAAGAAGAAGACCTTGTAAGAATGCACCCCCGCATCACGCAGTAAATCGACAATCTCATCGGGAACGGTCCCAAGATCTTCACCAATCACACTGCATTGATGACGGTGCGACTCGAGTGCCAAAATCGCCAGCATGTCTTTAACGGGATAATAAAGGTACGCGCCTTCAGTGGCATTTTTCCCTTTCGGAATCCACCACAAACGAAGCAAACCCAACACATGATCGATGCGCAGTGCGCCGCAGTGTTGCATGTTTGCGCGTAGCAGCTCGATAAATGCTTCATAGCCGGTTTCTTTCAACGCATGTGGGTCAAACGGCGGCAGTCCCCAGTTTTGACCTAATGGCCCCAGCACATCCGGTGGCGCACCGATACTCGCATCCAACACCAATGGCGAATGATCGGACCACGTTTCGCTGCCCGCATCAGACACCCCAACCGCCAAATCGCGATACAAGCCCATCGACATGCCTTTTTCTTCAGCCAGACGCTGTGCTTCTTCAATCTGCCCTTGTGCAATCCATTGTAAATACATATACAAGTGGACACTGTCTTGGTGTTGCTCAACAAAAGCCTGGGTCGCCGCACTTTCGTAGCGTCGATATTTTTCCGGGAAGACTGGCCAGCCCCAAATACTGTCATCATCCGCGCGCAAATGCTGATGCAATGCATCAAAGGTCGCTTGTTGCTTCAAGCTATCGCCACCTTGCTCAACAAAGTCGAGAAAGGCGCGGCCGCGGGCTGTGTCTTGGGTCAGGTGTCGCTGTTTAAACTCCTCGAAAAGCAAGGGTAAAACGGCCATCTTCAGTGCCACCACTCCGCTGTAATCGACCCAATGCGTTTCCCGCACGGCCTGTAAACGACGCTGAAAGTCAGCACTGCCCACCAACTGCTGAGCCTTGGCACTTAATGCAAACTCCGACACCGCACTGACATCGATATAGAGCAAGTTCAACCAACGACGTGACGACGGGCTATACGGGCTGGCTGCTTCTGGGTTGGCTGGAAACAACGCATGAATGGGGTTAAGCCCCACGAAATCTGCGCCACGCGACGCCAGATCACTGACCAACTGCTTCAGATCGCCAAAATCACCAATCCCCCAGTTATGCGGGGTACGCAGCGTATAAAGTTGAATACTCGGCCCCCACATTTTTTTGTGTTGGTCGAGTTCAGGCTGCATGTAGCAACGCGCGGGTGCCACAATTAACGTCATTTCATAGGGGGTTTTGCGGCGTTTTCTCATTACCGATAAACGGTGGTATCCCCAAGGCAAGGTGCAGGGCAAATTAAAGACTAGAGGCCCGCCTTCACGACGTTCATCACGCACAATTTGGGATTGTAGATAGCCTTCAAAGCACTCACCTTGCTCGGTATCGATGCGCCAGCTAAAGTCACTCTCTCTGGCACTGGTGCCTAAGTGCAACGCAACCTCAAGGGGTTCATCGTCGCGAATGACTTGAACTGGCGACAAGACGCCTTCTTTGTGTTTTTTCTCTGCTGAGGCCAGTAGCGTTTCATCGTTACGGGTGTCATAGCCAAGTGACGTCAACAAATCGTATAAGGTGCTGTCAGGCACAGAGGCTTCAGTGCCCCAGGCACTGATGTAGCGGTCGGCTAAATTTGCCATTTGTGCGACTGTTTTAAGTGCAGGTTGTTTCATCGCATTCTCCGAGGGGTCCGCCCCCTTCTTTTATCGGCCATTGCAGTTATTGTTATTGTGGGTGGCACCCTATGCCGTGCCACCCATTTAGCATGTCAGCTTGGTATCAAAGGCTTAGCGTTTTACCGCTTTCAGTTGCCAAATGTTAGCCACATAGTCTCTAATTGAGCGGTCAGAGCTAAATTTGCCCACCAGCGCAGTGTTCAAAATTGCTTTGTGTGCCCACAGCGTTGGGTCACGATAATCGCTATCAATTTGATTATGGGCACGCACATAGTCGGCAAAATCCGCCAAACACAAGTACGGGTCGCCACTGGCCATCACACTATCGAATACCGGACGGAGTAATCCTGGGTGTCCGGGCGTGAAGGTGTCATCCAACAGACTATCAAGCGACGCTTTTAGCAGCGGCTGCTGATGGTATTCGTGATCAGGGTGATAACCTTTCTCACGCAATGCATTCACGCCTTCCACGTCGAGGCCGAAGATATAGATATTGTCATCGCCGACTTCTTCGCGAATTTCCACGTTTGCGCCATCCATGGTCCCGATAGTCAATGCACCGTTAAGCGCCATCTTCATGTTGCCCGTGCCCGACGCTTCTTTGCCGGCCATCGAAATTTGTTCGGACACATCGGCGGCAGGAATAATGATTTCAGCCATGCTGACTCGGTAGTCAGGGATAAAGACCACTTTAAGCTTGTCACCGACTCGTGGATCGTTATTGATCGTCTCTGCCACCTTATTAATCGCAAAAATGATCGATTTGGCGAGCGCATAGCCCGGCGCGGCTTTGGCAGCAAAGAACACCACACGAGGCGTCATGTCGAAATTCGGCTCGTGGACCAGGCGGTGATACAGCGAAATCACATGCAACAAGTTCAGATGTTGACGCTTGTACTCATGAAGACGTTTGATTTGGACATCAAAGATAGCGTCAGTGTTTAGCGTGATGTCTAGATGGGTTTTTACCCAATCGGCAAGACGCTGCTTATTGCGCTTTTTCACTGCCATAAAGGCTTTTTGGAACGCTTTGTCATCAGCATACTGGGCAATTTGCTCCAGTTGCTCGAGATGAGCTGGCCATTGATCACCAATTTTTTCACTGATCAGCGCGGAAAGATCCGGGTTACAGAACTTCAACCAACGACGTGGCGTGATCCCGTTGGTCACGTTTTGGATACGGCCCGGATAAAGCACATCAAACTCAGGGAAGAGATCGCGTTTTACCAACTTAGAGTGCAACGCCGCCACACCATTAACCGCGTACGAGCCAATCACACAGAGGTTGGCCATGCGCACCATGCGCTCGCCCTGATCGTCAATCACAGACAGCACTTGCTGTTTGCGGACATCGCCCGGCCATTTCGCAGCAACGTCTTGCAAGAAGCGGTGGTTGATTTCAAAAATGATTTCCATATGACGCGGCAGCAAGTGCGCCATTAACGACTCGCTCCATGTCTCCAGCGCTTCTGGAAGTAAGGTATGGTTGGTGTAAGCAAACGTCTGGCAGGAGATAGACCAAGCGTCATCCCAGCTCAAATGGTGCTCATCCAACAGCACTCGCATCAGCTCAGGAATGGCGATAGTCGGGTGAGTATCATTCAACTGAATGGTTTCATAATCTGGAAGGGCAGCCAGTGGGTGGCCAGCATCTAAATGGCGACGAAGAATATCCCCAACAGAGGCCGCACTGTGGAAGTATTGCTGCATCAAACGCAACGTTTTACCCGCATCATGATTATCGTTCGGGTAAAGCACTTTGGTCAGGTTGCCTGCATCAATTGCGGCTTGTTGCGCACGGGTATAGTCACCATCATTGAAGGCATCGAGCGCAAATGGCGTCAGTACTCGACCTTCCCATAAGCGAAGTGGATAAACCGTATTACTTTGATAGCCCACGATAGGCAGATCCCAAGGCATCGCTTGAATATGAAGGCTAGGAACCCATTCGCGGCGCGTGTGACCGTTTTCTTCAATCACCGCTACATGACCATAAAAGCCAACCGTTTGGGCAAGGTCAGGACGAACCACTTCCCACGGGTAGCCCTCCGGCTCACGCCACGCATCCGGTGCTTCTTGTTGGGCGCCATCTTTAAATGATTGACGGAACAGGCCATATTCATAGTGCAAACCATAGCCGACCGCTGGATACTGTTGGGCTGCGAGCGAGTCCATAAAACACGCGGCCAAGCGGCCCAAACCACCATTACCCAACGAAGGATCGCGCTCTTGCTCAAGCAAATCTGTCAGGCCAAATCCAAACTCGCTGACCACAGCCGCAATTTCATCGTAAAGCCCCATGCTGATCAGGTTGTTGCCGGTTAAACGGCCAATCAAAAACTCCAAGGATAAGTAGTTCACACTCTTAGCTTGTTTGATGGCTAAATCGTTTTCTGTTGCAACCAAGTCACTGGTGGTGTGTTCGGCCAGCGCGCGGCCTAAGGCGAGATACCAATCGCGCATCTCTGCGGTTTCAGGGGTGCGACCAAGCTGAGTCAAATGCTGGGTCATACTGGCTTTAAAAGCGCTTTTATCAAATGCGCGTTGCTGTTTAGGCGTCATGTCATCGCTCTCGTAATGGAAGAAAATCTCGATGACAGTCATCCTGCCCAAGCCTGTCGATGCAAACATCCTCCCGAGGCAGGAGGAGGAAAGGAGGAGTTGTCAGGGCGTAGAGAGCCACATCACAAGCTGTGAGTGAGCTTGCTCTCATCAATGGATAAATTTCGCGATATTGAGGTGATAAAACTCACAATTTGGGGGAACACTGACCAAAAAGCAGGTATGAAAAAACAACAACCCCTTTTGTTAATTTTGTGCGCAAACGCAAATTACGGGTTAATTCATTACGCCTATCGCGTAACCAGCGTCAAATAATGTGTCTACCCACTAAAAATTAGTGACAAACATCACAATTAAAGGGCGTAGCTGCACCAAATTAGAGCAACCGCACCATTATCAGCGCTGGATCATAGTTTGTGACAGGTCAGTTACATACACTTGCGAACAAGGATAAACGCGGCAAAGCCGCACTCGCTGTAAAGGACCTTCTCGCTATGTGGATCCCGTCAAAACTTACCCGTCCCGGCCGTCTTTACAATGCCATCTTGCGCCCGCGTGTATTGGATATCCTCCAACAAGCGCCGCATTACAAATTGGTATTGTTCCGCTCGCCGGCAGGTTACGGCAAAACCACCATGGCCGCGCAATGGCTCTCCGATCAAAACCATGTCGGCTGGTTCAGCATTGATGACAGCGACAATGATAGCTTCCGCTTTATCAACTACTTGTTGCAAGCATTAAATAAAGCGACCCATGATGGGTGCCCCAATACCGTTAAACTGGCAGAAAAGCGTCAATTTTCATCCCTGCGCGCGCTGCTCTCCGATGTTTTCGCTGAGCTGGCTGGGTTACAGTCCACCTGTTATCTGGTGTTAGATGATTACCAATTGATCGACAATGAAGACATTCATGAAGCGATGCGCTTTTTTATCAAGCACATGCCCGATAGCCTGACCTTAGTCGTGACCTCGCGCGCGAACCCGCCGCTAGGGACAGCAAATTTGCGCGTCCGCGACCTGATGATCGAGATCGGCAATGAACTGCTTGCATTTGATAATGAAGAGACCACCCGCTTTTTTAATCAACGTGTCGCCGATGGTGTCGACGAAACCACCGCAAGCACCCTCTGTGCCTACGTCGAAGGCTGGCCATCCGCCCTACAATTAATTGCGATTCAGGCTCAGCATCAAAAACGAACCCTGATGCAAAGCGCTGCCTCATGCGCCAGTTTTAACCATACCCACCTGTGGGATTATTTGGTCGAAGAAGTGTTTGATCTGCTGGACAGTGAAACCCGTCAGTTTTTAATGCAAGTTTCCGTACTGGAAATGTTTAATGACGAGCTGGTCTTTGCGCTTACCGAGCGCGAAGACGCGCTCGGCATGCTCGAATCGCTCAACCGCTACGGCTTATTCATCTATCCGTTGGAAGGAGACAATAACTGGTTCCGCTTCCACCATTTATTCGCAGAGTTTCTCGCCCATGAGCGTCAAGCACGGATCCCCCAACAGCAGCAACACTTAAACCAGCAGGCAGCACTGGCTTGGCTAAAGCTGAATACACCTCATCAAGCATTGCGYCACGCCCGCTACGCCGAAGACGATACCTTGATGGCCGATATCCTCAATCAGCACGGTTGGCGTATGTTTAATCGTGGTGAGCTCTCGACCCTCGAAGCGGCTATCGGCCAAATCAGCAATCAGTTGCTGTTCACTTACCCCAACTTAGGTCTGCTACGCGCGTGGTTAGCGCAGAGTCAACACAGATATCATGAAGTCGGCGAACTTCTCGCAGAAGCAGAGCAAGCCTACCAAGAACGTAATATCACGCTTGATATTGATTATCAGGGAAATGCCAACGCGTTACTGGCCCAAGTTGCCATCAATCGCAACGATCCTGACCAAGCAATGGCGCTGGCCGAGCTGGCACTTAGCCAACTCGATAGCGCGAACTATCGCGGTCGCATTGTCGCCACATCCGTTGTGGGGGAAGTAAATCATGTGGTTGGGCAACTTGATCGCGCCCTGTCAATGATGCAGCAAACCGAGAAGCTCGCGCGCCAGCATCAAGTGTATCACCAAGCGTTATGGGCGATTTTACAACAAAGCGAAATTTTGCTCGCGCAAGGCTACGTGCAAGCCGCATTCGAATTGTTGGATAGCGCTGATAAATTGATTGAAGATCAGCAGCTTCATCAAGTTCCCTTACATGAATTTGCGCTGCGCTTGCGGGCACAAATTCTGTGGTGCTGGCACCGATTGGATGAAGCCGAAGTGTGTGCACATAAAGGACTTCGCGTGCTGGAAACGCAGCCGCCGAGCAAACACTTGCACAGTTATTCCATGCTGGCTCGCGTCGCGATTAGCCGTGGTGAGCTCGATAAAGCGTCAAAGTACATCGACCATATTGAACATCTTCTTCGTGAATCGGTTTACCACGTGGACTGGACTGCCAATGCCTCGCTGTCACTGCTCTTATACTGGCAAGCCAAACATGAGCTCACCAATATCGATGAATGGCTTCATCAAGCCGTGCGTCCCGACACTGCCTGCAACCATTTTTGCCAACTGCAATGGCGAAATATTGCCCGTGCGTACTTACAACTGGGACATCATGACAAAGCCCGCGAGGCGTTGGCCTTCTTACGTAAAGAAGCCGATCGCGCATGCCTAGTCACGGATAAAAACCGCAATCTGATTGTGGAAGCCGTACTCGCCAGCCGCGAGCAGGAAGAAGAATATGCGAAAACCTTACTGCAAGAGGCGCTCACGCTAACCAACCAGACCGGTATGGTGGGTAACTTCTTAATCGAAGGCGAGGCCATTGCGCCCCTACTGCACCAATTGCTTCAACAACAAGCGCTCGGGGCATTGGAGCGTCATCGCGCTCAGCAGCTGCTGAAAGAAATTGCCAGTCATCAACGCAGCCGCGCCGTTCACTTTGATGAAGATTTCGTCGAAAAATTAGTGAAGCATCCCAACGTCCCTGAGTTAGTACGCACCAGCTCGCTTACGCAACGCGAGTGGCAAGTTCTTGGGCTCATTTATTCGGGCTTGAGCAATGAACAAATTGCCCAAGAGCTCGATGTCGCTGGCACCACCATCAAAACCCATATCCGTAATCTTTACCAAAAGCTGAATATTGCAAACCGCAAAGAAGCAATTGTCACTGCAGAAAATCTACTGCAACTGATGGGAAGTTAACGGATGAAGCCTACGCCTTTGGCTGTTCGCTAAGGGCGTAGGCACTGATTACTCTCCGCCTACCTTTCGTGATACGTTATTGAATTGTTGAAATATTTTCTTATTCATAAGTTTATTTATAACGCGATCACAGTTGGTACAGTTCACCTTTCAGTAAGCTTGGCCTCCCTACAAAACATAAAGGTCAACCTGATGAATCATCCATTAAGCAAACATCCTCTTGCACTGCCTTTTACGATTGCCTCGGCGATTGTGTTAACAGGCTGTCAATTAAATGACGATAACTCTGACGTCGATACCAACCCAACCGCCAGTGTTCGTGATGCGGGCACCAGCGATGCCAGTGTGCTATTTGCTGACGCCGATACCCTGCTCACTCATCAAACCAACGCCACCTCGCTCACCTTGTATTACTCCGCGGATGGCACGATGCGCTATAACCCAGACACGCAGCAAGTGGAAAACGCCACTGCGAGTGTCGAATCTACCCTTGCTACTAGCGATAATTGGCAGACATCGTTCCCCCATTTGCAAGGTAACGTCAAAGGGTTCGATTTTGACTTTGTTAGCGCCAACATAACCCTGAAGCAATGGCTTAAAGGACAGCTTCTCGCTATCGCCAAAGACGGTGATACCGTATTAACCGCAACCGATGTGCAACCGGCCCGCGCGCTTGATGCCTTGTACGCAGAACACGCCGAAAAACTTAACTATGGTGCCGTCCCTGACGCTGGACACACTGAGTTTCGTTTATGGGCACCCACCGCACAGCAAGTCTCGCTAGTACCCTATCAATCGACGAGCGAACAAAACGCGCCAAAGCAGCGCCAGACACCCATTAAAATGGACTTCGACGCCAACTCAGGAAGCTGGCATGTTGCCACCACGGCGCTGAATCATGGCGACTATTACCGCTATCAACTATCGGTCTATCACCCTACCACGCATCGTATCGAGCGTCTCGAAGTCACTGACCCTTACTCACATAGCTTGTCGACCAACTCCAGCTATTCGCAGGTGGTCGATCTGAATGCACCCGCGCTTAAACCCAGTGGCTGGGATACGCTGAGTGCACCTCATTCGCAGCAAAACCCTGCCAACAGCGTGATTTATGAGGCGCACGTGCGTGATTTTTCCGCGCTCGATCAATCCACACCAGAGAATCTGCGCGGTAAGTATCTGGCTTTTACCCAAAATAGCACCGCCCCGGTCAATCACTTAAAAGCGCTTTCTCAATCCGGCGTTACCCACTTACACCTGCTCCCCGTGTTTGATATTGCCTCCATCAACGAAGACACGGCGCAGCGTATCGATTTAACCGACCGTTTCTCCACGCTATGTGACAAAGCACCTTCGCTGAAAGAGACGCCAAGGCTGGCGAGTGAGTGCGACAACAATCAAACCATCCAAGCGGCATTAATGGATTTAGCCACCCAAGACAGCGCTGACACTCCCTATGTGCAAACGGTGATGGCGGCGATGCGTCAATACGACAGCTTTAACTGGGGTTACGATCCTTTCCATTACACCGTGCCCGAAGGCAGTTATGCGACCGAGCCTGAAGGCACCGCGCGTATCCTCGACTTTCGTAAAATGATCATGGCCATCAAACAAGATATCGGCATGAATGTGGTGATGGACGTGGTCTACAACCACACCCACCAAGCAGGCTTAGGGACCTATTCTGTGCTGGATAAAGTCGTGCCTTGGTATTATCAGCGCCTTAACCCCGTAACCGGGGACGTTGAGCAATCCACTTGCTGCTCCAATACCGCGCCTGAGCATCGCATGTTTGCCAAACTGATTGATGACTCGATTGCGACTTGGGTGAAAGATTACAAAATCGATGCCTTCCGTTGGGATTTAATGGGTCATCATCCGCTGGCCCAGATCGAGCACACACTTGCCGTTGCCCGCGCCATCAACCCAGATGTGTATTTCTATGGTGAAGGTTGGAACTTCGGTGAAGTCGCCAACGATCGCCAGTTTGTCCAAGCCACCCAAGCAAACCTTGCAGGCACCGGCATTGGCTCGTTTTCTGATCGACTTCGGGATGCGGTTCGCGGCGGCGGCCCATTCGATGGTGGCGAGTACCTACGCAAAAACCAAGGCTTTGGTAATGGTCAATGGGTCGCCCCCAATGATTTACAACAGCAAGACAGCGGGGAAAGAGCCAGTGCCTTGCATAATGCCGATCTAGTTCGTTTGGGTATGGCGGGTAACTTAAAAGATTTTCAGTTACAGATTGCCAATGGTGATGTCGTGCGCGGTGACGAGGTCGATTACAACGGTCAACCAGCTGGCTACGCGCAAGATGCTTGGGAGGTTCAAAACTATGTCTCCAAGCACGACAACCAAACCTTGTGGGATAACAATCAATACAAATTCCCTTACGCCATGCCGCTTGCGACACGCGTTCGTGCCCAAGCCGTGTCACTCTCAACGGCACTGCTGGGACAAGGGGTGCCTTTTGTTCACATGGGCAGCGAACTGCTTCGTTCAAAATCCATGCAGCGTGACTCCTACGACTCAGGCGATTGGTATAACCGCGTCGACTTTACTCAACAAACCACGCAGTGGGACAAAGGGTTGCCGCGTGAAGATAAAGACGGCTACAACTGGCCAACGATTGAAACCGTGATTGCCAACCACAACAGCGAGGCCAAACCAACACCGCAGGCAATCAGCAACATGGACAGTTACTTTAATGAGCTGGTGGCGCTGCGCACTTCATCTGGACTGTTCCACTTAGGCCAAGGCAGTGTGATCAACCAACGTGTCAGCTTTCACAACACGGGCGCCTCACAAATCCCCGGGCTGATTGTGATGCAGCTTGATAACAGTGGCAGTCTGCACGACAGCAATATTGATGCGACGCGTGATGGAATTATCGTCGCGATCAATGCCTCAAGCCAAGCCATCAACGACTTTGCCAGCATCGACGCCACCGGCTATCAGCTTCACAGCTTGCAAGCCAATGCGGGCAACGGCTCGATAGCGTATAACCAACAGGGGGCTCACGTAACCAACGGCAAACTTACCGTACCCGCTTGGTCCGTCGCCGTATTCGAGAAATCTCATCAACCTTAACCATCATTTGGGGGAGTGCTGCTCCCCCTTATAATTCCCCCTACCCCACAGGATGAATGTCGGTATAATGCGCGTCTCAGCTTTTATCGATGAATAGCATTATGATCAAGAACCTGATCTCAACTTACCTTAAAGGCATGGCGATGGGCGCTGCGGATGTGGTTCCTGGTGTCTCTGGCGGTACGATCGCATTTATTACCGGTATCTACACGCAGTTGCTTGAGAGTATTCGGCGTATCACGCCGCGCCTTTTTACACTATGGCGCCAAGAAGGCTTCAAAGCGGTCTGGCAACATGTTAACGGTACCTTTCTTTGTGTACTCTTAGCCGGCATTCTGACCAGCATTGCCAGTTTGGCAAAAGGGATCAGTTGGATGCTCACTCATCATCCCATTCCGCTTTGGTCGTTTTTCTTTGGTCTTATCATTGCCTCGGCCTTTCACATGGCCAAGCAATTACCGACGCCTAAGTTCACCGTTAAAACCCTTATCGCCGGTGCGCTAGGGGTTGGATTTGCTTATTGGATTACCGTCGCCAGCCCACTTCATTTGACCGCAAGCCCGGCCACAGTGTTTCTCTCCGGCGCGATTGCCATATGCGCTATGATCCTGCCCGGTATCTCCGGCAGCTTTATTTTGCTTTTACTTGGCATGTACAGCCCTATTTTGAGTGCGGTTCATCAAGCGCAATTTGGCTTATTGGGATTATTCGCTGTTGGTGCGGTAACCGGCTTACTGACGTTTTCGCACCTATTGTCATGGCTACTACGCCGCTATTATGCGCTGACGCTCGCGTTTCTGACCGGTCTGATGTTGGGCACCTTGGGTAAGATTTGGCCTTGGAAACATACCCTCACTTGGCGCACGAACTCATCCGGTGAACAAGTGCCGCTGGTGCAAGATAACCTCTTTCCCGGCGCCTACGAGGCCGTGGTGGGACATCCGGCACAAGTTGGCCTTGCGGTGATTGCCATGATAGCGGGCTTTGTGTTGGTATTGCTGTTGGAGCGCTTTGCCCCCAGTCAGGACTAAATCATGGACTCTTCTCTCACCGACTCACGTAGCAGTCATCGCCTGCTGACGATTGCAGGCATCGTCGCAGTATTTGCGCTCGCATTCAGCGCACCAACATGGCTAAATACCCTTGCCGATTGGATAGAGGGAGGCTCCACGGCCTCTCTTAACTATTGCTCATTAAACCAACAAACCTGCCATTATCAAGGCTATCAAGCCAGTTTATCGGACCCGACCATCCACCCCATGCACGCTAACACGCTGACCTTCACAACATCACAACCTCTCAATAGCAAAACCCTGTTAGTTAAGCTAAAAGGTGTTGAGATGAATATGGGAGAATATCGCTTAGTGCTGAATCAAATAGATGAAACGCACTATCGCGGCGATTTGATGCTTCCGGTATGTACTGAGCAGACCATGACGTGGGCAGGAACCATTACGGTGCCAAATCAGGGTCAAACACAATTTCCGATCAAAGTGACCATGGAGCGACCATGAGCAAAAAAGCATGGCTAGTGGCATTATTTGCGGTTTGTTTAGGGTTAGGCGCACGCGCTTACTATGACAGTTATCAAGTAAGGCAGCAGCAAACGCAAGCCGGTGCCTTGCAGTCAGACGGGCAACCCTTCAACCTTTTCAATGAAGCAGACCCTAGGCCCCGGATTGTTTATTTTGGTTACACTCATTGCCCAGATGTGTGCCCCACCTCGCTGGCGGTATTATCGGCGGCGCTCAAGTCACTGCCACAATCGACACAAGATGCGGTGTCACCTGTCTTTATTACGCTGGATCCAAAACGGGATACCAGTGAAAAAGCGGCCGAATATGCCCATTTCTTTCATCCGGCCATTACAGGTGTGAGTGGCAGTAACGAACAAATTGATCAACTGGCGAAGCGATACGGCGTTTTGTATCAAATTACCGAGCTTGAAGACTCCGCCATGGATTATGCCGTTGACCATAGCTCATACTTTTATTTTCTTTCTCCCAACGGTGAGCTTTTAGAAAAGGTGCCCCACACCTTGAACCCTCAAATGATCACCGCCGCTATTTCTCGAGTGACTGACACCAATAAGGAACCATAATGTCGTTTTTTCGCCTTTTTATCTCAGCCATTGCGCTTTTCACTGCATCTTTCAGCCATGCTCATGGTGAATTTTTTATCCATGATGCCTATGCGCGCGCCAGTGCACCGGGCGCTCCTAACAGTGCCGCCTTTATGGTGTTAGACAATCAAAGTGATGTGCTTAAACGTGTTGTCAGTGCCCAAACCCCTGCGGCAAAACGCGTTGAGCTACACGAGCACGCCATGGCAGATGGCATGATGAAGATGCGCCAAATCCCACAAATTCTGGTGCCCAGCGGCGAACAAGTTGTCCTTCAGCCGGGCGGCTTGCATGTTATGTTGTTCGACTTAGTGAAACCTCTTAAAGTGGGCGAACATATTTCCCTGACCCTAACCACCGCTGATGGCCATTCACTGACCAAGCAAATTCCAGTGAAATCTGTCATGGAAGGCATGCAGCACCATAACGATGAAGGAAACCATCACCACCAATAGCGTTTAACACGTCTTAATGGATGAGTCACACAGCGCGTTAAATGTTAACTGTGTCAAGGTATGGCCGCCAAGTTGAGGATTCAGCAGCAAAATCTCCTATCACCGTCTATGGTAAAAGTTAGTCGCGCTTGCGCGTGACCCTTTTGACGTGATTGCTATCTCCAACAACAATAGCGAGGTTCTCTATGAAAATCCGTCCAATGGCGCTAGCAGCAATAGCTTCAACTGTATTGCTCGTCGGCTGTACCAGCAACACGGCACTACAACAAAGTGTTGATGATTTATCCGCGAAAGTCGATGCGCTGTCTAACGACGTTTCCATGATGAAAAATGATTCTCAAATGGCGCACGACGAAGCAAAACGCGCTAACGAACGCATTGATAACATGGCACAGTCTTATACCAAATAAGGCAATTCTGAAAAGATAAAAACGGCGCCTTCGCGCCGTTTTTTGTTTATCCGTGATTACCTCATTCTGTCACTAAGGGGTATCCGCTCTCACCAGATCAGACGCGTTTGTCAGGCCTTGCTCATTGAGCCTGTGCCACGCCTTTAACTGCAACGGGCTCAGCTCCGCCACTTCAATCGGCACCCCTTGTTGCACGGCCAGTGCGGCACGATAGCGGCGCGTGGAAATACCCATTCGCTCAAGCTTGGCAATGATCGCCGGATCGGGGGATAGGAGAATACGTTGCTGCGTTTCTTGCTCCGTGCGCGACAATGGCCGATGGGCTTCCACCATAATTCGTCCATCTGGTTCAATACTGACCTTGGTTGCCGTATCAATGATCCGCACGGGCGTGTTGACATCCACCGCCTCAAAAAGCCAAGCCACATCATCGGGCCGTAACCGGATGCAACCGGCACTCACGCGTAAACCAATACCAAATGACTTATTAGTGCCATGAATTAAATACTCGCCATTCCCATAGCCGAGACGTAGTGCATGGTGTCCTAACGGGTTATCGGGACCGGCAGGGACCACGTCTGGCAACACAATATTGCGTGTCCGCTTATATTCTTCTCGAATACTTTGCGGCGGCGTCCACGTCGGATTTTGACGCTTCTGGCTGACGTAGGTTTGCATCACGGGCGTTTCACGGCCAATTCGGCCGATGCCAATCGGAAAAATATGAACCCGTGGATCTTGCTCCGTCGCGTCATTCTCCCCTTGAGGAGCTGGCGGGTAGTAATAGAGCCTAAGCTCCGCCAAGTTGATCACAATCCCTTCGTAGGGAGTGTCGGGCAACAGATGCTGCTGGGGGAGCTTGATCAGTGTACTGGGCTCTGGCAAGTACGGATCTACGCCGGGGTTTAGCGTCAATAATGCTAAAAAGCCGATATCATACTGTTTTGCAATGGCTTCAAGATGCTCGCCTTCTTGCACCTCATGCATGGCGGCATAGCCGACGAGCCGACTGCCATCCAACGGTAACGGATAGCTCACCGCCCATGCTGGGGAAACGCTCAGCCCCCACCCGATGGCAAGCACCCAAAGCGCATGATAAAACCGCTTAAAAATACATCCTTGCGCCGGCTGCGCCTTCAAATTCAATATCGCCTTTCTCCTCCCAGTACCATGTGGTACCGGCTTCCGCAAACAACTCTACATCACCGGTGCCTACGGGAAGTGTCACCCCTAGCCCAGCTCTCGGTCCCCACTGATGGGTAGAATCATCTACCCACTGACCACCAGCATAGATATACATGGGGGCATATTCCATCCGGCCTAGCCATTCCCCTAAATTCCACGTCCCGTCGATCGCAATACCAAACTTATCGATCCCAGCTTGAATTTTAAATTGGTCTTGCTTGATGGTCACGCCGGACATCGGCGACCCCAGAAACACACCGGCCGCCAAGCCATCAGCTGCCCGAGCGGGAAAAGAAATCGAAGCGGCAAATAAACATGCCGAACCACATAGCCAAGCTATTGTTTTCATTATCATCCATCGAGTTCATGTCACAGAGACACCAAGCACTGCAATTACCGTTCCAACTTATAAGCTTCAATGCGCCCGAAACCGGTCATACTTCGACCAACATTGGTGTACTCATCATGGCTTTTGCCCTTCATCGGGTAAACACAGAGGCAAATCTCTGCCGCCACTATCAAGCCGATGCCCGCGTTGCCGATACCTCTTTTAGTGGCAGAACTAGACATGCTTCGCCCAATCACACCGACTTGTGATGAGAAAGTGCGCACAGAGTGGCGTTTCTCTCTGATTTATTGGGCGATTTTGGTGATATAATGCATACTTTATGACGTGCGATAAATCAGTCGTGTTTTGGTAGGAGTGGCTCGTTTTTGTTAGATGATCTCGTCTCGCTCGCGCTTCGACAATTTCAACAAGATTGCGTCAAGCTTTGCGAACATCATTACCCCACAGTGCATAACCGCGGGATGCGTGACCCACACATGGGTAAAGCACTGGCACGTCGTTTAATGCGCGTGTTGGAAGCGCACGACCGCCCCGCTCAGTTTCACTTGCTCGATGACAGTCGTCCCCACAGCCAAACCGTTTATCAACTGCAACTGGATGGCGCCGCGGTTTACATTCTTGCTCACCGTCTGCTCAGTGGGAATTTGGCCTGTCGTGATGCACTGGTGCGCGATGTCGCATGGTTGCTCAACCACGGTATTACCAATCCGGCAGAGCCCGGGCGAGTGATCATTGTCAGCGACCACTGGATGGATAGAACCAATGCCAGCAAAGCGATTCCCTCTTGGTGGCTAGGCCATCAACCGATTCATGCCGACTCTTACCGCGCGCAAGGGATTAAACTGGCCAGTGCGACCACCAGCCTCGCCGAAACCATCGAACCATTGGGGCTGACCGATGGGCGCTATCGCATTTTCCACCCTTTGTTTCGTAAAAAAGATGGCCTGCCGTTGCATAAGTACCTGCTACTCACCGCCACCTTTCCGCTCGGTGTCGACGAATAACTCTTACTCGCTTGGCTTATACCACACCGATTGGAAATCGAACCAACCCACCGCATTCGATGCCACATCTTGCAAGTCCGGCGTGGCAACCACACCCGTCCAGATATGAAATAACGGCACCACCTGCTGGGCAACCAGCTCACGCGCCAAGGCTTCAGCGCAATCTGGCTTAGCCTGCTCACGCCAACGGGTGGTGTAACGGGTAACTTTATTTAGCAACTCATCGGTGAACGCATGCAAGAAAAGATCGTGATTACCCAGCCAATTGAATAATCCTTCTTCTCCGCGGATCCCAAAACTGATCGCCCCTAACCAGATGTCGATTTTTCGGCTGTATTTCCCACCAAAATACGCATCTGGCGACAGCGCCATGGTTTCTACTTGAATGCCTTCTTCAGCTAAATGCGCTTCGATGGCGGTTGCGATCAGCGGATAAAGAGGATGGTCCGCCAAATAGGCCACACTCAATCGCGTCGGGCCCGGTAGCTCTGGCATCGATACTGGCTGGGTGTGATGGATCCAACCGGGCATCAAACCATAAGCATTAAACAAGCGGTATTCACCCATCCCGTTCGCGGCTAAACGCGGCAGCAATTGCAAGGAAGACAACTTGGCATGCAAGTAAGCACGCCAGCGTGCACTTTTCGCCAACCCATCACGACAATTGAGCATCAAATACCCTGCCCCTTGGTCCATTTCAAGCTTTTGGCTTAACGCAGCTGGCGGCTTAACCGCATAGTCCGGCATACGATCCGTACTTGGGGTGAGATAACACATGGCCGCTTCATCAAACACCATCAACTGGATTTCATCCGTTAACGCGCGATAGCCAAAGTAATCATCAAATGCTTGGAGCACCAAGCGGTGATCCTGACGCTCAGCCACACGATAGGGGCCTGTGCCAATTGGCTGATCTGCAAACCCTTTTTGCTGATCGCAATCGGCGGGTAAAATAACTGCTTCAGGCAAGGTTAACGCATGATCAAAACGCGGGTCGGGTGACGAAAGCGTTATATCAATGATCCGTGCGGCAGGTGATGTCACTTTAGCGATGTGGGCAAAAAACCGCCGAGACGATAGCGCAGACAAACTCGCCACCACATCGTCTTCACGCATCATACGCCCATCATGAAATCGCACGCCGGGGCGCAGATAAAAGCGCCAATGGGTATGACTAAGTGCCTCCCAATGGTGAGCTAAATCCGCACAGACTTGCTTATTACCCTCTTGGTATTTCACCAGCCCGTTAAAAATCTGCCCCACCAAGTGCTCTTCAGAACGGCGCAGAGGGGTACGCGGATCAAGGCTTTCAAGCTGACGATAATACGGCAAGCGTACAATCTGGCGACCATTTAAGGTGCTCGGCCCCAATTGCTTTTGGATCAACGCCGCAAGCTTGGTCGAATCATTATCCAAACAGGCGAGTGCTTGGTCCATTTTGCCCTGTGCTAACCAATGGGCCGCTTGCTCGTCACGCAGGGCTGACTCGGTACGCAAAAAAGTCAGCCGTGACAATTTGCCTCGCCCAACGGATGGCGCCCACGTCAGCCAATGCTGCTCCTCCAATTTATTTAGGACCATCCGCGCATTACGCCGCGTACACACCAAAATATCGGCAATCGCCTGTAACGTAGTATCCGAATCTTCCCCGTTAAAGTGATGATAAAGACGGGTAAATTGTGCGCGTAGCCGCTGTCCAGACATAAAAGGGGAACCTAAAGGCAGTATCAGTCATTATTGATACTTCCTATTTTACGCGACAACGGACAGTCCGTCTGCCCAGTTTGAACGCAATCAGATCGAGGCTGTGATCTCTGGCAGGCTTTATTTTCGCGTGCTGTAGCGCAGCGATTGTTATTTCTGCTCACTCCGCTATGATGCCTGTTGATTGTTGTTATCGCATGTGGTGTTTATGGACGCGTCTGAAATTATTTCCCATTTTGAAGTCAAGCAGCGTTGGATGGCCTGCCATGTTAAACAAGCCCAATATCCAACCGCTGAGAGCTTGGCCGGATTCGAACGCTACCATGCCGAAGAGACGTTACCCACTCATGCGACTCGGCCACCAGCCTCTGCCAGCGCACCCTTGACACTTTATTGGGTCGATAACCATCCATTGATGCTGCAATACGCCAAGCTACAAGCAGCACAATGGCCGGACGATGCCCGCCCCGACATGCTTGCTTACTTCGCGCAACTTGCTCTGCATGATGGTGTTGAAATTGCCGAAGCCACGGTCTCTTTGTGCATTGGCACCCAACACGGCGAAACCTGCGCCGCCGCCATGCGGGTAGATACCCAAGAAAACGGCCAGCCAATCAGCGGCATTTATGATCTGATTGCCCCCACTGACGACGCCCGCGCACAACTTCTACACGCAATGATGGAGGCGACTGACGACAACCGCCAATGGGTGATTGCCGACTAACCCTGATGCTTAAGCGACTTGAAGACGCTCGCTATTGAACGAACATTTCACAGGAAAGAGAGTGTTGTGTTTGGGAGAAGAGATCGGGATTTTCTGTAAGCACTTCTGAGTTAAGAAGTGTCATCTGTGAAGGTTCTGGACAAAAGTGAGTCAGTGACTTCGCTAATTTAGCTGTCCCTGAATAACTTTTTGTATCCCAAAACGTCAAAGACCATCGTTATATACGGTGGTCGATATGCAAGGCTCTGGACAAAATCTTTCACTCTTCATCAACACTATTGGATTTATTATATGCAGGGTTTATCAGTGAGTATTCAATATTTCACTTATCTAGTGGCCAATTGAATTAGCGCCTTGCTTTTTCCATACCCAACAATGTTCTTTTGCGCTCTAGTCCCCAACGGTAACCTCCTAAAGAACCGTCACTGCGCAATACTCGGTGGCAGGGGATAAGAATCCCAACTGGATTTTTGCCACAAGCGGTTCCTACAGCGCGAACAGCCCTCGGGTTATCAATATGCTCTGCAACCTCACCATAGCTCATCACGTCCCCTTCTTTGATGCTTAGTAAAAACTGCCACACCTTGATTTGGAATGCCGTGCCTCTGATATCAAGAGGCACATCGGGTTTGGGAGTGCCCTGACTAATATGCTGATCTAAAGCCAACATCCAGCTATCCAGCTCTGGTGCGTCTTGTGCCGCAGAAAGTACAAGCCGAGCCTCTGGAAACTCATCACCTAACAGAGTTAGCAAAGAACCTTTGTCATCACCAAACTGTACCGAGCATACCCCCTTATCTGTCGCAGCCATTATCATGTACCCAAGCACTGTCTCTCGACATGCATAATGGATAATTTCACCCTTACCGCCAGCTCTGTATGCTTTTGGCCTCATGCCTATATTTCTGGTCACTTCACCATATACCCGACTTATTGAGCCATAACCTGACGAATAAATCGCATCAGTCACACTCTCTCCCTCTTTTAACGAACGCTTAAATTTTCGCATTCGCACTGCATCCTGATAATGCTTGGGTGACACACCAAACATGTCTTTAAATAAGCGCTGTAATCGGGAAGGTGAAAGCCCTGCAATATTACCTAACTGGGTTAGTGTCATTTTGTCTTCGGCATGAGTTTCTATATAGCGAGCCACATCGATTAGCTGATGAGTACGCTCGTCCTGTCCTGTTGGATTGCAACGCTTACAAGGACGAAACCCTGATTGCATTGCGGATTCAATATCTAAGAAGAATCTCAGGTTTTCTGGATTTGCCGCTTTGGTTGAACAGGAAGGCGAACAGAATACACCAGTAGTGATGACGCCATAGTAAAAATGTCCGTCAAAAGATCCATCTCTCTGCGCTACCGCATTTTTCATTTCATTGTCAGATAACTTTGGCATAGCTACGCTCACTGTTTCGCGTGATTCATCAGTATCTCATCACACCAAGTTTGATGATACCATCCGATTCTTGCTGGTTAATTCGAGAATGTTTATTTACCCCTCAATTCGAATATGGCGCAATTTTCGGATGTTTAAGAGCGGTTCATATAGCTAACATGAGTATTCATCAAAACCAAAACAACCAATAAGGTATAACCTTATGAATACAAACTTTATTATAAAACCAATTGAAAAGAGCATGTTTAGTGAATATTTTAACCTCAACGACCAACAACTTGAAAAATTCAGTGCAAAATGGTTGATTGCAGACTCAAAGCCTGGTTTCCCATGTCGAGTATCTTTAAAAGAAGCTGAGATTGGCGAGAGGGTTTTACTCATCCCGTACAAATATCATGACGTAAACTCACCATATAAAGCTTCTGGGCCCATTTTCATTCGGGAAGATGCTGTAGAGGCAAAATTGAACATAAATGAAATTCCCGAAATATTAACTAAACGCCTACTGTCTGTAAGAGCATATAGCGAAGATAGTATTATGATTCATGCTGAAACTACTTTGGGTTCAGGTTTGGAAAAGATTATTTACAATCAGTTGACCGACGCCAACGTTAAATACCTACAGGTTCATAATGCGAATCCTGGTTGTTTCAACTGTACTGTATATAGAGCCTAGATGTATCAAATCTTGTGTGATAGGGAACTGATCTGCTCCACTCAGACTGGAAAATCATCCAAGCGAATCATTATGTAGATATAAAATGGAGGGTGAAATGTTAAAACGTGATGGTTTTTGGGAGTTTCCTTTCTCGGCCACTCAATGGCTAACCATGAGCAAAAGTACGGTGATTTCAGTGGCACAATCTGCCACAGAGCAATTACGTTAACGCAGAAAGGAGCAAAAACAACTTAAGCAACCGAGAACTTCCTTCTCGTTACCAGCGTGAGATGAGGGAAAAACAGCCAGGCTGATGGCCTGACTGTTTGGGTTGAGGCAGGTTATATCCGCTTTAAGGGCTTAACGACGCTTTCTAAGCCTTCAACTTTTAATGCTAAGCACAATTGCATCAGCTCCCCGAGCTCGCCGTCGGGGAATTCTGCTTTGTTTTGAAACCACAGTAAGTATTCTTCAGGCAGATCAATCAATACACGGCCTGCGTACTTGCCAAACGGCATGCGCATGTTGGCCAATTTAATCAGTTGTTCTTTGTCCATGAAGCATTCCTTGTCGATTACGCCGTGGCTTGTTGGGTGTTCTCACGCTGCTGAGCAATCATTTCAAGCAACATGGTTTCACGGACCAGCGATTGCCCGGCTTTGTCGCTGTTTGCCATCACCGCTTTGTTGTGCGCGATCGCGTGAGACAAATTCACCCACACAGGTCGCATGCCGTTATGGATTTCATAGTGCTCAAACGTGGGAGTGCCAAGCTCTCGATCGACTTGGCAGTAGAAGCAGTAAGAAAACATGTGCATCACATCAGCGCCGTCACGATACCAAGGGCGGTATTCTTCAAAGCAGCCAAACGGGCGAATATCACGAATATGTTGTGCACCCGTTTCTTCTTGTAGCTCGCGGATCATCCCCTGCTCTGCAGTTTCACCCTCGTCAATACCGCCACCGGGTAACGAATAATCATCATAGCGTGCGGTGTACATCAAAAGGATCTCATCCCCTTGCAGCGCAATCGCGCGGGCCGCATGGCGTGTGATAATGGTTTTGTTGTCGAGCGGTAACACGCGCTCATCGGTGTGTTGGGCGATAATCTGCATAAAGAACTCAGGCAATACGAAAGCAAAGCGCGCGAGTATAACACACTCGCACGATTCGCCGCAGCGCGTTACAAACCGCGAACGTTGTTACGCCAAGGCGGTGCCTTTTTCTGGTACATGGCCGCTCGCCACGAAGTGAACAAACGCTTCTTTATCTAACACCACCGCGCCTTCAGCGTGCGCTTTTTCTATCATCGCGTTACTGGCGAAATCACCAAAGCAGAGCACATCAACCGCCTCTTGCGTGTGGTCGTTAATCGTCATACCGCTTTGCAGTGCCATCTCTGATAACTGACTTTCTTCATCGTTTGGAAAGCCTAAGAAACTGACTTTAAACCAGCCATGCTTGGGGGTGGCAAGTTTGATCAAGCCCTCTTCCGGACGTACCGAATGGGTGTTGCTCACGCGCGTATCATTGGCTTGAGCGGGCGTGTGATGCTCAACAGATGACGAAACGGACTCAGACGCCACCGCGTCTGACCACGTAAAGGGGCCGAAGTCCGATAAGCCTTCACAGAACTGAATGACTTTATCTTTCGCTGGGCCAGACATATCAGCGGGAAATGTGAAATGCATGGTGCCATCGGCGTTTTCGCTCACATCGATGCCTTTTACCAGCCAAGCTGGCAGTTTTTTTGTCACCGCTGGCTGGGCTGGTGGCTGCACGCTGGCGGGTGATGTGGTTTCCTTGCCGGTAGGTTTTAATTGCTCAATGGCATTTTTCCACCCCCACTTGAGCGCTTGGCGGACTAAATAAAACCCAAAGCCCAATGCGCAAAGTGCGAGCAAACTTAACGTAGCTGATCCCCTCGTGTGCGGGTTGGTAGGACCATTAACAAATAACATAAATGCAATCACCATATAGCCAAAGCCGAGGATACGGCTAAACGCGCTATACTTTTTGTCCAATAAGGTCCAAACACACAGGTAAGGAATAAAAAAGATTCCTACGATTAAAAGGCCACTCGGCTTGGTGGTGGCGCGTGCATCAGTATTCATGATGGTTGTCTCTACGATGAATAATCATACGGCGAAAGGAAACGCGCGAAGCCCCTGGGGTTCCGCACACGGAGCGCGCATAAAATTACGCCAACGTCCAGAATAATGCGAGCTATATGTCTTATTTTATCGACCTTCTTCCCGAACCCCGTGCTCTTTGCTATCCAGCGTGGTGCTAAAAAACCCGTATGGGCGAATTTATCGACATTATTGACAGACTCGCCCGTGCAAGTAAGGTTAATCCTGTGACGACGCGAGACCTTTTGCGTATACTGCCCGCCCTTACTGATTAAGACAGAGAGATCATCATGAGAGTTTGTGCTGTTGATTTAAAAGCCAATGAAGCGAACATTGTATTGCTAGACAGCGACAACGGCTTGTTTTCTGTGCCTGAGTGCCGCGCAAAAAAGATCACCGTTGCCAAGCCTGAAGCGCAAGAAAGCATCCAACACTTTCATCGCACCATGAGCAAGCTGGTCGAAGACTATCAGGTAGAAAAGATTGTGATCCGCGAGCGCCCAACCAAAGGCAAATTTGCTGGTAGCAGTGCTGGATTCAAGCTAGAAGCCGCGTTGCAGCTGATTGAGGGAACGGATGCTGAGGTGCTGCCAAGCAGCGTAATGAAGCAAACCCTAAAACGTCATCCTGTTGATGTGAGCTTAAAAGAGCTCGGCCTTAAGCAATTCCAAGAACAAGCGTTTTTAACCGCTTGCGCGTATTGTAACCAGCACAACAACTAATTAAGTGATAACCACAAGGATGTGTTATGAGCCAAATCACGTATGCATCACCACTCGGTGAGTTAACCTTAACCGCGAATAGCGACGGACTCACCGGGTTGTATTTGCCTAAACGCGCACCGCAACCCGTTAATGCATCGTCTCACTCCGCCCAACGGGTACTGGATGAAGCATGTCGTCAGCTGGATGGTTACTTCAATGGCACGCGCCAACACTTCTCTTTGCCCCTCGTCCCACAAGGCACGCCCTTTCAGCAACGGGTGTGGCAAGCGCTACAAGCGATTCCTTATGGGCAAACGGCCAGCTATCAGACCATTTCTAACGCCATTGGTAACCCAAAAGCCAACCAAGCGGTTGGCGGTGCGAATGGCAAGAACCCGATTTCTATCATCATTCCTTGCCATCGTATTATTGGTCGCCAAGGGCAGCTGATTGGCTACGGGGGCGGTCTTGCGGCCAAACAAGCCTTATTGATATGGGAAGCAACCGGCGAATGGCCAACCACGCTCCCCAATCCGCAAAGTGGTAAAGAGAAAGCCTTTGTCGCTTAGCTATGCTGCTAACGCTTTTATCAGTCGCTCTGGGGTCAATTTAAAACCGCAGTGCAGGTAAAAGCTTTGCGCATCGGCTTTGTGATAACTCGGGACCACTTCAATCTGGTCACACCCTCTTGCCTGCAAACAGGTCTCCGCGGCACTGAGTAGCTGGCGGCCGAGGGTCATGTCTCGAAAGTGTTCATCCACCATAATGGTGCTGATGCGCCCGACATGGTTGGATTTATCCAATTGTAAGATCACGTTGAACGCCACCACGCCTGCCACCAACCCACAAAGCTCAGCGACTAGCACGTTGGCATCCTCTGCGTGAATCAAATCGGTGAGCGTTTTCTTCATTTGACGCCACGGAAGTGGGTCAGGCTGACAGCGCTCACACAAAGCGCAAATGGCATCGATATCGTGAAGGGTTGCCTGTCGAATCATGGTGTCTTCCTTGGTTGCCGAAGATAAGTCTCTAACATTTGCGATGGGCTAGGCCGTTGCATGGCAGCCCAGCCCCAAAACGATAAAGCGACGATTACTGTGCCTGTGCCATTTGCCCACCTTTCACGCGTGAAAGGGTGACGCGACGGTCAAAGAAAAAGCCTTCATTGTCGGCTTGGTCGGCCAATGGCTGGCTGTCTCCATACGCAACCGTATCTAGCTGCGCCGGATCGACTCCCACTGATACCAAGTAGTCATAAACCGCTTGCACACGTTGCTCTGACAGCGCTTGGTTATAGGCTTTGCGCCCCCGTGGGTCGGCATACCCGGCCAATTGCCATTGCGCATCCGGCATTTGCTGGATAAACCCTGCTAGCTCATCAAGCTGAATCATAAAGTGGGGTTCAATATCGGCCGAGCTGGTTCGAAACTGAATATTCATCGCTAAGTCGATATCCTCAATAGAATGTTGCTCGGAGCGCAAGCGGGCAAGCTCTAATTGAGCTTCGTTGTATTTTTGCGTAACAAGACTCAGCTGTTCATTTTTCGCATTCATCGTTTCAATCGTATCTTGCTGCTCCGTCGCAAGAGTTTCAAAACTCGCGTTCTGGCCCATCACAGTGCCGATAATCGCCCCCGCGACTGCGCCGACCGGTCCTGCCACTAACGCGCCGGCTACCGCGCCGCTGCCCATCCCGATCAGTTCTGGTTTTTTGTCTCGCTCAACATGTGTGGCGGCCATCCCTTGTGGGGTTGCCACGACAAACATAGAAACCGCGAATACAGAGTGTGTGAGTGCTTTTTTGATATCCATAATGTCCTCGAAAATGTGCTTGTTGTGCCGTGCTGGCGATGAGGACATTAAAACAAGCCGATCAGGCATTTTGTGGGAGTAAAAATGGCAATGTGGCGATCAATTGTGGCAAAAAAATGGCAATTGCGCGGAATCCGGCAAAAGGGGTTTTCTCTGCGCTGAGTTTGGGTATAGTCACTGCAACACTCGTTACCTATCCCGTACCATGAAGCAGATAGCAATTGTTGAAGATGAAGCCGCCATTCGCGATAACTATGCCGATGTGATTCGTCGCCAAGGCTATCAGGTCAATACCTACGCCGATCGTCCATCCGCCCAAACCGCTTTTGAGCAACGTCTACCCGATTTAGCCATTATCGACATTGGTCTGGGGAATGAAATTGACGGCGGCTTTGCGCTATGCCAAGCCTTGCGTGCGATGTCTGCAACAGTGCCGATTATCTTCTTAACCGCTCGGGATAGTGACATTGACACTGTAGTGGGACTGCGAATGGGCGCCGATGATTACTTGACCAAAGACGTCTCACTGCCTCACCTGATGGCACGCATTGCCGCCTTGTTTCGCCGCAGTGATCTCTTGGCCCAAGCGCCGGCTAGCCAAGTAACGAGTCTGCATTGCGGCCCGCTGAATCTTGACTTGGATCGGATGCGCGTTTACTGGCATGACACTTTAATCGATCTCACTGTGACCGAGTTTTGGATGGTCCATGCCTTGGTTAAACGTCCGGGCCACGTCAAAAGCCGTCAAGCACTAATGGATGAAGCGCACGCAGTGGTGGACGACAGCACCATTACCTCACACGTGAAACGGATCCGTAAAAAGTTTCTCGCCGTCGATAGCCAATTTAATTGCATTAGCACCGTCTATGGCATGGGGTATCGCTGGGATGAGGAACACCCATGAGCCTGAGTCGACTGCGTCGTTATGGCTTAAAAGGACGTCGCTGGGTCCGAGAAGGGCTGGCCGGGATCCGTACCAAGATTGTGATTCTCTCGAGTTTTCTGCTGCTGCTGCCCTATTTGGGCTACCAGTACGTGTGGGAAATGGAAAGTGTTTTACGCCAAGGCCAAGAGCAGACGCTAATGGGCACTGCTCGGGCCTTTGCGATGGGAATGAACGAWCGCCCCAGCTTGTTTACCCAGCATGCCCCACCCTCTGCCTTAGAGCCGGGCAAAGACTTACATGCATTTCGCTTAACCCAGCCGATCTGCTTAGATGGCAATCTTGAAGATTGGCAGCCCTATCGCCATCATCAGCGCCTTTATCAACGCAACGGACTCATCTTTAGCCAAGGTGCGTACAATAGTGACACGCTTTCTTTGGCGATCATGAGTGGCAGCACCGACACTGCGGTGTATTTCGCGCTCGATATTATCGATAACACCCCTGCCACGCCGCAAGCGACAGGCGATATCGATAGTCAAGATCACCTCATCTTGGCACTCACCTCACCGCAAGGAGCGTTTTATCGGGTCGCTATCGGACAAGCGCCTGATTCAGACAATGCAACAATCATCCATCTTGATAACGGTCTTGCTGACAATGCCACCGGCGTAAATATCGAAGGCCCGCCCCAACCACTTCCCATTGCCGCTAAGTGGCGCGCCACCGAGCAAGGCTATCAAGTTGAGATCAAACTGCCAGCGGCGTGGGTCGGCCAGCAGCTCGGCATCGCTTACTACGATGTGGACGACAGTTTTAACCGCGGCCTACGCGCGATTATTGGTACCGCATCGACACGTTCAGCGGCAACGCTGGGTAGCTTTATGATGCCTTCGGCCCCCATTCAAGCATTAATTGAGCGAATGAATAATGGCGCCTCCAGTGTTTGGGTGGTTGATCAACACAGTCGCGTGCTAGCAAAAGCGGGTGACATCCAAACTTCCACCGGTGTCTGGCAACCTCGCCAAGCGATCCCAGAGCAGCAAGGCGTCATGGATTGGATAACACAAACGCTGCTACGCCCTTGGTACGATAAACTGCTTGTGACCCCGCCTGAGCATTTTGTCGATGCGATGCAACAAGCCTCAATTTATAAGGGCGTACAGGCGCAACAAGCCTTACAAGGGCGGCCTTACGCCAGTTGGCGCAGCTCAGATGACAACCAAGCGATGATCTTAACCGCAGCCTACCCGATTTGGTTGGACGGTAAAGTTGCGGGGGCCGTGATTGTTGAAGAGACCACCAATGGGATCCGTAGCCTGCGTAATGAGGCCCTCGAAACCCTCTTTTCTGTGATGCTTGCGGTGATTTGTACCGGCGTGCTCTTGCTGCTGTTATTTGGCTCGCAGATCGCTAAACGTCTGCGTCGCCTCCAACAAGAAGCTAATCATGCTATCGATAGCCAAGGGCGAGTTACGGGCACAATCACACCGGCAACCAGCCACGATGAAATCGGTTTATTAACCCAAACCATCACCGACATGGTGGGACGCATTGCTGGCTATAACCAGTATCTTGAAAAAATGTCGTCTCGCTTATCCCATGAGCTGAGAACGCCCATTGCGGTAGTGCGGTCGTCATTGGAAAACATGGCCTATACCCAAGCGGACCCTAGCCAGCTAACCTACATCAACCGCGCTCAAGACGGCGTGCAGCGCCTAGCGGGGATCTTATCGACCTTAACCGAAGCCACACGCCTTGAGCAAAGCTTTGATAACGCCGATAAAGAGCCGGTCAATCTCAATGCACTGATAGAAGGCTGCGGGCAAGGCTATCAACTGGCGTATCCGGATCATCGGTTTAACGTCACGCTACCAGCGCAGACCGTCCGCGTATTCGCTGTACCCGATTATCTCGCGCAGTTATTGGATAAGCTCGTGTCCAACGCGGTTGAGTTTGATGATGGCGCCACCCCGATTGATCTTGCGCTGAGCCTTGACGCTGAGCATATTATCATCACAGTGAGTAACGCCGGGCCGCTACTGCCCGAGCATATGCGTGATCAGCTGTTCCAATCGATGGTTAGCGTGCGGTCAGAGTCGCATAAATCGGACAAACCGCATCTCGGTTTAGGCCTTTACATTGCGCGTCTGATTGCAGACTTTCACCAAGCGACACTCGTGGCTAGCAATCGCGCCAGCCAAGATGGTGTGACAATGTCACTTATATGGCCAAGTTCGCAGCAGCTTGGCGAGGATTGATCTTCCCCTTTATCGTGTCGATACTGAGGGTTCACTGACAGGGAGAGCTAACATGATTGACTTTTATTCAGCCGCCACACCCAATGGCTACAAAGTTGCTATCGCCTTGGAAGAAATGGGGCTGCCGTATCAATTGCATGCACTCGATTTAATGGCGAACGAACAGAAGCAACCGGAATTTCTGGCGATTAACCCCAATGGCCGTATTCCTGCCATTGTCGATCAGGACAACGACAATTTTGCCGTGTTTGAGTCCGGTGCCATTTTGCTCTATCTCGCGGAGAAAACGGGGCAATTTTTACCGTCAGATCCCAAAGCGCGCTCGCAAACTATCCAGTGGCTCATGTTTCAAATGGGTGGAGTTGGACCGATGATGGGCCAAGCGAATGTGTTTTACCGCTATTTCCCAGAGAAAATCCCAGCCGCAATCGAACGCTATCAAAAAGAGGGGCGACGCCTACTCGAAGTGGTTGATGGCCAGTTGCAAAAACATCCGTTCCTTTCCGGCGAAGAGTACACCATTGCCGATATGGCCACCTGGCCTTGGGCGCGCATTCATGAGTGGAGCGGCATTGATATTTCGGGGCTCGATGCCTTAAAAGCGTGGCTAGATACGCTGGCAGAAAGACCCGCCTGCCAAAAGGCCTTACTCACGCCCGCCCCCTCTGACGCGACAGATGAAGAGCGTGCCAAACAAATTCGCGGCATGGTCACACGCTAGGCTGAGCGGTATACTAGACGGGCAGGCACGTCATTGGCCTGCCCTTTTTGTTCTGTCTATGCTGTCGAGGTTTTGTCGTGTTAACGCCCTGTATTGGTTTGTGCCGCCGTGAAGAAGATGTTTGTGTAGGGTGCAAGCGTACCCTCGATGAAATCATTGCGTGGGGCAAAATGACCGACGATCAGCGCGCCGCGATTATGGCTGAGCTCCCACAGCGTCCTGACCCAAAACCGCCTGAGCCCATTCGCCCCTCACGAAACCCGTTCAAACGACGATTCAGCTGATGCCACCAGTGGTTTACGGTATTCAATAATCACTTGGTTACCTTCGTAGTACACGGCTTCAATGTCGCCATCGACAATGACTTTACTGGTTACCAACACATCTTGGTACGCTTGTTCGCGCTCACGCAGGCTGGGTAAGATTTTGTTGGGCTCTACGCCCATCGCTTGGCAAAATGCGAACACAAAACGGCTGTCGAGTGTGGCATCGCCATGAATACAACGTGAAAAGGTAAGATGGCTGACTTCTAAGCGTTTTGCCATTTCAATTTGCGTGATCCGTGCTTTGGCTTTGTACGACATCCACGTGTCGTAGAGGGCTTGTCGATCCTCTTGGTTAAACGTCATCCTAGTGTCCAATCGAAAAAAGAGCATTGGCTGCAAGGGTAACAAGCCACGACCGACGAATGTCAGCCTGCCGTTAAGCGCGAGTTAATCTTGCCGTGTGGCACCGACTTCGCTAGGATCGCGGCTACGCGCGCAAACATAAGAGCCCCCTATGGACATTAATTTGGCGAACCTGCCTGCTGATGAAAAACAAAAAATAGAACTCGACAAACAAGCCGCCTACGCAGTTTGGAAAGTGGTGAACAACAAAGCAGAATCGAGCTTGTTCGAGCAAGAAGCGTATGCATTGACTGAATGGCAACGGGACTTCTACCTCCAATGTGTCGAAAAGTACCGAGCCCAACCAGAGGCTTTCATCATTCCCGAACAAGAACCCCCTGTCAGCTAATCATCCCGCGCCTATTGAGGAGCGTTTACACAAAGCGCTCCACACGGATAAAAGTAACCGACTTTAAACCAGTTATTCTCCCTGCCAATAAATCACCTGTTTAAAACAGCAAAGATGCCTGTGTTTTATTACACCTCCGGCGCACAAGTGACGCCAAATTGTCATACATTTTTTTGTCATTTCGACTAGCTAAATCCACCAACCCGCTCTACTGTTATTCTTATCAAAAAGCATTCATTATTTGGCGAGTTGCCGAACATTTAACTAACTTTAAACCGATGTTGGCTGGGTGACTCCGCGGTAAACATAATAAAAACCGCATAGAAAAGCGGGCAATGTACGATTACCGCCAGTAGGAAGCACCCTTACTTTTTAGACAGACAAGCGTTAGCTCAGTAAGGGGTAAAAACTATGACGTTGGGGTTTAAATCACGCATTATGGTGGGGGTCGGTCTGTTGGTTACCGTCTCTCTCGTGGTGTTGGGAACACTCAATACACTCTCGCTACGAGACAAAATGATTGAGTCTCTCACCACACAAACACGAAACAAACTTGATCACCATGTCACAGAGTTAGAGCAGTTGGTTACCTCTCAACTCTCGGCGATAGAAAAAGGTGCAAATCACTTTACGACGGGCCTCACGGCACAAGAAAACGTGGCGCAAGTGAGGATGTTGGCAGACACGGCCGGTATCGCCAATGTGATCATGACGTATGAAACCGGTGATTCGTTTATGTCGAATCATTCGGGCGATGGCATCACCACCAACCAATATAACTTCCGCGATCGCGACTGGTATCGGCAAGTCAAAGCCGATCAAGCCATTCACTTAACCGGTATTTACACCGACAAAGTGACTGGCGGTAAGGTGATCAGCGCGGTCGCCCCCGTGTTTGAAAATGGCCGCTTCATCGGCGCGTTGCTTGGTGACATTCCACTGGAAAGCGTGATCACTCAGGTAAGCAATATGCGCTTTGCCGGTGGTGCCGCGACACTGACCGATCAAAACGCAGTCTTTTTTGCCAGTGATGATCCGAATGATATCGGCAAAACGCCCTCTCAGGTCAGTGCGAGCTTTGGTGATATGGAAAAYATGTTCCGCACTGATGAGCAAGGTCACTTGAGCTTTCCCTATATGGGCATTAATTTTGATGGCTATTTCCAGCGCGTTAACCTCACGGAAAATCGCTATTGGACGCTGATGGTATTTGTTGATCAGCAAACCGCGTTGGCGGACATTCGCAGCGCTATAATTGAATCTTTAGTGACAGGGATCATCCTGTTGGCGCTGAGCTTGGCGGCGATCTATCTGATCATCAGCTACTCATATCGTCCACTGCTCAAGCTGAAACAGGCAGTGTTAGATCTCTCTAAAGGGAGCGGCGATCTCACCGCACGACTGGAGGTCAACGGCAACGATGATTTAGCCCAAATCAGCCGCGGCTTTAATACCTTTGTCGAGAACCTGCAAAATATGATGCTGAAGGTCTCCCAAGCCAGTCAAATGATTTCGAGTAACATCACCCAGCTGTCGCAAAACACCCAAGAAAACGAGGCTATCCTAGAGGCGCACTCGGCAGAAACCGAACAAGTGGTGACCGCGATTACTGAGATGAGTGAGAGTGCGCGCAGTATTGCTCATAACGTCTCGCAGTCGAATGACATCACAGAATCGGCCAGTAAAGAGGCCAGCCAATCGCTTGGAGTGGTAGACAATGCCGTCGTCACCGTGAGTGCGCTGGTAGATGAAGTGGAAGATATGTCAGCCCGAATCACCAGTATGAATCAGGATGCAAACAAAATTAGCGACGTGCTCAATGTGATCGGGGAAATTTCCGAGCAAACCAACCTGCTTGCACTCAACGCCGCGATTGAAGCCGCGCGGGCCGGTGAACAAGGCCGTGGGTTCGCGGTGGTCGCCGATGAAGTTCGTGCCCTCGCCGCACGCACGCAAAGCAGCACGACCGAAATCTCAGATATGCTGACTGCCCTTCTTGATGGCACATCGAGCGTGGTTGAGGCGATGGGGAAAACCAAAGAGCAGTGTCAGAGCACGGCGGATAAGACGTCGGAAGTCTCAAACAGTTTGACCATCATGAGCGCCTCCGTGCGTGAGATTGATGATGTCAGCACCCAAATCGCGACCGCGACCGAAGAACAAAGTGCCGTGGCGGAGGAGTTGAGTAAAAACATGCTCTCGATTCGCGACATGGTGAGCAACTTAGTCAACAGCGGCAAGCAAACCGTTTCCGCGACTGACTCATTATCACAATCGAATCAAGAGCTTGATCGCTTAGTGTCGAATTTTAAACTGCAGTAGTTTTGCACGGAGTCAGTTTTAAACTGTAAAAGCACCTTCACGCCTTATTCGGTTGTTCTTATCGTCAGGCAGGGTTCCCTGCCTGACTTCGCAGTTGGAGACGTAGTTATGTCTAGTGACCACCCCGGCGGCTATGCCATCACCCCCACGTTTGCTAAACATTACCAAACCATGCGGGCGCATTTTTTTAACCGAGACCCGAACCGCTGGCCTATTTATCGTACCCCGGGTTTAGCCCAGTGGCTTGAGCAAGGTATGCTCCCCGCGCCAACGTCACCCGATATACATTTACTTGAGCAACAACATGTGCCAAGCCACAGCGATCTGAGTCATCATATTTTTCCGCCGCTTGCTTTACACGCGGCAACACACTCCAAAGATTGGACTGCACCGCAAGCGGTCGAAAATGTGATTACTGCGCCCTGTGACCCTGCCATTCATGGCGCACTGCTGGCTACTTTGGCCAATCCAAACTTGGTGTATAGCGAATACGCGGGGTTGTCGGTAGAGCTTGAGCAAACTATCGTCCGCCAAGTCGCCAACTTGATTGGTTATGATGACCAACGCGCCACGGGGCTTTTTACCCAAGGTGGCACCTTTGGCAACCTTTACGGTTACTTGCTTGGGCTGAGAAAACAGTTTCCGCTGTCTGGACAGCGTGGTCTGCAAGGGCAAGACTTTCGGATGATTAACTCATTGGCCGGTCACTATTCCAACATGACGAACCTCGGCCTGTTAGGGACAGATATTCCTAATCAAGTACTTCGCGTCAAAGTCGATGCGCGTAACCGCATGGATTTGGATGATTTTGCCTACACCTTAAATAGCTGTTTGGCGCAAGGGCTAGCAGTTCCCACCATCCTACTCACCTTTGGGACCACAGACACTTTTGCGATTGATGACATCGAACGCGTGTATCAGATCCGAGAGCGTGCTTGCCAGCAATATCAAGTCGACAGCAAGCCTCATATCCATGTGGATGCGGCCGTCGGTTGGCCACTGATCATGTTCAATGATTACGACTTTAACGACAACCCGCTCGGCATTAACACCGTGACCGCGCAAAAGCTCGCTGCCTTGATCCCGCGGATCCGTGGTCTGCGTTATGCCGATTCCATCACGATCGATTTCCAAAAATGGGGATTTGTCCCTTATACCTCCAGTTTGGTGATGTTCAAAAATAGCGAAGATATGGAATGCCTCAAACAAGACCCTCACTATTTCTCCTATTTTGAAGCGAGCAAAACCACCCATACCCATCTGCAATCTACCATCGAGTGTTCTCGCGGTGCAGCGGGTGCTTATGGTGCATACTGTGCGCTTAATATGCTGGGCAAGCGAGGCTATCAGACCATGATTGCGCATGGCTTACAAAATGCGGAGTATCTGAAGGGACGATTGAGCGATTTACCTTATTGCAAGGTAGTAGCGCGAGATAACTTGGGGCCCACGGTGGCCTTTCGCCTGTATCAACCCGCTGATGACCTCGATGTGGATACCCTGTTCGAGCGTGAACAAAAACTCCACCAGTTAGGCGCGCGTATCGACAGTATTACCCAGCACAGCTTATTTCACCGCGAGCACTTTTTGGCTCGGCAAGGCCGAAAGCTTCATACCAATTGGGTTGAATCCATTGCCCACACGGAGTTCGACACCGATGGTCAGTGCTTGTTTATTCCCGGCGAAAAAGCCGTATTCCTTAATCCGTATACCGAGCAGCGCCATATCAGTGAGTTTGTCGATACCCTAATGGCAACGGAGACTGAACAGCCCGCTTGATCGCGGGCTTACCAACGCCAAAAGTGCGGCATGAATAGGGCCAAAACGGTGAAATATTCTAACCGCCCCAGAATCATTGCGGCATTAAGGAACCAAATACCGGTGTCACTCACCGGCTGGAAGTTGCTGCCAACCTCACCAAAACCTGGGCCCAATACATTGATACACGCGACGACCGCGGTAAATGCAGACCAAAAGTCGAGGCCTGTCATCATCATCAACAAGGTGAAAACGCCAGTGGTCAGCGCAGCCAGCGACATAAAGGCCATGACCGCTTGCGTCACGTCGTTGGATACGACTTTGTCTTGATAACGGATCGGCAGCATCGCTGAGGGGTGAATCAATTGGTGTAACTGGCGACGAATAATTTTAAACGTGATGATATCACGAATAATTTTGTTCCCGCCGGCGGTAGAGCCAGAGCAGCCGCCCAAATAGGCACAGAACACCAAGAACAATCCCGTCGCCGCAGGCCAAGAGCTTAAATCAGCAGCACCGAACCCCGTGCTGGTAATAAAAGACACCACATGAAACGCGGCAAAGCTTAGAGAAACCCATACCGATTCATAGCGTGATTCACCGTATAAGTATAATCCCAACATCAGGGATAAGCAGGCAACGACAATGAGGAAGACCCGTGACTCTTCATCGTCGAAATACAAACGCACACCCCGCCAACCGATGCGAAAAATACGAAAGTGCAAACCGAAGTTGATCGCGCCAAGCAGCATAAAGACATTGGAAATCATCAACATCAAATGGCTTTGAAAGTGCCACATACTGGCATCATGGGTCGAGAAGCCACCGGTTGAAACGGTTGAGAAACTATGGGCAATGGCATCGTAAGCACTCATCCCCGCCAAATAATACGCAAGGGCACACGCTAGCGTGATCACCACATACACGCCCCATAAATAGTGGGCCGTTTTGGAGATCCGCGGGGACAATTTCTCGTCTTTGATTGGTCCTGGGGTTTCTGCTTTTAACAGCCGCATCCCGCCCACGTTCAACATGGGCAACACCGCGACCACAAAGATAACCACACCAAGCCCCCCCATCCATTGTAAAAACTGGCGATACAACAGAAATGAGGCGGGCATATCGTCCAGCCCGCTGAGTATGGTGGCACCAGCAGTGCTGAGTGCACTGATCGACTCAAAGGTGGCATCCGAGAAGTTCACCCCAGTCACCAGTTTGATCGGGATCCCACCCAATATACCGACCAAAATCCACGTAAAGGTCGAGAACAATAAAGCATCACGGAAGGTGACTTGGCTTAACTTACTTTTGCGAAATAGCCAAGAGATAACCAAAGAGGCCATCATCATCAGTAAAGAGGGATAAAAAAACTGTGTCGACACATGATCGCGAAATAGGAATAGCGACAGAAGTCCAAACACAAATTGAACAATACCCATCCATAAAACAGGCATGCCCAATAGACGCAGTGTGTTTTGAAAGTTAATCATGACATGGGAAACTCATCATTAACGCGCCAGTGGCCTGCAGGCCCTTCGAACCACTCGCGTTATCACGCCATAAAGGCGACAACGGTAAAAGTGCACATTAAACCGCGCACCGTTAAAAGTATATAGCTGGCACATCGGGAATGTCCCACAATGCCACAGGCATATCAGCGTCGTTAATACCCTGCCAACAAGGCATTACGTCGCAGACATGGATCAAAAAAGCCGGGCATTGCTACCCGGCTTTCTATTATTTACTGCGCTTGGCGACGCTCACCGCGGAATGAGCCGCGATCATTGCCACGGTCACGGTTGAAGCGACGTTCGCCACGACCACGGTTGTCACGGTCTTGACGACCACGGCCACCGCCATTGCGATCGCTTGGGCGACGGTCACGGATCACATTGCCTTCAACGCGTTGTGCGTTGGTTTCTTTCTGGCGAATACGTAGCTTCTGAAGCTGTGCAAAGACTTCTTTTGGCATGGTCTTAGGCAACTGTACGTAAGTGTGTCCCGGTGCCAGTTTGATCGCACCAATGTTGTTTTTGTCTAGACCTAGCTCGTTAGCAATCGCGCCCACGATGTCTTTAACTTGTACGCCTTGCTCACGACCCACGCTTAACTGATAGGTATCCCAGTCTGCAGGGTTGGTTTCACGGCGGTCACGACCATTTTGGCGATCGTCACGACGACGCTCACGACGTTGGCTTTCACGTTCCATCGCCGCAATCATTGGATCAGGGCCTTTGTAGAACAATGGACGCTTGCCTTGCTGACGCTGAAGTAGCATCGCCGCTAAGGTAGTCGCATCAACTTCGATGTCGTTTTGTAGCTGTTCAATCAAGCTGACGAAAGGTGCGATTGAATCAGCATCTTTTTTCTCAGCCAGTTCGCTAGCCAAACGGGCTACGCGAGATTCCGCTACTTTATCGCGGTTCGGCAACTGGATTTCGTCCATGCGCGTCTGCGTGACACGCTCAATGGTACGCAGCATACGCATCTGGTTGGTGCGTACCAACAAGATCGCTTTACCTGCACGTCCAGCACGACCGGTACGACCAATGCGGTGAATGTAAGATTCAACATCAAACGGAATGTCATAGTTAAAGACATGGGTGATACGTGGCACATCAAGACCACGCGCGACAACGTCAGTTGCCACCAAAATATCAATCACGCCACGTTTGATRTGGTCAACCGTACGCTCACGTTGAGATTGTGGAATATCACCGTGCAGCGCAGCGGCTTTAAAGCCACGTGCAGACAACCAGTCCGCAAGACGCTCGGTATCTTGACGAGTACGAACGAACACAATCGATGCGTCTGTGTCTTGCGTTTCCAAAAGACGGCTCATCGCTTCGTCTTTTTCTACGCCTTTCACGACCCAGAATTGTTGCTCAACTTTCTCAACCGTACGGTTGCTTCCCGCAACGTCGATGCGAGCAGGCTTACGCAAGAAACGATCAACGATTTGTTTAACGATTGGAGGCATGGTGGCAGAGAACAACACGCGTTGTGCCGATTCAGGCGCTTGCTCCATGATCCAAGTTACGTCGTCTACGAAGCCCATTTTGAGCATTTCGTCAGCTTCGTCGAGAATAAAGGTATGTACTTCATCCAGCTTCAAACGATCGCGGTTAATCAAATCTTTCACACGACCTGGGGTACCCACGATAATGTGCGCGCCGCTTTTCAGCGCTTTCATTTGATCAACGATCGAAGCACCACCGTAGATCTCAAGAATTTTGAGGCCTTTGATGTTTTGCGCCAAGGTTTTCATCTCGGCAGCAACCTGAATGGCCAACTCGCGAGTCGGCGCCATCACGATGGCTTGAGGTTTATGCTGGCTTAAATCAACTTTGTTCAACAGCGGCAAAGAAAACGCCGCGGTTTTGCCCGTCCCCGTCTGCGCTTTACCTAGCGCATCACGGCCTTCTAGCAGCACAGGAATAGACGCAGCTTGAATCGGTGTTGGCGATTCAAAGCCCATGGCGTCAAGTGCAGATAAAAGGGTGTCGGCCAGATCTAACTGGCGAAATTTGGTTACAGATTCTTGCATTGGGATCCCAATCTATGAGTGTAGCGAAACGGGGCCCCTTCAGCGTTCTGCTCAACCAGCTACACTGCTCTTTCACAGTGTAAGTCACCAGCGCCACGGGCCTCGGTAATTAAGGGTGTGCATTCTGCGCTATTCAGGCGAAAAAAGCCAGAAAAAGTTGAACAACTTCACAAATTTTGCCGCTTTCGCGCACTCATGTGGCACATTGTTTATCTCGCATACAATCCCTGTATGGTTACGCATCAACCGATTACCGGCGATTCACTTGGATCCACGACATACCACACCATCGATAGCAATTTCCGGTCACGGGTTGGTTTTGCGTGAGCGAATACGTATAGTGTGGCGATTCGAAAACCGAGACCGATGTTATGTTTCAAGACAATCCCCTGCTAGCGCAACTTAAGCAACAGATCCAAGAAACCCTGCCCAAGAAAGAGGGAACGGTAAAAGCCACTGAAAAAGGCTTTGGCTTTTTAGAAGTGGACGATAAAACCAGCCTCTTTATTCCACCACCGTATATGAAGAAAGTGATGCACGGTGATCGTGTTGAAGCCTTCATTCGCACAGAAAAAGAGCGTGAGGTCGCAGAGCCAGATGCCTTGGTTGAGCAGAGCATTGACCGCTTTATTGGTCGCGTCCAGTGGATTCGTAACCGTCTTAACATTGTGCCGGATCATCCGCAAATCAAAGATGCGATTCGTGCCAAAACCCAGCGCGGCTTATCGCAAGACGAGCTCAAAGATGGCGACTGGGTTGTCGCATCCCTGATCCGCCACCCACTCAAAGGCGACGACAACTTCTTCTGCCAAGTCAGTGAAAAAATCACCGATGCAAATGACAAGATTGCACCTTGGTGGGTCACGCTAGCAAAACATAACTTACCAAACCAAGAGCCTGCGCCTAAAGAGGCATGGGCGATGTTGGAGCAAGGTTTAGAGCGCCGCGATCTGACCGCGCTTCCCTTCGTGACCATTGATAGCGAATCGACCAAAGATATGGACGATGCGTTATATGTAAAAGCCAACGAGCAAGGCGGCTTTACCATGACAGTCGCGATTGCCGATCCGACTGCGTATATCGATGCGGATGACGACCTTGACCAAGTGGCTCGCAGCCGCGGCTTCACCATTTACTTGCCTGGTCGCAACATCCCAATGTTGCCTCGCGATCTGAGTGACGATTTGTGTTCACTACGTGCCCACGAAAAACGTCCGGCGCTTTGCTGTACCTTCAATATCGCTGCCGATGGCACCATTGCCGATGACGCCGAGTTCTTCTCTGCATGGATCCAATCACACGGCCAGCTAGCCTACGACAAGGTGTCGGACTACATCGAGCAAGGCGAACAGGCGGCATGGCAGCCAGAGAGCAGCGACATCGCGGATCAAATCCATCAGTTGCACCAGTTTGCACTTGCCCGCATTGAATGGCGTGAAACGCATGCGGTGACCTTCCCCGATCGTCCTGACTATCGCTTTGAGCTCAGCGAAGATAACGATGTGATCGCGATTCATACTGACGCGCGCCGCATCGCTAACCGTATCGTTGAAGAGGCGATGATCAGCGCTAACATTTGTGCAGGTCGCAAACTGCGTGAATCCTTCGGTTTCGGTATTTTTAATACTCACGCAGGCTTTAACAGTGACAAGCTGAACGATGTGGTCGAGTTGGTCAAAGCCCATGACGGAGACGCCGAGAGCGAGAGTTTGGCAACCGTTGAAGGCTTTAGCGCATTGCGCCGTTGGTTAAACAGCCTCGACACCACCTATCTCGACAACCGCCTGCGTCGTTTCCAAGCGTACAGTGAAATTGGTCATGAGCCTGCTCCTCACTACGCGATGGGCCTTGATGTCTACGCCACATGGACATCGCCTATCCGCAAGTACGGCGATATGATTAACCACCGCTTACTCAAAGCGATCATTCGCGGCGAAACCGAAGCCAATGCCCCTGCGGATACGGTCGGTGAAGAACTGGCTGGTCATCGCAAACACCACCGCATGGCCGAGCGCGATGTCGCTGATTGGCTGTACGTCCGTTTGTTGAAGCCAGAAGTGGAAGCACAAACCCGCTACACAGCGGAAATCTTTGATATTAACCGCGCGGGTATGCGTGTTCGCCTACTCGAAAATGGCGCACCGGCGTTTATTCCATCGTCGCTGATCATCGATAACAAAACCCGCATTGCCTGTGATAAAGAAACAGGCACAGTGACCATTGATGGCAACGTTGAGTTTAAGCTTGGCGACAGTCTGGAAGTGGTGATTGCGGATATCAAAGAGTCTACGCGCTCCATTGTGGCAAAACCAACCCAAGTGTTTGCGCTGCCTGAACAAGCGAAAGACGAATAATCTCACCCTCTTTCTTGTGGCTCGCCACGGCGAGTCCACTCCCCTTCAAAGCCAAGCCTTACCGCTTGGCTTTTTTATTGGGCGTATTGCGCTTGAAATGATAAGTTAGTCATTAGTTTCCCGCTATCTAACGGCAAGGCGCCAAAGTAATCGAGCCACAATCTCATCGATAACGAGCCTTGATGGCGCATCGGAGGAAAAAGCACAAGGCTGGTCACAGTCTGTTTGTTTAAGGCTCTGAATTTGGCACTCTTTCACTATGCGCACACTATGATAACTAAAACACAATCATTGATTTTTCACACTCGCCACGCAGTATATAAGGTGTCATGGGGCTGTTACATTCACCGTTAGCACGTTTGGGCGTGCCGCTACTTATCTTCCTTGTTTTTGCTGCAGGTTATCACCCGTTGCTGGCCTCGCTTTCGCCATACCTAAACTTACTCTATGCCGCGCCCTTCTATTTATTATTTACTGCCCTGCTATTAAGTCACTTGTTCAAGAGTGCGCGTGTTGGCATGACTGTGGTGATATTGCTTATTAGCTACACCGTCATTTTAACCCGGCTGCAATCACCACTGACTGATGGCACAACCTATTTGGAATATGTACTTCTGGTTGTATTGTTGCCGATTAATTTGCTCTATATTCGCATCACCCGCGATAGAAAGCTGACCTCGCTGTTTGGCTTGTTATTCTTTGCCGCGATGGCACTCGAGATTGGCTGGGGCGCTCTGTTAGTGATGCAATATGGTGAATTGGCGACCTGGCTGTATCAGCATCCAGTGTTTGTGCGCATTCCCGCCTTTAGCCCACTCCCCCTACTTTTGATCGTGATGCTGCTAATTGCACTGTGTATGGCCGCGATACGTGTTTTACATAAAAACAGTGTCGACGATCATGCCACCTTTATCGCGCTCACCTGTACATCGGTCACGGTGATCTTTTTTGATATGGCCTATGTGTCATCGTTTAGTTTTGCCATTGCCGGCTTGCTCCTCATTGCCAACCAAGTCGCGTTTAGTCATCAATTAGCCTTTTTAGACGGTTTAACCGCCATTCCAAGTCGTCGGGCACTGCAAGATGAGTTAAAGCACCTCGGTCGCCGTTACACCATCGCCATGCTCGATGTGGATCACTTCAAGCGCTTTAATGACACCTATGGCCATGAAACCGGTGACGATGTGTTAAAGCTGGTGGGGAGTTTGCTATCACAATGCGAAGGTGGCGCAACCGCTTTCCGCTATGGCGGGGAAGAATTTACCCTTTTATTCAAGGGGAAAACCACCGATCAATGCCTGCCTTTTCTTGACGCATTGCGAGAGGATATCGCCCAGTACCCGTTGGTACTTCGTGAAGAAAACCGTCCTACCAACCCGAATGAAGGCAAGCAAAAACGAGGGCAGAAAAAAGACACCGCAACCGTTCATGTGACTGTGAGTATCGGTTTCGCCGATGCCTCGCAAGCCAGCCAACCGGATGAAGTGTTGCAACTGGCCGATCAAGCACTGTATAAAGCTAAACAAGCGGGAAGAAACTGTATTCGAGGAAGCGAATGATAAAGCTGGGGTTAGTGTGTACCTTCATACTGTTGCTAAGCGCATGTAGCAGCTCACTATCCGATCCGGACTCAAGCACAACGCCCGTCTCCTCGGCTCCCTCACACTCCGCAAGCAGCCAAGCATTGCACTACGCACTGACGCAGCACTATCAGCAATGGCAAGGCACGCCTTATCGTTGGGGAGGTACCTCACGCCAAGGCATCGATTGCTCGGCCTATACCCAGCGCGTTTATCGTGATGCGCTATCCACGCCCTTACCGCGCACAACCCATGGCCAAGCGAAGGGCGGCTATCCGGTTGATTATAAGGATGCCCAATTAGGTGATTTGGTTTTCTTCCACATTCGCCCCGGCTTGCGACATGTTGGTATCTATCTCGGCAACCAGCAATTTATGCATGCGTCTACGTCACAAGGCGTGACAGTGTCACGCCTTGATAATCCGTATTGGCAAGCACGCTTCTGGCAATTCCGTCGTTATTTCTGAGGCGGGGCTTTTACCGACTCAGCCAGATCGCAACAGGGTTGATAACGCGGACAAGTGACCACGTGATCATTGACCATGCCAAGCGCTTGCATCAGCGAATAGCAAATCGTCTCGCCCACAAATTTAAACCCACGCTTTTTTAAAAAACGACTCATGGCGCGGGATTCGTCGGTCGCGGTGGCGACATCGGCATCCGATTGGTGGTGGTTCACGATCGGTACACCGCTAGTAAACTGCCACAGCGCCTTCGCCAAGGATCCATACTCTTCCACTAGCGTCACCGCCGCTTTCGCATTGGTAAACACAGACGCCACTTTCAAGCGATTACGGACAATCTCGTGGTTGGCCATGATCTCAGCAATATTCGGCTCAGCCACGTTTGCCAGTTGATAGAAATCGAAATCAGTAAAAGCGGCTCGATACGCGGAACGCTTTTCTAAAATCAGCCGCCAACTTAATCCTGCTTGCGCGCCCTCTAAACAAATGAACTCAAAGATCGCTTGATCATCAAATGTCGGCACGCCCCACTCGGTATCGTGATAATGCTGCTCCGACTCACTCTGTTGTGCCCATTGGCAAGGTTCCATGACAATTTCCCTCAAAGTTGGTTGCATGATGGTAATGCATTTGTTCCGATTGTCCGCGATTTTGTTGTTCATGCCACGAAATCAGCGAGTTAACTCGGTATAAATCTGTCGATTTCGTTAACATGTCGCTATCTTTGATCGCTACAAGTCCATGAAACGTAACATACTCGTTGTTGTCAGAGTGCATTCACTCTCAGTGGTAACCATAAAGGAAAACACGTGACAAAAAAGCATATTCTTATCACAGGGGCAGGACAACGGATCGGCTACGCGCTTGCTTGTCACTTTCTTACGCAAGGGCATCAAGTCACTGTGTCGTATCGGACACCGCGTCCTCAAGTGAGTGAGCTTATCGAACGAGGCGCCCACTGTATTCAGGCGGACTTTTCTACCGATGCCGGCATCCACGCATTTATCCAAGCCATTGACGCGCACAATCCGGTATTTGATTGTTTAATCCACAATGCCTCATCATGGGACAGTGAAAAGCAAAGCCAAGATTTCGCGGCTTTGTTTGACAGCATGATGCAAATCCACGCCAAAACGCCTTATCTGATCAATATGGCGGCAACCAGATGGATGAATAGCGGCGACATTATTCACCTGACCGATTATGTGGCCCACAAAGGTAGCGCAAAACACCTTGCCTATGCCGCGAGTAAAGCCGCGCTTGAAAACCTCACCCTATCGTTTGCTCAACAACTCGCCCCCGACATCAAGGTAAACAGTATTTCCCCCGCGCTTATCATGTTCAACGACAGTGATGACGATGCCTACCGTGAGAAAGCGCGCAAAAAATCGATTTTGGGCACAGTGCCCGGCGAGCAGGAAGTGATCAACGCCTGCGACTTTATTCTTGCCAGTCAGCATATGACGGGCCAATCCCTTAAACTCGATGGCGGACGCCATTTAGCGTAATTGCCTAACTGGAAAGCACAATGATGAATGACGCTGTGATCAAAATTACCAATCTACGTTTGCGTACTTATATCGGCTTTAACCCCGAAGAGCAGGAAAAGAAGCAAGACGTGGTGATTAACGTAGAAATTCACTATCCCGGCCACAAAGCCAGCCAAGAGGATAATGTTGACGACGCACTGAACTATAAAGTGATCACCAAAGCGATCATCGACTATGTTGAGAATGGCCGCTTTTTGTTGTTGGAAAAACTGGTCGCCGGCGTGCTCGACATTGCACGCGATCACCACTGGGTGCGTTACGCCCAAGTGACTATTGATAAGCCGCATGCGTTAAGGTTTGCCGACTCCGTCTCACTAAGCCTCAGTTGGACAGACCGCGATTCGTAACCGCGTAAAGAGTTCGTTAGAATAATTCGAACATCTTGTTCAAGGTAACTTGGTTCTGAATCCCATTTTACCTTATATACTGTGTTGGAATTGTTATTAGGACAGGGACTATGACAGCGAAAACGAGTTACGATCCTGTAATGCGGGTGCTGCACTGGCTTTCTACTCTGGTCATTATCGGCTTGTTTGCCGTGGGCCTGTGGATGGTCGACCTTAGCTATTACAGCAGTTGGTATCAAACCGCCCCACATTGGCATAAATCCATTGGGATCTTGCTCGCTGGCGCCACCATACTGCGCTTAGGATGGAAAATCACCCATACAATGCCTAAGGTTGAGGGCAAAGCATGGGAACGCAAAGCAGCGACCGCAGCACACCACACGATTTACTTGCTCCTCGCAGTACTGYTTGTGTCTGGGTATTTAATCTCTACCTCAGATGGCCGAGGTATCGACGTGTTTACTTGGTTTACCGTGCCAAGTGCAGGGGAGCTTTTCCCTAATCAGTCGGATATCGCAGGTGACGTACACTATTATGTTGCCATTACCCTGATTACCTTAGCCGCTGTTCACGCACTGGCTGCGTTAAAGCACCATTTTATCGACAAAGACAATACGTTACGGAAGATGATCGGAGGAAACCCGAAATGAAAAAACTCATGTTAGCCATGGGAATTAGCGCCGCGACACTCTTATCTGGGCCTGCATTRGCAGACACTTATATGATTGACACCAAGGGCGCACATGCCTCTGTCAACTTCAAAGTGCCTCACTTGGGCTACAGCTTTATCAAAGGTCGCTTTAACAAATTCGATGGTCAGTTTGAATTTGATCCCAACAACATTGGCGCGTCTAGCGTAACAGTGACCATCGATACCACCAGCTTGGACTCCAACCAAGCCGAGCGTGACAAGCATATTCGTAGTGCGGATTTTCTCAACGCGAGCAAGTTTGGCCAAGCCACTTTTGAGAGCACTAAGGTCACAGATAACGGCGATGGCTCAATGACCATTGCAGGCGACCTCACCTTGCATGGGCAAACCAAGCCGATTGAGATTGACGCTGAATTGGTTGGCCACGGCGATGACCCATGGGGTAACTACCGCGCAGGCTTTATGGGCAACACTCGCCTCGAGCTCGCTGATTTCGGCATTGCCACTATGGGTCCAGCCACGTATGTCGATATGGAGCTGCACGTAGAGGGTATCCGCCAATAAGAGAGCAATCTTTCTCTCCCTCAAATCCATACGCCCCGGCACCTGCTGGGGCGTTTATTATCGATCCCTAAAACATTCACTATACTGATGAAAAACGGCGCCTTGGTCTGGCGATGATATCCATTGATCGATAAGGATACCTATCTATGAGGCTCATCTCTTTTAAGCGTCTTTCCCTCTTTTTTGCTTTCTGTCTCATCACACTTCCAGCACAAGGGGTGATGAAGATTATTACCGCAGTCAACGACGCTTGGCCTCCTTACGTCACTCGAGATACAGCTAAACCGGGCTTTTCTGTTGAAGTAGTGACCGCTGCCCTCTCTACCCAAGGCTATGATACCAAATTCTTACTCTTCCCTTGGGCGCGCGGCTTGTACGAAGTGAGAAATGGGCGAATCGATTTAATCACCACCACTTGGTACACAGACGCACGCAGTGAATTTCTGCTCTACAGCGAACCCTATTTCGCCACCAATATCGATATCATGATGCGAAAAGATACCTTTTTTGACTTCAAAGGTCCCAAAAGCCTTATTGGCAAACGCATCGCCAGCGTACGCGACTACGGCTATGATTCATGGTTTTTAGATGCAGATTATTTTCAACGAGTAGAAACCACCTCACTGATGTCTAGCTTGCAAATGCTCGCTGCCGGTCGGGTTGATATGGCGGTGGGCAATCGCTTTGTCATGCAACACGAGCTCGAACCTTTAAACCTAAATACCGATGATTTTCACTTTTCTCCCACCCCGATGTTCAAACAGCACATCCATGTCACCGCCGGCAAAGCCAACCCTAAAGCGCAAGAATACATTCAAGCCTTTAACCGCGGGTTGGAAATAATCAAACAAAATGGCACCTTTGACGATTTGAAGCAAAAATACGGGCTGCTCTTACCAGACGATACCACTGCAGAGTGAAACCCTATCGTCATAGTTGCTCGTTAGGATGCCTATCAATGTCTCATTACATCAGTTTGGCTATGACTTCTCCGATTAACATTGCATTCTTCGACTTAGACGAAACACTGATTGCCACCGACACCAAACAAGCGTGGCTGGAATACCTTTGTCAGTGCGACCTTGCCCCGCAAAACGTGGTCGACCAAGAAAAGCGGGCGTATCTGGATTTTAAAAAAGGCCGCATCAACCTTGAGCAATATATGCAAGTGCAGTTGAGCCCAATCAAAGGAAAATCCACTCAAACCGTGGCTGCATGGGCGACCGACTTTATCGATCGGCGCGTCGCCCCTGTGGTGGTGCCACAAGCGTTAGAGCGCATCGAGTGGCATCGCAACCGTGGCGATCATTGTGTGTTGGTATCAAATACCGCCGCACACTTGGCAAGGCCGATTGGCGAACTACTCAAACTCGATACCGTGATTGCGATTGAGCTTGAAACATTRAATGGCGTGTATACAGGCAGCATATCCCATTGCGTGCGTGATTTTCGTGGTAAGCATGACTACATGCAGGCATGGCTATCTGACCGTCATGACACGGTCGGCCACACATACGGTTACAGTGATTCGCACTGGGATGTCCCCTTGCTTGAGCAAGTCGACAGCGCCTTTGCGGTTAACCCTGACCCACACTTAAGCCTACACGCCCAAGAAAAAGATTGGACCATTATGGAATGGGCTCGCTACGACACCATTCGTGATTAGTAAAAGATCACAGGAAGCGTGACGACAGGGCACCTCATGTGCCCTTTTTAATAACACTCACTTGAGAATGATTATCATAACCGTTATCTTTAACGTATGATCGGCTGGCGACCTCACGCCGTAGTCACACGCATAATGAACGAGATTAACGCTTATGAGAAAACACCTGCTAATTATTGCGGCGCTCTTGCTCTCTCCACTGGCGCACGCCGACCAATTAAAACACGCGGACAAGTTAAAAGTGGTGACCAGCTTTACCATTCTCGCTGATATGGCTGCCAACGTAGCGGGCGAGCATGCCGAGGTAGTGTCCCTTACGAAACCCGGTGCTGAGATCCACAACTACCAACCCACCCCGGGGGATATTCTGCGCGCGCAAGGTGCGGATGTGGTGATGTGGAACGGATTAGGCTTAGAGCGCTGGTTCGAACGTTTTTTCCAGCACATCGATAAAGTGCCGAATGTGATCTTATCTGAGGGCGTGGAGCCGATTGTGATTGCCTCGGGCCCGTATCGCGGCAAACCCAATCCGCACGCGTGGATGTCGCCTTCGGATGCAATGCGATACGTTGATAACATCGAGCAAGCCCTGATTAAGTACGATCCTGCCAATCAAACGCACTACCAAGCCAATGCCAAAGCCTACAAGGCACAAATTCAAGCCGTGTTCGCGCGTGCGCAAGACGCGCTATCCGCTGTCCCCGAATCCCAGCGTTGGCTAGTAAGCAGCGAAGGCGCTTTCTCTTATCTGGCGCGTGATTTAAACCTCAACGAAGCCTATTTATGGCCGATAAACGCTGAGCGTCAGGGCACACCGCAACAAGTTCGCGCGCTGATTGATACCGTACGAGAACACCAAGTGCGTGCTGTATTCTCTGAAAGTACCGTGTCTGATGCGCCCGCTAAACAGGTCGCCGCGGAAACCGACGCGCACTATGGCGGCATTTTATATGTCGATTCACTCAGTAGCGCTGACGGACCCGTGCCTGACTATCTATCCTTACTGACAGTGACCACAGAAACCGTCTTAGCGGGGTTGCGCCATGACGCACTATGATTTAACCGACGACACGCCCAGTGTGTTAGATGTCAACGAGGTACGTGTCGTCTATCGAAACGGCCTGTGTGCCCTTGAGCACGCCAGTTTCTCACTGCCAGCGCAAACCATCACTGCCTTGGTGGGTGCCAATGGCAGCGGCAAATCCACCTTGTTTAAAGCCATCATGGGGTTTGTGAATCCAGGCAGTGGCAGCATTGCGGTCAACGGTACTCCCATTAAGCAAGCGCAAAAAGCAGGCTTGGTCGCTTATGTCCCTCAATCCGAAGAGATCGATTGGTCGTTCCCGGTGTTAGTGGAAGATGTGGTAATGATGGGCCGCTACGGCAAGATGTCATTTATGCGTCGCCCCAAAGCGGCGGATCATCAAGCGGTGAATGAGGCCTTGGCCCGCGTTGATATGAGTGCATTTCGCCAGCGCCAAATTGGCGAACTGTCCGGCGGACAGAAAAAACGCGTTTTTCTCGCCCGCGCCTTGGCTCAGCACAGCCCGCTGATTTTACTGGATGAGCCTTTTACTGGCGTAGATGTCACCAGTGAAGAGTCAATTATGCGTTTGCTGCTCGAGCTCAAAGACGAAGGCAAAACCATTTTAATCGCCACCCATAACCTTGGCACCGTGCCCGACTTTTGCGATCGCACCGTGTTGGTCAATCGCGCGGTGGTGGCAGGCGGACGCACCGAACATGTGTTTACCACCGAGAATCTCAGTGCCATTTTTGGCGGCAAACTGCGCCAGTATGTCATGCCTAGCGATCAGCTCCACCAAGACGCCGATCCGCGCGAGCTATCGGTCATTTCCGACGACGAGCGGCCTTTGGTGGTGTATGGCAAGCGCGAACAAAGCGCGCAGGAGCGCCGCGAATGAGCTTACTYGATCCCCTCGCCTATCAATACATGCAAAAAGCATTGCTGGTCACCACCTTGATTGGCGGCGTGTGCGGCTTACTCTCCGCCTTTTTGATGCTTAAAGGCTGGTCGCTGATGGGCGATGCCCTTTCCCATGCGATTGTACCGGGCGTTGCCGGCGCTTATATGCTAGGCCTGCCCTTTTCGCTCGGTGCCTTTGTTGCCGGCGGCATGGCCGCGAGCGTGATGCTGTTTTTGCATCAACGCAGTCACATCAAACAAGATGCGATCATCGGTTTGATTTTTTCGAGCTTTTTCGCCTTCGGCCTGTTTTTAGTCTCCATTTCGCCCGTCGCGGTCGATATTCAACAAATTATGCTGGGCAACTTGCTCGCCATTGCCCCACTCGATGCGGTGCAAATGCTGATCATTGCCTTGGTGAGCCTCACCGTACTGGCGGTGAAATGGCGTGATTTTATGCTGACCTTTTTTGATGAAAGCCACGCCCGCTGCATTGGTTTACCCGTGGTGGGGCTTAAAGTGCTGTTTTTTGCGCTGCTCAGCGCCTGCACCATGGCGGCACTTAAAAGTGTCGGTGCCTTTTTGGTGATTTGCTTGGTGATCGCCCCCGGCGCCACCGCCTATTTATTGAGTGATCGCTTCGGGCCCGTGTTGGTGCTAAGCGGTGTCATCGGCACACTCACCTCACTGTTTGGGGTGTATATCAGCTATTTCGCCAACCTTAACGCCGGCGCACTGATTGTGCTGGCCCAAGTGGGACTCTTCCTAGCCGCCTTTGTGTTTGGCCCCAAACACGGTTTGCTCGCGCGGCGCGCCAAACGTCAGGAGGCACTGCAATGAATCCGTATCAACTGACCTTTATGCAAGATGCACTGCTCATGGCGATTCTGGTGGCACTGCCCTGCGCGCTGCTTTCTTGCTATTTAGTATTAAAAGGCTGGTCGTTAATTGGCGATGCGGTAGCTCACGCGGTGCTGCCGGGATTGGTACTAGCAAACTTATTTGGCCTGCCGCTGATTGTCGGCGCGTTTGCTGCGGGCTCCGCATGCGCCACTAGTGTGCATTGGCTCAAACAAAATAGCCGTGTGAAAGAAGACACCTTGCTGGGGATTGTGTTTTCTGGCTTTTTCGCGCTGGGGCTGATTTTGCAAGGCCAGTTCCCGTCTGATTTGCACCTTGACCATATTCTATTTGGCAACCTATTGGGAATTAACCACCAACAGCTGCTTACCGCCGCCATTACCGGCTTAGTCGTGCTCGCGCTCGTGCTGCTTAAAGGGCGAGATTTAATGCTGCTATCGTTCGACCCCGCGCAAGCCAGCGTGCTCGGGCTCCCAGTACAAAAACTTCACTGGCTCTTACTCTCGGTGATGATTGCCACCATTGTTGCGGGGTTACATGCAGTAGGGATTATCTTAGTGGTGGCGATGTTGATTGCACCGGGCGTTACCGCCTTTATGCTCAGCAAACAATTTAGCCGCATGTTATGGATTGCCTGTGCAATTGCTTTAGTCACCGCCGTGGGCGGCGTCACCCTGTCGTTTTACCTCGACAGCGCACCCGGCCCAACCATTGTACTGCTACTCACCGGCTGCTTTGTGGTGACCTTTGCGTGGCAGCAATATCAAATCCACCGTAACCAACAGCGCCCACAGCCGACGCAGCAAGCAACAAAAGCAACGCGCCCATCCACCACTCATTCGGCGCAATCACACTAATTGGCATCGACGGACACAACCGCATCCCAACCTCAGCAGTGCGCGAGAAAGAGCTCGCGCACATTGCTCGTCGTATAGGTTTTATCGCCCATGGCCGTCATCTTGCCTTCACGCACGCCAAATACCATAATTAGGTATATATTGGTATCAAAGAGTTCTAACCATGGCAAAGAATACAAGTATTACCCTAGGTGAACACTTCGATGGCTTTATCGCTAGCCAAATCGAAACAGGGCGTTACAGCTCGACAAGTGAAGTCGTTCGCGCCGCACTGCGTTTACTCGAAAACCAAGAGACGAAACTGCATACACTACGTCAACTTCTCGTAGAGGGCGAACAGAGTGGCGATGCGGAGTATGACATCGATAGCTTTATCCACGAAATCGATGCCGAAGATACGCAATGAAGCCATTTACGCTGACTATCGCCGCCAAAACGGACTTAAGGAATATCGCGTTGTTTACCCAGCGTCGCTGGGGAAAGGGGCAGCGCAATCTATATGTAAAACAGTTCGATGACACCTTTTGGTTATTGGCTGAAAACCCAGACATGGGGAAACCGTGTGATGACATCCGATCAGGGTATCGTAAATTTCCTCTTGGCAGCCATATTGTTTTCTATCAACCCAAGGGTAATCATCACATTAAAGTCGTTCGAATCCTGCATAAAAGTATGGATGTGAATCCAGCACTGGGTGTTTAGTCCACCGTAGTCACTTATACGTTCTCTATCGACGGACACAACCGCATCCCAACCAGAGCAGTGCGCGAAACGGAGCCATAGCCCCAATCGCGCACCGCCCCACCAACCCAACTCTCCTTGTGTTCTAACCAACTTCTTGTACCCACCTCACAAAACATGGTTTATCTAACACTTTAGACAACAGCGCACGAAAACCAAAACAGCCCTTGATACACTAATCGCAAATCTGCCAATTCAATGGCGTGTTAGGTGCCGACAACTGACTGGCGGTAGCATGGCAAAAACATAGGATGGTTAACCTGTTTATCGGCCAGATAAACGCAAAGCGTGCGCGTTTATCCGTGATAGATGCACACTATTTCTTTGGGTAGAGAGAGGCATTAGAGACGATAGGTCTAATTGATAACACCCAGTTAAGTAAGAAAGAGTGCGTATGACAGTTTTTGAGGAATCGAGCATACGCATTAATACAATGTTAATCATAAAAAGGAATCTAGCCATGGCTGAGAATGCCGAGCCGAAGGTATGCGGAATCGTAATGCCAATATCAAGTATCGATGGATGTGCTGAAGCACATTGGTCCGAAGTACTTGAGATTATAAACGAGGCAATAGATGATGCTGGGTTTGAAGGGAACTTGGTAAGCAATGCGGATGAGGTGGGCATAATCCATAAGCGGATAATACAGAATCTATACGACAATCCAGTCGTTGTATGCGATGTAAGCTGTAAAAATCCGAATGTTATGTTTGAGTTGGGGCTCCGACTTGCGTTTGATAAGCCTACCATAATAATAAAAGATGATGAGACCTCGTATTCTTTCGATACTTCCGCAATAGAGCATCTAGAATACCCGCGGGACTTGAGATTTAGTCAGATAGTAGAGTTTAAGCAAAAACTATCGGAAAAAATAAAAGCCACCTTCAAAAAGGCTACAACCGATCAAAACTACACTACATTTTTGAAACATTTTGGCGAGTTCAAAGTAGCTAAACTAGAGCAGAGAGAAGTCTCTGGCCAAGAATACATCCTAGAAGAGTTAAAAAGCCTTCGAAGGTCTGTGCAAAGAATGGACAGGACTAGGATGTCAAAAAGCTATTTTCGCGAGCATTTGGATAGAGACATAGATATTTGCTTGGGTCATGGAGATAAACCAGAACTCAAAGAAATGATGTCTATGCTTATCTCCCATCCAGCATTACGAAACGTAGGAATTGCAGAAATGGACGAGGACCACCACCATTTTTTCGCAGATGTTAAACCAGAATTTCCAGTAGAAATTATCCAAGAAGAAGTCGAAAGCCTTATTGGCCGTAACTCGAGCAAGATGGCCAGAAAACGAGCCATCAAAAGGGAAGCTAAAAATGGTTAAAAAGCATTGCAGCGGACAAGCCGCTGAATGCGGCTACATGGATTCCCCCTTCGTCAAGCATCCGCGAAGCGTATTGAGTTTGGTTTGGACTGCCGCTCTACATTCGGCCTTTTACTGACTCACGTCATGGCCCTGATGACATTGCGCGGTTGCAGTGCCTAATTCGTTAGAAGGCATCAAGGTGCCCGCCGCATTAACAGGCTCTCTGCAAATGGTTTTCACCGATACTCATCAACTTGCGTGTGCAATGACCCGGTTGGTGTATTTCTCCTTACGACAGCGACGAGTTAGGCCGCGTAGTCTTGATAATCTGTTTGATGGTGCAATAACGCCCACACAATACGTGCATTTTTGGCTGCGAGAGCGACAATGGCGCGATTCATGCCACGTCGCTCAAGGACATTTCGCCCCCAAACACTGAGCCTATCTTGTTTATCGCCTAGGTTCGTGATGACGGCTCTCGCGCCATGCACTAAGAGTGTTCTGAGATATTTATCTCCTCGTTTACTAATACGACCTAATCGCGGCTTTCCTCCGGTTGAGTACTGTTTGGGCACTAATCCAAGCCAGGCCGCAAAGTCTCTACCGGAATCAAACTGCTCGCCTTTTCCGATAGTAGCGATAATCGCCGTTGCTGTTTGTGGACCAATGCCGCGAACATTAAGAATACGCTGGGCATTAGGGCTGGCCTTGGTCACCATATCGAAACACTGCTCGGTATCGTCGATACGCTGATTAAGTGTTTGTAGGTGGTCAAAACAATCTGCCACGACAGCACGAGCAATATCAGGCAGGCCATTTTCTGCTGCCTCGAGAATRAGTGGTACTTGACGGTGAACGGCGGCTCGTCCTGTTGGAATAATAATGCCGAACTCTGCCAGTAATGCACGAATACGATTAATGAGGGCGGTACGTTCATTGACCCAATGTTCACGTACACGATGAATNAGCACGAGCAATATCAGGCAGGCCATTTTCTGCTGCCTCGAGAATAAGTGGTACTTGACGGTGAACGGCGGCTCGTCCTGTTGGAATAATAATGCCGAACTCTGCCAGTAATGCACGAATACGATTAATGAGGGCGGTACGTTCATTGACCCAATGTTCACGTACACGATGAATCGCGAGAATCGCTTGGCGTTCGGGTGATTTAACAGGAATGAACCGGCTGTTTGGACGCTGAACAGCGTCACAAATGGCAACGGCATCGTTCAGGTCATTTTTTCCTCTTRTGCGATAAGGRCCGACGTACTTTGCGGCCATGATGCGGGTATCGTGGCCGAGCTTGTTGAATTCTCTGGCCCAATAATGTGCCCCACTACAGGCCTCAATGCCTATGCACATCGTAGGCATATTTGCTAATGTAGCCAGTAGCTTAGCGCGTGAAACAGATTTATGGAGAATGACTTTTCCGTGGTCATCCACCGCGTGAAGAGAAAAGTGGTGCTTGGCGAGATCAACGCCACAAAAGAATTGAGTAGACATGGTTACCTCCGGTATTAAAGGCCGCACCTCAGAGTGGCAGATCTTCAAGAGGGGGAATCCATGTCATTCGTTATANCCCAATAATGTGCCCCACTACAGGCCTCAATGCCTATGCACATCGTAGGCATATTTGCTAATGTAGCCAGTAGCTTAGCGCGTGAAACAGATTTATGGAGAATGACTTTTCCGTGGTCATCCACCGCGTGAAGAGAAAAGTGGTGCTTGGCGAGATCAACGCCACAAAAGAATTGAGTAGACATGGTTACCTCCGGTAATAAAGGCCGCACCTAAGTGTGGCAGATCTTCAAGAGGGGGAATCCATGTCATTCGTTATGTGATTAGCAGGAATCTATGGAATTTTACAATTTAGAAAATGTAATTTTGAAAATTCTCAAGAGAATAATGCTTTTGGCAATTGGCTCTGGGTTGCTCGGTAATGCTATGTATATCTATGGTTTAGGATATTATCAAGGATATGTGGAAGCGCTTGGGTTCGAATACAATCTTTTTCCGATTGAATGGAAAGACACATTGCTGTGGACTTATGCCGCTAGCAGAGAGCTAGGCGTTAGTTCAATTGAATTTATGAATAAATTCACGTCTTCTGCCTTGCTAATCCTTTTGCTCTCTGTATATCTAATTTCCAGAATTTGGATGCAGTTGTCAAAGATTCAATCTGATAACAGCCAAGGAAAAACAAGTGGAAAAGTTAATTTTAAGTTAGCGAAAAAAATCTATAATCTCAGGCAAAACCATATCTGGATATACCGGTTAATTTATGTTCCATTCAATTGGCTCCTTCTTAAGGAACAGTCTTTTATTGCCTTTGCTGCATCATATTTTTTCATGGTATTTCTGATTTTTATACCCTTATTTATAATTATATGGATATATTTTCCTCTGCTCGGTGTTAATCACGGAGAGTTGGTGGCTCAAAAAAGGCTTAAATATTATGAGAATTTCTTATGTGGTGATGCTGGTGATTATTGGAGCCAGTGTTTAGAGATTAATATCTCTGAATTGAAAAACCATAAAGGATTAACTAATCCAATAGGCAGAGTTATATTCAAGAATGGAACACTTATCGCTATTCTTACTAAAGAAGGTCCAATAACTTTATCTATGCCACAAAGATACTATTACAAACCAGATAAAAACCCATGCTACCGTAATGGCTGTAAAGACTCTAAAAATTAATCACATAACAAGTCAAGCAAGAACGTCGCCACAAGCGGTGCCTCCTCTTGAGGCGTAATACCTATAATTAAAATTTTCTTAGCTTCATATCAAAGGAAAAATTGTGGAAAAAGTAGTAAAAGCAAGTGATGTTTTTAAAACTTCTAGAGGACTACCTCTAAATTATGTTACAAGGAATCATACAGACCAGCGTTTTATCGATTCTTTGACCGAGGATTCACATCTAGTGATCCACGGCAGTTCGAAACAGGGAAAAACTTCTTTGAGAAAGTCTAATCTTCAAGAAGAAGACTATATTGATCTTACGTGCTCTAATAATTGGGACTTACAAGATTTACATATATCTATTTTAAAAGAAGCAGGGTATTCGATTACTATTTCAGAATCAAAAACCATAAAAGGAAAGAGCAAAATAAGATTAAAGTTTGACATTCCCTTTATTGGAGGAGGTTCAGGGGATGTTGATTATGAAAAAGCCAAACAAATTAACAAAAAAAATTTAGAGCTAGACCCTAGCGACGTTAATGATGTCATAAGAGCATTAAGAGAAATTTCCTTTGAAAAATATGTAGTGATTGAAGACTTTCATTATCTTCCCGAAGAAACACAAGTTGATTTTTCTGTCGCATTAAAAGCATTCCATGAAGCATCTGATATTTGTTTCATTATCGTAGGTGTTTGGCTCGAAGAGGATAGACTCACCGTCCATAATGGTGACWTAACAGGGCGTGTTATTTCAATTAATGCCGATCTATGGACTCCAGAAGATCTTGATGAGTTGTTTTTTAATAGTGAATCCTTACTAAATATAAGTTTCTCAATTGAGTTCAAAAACCAAGTTAAGGAAAACTGTAACGACAGTATATTTCTAGTCCAACAGTTATGTCACGCGGCTTGCAAAACTTTAGATATAACAAGTACATGCTCAGCAGTTAAAACTGTTGGAGAAGGGTTTGATA
>NZ_MUFP01000013.1 GCF_001996165.1 Salinivibrio proteolyticus | reverse complement strand
ATACTGATTACTGTTTCTCTCCGAAGAGAAAAACGAATTGACTGTGCCGAATAACTAAAAGTTATCGTTTGGTCACTCAGTTCATCGAATAAATCTTTTTGTCTATTCTCAACGAGTGCCCACACAGATTGCATAGGTCAAATTGTTAAAGAGCGTTGACTTGCGAAGCGTTGCTTCGCTCGGTCAGGGCTGCGTATATTACTCGCCTTGCCGATGAAGTCAAGAAGAAATTTTATCTTTTTGTTGATGCCAACYGGCGAAAACAAAACCTCTTCTTGACTCCCCTAACGCGTTGTCGGCGTTAAGTAGGTGGGCTATCTTAATCATTTAAAAACTGACGTCAAGCGTTTATTTTTATTTGATTTTTTGCCCCGACATGGCCGCTGAGCGCTTGCCCTGTGTGCCGTGTCGTTGGGGCGCATTATAGCGACCCGGATCACACTGACAAGGGTTTTTCGCGTTTTTTATTTCGAGTGGACAATAATCCACCTAAAATGATGAATAACCAGCGATTTGAAACATTATAGCTACGCGCCTTTTACCAAGAAGTAACGCTGGTTGATTTTCTAAGAACCATTTAAGGGTACGCCGCTGCCAAATTGTCTTGCGTACCATCACTTTATTACTTGTATTAACGCTTATGACGCTTATGAAATCACCAATTGCTTTTGTATTGATTATCACCATCGCCATCCTCGGTGCCATTGTGGTCAACCTAATGAGTACGGTTTCTCCCGCTTTGGCTTTCGCTGCAGGTGCAGTTATCAGTGGTATTGCCTGCTTGTATGCTCCCCAAGCTACAGTGACAGTTGCGACAAAAGAGGAAGAGCCCCCTCAGAGTAAGACAATTTATGTCGGCAACCTGCCCTATCGCGCCAATGAAAATGATGTGAAGTCCCTGTTTGGCGAGCATGGAGAAGTGTTTGCGGTACGGTTAATGAAGGATAAGCGTACCGGTAAACGTCGTGGCTTTGGTTTTGTTGTGATGGCGGCTGCGCATGCAGATGATGCTATCGATGCCCTAAACAACAATGTTTACGGCGAGCGAACACTCAAAGTGCGTGAAGCGAACGATCCAAAAAAGCGGGAGCATAGCTAACGCACTCTAGTCCAATCGAGCGGATATAATCAGACAAGGCGGCGGCTTTTATAGGCGTCGCCGTCGCGTATGCGCGATTGCCATCACTGTTATCGCTGGTGATAGATGCTTGCGGCGTGACTAATGAGGCAACACGACGTGCAATGGCGCTGCCGGAGTCAATCAACTGGACCTGTTTACCCATCGCCACCTGTATTTCATCATGTAAGAGTGGAAAGTGGGTGCAGCCTAGCACCAAGACATCGATGTGCGAATCAAACGGTGCAAGTATGGCGCTAAGGTCTTGCTGATTCACCGCTTCCCCACGCAGTTTACGCTCTGCCATATGTACTAATGCTGTTGTCCCTACCGAGACAATCCGGCAATCTTTGGCGAAATCTGCGATCAGTTGTGCCGTATAAGGCCGATTGACGGTGGCTGGGGTCGCGAGCAGACCGATAGCTTTGTGTTGACTCAAAGCCGCCGCGGGTTTGATCGCCGGCACCACGCCAACAACCGGTATAGAGAGTGCGTCGCGCAGTGTCGGCAGCACAAGTGTCGAGGCTGTATTACACGCAATGACGATGATATCGACTGCATGGCGCTCACAGGTCGCTTTGATCAGAGTGAGCACGCGATGCACTAGACGTTGGTCTTCTAATTCGCCATAAGGGAAAGCGGCATTGTCGAACAGGTAGGTATATTGAGCGCTCGGCAAGCTTGCTTTGATCGCTTGGTAGACAGATAAGCCTCCGACACCGGAGTCAAAGATCAGAATATGGGGTTGCGCCATGATCCAGCCACTCAATAAAAAAACGCCCTTATCATAACGATAAAGGCGTGATTAAAGCTAGTTTCGCCGTGAAACAGGTACTAGTACTGGTAGTCTAACGTTATAAAGTAGCCGCGCTCAGCTGACGGATAGCCACCCGCGGTTTCGTAGTCTTTATCAAATACATTATCGACTTTACCTTTTACGGTCAGATTATCGGTCGCCTGATAGGAAGCAGTAATCGTCCACAGGCTATAGCTTCCCAACATCTCTCCACCGGAATAATCCAGACGTTCACTTTGATACTGCCACTGAGTACCGAGCTGCAGTCGCTCCCATTGGTAGGATGCATCCCATTTCGCTATCCGTTTAGCACGACGTGCAAGCTGCTCACCTGTTTGTTCATTTTTAGGATCTTTATATTCTAACGATATACGGTTATTTAAAGCGTGCACATCAAAATTGGCAATAAACTCAACGCCTTCGATCTTAGCTTTGCCCACGTTTTGGTTCTGACCGTTGGGGTAACTACCTGCATACTGAATGAGATTATCAATGCGATTGATATAGCCGGTGAGTGACCAATCAACGTCAGCCGTCACGCCACGAAGAGCAAGCTCGGTGTTGGATGATTCCTCCGGCTTGAGCGTTGCATTACCGCCCCATCCGTAAAGTTCAGTCAGACTTGGGGCTTTAAAAGCGGTGCCGTAGCTGGCGACCAATTGATACCCTTCCGCTATCGCAAGACCCGCACTCGTCTGCCAAGTCGTATGCTGCCCGTATTGCTCGTTATCATCCGAACGAGCACTTGCCTCAATAGATAGTGCTTCTACTGGGCTAAATTGCGTTAAAAGGTAAGTGCCCAGGTTATCGCGCGGATTGATTGCAATATCATCGGGGTTGGTAATCAAGCTTCCTTCATTGAAGGTGTCTTGTCGATAATCTACGCCGCCACCAAGAAGCCAATCTTCCGTGGCTTGGTACTGGAATCCCAACGAGGTAGAGACTTGCTCAACATCTGAGGTTTTATTGTTTTTACGGTCACTGCCAGGGCTGTAGTCGAAGTTTTCTTGTTGGGAAATTTCTGCGCTGAGTGTTGCACTCCAAGTATCAGAGCGATAGTTCAGCGTGCTGGCCAGTGCTTGGCTTTCTAACCAACCATGTTTTAAGCTACCAAAATTATCGTAATCGTACTCATTCTGGTACCAGCGCCCCGTGATATCGGCCGACCAAGATGTATTCCAGCGATGACTGTAGCCAAGCTGCGCATTGCGGCCGGTAAAACCATGCTGATCTCCCCAGTTGCTCGCCGTTGGATGAACATTGTATCCATCATTCGACTCATACCCAGCAATACCAGAGAAGTGACCGTTATCGCCCAATTTTGTTGCCCATGCACCACTAACAGCATGATGATCCAAACTGCCCACGGTCGCAGAAACATTGGCTCGCTCTTTATTGCTTTTGGTGATGATATTGATCACCCCACCAATCGCGCTCGACCCATAAAGTGTGGCGCGTGCGCCGCGAATAATCTCAATACGCTCGATACTGTTTACTGGGATCTGATTAAAATCCACCGAGCCTTTGATGGATGACGCCATACGCATGCCATCAATCAAGACTAAAGAGTGGTCTGATTCCGTGCCGCGCATAAAAATAGAGGCAATTTGTCCACGGCCTCCACTTTGCGCAATCTCAATGCTCGGCACCGTACGCAATACATCGACAAGGCTTCGCGCCTGCAAGCGTGCAATGTCTTGACGTGTCAAAATGGTTGCTGATTGCAACACTGAGGCATCGGACTGTTCAAACCGACTTGCCGTCACCACCACCGTTTCGGTGTTTTGCTCGGCCCACGCGCTCACAGGGAGTAATGACGCCGCCACTAGGCTCGCCACAATCTGTTTATTCATTGGTTATTCCTTTCTATCGCGAGAATATGCAGCATTGTGCTGCGGGGCGGGCTGTGTTCGGACTTAAGAGCGTGGCTTTCGCCGCCTACTGCTAACGACTTCCCATCGCATACTATTGATCAGTATTGGTGACAGTGTCTGGCCTAGCGCCGGGTTAGGGTCGTTCTCTTACACCGCTGCGCGTCAGTTGCGGATTCTCACCGCATTCCAGTGACCAACAGGCTTATACTTGCTGATCACGTACCCGCTCACGGATAGTAGCCGTCTAGATGGATATTGTCCATTGATAACCCTATCGAATAAAGGAGAATCGTGAGCAAGGGTGGACATGGCTGGGGATTTGTCTAAAATCTGCGCTCATTTTCCAATCGCTGAGGCAGCCATCATGACCAAGGCTCACACCGCCGTTGACTACGACACACAGCTTGCTGAGAAAGTACAACGACTCACTACCCAACTCGCGCCGTTTCATGCGCCTGAGCTAGAGATCTTTCGCTCACCGGAAACCCACTATCGGATGCGCGCAGAGTTTCGAGTATGGCATGAAGGCGACGACCTGTATTACATCATGTTTGATCCTGCGACTAAGCAGAAATATCGGGTCGATACCTTTCCTGCCGCAAGCCGTTTGATCAATGACCTCATGCCGCTATTGATGGATGCCATCAAGCCTAACGACGCGTTGCGACGTAAGCTCTTCCAAGTTGACTTCCTCTCCACTTTAAGCGGTGAGATCTTGGTGTCTTTGCTTTATCACCGCCAGCTAGACGAAGAGTGGGATGAGGCCGCGCAAGCGCTTAAACAACGATTGAACGATGAGGGCTTTAACCTCAACCTGATTGGCCGTGCGCGCAAGCAAAAGAAATTGCTAGACCGCGACTACGTTTTGGAAAAACTCAATGCTGATGGGCAGACATTGATCTACCAGCAAATTGAAAACAGCTTTACCCAACCAAACGGACCCGTGGCGGAGAAAATGCTGGAATGGGCCATTGATTGCACCCGAGATAGCCAAGGTGATTTGCTAGAGCTGTATTGTGGGAATGGCAACTTCTCACTGGCACTAGCGAAAAACTTTCGCCGCGTCCTCGCCACCGAGCTGGCGAAACCCTCGGTACAATCGGCGCAATACAATATTGCCGCGAATCACATCGACAATGTGCAGATTATTCGTATGTCTGCCGAAGAGTTCACTCAAGCGATCAATGGCGAGCGCGAATTCCGCCGCTTAAAAGACCAAGGGGTAACGCTGAGTGACTATCAGTGCAATACCATTTTTGTCGATCCCCCTCGTGCGGGCATGGATGATGAAACCTGTAAAATGGTGCAAGGTTACGATCGGATTTTATATATCTCCTGTAACCCTGAGACTTTGGTCGAGAACCTAGAACGCCTCAGCCAAACACACCGCATTAGCCGCTGTGCGCTGTTCGATCAATTCCCGTTCACCCATCATACCGAAGCGGGTGTGTGGTTGGAGCGTAAATAGTCACAGGAAGCGAGTTCGTTACAACGTAAAAAGGCGTCTTTCGACGCCTTTTTTATTCACTCGTTTTAGTGTGCGACTCGCCGCGCGGGGCTTATACGTCAGAGGCAGTATCGTTTTTTGCTTTGCGGCTGAAAAAGCCCAGCTTATGACCCACCCAAAACGCCAGTACCATGGCAACCAAAATCGAGAAGAAGTTACCGCCCAATTCTGGCATTTGCATACGCATAAACGCAGAGTACCCAAACGCACCCACTAAGAAACACGCAAACGCGATCAGCGGCGTACCTTCAGTGAGGGGTTGGCGCTCATGCAATTGGTAGCAAGCATGTACCGCCAACACAAACGCTAGAATGGGAAAGATAGAAAACGCCACACCACCGATAAAAAGCGTAGCGAGAGTGGCACTGCCACAAATACCTGTGATCAATGACAGTACTAAGAATTTACGCTCAGATTTAACTTGCTCATGTTCCATGTTTTCACCTGTTATGACAGCTTTTTCTGTAATGCCCGCCGCTCACGGTCTTTACGATACCAGTAAGCTCCCTTGGCTATCATGCGCAATTGTATCACCATTCGCTCGGCCAATTCTGCCCGTGAATGTGTATCAAGATCTAACGCTTCCGCGCCGGAGTTGAATACCAAGATCACGCAGGCTTCAGCCTGATTGTACGCTTCTTCATAGGTGAGCTGCGTGCGAGACTGCAAATACTCGGTCAATTCTGCGACAAAGTGCTGAATTTCACGTGCTACAGCCGCACGGAACGCCGCTGAGGTGCCTGAACGTTCGCGAAGCAGCAAGCGAAAAACGTTGGGGCTGCTTTCAACAAATTCCATAAAGGTTTCGACCGAGGTACGCACCACACTACCTTCTGCGGCAATACGCTGACGGGCTTGACGCATCAGCTGACGAAGCAGGAGCCCCCCTTCATCAACCATGGTTAATCCCAACTCATCCATGTCTTTAAAGTGGCGATAAAATGAGGTTGGCGCAATGCCTGCTTCTCGCGCGACTTCTCGCAAACTCAAACTCGAGAAGCTTCGCTCTGCACTTAATTGGCTAAAGGCCGCATCAATCAATGAGCGACGCGTCTTTTCTTTTTGTTCGGCTCGAATACCCATCACACTCAACCTGCAGTCATCATGGCGCCACTATACGCATTTTTACGTCCTAAATCAGCCAAACACCCTCTTGAACAGCGCCTTGCCTTTCCCCTGCTCACGTCCAGATCATGCAGGAAAGTTAACCTTACTGCCAATAAGCGTTAAACTGGTCATAAATGGATGTTGCAATAATGAAAATAAGGTTTGAATCCTATGAGCAAGTCGAATCCTCGCCCTGTTGATCATTTTGATGCGATCGTAATAGGGAGTGGCCCAGGCGGCGAAGGCGCGGCAATGGGGCTAACCAAGGCGGGCAAGCGCGTGGCCGTGATAGAACGCGAAAGCACTGTCGGTGGTGGCTGTACCCATTGGGGCACCATTCCTTCCAAAGCACTGCGTCACACCGTTAGCCGGATTATTGAGTTTAATCAAAGTCCGATCTACACCCAGAACACCAAAAGTATTCACAGCACCTTCTCTCAAATCCTGAGCCATGCCGATTCCGTGATTGGCAAACAAACGCGCCTTCGTCAGGGTTTTTACGATCGCAATCAGTGCACGCTGCTCCATGGTATGGCGGAATTTGTTGACGCACATACTTTAGCCGTTCGCCACCCTGACGGCAGCAAAGAACATTACACCGCCGATCATTTTGTGATTGCCACCGGCTCACGCCCGTATCAGCCAGCCGATGTCGATTTTAGCCACGCACGCATTTACGACAGTGATTCAATTCTGTCACTCAAGCATGACCCACGCCACGTGATTATTTATGGCGCAGGCGTGATTGGCAGCGAATATGCGTCTATTTTTCGTGGGCTTGGCGTCAAAGTCGACTTAATCAATACCCGTGATCGCTTGCTTTCATTCTTGGATAACGAAATTTCTGATGCCCTGTCATACCATTTCTGGAATAGCGGTGTTCTTATTCGCAATGATGAAACTTATGAGCGCATTGAGGGCACAGATGATGGCGTGATTGTCCATCTCGCCTCGGGTAAAAAAATGAAAGCCGACTGCCTGCTCTATGCCAACGGTCGCACTGGTAACACAGATACGTTGAATCTTGGTGCGGTAGGCCTGACGCCCGACTCTCGCGGCCAGCTGAGCGTCGACGACAATTACTCGACCGAGGTTGACCATATTTATGCGGTTGGCGATGTGATTGGCTATCCAAGTTTGGCCAGCGCGGCCTATGATCAGGGACGGGTCGTCGCAGAAGCAATTAGCCAAGGCAATGCCAATGCACGCCTCATTGAACATATTCCCACCGGCATTTATACCATCCCAGAAATCAGTTCTGTGGGGAAAACGGAGCAAGAGCTCACGGCAGAGAAAGTCCCGTATGAAGTCGGGCGTTCGCAATTTAAACATCTCGCTCGCGCCCAAATTGCCGGGATGGATGTTGGCAGTTTAAAGATCCTCTTTCATCGCGATACCCGTGAGATTTTGGGGATCCACTGCTTTGGTGAACGCGCCTCGGAAATCATTCACATCGGCCAAGCGATTTTTGAGCAAAAAGGCGCCGGTAATACCATCGACTATTTCGTCAACACGACCTTTAACTACCCGACCATGGCCGAAGCGTACCGCGTTGCTGCACTCAACGGCTTAAATCGCTTGTTCTAAGCGGTACCAATCGCTGTCTCTTACCAAAAAACGGCACCTGACGGTGCCGTTTCGCGCGACTGTTACGATGCACGCAATATCGAAGACCAAGCGAGCGATTCATCACCCAGTACAATAAAGTTGGGGTTTTGTAACGAGTCACGCTCGTTATATGACAAGGGGTCCAACTCGGTACTTAAAATCCGCCCCCCAGCTTGTTCGACAATGCATTGGGTGGCTGCCGTATCCCACTCCCCTGTCGGACCTAGACGCAAATAGCAATCTACCGCGCCCTCAGCGACCAAACACGCTTTCAATGCTGCGGACCCTAGTGGCACCAAATCATAGTTGATCTCAGGGGCGAGCTTTTCTGTCACGGCATGAATATCTTGACGGCGGCTAATGGCAATCGAGAGCGAGGTAATAGCCTCTTCTCGCTTCATTGTCGAGATGCGATGCATTTCGCCATCGGGGGTAATTTTCCACGCCCCTTTTTCTTGGCACGCATAATAAGTCACACCCGAGACCGGGGCATAGACCACTCCCATCACCGGATGGTTATTTTCCACCAGCGCAATAATGGTGGCAAAATCGCCACTCCCCGCAATAAATTCTTGGGTACCATCCAGTGGGTCAATCAACCAGTAACGTTGCCATTGCTGGCGATCACTAAGCGGCACACCACAATCTTCTTCCGATAACACCGGAATATCCGGGGTTAATGCCGTCAGTTTCTCGCTGATCATTTTATGTGCGGCAAGATCCGCGCTGGTGACGGGTGTTTCATCGCTTTTGGTCATTTCCTCGAAATCACCGTCTTGGTAAATATCGAGAATCACTTGTCCCGCTGCACGGGTAATTTCAATCACATCGGGCAACAACTCAGGCAGTGGCATGCCTCACCTCTCAGATTGTAAGTACTTCAGCGCCATCATTAGTGCGGTGATACTGCGCGCTTCACAGAAATCGCCGTGGGTCAGCAACTCCTCCGCTTGAGCTAATGGCCAACGGATCACCTCAAGTGGTTCGGGTTCATCCCCTTCCAAGGTTTCAGGATACAAATCACGTGCCAACATCAGTGTCATACGACTGGAGAAGTACGACGGAGCCAGTACGACCTCTTTGAGTGGAATAAGCTCGCGAGCGCCCAAGCCTATTTCTTCTTTCAATTCACGCACCGCTGCCTGCTCTGGCACTTCCCCTTTATCAATTAAGCCTTTTGGAAAGCCTAGCTCATATCGCTCCGTGCCGGCTGCATATTCCCGCACCAGCAACAAATCCCCATGTTCGGTCAGCGGCACCATCATGACCGCATTGCGGCCCGAAGGCTTCATGCGCTCATAGGTACGATTTACACCGTTACTAAACTGGAGGTCGAGCGATTCCACCTTAAATAAACGAGAAGCGGCAACCACTTGCTTAGAAAGGATCTGGGGAGGTTTTCGCTGCGTCATATCCTATTTGCACCCTTTACTGATAAGCCTAACAGGCTTGATTAGCCTCGAAAAGAAAAGCGATAGCGCCCTTGTTGATCCGGCGCACCCAGCCAAGCAAGTGGCTCTTTCATTGGCGGAGGGAACGCGGCTTCCGGCTTGAGCCATCCTGAAACAGAGTATCGCCCCGACGGTGTGATTGACAATGAAAACTTATTACTCAGCGAGGACGACGCACCTTGTCCTTCGGCGAGAATACCTTGCTGCTCACAACGGAGTGTGGCACTGGCTGGGATATCCGCTAAACGCCCCATTGGCAAGCGTAATGCGGCTTGTTGCCACTGCAGCTGACCATCGAGTCGCTGACAGCCCGCCTCGGTAAAGGCCAGATCGCGTAATACCAGATCCACATGGCCTTCAATCGCCACATTGGCAGGGAGTGCCACAGAACTGGCAAGCAAATCGGCCGGTGCTGACACCAGCGCACGGGATAAAGAAACAGCATGACCATCAAAGCCCACAGTTGCTTTCCCTTTCACCCCATCTGAGCTGCGAAGACGAATATTCGCTTCTAACGTTGCCGCGGTGAATAAACGGTGTACTTGAATATCCCAGCGAAGTGGACCGACGGTGTAATCTTGCCAGCGTATTTGCGCAATGCGTCCTTTCCACACTGTCCCCTCAATCGCGCCCACCTTAAGTTCAGGCGGCAAGGGGGCCAGACGCAATAGCGATGCGGGTGCGTGGATCACGACGCTGAGTACAAAAACCAGCGTACAAGCTAAACCCAAGGCTATTTTTTTCTTCATGACTATCGTTCTAATTGCAGGCGATTAACCTTCACAACCCCAGCGTTATCTGTCATTTCCGTATCAAGACGCACGACCTGAATGCCATGTAAACGAGCGAGTTGGTCGAGCCAACGCAAAAGTTGGTTAAATGGCAAAGGCTCGACACCCAATTGGACACTCGCCTCACCGGGCTGCAAGCGGGTAATGGTGACACTAAACTCCCCTGCGCTGGCCGCCACCACTTGGTTTAATGGCTGATTACTGCTTGTCGGAGCGCGACTGCTTGCACCTGACTGTGCGCGCAACTGAACAATTTGCTGATGCTTTTGCTGTACATCACTCAGCAAACGTCGCTCACTAGTGAGCGCAGCTCGGGCATTGTTCGCCTCGGCTTGAATCGGCGCAATGATCCCCCAGTACAAGACACTGAGCAGCATCACCAGTGCAGCCACCATCAATAAACGCTGCTCACGTTCACTGAGCGATTGCCAGCGTGCTTTTAACTGACTCATCATGATTCGCTCCTCAAGGTAAACTCACCACTCACGCTGTCACCATTACGGTTGAGCTGCCCAAGCTCAGTCGTATAGTGTTCGCTTAGCAAGCCGCGCAGTCGCTCAAACTGGGCAAAATCGCTGCCGGAGGCTCGGATCACTAAGACTTCACGTGCTGCTTGATAACGTAACGCTTGCAGGTGAATTCCGGGCGTTTCTTCTAGCATCGGCGCTAATTTAGCTAACCAAGGCAAAAGCGCAGCATTGTGTTGCTGCCCTTCAAGACGCGCAATTTCCGCATCCATCTGTCGAACCATGTACGATTGCGTCGGGATGCGCTGGTACTGTGGCAACGTTTGGCGAAAGACAGACTCGCTCTGTGCACGTAGCGCTTGAGCCTGCTGCTGGGTATCACGAATCGTCAGCCATTGTTCAACGCCCAATAAGGCGCTAATGGCTAACACTAAACAGGCAGCAGGCAATAAAGGTTTGAACGTTTGCTTAGTCTGGCTTTGTGGCCGATAAGGTCCGGTTAGCAAGTTCGCAGACAGAGTATGACTTTGTGTCGCTAACAGCCCTATCACGGTGTCACAGGGATGCCACTTAGCCTCCGCCTCATCCAGTCCACTGACTGGCCAATCAAGGTCAAGATGGGACGGACAATATCCATGCAAGGTGAGTGATGGGGCTTTGTCCTCGTTATCTGCGTCCACCGGATCTTGTTCCAGCGCCTTTTGTTGCTGGCTTCGCCACGCGTGCGCCCAGAAACGAAGCCAGTCACGCGATCCCACCACACCTTGACTGTCATGATGCCGACACAGCCATTGCTCACCCAGTGGCGCTACCGTCAAATGGTTTGTCTGCCACGGCAAACACAGCACATCGGGTAACCATTGCCGCGCATGGATATCTGCATCCGTCAGCGCTTGCTGCCAGGCTTGCATTTTGTCGTGGGCCACCACCGCTACGTGGGCAAGACTGCCCGCGACACTCAAAATACTTACGTGTACCGTATCCACATCATCGGCCAATGCCTCTTCAAGTAAGTAAGGCACCACTTTATCGCGCTGACGCCGAGAGCCGGGCGGCAAGGTCACCGACCTGAGGGTCACCCAAGTGCTATCCACTAAGATCACCACACGCCGCGTTTGCGCTTGCTCCGTCAAGGCTGACAGATGATCGCATTCACCGGTCGCGGTGACCTGATTGTCACTCACACGCACCTGGGCCCAAAAGATCGGCTGGCTGGCATCACTGATCCTTATTATCAGTCGCTCGCTCACGCATTCCTCCAAAGCGACGACGCACCACGGTTGTGGTGCCATCGTCTTGATAGTGCAATAACGCCTGAATGTGACGTTGGGCAGACGCCACGGTCACATCGGCCTGTAATAAAAAAAACTCGCTGGTCACCGTGAGATGTGGGATCACCTGCTCACGGGCTTTGTCATCGAATTCACTCAGGTTTAACACCGCCATAAAGGCGTCGACATTTTTCCACCCAGCATCAGGGCGCTGGGCGATCACCTGTTTAGCTTGTTCTATCGACAGTGCAGGGGTAAACAGCGCCGCCAGCAAAGGCGCCTGCTTATCCGTCAGTGTGTTGACATTAACTTTCAGCTCCGCACTGGGGATCGCACAAACCTGAGCGGATAAACGCATAAAGACCTGCGCATTGACTCCTTTGACCGCACGCCACTCGCTACGATCGGCCAACACGGCATCGGCCGTCACATAGGGAGGACGTAAACTCTCATAGTGGGCATCTTCGGCCCCGAGCGACTGGTCCAGTTGATTGTTTTCATCCACAAAGTCTCGCGTAGATTGGGCAATCACATCCGCTTGGTAGTCATCATCAACCCCGCTGCCGACCAAGGCTCTGAGTACCGTCACTTCATAGGGCACCGCACTGCCTAGGGTCGCGCCTCGCAGCTGCAAACTATTCAAATTAAAGCAGGCTTGTGCATCTCGTAAGTGACCACGTACTGTGCCACCTTCTAGCGGAAAGCTGCGCTCTTTCTCGGCCCAACTTTGACTTAAATTCACCGTTTCACTACCAGATAAACTGTCTCGCAACACCGCTGCGGCAAGCCCTTCGACGGCCATGCCGTACCAATATGCTTGCTGAAAATGAAGCTGATTTTCAGCGCGGTTGTAATTGGTGAATAACCGCGATGCCATGCTACCGGCTATCGCTGTCATTAACGCCATAATCAACATCACGATCAATAACGCTGTACCACGTTGACGACTCATTCTGCCTCCCGCTGTAGCGCCGCAGGCAGCGTTTGCCCAGCCAATAAATAAGTCCGTACTAGCTGGCCATAGCGAGGATGGGTAAAACGCAATTGAATGGCATCGGGCAGTGCGTGAGGGGTATCAAAGCTGCTCTGCCAAGTCCCCTTCACGTTAAAGCGGAAGGTGAGATCATCAATATCGTCCAGCAATGTCATCACCGCCGGTTGTTCACCTGCCGCTTGATCCGGATAGCGCCAACGTAACCGCTCCAACTTACCATCTCGTTGGCGATACCCCACCGCCACCACTTCGCTACGCGGAAAACGATACTGGGGATTAATCCAACCGGTACGGGTAAAGCGCACGCCCATGGCATCTCCGCCCAGTACCTCTTTACCTGCGGTCAGTAATTGCTCACTAGGGAGTTGGCCATCCATACGCTGGCGTCGCGCGGCCATTTGGCGAAAATCACTGTCCATGATCACCAGTGCACGCTGTAATTGTTGCAGCGTTTCTCCTACTTGGCGCGATTGCTCGTCACTGCGCTGCACCGTCTGTAGTACTTGATACGCAGTCAGGCTAATGCTGGCGAAGACCACCAGCGCCAGCAACACTTCGAGTAAGGTAAACCCCTTTTCAGCGCGTGGCGACATAGGTCCTCACGGTTACCAGTGGATTGTCTGTCGATTCTGCCGCTGCAACGGCGAGATCCACCGCTCGCAGTGGTCCCGTGTTAGTCGCAATCGGCGTCAACTGCCACTGCCAGCGCTGCCCCGCCATCTCCGTGGTGCCTTGGGTGGCTTTGTCGGGCACCTTGCCGCTCAGCACTACCTCAGCCAACTGATTGTCAGCCACCATCGCCGCCAAGGTTTTTTGCTCAAGGCGACTTAGTGAGCGGGTATGCTGCCCAGTAGCTTTCATCACACTGAGCGCGGCTACCGCAAAAATGGCCACTGCAACCAGCACCTCCAGTAGCGTCATCCCATGTTGAGTCTTAGGCATCATCCATCCTCCTCGGCACGCTGCCAGCGAAATTGCGCCAGTTCATTGGCCTTTAATTGCCACATGGCACGACCGTCGGTTTCGATGGTGAGCGTAAAGGGAGTGATTTCGCCATTCGGTAATAGCCAAATCTGAGGGGGCGCCACGGCGGTTTCACCGTCTTCTTCAAACATGTTTTCGAACAGCGGTTTGTCTTCAAATAACCGATCCTGCTGCTGCCAACCAAAGCCATCCATACTCAACGCAAAGCGGCTTTGTTCAGGCAAGGTTCCTTGGGTTGCCCAACGATCACTGCTCACCGTTTGCCAGTTTTCTTCGCCTAACTTCAGCAGCTGATAATCATGGTTGTTGATCCGCACCCCGTAAGTCTGTCCTTCCAGCCAACTTTGCTCTGCCCACAACTTAATGCGTTGATACAAAGCTTGGCCGGCTTGCTCGGTCCGGGTATCAACAGGCTCGGGCCACACCATCACCACGCCTGAAGCGCTGACGGCAATAATCACCACCACCAACAGGATTTCGAGTAACGTGAAGCCCGCCGCCTGACGCATGTTATTGCAGCTCGTTCAGGTTCCAGTTACCAATATCTTGATTGATCCCTTCACCGCCTTCTTGCCCATCCGCGCCTAGCGAGAACACATCAATCACACCATGCTCACCTGGGCTCACATAGCGATAGTCATTGTTCCAAGGGTCTTTAGGCAAACGCTTGATATAACCTTGTGCCGGATAGTTCCGTGGCACGGGCTCACTTTGTGGCTTGGTCACAAGTGCATCAAGTCCTTGGTCAGTGGTGGGGTACTGGTTGTTATCCAGTTTGTACATATCCAGCGCATTTTCGAGCGCGCTGACATCTGCGATCGCCTTTTTCACTGCCGCTTTATCTTTGTTGCCCAATAAGTTCGGGGCGACAAAGCTGGCTAGCAAACCAATGATGACCACCACGACCATCACCTCGAGAAGCGTAAAACCTTGTTGACGACGCATCTTGTTCTCCTTGTTTATTATCATAAAATCACAACCCCACCATGTTGTTCATGGCAATAATTGGCATCAAAGTGGCGACGACAATAAAGAGCACCAGACCTGCCATGAGCACGATCATCAGCGGCCCAAACACACCTAATGCCACGTTCACCTGCGCCTCAAAATCTTTATCTTGGTTATCGGCCGCCCGTGTGAGCATGGGTTCAAGTTCCCCACTGCGTTCACCGCTGGCAATCATATGCAACATCATCGGCGGAAAAAGCCCAGATTGATCCAGTGCCACTCGCAAGCTGGCACCTTCTCGCACCTTATCCGCAGCCTCGAGCACTCGGGTACGCACATACTGGTTGGTAATCACCTGTGCGGCGACCTTCATGCCATCCAAAAGCGGGATCGCACTGGCGGTACAAATCGCGAGTGTGCGTGCAAAGCGCGATGTGTTGAGGCCACGTGCAACACGCCCCAAGACCGGTAACGACAACTTTTGTTTGTCCCATGCCAGTCGCCGTTGCTTGTCCTTCAGCAATGTACGTATTCCCGCACTGAGTAAGACAAGGCCACCCACGACCCAAATTCCCCATTGGGTAATAAAATCACTGGCGTTTAGGAGAAACTGTGTCGATGCGGGTAAGGATTGGCCGGTTTGAACAAACTGGCCAACGATGTCAGGCACCACGGTCGCCAACAAAAAGGCGACAATCACCACAGAGAAAAACGTCAAAATGGCGGGATACAGCATCGCTTGTAGTAGGGTTGATTGAATGCGCTGACGATTTTCTACATAGTCCGCCAATCGCTCCAATACCGTGCCCAAATGACCGGCTTTTTCGCCCGCCGCAATCATGGCACGATACAGTTCATCAAACACTTGCGGATAATCGGCTAGTGCATCAGCAAGGGTATAGCCTTCCATCACCCGCGCGCGCACACTGGTCATCATACTGCCAATACGCGGCTTTTCGGCTTGCTCCGCCACCGCCCTTAAGCACTCTTCCAGTGGCATCGCAGCCTCAATCAAGGTCGCTAATTGACGCGTGATCAATGACAGCTCTTGGGTGCTAATACCGCGGTTGCGAGATGAAAACAAAGGCCGCGACGTCTCGGCCTTTTGCTGGCTACGCTTACGTGTGGTCGCATTGACCACCAATGGCGTCAGCCCTTTGTCACGGAGCTGCTGCCGGGCCTGTCGAGGCGTATCCGCTTCAATCACACCTTTGCGTTTACGCCCTCGCGTATCTAAAGCTTGGTAATCAAACGCCGCCATCAGGTCTCCTTGGTGACTCGCATCACTTCTTCAAGCGTGGTTTTTCCTTGCAGCACTTTAGCCAGTCCGTCGTAGCGGATACTCGGACTCTGTGCGCGCACCGCTTGTTCAATGGCGTGCTCACCCGCATCGTGATGAATCAGTGCTTGCACCTTCTCGTCGACCGTCAGCAGTTCATGAATCCCCGTTCGGCCCTTGTAACCTTTGTGGTGACAACGCGAACAGCCCCCTGCTTTATACAAGGTGACGTTATCGCCAGGCTGAGCCAGCCCCACATCCACAAACAATTGCTGCTGGCTGGCATCGGCTTGATAAGGGATACGGCAATCGCTGCAAAGGGTGCGAACCAAGCGCTGTGCTAATACCCCGAGCAATGATGATGAAAGTAAGAATGGTTCAATACCCATATCACGTAAACGCGTCACCGCACCAATGGCGGTATTGGTGTGTAAGGTCGACATCACCAAGTGACCGGTTAGCGAGGCTTGCACCGCGATTTGTGCGGTTTCTAAGTCACGGATTTCCCCCACCATAACGACGTCAGGATCTTGACGCAGCATGGCTCGCAGTCCCCGGGCAAAGGTCATATCGACCTTAGGGTTAACTTGAGTCTGCCCAATACCAGCGAGATCAAATTCGATCGGATCTTCTACGGTGAGAATATTGCGATCTTCACTGTTAATGGTTTGTAAGCCCGCGTACAGCGTGGTCGATTTACCCGAGCCCGTTGGGCCGGTGACCAGTAAGATCCCGTGCGGTTTGTGAATAAGATGACGAAAGCTCTCGTGCAACGCAGGCACCATCCCCAACTGAGCCAAGTCGAGTTGTACCGCGTTTTTATCGAGCAAACGCATCACCACACGCTCACCGTGAGAGGACGGCATGGTCGATACCCGGACATCGACGGCGCGACCGCCGATGCGGACCGAGATGCGTCCATCTTGTGGCACGCGCTTTTCGGCAATATCGAGTTTGGCCATCACTTTGACACGTGATACCAACAAAGGGGCTAACTTGCGGCTCGGCGATAAGACTTCGCGCAGCACCCCATCGACACGAAAACGGATCGACAATGCATGCTCAAAGGTTTCTATATGGATATCCGAAGCACTTTCCTTGATCGCTTCACCCAGCATGGCATTAATCAGCTTGATGATAGGGGCATCGTCCTCGGACTCAAGCAAATCTTCGCTCTGCGGCAACTCTTCAGCCAATGAGAAGAAATCATCACTGTCTGCATCGGCGCCAATGTCAGCCATCAGCTGCTGCGCATCCGCACTGTCTCGCTGATAGAGTACCGTCAGTTGCTGCTCAAAATAGGCCTCATCCACGGTTTCTGGCACTAAGCGCGCGCCCCATAACCGTTGTACTTCCACCAAGGTCTCAGGGGTTACCGACGGTAAACACAATAACCGTGCCTGCGAGGCATCAGTCTGAATTAACACCCCATGACGACGCGCAAAACCAAACGGTAACTGCCATTTGTTTTCTGGCTCGTTCGCGAGTGCGACCGTTCGATCCGTCATCCTGCTAGCTCCGCTTGTAATGCACGTACTTCAGCCGGCATCACCGCATCACTCTTATAATCAGGTAACACAGGCTTTTGCGCATCTGGCATCAATTTGACCCCATCTTGTGCGCGCAGCAGTTGTTCGGCACGGATGTAGTTATACTTACGCTGTGTCACACCATCTGCGGTTAAGCCGGTACGAATAATGGTGGGCTTGATAAACAGCATCAGGTTTTTCTTTTCTGTCCCCGTGGAAGTGGATTTAAACAGATGACCCAACACCGGAATATCTCCCAATAAAGGCACTTTGGACTCACTTTCTACAGTACGCTCGTCAATCAAACCGCTGAGCACAATCATTTGCTGATCGCCCACCATCACTGACGTGTTTAATTGGCGTTTACCAAAGCGCACATCCACGGCGCCACTGGCCCCCAAGACATTCGACACCTCTTGCTCAATATCCAAGAGAACCGCAGAACCTTCATTGATTTGTGGGGTAACTTTTAGCTTGATGCCCACATCTTTACGCTCAACGGTTTGGAACGGGTTATCGTTATTCGAGCCCGTTTGCGATCCGGTAATAACGGGAACTTCTTCACCGACAATAAACGACGCTTCTTGATTATCCAGCACCATCAGGTTGGGTGACGAAAGGATATTGGATTCGTTATTCGAGGCCACCGCAGTCACCAACGCAGTCCAATCCCCCATAATGACTCCGGCGGCAAGGCCATTGACGCCACCTAGTACATCCGAAAGAGCGCTGTAGTCACCAGACTCTGTGATTGGCACATTGTATGGCGTACCATCACTCTTATAGCGTACCTCTGTACGGGTCTTGTCTTCGGTTGCCTTTTGGCCAGTCAGGTAATTGGTGATCCCAACCCCTGTGTTACTAAATTGAATGCCACCATTTTCAAGCGAGCCCCACTGCACACCTAAATTGGCGCCATCGGACTCTGACATCTCTACGATTAGTGCTTCAATCAGTACTTGCGCACGACGAATATCAAGCTGAGAGATCACGCTTTCCAAGGTTTTGAGGATATCGGGTGGCGCAGTGATCACCAACGAGTTAGTGCCTTGGTGCGAAGATATTTGTACCGCTTGCTTCTGGGCACCCGGTTTACTCTTCTCTTCTTTTTCTTTCAGTAAGTTATCTGACACACCTTGGAGAACTTCAACCACATCTTCCGCTTTGGCGTAGCGCAGGTAAATGACTCGACTGTTGCCTGTGGTCGCCATTTCCTGATCAAGCTGTCTGATCAGCTTTTTCACTCGTTCGCGCACTTTAGGTTCACCTGAGACTAAAACGGCATTTAAGCGCTCATCAGCAACAAAGCGTGGTTTAAGGAGATCGGGGGCATTATTGGCGTTATCTCGCTCGTTTAACGCTTCAACAATCCGCACCATTTCTGCGGCAGAGGCGTGATCTAAACGCACCACTTCTACCTCTTTATCACCGGCTTGGTCCACACGACGGATAATATCGGTCAAGCGATTCACGACCGCTGCACGCCCAGTAATCATGATCACATTAGCCGGATCGTAGTGGACTACGTTACCCGCTCCCGCATTATTAATCAGCTGGCGTAGCAAAGGGGATAGCTCACGTACCGACACATTCTTCACCGCGACTACGCGAGTGACAACTTCATCTCCCACCACACTATCGTCTTCACCGACCACAGGTACCGGTGAGGTTTTGGCATCTTTGTCGCGGACCACTTTAACGACACCATTTTCCATCTCGACCACGGCAAAGCCATACACTTCGAGTACGTTTAAGAAAAACTGATAGTACTGTTCATCAGTCAAGGTATCGTAACTGCGGACATTGATGGTGCCACGAACCGAGGGATCAACAATGATGGTTTTTTCGAGATTACGGCCAACGATCTCAATAAATTCCTGAATATCTGTGCCCTTAAAAGAGGCACTAAACTCAGCGGCACCGGCTGGGATACCAGTAAAGAGAAGGCTCGCGGCCATCAGATAGGGGATCAGTCGTTGTTTGACCTTCACGTCACACTCCTATTGCCGCTGACGGCGAATGCTGTGGATTAAAGTTGAATCGAGATGTCATGTTGTTGTCCCTGTCGCTCGATAACCAAGTCAAGCGATCCCTGTTGTTGAATGCGTCCTAGAATATCAGGCAGTGCTGCGGACTGACTTAACGTCAGCCCATTGATAGCGACAGCAATATCTCCTGCCTGTAAGCCGGATTGCTCAAAAAAGATTGGATTGCGTCCCGGTGTGAGGCGAAAGCCCTTCATTTGATCTCCTTCGCGCACTTGTGACAGCTGTACAAAGTCAAATAAGCGTTGCGGGTTCTGACTAAGCTGCTGCGCTAAGTCGGCAGGCCAGTCAGGGCTGGTCTGCCGCTTGGTCGCCATCGACTTTGGGGGCGTCGATGCATCAGTAGGAGAAGAAAAAACGGTCTGCGGTGTACTATCTGCATCGACCCCCGGCATAAGGAGCGCTTCGCGTCTTGACCCTTGGCGTAATATCACCCGATCGGATAAGACTTGATCGACACTAACTTGGGTCCCTTTCACCTGCTCACCCACACCGTAAGTCACTTGACGACCGCCGTTCGCGATCACGGCCAATGCACGCTTAGGATCGTTACTGGCCACCACCCCAACCAAAGTTAGGCGTAGCCGGGTTTCGGGCACATTGGTCACCGCATGTTGCGTGGGTTGGACGGCCGCTTGGTAACGCCCAAACAATTGGGCATTAACGATAGGAGTCAACGAAAAAGGATCCGTCGCAGCACGAGAGGACGACGCCGACTGGCTTGCTGCAGGCAATACAGGTGCAGGTGCAGGCGAATAAAACGCCCACACCATTCGCCCAGCCAACCAAGCCAGTACGAGGAATAGTAAAATGTTTAGCCACGTCGCGAGCCGTGTCACTTGCTGCGGTGACACCGTGAACGTGCCATGCTGGCGTCCTGCCTTACGCATCATCCCTTCCAAACCAAATTGAGTCACCGAGTGTCCATTGATGGCTTTTTTTGCCATCAAGTTCCATCATTAGATTACGAAAAGCTGGGCATACTAGCAAAAACACGATGTGATATTGAGAATTTTTCATTTTTGTCGTAACCCCACATCCTAACCAAGCCAGCGCATTTAGGTCGGATTGTACCTCGATGCTGTGATACTGCTCTAAAGGAATTTTTGTGCTAATGTCGCCCATCCGGATTGCGCAGGAGTTGAGTCATGAAAACACACGCATCGGCGCCCTTGACGGCAGTCAGGCTAGACAAGTGGCTATGGGCCGCACGGTTTTACAAAACACGGTCAATCGCGCGCAACATGATTGACGGCGGCAAGGTACATTACAATGGCCAGCGCGCCAAACCTAGCAAAATGGTTGAAGTAGGTGCTGAGATCCGACTTCGGCAAGGACACGAAGAAAAAACCATTACTGTATTAGAATTATCAGAGCAGCGTCAGGGCGCGCCGATTGCGCAGACGCTGTATCAAGAAACCCAAAACAGTATCAAACAGCGTGAGCACAACACGGAAATGCGTCGCTTACACGCACACAATCCGCGCCCAGAAAACCGGCCGGATAAGAAACAACGCCGAGATATTCGTAAGTTTAAACAAGGCATAGAGTAAGGCCGATCCCACTAACCAGGCCCTAAGCCGGAGAGAGATTGCATGTCAAACGATCAACTACACCGTTACCTATTTAAAGATGTGTCTGTGCGTGGTGAGCTGGTCAAGCTCGATGAAACCTATCAACGCATCTTGGAAAACCAAGACTACCCTGCGCCAGTCCAAGCGCTACTGGGGGAGATGCTTGTCGCCACCAGCTTGCTCACTGCCACCTTAAAATTTGAAGGCTCGATTACCGTTCAACTGCAAGGTGATGGTCCAGTATCATTGGCGGTGATCAATGGTGATCACCAGCAGCAACTGCGTGGTACCGCACGCTTGAAGGGCGATATAAAAGCAGATGCAACCTTACCTGAGATGCTCGGTAAGGGGCAGCTCATTATCACCATCGAACCAGTCGACGGCGAACGCTATCAAGGTATTGTGGGCTTAGACTCGGATCACCTACAAGGCTGCCTTGAAGACTACTTTGCGCGTTCAGAGCAACTGGAAACACGGCTTTGGTTGCGTACCGGTGAGCTTGAAGGCAAACGCCACGCGGCCGGGATGATGCTGCAAGTGCTGCCGGATGGCAAAGGAGACGATAACGACTTTGACCATTTGGCGAAGCTGACTGAAACGGTTAAAAATGATGAATTATTTGGCCTTGATGCAAAAGACGTCCTTTATCGTCTATATCACCAAGAAAGCGTCWCCGTTTTCGATCCTCAGTCAGTATGCTTTAAATGCAGCTGCTCACGCGAGCGCAGCGCACAAGCGATAGCCGCGATTGAACGCAGCGAAGTCGATAAAATGATTGCAGAAATGGGCACAATTCGTTTGCACTGTGATTATTGCGGCAGTGATTATGCGTTTGACAGCGTCGATGTCGCAGCCATCTTTGAGCAGAACGCCGATTCATCGTCACAAATGCAGTGAAAAACGTGCTACATATTTAGTTGCATAAAACAAAGAAACCCAACTTAGTTCAAAAGCCAGCATCAAGCTGGCTTTTTTCTTGGTCTCCTCGGACACATCTCACATTTTTTTGCGCATTAATTTTGTACAAACAATAAGAGCTCTGTGGGTAGCGCAAACGTTTAACTAAGCGTTACCATAGAGGGAGTCACGTCACCTGGTGGTCAGTACCCTACAATCAAAATAGCCCTAGTGTGCGTGCGGTAATTTTTTGCAGTAACTCCCTGAATGGCACTATTCAGGTTGCTAGCATAAAGACAGTTAACAACATCTTACCCCAAGGAGCACCTATGACTGTCCTGAACGTCGAATCCGAAGTCGCCGGCATCGATCTTTCCCGTCATGGTCTGGAAAATGTCAAAGAAGTCATTCGCAATCCCTCTTATGAACAGCTGTTCGAGGAAGAAACCAAACCTGGGCTGGAAGGCTACGAAAAAGGCGTGGTGACTGAGCTCGGCGCTGTGGCGGTGGATACCGGTATTTTTACTGGCCGTTCACCAAAAGATAAATACATTGTGCGTGATGACACCACCCGCGATACCGTGTGGTGGTCCGATCAAGGGAAAAACGATAACAAGCCGATTGATCACGCCGTTTGGAAAGATTTAAAAGCTTTAGTCACCCAGCAACTCTCTGGCAAACGTCTGTTTGTGATTGATGGCTACTGCGGTGCCAACCCTAACACGCGTTTACGGATCCGTGTGATCACCGAAGTGGCGTGGCAAGCGCACTTTGTGAAAAACATGTTTATCCGCCCTACCGATGAAGAGCTAAAAGACTTTGAGCCCGACTTTGTGGTCATGAACGGTGCTAAATGCGTCAACAATAAATGGCGCGAGCAGGGTTTGAACTCAGAAAACTTCACGGTCTTCAATCTCACCGAGCGCATGCAGCTTATCGGCGGTACATGGTACGGCGGCGAGATGAAAAAAGGCATGTTTGCGATGATGAATTATTTCTTGCCCTTGCAAGACATCGCGTCCATGCACTGCTCGGCAAATATGGGCAAAGACGGCGACGTCGCGATTTTCTTCGGCCTATCTGGCACGGGTAAAACAACCCTCTCCACCGATCCGAAGCGTCAGCTGATTGGCGACGACGAACACGGCTGGGACGATCATGGTGTGTTTAACTTTGAAGGCGGCTGCTATGCAAAAACCATTAAGCTGTCCAAAGAAGCAGAGCCCGATATTTACAATGCCATTCGCCGCGATGCGCTGCTTGAAAACGTGACCGTACGTGGCGATGGCCGTATCGACTTTGACGACAACTCCAAAACCGAAAACACCCGAGTGTCTTACCCGATTTATCACATCGATAATATCGTTAAGCCCGTGTCGAAAGGCGGACATGCCAACAAGGTGATCTTCCTCTCCGCGGATGCATTTGGCGTGCTACCGCCGGTGTCTAAACTGACGCCTGAGCAGACCAAGTATCACTTCCTGTCTGGCTTTACCGCCAAGCTGGCCGGCACTGAGCGTGGTATTACAGAGCCAACCCCTACCTTCTCAGCTGCATTCGGGGCCGCATTCTTGACCTTGCACCCAACCAAGTATGCAGAAGTGTTGGTCAAACGTATGGAAGCGGCAGGTGCAGAAGCCTACCTAGTGAATACTGGTTGGAACGGCTCAGGCAAGCGTATTTCGATTAAAGATACCCGCGCCATTATTGACGCTATCTTAGACGGTTCGATTGAGAAAGCAGAAACGAAGACAATTCCCATCTTCAATCTCACCGTGCCCGTCTCACTCGACGAGGTCAACGATGGCATCCTTGACCCGCGTGATACCTATGTCGATCCACTCCAGTGGGAAAGCAAAGCGAAGGATCTCGCCCAACGCTTTATCGATAATTTCGACAAGTATACCGACACCCCAGAAGGGGCCGCTCTGGTTTCAGCCGGGCCTCAGCTCGACTAAACCATCCCACTTGCGCCCCATAGCGATATGGGGCGCACTTCTTGCCTAGCAGTTGAATTTACGCCATTTTTGCGCCAGTCTTAATCCATTCATCGTCACCATTTCCGCTTCGATAGGATTTGTCCATGCGCATCCTGGCCAAACTGTTTGCCAGCTTGATCATCCTGATTGTCACCGCGCTTTTCTTGGTCGTGGTGCTTCTGCATACCCGTTACAGTACACCTGTTTTTAATGCCTTCGCCCAGACTCTGTTACCCGGGAAACTCACCGCGGCACAAGTGGGGTATCACTGGCGCTCACCGCTGCAATTGACATTGATTCAGCCGGATTATCAAGCTTCCCAAACCGATTGGCATGCGGACAAACTACAACTCTATATAGACCCCGCCACCTTTCCACACATTGCTTGGCTACGCATTGATGGTATGGACATTGCCTTGGAGGCGCTGGACGCCAACCCATTGCGGGAATTACCTCAAGGGCTGACCATTGGTCGAGTGCTACTGAGTGATGTCACCCTGCGCACGCCGCATTGGCACGCCACCAATGTGCGAGCACAACTCGATAACTGGCAAAAAGGCGCCCAAGCCTATGGCACAGTGAAAGGACGAGCACAATGGGAAATAGGATCGCTTAACGGACAAGATATCGCCTTAACCCAGCTACTACTGGATGCGAAACCGAGCGACCAAGGATGGGACATTCTAGGAGCCTCGATGCAGTGGCAACGCGCTGCAATCAGTGCGCAAGGCCATTGGCAACCCGGTACCCTCGCGCTCGAGCAACTCACCATCAGCGATGCGGTGATTGATAGCGAGCAAACCCGCCAGACGCTCGCGCAAGCACTCGCGGCTTGGCCTGGCGATACCGTGTTAACCGTCGCCCGTGCCGACGTAAGGCAACTCAGCGCAGAAACGCATCCCCTGTCGGTGAACCAGTTAACCTTCTCGGCACAAAATCTTCGTTTCGCACCCGACGCGCCTTGGTGGTATCAACCGGCGATGCGATTGTCATTCAACGCCGATTATCTACGCTGGCAAGGCCAAACTTGGGAACAACCGCTGGGCGATATCGAGTGGCGAGATAACACAGTGATCGTCAATCAGCTCACCAGCCAATTGCAGGAGGGCTTTTTTGCTGTGTCTGGCCAATTCGCCCAGAACAATTGGCAAATAGACCGTTTTCAAGCCAACGGTTTAACCCTCTCTCGCCAAGAACTTGCTCCCATTCAAGCCCTGTTACCCGGTATGCCAACCCAACTGAGTATCACCAGTTTACAGCTAAAGCATAACGAGTGGCTCAACTTATCCCCTGACTTTGCCACCAAAATCAGTGGTATTGATGTGGATGGCCAGTCTCTTGAGATCCGCGACGGCGAGCTGGTCAATGGTCTCATCACAGCCAGCGCCAACCATGCAAGTATTAACCAGCAGTGGCTCGCAGAGCCCTACCTGCGTCTTGAGGCTCATGATCGCAAGCTTCAGCTACACCAATTATTGTTGGGGTTTCCCGATGGCCAACTGGCGCTATCTGGACAGATCAATCTCGCCGCACCAAGCCGACCTTGGTCGCTGGCCGTTGACGGTTTGCAAATTCCCTTGTCCATTTACCATGGTTGGTTTGAATGGCCATTGCCGCTAGAGGGCTTTCACGATATTGAGGGGCAATGGTCAGGATTGGCAGGAGACGCACACAGCTTTAAGGTGGGGTTGAACGGTCAATTAGCCGTGACTTTCCTCGACAGCGCAGCGGCGCAAACAGACCCATCTGTGGACGAGCCATGGTCTATTCGGCTTGCACACTGGTTGAAAGGAGAGGCTGCCCTACCTGTGGAAAGCCACCTAGTTCCGTTGCCCTTTGCATCGCTGACGCTCAATGCCGATCGCGGTGACATTCGCGCCACGCTCAGCGGCGAGCAAACCCTGTCACTTCGCTGGCCGATTTATCAAGCGACAGAGCCTAACGTCGGCGAATAAAGCGCTAACGCAGCAGAGCCAGTTGCGGGGCCGGTTGCGTGGTTGCCGCATCATCCGATGGCAGTAAAACATAAGTGCCCGTGAACACCCCAGCCTGTTCGTCACCACTGAAAAACGCCACTTCTAGCGTCACCCGCGCTCGACGCCCGTTTTCGAGTCGGTCTAGATCGCCGCTTAAACTGTCTAAAGACACGCTGGCGCGGGGACGCTCTGCCACCGGACGACGATAGCGAATATGGCTGTCTGCGAGCACAATATCAGCACTCAACTGGCGCTCTTTCATCAGCAACCACACCATGCCCCAACCAGCGAGCGTGGCAAGACTGAAAATGCTGCCTGCAAACATGGTGTGATGCGGGTTTAAGTTGGCATTGAGGTTGGCGCATACTTCGAAGCGATAGCCAGTAAATTGATTGATTTTGACCCCCATTTTGTCACTAATGGGGATCTGGTGCTGCCAGCGCCTTTGTAGCTCAGCGCACCATTCAGGTCGACGCACCACATCCGACAGTGGGTCTAGATGCTTCACCATTTGTTGGTGTCGGATAGGGCCACGCTCATCACTCAACTCACCTTGGCTAATAAATTCATGCTTGGCGTAAAAACTGACCGCGTCCTCACGCGCATTACAGACTAAGCGCTTGGCCCCTTCTTGGCGCGCTAAGGACTCTAATGCCATCAGCACCAACGCGCCCAGACCTCGGCTGCGATAATCCGGTGAAACCGCCATATAACGGATTTGACCGTCGTTATCTGGGGTCAGATACAACCGGCCAATCGCTACAGGCTCGCCATTGCCATCGACAATCATTCGATGGCAAGCACTCACGTCATACGCGTCGCGTTCAGAGCCACGCGGTGCATGCCAAGGCTCGCGTAGCATGCGATAACGAAAATCGTAATAACGCGCCAGATCTTGCTCTGTTTGTGGCGTCACCATTCGGAACATGCCTGTCTCTCCCTGTTAGGCTGGTTAAACCTGAAGCCAAAATGTGACCGGTCCATCATTGACCAAACTCACTTTCATGTCTGCGGCGAACTGCCCAGTTTGGGTCTGAAGCCCCGCTTGGCGACAGTGTTCACAAAACAAATCGTACAAACGTGCCGCCTCTTCCGGCGCCGCGCCTGAAAAACTCGGCCGCATCCCTTTTTTAGTATCCGCTGCAAGGGTGAACTGCGAAACCACCAGCAGCTCTCCTCCAGCCTGAGCAACGTTGAGGTTCATTTTGCCGGCATCGTCTTCAAATACCCGATAGCCAGTGACTTTGTGCGCCAGTTTGGCAGCCTGCGCATCGGTATCCCCTTTTTCTACGCCTAATAGCACCACCAGCCCTTTGCCGATGGTACCGAGGGTATTGCCCTCAACCGTGACGTTCGCTTCACTCACGCGTTGAATTAAGGCGATCATAACGCTCCTTATTGTCTTCATTTTCAATCACAGCAGGGACAGGTGTGTCTTGCGACGCCGCATCCCCTTGGGGCCGCCACAGTGCTGACTCATGCAAGGTGGCWGTCACTTGCGCACCAAACAACACAATGCACCAACTAAAATACACCCAAACAAATAAAATCGGCACCACGGCCAGTGCACCGTAGATCAGCTGATACGAGGGAAAGTGCGTGACGTACAACGCGAACACTTTTTTGCTCAATTCAAACAAAATGCTGGCAGCTGCCGCGCCCACTAACGCATGGCGTAATCGCACTCGGGTATTCGGCACCAGCGTATACAGTCCCATAAACGTGAGCGTGGTTAATACAAAGGGCAATCCACGCAGCAATGTAGTAAATAAATCACTGGCGACACCGCTTTGTAAGAGCGATAGCGACGTCAAATACGAGCTCAAAGCAATACTGGTACCAATCAAGATAGGGCCCAGTGTCAGCACCATCCAGTAAATTGAAAAGGCGATCATCATTGGTCGCTTGGTCTTAATCTTAAAGGTGTGGTTCAAACTTTTATCAATGGCAGAAATGAGCATAATGGCGACCACGAACAAAAAGCTGACCCCCACCGCGGTCATCTTGCCCGCATTGGCGACAAACTCATTGAGGTAATGCGCGACGATTTCGCCCGCCGCTGGGACGAAATTATTGATCACAAATTGCTGCAGTGTTTCGCCCACTTGCGAAAAGCCGGGAAAACTCGAGAACGCAGACAGCACCACAGTGACAAGCGGGACCAAGGACAACAAGGTGACATAAGCCATATAGCCGGCACTCACAGTGAGCCTATCGTCTCCCATTCGTTGCCACAAATGCCGAACCATGGCCTGTAGCCAGTCACGTGAGCATTGCCACGAGGGCATGTCACGCAGCGGATTATCGAGCATACCTTGTTCCTAACCTTGTGTTAGCCTTACGCTTATTCAGTGTACATGATTTATAACCGAGGAGTTGCCTGTGCGGGCCGTGCTACTATTTTTGACCAGTTTAACCCTGCTGACCGGCTGTCAGTCTGCCTATTACGCCGCGATGGAGCAAGTCGGCGTTCATAAGCGCGATATCATGGTCGATCGTGTTGAAGATGCTGCCAGTGCGCAGCAAGAGGCACAAACCCAGTTTAACAACGCGCTTGAAGCATTGACCGCATTGACGCAGTTTGATGGCGGCGAGTTACAAGCGGCTTACGATACGGTCAATAAGCACTATCAAAAAAGCGAAGCAGCAGTGACTCAGGTGCGTGACCGCATTGATGCCTTGGACGCTGTGGCGCAGGCCTTATTTTCCGAGTGGGACGAGGAGCTGGCGCTATACACCAATCCACGCCTCAAACGCGAGAGTGCCCAGCGTTTGCGAGCCACACAAGCCGAGTATCAGCGCTTGTATGATGCCATGCAACGCGCCGAACGCACCATGACACCCGTGCTAAATACGCTGCAAGATAACCGCTTATATCTGAAACACAATCTGAATGCACGCGCCATCGGTGCACTCCAAGGCGAATTCAAAAATCTCGCCGGCGATATCGATCGCGCTATTGCCGATATGCAGCGTGCCATTCAAGCGTCCGATCGGTTTATTCAAACCCTTAATTAATCCATAGGCACAAAAAAAGGCACCCGAGGGTGCCTTTTTGACGCTTCGCATTCACGATTTAGCCTTTACGGCCTGCACGCTTACGCTCAGTTTCAGTCAGTAACTTCTTACGAATACGGATGCTTTCTGGTGTCACTTCCACCAGCTCATCGTCATCGATAAACTCAAGCGCTTGCTCAAGGGTAAACTTGATGGCAGGTGTCAGTACCTGTGCATCATCGGTACCAGACGCACGCACGTTGGTCAGCTGCTTACCTTTCAAGCAGTTAACGGTCAGATCGTTAGAACGGTTGTGAATACCGATGATTTGACCTTCGTACACTTCATCACCGTGCTCAGCAAACAGACGGCCACGCTCTTGCAAGTTAAACAGAGCATAAGTCAGTGCTTTACCCGCCGCGTTAGAAATCAGTACACCGTTAACACGTTGACCGATATCACCGCCTTTAAATGGGCCGTAGTGGTCAAACGTGTGATAAATCAAGCCAGAGCCCGAGGTCAGGGTCAAAAACTCAGTCTGGAAGCCAATCAGGCCACGAGACGGCATCATAAAGTCCATACGGACACGGCCTTTGCCGTCAGGCAACATATTGGTTAATTCACCTTTACGCAGACCGATGTTCTCCATCACGCCGCCTTGGTGCTCTTCCAGTACGTCAATGGTCACGGTTTCAAACGGTTCCAGTTTTTGACCATCTTCTTCTTTGATGATCACTTCTGGACGTGATACCGCAAGCTCGTAACCTTCACGACGCATGTTTTCGATAAGGATAGACAGGTGCAGCTCACCACGACCAGATACGCGGAACTTATCTGGGTTATCCGTTTCTTCAACGCGCAGTGCAACGTTGTGTACCAATTCTTTTTGCAGACGCTCAAGAATGTTACGCGACGTAACGTATTTACCTTCCAGACCCGCAAATGGCGAGGTGTTCACTTGGAAGGTCATGGTTACAGTTGGCTCATCGACGGTCAACGCTGGCAGCGCTTCTGCATTGCTTGGATCGCAGATGGTATCTGAAATTTTCAGCTCGCCAAGACCGGTGATAGCAATGATGTCGCCCGCTGTCGCCTGCTCAACGTCGTTACGCTCAAGGCCCAAATAGCCCAGTACGCCACCTACTTTACCATTACGTTTGCTGCCGTCGGCGCTAACAATGGTCACCTGTTGGTTAGGCTTCACCGAGCCGCGAGTAATACGACCAACACCGATAACGCCTTTGTAAGAGTTATAGTCCAGCTGAGAGACTTGCATTTGGAATGGGCTGTTGATGTCAACATCCGGCGCCGCAACGTTATCAACGATCGCATTGAACAGCGGTTCCATGTTCTCGCCTTCGGTGGCTTCATCTAGGCTCGCCCAACCGTTTAATGCAGAGGCGTAAACCACTTGGAAATCTAGCTGCTCGTCGGTCGCACCCAAGGTGTCAAACAGATCGAATACCTGATCCATAACCCAATCAGGACGCGCACCAGGGCGGTCAATTTTGTTGATAACCAAAATTGGCTTCAGACCGTGTGCGAACGCTTTTTGGGTGACGAAACGCGTTTGTGGCATTGGGCCATCAACCGCATCAACCACTAGCAGCACAGAGTCAACCATCGACATGATACGCTCTACTTCACCACCGAAGTCGGCGTGTCCTGGAGTATCGACGATGTTGATGCGGTAGTCATTCCAGTTAATCGCGGTGTTTTTCGCCAAAATGGTGATGCCACGCTCTTTCTCAATGTCGTTCGAGTCCATGACACGCTCTTCCACTTCACCGCGGGTAGCTAGCGTGCCGGACTGCTGCAGCAGCTTATCCACTAGCGTGGTTTTACCGTGGTCAACGTGGGCAATAATGGCGATATTTCTCAATTTATCAGTCTTTAAGTTGGTCATGGACTCTCTTTTCACTCGATAGACGGGGGCGCGCGCCGAACCTTGGGTTAAACACACCTACCACGACGGTGCCGCCACCTGATTAAAAAAACGGCCGTAATGTACCAGATTTTGTCGCAAAACCCACCTAAATATGTGAATCAGCGCAAAGACAATGACGAACGCTTATGTTCACACTGGTGAATTATTAAGCAAATACAACAGCTCAGTGAGAAAAAGACCAAGATGAATTTTTAAAGGCAGACCACACTCTCACCGCCATTTGTCTGCTATAACTTCGAGGGCTGCACGGCTGTCGTGCGAATCCAACACCACTGCCGAGTTATTTGCACCATAGCAATGCATTGATGCACAATAATGGTGCATGCAAACAGTGTTTCGGTGCCCATTACTCGTCGCGTTGCCCGTCAATGGGGCAATTAGCTCGTTTAAAATTGTTGGCACAGTTTTCGCTTTGTACTGTGCAAGGAGCAAACCCAGCTTACCCTTTTATTTTGACACCGGAGGTTATTTCACATGTCAGTAGAAAACGTGCTCGCATTGATCCAAGAGAACGAGGTGAAATTCATCGATCTGCGCTTTACCGACACCAAGGGTAAAGAGCAGCATGTCTCTATTCCTTCACACCAAATCGATGCTGACTTTTTCGAAGAAGGCAAAATGTTTGATGGCTCATCCGTCGCCGGTTGGAAAGGCATCAACGAATCAGACATGATCATGATGCCTGACCCAAGCTCAGCCGTGCTGGACCCATTTACCGAAGAAAGCACGCTCAACATTCGTTGTGATATTCTCGAGCCCTCAACCATGCAAGGCTACGAGCGTGACCCTCGCTCGATTGCGAAGCGCGCCGAAGACTACATGCGCGCAACTGGCATTGCTGATACTGTCCTGATCGGTCCTGAGCCAGAGTTTTTCTTGTTCGATGACGTGAAATTCGCCACCGATATGGCCGGCTCTTTCTACAAAATTGATGATGTCGAAGCGAGCTGGAACTCAGGCTCGGCGCTGGAAGGCGGTAACAAAGGCCACCGTCCGGGCGTAAAAGGCGGCTACTTCCCAGTTGCCCCTGTGGATTCATCACAAGATATCCGCTCTGCCATGTCATTAGTGATGGAAGAAATGGGCCTCGTGGTTGAGGCGCACCACCACGAAGTGGCAACTGCAGGACAAAACGAGATCGCAACCCGCTTTAACACCTTGACCACCAAAGCGGACGAAATTCAGATCTACAAGTATGTCGTGCATAACGTCGCCCACGCCTTTGGTAAAACCGCGACCTTTATGCCAAAGCCACTGGTTGGCGATAACGGCTCGGGCATGCACGTACACCAATCACTCGCGAAAGACGGTCAAAACCTGTTTGCCGGTGACAAGTACGGTGGCCTATCCGAAACCGCCCTTTATTACATTGGCGGTATCATCAAGCATGCGCGTGCCATCAACGCCTTTGCCAACGCTTCAACCAATTCGTACAAGCGTCTGGTTCCCGGTTTTGAAGCACCTGTCATGCTGGCTTACTCCGCGCGTAACCGTTCTGCGTCTATCCGTATTCCGGTGGTGCCGAGCCCGAAAGCACGTCGTATCGAAGTCCGCTTTGGCGATCCATCTGCGAACCCATACCTGTGCTTTGCTGCGATGCTGATGGCTGGTCTTGACGGGATTAAAAACAAGATCCATCCAGGCGATGCGATGGATAAAGACTTGTACGACTTACCCGCAGAGGAAGCGGCAGAAATTCCAACCGTTGCCGAGTCTTTGAAAGAAGCCTTGCAAGCCCTTGACGCCGATCGTGAATTCTTGACGGCTGGTGGCGTGTTCTCGGATGACTTCATCGACTCTTACATTGGCCTCAAAGCCGGTGACGTGGAGCGTATCCAAATGACCACGCACCCTGTTGAGTTCGAACTTTACTACTCAGTGTAAAGCGCCCACCAACAGAAATTACGGCCCACCTCGCAGGTGGGCTTTTTTATGCTTGAGCCCGACTACTGCCGTTTTACACTCAATGTTTTACAGTGACGAGGCACAACAAACATGAAATGGCTTCTCGTAGCTTGGTGGCTTATCACACTGCCTTGTGCGGCCACCAGCGTCTATCAATGGACCGATGCGCAAGGGGTTCTGCATCTCAGTGATACGCGGCCCGTTGGCGAGATGTCGGTCACTGAGCATACGGTGACATCCTTTACGCCAGTCTCGCCTTCATCGAACCTGACGCCTTCCTCCTCCTCAACCGAGTCGGACGTCGCCGTGGCGCTCTCACTGCTCCATCCTGCTGAAGGTGCGACCTTGCGCAGCAATCCCGGTAAGCTCACAGTCTCGGCATCAGTCCGTCCCGTCCATGCAGCCACAGAGTCGGTAGTATTGCTCCTCGATGGTGCAAAGGTAGCGCTTTCTCCCCAGCAAACCACACAGCAAGATCAGCGAACTTTGCATTGGCATATCGAGCCGGTCGATCGGGGCACTCACACGGTGCAAGTTCAATACATTGAAAACGGCAAGGTTATTGCATCATCTCAAGTTCATCGTTTCTTTTTGCACCGAGCACATCTCAATCAACCGTCGCGTCAGACGCACTAGCGACGCGGTTGTCGCCTGATGACAACCGGTTGAGTTCACAAAGCCACTGACGGGGGCTGCACGGTGCGCAGAGTTTGATTACACTCAATGCACCATTGTAGTGCAAACAAGGATTCAGCCGCACATGATGCCAGGGCAACTGTTCGATCATCTGCTAACGGCCATTGTCGTGGTCGACACACAATGGCGCATTTTGTACGCCAATGCAGCCGCTGAGCAGCTGATGCACCAAAGTGTCCGCCGTTTAGTTAACCAACCGCTCACAGAACAGCTTCAACATGCCAGTGTGGATTGGTCACATATCGTCAGTACCACACAAGCCGGCCAGAGCTTGACCGACAGTGATGTGACTTGGGTGGTCGACGGCCAACCACAAAAAGTCCAGCTTAGCGCGAGTCCACTATTTGATGATCCAGACGGCGGGAAAATCCTGCTCGAAGTCAATGTGGTCAGCCAGCAGCAACGGATCAGTAAAGAGCTCGCCCAAAAAGCACAGCAACAGGCGGCCAAAGAGTTAGTCCGAGGGTTAGCGCACGAAATAAAAAACCCGCTCGGTGGCTTACGTGGTGCGGCACAACTGCTGGAAAAAATGTTGCCCGATGCCAGTTTGGCCGAATACACCCAAATCATCATTGAGCAAGCGGACCGGCTTCGTAACCTCGTCGACCGGCTACTGGGCCCGCAGCGTCCGGGGCTGCGACAAAAGCAAAATATTCATGTGGTGCTGGAAAAGGTCCGTCAGTTAGTCAATCTCGACACGCAGGGCGCGGTCAACATCATTCGCGACTACGATCCTAGCTTGCCGGATTTTGACATGGATCCTGAACAACTTGAGCAAGCGGTTCTCAACGTGGTGGCCAATGCCGCTGACGCGGTGCGCGAGCAAGCCGATGGACAGATTACCTTGCGTACACGCACAGGGTTTCAAACCGTAATTCATGGCATGCGTCATCGCGTCGTGGCACAAATCGAGATTATCGATAACGGGCCGGGCATCAGCCCCGAGCTGCAAGACACCTTGTTTTACCCCATGGTCACCAGCAAAGTGAACGGAAATGGCCTCGGGCTTGCGATTACCCACCACCTCATTGATCAGCACAAAGGAAAAATTGAGGTCAATAGCTGGCCTGGGCACACCTGCTTTATCATCCAATTACCGATTATTGAAAAGGACACCATGCATGAGTAAAGGAACCATCTGGATTGTTGATGATGACAGTTCCATTCGTTGGGTCATGGAGCGCACCTTAAGCGCCGCCAATTTAGCGTGTCAGACATTTTGTGATGCCGACAGTGTGTTAAGCGCGCTGCGAGAGCAAACACCCGATGTGTTGGTCTCCGATATCCGTATGCCGGGCACGGATGGGCTCGCCCTTCTCCATCGCGTTCATGAGCAGCATCCAGATTTGCCCGTGATCATTATGACCGCACACTCGGATTTGGATGCCGCGGTAAATGCTTACAAAAAGGGCGCATTCGAGTATCTGCCCAAGCCGTTTGATATTGATGAAGCCCTAGCCTTAGTCGAGCGTGCACTGGCACATCGCAAAGAACAGCAAAAGCAGCACACCACCCAGCCTTCTCAAGCGGACATGCCAGAAATCATTGGCGAGGCGCCCGCCATGCAAGAAGTGTTTCGCGCCATCGGCCGGCTGTCTCGCTCATCGATTTCAGTCTTGATTAACGGCGAATCTGGCACAGGGAAAGAGTTAGTGGCGCAAGCATTGCACCGCCATAGCCCCCGCGCTGACCATGCTTTTATCGCACTCAACATGGCCGCGATTCCCAAAGATTTGATTGAATCTGAACTGTTCGGCCACGAAAAAGGCGCCTTTACCGGTGCAAACTCAGTGCGCCAAGGACGGTTTGAGCAAGCCAATGGCGGCACGTTATTCCTCGATGAAATTGGCGATATGCCACTGGATGTGCAAACACGTTTGCTCCGTGTGCTGGCGGACGGCCAATTCTATCGCGTCGGTGGTCACGCCGCCGTGGATGTGGATGTGCGGATCATCGCCGCCACCCACCAAGATTTAGAGCGCTTGGTGGCGGAAGGCGCATTTCGAGAAGACTTGTTCCACCGCCTGAATGTCATTCGCGTCCATTTACCGTCTCTTAAAGACCGACGCCAAGATATTCCGCAATTGTGTCAGTATTTTCTCGCCCGCGCTGCGGAAGAGCTCGGCGTCGAAGCCAAACAGCTCCATCCAGATACCAAGGCCATCATGAGCCAGCTACCTTGGCCGGGAAATGTACGTCAGCTAGAAAATACCTGCCGATGGTTAACCGTCATGGCCAGTAGCAATGAGGTCTTACCCAGCGACTTACCTCGTGAGCTGCTTCACCAGCCCATCCACCTCGCTGAGAACGAAGAGCAAGACTGGCAGCACGCATTGGCGCAATGGGCAGAACATGCGATTGCCAGTGGCCAACACGGCATTTTGCAACAGGCACTACCGAGTGTTGAGCGCATATTGTTGGAGTCAGCATTGGCACACACCCATGGTCACAAGCAGGATGCAGCGAAAATACTCGGATGGGGACGAAATACACTCACCCGCAAGCTAAAAGAGCTTAATATTGAGTTATGACTCATTATTAAAACTCAAACACTTTGAACCTCTGCTAAATTTAATAACAGTGATTGGGGTACAATCCGCCAATTGTGTTGGGTTCTTAAGAAGAGTTAAGTTGTTGTACTAATGAGAAACATGCGTCCCCTTTCGATTCGAGCAGCTGTCATGTTACCCGTGTTTCTCGTACTCACGCTGACACTGATTGTGATCGTTTTTACAATCAACAATCATTACCAGTCCAGTTCGCGTTTCGTCGGTAAGTTGCTACTTACCGACTACTCTCAGGGGATTGAGCACGACTTACGCCAATACCTCGAAAATCCGTTTTACGCCAATGTCTTTGTCGCTGACAGCGTGGCGGCGTGGGCGAAAGATCGCAACCCCACCCCACAAGACATTCGCAATTACTTGCTCAACAGCTATACCTCCCTTTTCCAAGCTATGCCTCATATGCAGGTGTTGAGTATTGGTGTCGATGCCCGCGGCGACTATTACGGCTACCGCAAAAGCACCAGTGGCCAATACATCCTCATGGAGCGCAGTGATGATACCAACCGCGCCTTACGCATCTTCGATGGGCGTACGCCTTTATCCAATGTGATTTATCAAGATGGGGATTACGACCCCCGTGTGCGTCCTTGGTATATTCCTGCCTTTAACCGTGAGCAGCCTCGCTGGACCGATATTTATCGCGATGCTGATGAAGTGGGAGAAGTCTCGCTTTCTGCCATTGCCCCCATTCAAATAAACGACAAAGTATGGGGCGTGGTTGCCAGCGACATCAAACTAACTGCTTTCAATCAGTTTTTAAGTGAGCGTCAGCAAAAGCTGGGCGGTGCCTTATTTATTGTCGATAGTGAAGGGCGCATGCTGGCACATAGCGGCCAAGACAGTCCGACCAATATTCTTCATTTTCCAGGCGTCCCCAATAACTCAGTCCTCAACAATACCATCAGAAATATCTCCGATGACTGGCCCCCTGCGCCCTCGCAATTGGGGCAACCTTTTTATTTTAAGATTGCCGATCAGGGCAATTTTTACGGCACAATCAAGAAGGTAGATATGGCAGCACCTTTCCAGCACGACTGGTATGTGGTGGTGGCCTTGCCCGATCAATTACTGCTGGAGAGCTTACTCAACCAACAAAAGATCAGTGTCTACCTCGTGATAGCCATGGCGCTAGTTGGGTTAATGGTGGTGTATTTGATTATTCGCCAGCTCACCCGCCCTTTGCGCGATACCGCGGAAGCTGCCGCCAAGCTTGCTTCAGGGAACCTGACGTATCGGATCAACACCTCTGCCAGTTTGCGAGAAATCGCCATTCTTAAAGATGCCTTTAACAACATGTCCGACAAAGTGCAGGACTCGTTCAATGCATTACGTCTACAGGTCCGTCAAGACAACTTAACCCGTTTGTACACCCGAGAAGGCTTATTAGAACAAGCCAACACCATCCGCTATCACGCGCCCAACACCTTAGTGATCCTCGGCATCAACGGGTTTCGCAATATCAACGACAGCCTTGGCCAAGACGGCGGCGATCAACTGCTATGCGCCATTGCTCAGCGCTTAACCGATCTCGCGGATGGCACTGGGATGTTGGTATCACGGATTCGCGGTGATGAGTTTGCAGTACTGGCTCCCAATACCACCAACCGCACTCAGTCAGAAGCCTTGGTGAATCAATTACTCAGCCTGTTTAGGCGTCCGGTCAAAATCGGTAACGATGAGGTCTTAGTCGATGCATGTGCTGGGGTGGTATTTGGTCACACCTTTGGCGATGCCATTTACGAAGGCTTGCAACATGCTGGATTGGCACTGAGTGAGGCAAAGCGCAGTGAAACCGACGCCTATGTTTTCTTTGAGGCCAGTATGCAAGCGCGCGTGCAAGAACAGTCGCGTTTGCTTCTCGAACTCCATCATGCCGTGCAGCACCATGAGTTTGTAGTTTACTATCAACCTCTTGTGCGTCTTGTCGATGGCCGTTTCTGTGGCGCCGAAGCACTTGTCCGTTGGGAAAGTCCCAGTCGGGGTATGGTATCGCCCGCCGAATTTATTCCGGTGGCCGAACAAAGCGGTTTAATCAACCAAATTGGTATGCAAGTGCTCGAACAGGCCGCGTACGATACCGTTGCTCAAATCGAAAAAGGCGTATGGGCAGCGGATTTTCAGCTGCACGTGAACTTATCCGCCCGCCAGCTTTTATCCGCTGACTTTATCGATAAGTTACAAGATGTACTGTCACGTACCCGCTTGCCCGCCGATAACCTCACCTTAGAGATCACTGAATCTCAATTGATGAGCCACGAGCAACTGGCGACATCAGGGTTAACGAAAATCCGTGCACTGGGCATCAAGATAGCCATTGACGACTTTGGGACCGGCTATTCTTCACTGGCGTACCTTCACCAGATGGCCTTTGATAGTTTAAAAATCGATCGCAGCTTTGTGCATTCGATGACTGAAAATGTGACCAACCAGCGCATCATTGAAGCCGTAGTAGCCATGACCCGTGGCATGGACGTCCATCTGGTTGCCGAAGGGATTGAAACCCAAGAAGAAGCGATTCGACTGCGTGAAATTGGCTGCCACTACGCCCAAGGGTTCTTGTTTGCCAAGCCGCTTCCTTTGGCCGAACTGCCAACAGAACGGGTAACGGATAAGCTCCCCACGCGATAGTTGTCACGTCATCGGCATACTGGCTACTGACGATGTGATGGTCAATCGCTATACTGAGCGCCAACTCACCTGCTGGGAACCGATGATGATAAGAAAAGACCTACCCTTGACGGACTTACACCGCCATCTGGACGGCAATATCCGTATCGAGACCATTTTAGAGTTGGGGCAAAAATTCGCGATGCCTCTGCCCGCCACTGATATCGAGTCATTGCGCCCACATGTGCAAGTGGTTGAAAACGAGCCGGATCTGGTCGCGTTTTTGTCCAAACTGGACTGGGGTGTCGCCGTGCTGGGTGATTTGGATGCAGTGCGCCGTGTGGCGTATGAGAACGTCGAAGACGCATTGAACGCACGCATTGATTATGCGGAACTACGCTTTTCGCCCTACTACATGGCGATGAAGCATCAACTGCCTCTCGAAGGCGTGGTGGAAGCTGTTGTCGATGGCGTGCAAGCCGGTAGCCGTGACTTTGGCGTGAAAACCAACCTGATTGGCATCATGAGCCGCACCTTTGGTCCTCAAGCGTGCATGGCTGAGCTAGATGCCTTGCTGACCCAGAAACATCAATTGGTCGCCATCGATCTGGCCGGTGATGAGCTGGGCCAACCTGGCGATCAATTTACTCAACACTTTGCCAAAGTCCGTGCCAGCGATCTGCAAGTGACCGTACACGCAGGTGAAGCCGCGGGCGCCGCCAGCATGTGGCAAGCCATCAATGAGCTCGGCGCCACCCGAATCGGGCACGGGGTTAAAGCGATTGAGGATCCAAAACTGATGGACTACTTGGCCGAAAACCGTATCGGGATTGAAAGCTGCCTGACGTCGAACATTCAAACCAGTACGGTGGCGGATTTGTCTCAGCACCCGGTACGTCAGTTCCTCGATCACGGCATTCTAGCTTCGTTAAATACCGACGATCCCGCCGTAGAAGGCATTGAGCTCCCGTATGAATACGAAGTGGCTGCCCCAGCTGCGGGTTTAACGGCTGCACAAATCCACACACTGCAAGAAAATGGCCTGACCATTGCCTTCTTGTCTGACAGTGAGAAAGCAGCACTGACCGCTAAAGCCGCGGCCCGCTAATTCGCGAACCAAGCGCCAACAAAAAAACCGCCGTTTGGCGGTTTTTTTGTTTAAATCACTCGCGAGAACTGTTGTTGGCGAGCCCTATCCCGTAAATAAACATCAAAACTCATACAGATGTTACGAATCAACATGCGCCCCGTTTTGGTCACAGCAATGCTGGTGTCGGTCAAGGCGACCAAACCATCATCGACAAAACACTGCAAGAGTTTCAGATCCTCGGCAAAGTAGTCATCAAAGTCGATGTCATACTGAGCAGCAATCTGGGCTTTATCCAAGTAAAAATTACACATCAATGCTTTAATCACATCACGGCGGATCCGGTCATCGCGCTCTAACATTACGCCTTTGCACAATGCATGGCGCTCAGCATCCACTTGCTGATAATACTGCTTCATGTCCTTTTGGTTTTGCGCGTAACAATCACCAATCATCGAAATTGCCGACACGCCCAACCCCAGTAAGTCACAATCACCTTGCGTGGTGTAGCCTTGGAAATTGCGGTGCAAACGCCCTTCGCGCTGCGCGACAGCCAATTCATCATCGGGCAGAGCAAAATGGTCCATGCCGATAAATTGGTAGCCAGCATTGGTTAATGTGGTGATGGTCTCTTGCAGCATAGTCAGCTTGGCATCTGGCGATGGGAGATCGTCGTCTTTAATCTTGCGCTGCGCAGCAAACAGCGATGGCAAATGTGCATAATTAAACACCGACAAACGACCCGGACGCATCGCTAGCACTTGCTCTAAGGTCTTGGCAAAACCCGCTGGCGTTTGTGTGGGTAAACCATAAATTAAATCAAGATTGGTGGAGCGAAATCCCAGCTCACGCGCACGCTCAACCAAGGCGTGGATAAAGTCTTCGTCTTGCTCTCGATTGACCAACTGCTGCACTTTTTTATCAAAGTCCTGCACGCCAATGCTAATGCGGTTAAACCCCTCACCGCGCAAGTGATCAAGCATATCCAATGGGATTTCACGCGGGTCAACTTCAATGCTGATTTCTGCCTCAGCCTCAAAGTGAAACTCTTGGCGTAGCAAACTCATCAAGCGGGATATTTGCGGTTTAGTTAAAAATGTCGGCGTTCCCCCACCCCAATGCAGCTGAGTCACTCGGCGTGAACCCAGCAAAAACGCACGCTGGCGAATTTCATGCTCAAGCGCATCCAGATATTCATCCGCTTTATGCTGATGGCGCGTCACCACTTTATTGCATCCGCAGTAATAACAAAGCTTATGGCAAAACGGGATATGCACGTAGAGCGATAAGGGTCGGTCAGGATACTGGCTACAGGCCATATCAAATTCAGCGGCCGTAAAGGCTTCGTGAAATTCTAACGCGGTAGGATACGAGGTATAGCGGGGCCCTGAATAGTTGTACTTATTGATAAGGGCTTGATCCCAAATAACTTGTGGTGAGGACATGGCTTACAATTCCGCAAAGAGCGCTCAGGACAACAGCGCCTAGTGTGCCACAGCTTTTGGTGATGTGTTGAGCACTAACCGGCGCTAGCGATGCGAAAATGTCGGTGAGATCGAGTTTCGCCCAATAATTATAGGGGTATTGCGCGGTCAGAAGATAGACCGCGCGACTGGCTTTAATGGGTCAGGATATGATCAGGGATATGGCGACCGCCCGTAAACGCGAGAATCTCGGCCAACTCGGCCTTAATCGCTTGCTCAAGGCGCGCTTCGTGTTTCGCCCGTTCTAGGTCAAACTTCATACGCTCTTTCTTTTTCAGCGCACTGCGCGCCTCGCCGCGTGGGGTATCTTTCACCGCTTCATACAGCTCAAACAATGCGGGGTAACGGCTATCAAACTCGACCCGTTTATCGCCTTGCAAATGATCCATGATCATATAGAGCCGAATCGCCGCTTCCGATAAATCACACTGATCGTTAAGTGCGGCAAACGCAATCACGTCGACACTCTCGACAATTTTATCGTTGCGCTTGGCAAGCGCAGCCTCTTTTTGCTGCGCTTGTAAGGTGTTTTGGCGTTTTAATTTAGCCAGCAACACCCCCGCATAAATGGATAGGCCGAGAATAATTAATCCGCCTAGTCCGGCTAATACCCAGATCCAATCCTGCACCTGTTACTCCTCGTTAGTCGTCCTGTTGTTCAAATTTTGCCAGCAGGTCGTCTTCATCAGTGTCGTAGTCATTGAGTAAGCCAAGCTTATCCATCAGCACTTCAATGCGATCGAGCTTTTCATCCACATACGCTTGCAGACCAGAGCCTAACTTCTCACCGTTTTCGATACGATCCAACAACACATTCAGTTGTGGGTCTTGCTCGAGTTTGGCAAGCTCTTGCTCAGGCGTGAGTTTAGGCTGCTTTGGTTTCACCGCATCCGTCCCGAGTGGGATAGGCTTTTTACTGCCAATGCGCGGATCTTTATTACCACCGCTGCGGCGCGTTTGCGTTTTACTTTCTTCCGAATGACGCGAGCCGGCTTTTTTACCTTTGCGCTTTTTCTGCTTTTTCAGCATGCGCGCAATGCGATCTTGTTCATTCTGGTTTTTATCTACGTATTGCGCCGGGCCTTCCGATCCTACGCGGCGCGTTTTCTTTTTACGCGTCATGACAGTGGTTTCCTCATTAAAATTACGTCGTTGCCAACAAATTCAAGCGCAAGGCCCGATTGTGTGGCTAAAAACTCAAAAGTATGACGGCTAAAAAAGCTCACGTGAGTGGGGTCATTTTTGTAATGCCAACGTGAGAATGCCGCTTGGTCTGTGACCAACTTGGTCATCACCCCGAGCCATCCACCGGGCTTCAGCATGGCTTGCCATTGTTGCCAAGCCACGTCGGGTTGATAAAAGTGTTCGATAGCTTCTGTACAGGTAATAAAGTCGTACTGCGTCTCTAAGACCTGTGCATCTGGCGCATAGAAGGGATCATAGCAGGCCATAGTGTGCCCTGCGTCAGTCAGCATCCTCGCCAACACCGGCCCCGGTCCACAACCAAAGTCGAGCCCGTAAGCATGTTGGGGTAACCGTGCCATTAACGGTGTGAACAGGCGGGACAGAAAACGTTTATAGCCTTCATCCTCAGCATGATTTTGGTGTAAGTCGTAAATCGCCTTCTCGTCATCCGCCGATAGCAACGCATCACGGTCAACGAAGACTAACTCACACACTGCACACTGAAAGTACGCTCGCTGTTTATCACTATGGTAAGGGTGTACGCCTTGGTGCGCACATAATGGGCAATGCTGCATATCATTCTTTAATGCCAGAAGCTGGCGCGAATGTAGCAGAAAGTGGGTCAATAAAAAAGCGACAGGCATAAAGCCTGTCGCGGTATCGCCTGAGCGATATAAGCGGGTGTCGTCCGTCCTGGTACGTCTTTCGTCCCTGCTTGGTGGCGCTGTGCGCCCTTTGTATCAACGTCCTGTTGCTGTGGTGGCTACCTGCCTAACCGTCGCCTCCTGCGTCCTTGTCATCATGACAACCACGGCACTGTCCTCATGCATCACACTCCTTGTGCTAACGCGCTCCATGCGCACTACCTTGGTGGCGTCACCTTCCTGGCGTTTCCCCCGCGCTCCGTGCGGGTGATGCATCAACGTCCTGTCGATGGGGATAGAATACTACAACCACGCCCACTGCCTAGAATTGCAGCCAAAAACAAATCAGCACAAGAATAAGATTTATTTTTAAGATTTTGATTCTATTGTTTATTTTTTATTATCTCGCATAAATTTTATCTATTTTCACGGCAATCTATGGGCGATCTCTTACAAAAAAAGTCGCTCTTTTCGCGGTAAGGCCGTCTGCGTCAATGGGTCAGCTGGACGGAGTCGGTTGTCATGAACAAAATACCAAGGAAAGAATATAAGCCGGTAAGGCTTCAGACAACAAAAAAGCGAAAGCGGCCTGCGCCCCTTTCGCTTTCGATATGTGTGCGTGTCGCTGCGAGGCGATGCTGTCTTAGTGCAGGCCACCAAGATATTTCGACAACGCATCAATCTCGTTGTCGGTCAGCTTCGCCGCCACAGAGCGCATCATTTGATTCATATCGTTATGACGATCACCATCGCGGAACATTTTCAGCTGACTCGCTAGGTATTTCGCGGGCTGGCCAGAAATTTTGGGGAAACCAGAAGAAGGCGTACCATTACCGCGCGGACCATGACACGCAGTACAGGCTGCAATGCCACGCTCAGGATCACCTGCCATATAAAGCTGACGGCCAATCGCCACCGAGCCTTCAGGCGTAGTGCCAGGCTTTGGCGTCAAGGTCGCATAGTAAGCCGCGAGATCAGCCATGTCTTGCTCTGAAAGCGGTGCAACCATGCCTGCCATCACAGCATTGTAACGACCTTGCTCTCCGCCGCTTTGCGCGCCGAGCTTAAATTCCTTTAATTGCTTTTCAATGTAGTTGGCGTGCTGACCCGCCAAGTTGGGGTAGTCAGGCAAAATGCTATTACCATCGGCACCGTGACAGGCGGCACAGGTATTGGCTTTTGCTTTGCCCGCTTCAGCATCTCCTTGGGCCCAGGCTGAGGCGCTGGCGAGGAGGGTCAATATTAGCGCTAATTTCTTCATGACATTCCATTTATAATTATCAAGCTTCCAGTACCACTACTTCGTTACCGTCATGGTACAATAACCGATCAAAAACCGAGCACGGTTATTTTACACAAATTCACACAAAAGTAATCAGTCTACTACACCAAGACGAGACGGAGTTAACAGTGGAGCAATCGCTTAATTACCGTAACACCCAATTTGTTACCAGCGCACCCGATATTCGCCATCTGCCTGATAATACTGGGATAGAAATCGCGTTTGCTGGTCGTTCCAACGCCGGCAAGTCTAGCTCCCTTAACCGTCTTTGTGACCAAAAGAGCCTTGCAAAGACTAGTAAGACGCCGGGGCGGACACAATTAATTAACCTTTTTAAGGTGGACGATGGTTGCCATATTGTCGACCTGCCCGGCTATGGTTTTGCCCAAGTTCCACTGGAGATGAAAGAAAAATGGCAACGCTCACTGGGTGAATACCTACAAAAACGCGAGCAGTTAGGCGGACTGGTGGTGTTGATGGATATTCGTCATCCCATGAAGGATCTTGATCAACAATTGATTCATTGGGCGGTGCAATCCAACCTGCCTGTCATGGTGTTACTGACCAAAGCCGATAAACTAAAATCTGGCGCCCGTAAGCAACAACTGATGAAAATCCGTGAAGCCGCACTGGCGTTTTGTGGCGATGTAGAGATTGAATTGTTCTCATCCCTAAAAGGCATTGGCGTCGATAAGCTTCGCCGCAAGCTCGACACTTGGTACTACCAAGCGCCTGAGGAGACCGTTCTCGACGAGACTTCCCCTGATGCCGAGCCGGAGTGATCGCCTCTTATAAGCAGGACAAGATGCCTTAATAAGCTCGCTTCGCCTGAAGATGGCAGAGAAAATAAAGTCCCCACCTGAACAGGTGGGGCAACGGGAGAGAAATAGGATTTATCTTATTATCGCGACAAGTTTTATAGACAATCGCCCATAACGCAAGTATCGCTTTGTCGAACCATTAGTCTCGCCGCACATTCACTTTGATTCCTGCCTCAAGGTCACAAAACCATCACTTTGGGCAAAATTGCCCAAAAAAAAGCCGACCCTAAGACAGGATCGGCGAACCTTTGTGCGTAAGCGATCTGATAAGACCCCATAGACACATAAAGAACAAGAAGCTGCGCGCATTATAACCAAGCTCATCGTTAAAATTAAAGTAATTACTCTAATTTTTTTGAAAAGAATGGGAATAGGCGAGCCAGCGAAACATAAAAAGGCAGTGGCAGGGTGTCTTCATCGGTTGGGAAATTGCCAATAAAAAAAGCCCCAGTCAGTATCCTGACTGGGGCTGCTGAATCAGCCAAATCCAATAACGTGAAACAAAAGGTCTGAAAGATAGAACATCTTACCTCTGTACCCTACGCCAATAACTGTATATCAAATGCACAGCGTTGAAAAGTATCYTACGTAATTTTTTTTCATAAATTTGTATCGAAATGTGCAAAAAGACGCCAAAACAGCAAGATAAACGGACGAAAAAAAAGCCGACAGGGTGTCGGCTTTAGCTTTTTTGTTATTAAACCACAGGAAAAGCCGTGATTTAGTGGGCTTCACCCCAGTTATTACCGTGTCCAGACTCAGCAATCAGCGGCACGTCCAAGTCCGCCGCCGACTCCATCAGTTTCCGTACTTCACTTTCAACTTTGGATAAAGATGACGTTTTGACTTCCAACACCAGTTCATCGTGAACTTGCATCACCAGGCGGGCGTCATCCGCGGCATTGGCTTGAATCCATTGATCAACCAGTATCATCGCACGCTTGATAATATCAGCCGCGGTTCCTTGCATCGGCGCATTGATTGCCGCGCGCTCTGCCCCTTTACGACGCATGCCATTACGCGATTTAATTTCCGGCAAATAAAGACGACGACCAAAAATGGTTTCTACATAGCCTTTTTCCGCCGCTTGCTCACGGGTGCGGTCCATATAGGCCTTCACGCCTGGGTAGCGTTCAAAGTAGGTATCCATGTAGCTTTGTGCTTCTTGACGGCCAATCCCTAACTGACGGGACAGACCAAAAGCACTCATGCCATAAATCAGACCAAAGTTGATCGCTTTAGCGCGGCGGCGCTGCTCGCTGGTGACCTCGTCGAGGCTCACCCCCATCACTTCCGCTGCGGTGGCGGCGTGAATATCTTTGCCGTCACGGAACGCTTCTAGCAAGGCTTTATCGCCGGATAGGTGCGCCATAATTCGCAATTCGATTTGCGAGTAATCGACCGCCAAAATGGTGTGATCCGGTTCCGCGGTGAAGGCTTCTCGAATACGACGACCCTGTTCGTTACGAATGGGGATATTTTGTAAGTTCGGATCGGTGGACGATAAGCGCCCCGTCGCTGTGACGGCTTGATGATACGAGGTATGCACACGGCCGGTTTGCGCATTGATCATGCGCGGCAATTTGTCCGTGTAAGTCGATTTGAGTTTTGCCAATCCGCGGTATTCCAAAATCCGCGCTGGCAGCGGGTAATCGAGTGAGAGCTCTTGCAGCACTTCTTCATTGGTTGAGGGACTGCCTGATGGGGTTTTCTTTACCACCGGCAGGCCCATTTTCTCAAACAAAATCGCTTGTAGCTGCTTGGGCGAGCTTAAGTTGAACTCTTCGCCGGCAATCTCAAACGCTTCACGCTCAAGCTCAATCAAGCGAGTATGTAACGCATCTGATTGGGTCGCCAGCTTGTCTTTGTCGATTAGCACACCATGACGTTCCATGCGCGACAACACGCTGACTAGCGGCATCTCGTAGAACTCAAAGATAGTTTTCAGTTTCTCGTCACTGGTGACTTTACCAATCAGGTATTGATGCAAACGCAACGTAATATCGGCATCTTCCGCCGCATAAGGTGCCGCTTGCTCAAGAGGAATTTGATTAAAGGTCAGTTGTTTCTTGCCTTTCCCCGCTATCTCTTCAAAGCTGATGCAGGTGTGCTGCAAGTAACGCTCAGCGAGGCTGTCCATGTCATGACGTCCCGCCACACTGTTATAGACGTACGATTCCAGCATGGTGTCATAGGCGATCCCTTTTAAGGTGATCCCGTGACGCGCAAACACACTGGCATCATATTTCAGATTCTGGCCTACTTTCGCGGCTGAAGGATCTTCCAACCAAGGACGCAACACCTCCAGCACCTCATCCAGCGATAATTGAGCAGGCGCTTCCAGATAATCATGAGCCACCGGTACATACGCCGCTTCACCCGGCGCGACGGCAAATGAAATTCCAACCAGATTGGCTTCCATATAGTTGAGGCTATCGGTTTCCGTATCGACCGCCACCACCTCAGCGTCACGAATTTTCTTCAGCCAAGTGTCCAGTGCGTCCCGCGTTAATAGCGTCTGGTAGCCACTGCGATCAATCGTGGTTTCTTGTGGGATGGGTTCATCCGAAATGCTTTCTTCTGGCGCATCGCCTTCATCCAGCTCTTTGAGCCAGCGGCGGAATTGCAAGTCACGATACATGGCCACCAAGGTGTCATTATCTGGCACTTGCTTGACCAGCTGTTCAGGGGTGAAATCCAGCTCAACATCCAATTTAATCGTGGCGAGCTGATAAGACAGGTAGGCCGAGTCTTGATGCTCAGTCAGTTTTTTCGCCATGCTTTTCGCGCCGCGGAAGCTGAGCTCTGCAATCTTATCGAGGTTAGCGTAAATATCATCCAAGCCGCCTAGATTGGCAATCAACGCGGTCGCAGTTTTATCGCCGACACCCGGTACGCCAGGAATGTTATCGACTTTGTCGCCCATCAAGGCAAGGTAATCAATAATATGCTCAGGACCAAAGCCATACTTTTCACGCACCGCCTCAGGATCCATCACCACATTAGTCATGGTGTTGATTAAGGTGACGTGCTCATCCACCAGCTGCGCCATGTCTTTATCACCGGTGCTGATCAGTACCGGCATTCCCGCTTTTGAAGCTTGAGTGGCGAGTGTACCAATCACATCATCGGCCTCCACCCCTTCTACCGCGAGTAAAGGCAGCCCCATCGCTTTAATAATCTTATGCAGAGGTTCAATTTGCCCGCGTAGGTCATCTGGCATGGGTGGACGGTTGGCTTTGTACTGCTCGTACATATCGTCACGAAATGTCTTCCCTTTGGCATCAAAAATCACCGCCACATGTGAATGGGGAAATTGTCGCAACAAACTACGCAGCATGTTCACCACCCCAAAGACGGCTCCAGTGGGTTCACCTTGGCTATTGGTGAGGTTAGGAGACGCATGGTATGCCCGGTAAAGGTACGAAGAGCCATCCACAAGGATTAACGGATTGTCGGGAAGAGTTGCCATATCAGAATCTTGGTTGCCAGTTAAACACGTTAGCTGCTAAGCATGCCACGAGTCGTCATTCCTGTTAACCACGGTTTTTCACATCCATAGCCTGAGCTGTGGATAAGTTTGTTGGTAAATATTTTATAGGGTTTTGATTTCGTCTAAATAAACATGAATTTTGATTTTTAAATGGATTAAAAACAAACACTTATATCATGACACACAAAAAGGATCTTGATCGAAAAAGGATCCTTAGGTGTGGAAAAAGAAATCACTTTCTCTGCATGAGGTTGCAGAGAAAGTCATCACAAACTGCGGAGATAATCACCAATTTGGTTATCGAACTTGGCTACTATTTCGCTTAACCCAGCACCAATGCGACACTGTTGAACGCAATTAAGCGTAGACGCGTTTGGTCGATTATCCATATTGATTGCGATAATTTTAATCTCGATACAAGGAGAGCATCATGAAAAAGGTGGCTGTTATCTTATCTGGCTGCGGCGTGTTTGACGGTGCCGAGATCCAAGAGGTGGTCCTATCCCTGCTTGCCCTCGAGCAAAACGATGCCCAATGGCAATGCTTCGCACCAGATATCGATCAGCACCATGTGATCGATCATCGTACCGGCGAAGCGATGAACGAGACACGCAATGTACTCACCGAAGCCAGCCGTATTGTTCGTGGGGAGATTCTTCCGCTAACGGATTTAAACGTCGACCACTTCGACGCCTTACTGGTTCCCGGCGGCTTTGGCGCGGCGAAAAACTTATCGGACTTTGCTTACAATGGCGATCCGGTGCAAGTCAACCAAGAGATGTTTGCGGTTTGCCAAGCCTTCGCCCGTGCAGAAAAGCCCGCCGGCTACATGTGTATTGCCCCTATCATGATCCCGCAGATCTATCCAAAAGGCGTCAAAGGTACCATTGGTAATGAGCCCGATATCGCTGCCGCCTTTAACCGGATGGGCGGTGAGCACATTGAGTGTCCGGTATCGGATTATGTGTTAGATCAGCGCCATCACCTACTTTCTACGCCCGCTTATATGCTCGCGACATCAGTACTGGATGCCGCCGGTGGGATCAATCGGATGGTGAAAAAATTGGTGGAGCTCGCCTAAAACACTCTCATCCGCACAGAAACGCAGCAGAGAAAAAGAAAAAAGCGACGCCGAGATGGGCGTCGCTATAACAAGTGAGCGCAAAAACAAAGCTGTTATCAGAACAGTTTGCTGGCCCCAATACACTGGAAGCAATGTGAGCAATGTCGTGCCTTCAGAGCTGAGCATGTGGGCTTTGCCCCGAACGCAAGTTAACAATAACCATTCTCATTCCCACTTTCAACACTTAGTTGAGAATCTTTTTCATTTATTGATCTTGTGCTCAGACTCACTCGTTGTCATCAAACTGTCATTGCACCCACCGCCATCACGCCAACAACTCTGGTTCGAAAAGCCAGTGTCCAGAAAAGAAAAAAGCGACACCCCGAAAGGTGTCGCCTAGCAAAAATAGGCTAACTTAATCACTGTTTGATAAGCGCCCCGCTAATACACTGGAAGCAATGTGAGCAATGTCGTGCCTTCAGAGCTGAGCATGTGGGCTTGGCCCTGAGTGCAAGTTAATAATAACCATTCTCATTATCGTTTATCAAGAAAAAAATACGCTTATTTTCCACTCGCTGTACATTTATTGATCTGCTTCTCAAAATAAAGGCGATAGTCGGCAGGCTGACCTTTTTGCTCCAACGCCACAATCTGATAGCCATGACGCATCAGCATGCACACCATCGCCGTGAAGCGATTACGTGATTTGACCGCAAGCGTTCGATAGCCAGAAGCCGCTACCCACGCTTCTTGTGCTTGTAACAAGGCTTTCGCCACCCCTTGACCTCGGGCCGCTTTGGTCACCCCGCCCAGCCAGCTATAAAACTGCGTCTTACTGGTGGCATAGCCTATTTTGGCACCGACAGGCTCACCGTTTTGATACGCCACCAATACCAATGCTGTGCGTCCCGCTAATCGCGCGTGGCATTGTTCCAAGGATACACCCGCATCCAACTCGGGCACGCTGTTAAGCACCGTTACCGCCACCTCTAAGTGCCCGGCACGAATTTCCATCTCACCTCCCCGCATTGACGTAAAAAAAGAGCCGCGATGCGACTCTTTATTCTGCTACTGATTAGGACGTTTGCTGCACCGTCGCCGACGGCGTCACCTGTGTGATTCGTCGAATAATCAGGTTGAGCAATACCCCATACATAGGAATAAACAGCCCCAAGCTAATAATCAGCTTAAAGGCATAGTCTACCAAAGCAATTTCAACCCAGTGCTCGGCCATAAAGGTATCTTGGCTTTGGTAAAATGCAATCGCAAAGAACGCGAGCGTGTCTGACGCATTACCAAACAAAGTGGAACAACTCGGTGCCACCCACCATTGGCGCTGCTGGCGTAACCGATTGAACACATGAATATCTAAAATCTGACCCAGTAAGTAAGCCATAAAGCTGGCAATCGCAATCCGAGCGACGGTGAGGTTAAATGTGCCCAGCTCCGCAAACCCTTGGTAACTGCCTTGATAGAACAAGACGGATAACACGTAGGAAATCAGCAGCGAGGGGACCATTACCAGCAAGATAATACGGCGTGCCAATGCCGGACCATAGATCCTGACGGTTAAATCAGTGGCCAAGAAAATAAACGGAAAGGTAAACGCCCCCCACGTGGTGTGGAAACCCCAAACCGTAAAGGGGATCTGCACCAAATAGTTACTGGAGGCAATGATCAGTAGATGAAAAATCACGAGGTAACCCAGCGCTTTACGCTGCTGAGCAAGAGAAAAGTGGCTCATAGTGCACCTTTTTGTCATTGGGGGCGAGGGAACCCAAAATACTTAGCTACCCGTCTACAGGCAGCGCGAGGTGGCGAATTATACAGCAATCAAGAAACGGTGCCAGCGCAATTTAAAGAGGCGGATGACGCGTCCACCAGCGGCGCAAAAAGCTAATCACCTCATCGCCCTCCTCATCCAACGCTTCTAACCACACGCTCTGGGTGTAATGTGCTGCTTTGAGCATCAAACGCGCGCCTTCAAAATCAATCAGCCAAGTCATCATGTCCGCGTCTTGTTGGCACTCAATCACAGAGGCTTCGAGGGCTTGCAGCAATGGCTGACAGATTTCTTTGCCATTATCCGCATTAAGCTGCGGCTGATAAAACGCCAAGGTGTTGTCGGACGCTATCAATTGCCAATTACTCGGTGCCATAGCCGTACTCGCTCAAACTCAAGTGATCGTCAATCAAGTCCAAAAACGCATCGCCGAATTTTTCTAGCTTGCGCTGTCCGACGCCACTGACCGCTAGGAGCTCCGCTTGCGATGACGGCAGCATCTCGGCCATTTCCATCAAGGTTGCGTCGTTAAACACCACATAAGGTGGAATATCTTCTTCGTCAGCAATGGCTTTACGTAACTTACGCAGCTTGGCGAACAGTTTTTTATCGTAATGGCGCTGGCTCAGCTTGTTGGCTTTGGTGCGAGGGCTGAGGCCAATACGCGGTACCGCCAGTTCGAGGGCAATCTCGCTGCGCAGTAATGGTCGCGCTTGTTCAGTTAACTGCAGCACCGAGCTACGGGCAATGTTTTGCACCAGATAACCGCGATGGATCAATTGGCGAATAATGCTTACCCAGTATTCATGGCTCCACTCTCGTCCGATGCCGTAGGTAGAGAGCTTGTCATGGCCATGATCTTTAATGCGCTGATTTTGCATCCCGCGCAACACTTCCACCACGTATCCAACCCCAAAACTTTGGTTAACACGGTACACGCACGACAGCGCTTTTTGTGCTTGTTCGGTGCCATCAAAATGGGTGGGCGGGTCGAGACAAATATCACAGTTGCCACATGGGGTTTGGCGATTCTCGCCAAAGTAGTTTAGGAGCACTAAACGGCGACAGGTTTGCGCTTCAGCAAACGCGCCCATCGCGGTCAGTTTATGGCTTTCGACCTGCTTTTGGGGCCCATCCGGCTTTTCTTCCAAGCAGCGATGGAGCCATCCCATGTCGGAGGGGTCGTACAACAACACCGCTTCAGCAGGTAGCCCATCTCGTCCGGCACGGCCGGTTTCTTGGTAGTAAGATTCAATATTGCGCGGCACATCATAGTGCACCACAAAGCGGACATTGGGCTTATTGATCCCCATCCCAAACGCCACAGTCGCCACCACAATGTTGACATCGTCACGTTGAAACGCCTCTTGCACAGAGCCGCGCGCCTCAGTGCTCATTCCCGCATGGTAGGCAGCGGCGAGCATATTGTTATCACACAGTTTTTGAGTGACCTGCTCAACCCGCTTACGGCTATTGCAATAGACAATCCCTGATTGGCCGCGTTGACCGCTCAGAAACTGCACCAATTGGGCCAAAGGTTTGTGCTTTTCCAGCAAGGTGTAGCGAATGTTAGGGCGGTCAAAGCTACCCAGATGCACCAAGGGATCGTGCAGAGCAAGGCGGGATAAAATATCCTCGCGCGTGGTGGCATCCGCGGTGGCTGTCAGCGCCATCACAGGCACATCAGGAAAGTGCTGTTTGAGCTGGCCTAAAGAGGCATATTCGCGGCGAAAGTCATGGCCCCATTGGGAAATACAGTGCGCTTCGTCGACCGCAATCAACGCCAGTTGCCACTCGGTTAAGCGATGGATAAAGTCGCGCCCTAACGCGCGCTCAGGCGATACATAAAGTAGCTTCACCTCCCCCTGATTTAACGCGCGCAAGGTGTCTGCTTGCGCCTCAGGCGTCATCGCTGAGTTTAAGCACGCCGCGGCAACACCATTAGCATTAAGCTGGTCAACCTGATCTTTCATCAATGAAATCAAAGGTGAAATCACCACGGTCAGGCCAGTGCGCACCAATGCGGGGATCTGATAACACAGTGATTTCCCTCCCCCGGTCGGCATAATCACCAAGGCGTCACGCCCCGCAATCGCCGCATCAATCACCGCTTGCTGACCCTCGCGGAACTGGTGATAACCAAACACCGCTTTGAGTACCTGATGGGCAGGACTCATGGCAGGATCAGCAGTAGCGACGTCAGTTTCGGACGCATCGGCATGGGCGGGAGTGGCGGACATAATCAAGCTCATTACTCAAACTGGCGCTCATTCTACCGACACCCCGTAAGCGATGAAACCCTGAGCACAGAGAAAGGTGCTTGCGCCCGCCCTTACAACTTGTTACATCTAGTCAACATGCACACGTTCGTGTTCATCCCTGACCGACACTTATAACGAGACTGCGCTGTGATTCCTGATCCAAAACGCACACGCCAAGGCGTGTTACTGGCCCTTGCGGCCTACATTATGTGGGGTATCGCCCCCATGTACTTTAAAACGGTCAACCATATTCCGGCGCCGGAAATTTTGGCGCACCGGGTATTGTGGTCGTTTGTTTTTTTGGCATTGCTGCTTTTTTTCACCCGTCGTTTTTATCAGCTCAAGCCGATTGTCCGCGAGCCGAAAAAGCTGTTGATGTTGATGCTCACCTCTTGCTTTATTGGCTGTAATTGGCTGATTTTTATCTGGGCAATAGTCAATAACCGCATGCTGGATGCCAGCCTTGGCTACTACATTAATCCACTGGTGAACGTGGCGCTGGGGATGATCTTTCTTGGTGAGCGTTTCCGCCGTCTACAGTGGCTTGCAGCGGCGCTGGCGTTGACGGGGGTATTGGTACAACTGATCACCTTTGGTTCACTGCCTTGGATTGCGTTAGTGCTGGCCACCAGTTTTGCGATTTACGGCTTACTGCGCAAAAAAATCAATCTCCCTGCGGTGCCGGGTTTGTTTGTGGAGACCTGCACACTCTTGCCCGTTGCGCTGATTTATCTGTGGCAGTTTGCCGATACACCCAGCGCCAACCTGCTCGATAATCCTATCAGCCTGAATATGTTACTGGCCGCTGCCGGTTTGATCACGACGGTGCCTTTACTGTGCTTTACCGGCGCCGCCACCCGCTTACCCTTAACAGTATTGGGCTTTTTCCAATATATCGGCCCCAGCTTAATGTTTTTACTTGCCGTCGGCTTGTATGACGAACCCTTTACCCCAGATAAAGCCACTACCTTTGCCTTTATTTGGGCCGCCTTGGCAATATTTAGCTTTGATGCCTATCGAGCTAAGCGACAGAAAGAGGCCAAGATAGAGACCACACCTTTGTCAGCGGGAAAATCAGGATGAGTGAGTTGACTATTCTCGCCACGCTGGCGGGGGTACATATGATTGCGCTGCTCAGCCCCGGGCCCGACTTTGCCTTGGTGCTCCAAAATGCGACCCGTTATGGCCGTGCCACTGGCTTGGCGATTGCGCTGGGGTTATCGCTGAGTATTTTGGCGCACACAATACTGAGCATTACCGGCATCAGCCTGTTGGTACATCAGCACCCACAACTCTTTATGTGGGTGCAGGTGGCGGGGGGCAGTGTGCTGATGTATTTAGGTCTTAGCGCGATTAAAGGTTTGCTCGCCGCCACCACATCGCCAGTGCAAACCGCCAATGATGCGCCTGCGGTACGCGGCCAAAAACAGGCCTTTTGGAAAGGGGTGCTGACCAACCTTTTTAATCCGAAAGCCTTGGTGTTTTTTATTTCGTTGATGAGTACCTTGGTACCGGCGAGCATGTCTGCCAGCGGCAAAGCCATGGCCGTGGCGGTGGTGTTTCTGCTCTCATTAGGCTGGTTTTCGTCACTCGCCTGGCTGCTATCAGGCAGTCGCGTACAGCAAGTGCTCACCAAAGTCGCCCCGATTATCGATGGGCTGTGTGCGCTGTTGTTTTTGCTGCTAGGTGGTGCGGTCGTTTGGCAAGCCGGCGTGTTCGGCTAACGATGCAGCTGAAAAACGCAGGTGATAGGATAAATACCAACACGCCCAGCCGAGGCTGGGCGTTTTTTGGCGTTAACCGGTCGAGCTTAAAGCGCTTCCAGTTTGGCGTACTGAGTCACCAACCACTTAATCCCTTCCCCATTAAAGGCAACTTGCACGCGGCTTTGTCCGCCACTGCCTTCAAAGTTGATGATGGTGCCTTCACCAAATTTAGGGTGTTGAACCCGCTGACCCAAACTAAACCCGGTTTGGTTAAAGTTCTCCTGAGTCTGCGTTTTGGAAAAACGACCACCGCTTGCGGCAGGGCGTGAGACATTGGCACGCATCCGCACTTCTTCCAAGCAGGCCTCGGGCAGCTCACGAATAAAGCGCGAGATCTTATGGAACATGTCTTTGCCGTACACACGGCGCATTTCTGCGTAGGTCAGATAGAGCTTTTCCATCGCTCGCGTCATGCCGACATAGCAAAGGCGACGCTCTTCTTCTAAGCGGCCCGCTTCTTCGGCTGACATCTGGCTGGGGAACATACCCTCTTCCACCCCGACCATAAAGACTAAGGGGAATTCGAGGCCTTTGGCACTGTGTAAGGTCATCAATTGGACCGCATCATCAAACTCGTCCGCTTGGCCTTCACCGGCCTCAAGGGCGGCGTGGGCCAAGAACGCCGACAGCGGTGTCATCCCTTCCGCTTCCGCCTCTTCAGGAGGCGTAAATTGGCGCGTAGCCGTCACCAACTCTTCCAAGTTATCGACACGCGCTTGCGCTTTTTCACCTTTTTCTTGCTCGTACATGGCGCGCAAGCCGGAGTGACGGATCACCGCATCGGTTTGTTGATACAGTGCCATGTCACGGGTGTCATCTTCTAGCGCATTGACCAGCTCGATAAACCGGCCCAGCGCATTGGCTGCGCGTCCTGCCAGTGCTTTTTCTGCCAAGATTTGCTCGGCCGTGTGCCATAAGGTTTGTCCACGATCGCGCGCCGCGCCACGAAGCGTCTCAAGGGTGCGATCACCAATCCCCCGAGTGGGCGTGTTTACCACCCGCTCAAACGCCGCATCGTCATTGCGATTCGTCATCAAACGTAAATAGGCCAGCGCATCTTTGATTTCCTGACGTTCGAAAAAGCGCATGCCGCCGTAGATACGATAAGGGAGACCGGCTTGAATTAAGGCTTCTTCCAGCACCCGAGATTGGGCGTTGTTGCGGTATAAAATCGCGCTGTCGGTGAGCGCGCCGCCTTCGTCCTGCCAAGTTTTGATTTTCCCGACCACAAAACGCGCTTCATCCAGTTCATTAAAACCGGCATACACAGAGATGGGCTCACCCTCTTTGCCCTCGGTCCACAGGCTTTTGCCCATCCGGTCGGCATTGTTTTCAATCAGGGTGTTCGCCGCTTGCAAAATCGTACTGGTTGAGCGGTAGTTTTGCTCCAAACGAATGGTCTGCGGGGTGGTGAAATCATCCAGAAAACGCTGAATATTTTCCACTTTCGCGCCACGCCAGCCGTAAATGGATTGGTCGTCGTCCCCCACAATCATCACATGCGCCTGTTGGCCCGCCATCATGCGCAACCAAGCATATTGGATGTTGTTGGTATCTTGGAACTCATCCACCAAAATGTGCTGGAAACGCGCTTGGTAGTGTTCGCGGATCACCGCTTTATCGCGCAATAACTCTAACGTTCGCAGCAAGATCTCGGCAAAATCCACCAAACCGGCGCGATCACAGGCTTCTTGATAAGCCTGATAAATCCGCAGCCAAGTGCTCTCAACCGGATCATGGCGGGTATCAATGTGCTTGGGACGCAACCCTTCGTCTTTTTTGCCATTGATGTACCAACTCGCTTGCTTGGCGGGCCAATGTTTTTCATCCAAGTTTTGCGCTTTAATTAACCGACGTAGCAAACGCTGCTGATCGTCTGAATCAAGAATTTGGAAGTCTTGTGGCAGGTTGGCGTCCAAATAGTGGGCACGGAGAATACGGTGGCAAATGCCGTGGAAGGTGCCACACCACATGCCAGAGGCGGTGCCTTGCATCAATTGCTCGATACGACCGCGCATTTCCGCTGCCGCTTTGTTGGTGAAGGTGACCGCCATCACCGAGAACGGCGATGCCTCTTCGACCCGCATCAGCCAAGCCATACGATGAACCAGCACCCGGGTTTTACCACTGCCAGCACCTGCCAACACCAAATGGTTGCCGAGCGGCGCGGCCACGGCTTCACGCTGTTTGTCGTTGAGTCCGTCAAGAAGAGTTGATACGTCCATCGCCACCTGCCATTTTACTGGGTATTTATACACTGGTTAGCGATTATACCAGCTCGCCACTAAATTGCGCGCCCGATCCCGACGCAACTTTTTTAAACAATAATTCAGCAGGTTAGCCACCAGCACGCAAAAAAATCGCTTAAGTGGTGAAAGATTGCGCAGTGTTTTCCTATCTTGGTTTATAGGCCCACCACCAATCAGTGGGCTGATAACACCAACACGGAACAAGAAGAGGAAGCATGATGAAACATACTAACCTAGCGGTTGCCGCCGCTGTCACAGGATTGCTGGCCGTAGGCGCGACCACACTCACTAGCGCACCGGCCCATGCGGCAGAAAAAGAAAAATGCTATGGCGTCGCCAAAGCCGGACAAAATGACTGCGCCACCAACACCAGCTCCTGCGCGGGCACCTCCACCGAAGACGGCCAAAAAGATGCGTTTGTGATGGTACCAAAAGGCTTATGCGATCGCTTAGCCGGCGGCAGTACCTCGTCATCGTGATATGGCGCGCCCGGGCTAACCCCGGGCTTTGTCATTTGACCACAAGGAGCAACCATGGATGAGGCAACCGTTTTGACCGGCGTGGGGCTCAGACAACCACATCTCGCCTACTTCGACCAATATCGCCCAAAGCTTGGCTGGTTAGAAATTCACAGTGAAAACTATTTCCGTCCCCACCGTCCTGCCTTCTCAACCCTGATGCGGTTACGTGAGGATTACGCCATCAGCTGTCATGGCGTGGGATTATCGCTGGGGAGCGACGAGCCGCTTGATCGGGCCCATTTAGACAAACTGTGTACACTGGTCAAACACGTCGAGCCACTGTTTGTGTCTGACCATTTAAGTTGGAGCCGGATAGACGGGCAGCACTTTCACGATTTACTCCCCCTCCCCTACACCGAGCAGGCATTGCGGGTGTTTTGCACCAATGTGCAACAGGTTCAAGACGCGCTGCAGCGTCCTCTGCTGATTGAGAACCCATCGAGCTATTTAAGCTTTGCTCAGGGTGACTACCACGAATGGGAATTTCTCGCCGAAGTGCACGCTCGCACGGGCTGCGATTTACTGCTCGATTTAAACAACGTTCATGTCAGCGCGTTTAACCATGATTTTAGCGCCAGCACCTACCTTGACGCGATTCCCGCCCATGCGGTGAAAGAAATTCACCTTGCTGGGTTTACCGTCAAGCACACCCCCGCAGGAGAAATTTGGATAGACACTCATAACCAACCGGTTAGCGAGGCAGTATGGACGCTCTATCAACACTGGATTGACCGCCACGGCCCTCGCCACACCCTCATTGAGTGGGATACTGACTTGCCCGCACCCGAGCGATTGTTAGCAGAAGCGGCCAAAGCCCACCATCGACTGGCTCGACATAAGGAGGCGGTATGACGCTGGCAGTCCTGCAGCAGGCCTTTGCTGCCACATTGCGAGATGACCCTCAGCCGCTGCCGATAAAAGGCGGTCGCCTTGCCGCTGACAAGCGATTGCAGATTTATCGCAACCATTATGTGGTCACCCTCACTGACACGCTAAAATGCGTGTATCCCAAGACCTGTGCACTACTGGGTGAGGCGTGTTTTGATGCGGTAGCGCGTCATCATGCGATGGTGCATCCCCCGCAAACCGGGGTGATGGAAGACTATGGCGCACAGTTCGATGCGACCTTGCGCGCCCTGCCCAATATTATCGAGCCCGTGCCTTGTTGCGCCGAACTTGCCCGTTTTGAGTGGGCGCAAGTGGTGCTCACTCTCACCCCTCCCTCTCCGACGTTTGAAGGCAGCGCGCTCGCGTCGCTAAGCCCTGAGCAACAAGCGCAGGTTTGTTTACCGCTCAACCATCAAGCGCGTCTATTTGAAAGCGACTACGCAGTCAGTGACGTGTGGCAAGCGATCGCCACGGAGCAGTTCGAAGGCTTGGTGGTCGAGAAGCCGCAAGCTTTATTACTGGTTGCTAACCAAGACAAGGTGCATTGGTACGCGCTCAATACCCATCATGTCAGTGTGCTCAACGCCTGCCCACACACTCCATTAGGCGCCCTGTCACAGGCGCAACTTGCGTGTGTGTCTGAGCTCGCGGCTATGAATGCATTTACCACCCCAACGACTGCCTGCAATGCTAAGGAGTAAGCCATGTGGCTAACCACAATCAATCACACCTTCGCCCGCGCGCTTACCCCACTGCAGCCGTTACTTCTGCTAATGGGTCGCGTCTACGTGGCGTGGATTTTTTTTCAATCCGGGCTGATCAAATACCAAAACTGGGACAGCACTCTATACCTGTTCGAGTATGAGTATCAGGTGCCGTTGCTGCCGTGGCAGCTGGCCGCTTATTTAGGGACCGCGACGGAGCTGATTTTGCCGATATTTGTTGCTTTGGGCCTGCTCGCACGGCCAATGACGTTGGCGTTATTTGTGTTCAACATTGTCGCGGTCGCCTCCTACCCACTGCTATGGGAGCGTGGCTATGATGACCACATTATGTGGGGCGTGATCTTGTTGGTGGTCAGTGTGTGGGGGCCGGGTTGGCTTAACCTCGATAACTGGCTAACCCGCAAACCAAGCGGCACCTATTAGCGGTGCCGTTGCTGAATAAGGGTATCGAGCTCAGATAAATCGTCGATCGCCACATCCGGTAAGGTGCGTCCTTTATGCATCATGGGGGATTGGCGCTCTGGGCGGATCCAACATGCTTGCATGCCCGCTTGGCGCGCGCCAGCTACATCCGAACTTAAGTGATCGCCCACATGTAAAATACGCGCCGGGGCGATGCCCAAGGCCTGCGCGGCTTTATCAAACATCTCTGGGCTCGGCTTGGCTGCCCCGTGTTCACCGGCACGGAAAATATGCTGGAAAAACGGCGTCAGGCCAATCGCATCGGTGTCGACGTTACCGTTGGTGATGGCCACCAATGGCAGTTTCTCGGACCAGGCTTTTAAATAAGCCAAACTTTGCGCCGGCGGAGTAAAGTCACTGCGATATCCGCAAAAGAAGGTGGTTGCCGCTTGGGCTTGTGCGCGCGCCTTCTCCGCAGTTAAACCAACATGTTCACCGGCAAGCGTCAGCTGGGCAACCCGCATCGCGGTAACATCAAAGCGTTGGGCAGGGTTCTGGTCACGGGCTTGGCGGCGAAATCCCGCAAGGGTGGCTTTATCAAGCGCGGCGAGCGGCGGGCAGTGCTCACTCAAATAGTCGTTTAGCGCCGCCTCCGCACGTGCGATCACCGGCCAGTTATCGTACAAGGTATCATCCAAGTCAAAACTCACCGCATCAAACGCGTTTAAGCGACGATAAAATTTCATATCACGACTCCGAGTTGTTTTTTTTACCTGCGCGAGGTTTGCTAGCCCCTGTGCTGCGGGCACGGGGATGCGCCGCGTCATATACTTTCGCCAGGTGTTGAAAGTCCAAATGGGTATAAATTTGTGTGGTGCTTAAATCGGCATGGCCAAGCAACTCTTGCACTGCGCGCAAATCCCCGGACGATTCCAGCATGTGAGTGGCAAAACTGTGGCGCAGTTTGTGAGGATTAATGTGGCTATTCACCGCCTGCTTTTGTCCCCACTCCGCCATACGTTTTTGCACGCTACGGTGCGAAATTCGCTGGCCAAGTTTAGAGATAAATAGCGCCTCTTCTGGCCCTTTGAGGAGCTGGTTGCGCACTTTCAGCCAGTTCATCACCCAAGTTTTGGCCATGCCGGAAAAAGGCACGATGCGCTCTTTTTCCCCTTTACCGGTGACACGCAAATCCCCTTTACGTACCGAGACATCACGCACGTCGAGATCCACCAGCTCGGCCAAACGCAATCCTGCGCCATACATCAGTTCCATCATTGCCCGATCCCGCACCGACAGCGGGTCGTCTTGATCCACCTCGAGCAGCTGATTCATTTCATCCACATCGAGGTTTTTCGGCAACTGGCGCCCTTGCTTAGGCGCGGCGACCCCTTTGGCCGGATTAGCCGCGAGCTGCTCAGTGAGAACGAGGTAGTCGAAAAAGCTACGCAACGCGGACAACCGCAACGCAATACTGCCCGGTTTAAGGCCATCGCGTTTGGCTTGGCTCGAAATTTGTCGCACCCAGTCAGCATCCACATCTTGCCAATGGGCGATGCCCCGCGCGGTCAGAAAGTCGACAATCTTATCTAACTGGCGCTGATAATTGCGTTGCGTATGGGCACTGAGGCCCCGTTCGCTGAGCTGATATTGATAAAAGCGGTCAAGCGGGACCGTCAGTGAGCGGGGAGCTGCTTGGTCAGGCGTTATCGCTGTCACTGACGCTCACCCTTGTTTGTCCACTGACTACATAAGATGGCCAAGTGTGCAGCCAGCTGTTCGATAAAAAGGGTGTCCATGTCTGGCTGAAAGTGCCCGCCATCTGCGCTCGCAAAGCTCAACAGTCCCCACTCTTTGCCTTCCCCTTTAATCGGTACCAGCGCAAAAGAGCCTAGCTCCGGTGGCGTTGCCATCACCGCTTCCGCATCCACACGGCGCAAGCGCCCGAGATAACAACGACGTCCGGCAAAATGATGGCTTTTTAATTGATCCACCGCCTGACGCGGCATGGTCTGCAGCCCGTCGATAGGCGCATACACCCGTAAGCTAACGGTCAGTTGCAGTTGCTCGCTAAGTGCCGTTAACGCCGCTTGCACCGCCTGTGGCGTGTTGGCACGCAACAGTGCCTGATGCGCTTCAGCAAAAGCACGGAAAAGGGCATCGTTTTTCGCCCCTAGGCTCATCAGTTGGGTAATGTCTTCTTCCAACTCCGCTACCCGCTCACGCAGGCGCTTAAGTTGAATTTCCACCAGCGATACCGCGCCTTGCTCACCGTGTGGCACGGTCAGCTGCGTCAGCAAATCGCGATGGCGAATAAAAAAATCTGGATTGTCTTTTAAATACGCCGCCACCGCCTCTTCGCTCAGCGGCATGGTTTCCAGTGTCGAGGCTTCTACCCCATCATTCATAATTGCAATTGTCCATCAAATACATGTGTCGCTGGGCCTGTCATTGATAAGGGATGGCCCGGCCCGCGCCAGCGAATGCGTAGATCTCCACCGGGTAAACTCACCGTTACTTGCTCATCAAGCACGCCTTGTATAATCCCGACCGCAACCGCGGCACACGCGCCACTGCCACAGGCTTGGGTTTCACCGGCACCGCGTTCGTACACTCTAAGCTTAATCGCATTGCGGGAAAGGATCTGCATAAAGCCGGCATTGACCCGCTCAGGGAAGCGTTCGTGACTTTCAAGTAGCGGTCCCAAGGTGTCCACGTCGGCGTGGTCGACATCCTCAACCACGGTCACCACATGCGGGTTGCCCATGCTCACGGCGCCGACAAACAAGGTCTGTTCCGCCACCCGCATCAAGTAGGTTTTTTCTTGTGAGTTGGCACGAAACGGAATTTTCCCCGGCGTGAATTCCGGCTCGCCCATGTTCACGCGCACCTGATTGTCGTTTTCAATGTGCAGCAGCATTTTACCGGCTTGGGTGCTCACGCTGATCTGATGCTTATTGGTCAGCCCTTTCATTCGCACGAAACGCGCAAAGCAGCGCGCACCATTGCCACATTGCGATACTTCCGATGCGTCAGGGTTAAAAATGCGATAATGGAAATCTGTCTCAGGATCGTAGGGCGGCTCCACGACCAATAGCTGGTCAAAGCCGACGCCACGATGACGATCGGCCAGACGCCGAATCAGATCCGGCGAAAAGAACGCGTTTTGCGTGACACAGTCAACCACCATGAAGTCGTTGCCCAGCCCGTGCATTTTTGCAAACTGTACCTGCATGCCAATCCTTATTCTGGTAGGCGCTGTTCAAGCTGCCATAACGACGCCAAGTTTTCGCGCTCGCGCACAAGGTGTGCTTGGTCGCCATCGACCATGACCTCGGCGGGGCGGCAGCGTGAGTTATAGTTTGACGCCATCACAAAGCCATATGCGCCGGCTGAGCGTACCGCCAGTAAATCACCCGCTTCTAACACCAGCGAGCGGTCTTTGCCCAAGTAATCACCCGTTTCGCAAACTGGTCCTACTAAATCATAGGTTTGTGGTTCCCCTTGGCGCGGCACCACGGGAATGATTTCTTGATAGGCTTGATACAGTGACGGACGAATTAAATCGTTCATCCCCGCATCGATAATGGCAAAGTTTTTATGCTCACTGTGCTTGAGAAACTCAACCTTGGTCAGCAACACCCCCGCATTGGCGGCAATCGCACGGCCCGGCTCAAAAATCAGCTCAAGATGACGATGATTGTCCAAACGCGCCAACAACGCTCTGGCATACTCCGATGGCTGAGGCGGTTTCTCGTCGCTATAGGTCACGCCTAATCCGCCACCCACATCCAGATGACGAATCGTAATACCTTCATCGCCCAAGGTATCAATCAACGCCAACAAGCGGTCGGTAGATTCAATAAAAGGTGCGAGTTCGGTCAGTTGTGAGCCGATATGACAGTCAATGCCTTCGACCTTAAGGTGTGGCAAGCTGGCTGCATAACGAAAACTATTCAACGCCTCCGCAAAGGCAATACCAAATTTGTTTTCCTTTAAGCCCGTTGAGATGTAGGGGTGGGTGTTGGCATCCACATCAGGGTTAATACGCAACGATATCGGCGCTTGCACACCCAACTCGCCCGCCACTTGGTTTAAGCGATCGAGTTCAGAGTGTGATTCCACATTGAAGCATTTGATGCCTACTTCCAGTGCACGACGCATTTCTGCGGCCGTTTTCCCCACGCCAGAAAACACCACTTTCGCGGGATCACCACCGGCGACGAGCACGCGCTCGAGTTCACCTTGAGAGACAATATCAAATCCTGACCCCAAGCGTGCCAGCACATTTAACACACCGATATTGGAGTTTGCTTTAACGGCATAGCATACCAAATGCGGATGATCGCCTACGGCGCGATCAAACGCGTGCCAATGGCGCTCAAAGGTTGCACGTGAATAGACGTACAAGGGTGTGCCGTGATTATCGGCAAGCTGGGTCAAAGGCAATGATTCGGCCCACAGCTGGCCGTCGTCCTGATAATTGAAATAATCCAAGGTGTTCTTCCCTGTCGTCGTTGGTTATTGATTTTGCGTCGGTTGTTGGTCCGGATAATACAGGGGCCCTTGTTGGCCACAGCCGGTCAGTGTCATGATGCCAGTGAGCATCAGTAAAATGACGAGTTTTCGCATAGTGAATGCCAGTGATTATCGAGTCAATGCCCTCTATAATCGCATCACAACCATGAAAAGCAATAGGATGTAACGGGATGAACACAACGGAATATCATCAGTTGGTCGATTTACAAATGCAGGCCATTGAAGAAGGTATCGATGACTCAGGCGCCGACATCGATTATGAGAGCGTTGGCAACGTAATGACGCTGGAGTTCGATGATGGCAGCCAAATCATCATTAACCGCCAAGAGCCGATGCAAGAAATCTGGCTCGCGTCGAAAAGCGGTGGATTCCACTTTGCCCTCAAAGACGGCGAATGGACCTGCAGCAAAACGGGACTCGTGTTGATGGATCTGGTGCAGCAAGAGTGCAGCAAGCACGCAGGCGAACCTGTTTCTTGGTGATCTTGGTGGACAATCGACACAGCGCGAGCCTCACACGGGCCGCGCTCGTTGACTATTTAAATGACGCTACCTGACCGGCTAGTCCTTGATGTGGCGGCTGTCGCGGCGGCTGCCATTGTGGATCGCATTTAAACGGCAAGGCTTGGGTTTCACCCTGCTCATCGGTCACGATTTGATAAAACTGCGGCAAGTTAAAGTTGATAAAATTGGCACTGTAGCTGTAGCGGTCATGAGAAGAGGTATAGAAACGGTTTACGCCCTGTACCATTTCGGTTTTATCCCCGCTGCACTGGCGATACACTTCCACCCGATTGTTTTCGTCGAGAATATAGAGATTGTAGCCATTGGTACAATCTTCAAAGAAAAACTGCACCAAGCCTTCACTGGCGTAAGCATCAACCACTTCAGGCGGATGCACATCTTGTGGGTTATCGACCACCATCACCGGCGTGCCGTTGACCTTATTGGTGGAAATACAGCGATAAAAATCCACCGAGTTTTCTAACCGCTGTACTGACACGCCACGGCGCTCGAAGAACAAACCATGGGTCTGCTTGCCGATGCGTAATGCTTTAAAGCGGCGGCGCTTTTCCTTTTCAATCGGTTTTAAGCGCAATTCAATGCACTCAGCGACCAATTGGTAGACCAGATTACGAATTAAGCCACGCATCTTGCTAGAATAGCAGAACACGTCCACAGACTCTGGGGGAAGCGCATCTTGGTGCATTTTGCCCAGCATGGTTTTCAATGCTTCCAAAATGGCATCATCGCCACGGTAATTCAGGGTCCGAACTTCATTCCACGAGTTGCGATAAACGAGATCGACACTCCCCACCAAACAAGTTTGTTCGGGACCGTAGCTGAAAATATCACTGTTTTTGAAGTCAAAACGCATCGACGGTTTTTTGTATGCCGATGTCGGGTCTTGCTCTAAATTGACAAACAGCGCGAGCTGGCGAATTTCACATGGGCTCGACAGCGCATCCAATGTCGGGCGCGGTGGGCGCAAGGAGAAGGTGTTCCGCATGTCACTGACCAGCTGATACAAGGTATCAATATCAACATCCGCATCGCGCACCACGGTGTGCAAATGGGTTGACTCCGTCAGCAAGCCGTTGAAAAACGCCCACGCCACCAGTTTGGATAAATAAGCATTGTGCTCTAGCGGCGCGCGACCAATGATATCGACCGGGTCAAGCGAGTGCTTATACAAATACCAACCCGGCGCATTGGTGCGCCCTTCCGAGACCTGAATAAAGGTGAGATCCGATTCGTGTAAATCCGGCGAAATTTGCGGATTCAATAAGGTCACTTTACCCGGCAATTCTTCAAAGGCGGCATACAGTTTACGAGCGAGAATACTGATGTCTTGTGGGCTAATCGCGGACGTAATATCGTTGCGGCGGGCAAAGCGGATCAGGTTCCGATAGCTTTGCATCAAGGCGTCAAGCAGCTCGTTGTGCGCGTATTTTACCTCCTCGACTTTCCAGTAACGGCGGTTGTCGAGGTAGGCCAGCGCCTGTTCATCCCAGCCCCACTCACGAGTTAGCAATCGCAACACGTCACGACGCCATGCGACCGAGCCAGTCGACGGCGCCTGGGTCAATTTCTCATGGGTTTTTAGATAAAAACAACGACGTACAAGGTCGAGACGACGGGTGTCACCAATGGATTCCAAATAACGGGTGACTTTTTCCAGCATCAAATAATAGGCGTCGGACTGATACACATCGACCCAACCAGCATAGAAACGGCGTTTGCCATCCACACTCAGAAGCTGGGTGCCGGGATACTGCCATGAGTAGGCTTCGAGCAAAATCGCTTTGAGGACAGACTTATACGGTGAATCAATGCTTTTATACAGTTGCCACAAGCTTGAGCCAAAATATTCTTCGGCTGGGATGGTCGGCAGACCACCAAAGTCGACCCAATCACGACGGTCAAGGCCATGGTCAGCGACCAGCGTATCCACATAGTCCTCGTAGCACGCCTCCATCTCTGGTGGCACCATGTACCACAACAGTTTTTGGCCAGCGAGTCGCATGGAGGAGCGATAAAACTCATCCAGCAAAAGAAAATGCTGACTGGTGCCACAGTTGTCACTGGTCATCGCCTGTGACAAGTGATGGCGAAAACGCCCCTCGCAGACCACAAAGAAGTTCGCTTCTACCCCTTGGTTGAGGGCCCACTCTGAAATAGCGGTGCACTTGGCATCCAGCATCTCGCGCTGCGCCGCGCTGACGGAGGCATCCACACATACCCAAATATCGAGGTCACTGGTAAGGCTTTGTCCCATGGAGCCGGTACTGCCCATGGTATACATGCCTTTAATCGGCAGGCGCTGATCGTGCTCAAAACGCGCAGTTAGAGAGGAGAAACGGGTGTCTGTGTGGATCAGGCAATCGGAGACAAACTGACGTTGTGTCTCATCAAGCTCGTAATCGGCAATGCCAAAGGGCACGCTGTCGTCAAAAAACCCCGGTAAAGCCGGATGGTTTAGATGTAAAAGCACTGGCAGCACATCGAAAACCGCTTGAGCCTGTCGGCTCATGGCTGACCGCGCGCGATCCATTCTCACACGGTTAAACGCTTCGATGCGTTCAGTTTGCTGTTCAACGTATGTTTGCAAGGCAATCATCCAGATTCGTTGACATCCCGGTCAACAGGTCGACGTTACTGTCTTCACCGTATCCGCCCAATTGCAGATAACAAAACGTGATCAATGTAACACTCTAGACAACTCGGGTAAAGCCAATAACCCCGATGCCTGTGTGGTGGTATCTGTGCCGCACTATAGGCGATTTTTGAGACCAACATCAATCTTTTTCGCTCTACAACCTTAGTCGTAGACCAGCAAAAATGCCGTCTTTCCAAGTAACAATTTGCTGTAATAATAAGCGATTGATCACATTTTTTCACCTATATCGCGACCAGCACGCCATAAATGCGCAAACGCGTCAGGAGAGATTACGTCCAGCGCAACGCCAATGATAGGATGGGCGCCATTGTGTAAGAAGGAAAGCAAATCATGTATTCAACCCCCGTACGCATTGCGACACGCAAAAGCCCTCTGGCCTTGTGGCAGGCGGAGTTTGTTAAAGCGGCTCTTGAGCAGTCACACCCAGGTTTATCCGTCGAGCTGGTGCCGATGGTCACAAAAGGTGACGTGATTCTGGACACGCCGCTCGCCAAGATTGGCGGTAAAGGGTTGTTTATTAAAGAGCTCGAGCAAGCCATGCTCGACGGTCGCGCCGACATCGCCGTGCACTCGATGAAAGACGTCCCGGTCGAATTTCCTGAAGGACTGGGGCTGGTCACCATTTGTGAACGTGGCGACCCGCGTGACGCCTTTGTCTCTAATCATTACGACAGCATTGATGCATTGCCCGAAGGGGCGGTGGTAGGCACCTCCAGCTTACGTCGAGAATCCCAGCTTCGTGAGCGCCGCCCCGACTTGGTGGTCAATACATTGCGCGGCAATGTCGGCACGCGTCTCGGTAAACTCGACGATGGCCAATATGACGCCATCATCCTCGCAGCAGCTGGGTTAAAACGACTGGGCTTGCACGATCGCATTCGCAGCGAAATCCCGCCAGAAGTGATCTTACCCGCGGTTGGCCAAGGCGCGGTAGGAATTGAATGTCGATTGGATGATGAACGTATTCGTACCTTGTTGGCCCCGCTGTCTGACGCCAACACCACTCAACGCGTATTGTGCGAACGCGCGATGAACAATCGCCTCGAAGGCGGCTGTCAGGTTCCGATTGGCAGTTATTCAGAAATCCAAGGCGACAAAATCTGGCTACGTGCCTTAGTTGGTGAGCCCGATGGCTCTACCATTCTGCGCGGCGAAATTACAGGACCGCTCGAAAAAGGCGAACAACTGGGCACCGATCTCGCCGAGCAACTGCTCGCCCAAGGCGCACGTCAAATCTTGGATAAGCTTTATCAAGACGACGCATGACCATTGTTGTTGTTCGCCCCGAGCCGGATTGCAGCCAATTAGTCGACCAGCTTGCCCAACACAAGCTGGCGGCCTTGCCTTGCCCACTGGTTAGCTTTGCGCCGGGGCGAGGTTTACCGTCACTGCCCGCGCTACTTTCCTCTCTCCCCGCTGGCAGTGTGTTAGTGGCCGTTAGCCCCCGCGCGGTCGCATTTACCCATCAAGCTCTGCAACAACAGGGGATGGCGTGGCCGCGTCATTGTCATTATGTGGCCGTCGGTCAGCGCACGGCCAACGAATGGCAGCAGGTTGCCAACCAGCCGGTACAGTATCCTACCCGAGAAGACAGCGAAGGCATGCTCTCATTGGCGCCTTTTAACGTGATAAAAGGGAAGCAGGTGGTCATTCTTCGCGGAGAGAGCGGACGCGATATGATGGGGCAAACCTTGCAGTCGCAAGGCGGGCAAGTTCACTATTGCGAGGCCTATCTACGACAATGGGCGATTGAGCCTTTAGTATCGCAAGTAGTAAGCTGGCCACAAGACACGATTACCACCGTGGTGGTAACCAGTGGTCAACAATTAGCCCACTTTGATCAACTTATCACACTGAGCGGACAGCACTGGCTGCGCCAATGCCGTATACTGGTGCCCAGTAAAAGGATTCAAGATCAAGCGACTGCGCTCGGTTTTGACACGATTACGACCGTTGACAGCGTGGCCAATGACGCACTGGTTTACACGCTGCTGAGGTTAAGAAAAACGGGACTTTCGGATGACTGACAACAAAAACACCGACACCAAGCAAAGCAAGGCCACGACTCCCTCTTCACCAGATACGCACGCCTCGCACAATAAAGCGGCGCCTAATAAGTCTAAACCTGCCACACGCAGCCGAGGTGGACTGGTATTAGGTGCGGTTGCCATCGCCATTGCACTGGGCTCGAGTGGTTGGCTTTTCTACCACGGCCACCAACAAGCCACCGTGCTGCAAAACACGCTATCCGCGCAGCAAGCGCAGATTGCACGTCTTGAGCAAGCCCTGAATGACCAGCAACAGGCAGCAGAAAAAGCGCGGGCGCAAGTGGTTGATGACACCCGAACACGCTTAGCGCAGCAAGACAATACCTTGAAGAGCTTGCAAAAAGCGGTAGCCGAAGTGAAAGGGCGCCGTCCGAATGACTGGCTGCTTGCCGAAGCGGATTACCTAATTCGTATGGCCGGACGCAAGATTTGGCTCGAGCATGACGCGCAAAGCGCCACCGCGCTGATGGAGGCGGCCGACCATCGCATTGCCCAGCTTAACGATCCTTCTTTGATGCCCATTCGTCAGGCGATGGCCGACGATATTACGGCGCTAAAAGCAGTGAAACGTATTGATCGCGACGGCATCGTGCTGCGTTTAACCAGTATGCAACAGCAAGTCGAAACCTTACCGCTTGCCAATGCGGTGATCCCTGACGCGATTGAAACCGAAAAGCCGGTGGTGAGCGAATCGGTTAATGACTGGCAAACCAACCTCACCACCTCCGTCAAAGATTTTGTCGATAACTTTGTCACCTACCGAAAACGTGATGGCAATGTTGTCCCACTGTTGTCGCCAACGCAAAGCTACTATTTGCAAGAGAACGTCAAGAACAAGCTCGATCAAGCGATGCGCGCGGTCTATCAAGGTAATGACGCCTTGTATCATGAGGCCTTGGGTATGGCCAAAGATTGGACGCTTCGCTTTTATAACCAAGATGCGACCGTGACGGAACGCTTTGTCGAGCAAATCGATGCACTCGACCAGCAAAGAATCGGCATCGATTTACCTAACAAGCTCAAAAGCCAAGCCTTGGTCAGTGATGAAATCGACACTCGACTGCGTCGAGACATCGCTCCACTCACAGGAGGTCAGTCATGATTAAACTCCTACTGCTTGTCTTGGCACTGTTTGCCGGTCTGCTCGTCGGCCCGGAGCTTGCTGGTCAACAAGGGTATGTGCTGATCTCTGCTGCCGAACAGACACTTGAGATGAGTGTTACCACTCTGATTATCCTCATTATTGGATTGATTGGGGTGTTATGGGTGCTCGAGTGGGTGCTGCGCAAGCTGCTCTCGCTCAGTAGCACCGCCAGCGGTTGGTTATCAGGACGTAAACAACGCAAAGCACGCAAGCAAACCCAAACGGGATTGATGAAATTACGCGAAGGCGAATGGAAGCAAGCGGAGAAGCTATTAGCAAAAGCCCGTCCTTTCAGTGACGCGCCCATGCATAATTTACTGGCCGCTGCAGAAGCGGCGCAGCAGCGTCAAGATCTTCATGCGAGAGATCAATACCTCCAGCAAGCCGCCGACCTTAACGCCAACAGCTTGGCACTTGCCCTGACCCGTGCACAACTACATAGCCAAAGCGGTCAGTACGAAGAAGCACTGGCGTCGTTGCGTGCCATTAAGCGCCAACACCCTCGAAACCCGGTGATGCTATCCCTGCTTAAAGACACCTATATTCAGCTGGAAGATTGGTCGGCGTTATTGAATTTGCTGCCCACGCTGAAAAAAGCTCAGCTTCTAGATGGGACGCAATTGGAAGCACTCAGTGAGCGTGCGGAACTCGGTGTCATGGAACACATTGCCAGCCAACAAGGCACCGAGGGACTGCTAACCCACTGGAATCGACTCTCGAAAACCAAACGCAGCCAACCCGCTCTGTTGGTGGGGCTGGTACGCCACTTAGTGGCGCGCAACGCGGACTCTGAAGCCTATATTCTGCTGCGAGAAGCCTTGAAAAAACATCCGGAGGACAGCCTGATTGCGCTGCTTCCCAGCTTAAAGCTGCCTGACATTCATCCCGCCGTGGTCATGCTCGAAGAGCTCCTCAGGTACGACTCCCGTAATCCTGTGACCCATAGCGCGTTAGGACAGTTGCTGATGCAACAAGGGAAGTGGCAAGACGCGCGTAGCCACTTTGAGAAAGCCCTCGAGTATCGTGCGGACGTGACCGACTACGCGTATCTCGCCGATGTATTGGATAAGCTCAATCAAGGAAAAGCGGCCAGCGATGTCTCTCGCACCGCACTCAAACTTGCGCTACCCGAGCAACCACCTGCCGCTTAATCGTGGAAAGTGAGACACAAGCAAACGAAAACGCCCCGCTTCAAGCGGGGCGTTTGTTATTCTTCATCCGAGCGTCAACGCTTTTTACACAATACGTTTAACGCCGCATCGGCATTACGCGTCACCACTTTCCCAGTGCGGGCATCCACGCCCATTGCTCCTTGCACCCAATAAGGTAAACGCATAGGCAACTGATCGGTGGCCTTAGATACCGCGGCTAAATCGGCTTGGCTTGCCAGCATCATGCCCTCTTTTTGGCACCGTGCCATCGCGCCTGCATAGTCAATACGCAACCAATTGATATCCTTTTCCACATATTGCTGATCGCCGGCTTCCGGCTCAGGCAAGCCAAAATGATTCAGGTTAATGGTGGACGCGCTCGCTGACATGGTTGATTTTGCCATCGTCGATGATGACGCCATAGACTTCGCCTGCGTCGCTAAAGGGGGTAAGCGAATAACGGCCGGTTCCGATAATGGCTGACGTGTTTGACGCATAACAGCCTTTTGGGTGGGTCCGAACTGGCGCACACGCTGTAACACCAAACGGGCCACGTCAGGATTATCATACGGACCAATCAGGCAACGCCCGCGCCCATCACGGAGATGCACCTGAAACGGCAAGTCTGGCAACCCTTGACGCAGCGACTGGAAAAACGCGCGCGATGGCACACCTTCCGTTGCCCCGCACTGGATCCAAAACGCATGGCTATTTGGGTCAAGCGCTTGGTTGCCCCATAATCCTTCACCAATATCGCACTGCTCACCAATAATGGGCCAGCCTTGTTGGTGGTCAATCACCGCACACGGCGTTTGCGCCGCATTCACTGGCGCACTGATCGCCCATGTTGCTACGGCACTCACCGCAAGACGTCGCAACCACCTCATGATTTGCTCTCCTGAAAACCGAATGTTGTCAGCTTAAGCAAAGTGACGCGGCGACTCAAGCGAGCGCTGCTCAGCCTGTTAGCTTCCAACAAAAATGGCTGCAAACGCAGCCATTTTATTCACCCTTTATAGATTTTGGGGTTGAAAACATCCCTCAGCCAATCGCCCAGCAAGTTGATGACTAATACCAGCAAGACCAGTACGATGCCAGGAAAGGCGGTGATCCACCACGACCCCGAGAAGATATAGTTAAATCCGATACTGATCAGTGAGCCCAAGGACGGCTGATCGACCGGCATGCCCAAACCCAAAAAGGATAGCGCCGCTTCCGACATAATCGCGTTGGCAACCTGTACCGTCGAAATCACCAAAATGGGCGAAAGACAGTTGGGCAAAATATGGCGGAACATGATCCGCGGGGAGCGAAAGCCCATCACTCGCGCCGCTTCGACGTACTCTTTCTTCTTTTCAGCAAGCACAGACGCACGAATGGTGCGGGCATACTGTGGCCACTCTGCAATACCGATAATCACCACCAGCATTAAGATGGCATATTGGCTATAAAACTCACTGCCAAAACTGGCTTTAAAAATAGCCGAGACAATGATCGCCACCATCATGGTCGAGAACGATAACTGAATATCGGCAATTCGCATGAAAAAGCTGTCGATTCGTCCACCAAAATAGCCCGCACTGAGCCCAATCACAGTACCCAATAGGAGCTGTAAACCGACCGCACACAGACCAATGGTCAGGGAGATACGCAGACCATAAATCATGGTCGATAAAATATCGCGCCCTTGGTTATCCGTCCCTAATAGGAAACGCGGATCGCTCCACTCCATCCATGCCGGGGGTAATTCTGAGTCCATAATATCAATCATGGTCAGATCGTAAGGATTGGTCGGCGCAATAAGCGGGGCAAATAGCGCAAATAAGACGAACAGGACAAAGACGGTAAAACTCGCCATCGCGACTTTGTCACGCTTAAAGTGATAGAGAAAGTCTGAGGCTAAAAAGCGCTGCCAACGGTTTGGCTGAGTGGTTGTTTGTGTCATTGCCTATGCCTCCTTACCTGTAAGATTGACCGTTGGGTTGATAAGGCCATAGAGCAGATCAACAAAGGTATTCGTGACCACAAATATCAAGCCGACAAAAATCACATAAGCGGTGATCAGTGGCGTATCCACACGGTTAATCGCTTCAAGGAAGAGAAAGCCCGTGCCAGGCCATTGGAAGACAGTTTCCGTCAAAATGGTATAGGCAATCATGGTACCAATTTGTACCCCACCGACGGTGACAACGGGCAACATGGTATTTTTCAACGCATGCTGGTAGTACACCTTTTTCTGGGGCAAGCCTTTGGCACGCGCAAACTTCACGTATTCAGTGCCAAGCGCTTCCAGCATTTCAGAGCGCACTAAGCGAATAAACAGCGGTAACATGATCGATGCCAGCGAGACCGCGGGCAGCACCAAGTGCGCCAAGCCATCCAAGGTGAAAAAGCCGGACTCCCAACCAAGCCAATTGGCCGTTTCACCTCGCCCATACGACGGCAACCAACCTAACTCAATCGAGAACACATACATCAACATGATGGCGGTTAAGAAAACAGGTATCGAGATCCCCACAATACTGAAGCCCATGATGACTTTGGTGAGAATGCTATTGGGATGAATGGCAGAATACACCCCAAGTGGGATCGACACGACAACGATAATTAACGCCGCCCCAGCGACGAGCTCCAGTGTCGCTACCAGCTTATCTAAAATCACGTCCACCACGGGACGTTTAAAGAAGTACGAATTTCCCAAGTCGCCCTGTACCGCTTTACCGATAAAACGGGTGTACTTGGTAATAAAGGGATCGTTAAGTCCCATCTCATCGCGCAGCGCGTTACGCTCCGCTTCTGATACTGATTGCCCCACCAGCTCCCGCAAGGGGTCGCCGAGGTTGTCCTGGATAGCAAACGCCACCAGACTGATCACAAACATCACTACCAGTGCCTGAACCAGACGTTTGACTAAAAACGTTACCATGTTTGCCTCTAAGCGATTGGAGATGAAGGGGCCTTATCAGGCCCCCTTTTACACCCTTACTCGACGACCAAATCGCCGAAATAAGGGAAGTTCATACCGTTAACAATCGGTTTGATGTTGACGTTATTTTTGGCGGCCCATGATGGATCCTGCCAGTGCAGAGGAAGGAAAGCAGCGTCGTCATACAGGATCTTCTCGACTTTTTGCAGCATGGCACTGCGCTTCTCGAGATCGGTCTCAGAGTTCGCCGCTGTGACCAGTTTGTCGACTTCACTGTTTGAGTAGTGACCACAGTTGTACTGGCCTTTACCTGTGTCCGCATTGCGGGTCATGGTCAAGAACTCGGTAAAGTTGGCGGAGTCTTCGGTATCTGGGTGCCAGCCGATCATTTGCATGCCTGCTTCGCACTTATCAAACTCTGGCCAGTATTGCGCTTTTGGCATGGTTTGCAGATCGACCTTAATCCCAATCTTCGCCATCATTGCCGCAACCGCTTGAGCGATTTTTTCATCGTTCACGTAACGGTTATTCGGCGCAATCATGGTGACCGAGAAGCCATCTGGGTAACCTGCCTCTTCCATCAATTTTTTCGCTTTGGCCAAGTCATAACGCGGCTCTAGATCGGCATTGTAACCTGCATACCCGACTGGGCTTTGCTGGCTAGCTGGTGTGGCGGCACCTTTCATGATTTTTTGCGCGATACCTTCGTTATTGACTGCATAAGCAACCGCTTGACGAACACGCGGGTCTTTAAACTCATCAACAACACTTTGGTTCATTTGGAAAGTGATCACGCGCGTCCCTGGCATGGTCACCAACTGCAAGTTATCAGAGCGTTCGATACGGCGGTAATCATTCGGTGACACCGGCGCAATCATATCCACATCGCCCGACAACAGGGCAGCGACGCGGGTGGCGTCTTCTTTGATTGGGCGTAGGGTGATGTTGTCGACATTGCCTTCGCTTTCTTTGTCCCAGTAGTTTTCGTTGCGCTTAAATTCCACGACAACGCCTTGCTCACGCTCGGCAACCACGTAAGGACCGGTCCCTGACAGGTGTGTTGACGCATAGGTTGAGCCATTTTTCTTCAGCTCTGCTTTGTCACGCCCGTCTTCGGTTTTACCACTGTAGTATTTGCTGTCCATCGGGAAGACATAGGTCATCACGTTTTCTACCAATGGGTAGGTGCCATCCGTGATCACGTCTACCGTATGCGCATCGACTTTTTTGATATCAACAATCGGGGTGAAGATCCCTTTGAAGTCTGGCGAGGATTTGAGGCGCTTGAACGTCCATACGACATCATCAGCAGTAAATGGGTTACCAGAGTGGAACGTCACACCTTCACGCAGATTAAAGCGCACCGTTTTGTTATCCATGCGCTCCCAAGAGGCGGCGAGGCGTGGCTCAAAGTCCATCTCTTGGGTGAAACGGACTAGCGGATCAAAGACCATATGAGAAAGCTGTAACGTGCCGCCAGACAGTTGCTCATGCGGGTCAAGTGAGACAGGATCCGCATCGTAAGCAATGGTGATATCCGCCGCGGCTGCGCTAAAGCTTAGGCCTGCGGCCATCAGCGCCACGGCAATCTTGCTCTTCATTGTTTTCATTTGCATAGCTCCTTTATGCGTAGGGGAGTGTCCCCTGCTGTGTTGCATCGGTAATCAATTTCGGCCATCTGGCCGCGACGGCACAGGCTAACTATGCCGTTTGCAAACCTTCCGTGCTCATTCCCTTAAATTCCGGCATCAATGAAATCAGCTTGCGGCTGTATTCATGCTGAGGATCGGTAAATAATTGCTCGGTCGGTGCCACTTCCAACAGCTGACCTTTGCGCATCACACCAATGCGATCACACATTTGTCGAATAACTGGCAAATCGTGACTGATAAACAGCATGGTGAGATTGAGCTCGTCTTGTAGGTCTTTAAGCAGGTTTAAAATTTGGGCCTGCACCGACACATCCAGCGCCGACGTAGGTTCATCACAAATCAATAAGCGCGGGCGCGTTGCCAGTGCTCGGGCAATTGAAATCCGCTGACGTTGGCCACCAGAGAACTCGTGAGGGTATTTGATCCCCGCGCCACGTCCTAATCCAACATGATCCAACAAATCCCCCACGATCTGACGGATCTGAGACTCATTGTCTGCCAAGCGGTGGAAGCGAATAGGCTCTGCGATAATGTCATAGATTTTCATCCGCGGATTCATCGACGAATACGGGTTCTGAAACACCATCTGCATTTGACGACGAATCGGCCGTCGCGCCCGTTCGCTTTTAATCGCGGTGAGATCAATGCCTTCAAAAATGATTTGTCCGGTATTGGGCGGATACAGTCCCGTAATCGCACGGGCAATGGTCGACTTACCCGACCCTGACTCGCCTACCAGTCCAAATGTTTCACCTTCGACGATATCGAAGCTGACATGATCAGACGCTTGAACATATTCGCGGCGGCTGGCAAATAACGAATCTTTGGTAACAAAACGCAGCGATACGTCTTTGACTTGCAATAACGGCCCGGTATAAGCGCGTTGATCTTGGCTTTGCCCCAGCCAATGGTTTTTAATATCCAGCTCGACGGTTTCGCCAGCTTCTTCGATATAGTTAACCAGCGGAAAGCGATCCAGCTTGATATCTGAGCGTGGTACCGCTGAAATCAGACTTTGCGTGTAAGGATGTTGTGGCTCACCGAGTACTTGTTGGGTGGTGCCAATTTCCACCAAATCACCGCGATACATCACCGCAACGCGATCAGTGACATTCGCGACCACACCCATATCATGGGTTACCAACATGCAGCCAACGTTTTTCTGCTGACACAAGTCACGGATGAGGGTCAGGATTTGGTCCTGTATTGAGACGTCCAATGCAGTCGTGGGCTCATCGGCAATGATTAAGTCGGGCTCACCGGCTAAGGCGATAGCAATCACCACACGCTGACGCATTCCGCCAGAGAATTGGTGGGGGTACTGTTTAATGCGGATTTCTGGTTCTGGAATCCCCACTTGCTCCATCAAGGTCAACGCCCGCTGATAGGCTTGCTGCTGAGTCACATTTAAATTGGTATGAATGGTTTCAGTCAGCTGTTGCTCCACCGTGAACAGTGGATTTAACGATGTCATGGGGTCTTGGAAGATAAAGCCAATCTTATCCCCGCGAACCTTGCGCATCTCATTGGGTGTCAGACCAGAAATCTTTTTGCCGTCGAGGTATACATCGCCGTTGGCTATCCGTCCCGGAGGGCTCAGTAAGTCAATCACCGCGTTACCAACCGTCGACTTACCCGCACCGGACTCACCGACCACACCAACGATCTCGCCGCGTTCAATGGTAAATGACAGTGATTTCACTGCCGCATGAACGCCATGACGAGACGGATACTCTATTCGTAGGTTATTTACTTCTAGCAGTGCCATTTATCATCCTTGGCATCGTCGAATGTGACGATGTACTCCTTGTCCAGACTGAGCCCTGTTTAACCGATACCCAGTAAAAAATAGGGGGATTCCAATCTGGCAAACATTTCACAAAAAATCAACAACACAGCAGGATATGCCATAATCCTGCTTAAGGGTCGAATAATCATTCACAGCCACTCTCTGTAAATTCACGTCAAAAGATACAAAACACATTTCATATCAGTGAAATACAGACTCGTCACTGTGTCACAGTTGTAAAACAAATTACGCATAAGATAAAGCCCAACCTATTAACACTCATAATACATTGTCAGTGCTTTACGCTGATAATCACGGCGTAAATTGTTATCTATTTTATCAATAACAAAATAAGCAGTGTTTTACCCTGCTTAATCTAAGGTATAGCAGCAGTATCGCGTGGCCGCTGATATAGGGCAGATTCATGCTTTTTTCTGTGTGGGATTCTTGATTAAGCTCTAATTTCTGACTTTTTCTTCATGAAGCCGCATCATCGCGACATAATAAATAGGCAGGAAAAGTAGGTAAATCAGACAGGGGTCTATACAGACGCACCTATCATGATAAGCAGGACTAGAAACGAAAAAACCCCAGCCGTTAGGCTAGGGTTTGTAATAGTGGTCGGTGAAGAGGGATTCGAACCCCCGACCCTCTGGTCCCAAACCAGATGCGCTACCAAACTGCGCTATTCACCGACATTTTCGCTTTCAGCGAGAATAATGGGGTGGCTGACGGGACTTGAACCCGCGACAACTGGAATCACAATCCAGGGCTCTACCAACTGAGCTACAGCCACCACTGATTTTTTGCCATCTATTTCTATCCCGGAATGGCGCGCCCGACAGGATTTGAACCTGTGACCTTTGGCTCCGGAGGCCAACGCTCTATCCAACTGAGCTACGGGCGCTTGCCCCGTTGGCGGTGACGAATATTACGGATATCGTTACCAGCCGTCTAGCACTTTTTTTAATTTTTTTACTGACTGGTCTCTTTTTGGACAAATTGCGTAGAAATCGTCAGTTAGGTCTCTACTATAACGGTTTAACGTAACAATCTAAAGCGCTATAATCACCTAATCTTTACACGGGGTTAACCTACCCTGTTTGGGTGAGCCCGTAGAGAAATATGAATGTCGCGGCCGAATCACGTCTTCATTGATTCACCCTTTGAGGTTGGCGACAAAATAAGACGAAAAAGGCGTAAGCCACCAGTAATGTGGGAGTGTCATTGTGAGCGCAAAGGGAAAGAGTCTACGTCATATCATGGTTGCCTCTGTGGCTGCCTTCATGTTTGCTTCAGCCGCACAGGCGCTTGAAGTCTCAGAGAGTGAAAAATCCGCCATTGCCGAGCGCATTGCCCCAGTGGGTGATGTATACCTTGACGGCCAAGCCCCGGTCGAAACGGCTGCCGCTGAACCGACGGGTCCGCGTACCGGCGATCAGGTTTATAATACCTACTGCACTGCGTGTCACAGCACAGGCGCAGCAGGCGCACCAAAAACCGGTGACGCCGCCGCTTGGGGGCCTCGTGTCGACAAAGGCATGGAAACCCTCACCAAACACGCTATCAATGGCTTTAATGCGATGCCTGCTAAAGGCACCTGTATGGACTGCTCTGACGACGAGATCGTTGCCGCGATTGAGCACATGCTAGACGCGCTCTAAGACGGAATGGTTATTGCGTTCGACTGAGTAATAAAAGGCGCCGTATCAACGGCGCTTATTTATTTTGGTTTAACATCGCTTTTAGGTTCGCGATCGCGGCTTGTCCCTTCTCCATGCGCTCTTGTTGTGAAACGGGCTTCTTGTTCGTCTCCCATTCCACATCCTCAAACGGCAATTCGTCAAGAAAACGGCTGTGCTGCGGTTTTATCAATTCGCCAAATTGGCGACGCTCTTTACAGACTACAAAAGTCAGCGCTTTTTGTGCCCGCGTGATCCCCACGTACGCCAAACGCCGCTCTTCATCGATATTGTCTTCGTCGATGCTCGACTGGTGAGGCAACAAGCCTTCTTCCATACCAATCATATATACATAGGGAAACTCGAGCCCCTTAGACGCATGTAAGGTCATCAGCTGTACTTGATCGGCATCATCATCGTCTTCGCCTCGCTCCATCATGTCGCGCAGCGTAAGGCGCTGAACCACTTCTCGTAAACTGCGCTCGACATTATCCGGGTTATCGCCCTCTAAGTCAGCCACTATCCAGCTGTAGAGATCCGAGACATTTTTCATCCGCATTTCCGCCATTTTGGGGCTGGATGAGGTCTCATATAGCCAGTCTTCGTAATGGGTATCGCGCAATAACGCCCGTACTGCGGCGACTGTATCACCACGTTCAGCCTGATCTGACAACTCAACAACCCAACGTGTGAACGCCTGCAACGAGGCCAACCCTCGGCCCGACAAATGCTGTGTCAGCCCCAACTCGAAGCTCGCCGCAAACAAGCTTTTGCCTCGCTGGTTTGCGTAGCTACCCAGTTTTTCCAGCGTGACAGGGCCGATTTCGCGTCGCGGGGTATTCACAATACGTAAAAAGGCGTTGTCATCGTCTTGGTTGGTCAGCAAGCGCAAATAAGCCATGATGTCTTTAATCTCTGCGCGAGCAAAAAAGGAGGTGCCGCCCGATATTTTGTAAGGGATGCGGTTTTGCATCAGCGCTTTTTCGATTAAACGCGATTGGTGGTTTCCGCGATAAAGGATGGCGTAATCTTTATACTGGGTGCGCCCAAGAAAGCGATGGCCAATCAGCTCACCCACCACACGCTCGGCTTCATGCTCTTCATTTTTCGCCGTCAATACCTTTAGCATGTCCCCATCGGGTAATGCTGAGAAAAGCGTTTTCTCAAAAACATGCGGATTATTGGCAATCAAGATGTTGGCCGCGCGGAGGATGCGACTGGTTGAGCGGTAGTTTTGCTCCAATTTCACCACATGCAAGCGAGGAAAGTCTTGCTGCAGGTAAACGAGATTTTTCGGCTGGGCGCCTCGCCATGAGTAAATCGACTGATCGTCATCCCCAACCACCGTAAAGCGCGCACGCTCGCCCACTAGCAGTTTTACCAACTGATACTGGCTGGTATTGGTATCTTGATACTCATCCACGAGCAGGTAACGAATGCGTGCTTGCCAGCGCTCCCGAACCGCTTGATTCTGACTAAGTAACGCCACCGGCATCAAAATCAAGTCATCAAAATCCAACGCATTATACGCCCGCATTTGTTTTTGATAACGCGCATAGCAAGCAGCGAATAGCTGATCGCGCTCACCTTGTGCCTGTGCCTGCGCCTCATCAGGTCCCAGCATGGCATTTTTCCAGTTCGAGATGGTATGCACTAATTGACGCAGCAAATCTTTGTCATTATCCAGCTCATCTTCGGTCAAGGCTTTGAGCAAAGCTAATTGGTCTTGGTCATCAAAGAGAGAAAAGCCCGCCTTGAGCCCCAAGGTTTTGTATTCTCGTCGAATTATATTCAGACCCAGGGTGTGGAAAGTTGACACCATCAGGCCGCGCGACTCTTGTTTACCGAGCGTTTGCGCGACACGTTCTTTCATTTCTCGCGCTGCTTTGTTGGTAAAGGTTACCGCCGCGATATGACGCGCTTTATATCCACATTGTTGCACCAAATAGGCGATCTTGTGGGTAATAACACGTGTTTTTCCTGAACCAGCACCCGCTAAAACCAAGCAAGGACCGGAAATATGGCGCACCGCATCAGACTGCGCGGGGTTAAGTTTCATGGTGACAACGCCTCTTTTTAACCTGAGTTGGCATTGTAGAGGGAAACACTCACATGTCTATCTTACCGCGCGATTGTCGCAAAGATTGACTACACTTTGCCCTTGTCATTCGTGCAAAAAACCGACTAAAATGAATGAACGTTCATTCACTATTGATACCATGCACAGTATGGATAAACGCACCCAAATTTTGTCAGCCACTGAGCAACTCATTGCGACACGTGGGCTCGATAAAGTCTCGATGCAGCAAGTCGCCAAGCATGCTGGCGTAGCAGCTGGCACCATTTATCGCTATTTCGATGACAAGGATGACTTACTCCGTCAATTATCGGCGCATCTGATGATGCAATGCGCGACACACATTCAACATGGGGTTAAGGATGAACCAACACTGCGCGACCAATTTGAACGCCTATGGCGCAATACGTGGCACATGATGTTACAGCGCGACCATCTCCTGTTATCACGTGATCAGTTCGAAGCACTACCACGTGATGACCATGCACACACTCAGCAGGAACGCATTGCATTTGCTGATCTTTATCATGTGATTCAACAAGGTAAAGACCAAGGGCTATTCAAACCCATGAACGATGAAGTTTTGATCGCTCTCGGGCTAGAACCGGCGGTTTGTTTAGCTCGCAAACAGGTTAGGGGTGTTATAACCCTGAGCGATGATGCTATCGCAGATGCAATTCACGCTTGCTGGGATGCAATTTCTCTTCACTAACGACGTTCGGAGCTAACTTCGATGAAAAAATGGTTTTTTGTCATGCTGATCCTTGCACTGCTGCTGTTTGGCAGTGTGATTGGCTTTAACCTGTTCAAGCAGCAAAAGATAGCGGAATACATGGCAAGTATGCCGGAACCAACCCATCCGGTCACGGCCTTGGCGGTTGACGCTGAGCCATGGACCCCCACCATCGACGCAATTGGTTTTATCGAGCCAAATCAAGGGATCACCCTGACCACGCAGATTGCTGGGGTCGTCGATGTGATCAATTTCGAATCAGGCCAAACCGTCGAACGGGGTCAAAATTTGGTGGAACTTGACTCCAGTGTTGAAAAAGCCAACCTCGCCAGCACCCAAGCGCGCCTGCCTGCTGCGGAAGCGAAATTTAAACGCTACCAGGGTCTGTTTGCCAAAGGATCCATTTCCAAAGAAGCACTCGATGAAGCCGAGGCGAATTATCGTTCGTTACAAGCGGATATCACGGCGCTGAAAGCCACCATCGCCCGTCGTAACCTCCAAGCGCCGTTTGATGGGGTCATTGGTTTGCGTAATGTCTTCATGGGTGAATATTTGCAGCCAGGTACCGATATTGCTCGTTTAGAAGATACCTCTGTAATGAAGCTTCGCTTTACCGTGCCACAAACGGACATTGCTAAAATCCGTCTCAGTCAGCCACTGCGTATCACCGTTGATGCGTATCCAGAAATGGAGTTTATCGGCTCAATTAGTGCTATCGAGCCAGCCGTCAACAGTCAAAGCGGCCTGATTAAAGTGGAAGCCAACATTCCCAATAACGATGGGCAACTGCGCTCAGGAATGTTTGCCCGTGCAGACATCATTTTGCCCACCATTGAAGATCAAATCGTGATTGACCAAACCGCGATTAACTTCACTTTGTATGGCGAAAGTGTTTACGTGATCCGTGAAGAAGATGGCGAAAAGCGTGCTTATCAGCAAGTGCTTAAAGTGGGCGAGCGTCGTGGCCACCAAGTCCGAATCATCGATGGTCTCGCACCTGGCGATCTCGTGGTAACGTCCGGCCAAGTGCGCTTGAGCAACGGTTCAAAAGTGAAAATCGTCGAAAATGACGCTCTCACACCACCAGAACAATTACCTCAATTGTAAGACGAGGATGTGATGCGCTTTACTGATATTTTTATCCGGCGCCCAGTACTGGCAGCCTCAATCAGTATACTGATTGCGCTGCTAGGCTTGCAGTCGCTCTTTAAGATGCAAGTCAGGGAATACCCGGAGATGACCAATACCGTGGTCACCATCACAACCAGCTACTATGGTGCCAGTGCTGATTTGATTCAGGGGTTTATCACCACCCCACTCGAACAGGCAGTAGCCCAAGCTGACAATATTGACTTTATGACCTCAGAATCGGTGCTGGGGACCTCGACGATTACCGTCAACATGAAGCTAAACACAGATCCGAACGCGGCACTGGCGGATATTCTTGCCAAGGTCAATTCGGTACGTGCGCAGCTTCCGACTGAGGCAGAAGACCCCTCGGTATCGATGTCGACGGGTTCAACCACTGCGGTGATGTACATCGGCTTTACTTCACCGGAGCTCGATTCAAGCCAGATCACTGATTACCTCGAACGGGTCGTGAAGCCTCAGCTGTTTACCGTGAATGGGGTGTCGAAAATCGACTTATACGGCGGGGTGAAATACGGTCTACGTGTTTGGCTGGATCCTCAGAAAATGGCCGGGTTTAACCTAACGGCCACGGATGTCATGTCGGTACTGAGTGCCAATAACTACCAATCCGCCACCGGTCAAGCTATCGGTACCTATATGGTTTACAACGGTAGCGCTGACACCCAAGTGTCGACCCCAGAGGAGCTCAGTAACTTGGTGGTCGAGACCCAAGAGGGTCGCGTGGTGCGCCTTGGGGATATTGCCAAAGTCTCGCTAGAGAAAAGCCACGATCGCTTCCGCGCCATTGCGAATGGCTCAGAGGCAGTGGTCGCGGCGGTCAATGCTGCGCCTACCGCCAACCCCATTGATATTGCCGAAGACGTGACTGCAATGCTCCCCGAAATAGAGCGCAACATGCCGGGCAATATCCAAATGAACATACTGTATGACTCCACCCAAGCGATTAATGAGTCCATTCATGAGGTAGTAAAAACCATCATTGAAGCGGCCATTATCGTATTGGTGGTGATTACCTTGTTCTTGGGCTCATTCCGCGCCGTGATCATTCCTATCATCACTATTCCATTGTCATTGATTGGTGTGGCCTTGGTCATGGAGATGATTGGCTTCTCGCTGAACTTGATGACGCTACTGGCGATGGTATTGGCCATCGGCTTGGTGGTTGACGATGCGATCGTGGTACTCGAAAACATCGACCGACATATTAAGCTGGGTGAATCACCTTTCCGCGCGGCCATTATTGGTACGCGGGAAATTGCCGTGCCGGTTATCTCAATGACACTGACATTGGCGGCTGTGTATGCGCCTATTGCCATGATGGGCGGGATCACTGGCTCACTGTTTAAGGAGTTTGCGCTTACACTTGCCGGGGCCGTGTTTGTCTCTGGGATTGTGGCACTCACTCTCTCACCAGTGATGTGTTCATCGATGCTAAAAGCCCACGCAAAGCCAAGCCGTTTTGAATTGACGGTCCATCGATTCTTAGACGGTATGACAGAGCGCTACGCGGGCATGCTGGATAAGGTGATGCAACGTCGTCCGGTGATCTTGTCTTTCGCCGTGATCGTGTTTGCGTCCTTGCCAGTTCTGTTCAGCTTTATCCCCAGCGAGCTTGCGCCTTCAGAGGATAAAGGGGTGGTCGTGATGATGGGTACTGCCCCCTCGACCGCAAACTTGGATTACATCCAAAACACCATGGCAGAAGTGAACCAAAAGCTCGACGAACAACCAGAAGTGGCCTTCTCTCAAGTCTTTTCTGGCGTACCTAAGTCGAATCAGGCATTTGGTATTGCTTCTCTGGTGCCATGGAGTGAGCGTGACGCCAGCCAGTCAGAAGTCGTGAAGCGCATGGCCGAGGAAGTGAAAGACATTCCGGGCATGAAGGTCACCACCTTTGAGATGCCAGAGCTCCCCGGCGCTTCGTCTGGCTTGCCAATCCAATTCGTGGTGACGACGCCGAATAACTTCGAAAGTCTCTATCAAGTGACGGCTGAAATCATGTCAGAGGTTCAATCAAGTCCGAATTTCGTCTATTCGGAGCTGAACCTTAACTTTGACTCGGCCACCATGAACATCAGCATTGATAAAGACAAGGCGGGCTCTTACGGCGTGACCATGCAAGACATCGGTGCCACCATTGGCACCATGATGGCGGATGGCTATGTGAATCGTATCGACTTTGATGGACGCTCTTATGAAGTGATCCCACAAGTTGAGCGTAAATATCGCCTCAACCCTGAGTCTATCGAAGGTTATTACGTACGCGCGGCAAATGGTGAGTCGATTCCACTCGGTTCGCTGATTGATATCGACATTACCGCAGAGCCACGTTCACTGCCGCATTTCAACCAATTGAATGCCGCCACAATCAGTGCAGTGGCAGCGCCTGGCGTGACCATGGGAACCGCTGTTGACTGGTTTGAAAGCAAAGCTGCAGAGTTGCCTAAGGGCTATCAACACGATTACCTCGGTGAATCTCGCCAATACGTCACAGAAGGTAGCGCACTCTATGCCACCTTCTTGTTCGCCTTAGCGATCATTTATCTGGTCCTTGCGATTCAGTTTGAATCCTTGCTCGACCCACTGGTGATCTTGGTCTCTGTACCACTCGCCATTTGTGGTGCATTAATTGCACTCGCATGGGGGCTGTCGTCGATGAATATCTACTCGCAAGTCGGGTTGATCACCTTGATAGGTCTGATTACCAAACACGGTATTTTGATCTGTGAGGTGGCCAAAGAGCAGCAGCTGCATCATCAAGCCAGTCGGATGGATGCGGTCAAAGAAGCGGCTAAAATTCGCTTGCGCCCGATCTTAATGACCACTGCAGCAATGATTGCTGGCCTGATCCCTCTGATGTTCGCGACCGGCGCAGGTGCCGAGCAACGCTTTAGCATCGGGATTGTGATCGTGGCAGGTCTTGCTATCGGTACCTTGTTTACCCTATTCGTTTTGCCAGTGATTTACACCTATCTGGCCAGCAAACACAAACCACTGCCTGTGTTTGTCGAAGACGATGAGCTCGACAAGCTCGATAAAGACTATCACGCGTCACACTAATTAAAGGGCCTTCGGGCCCTTTCTCTTTTGTCATCTTTCGACAAGCTGCCCGTATTTACATAGAATAAAGGCAGTTAATGAAGGAGTATTCCATGTTTGACCCCAAAAAACTTGAGCAAGTGGCCAAGCAAATTCACGACGCCATGCCTCAGCCTGTCAAAGAGTTAGGCACGGATATGGAAAGCCGTGTGCGCCAAGCCATTCAAGGCCAGTTGACCAAGCTCGACGTGGTAAGCCGTGAAGAGTTTGATGTGCAGACTCAGGTGCTACTACGCACCCGTCAAAAGTTGACCGAGCTTGAAGCCAAACTCGCAGAGATGGAAAAAAAGCTCAACCAAGACACTGACGCCTAAATTCATCATTAAAAAAGCCTGACCACTGGCCAGGCTTTCATCTCATACTGTGTCGTTAGTGGTTATTAATCGCGATTTGCTTCATATCAGTCATATAGCCGCGCAATTCCTCGCCGATATACTCAATCGGGTGATTACGGATACGATCATTGACCTCGATTAAGGTGGCGTTGTCGACCTGATTAGAGGCTTCTCCGAGTCCTTTACCAATCACATCAGCCCCCACTGTTGGCATAAAGTGTTCGCGCAGCAGCGGTGTCGCGACGTTTGCAAATAAGTAGTTGCCGTACTCAGCCGTATCGGAAATGACCACGTTCATTTCATAAAGACGCTTACGCGCGATGGTGTTGGCAATCAAAGGTAATTCATGCAATGACTCGTAATACGCTGACTCTTCGATAATGCCGGATGACACCATAACTTCAAAAGCAAGCTCGACCCCTGCACGCACCATAGCAACCATCAAAATACCGTTATCAAAGAACTCTTGCTCACTGATGCTTACATCCGACTCGGGATAGTTTTCAAACGCGGTCTGTGCCGTTTCTTCGCGCCATGTGAACAAGTCTTTATCGCCGTTTTCCCAATCGGCCATCATGGTCGCGGAGAAATGGCCAGAAATGATGTCATCCATATGTTTGTTATATAGAGGACGCATCAGTTCTTTAAGCGACTCCGACAGTTCAAAGGCTTTGATTTTCGCTGGGTTGGACAAGCGATCCATCATGTGGGTGATGCCCCCGAACTTCAGCGCTTCCGTAATGGTTTCCCAGCCGTACTGAATAAGCTTACCCGCATAACCTGGCTCAACGCCCTCTGCGATCATTTTCTCATAGCAAACGACCGAGCCTGCCTGCAGCATGCCACACAGGATGGTTTGCTCTCCCATCAGATCGGATTTCACTTCTGCTACGAATGAGGATGCGAGTACGCCAGCACGGTGACCACCGGTTGCAGCGGCCCATGCTTTCGCAATCTCAAAGCCTTCACCTTTAGGATCATTTTCTGGGTGAACGGCAATCAGCGTCGGAACACCAAAGCCGCGTTTGTATTCTTCACGTACCTCGGTACCCGGGCACTTTGGCGCCACCATAACCACAGTAATGTCTTCACGGATACGCTGACCGACTTCGACAATATTAAAGCCATGTGAGTAACCGAGCGCAGCGCCCTCTTTCATCAATGGCATCACGGTTTCAACCACGTTGGAGTGCTGTTTATCTGGCGTAAGATTAATCACCAAGTCTGCCTGTGGGATCAAATCTTGGTAGCTACCCACTTCAAATCCATTTTCGACCGCGTTCTGATAAGAAGGACGTTTTTCATCAATAGCAGCTTGACGTAGTGCATAAGCCACATCAAGACCCGAGTCGCGCATGTTTAAGCCTTGGTTGAGCCCTTGCGCACCACAGCCGACAATCACCACTTTTTTACCGTTGAGAAATTCGGCCTCGGTGGCAAATTCATCACGATCCATAAATCGGCATACGCCTAATTGTTCCAATTGTTGACGCAAATTCAGGGTATTAAAGTAGTTCGCCATGGGGTGCTCCATTGATTCAAATCCGTGATTGGGTGTGTTTTCACCGCGTATTTTTGATACTACCCTAACCACTATATTGCCTAAAGTGATATATTCACAACATAACATTGCAATTACAGCAACAATAAAATCATGAATGCAAAGCAACTCACGGGCTTTCTCCACCTCTGTGACACCAAAAGCTATACCCGAGCCGCACAAGCAATGCACGTCAGCCCTTCTGCGCTGAGCCGAATCATCCAACGTCTCGAAGAAGATATTGGTCAGCCTCTGTTTATTCGCACCAATAAAGCGGTCGATCTCACCCCAGCAGGTAAAACGCTGCTTCCCGTCGCACGCGATATCCTGCAGCTTTGGCACACCACTAAAGCCAGTATCAATGAACATGCCTCTTTGCTCGGCGGTAAGCTCACGCTCTTTTGTTCAGTCACGGCAAGCTATAGCCATTTACCTGAGCTCCTCGCGCGGTTTCGTCAACAATACCCAAATATCGAGCTACAACTGCTAACCGGCGACCCCGCTCAAGCAGAAGAGAAGGTGCAAGACAATAGCGCCGATATTGCTATTGCCGCTAAACCCAAACGCTTGTCATCCAGCTTGGTGTTTCAACCGATTGATACGGTCAGTTTGTCGGTTATCGCACCGGCAATGGCCAGCAGTGGCATTGACCTACAAGCCATTGACTGGCAGCTCACACCATTAATCTTGCCCGAAGCAGGGACAGCGCGCGAACTCGCTGATCAATGGTTGACCGGTAAAGGTATCGAGCCAAACGTCTACGCACAAATAGCCGGCCATGAGGCGATTGTCAGTATGGTGGCATTGGGCTGTGGTATTGGTGTCGCGCCAGATGTGGTGATTGATAACAGCCCAGTAAAAGACAAGGTTGAGCGATTACGCCAAGAAATTGTGCAACCTCTCGAACTAGGCCTTTGTTGTAAAGCTTCCCGCGCAAAAGAACCTTTACTCAACGCTCTACTCGATGTCATGCGATAAACACAAAAGCCCCAACACAATGATGCTGGTGCTTAAACGCAAAAAACCCCAGCTTTTCAGCTAGGGTTTCTAAGTAGTGGCGGAGTGGACGGGACTCGAACCCGCGACCCCCGGCGTGACAGGCCGGTATTCTAACCAACTGAACTACCACTCCGCACCAATTCTGTATGACTAAAGACTTATATCTCTTTGCTTTAATCAATTGTAATCAAAGCCTGGCGATGTCCTACTCTCACATGGGGAGACCCCACACTACCATCGGCGCTGCTTCGTTTCACTACTGAGTTCGGCATGGAGTCAGGTGGGTCCAAAGCGCTATGGTCGCCAAGCAAATTCGGTAATCTAGAAAGCTGTTCGTTCTCGCCACAATCAACTGGCTTATTTTAAGTCCAACCCAAAACCT
>NZ_MUFP01000012.1 GCF_001996165.1 Salinivibrio proteolyticus | reverse complement strand
CTCCTCTCATGTGAAAAATCTCCCAAAAGTAACGAATGGCAAGGTATCTTTCATCCAAAAGCACCTTAAAAACATGCAAAATTTCTTTATTAATTCCTTAAAAAACAAAAATTACCTTTAATTTCAATTATTTATAAAATAAAATTTCCGTAAGTTTTCCTTTCATTTCATTCTCATATGCATTTATAGTCATTTAAAACTTAACCCCAAAAGAGGTGTCTATGTCAGAGTCAATAACCCACAATCAAAAGCTTGATAAGGACTGCGCTAAAAGCATTGTCGAGCAACTAGTATCTTTGAATATCCCTAGGTCAGAAATAGCCCGCAGATGTGGGGTCAATCAGTCCAGAATTAATGGCTGGGAAAATGGAGAAAAAGCGGGTAGTGAAAATCTTCAAAAGCTAAGAGCATTGTTAAACCTCCGCTTACCAAACCAAAAAGCGACAACATTCAAGGTTTCCAAATCGGTGCGTTTGGCTTTAGCTAAAGAAGATTTAGACCTGTTCCTAGTTAATCAGCTTAAAGGCTTTGTACGAGAGCTACCTTCACTTTCGTTGGAGCTGCGAGAGAAGTTCTACAGTGTCGAGTCATTAGAATCATTAAATAAGATTATCACGGACCAACATCACGCATACGTTTGTAAAGAGGTTGATTTAGATATTAATTCTCAAAAACGCCCAGAGCACTTTCTTGGTCAAATATCTCCATATGTAAAACCATTTGGTGTATTACCTTCAAGTTACCAAAATACTATGCAATCCGTACTCGAACAGCTTAAAAAGGCGATTCAACAGGCAGAGGAACAGATAGAAAGCAAAAATCATCGTGAACAGAAGAATAAAGATATTTTTAAAAGTACGATTGAGTATTCAGTTTCAAATTGCTTACAAAGAAACTTTTCGTTTCATAGTAAGCCAAATGAAAATCTTGAAATAATCAAACAAGAACTTCTAGACAGTTTAGAAAGAGCCATACAAGATTTTAACCACACTGGCACGTACTTCACCCACCCACTAGCAGAACTCGTGAGCATTATGGAGAGAGTTGCTCAATTTCTCGATGACAGTCAATTTGGTCCAAAGTACGGTTCGCTAAGACTAGAAAGTCGTGATACCTATTTCTCTGACTCGATTAAAAAACCAGAAGGTTTTATCGAATTTGAAGATATCGAGTTCGCAATTGATTCTGCTAAAAATCTTCAAAGCAACTTTGAAAAATTCATAGAAGAACAACAGGAACGTTACTCTGATCTTTTCAAACTCAAAGAGAAAGAACTCGGACTCTGTTCCAAGTTGGATAGCGATAAAACATTCCACCAAAAGGCTTGTGAAGATCTAGCATCTGGTAAAGAACTTGGTATACAAGACGCTCGTCTGAGCAACCTAGCGGTATTTGCAGACAGCATTTTGAAATGTGACAAACTACCAATAGCTTTAAATGGGAAAAAACATGAATTAGAGCTATTAAACGGACTAGAAGAAATGCTCAATGATCTAACGCCAGAGCCAATCATCCATCCCGTTCAAATAGGTGGTCAATTAGTCTTCTCTAAAGAAAGAGAAACCAAAGGGAAGACTTTGATATATTCGTTAAATAATAATGATCTGGTTCTTCTACAAGAAGCTCGTATTTGCGACCAACAAATCTTAACAATACAACCCAAACTAGCAGCAGAAGAATTACTCACTCATATTGATGCCGATATCAAAGAGTCAGCGAAGCAATCACTACTAGAACACGGCTACATGTTCAGCGACGTCGAGGTTCTAGGGTAGAGGTGAAAACGATAAGCACGCAACTTCACGCGTGCTTATCACTCTGAGTAGGCGTTGTTGATCAAATCATTCCCCTAACGCACTGATCCCAATAGGATTTATCCTATCAATCAACTCGATAGCTAACAGGCATACCGAGTCTTATGACTTTGTTCATCACTTTCACGTTGGCTAATGCTTCGCCAACTTGTGCATTGTAATTACGCAGAGTCAGCTTAGGGCTAAGTAACGTTTTGTATCGGGACATGCCTGTTTCTGACAGAGAGCGTTGGTTATAATCCTCTTCTCTATGGAGGTTGGCTTATTCGACTAGAACYCAAACGATTATCCAATTGATATCATTTCTTACCTACTGCATTGAATCCGCGAATGTACTCTTCGAGATTTCCTATTCTATTAAGCATTCTCAAAGGATTTCGAATCATTGCATCATGTTGATGTACTTCATCAATCGCACACCATGCACATAACTCTTGATGTGAGTCTGATAAGGGCTCCTTACAGTCATCACAATAAGACTCTGAACCAACAATACTCTCACCATCAAACACATAACTATGTCCGGATGAATCTTTAAAATATGGTTGTTTGTAGCTCTTCCCAATAAATAGATCATAGTGTTTACAACCTATCTCATTGGCTAGATCTATGCTCTTATTGAAAGAATATTCATTCGCTCTGGCACCAGCGACAATTGCTGTCACACACTCCATCGGGACGTGCATCAACATATTTTCATTTATTTTATCTAGATCATCACTATTAACTACCAATCGTCTTTCTTTCTCGTAACCCCAGCAATCATGCTTACTAAAATAGGCAATATGGTTTGCTGCTTTATTCAACCATATCGCGTGTCTAGGCTTTCCAACGTAATAAGCTCTATTCAGTTGATTACGAATTTCTGGAGAGGTTTCACTGAGGTAATTTACATCCTCTACATATGAGTCACTTAGGTACTCCATCAGTAGCATTTCATCAAATTCAAGAACAAACCCTGTTAAATTTGAAGCGTAATGAGCCCACATAGGAGTGACAATAGGGGACTTGGAAAAGCAAGTGGTAGGACGCTGTGGAATTTCTTGTACTATATCCTTATAAAACGCCAAAATCTCCGGCTCTGTTTGTGAAGGATCGATTGATAAGAATAATTCAAACGGATCATTGTAATCTTTTGGGAAAGAAAACTTTATACTAACACTTCCCTCCTCGTCAAAAGCAAGTGGTAGCACATCAGATCCCATATATTTGTATACTTTCCTTCCCATTGTTATAACCTTCTCCACTTTTAGTAATTAAAGATGATTAGAGCACAAAACTATTCGATACACAGTGACCTTGTACAAAACAATGTACTCATAGCACTTTAAAGTTACTGTTGTCGTATCACGGTTCTGGTAGCTCAGAGCACTTGCTAATACTAGCTTGCTCGACGGCTGCTTTTTGCATTTGTTGGATTTACTAGGATTCCCTTGCGCACAGAATCGTCATGCGATGAACCATATATGGACCATGGGAGAAATTTTAAGGAGGATAAAGAGCCTATTGGAGCGAAAAAGATGTGACAACGAAAAAGGGAAACTGAGGAAAAAACCTAAAAAGTAGAATATTTATCAGTACTTAAAACGACGAAGGACCGCTATAGAAGCGACCTTTCTATGTATGTTACCGGTGGGCGGACTTGAACCGCTACACCCAAAGGAAACGGATTTTGAACCCGCTACACCACGATTCCCAGCTTGGCGAGTTCTGCGCGGCATTGCTGTGCATCGGTAAAGGGGATCCCCGCCATGCCTAGCGCTTTGGCACCTTCTACATTCGCGACCCTGTCATCCAAAAACACACAAGAGGCTGGATCGAGGTGGTAGTCATCCAACAAGCGTTGATAAATGGCAGGCTCGGGTTTTAGGTACCCTACTTCGGCTGACACGATGGCACCATCAAACAGCGACCAAAACGCATAGCACTGTTTTAAGAACGCAACAATTTCGCGCACATTATCGGTTAACGCATAGACATCGTATCCGGCCTGTTTGGCCGAGTGAAGTAACTCGACACTACCGTAAAGGCAAATTTGAGTCTGTTTAATGTAATAAAACAGTGCCTCAAGCTGCGTAGGACTTAGCGACGTTTCTTTGGCAAAACGTTGCTTGGCTTGCGCTTCGGTGAGCGTGCCACGGTTCAGCGCTTGCCAAGTGTCACTGGGGAAGATTTGATTGGCATACGCGTGGGCATCCGCCGCGTCCCCTAAGGTTAGACGGATGATTTCTTCCGGTGACCAACGCACCATCACATTGCCAATATCAAAAATAATCGTCTGGTAGTTCACCATATCGCGTCCTTGCTCTTGTCGCGAAGATTAAAGCCCTAACGCATACTTCAATACATGTTTTTTCACTGGGCCACTGTGTTCGGCCAGTTTGAACACCGCATTACGCGCTAGTTTTAAAGGCGTAATTCGATTGCTAAACGCGGCATAAAACACATCCATGCCGGTTTGCATCATCATGTTATCGGTGCGGCGTGCTTTCTCATAAGCTGCTAATGTCGCATCATCCTGCCAGTGTTTGCCTGCATCGGCACAGGCATCCAACAGGGCCGCTACATCTTTAAAGCCTAGGTTCACCCCTTGTCCTGCGAGTGGGTTAATGGTGTGGGCAGCATCACCAATCACTACAACGCCATGACGATGGTACTGCTGCGCATGGCGTCGCGTCAGCGGGAATGCGCCCCAGTTAACAGGCGTTACCTCTCCAACTTCGGCGGGGAAATTTGCCACAATCTCTGCTTTTAACTGCGCCGCATCTAACTGACATAATTGCTGAATACGTTGAGGGCTGTCGTACCACACCAAGGAGGCTTGCTGGCCGCATAGCGGCAAGAAGGAGCGCGGCCCTGAAGGGAAGAATTGTTGCCACGTGATATCTTGCTGCGGCGACGCGGTTTCGACATTGATCAGCATGCAATGTTGGCGATAGTCCCAACTGGTGATGCCAATCTTGGCGTAATCTCGTACTCGAGAATTCGCGCCATCCGCACCAATCAACCACGACGCTGTCAGTGTGTCGCCGTTGTCTAACTCAACATAGTGTTGCTGCCCTTTTTGATGCATTGATGTAATCGACGCGGGCGAGAAAACGTGCAAGTTGTCATAGCGTGAGAATTGCTGCCAGAGTCCGAGTTGAATCAAACGGTTTTCGACCATATATCCCAGTTGGGGTAAGTCGAGTTGTTCTGCGCTAAAGCAGACACGGCTGTCTTCCGCTTCCCACGTTTCTAGGCGGCGATATGGACACACACGCATAGCTTCAATGTCCGTCCATGCCCCTAAATCGGACAGTAGCGCCACCGACGCATGAGAGATAGCCGAAACACGAAGATCCATTGGCTGTGAGGGCGAAAATGACTGGGGAACTTGGCGCTCAATCAATGCAACCTGACGCCCCTGACGCGCTAATCCCAACGCAGTGGCTGCACCCACCATGCCACCGCCAACAATAATGATTTCAAATGGGTTCATGACTATCTCTTTTTACCAGCAATGAGGGCATTCTACTGAAGGTTAACGAGAATTCGACCTAAATCAGATCAAATTGCGTCAATGTTCTTGGCAGTAACCACCATAAATGCGAGTCAGGTTGTGTCCTTTGTCAATGCCTTACCAAGATTGAAGGTTCTGAGGATCATTTCATCGGCCCTGTGATCTGGTCAGCGTTATTGGAAAGCAGTACAATACGCGGCTTGCCAAGCTGATTGACTGGTTAAAAACCACACAGCTTGAGGGGTAATGTCGACCATAAGATTAAAAACGAGCGTAAAGTTACATGGCTAAGAAACTGCTGATTAAAACCTGGGGTTGCCAAATGAATGAGTATGACTCATCCAAAATGGCAGATCTGCTCAATGCTTCCGGTGGTTACGAGCTGACCGAGCAACCAGAAGAAGCAGATGTTCTCCTCCTAAACACCTGCTCTATCCGTGAAAAAGCGCAAGAGAAGGTTTTCCACCAACTCGGGCGTTGGAAAACACTGAAAGACAAAAATCCAGATTTGGTGATCGGGGTTGGTGGCTGTGTAGCAACACAAGAAGGCGACCACATCCGTGAGCGCGCACCTTATGTGGATGTAATTTTTGGCCCGCAAACGCTGCACCGCCTTCCTGAGATGATCAAACAATCACGCTCAGATCATGCGCCCGTGATGGACATTACCTTCCCGGAAATCGAGAAATTCGATCGTCTTCCCGAGCCGCGTGCAGAAGGACCGACCGCTTTCGTTTCGATTATGGAAGGCTGCTCGAAGTACTGTACCTTCTGCGTGGTGCCTTATACGCGTGGTGAAGAAGTGAGCCGTCCGCTCGACGATGTCCTGTTTGAGATTGCCCAACTGGCCGAGCAAGGCGTCCGTGAAGTGAACCTGCTGGGACAAAACGTGAACGCCTATCGTGGTGAAATGCACGACGGTGAGATTTGTACCTTTGCCGAACTGCTGCGTTATGTGGCCGCGATCGATGGTATTGACCGTATTCGCTACACCACCAGCCATCCGGTTGAGTTTACTGACGATATCATCGAGGTGTATMGTGATACGCCAGAAGTGGTGAGTTTCCTCCACTTGCCGGTGCAAAGTGGTTCGGACCGTATTCTGACTATGATGAAGCGTCCGCACACCGCTATCGAATATAAGTCGAAAATTCGTAAGCTGCGTCAAGCGCGCCCTGATATTACCATCAGCTCTGACTTTATCGTCGGCTTCCCGGGTGAAACGGACCAAGACTTTGAAGCGACCATGAAGCTGATCACGGATATCGACTTCGATATGAGCTTTAGTTTTGTGTATTCACCACGCCCTGGGACGCCAGCCGCCGATATGCCTGACGACACCCCAGAGCAAGTGAAAAAAGAACGTCTGTACCGCCTGCAGCAACAAATTAACAGCCAAGCGATGCGTTACTCACGCCTGATGCTCAACACGGAGCAACGTATTCTGGTTGAAGGCCCATCTCGTAAGAATCTGATGGAGCTACGCGGCCGTACCGAAAACAACCGTGTCGTTAACTTTGAAGGCTCTGTCGATTTGATTGGCCAATTTGTTGACGTCAAAATTACTGAAGTGATGCCAAACTCGCTCCGCGGTGAGCTGGTTCGTACTGAAAAAGATATGGACCTGCGTGTCGCCGTCTCGCCAACCGAAATCATGGCGAAAACACGTAATGAAAACGAGCTTGGCGTTGGTGTATATACTCCTTAAGGAGTTCATCGATTCAAAGGCGCCGGGAAGCCGGCGCCTAAAGCGAGGATAACCTTGTCTAAAATTATCACTCTTGATCTTACTTTAGAGCCAGCCGATAACACCCGACTTGCCAATCTTTGTGGCCCGTTTGACGACAATATCAAACAATTAGAACGCCGCTTGGGTGTGGAAATTAATCACAGACACAATGCGTTTTCGATTGTTGGCAAGCCACATACCGCTAATACCGCGGTAGATATTCTCAAGCATTTGTATGTTGATACTGCCCCAGTGCGTGGCAGCTACCCAGACATTGAGCCGGAAGCCATTCACTTGGCAATCAAAGAATCGGGCGTACTCGAGCAAACCACCGAATCAAGCATCCCATACGGTAAAGAGATTAATATCAAAACCAAAAAAGGGGTGATCAAACCGCGTACGCCAAACCAAGCGCAATATATTGCCAACATGGTTAGCCATGACATTACCTTTGGTATTGGTCCGGCGGGAACCGGTAAAACCTACTTGGCGGTCGCAGCGGCGGTTGATGCACTTGAGCGCCAAGAAATTCGCCGTATTTTGCTGACACGTCCTGCGGTAGAGGCCGGTGAAAAACTGGGCTTTTTGCCCGGCGATCTCAGCCAAAAAGTCGATCCTTACCTGCGCCCTTTGTACGATGCCTTGTTTGAAATGCTTGGCTTTGAGCGCGTTGAAAAGCTGATTGACCGTAACGTGATTGAAGTCGCGCCGCTGGCCTATATGCGTGGCCGTACCCTCAATGACGCTTTTATTATTCTCGATGAAAGCCAAAACACGACGGTGGAACAAATGAAAATGTTCCTGACTCGGATTGGCTTTAATTCGCGCGCTGTGATCACCGGTGACGTGACACAAGTGGATTTGCCACGCAACGCGAAATCAGGCTTACGTCATGCCATTGAAGTGCTCTCTGATGTCAAAGAAATCAGCTTCCACTTCTTTCAAGCTGACGACGTGGTTCGCCACCCCGTGGTGACGCGTATTGTTCAAGCCTATGATAAATGGGAAGCGGAAGATGCGCGCGCACGCAAAGAAGCCGAAGCGCGTCGTCGTGAGGCACGCGAAGCACAAATGAATACTGAACACAGCCAATCGCAGGAACAATCATGAGTTATTACGTGGATGTTCAGCTGGCGTGTGATAATACTGACGGGTTGCCCAGTGATGATCAGCTCCAAGCTTGGTTTGAACACGCCGTACGCAACGCGCGTGAACAAGCGGAAGTCACGATTCGTCTGGTTGACGAAGGTGAGAGCCAGAGCTTGAATCGCGATTATCGTGGCAAAGATAAACCCACAAATGTGTTATCGTTTCCGTTCGATGCCCCTCCCGGTATCGACATTGATTTGCTCGGCGATCTGATCATTTGCCGCCAAGTGGTTGAGCGTGAAGCTGAACAACAAGGCAAGCGACTGATGGATCACTGGGCACACATGGTCGTGCATGGCAGCTTACACCTGCTTGGTTACGACCATATTGAGGATGATGAAGCCGAGCAAATGGAAGCCTTAGAGCGTGACATTTTAGCTACCATGGGGGTGCCAGATCCCTATGCGAACGACTTCATTGAGCGTTAACTAACTGAATGAATTTGAATGAACGACGATAATTCGCAAAACGCAGACGGTCCGAGTAGGAAGACCTTCTTCGAGCGGCTAGGACAGTTTTTCCAAGCTGATCCTAAAGACAGACAGGAACTGGTGGATGTGTTCCGCGATTCAGAGCAAAACGCCCTGATCGACCATGACACAAGAGACATGCTGGAAGGTGTCATGCAAATCTCCGACATGCGTGTTCGAGATATCATGATCCCCCGCTCGCAGATGGTAACCGTTGAACGATCGCAGTCTTTGGAAGCGATCATTAATATCATCATTGATGCCCAACACTCGCGTTATCCTGTGATCAGCGATGACAAAGACCATGTTGAAGGCATCTTACTTGCGAAAGATCTGCTGCGCTATTTGCGCCCAGATGCCGAAAACTTCGATATCGAGAAGGTGTTACGCCCTGCCGTGGTGGTACCTGAGAGTAAACGCGTTGACCGCTTACTCAAAGAGTTCCAAGAAGAACGCTACCACATGGCGATCGTGATCGATGAATTTGGCGGTGTATCGGGCGTGGTCACCATTGAAGATATCTTGGAAGAAATCGTTGGCGAAATCGAAGATGAGTACGACGAGGACGACGAACAAGAAATCCGTCAGCTAAGCCGCCATACTTTTGCGGTAAAAGCACTGACCACGTTAGAAGACTTTAATACACACTTCGGCAGTCAGTTCCAAGACGATGTGGTAGACACCATTGGCGGCTTGGTTATGACCAGCTTTGGCCATCTGCCCGATCGCGGCGAGGAAGTGGATATCGAACATTTCCACTTTAAGGTGACCTCGGCAGACAGCCGTCGTATCATTCAGCTACAAGTCACCATTCCTGACAGTAGCGAACCTCAAAGTGAAAGCGATTAATCACATTGTGCGTCAAATTGGGCAGCCCCTCGCGGCTGCCCTGCTTGGTGCCAGTGCCACCCTTGCCTTTGCCCCCTTCTCTTACTGGCTGCTAATGCCGGTATCGCTTTGGGGTCTATTCCTGTTGCTCCAATCCGCCTCTCCCAAAAAGGCCAGTTTGCTCGGCTTTTGCTGGGGGCTCGGTCAATTTGCCACCGGCGTCAGCTGGGTGTATGTCAGTATTGATCATTTTGGAGGTATGCCCGCCATAGCAGGCTTGTCCTTAATGGCGCTGCTGGTAATGTACCTTTCGTTGTATCCCGCGTTATTCGCCGGTGTGTTAGCGCGCTGCTCGGTACGCCATGCCGCGATTAAATGGCTAATTCTTGCGCCTAGCCTATGGCTCGTGGCCGACGGGTTACGGGGCTGGGTCTTCACCGGTTTCCCGTGGCTGTGGCCCGGCTACAGCCAAATTGATAGTCCTTTAGCTGGCGTGGCGCCAGTGCTCGGTGTGCAAGGCATCACTTGGCTGCTGGTGCTAATGGCAGGGTTGGCGACTTTAATCACGCCCAAATGGGGCGCTTGGCAAGGACGCAAGCAGTTAGCTGGTCTCGCGGCGATCGCTGGCCTATCCGCGTGTGCCTACGGACTTAACACCATCCAATGGGTTGAAGCACATCCTGAGAAACAACAAACGGTTTCACTCATCCAAGGCAATATTCCCCAAGCGTTAAAGTGGCGTCCCGATCAACGCTGGCCAACCTTAATGAAGTACCTAGATCTCACCCGCCAACATTGGGATAGCGATGTGGTGATCTGGCCAGAAGCGGCCATTCCGGCGTTGGAGCGTGACTTACCTCGCTTTTTTGAGCAATTAGATACCGCCGCGAAAAATAACCACACCACGGTCATTACCGGCGTGTTAGACCAAAATGCGGCAGGGCAATATTTTAATAATGTGATTGCGGTTGGCGCCGATACGCCTAGCTATCAGTATCCCGCGCCGAAGCAATACAGCAAGCATCATTTGCTCCCGTTTGGTGAATTCGTTCCCTTTGAGTCGTTACTGCGTCCGCTTGCGCCTTTATTTAATTTGCCCATGTCTTCGTTCTCACCGGGCGAGGCCATACAACCGGCATTACCGGCCAATGGCTTGGCCTACATTACGGCGCTTTGCTACGAAATTGCGTTTCCAGCGCAAATTCGCGCCAACTTGACGCCGGACAGTAACGCGATTATCACTTTGTCGAATGATGCATGGTTTGGCCGCTCAATTGGCCCATTGCAGCATTTAGAAATTGCGCGGATGCGCGCGCGTGAGTTTGGCTTGCCGGTCATTCGTGCCACCAATAATGGTGTGACTGCGATTATGGATGCACGCGGCAATATTCAGCAATCCCTCCCACAATTTGAAACCGGTGTGCTTACCACCACCGTCACCAGCACTGTGGGTCTCACCCCCTATCGCCAATGGGGTAATACCCCGCTTTGGATTTGGGTGGTGATAAGTGGGCTTGTTGGTTGGCGATATCGCGGCCAGCCTTGTCATCGCACCCCACGGAAAATTTCCACACGCGCCTGACATTTGTCCGCCTAAACTGACGTACCGTGTGATGTGAAAGACTCACTTTGATGACGAAGAGGGATAAAAACATGTTACGTCGTTCTTATGTATGGTTGAGCATGGCGTTAGTGGCACTGACCGCCCTAGTGGGCTGTGCTACCCATTCTCAGCGGGATCAAATTAGCCAAGCAAACCTGGCACGCGATCAGTTTTATCAATATCCGCAAACCCAACCGTTTTTTGATAACGCCTATGGCTATGCCGTGTTTCCTTCAGTCGGTAAAGGCGGCTTTTGGGTGGGCGGCGCATACGGTAAGGGCGTGGTCTACCGCCAAGGTCAGCCGGTCAGTGCAGCTGAGTTAAAGCAAGTGTCGGTCGGTCTTACTTTTGGCGGACAAGCCTTCAGCGAAATCGTCTTTTTTGAAGATCAAGCCGCGTATGACCGCTTTATGAAAGGACAAGTAGAGCTGGGCGCACAAGCCTCCGCAACTGCCTTAACCGAAGGCGCCTCTGCGCAAGCCGGCACCGCAGGCACCTCGGCGTCAGCCAGCAACCGTCAATCAAAAGCCTATTACGTTAATGGTCTGACTGTCTTTACCCATGCTAAGGGTGGCCTGATGGTCGAAGCGGCACTTGCAGGTCAGCAATTTAGCCCGGCCAACTGGTAGTCGCAGCGATGAACCATCTATCTTAAACGGGACAGCCAAACGAAAAAGGCCAGCGTCATACGCTGGCCTTTCTATTCGTGTGTCGCATGCGGTTACGAAGACTGCCAAACAAACCACAGTGTCGTGTCATCCTCAGCCAAAACATCTCCTTCGAGTGTCGGCTCATTGTTGAGTCGAACGCCCTCGTCCGAGCTATCTAATGCTGAACCGGCTGGCTGCTGTGGTGACGTTTCCATCTTCTCACTACCTGCATAATCGAGCCGTTCTTGCGGAGTCATCAGACGGATTTCGCGATTCGCGGTCAGCTCGTTAATCAGAGCTTGTTGTGACGCGGCTAAACGCACCGTAAATCGCAACGTATCTCCCTCGAGCTCCGCAAGGTGTGCGCTTTGTAGCGCATTTAATCCCGCTAATGTGCGCTCTAGCTGGACGTAATCATCCCCACCTTGCACGCCTGCAATCGCCAACGTCACCGCTTGACTGTCATCATCTTGATCAAACACCACGGCAGTACGGGTCGCATAATAATCGGCAACTGCATTGATCATAGCCGCACTGTCGCCTTGCCCGCGCTGTTGATCGGATTGCAAGTCGCTCGCATCGGGGAAGAATTGCCAACGTATGCCCTGCGGGGTCAGTTTGGCAATCACAATACCGTCCGCTTGATAGCGCTGACTCGCGTCGCTAACCGGGCCGATAAAGCCTCCCCAAAGATCACTGGCAGAGATAGCCATCAGATCATCAAAATCGCCCACCGGCACCAGTACAGGCAGACCCCGCTTGGCCGCACTGTCTCGCAAGGCGTCAACCAAAGCCACATCGCTTTGTTCCCACACAATCTCGCGTTCAGCACCACGATCGTCCACCAGCCATACTAAAACGGACGGACGCGGCGTACCCCATAAAGGCAACCCCGCATCACGCAGCAGCGCTTGCACTTGCTGGCTATCAAAGCCCACTTCAAGGGTCCGTACCGATTCACTGTTCTCCGTACGCGCCGTTTCACCATATCCTACCTGGGTGATCAAACCATCCACATCATTAAGACGATTCTGCACACTGGGATTATCGGCAATGTCACGTTGTCCCGAGACTTTGACCAACACGTCCAGCAAGCCTTGTTGCTTAGCCGCTTGTTGCGACGTTTGAGCGCCGTTATCTAATGGTACGCTTGCATGGTACAAATTATTGGCAAAGACGCTGGGTAGCCACAGCATAGCCATCACGGCCATTACAAATCGGATCATAGTTTTTCCACATTGATTGATGGGATGTTGGGATCATAAGCGCTCTTGTCCTCTCTCAGCAATGCTCTTACCTAAAAAAGACCTGATTCCTGACCGTTGGTTCACATAGCCCTCTCACCACGCTGCCTCTCGCCACTAGAATGAAATCCGTTACATCGATTATTTGCTACCGATCTCACATTGATAAATATGACAAGCATCACATCTTGGCTTTGTGCTAACATCTCGCGATTTTTTTTGGAGGTGAGACTATGATGCAAGTTTTACAAGGCGCACAGATGCTATTTGTTGCATTTGGCGCATTGGTATTGGTGCCATTATTAACCGGGCTTGACCCCAATGTGGCCCTCTTTGGTGCCGGTATTGGAACCCTGATTTTTCAACTTATCACCCGTCGCTCCGTCCCCATTTTCCTCGCCTCTTCTTTCGCTTTTATCGCTCCCATTCTTTACGGTGTTAACAACTTTGGTATTCCCGCTACTATGGGCGGTCTAATGGCGGCTGGGGTGGTTTACCTGATTATGGGCGGCATTATCCGTGTCAAAGGCGTCGACATTATTCACAAGTTGTTGCCACCTGTGGTGGTGGGTCCTGTCATTATGGTGATTGGTCTGGGGCTTGCGCCAACCGCGGTCAATATGGCGTTGGGGAAAAGCGGCGATGGCGGCACGCAAATTATCGCCGGTGATGTGGCGATTTGGATTTCGTTGCTATCGCTGCTGACCACCATAGTGATCAGTGTGTTTGCTAAAGGCTTCTTTAAGTTAGTGCCAATCTTGGCGGGTATCGTGGTGGGATATATCGCCAGCCTTATCATGGGTGTGGTCGATTTCAGCGCTGTGACTCAAGCAAGCTGGCTCGCCATGCCCGCCTTTACACTGCCTGAATTTAATATCAACGCTATCTTATTCATGATCCCCGTGGCGATCGCTCCCGCTGTTGAGCATGTGGGCGATATGCTGGCTATCTCAAATGTCACCCGCAAAGACTACCTGAAAAAACCCGGTCTTCACCGCACCATGGCAGGTGACGGTGCCGCTACCATTGCCGCATCTTTATTCGGTGCGCCACCCAATACCACTTACAGCGAAGTCACCGGAGCCGTGATGCTCACCAAAGCATTTAACCCAGTGATTATGACCTATGCAGCATTAACGGCAATTGTGTTGGCCTTTGTCGGCAAGCTGGGCGCAGTGTTACTGACCATTCCTTTGCCTGTGATGGGCGGGATCATGATCTTATTATTCGGCTCTATCGCGACGGTGGGATTAAATACCCTGATCCGCAATCAAGTCGATCTGCATGACTCTCGCAACCTCGCGATTGTCGGCGTAACCTTGGTCTTTGGTATTGGCGGCATGGCATTCGGCATTGGCGATTTTAGCTTACAAGGCATTAGCCTGTGTGGTCTGGTCGCGATTGTGCTCAACCTTGTGTTGCCACGTAAAATGGGCGAAAACCATATTGTTGACAGTGCGCAGATGGAAGAAGGCTCGCACTAACCCCCGATCGAAAAAGGGCGCCTAGCGCCCTTTTGGATTTTCCCACCTAAGGTGGTTGCGTTGATTAACCTTGCGCCGCACGCGCTTCAACAAGCTTAATCGCTTGCTCAATACGCGCGACCACACGGTCTTTACCAATCAGGTGCATGACCGCATCCACAGAAGGCGACTGACCACCACCAGTGACCGCAACACGCAATGGCATACCCACTTTGCCCATGCCCACATCCAAGTCGGTACAGGTATCGGCGATCACCGCTTTTAAGGCATCCACGCTCCAGTCTTGCAGCGCTTCAATTTTGCCTTTCGCCACTTGTAATGGCTCTAGAGCCACCGGACGCAGGTGCTTTTTCGCCGCTGCTGGATCGATCTCATCAAAGTCTTGATAGAAGTAACGGCTTTGCTCCGCCAGCTCTACCAAGGTATGACAACGCTCGCCGACCAGCTGGATCACGTCGGTGATGGCCGGGCCTTGGCTAATGTCGATACCAGCTTGATCGAGGTGCCACTGCAGGTGCTGCGCGACCTCTTGCGGGTCGGCGTGCTTAATGTAGTGGTTGTTCAACCACAGCAGCTTTTCAGTGTTAAACGCTGAGGCTGACTTGCTGATCGCTTCAAGGCTAAACAGTTCAATCATCTCATCGAGCGAGAAAATTTCTTGGTCACCATGTGACCAGCCCAAGCGCACCAAATAGTTCAGCAACGCATGAGGCAAGAAGCCCTGATCGCGATATTGCATAACGCTGACCGCACCGTGGCGCTTAGACAGTTTCGCACCGTCATCACCAAGGATCATCGAGCAATGCGCAAACTCAGGAACCGGTGCGCCCAGCGCTTTGTAGATATTGATCTGACGTGGTGTGTTGTTGATGTGGTCTTCACCACGCACAACTTGGGTGATCCCCATATCCCAGTCATCCACAACCACACAGAAGTTGTAGGTTGGGCTGCCGTCGGTACGGCGGATAATCAGATCATCCAGTTCACTGTTCGCAATTTCAATACGGCCGCGGATCTTGTCGTCAAAGACAACCTTACCCTCTTTCGGGTTGCGGAAACGGATCACATGCGGGTCATCCGCCTTGGCGTTTTGATTCGCTTCAATCACTTTTGGATGATCAGCGTCGTAGCGTGGCTTAAGACCGTCTGCTTTTTGTTGCTCACGGATCTCATCGAGCAGCTCTTTCGGGGCATAGCATTTATAGGCTTTGTCTTCCGCCAAAAGTTGGTCAACAAGCTGGTTATATCGGTCAAAACGCTTGGTTTGATAATATGGACCTTCATCCCACGTTAAACCCAACCATTCCATCCCTTCTAAGATGGCGTCGATGGCCTCTTGGGTTGAACGCTCAAGATCAGTATCTTCAATACGCAATACAAATTGACCGCCTTGGCTGCGTGCTGCTAGCCAAGAATAGAGTGCTGTACGCGCACCGCCCACGTGCAAAAAGCCGGTTGGGCTGGGGGCAAAGCGGGTTTTGATAGTCATTAGGATCCCTATCCCAGTGGTGAGAATGATGAGTGACAGTTAGTTTACCAGTACAGGTAAATTCCACAATCGAGGCCACGGGATTCCCCCGAAGCCTCGCGGTATTTATTGGTTGATCAGTGCCAGCATGCCGTCTTCATCTAACACGGTCACACCTAAATCTTGCGCTTTGGTCAGTTTCGAGCCAGCGGCTTCACCGGCAATCAAGATATCTGTTTTCGCCGAGACGCTTCCGGTCACTTTAGCCCCTAACGCTTGCAGCGCGGCTTTTGCATCCGTGCGCGACATTTGCGATAAGGTACCAGTCAACACGATGGTTTTTCCCGCCAAAGGCTGTGCTTGCGCATCCGTTTGTTGGGCCACTTCCGGCCAGTGGATCCCAGTTTCCAACAGTGCATCCAACACATCTTGGTTGTGGGACTCGGCAAAGAAGCGAACAATATGGCCCGCCACAATCGTCCCAACATCAGGGACAGCAATCAAGGCTTCTTCATCCGCGGCGCGCAGCGCGTCGAGGGTTTTAAAATGTGTGGCCAGATTTTGTGCCGTGGCTTCGCCAACCTCACGGATCCCCAACGCATAGATAAATCGAGGCAAGGTGGTCGCTTTGGCTTTTTCTAGCGCATCAATCAGATTTTGTGCTGATTTTGGCCCCATTCTATCCAAGGCGGTGACACGGCCCGCCGTGAGGCGAAACAGATCAGCGGGGGTATGAATCAGCTCTTTTTCAATCAGCTGCTCAACGATTTTATCACCGAGGCCATCAATATCCATCGCCTTACGCGAGGAGAAATGCTTGATGGCTTCTTTACGTTGCGCAAGGCAAATTAACCCGCCGGTACAACGCGCCACGGCCTCACCCTCAACACGAGTGACCGCAGAATCACAGACAGGACAGGCTGTTGGAAAAACAATCGGCTGCGCATGTTCAGGACGGCGGCTTTCTACCACACCGACCACTTGTGGGATCACATCACCCGCGCGACGGATCACCACGGTATCACCGATATGAACGCCTAAACGCTCAATTTCATCGCCATTGTGTAGGGTCGCATTGCTGACCGTCACGCCCCCGACAAAAACAGGCGCCAGTTTTGCGACCGGTGTGATGGCTCCTGTCCGTCCCACTTGGAACTCAACATCGTTGAGGGTGGTAATTTCTTCTTGAGCTGGGAATTTATAAGCAATCGCCCAGCGGGGAGCGCGCGCAACAAAGCCTAAGGTTTGCTGGCTTTCAATGCTGTCGACTTTTATCACCACCCCGTCAATTTCATAGGGCAATGCATCACGTCGGGCTAAGATGTCTTGGTAGTAGCGTTTGACGCCAGCTAAATCCGTCACCTGTTTGACTTCAGGGCTAAGCGCTAGCCCCCACTGTTTAAGCTTTTGCAGGCGTTGGAACTGCCCCTCGCCAAACGGTGTCGACATAATGCCAACGGCATAGGCGTAAAAACTAAGCGGACGGCTGGCGGCAACTTTAGGATCCAGTTGACGCAGACTACCAGCGGCCGCATTGCGCGGGTTGGCAAAGGTTTTATCCCCTCGCTTGAGGGCCGCTTCATTCAGTGCTTCAAAGCCCGCTTTAGGCATAAAGACTTCACCGCGCACCTCAAGGCGCGTCGGCCAATCTCCCGCCTGCAACGTCAACGGGACGTTACGAATCGTTTTCACATTGTGGGTGATGTTTTCACCTGTGGTGCCATCGCCTCGGGTCGCAGCTTGGACCAAGACACCATTTTCGTAAATCAAGCTAACCGCCAAGCCATCAAGTTTTGGCTCACAGGTATAGGTGACCGGCTCGCCATCACCGAGTCTGTCTTTAACGCGGCGTTCAAAGTCAGCCAGATCGTCATCACTGAAGGCATTGCCCAAAGATAACATCGCCAACTCGTGGGTCACTGTCTCAAACGCGCTAAGCGGTGCGCCACCTACACGCTGACTCGGCGAATCAGCCGTCACCCATTCAGGATGCTCAGCTTCAATGGCCAGCAACGTTTGCATTAAACGATCGTACTCCGCGTCCGGCAGCTCAGGGCTGTCTTCGACATAGTAGCGATAGGCATGGTAGTTAAGCTGATGCTTCAACGCATCCAGTTGTTCTTTGCTGTAAGCCATGATTGATCTGTTGTGACTGATTGAGTGACAGGCAAGTATATACGTATTAACGGCGAAGATGGAGATGTGTGCGAGCAGGTGGTTGGCCGATGAACAATCACCGACCAACTTCGACCTATGCAGAGAAGGCTTTAACCCGCTCTCGGTACTCGTCAAGGCGAGACGGCGTCATCATGGCGCGCGCATCGTCAAGCACCAGCCCGCCAAGCTCATCGGCAATCTGCTGTGCGGTTTGTAGCATCAGTTTGAAGTTTTGTTCTGGCTCACCGTAACAAGGCAGAGTCATAAAGAAGCTAATTCCCGGCGTTTCAAAGCCATCAATATGACCGATATCAAAGGTGCCTGGTTTTACCATGTTCGCGACACTAAACAGCACCTTGCCCGTGCCTGACGGATCGGAATGACGGTGATAAATCCCCATATCACCAAAGCGCAGACCATGCTGCTCAAGGCTGTTGGTTAACTCAAGACCGTTGAAAATGGCATTGTTGTTGGCATGAACATGCAAAACAAGCACTTCAGTTTCATCTTCCGTCTCAGCGGCTTCAGCTTCATTTTGCTCAGCGTCATGCTCGGCAGTGTCTGGTTGCGGCGTGTTATCACTGACCGGCGCAGTATCCTCACCGTCTTCTGCTTGATGGGCGGTAAAGGGCGCGGCGGATTGCTCGCTAGCGGCAGGCTCAGGGGCATCGTCAGCTGCCGACATGGATGGAAAAGCAGGCTCGACGGGGTCTGTCTTCGCCGATTCGTCGGCAAACAAAGGGTCGACATCGGGCTTATCACCAAAACTAACCGCAGGCTCTTTGCGGCTGGGTTTCGGATTGTCGCCAGAGGCGCTTTTGACGACTCGGACTGCGCCTATCCCGYCTTGATCAAACCCTTGGTCGTCTTTGCTGTCATCCAATTTTCCCAGCGGCTTTTCACCAAACTTGGTGCTCTTTTCTTTCTTATTGGTCCAGAGGCCATGCAACAGCAAAGCTGCAATTGCTAATGCTCCCAAAACAATCAGTACAAGGCGCAATTCCTGCATCGTCGATTCTCAAATCTGTGTTTGTTCAGCGTATTGATTAGCTTATGGCATAGCGTGCGCAGATACGCAAACGCTTTGTCGATCATAAGCGGGCCACATTGACTAACGCAATGCGTAATCGGTCAACTTAGTTAACTGTATCAAAAGTTGGGGAGAATTTAACGAATACAGCGACAGAAATGCGTAAAGTTTCCACGCATTTGACCGTTGTCAGCACCTCGGTTGGGCCAGTAGTATAACCACAAATCAAAAAGGAGATGTCATGACCCACCGTGTTCATCCTCAGCCTCGAAGCGGGGCTGGCTATTTGTTACAAGGTTTTTCACTAATGCTGACACCGGGATTACGGCGTTTTGTCGTGATCCCGATTATCGTCAATGTGTTATTGATGGGCGGCGCATTTGCTTATTTGTTGTCTCAATTTGGCGATTGGATTGATACTTGGCTTACGACCCTCCCAGAATGGCTATCTTGGCTGTCGTTTGTACTTTGGCCGCTGGTCGTGATTGCTATCTTAGTGGTGTTTTCCTACTTCTTTAGCACTTTAGCTAACTGGATTGCAGCACCATTCAACGGTTTATTGGCGGAACATTTAGAGGCCAAGCTGACCGGCGCCCCCTCGCCCAATGACGGCATGCTCGATGTGGTTAAAGATCTGCCACGGGTAATGAAACGCGAATGGCAAAAACTGATGTACTACATTCCCAAGGCGCTGGGGTTGCTGCTGCTATTATGGATCCCCGCCTTAGGCCAAACACTCGGTCCTGTGTTGTGGTTTGTATTCAGTGCTTGGATGATGGCCATTCAATATTGTGACTATCCGTTTGATAACCACAAGGTGGCCTTCCCCACCATGCGCGACAGCCTGAAACAACGCAGAGGCACATCACTCAGCTTTGGGGCTGTGGTGATGTTGTTTACCATGACGCCAGTCCTGAACCTGTTAGTTATGCCTGCTGCCGTATGTGGCGCCACTGCATTGTGGGTCGACACTTATAAGTCACGACTCGGGCGTTACTAGCTGGTTGTGACCTTACCCAAAAGCCTCTACGCTCAGAGAGAAAAGCTCACAATTTCAGTGGGCTTTTCTTCTATTTGCCAATCATATATTGGTCGATGTCACAATAAGATATAACCAACTGATCCTTTTCAAAACAGGCATCAGAGATATGCTTATAGCCAAACTAATCGGTGTCATGAAGGAACGATACAATGGGTAAGATTTACGAAGACAACACACAAACTATCGGTAATACCCCGCTGGTTCGCCTCAATCGCGTAGCTAAGCCAAACGTGCTCGCCAAAATCGAAGCGCGTAACCCGAGCTTCAGCGTCAAGTGCCGAATCGGCGCCAACATGATTTGGGACGCCGAGAAAAAAGGCACCTTGAAACCCGGTATTGAGCTGATTGAACCGACCAGTGGTAACACGGGGATTGCACTCGCTTATGTTGCCGCCGCACGTGGTTATAAACTCACCCTAACGATGCCTGAATCGATGAGCTTAGAGCGTCGTAAACTGCTTAAAGCGCTGGGCGCGAAGCTGGTGCTGACCGAAGCGCCGAAAGGCATGAAAGGGGCGATCGCAAAAGCAGAAGAAATCATGGCCGCAGAGCCCGGCAAATACCTAATGCTGCAACAGTTCGATAACCCTGCTAACCCTGAAATTCATGAAAAGACCACGGGACCTGAGCTGTGGGACGATACAGATGGTGAGATTGACGTGTTTGTTGCGGGTGTCGGTACCGGCGGAACACTGACCGGTGTTAGCCGCTACATCAAAAACACCCAAGGTAAGGCGATCACGACCGTCGCCGTTGAGCCTGCAGAGTCGCCTGTGATTGCACAAACTTTGGCCGGTGACGATGTGCAACCTGCCCCTCACAAAATTCAAGGCATTGGCGCGGGCTTTGTTCCTAAAAACTTGGATGTCAGCCTGATCGACAAAGTGGTTTCCGTCACCTCAGATGAAGCCATCGAAATGGCACGTCGTCTGATGGAAGAAGAAGGCATTTTGGCCGGTATTTCATCAGGTGCGGCTGTGGTCGCTGCCAACAAAATTGCTGAGCTTCCTGAGTTTGCAAACAAGAAGATCGTCACAATTTTGCCAAGTGCTGCAGAACGTTATCTCAGCTCACCGCTGTTCGCAGGCATGTTTACCGAGCTAGAAAACGAACAGTAACAGCAGGTTAGTGCGTAAAGCACATTTACCTCCCCCTGACAAAAGGCCCACATCGGGCCTTTTTTGTTTGATTTTTATATTAAGCTTTAGTAAAAAACGTCTGCCTTTTTATTTTCCGCATCAAAATAAAAGCGACATCACCTGATGAGCGGAAGGTCAAAAACGGCAAAAAGATGACAGGAAATTGACATGGATTAAGCTATACGGTCAATTTCTTGGTTAGGTTAACGCCAACGGATAGCGAAAATGCCCGTCAGCGGTTAAGCTAATCTTAGATTTAATACATAGATTTAAAAAAATAGAGATACGGGGTGAATCATGTATAAGAAGCAAGTTGAAATTACTGCAGAAAACGGCCTACACACTCGTCCAGCAGCGCAGTTCGTGAAAGATGCGAAAGCCTATGATGCTGACATCACTGTTGAGTCTAACGGTAAAAGCGCGAGCGCAAAAAGCCTGTTCAAACTTCAAACCCTTGGCTTGACCAAAGGCACCATGGTGACTATCTCTGCTGAAGGTGCGCAAGCACAAGAAGCGGTTGATCACCTAGTAAAACTGATGGGCGAGCTGGAGTAATCCGGCTCTTTTTCTATCGGTTTTAAGTTTGGTAAACGTAAGGTAAAGCTATGATTTCAGGCATCCTGGCATCACCTGGTATTGCTTTCGGTAAAGCACTGCTGCTGCAAGAAGAAGACGTTGTAATCAATAAAAACAAGATTGCCGCGTCTCAAGTCGATCAAGAAATTCAGCGCGTATTGGATGCTCGCGAAAAGTCTAAGACGCAACTTGAAGCGATCAAAGACAAAGCAAGGGAAACCTTCGGCGAAGAGAAAGAAGCCATCTTCGAAGGTCACATCATGCTGCTAGAAGATGAAGAGCTGGAAGAAGAAATTGTCAGCTTCATCAAGTCAAACCTAGCAACCGCCGACCACGCCATCTACAGCGTGATTGAAGAACAAGCGGTGACACTTGAGTCACTCGACGACGATTATCTGAAAGAGCGCGCCGCAGACATTCGTGACATTGGCTCACGCTTTGTGAAAAACGCGCTAGGCATCAACATGGTGTCTCTCAGTGCAATTAACGAGCAAGTGATCTTGGTCGCCAACGATTTAACGCCTTCTGAAACGGCGCAAATCGACCTGAACCATGTGCTGGGCTTTATCACAGACATTGGCGGACGTACGTCTCACACCTCGATTATGGCACGCTCGCTTGAGCTTCCAGCCGTGGTGGGTACTAACGATGCGACCGCGAAAATCAAAAATGGCGACATGCTGGTACTGGATGCCGTAAACAACAAGATTGTTGTGAACCCATCTGAAGACGAATTGGCGAAATTTAAAGCCATTCGCGATCAGTACCAAGCGGAAAAAGCTGAGCTGGCGAAACTGAAAGATTTGCCTGCCATTACGCTGGACGGTCACCAAGTTGAAGTCTGCGGCAACGTAGGTACCGTAAAAGACTGTGACGGTGTCAACCGTAACGGTGGTGAAGGTGTCGGTCTTTATCGTACCGAGTTCTTATTCATGGACCGTGATTCACTGCCCACCGAAGAAGAACAGTATCAAGCGTATAAAGCGGTCGCTGAAGCAGTTGATGGTCATCCAGTGATCATCCGTACCATGGACATTGGTGGTGATAAAGATCTGCCATACATGGATCTGCCTGACGAAATGAACCCATTCTTGGGTTGGCGTGCAGTGCGTATCAGCTTGGATCGTCGTGAAATTCTGCGTGATCAACTCCGTGCTATTTTACGTGCATCTGCACACGGTAAAGTCCGCGTGATGTTCCCAATGATCATCTCTGTTGAAGAAATCCGTGAGCTGAAAACCGCGCTAGAGACCTACAAAGCTGAGTTGCGTGAAGAAGGCCTCACCTTTGATGAGTCACTAGAAATCGGTGTGATGGTAGAGACACCAGCGGCCGCCGCCATTGCTCATCACCTTGCTAAAGAAGTTGACTTCTTCAGCATCGGAACCAACGATTTGACCCAGTACACCCTGGCTGTCGACCGTGGCAACGAACTGATTTCTCACCTGTACAATCCACTGTCACCTGCGGTATTGACGGTCATCAAGCAAGTGATTGATGCCTCACATGCCGAAGGTAAATGGACCGGAATGTGCGGAGAACTTGCAGGGGATGAGAAAGCAACGTTACTATTGATGGGTATGGGCCTGGATGAGTTCAGTATGAGTGCCATCTCTATCCCTCGCATCAAGAAGATTATCCGTAATGCCAACTTTGCTGATGTGAAAGCGATGGCCGACACAGCCCTCAATCTGCCAACTGCGGCAGAAATCGAAGCCTATGTCGAAAAATTTATTGCGGAAAAAACCGTCTGCTAATATACAATCAGCAAAGAATTACTGCTTAGGAGCAACACTATGGGTCTGTTCGACAAACTGAAGAAGTTGGTGTCTGAAGACAGCAACGACGCAAGTGCTATTGAAATTATCGCCCCATTATCGGGTGAGATCGTCAACATTGAAGACGTGCCTGATGTTGTGTTTGCTGAGAAAATCGTCGGTGATGGCATTGCGATCAAGCCTTCAGGCGACAAAATGGTAGCACCTGTAAACGGTACTATCGGTAAGATTTTCGAAACCAACCACGCTTTCTCTATCGAGTCTGAAGATGGCGTTGAGCTTTTCGTTCACTTCGGTATTGATACCGTTGAGCTGAAAGGCGAAGGCTTTAAGCGTATTGCAGAAGAAGGCCAAACAGTGAAAGCGGGCGACACCGTGATCGAGTTTGACTTGGGCATGCTGGAAGAAAAAGCTAAATCAACGCTAACACCGGTTGTTATCTCTAACATGGACGAGATCAAAGAGCTGACTAAGCTTTCTGGTGCCGTCACTGTGGGTGAAACACCTGTACTGCGCGTGACCAAGTAATTCAAATTTGGTCGACGATAAGAAAACGCAGCCTCCGGGCTGCGTTTTTTATTGCCCGTTATGCAACACCGGGTTGGCTAAGACGCTCCACATATTGCGCTAACGTGGTCTGTGAAGGCATAAACATGATGGCGCCGGTCACCGCTTGGGTAAAGCTTAACATCATGTCAGTTTTGCCATCGCGTTCACCAAACATGCTATCTAACATCACATCCAACGGATGTTGCTGTTGGCAATAGGCAAGGAACAATAGCCCATGCTCGCCACTGACACTGCCGTATGGCAGGCTCTGACGAAGAATTTTCAGGCCGACCCCGTTTTCTTTGATGTCCACACGCCCAACGTGGGATGTATCCGGCATGTCCTCAAGTTCGATGGAGTCAGGCTTGGTGCGTCCAATCACCTTTTCTTGTGCCGCTTGCTGTAACCGCTCCCAAGCCGGTAGGTCATGGACATAGCGTTGGACCAAAGCCACACTGCCCCCAGTAAACGGTCCGTCTGGGATCACAGCAACCGCTTCACGCGCAAGACCTTGCGGATTTTCCGTGCCATCGATAAAGCCTGTCATATCACGCGCATCGAGATAGCGGAACCCGGCTGTTTCATCCACCACATCCACGACTTTCTTAATGCGGGTTAACCATTGCTGAAAAACATAGAAATTCAAATCGTGCCGCAAACCATGAAGATGAATAAAAACATCACAGTCAGTGTGAGGAGCCCGATGTTTGCGACTCTCTCGGGGACGAAAGTCTGTCACGTCCTCCGGATAGGCTAACCCGTGGGCACGACAAAAAGCAGGGCTAAATCCGACCGCCACACCCATCTGAGCATCACCGAAGACCTCTTGCGTTTGCTTAGCAATCTCAGCCAACCGCTGACATTGCTGTAGCACCAAGGCGGCATCGTCAGTGACCTTAAGCATCACATACAATGCATAGGGTCCACCATCAGGGACAATCGCGGACTGTGCCTGTGTCATGTTACTTCTCCTTTGTACTTATTGTTGTCTGTGGCGCTTAAATGTAAGCCACGGATAAACTGGTAAAAAAAACGTTTCACCCGTCGGCTTCTTAACCAATACAAGCTCCCCCACACCACCCATAGTCCGTGGCATGCAATCAACCAATCAAACTGCCCGTCAGTAGCCATTAATGTCCTAAGCACATGCGCCCCTTCCCACCCCCAGACCGGCCAAATTAAGGCATAGCCCCAGTGCCAAAGGCGCTGAGCCCACCAAGGTGCACGGTGACAATTGCCAACCAACAACAGAAGCATGAGAGGCAACACGCCCACCGCCAAACTGGCGTACAGGGCAGGTTTGTCCGGATAAAATAGTGCCAGCAATTCACTGCCTTGCTGTCGACTGACCCCTGCCATCGCGAGTAGCCACCATGCACGGCTTAATAAAATAAGACAGATCAGATAAGTCACGGGCGCTTTTAAAAAGCCCTTCTCGTCATAATGGTGAAGTGTATCCATGTGTATGCCAATATTATTGCGCTATTGACCAACATGACGCGCACACCGAAAAACTGCAAGATCCCAATGAGAATTTGTTACTCTATTCACCTGATATATCATCCGCAGTACGGAGCAAACATGGGGAAACAAGCAGACGCTGTCTCGCCTGAAACACAGCAAGAAGCCATGCGTGTAGCCAAAGCGACACAAAAGCCAGGACAAACCAAAGCCCAAACCAAACTGATTGCCCAAGGCATCGAAAAAGGCATTGCGCAATATAAGAAAGAGCAAAAAGCCAAAGCGCGCGCACACGACAAAGCTCGGAAGAAAAAACAAAAACAAGCGAGTGAGCATACCGACACTGTCACTGCTAGCGCACCGCCACAACCGACAACATCTGCGCGCGATCGCAGCGATAGCCGTCTACCTTGGCTATTATTGGTGATCAGTTGGATTGGCTTTATTAGTTACCTATGGGTGGGATAATGATACGAACACTGACATTGGGGTTACTCGTGGCATTGACGCTTACAGGGTGCTCGACAGGAGACAAGATCATGAAACAGCCGCCGGTTACCGCCTGTGGAGACAGCCCTAACTGCGTATCAAGCAAGGATACTCGACCCAAGTTTGCATTATCAACTTTCACCCTGACCAGTGAGTCTGTCCGGTTTGACGATATCGTCAACACCATTGCCAGTCTATCGGGCGCGAAGCTTATCTCTCAACAAGATAGCTATGCCCACTTAACCTTCACGACCCCAGTGCTGCGCTTTGTCGACGACGTCGAAATATCAGTGCACGGCACAGAACTGGCGCTGCGATCCGCATCTCGTGTTGGCTACTATGATTTTGGTGCCAATCGACGACGCGCTGACGCAATTCGTCAGGCGTTACGCGATAGCAAACTCATTACACCGTCGCCTTAGTTGATATAAGAGCGAATATCGCGCTTCTTATCTTCAACCCAGTCGCGGCGGAAGGGGCCCCAGTCTTTTAGCTGGTAGTACCCATCATTATGGCGCTTGCCATCTTGAATAAAGGTCATATCGATTCCCAAGCCCGATAGCGACTTTAAGACATCTTGAATGGTGCGACGTGGCCAGCCCGTCGCTTCAATTAAGCGTGGTACATTAGGACGTTCCATTTCTTCAACAAGCGCGGCGAGATACAAGCGCCGTGCAAACACAGGATTTAGTTCCATACGAACCTCCGAAAGTTCTGATTAATCCCATTATTCATGTCGGGTAATAGGAGGTTTTGCGTTCGATCAAAACGCCATCAAATCGACGTGCTGCAGGCGTATTTAGCGGGAGAATTCACAGTCTGCGCGAGATCTCTACCTTGATATTCATCAGCACATCGATCCCGCGCTAGGTATTGCGTTCACTCTCAACCAGTGTCACTCTTTAATCACGCAAAAACACGATCTAAAAAATCATGACAACTGTATTTGGCATTAAAAACTGCGACACCCTAAAAAAAGCGCTGAAATGGTTAGATAACCAAGGCATCGACTATCAGTATCACGATTATCGCAAGGATGGCTTAGACGCACCGCTGCTGCGCACCTTCGTTGCTGAACTTGGCTGGGAAGCGTTGGTGAATAAACGCGGCACGACCTACCGCCAACTAAGCGATGGGCAAAAAGCCAGCCTCGATGAAGCCAGTGCGATAGCCATCATGCTCGATAACCCTGCGATCATTAAACGCCCCCTACTCGTACACAAGGGTAGCTACTATCTCGGCTTTAAAGAGAACCAATACGCTGACATTTTTGCGTAATGTGATATTCCGTTCATTCTCGTTGTAAGGAAACTAAGATGACTGACAGTGCTACCCTGTCTTTGGCAAAAGATTTGATCAACCGTGAATCAGTCACCCCAGAGGATGCGGGCTGCCAAGATGTAATGATTGCACGCTTAAAAGCATTGGGCTTTACCATTGAGCCGATGGTCTTTGAAGATACCACCAACCTGTGGGCACGCCGTGGCACCCAAGGACCATTATTTGCCTTTGCTGGTCATACCGATGTGGTGCCCGCCGGACCGCGCGATCAGTGGCACACGCCACCGTTTGAAGCAGTGGTGATTGACGATCATCTCCATGGTCGCGGCGCCGCCGATATGAAAGGTTCACTGGCAGCAATGGTGGTGGCAGTTGAGCGTTTTGTCGCTGAAAACCCAAATCACCCCGGCTCGATTGCCTTTTTGATTACTTCGGATGAAGAAGGACCATTTATCAATGGTACGACCCGCGTGGTTGATACACTGGTCGCACGCGATGAAATCATTGATATGTGCATTGTTGGTGAGCCTTCGAGTACCCATCATGTGGGGGATGTGGTCAAAAATGGCCGTCGCGGATCGATCACCGGCGATTTGTATGTGCAAGGCACTCAAGGGCATGTGGCCTATCCTCACTTAGCCAATAACCCCGTGCATCAGGCTATGCCAGCCCTGACTGAGCTCGCGCAAACAGTGTGGGATAACGGGAATGACTTCTTCCCGCCGACCAGCTTTCAAATTCCCAACATTCAAGCGGGGACTGGGGCTGCGAATGTGATCCCGGGCGAGTGTCATGCACAATTTAACTTCCGCTTTAGTACCGAGCTTGATAGCGAAACCATCAAGCAACGGGTCTACTCCATCCTTGATGCTCACGGGTTGGAGTATCGTGTTGAATGGACTCATAGCGGCGATCCCTTTTTAACCGACAAAGGCACCCTACTCGATGCGGTGGTCGAAGCGGTCGAAGAAGTCAATCATCAAACGCCCCAGCTGTTAACCACGGGCGGCACGTCTGATGGTCGCTTTATTGCTAAAATGGGAGCACAAGTGATTGAACTGGGTCCGGTGAATGCCACGATTCATAAAGTGAACGAGTGCGTCAGCATTCCCGATCTTGAAAAGCTCACCGACATGTACCAAAAAGTGCTGGAGAAAGCCCTACGTTGACCTTAAGTCTTGCACAATTAACCGGGCAAGATATGCAATTTCTCGTGCCTATCAATGCCCGGCCGAATGCGCCTTGTTTGCACCCCGAGGTGCTTGAGCACCTTGAGGCGTTGCGCCATAGTGCGCAAAAAGCCGGCTTTACGCTAACCATTGCCAGTGCTCATCGGTCTTTTGACAGACAACTGGCAATTTGGAATGGCAAATACCGAGGCGAAAAGCCGGTCTTAGACGACCACGGCCAACCGATTGACGTTCACACCCTCACGGATACCGAGCGAGTGCGAGCAATCTTGCGTTGGTCTGCCCTACCGGGCACCAGCCGTCACCATTGGGGTACGGATTTGGATGTGTTTGACCAACAGGCATTGGCACTCGGTGAATCGTTGGCGCTGACACAAGCAGAATACGATCATGGGCCTCAGGCCCGATTCGCAACCTGGCTGCACGCTCATGCGCCGCGCTACGGATTTTTCTTCCCCTATGCGCAGGACCAAGGAGGCGTCGCTCGCGAGCCGTGGCACATTAGCCATATCACCACCAGCCAACCTCTGCTTAATGCCTTGACCTTAGATGGCTTGCATCGCGTGATTGCGCAAGCGCCCATTCTGGGACAGCAGGCTATTCTTGAACAACTAGATTGGATATATTCAACCTATGTCACCAACATCTGCGAGGTGCACTCATGGAATGGCTAACCAATCCTTATGTGATTATCGCGATTGTGGTCGCGGTCGTGGTCAGCAATATTATGGCGCTTAAGTACACAGCGAATGCTAAGTTTGGGCTTAAATATAAAGATAAACCTGACGATAAAACCGACACTGACGAAACACACCCCGACAACACACCATCGACAAAAAATAGCGCCATCATGGCGCTATTTTCTCTTAAATAAACGCAAACGTTTGCGTTTTTAAGCCAAAAAATTACAGGTTCAGGCCAATACGCTTCGCCACTTCGATGTAGGCTTCAACAACGCCACCCAAACCTTGACGGAAGCGGTCTTTATCCAGCTTTTCTCGGGTGTTGGCATCCCACAAGCGGCAGCCATCTGGGCTAAACTCGTCACCGAGGACAATGTTACCTTGATGGTCAACGCCAAACTCGAGTTTGTAATCCACCAGCAACAAGTCACCTTCAGCGAACAAGGCTTTAAGCACATCATTGACTTTATAGGTCAGCGCTTTCATGGTCTCCAGTTGTGCTTGCGAGGCAAATCCTAGCGACTCACAAAGCGATTCATTGACCATAGGGTCATGCAACGCATCATTTTTAAGAAACAGCTCAAATGTCGGTGGCGTCAACGCAGTGCCTTCTTCAACGCCTAGGCGGCGACACAAAGAGCCGGCGGCAATATTGCGGACCACACATTCTACTGGGATCATCTCCAGTTTTTTTACCACCGCTTCGGTATCAGACAGTAGCTGATCCATTTGGGTCGGGATGCCAGCCGCTTCCAGCTTTTGCATGATGAAGTGGTTAAACTTGTTATTCACTTCCCCTTTGCGATCTAGCTGCTCTACTCGCTCACCGTCAAACGCAGAGGTGTCGTTACGAAAGTGCAGAATAAAGCGGTTTTCATCATCAGTTGCATACACAGACTTCGCTTTGCCGCGATACAACTCAGCACGTTTTTCCATTACCTATACTCTCCATTAGGCGCTAAAAACGAGGGACGCCATAAGGCGTCCCTGGGTGATTATGGGGTTGGCGCATTGCCAAGCTGGGCAATAACCGCTTTCAGTGCAGGGCTCAAAGCTTGGAGCGTTTCCTCTTTCACTGGTTTCCCTTTGCTGGTTGTCACGTTGATTGAGGTTCGGTTCCCCAAATCACCTAACAGCAAGGTATAGCTATTATCGCTTAAACTAATTGGCGCAACGCCCAACGCTTGCCAGCTTTCATCGCTGGGCGCGACGTGGCGTGTTTTCACAGTGCCTTGCGATTGATTGCGGCTTTCAATCGAAAAACCGAGCGGCTTGATAATCGCTGGCAGCTTTTCCCACACCACATCATACGGCGCACGGGCAATAATAACCGGCAAACCGCTGCGATCAGTGCCAAAGCTGATTGGAATATCAGACTGCTGCTGCTGCGCGATACGACGAGCCTCAGCACGCAAGGCAGCGTCATGACTAACAGTGATCAAATTAGTCATCAGGGTGTTATAACGCTCGCTTAGCGCGGGGGTCAGCGGTTGCTCACCTTTTTGCGCACGCCATTCAATCAAGTTGACACCGAGGGCGAAACGACGGCCCTGCTCTAGGCGGGCAATACGAAAGCGCGCCTGATGCTCGCTGTCTTCTTTTTCCCACGCAATCCAGCCCGTCTCGAGCTGATTCTCTTCGCGCTGAGCAACCGGGATGGTGCCGTCATCCGCCAAGCGCTCCACGGTTTGCCAAAGTGACGACAGCTGCTTTTCATTCACCACCGCTAAGGTGACCCCGCGGCTATCTCGCTCAATGCGTGCACCGGGCACAAGCTCCAACACCTGACGCGGCGGACGAATGTCTACGTCTTTGCCCACCTCTCCCTCAAAACCTTGTGATGGGATTTGGTAGTTGGTTGAAAAATAGGGCGCTTGGTCTGGCAACGTTTGCCATTCTGAAAGCGGGGTCGTGTTTAAATAGTCGAAATCATCTTTCGCCTGACGACGTTGCTCGGCGCCACCACTGCAAGCAACCAATCCGGTTACCATGATGGCACAAAGGCCGAGCCTAAATACTGGTTTCATTCGCACTCCAACAGCTTAAACAACACCTGCAACCTGCATGGCCTCGCGCACGGTGGGGCGCAAGTGTTCGCTTAATTCGGTTAATGGCAGACGTAGATGGCCATCCTCAATCAAGCCCATTTCACGGACTGCCCATTTCACAGGAATCGGATTGGCCTCGTCAAAGAGGTGGCGATGCAATGGGATCAAGGTTTCGTTAATCGCGTGTGCTTGGTCAGCCTCTCCGGCACGGGCGAGTTGGATCATTTTCGCCATCTGTGCCGCAGCAACGTTATTGGTCACGGAGATCACACCGTGGCCCCCTGCAAGCACAAAATCGAGTCCTGTTAAATCATCGCCACTGAATAAGAGGAAGTCGTCGCCACAAAGTTCCTTATGAATGGCTACGCGGCTCACATCTGCGGTGGCATCTTTTAAGCCGATGATGTTGTCAAACTGTGCCAAACGCGCCACGGTTTCGGGTTGTAAGTCAACGGCGGTTCGCCCAGGCACGTTGTACAAGATTTGTGGTAAATCGCTTGCTTCGGCGATCGCTTTGTAATGCTGGAACAAGCCTTCTTGAGTGGGCTTGTTGTAGTAAGGGGTCACGCTCAAACAAGCTGCAACGCCTGAGCCTGCAAACATTTTACTGAAGGTAATAGCTTCATGAGTGGCATTGGCCCCCGTACCCGCGATAACAGGGATACGGCCATCGGCGAATTCCAAGGTCTTTAAAACGACCTTGATATGTTCGTCAACCGTAACAGTCGACGACTCACCGGTCGTACCAACTGCGACAATAGCATCGGTTCCCGATTGGATATGGAACTCGACCAGTTTTTTCAGGCTAACGTAATCAACTTCGCCGTGTGCATCCATTGGTGTGACAAGCGCCACAATGCTTCCAGAAACCATGTTTGTCTCCCTTCGTGTTAATGATGCAATGTTACTTTTGGCGTCTGGCAAACACAAGAACAACCCTACGCGCAACACAGGATTAGCAGAAAATTTTTTCGTCGCTGCCAGACCGTGTGATTAAGGTACCATTCAAGGTGACCACCATGGGGTTAATTTCCGGTCAAAGGATGTCAGCGCACAGTGATCGCCACATCAGCGGGTTGCGTAAATTCGTCAAGTCCCTATCATCGTTGAATAACTCGCGAACAACAAAAAGGAAACCTCTCGCATGCAAACCTTGACTGCTGGCGCCACCGCGCCTGACTTCTCACTACAAGATCAAAATGGCGATACGGTCACGCTTAGCCAATTCAAAGGCGACAAGCGTGTTCTGGTTTACTTTTACCCAAAAGCCATGACCCCGGGCTGTACGACGCAAGCTTGCTCACTGCGTGATACCAAAGCAGAACTGGATGCGTTGGACACCGTGGTGTTGGGGATAAGCCCCGATCCGGTAAAAAAACTGGCGCGCTTTGTTGAGCGTGACTCACTGAATTTCACCTTGTTAAGCGACGAAGACCACGCTGTCGCGGATGCTTTTGGTGTTTGGGGACCGAAGAAATTCATGGGTAAAGAGTACGATGGCATTCATCGCCTCAGCTTTTTGATTGGCAAAGATGGCAATGTTGAACATGTGTTCAACAAGTTTAAAACCAAAGACCATCACCAAGTTGTGTTGGACTACTTACAGCAAGCCTGATAGCGGTTACCACCGTCCATTTCCCTTAAAGACATAGAGCATGGCAAAAGCCATGCTCTTTTTTTGGGAGCCAATACGCCATTAACCCACGGGTTTGGCTAATCCTTCTGGGTAGCCCCGCTCCGTCGCTAATTGACACGCGGTCGCAACAATCTGCGCGTGRCTCGGACGCGGCAAAGGATAGGTGGCGTCAGGCGAAAGCCATCCAACATCTTCAAAGTGCGAGAGGACCTTGTTGATAGCAGTCAGTGCCGAAGAGGCTTTAACAATCTCTAAACGTGCATAACGCTCACCGTCGAACGACACATCAGAGGCACGCAAAGACGGATCCTCTCCGGGGATCTGTTGTGCGCCACACAGTGGTTTCCCCCCCACTTCAGCGCCCTGAAAATCAGGGAGCCACTGCGCGAAGTGCGCAATTGCCCGCTCGGTGCGCTCGCAGGCATGTGACCATGACCAACCTTGATCGATGTTTTTCACATACTCGGCAGCCACAGCCGGCTGCGCCGAGTCGTGGGTGCTACTGACTAAGCCCCCTTCGAACAAAGTAATGTCTTTAGTCATGCCATGGAGCTGGAAGAAGCCATCAGGATACGGCGTCAGCTGCGCCATGCCTTGTGGCGTACCGCGTTCACCGTGAACAATGATTTCTGGCCACTGACAAGTACTGCTTGGCCAATGGGCAATGTAAGCCGCTTTGTATTCGACAAGACGACGACGCGCAAAGCCCGCTTGATCATCAATGGTGCCGGTTCTAAAACCCGCCGCATTAATCAGATAATCCACATCCGTTGATTGAACTTGCCCGTGTGCATCTTGGTAGGTGACTGTCCACCCCGCGCCATTTGCTTGGGTGTTAATCACTTTATGATTAAACGCGAGCTGGCAGTGCGAAACATCGGCAAGGGCGAGTTGCGCTTCAGCGGCAAGGCGGAAAACACTCAAACCATACTCTTGTACCAATACCAGCGGATACTTCATGCTATCGAGGCGCAAGGACTGTGCAACGGGCCACATCCAGCGTTCGGCCGCGTCGGTTAAGCTTTCATAGTCTCGCTGTTTCAGCGCAGCTAAATCGGCTTGATGGAAGAGGCGAAAATAATCTTCGGGCTCGCCCATCACCTTGTTAGCATTATCCATCTCGACAAGTTGTGCGTAGCGTGCTTGAAGGGTCTCTAGGCGCGCAACCACGCTATCCAGTGAACCCTTATCTTGCTGAGGAACTGCCAGAACCGTAGGACGGCGGTTGACTGAGTGTGGATACATGCGCACTGTCGCGATGGACTGCTCGAGCAAGGTTAAGCACTGATCGAGTGAAATCTCGCGGTAGAGGTTACCCCCTGCATGCAAGTGGCAGATAGGTGGACCATTCACTAACCCAGTGCCTGCTTCAAACAACTGGGTGTCGATGCCACGCTCTGCCAGCCGCATCGCCGCCGTTGTTCCCGCGACACCGCCACCAATGACCGCGACACGAAACCGATTTACCTGTGTTTGTTGTTGCCTTTGTTGTTCCATGCCAACTCTTTTCTATGTACTGCTTTTCTGGGCCAAACTGGTGCGGAAAAGGCACGCGCTTCCCCGCTCAACCTTGTTTATTAGAGCGGCGAACGTGGGATGGATCACTGAGCATCAGGTTTCGGATCGTCCTCAAGCTCAATCACAGGCAACGCCTGCCAAACCGCCTTCACCAAGGTCGCCAATGGAATAGCAAAAAATACGCCCCAAAAGCCCCAGAGTCCACCGAAAACCAGTACGGCTATTATGATGGCAACGGGATGCAAGTTAACAGCCTCAGAAAACAGCACAGGCACTAATACATTGCCATCAAGCGCTTGAATCACGCCATAAGCAATCATGACGTACCAAAACTCAGGCGTGAGCCCCCACTGAAACAGCGCCACAATTGCGATCGGTAAGGTGACAACCGCCGCGCCGATATAGGGGATCAGCACTGAGAACCCGGTCGCTACGCTAAGCAGCACGGCATACTCGAGCCCCAACACGCTGAACGTCACATAGCTCACGCTGCCTACGATCAAAATTTCCGTGACCTTACCACGAATATAATTGGAGATTTGTTGGTTCATTTCATGACCCACACGCGAGGCTAAGCGTCGATTACGGGGCAATAAACCTTTAAACATGGCCAACATTTCTTGCTTATCTTTGAGCAGGAAAAATACCAACAGCGGCACTAACACGAGATACACCGCCAAAGCGACCAAGTTCACTAACGAAGACAGGGATCCTTTCACCAAGGTTTCGCCCATGCGCAGCACGTTATTTTGCAGCGTATCGACAAAGGTGTTGATCATATGAGGCTTGATCAATTCAGGGTAGCGTTCAGGCAAGCTCAGCATCAGCGCCTGGACGTTATTAAACATATTGGGCACATCCGCCACCAAGTTCACCCCTTGGTTCCAAATGGTCGGCACCAAACCAAAGGCCGCCATCATGGTCATGCCCACGAACAGGGTGCTGACCACCATCACCGACAAGGTGCGCGGCAAACCAATACGGGTTAAGCGATTAACAGGCCAATCCAGTAAGTAAGCAATCACAATGGCAGCCAGTAACGGCGCCAGCAAATTGCCAAAGAAATAGATAGTGATAAAGCCAACCAGCAAGATGGCAACCAAGCTCACTGCATGTGGGTCGGAGAAGCGCCGCCGATACCAGCGGTTTAACATATCAAACATAATCGATCCGTTATTCTTTGGTTACTTTCAAGCGCGCCTGTTGCGGCCTATCCAGCCACTCGATGGTAAAGGTTTGCTGTTCAAAATAGCGCGGAATGTCTTGTTGCGCGCCAGCATCCCCCAGCAAAATGATAAGCTGATCACCATGTCCTAACTGTGCGGTAGCACGTTTGGCAAGCAGTAATGCCATCGGGCAGACATGCTCACGTAAATCAAGCGTTTGACATTCCATTCTGTCTCACCGGTAGGTATTATCGCCTGCATTGTAATGGACATTAGACAGAACGCCAACGAAACCCACACGCATTTTATTGGTCTGTATCCTAGGTTACATTCCGTTTGCTAACGAAAGGTTCACGCTATCATGCCGCTACGTGCTTTGCGCCATTCACACTCTCTTCTGCCGTCTAAACGGTCGGGTCGCCGCTTGTTGGTCTATCTTTTAGCGGGCCTTTTGGCTACCGCCCCCGCTACCGCCAGCACCGAGCAATATGGATTCGATTTACCGGATATCGGCACCGCCGCTGCGGGAACGCTGACCATTGCGCAAGAGAAGGAATTTGGTGATGCCTATATGCGGATGCTGCGCGCCAGTAAACCCATTATCAGCGACCCATTGCTTTCTGAGTATGTGAATGCGCTCGGCCATCGTCTTGTCGCCAATGCCAATGATGTGCGCACGCCGTTTCAATTTATTCTCATTAATAACCAAGCCATTAATGCATTCGCGTTCTTCGGCGGTTATGTCGCTATGCATTCTGGCTTGTTTTTGCATGCCAATACCGAGAGTGAACTTGCGTCCGTCATGGCGCATGAAATCGCCCATGTGACCCAACGCCACTTGGCCCGCAGCATGGAAGACCAAGCCAAGAAATCCCCACTGACAGTGGCCGCACTGGTGGGGTCGCTGATGCTCGCCATTGCCGCACCAGAGGCCGGTATTGCCGCTGCCCATGCTGCCACAGCAGGCACCATTCAAAGCCGTATCAATTATACGCGCCGTAACGAAGAAGAAGCCGATCGGATCGGCATCGACACCTTAGCTCGCGCCGACTTCGATGTCAGCGCAATGCCTCGCTTTTTCACCCGACTGGCCGATGAGTATCGCTACGCCAGCAAGATGCCGGAATATTTCAGCACTCACCCGTTACCCGAATCACGTATCACCGACTCTCGGGCTCGAGCGCTGCAATATCCTCAAAAGCGTGTGCCTCTGTCGCCCGACTACCACTTGGCACGAGCTCGCATTGTGGCCCGTTATAGCGGCATCGCCGCTGAATCGGCAATGGATTGGTTCGAGCGTAAGCTGAAAAAAGCATCACCGGCGGAAAAACAAAGCCTCAACTATGGCGTGGCACTCTTGCACATTGATGCGCACCGCTTTGATGAAGCACGCGCTTTGCTGAAGCCACTTATCCAAGCGCAACCGAACAATCGCTTTTTTATCGATGCAATGACAGATCTTGATATCGGCGAGAAGCACTTTGACAAAGCACTTTCACGGCTGAATGATGCACTCGCCAATCAGCCCGACAACCGCGTCCTACTCCTGAACCGTGCTTATACCTACGTCAAAGCCCAACGTGGTCAGGATGCGATTCCGGCGCTCGAGCGTTATACCCACCAATATCCCGATGACAGTAACGGCTGGTTTTTGTTACAACAAGCGTACGAGAGTACCGGTACGCATCGGGATGGCGAGCTTGCCGCCCAAGGCGAGCGCTACGCGTTGCGTGGTCAATGGTCAAAAGCCATTCGTAATTACACCCAAGCCAGCCAACTTGTCGAGTTGGGAAGCTTGGCACAAGCACGCTATGATGCGCGGCTTGATCAGCTTCGTCATCAGCAAGCGCGCTTTAACGCCCTAAAAGATCGTTAATTCATTCAAATAAGGATATCTGTCGTGACCACTATTACGCTTTATCACAACCCGCGTTGTTCCAAAAGCCGTGAAACACTTGCACTGCTCGAATCTAATGGCGTGCAACCAAACATCGTTAAGTATCTGGAAACGCCTCCGTCTGCCGACACCCTGACCGCCTTGAAAGATAAGCTCGGCATCCGCTCATTTCGCGACATGATGCGAACCAAGGAAGCAGACTATAAAACCGCGCAGCTGGGTGATGCCAGCGTGACGGAAGCGCAACTGCTCGACGCGATGGTCAACAACCCTAAACTCATTGAGCGCCCTATCGCTGTTAAGGCTGAGCGTGCCGTTATTGGTCGTCCACCGGAAAACGTTTTGGATCTTTTGGCATGACAAAAGTACTGGTGCTTTACTACAGTCGCTCAGGCAATACCCGCAAATTAGCGCAACAGCTAGCAAGAGGCATTGAATCTCAGGGCGTGGAGGCCGTGTTACGTACGGTACCAGAATTGCCGAGTTACACAGACGGAAAAACACCGGCCGATTCAGCCAGCGATCCTTTTGTGACTCGCCAAGACTTGGTCGACTGTGATGGGTTAGCCTTGGGGAGTCCGGTGCGTTTCGGCAATATGGCCGCGCCACTCAAGCATTTTATCGACAGTACCAGTGCCGAGTGGCTATCTGGGGCCTTAATCGATAAACCTGCCGCCGTGTTTGGGGCCGGCTCTATGCTTCATGGAGGACAAGAAACCACCCTGCTCACCATGACGGTGCCCCTGCTACATCACGGTATGATTCTTGTTGGCGTGCCGCACAGTGAAAGCGCACTGCACACCACCCAAGGCGGTGGTTCGCCCTATGGTGCCTCGAGTGTGAGCAACGCTCAAACCCCTTTGCTCGCCGATGAGAAAAAAATAGCCAATGCGCTCGGCCAACGGCTCGCTTCACTCGCGCGCACGCTCAACTCCACTTGCTCGTAAAAGGACATCACAGTGACTGACCCTCGTCTTGCATTGATGCGTAAACTCTCGCTTGCCAGCAACCTTGGCCTAATCGCTTGGGTAGCGATTTGGCACGCCTACCTGTCTCCTCACCCGCACTTAAACGCGTGGGCGGTCACGATCGGTTGGCTGGTGCCTTTGCTGTTGCCACTGCCTGGATTGATTAAGGGCAAAGCGTTCACCCACGCCTGGGCCAACTTTATTTTAATGTTTTACTTTTTACATGCCCTAACCCTGATATATGTCGATGAAGGCGAACGCTGGCTAGCGGTAGCCGAGCTTGTGCTGGTCAGCTGTGCATTTTGGAGCAATATTGTGTTTGCTCGCTGGATGGGAAAAGCGCAAGGACTCAAGTTGCCTCGATTATCACAGGTTGAGAAAGAAGAAAAAGCACGCTTTGAAGGTGCCAAAAAAAGTGAAGAATAAGTCTGCTTCGGGGCGTTGATAACGCGAGGGCCGGGATTGCCGGCCCGCTTTTGATTTAGGCTGGGTAAGCGCGACGGGTAAAAAAGCGATGCCCGCATTTCACACAAGGATGAATCACATCCACGCGATTATGGCGGGTCTGGTGCTGGCATTGTTCACATTGCAATATACCTAACCCCACAATCTCCCCAGCTTCATACACCCCTTGATGCTGCAAATCATCAAACACTTCACGCCATTCCAGTTGCGTTCGGTCGGTGATCTCCGCCAGTTGTTCCCAAATGGTGTCAGCAATCAGGTCGTTAAAAACCTCACTGTCTATCTCATCGGCCTGTGATTTGTCATATTGCGCGCCAAACGCTCTCACATCACGTTTGAAATACGCCTCAATCAATGCCCACTCATCTTTGGTTAAATCCGCTGCGGCCTTAAGGTATTGCTCCGACAACTCCACCCAGCGCGCAAGGGATTCAGGACTGTTTTCCAGCGCCTCTTTAACGCGCTCGATGATGCTTTGTTGGGTATCTTTCTCTTTATTCATCGTCCTGCTCCTGATTCAAGTGTTGTTGCGGTCTTTGCCTTTCGTTATTCTATGACGATATTTCTCTTTCAGGTTTTACCTTTCTCACAGAATCTCGGAAGCCATCGATGCAAGAACAATATAGCCCGCAAGATATTGAACAAAAAGTTCAAGCCCATTGGGACGAAAATAAAACCTTTGTGGTTCATGAAGACCCTAACAAAGAAAAATTTTATTGTCTTTCTATGTTCCCATACCCCAGTGGTCGTTTGCACATGGGACATGTGCGCAACTACACCATCGGTGACGTCATTTCACGCTACCAGCGCCTGCAAGGTAAAAACGTGATGCAGCCTATCGGTTGGGACGCCTTTGGCCTACCCGCTGAGGGCGCGGCGATTAAAAACAAAACCGCACCGGCACCTTGGACCTACGAAAACATTGATTACATGAAAGGCCAGCTGAAAATGCTGGGCTTTGGTTACGATTGGAACCGTGAAGTCGCCACCTGTAGTCCAGATTACTACCGCTGGGAACAAGAGTTCTTCACCAAGCTTTACAACAAAGGCTTGGTATATAAGAAAACCTCGTCGGTAAACTGGTGTCCGAATGACCAAACCGTTTTGGCCAATGAGCAGGTACACGAAGGCTGCTGTTGGCGTTGTGACACACCGGTTGAGCAAAAAGAAATCCCGCAGTGGTTTATTAAAATCACCGACTATGCAGAAGAGCTGCTCCAAGACATCGATAAATTGGATGGTTGGCCAGAAATGGTTAAAACCATGCAACGCAACTGGATTGGCCGCTCTGAAGGGGTGGAACTGACCTTTGACGTAGAAGGCGATCATCCTGCGCTGGATGTGTACACCACGCGTCCTGATACCCTGATGGGCGTCACCTATGTTGGCATTGCCGCTGGTCACCCACTCGCGGATGCCGCTTCCAAACAAAATCCAGCGTTGGCTGAATTTGTACAGGAGTGCCGTAACACCAAGGTTGCTGAAGCAGAACTTGCAACCATGGAGAAAAAAGGCATGGCAACCGGCTTGTACGCAACACACCCTTTGAACGGTCGTCGTGTGCCTATCTTTGTCGCCAACTTTGTCTTGATGGACTACGGCACAGGCGCAGTTATGGCCGTGCCAGCGCACGATCAACGCGACTTTGAGTTCGCCAGCAAATACGGTCTCGATATTGAACCGGTGATCCTTGACGAAAATGGCCAAGCGCCAGATCTGTCCGAGCAAGCGCATACTGAGAAAGGCAAACTGTTTAACTCTGGCGAATTTGACGGCCTAGACTTTGATGCCGCGTTTGATGCGATTGCCGCCAAGCTTGAATCGCTGGGTAAAGGCAAGAAAACCGTTAACTTCCGTCTGCGTGATTGGGGCGTTTCTCGTCAACGCTACTGGGGTGCACCTATCCCAATGCTGAACACGGAAGACGGTGAGGTGGTGCCTGTTCCTAGCGAGGAACTGCCTGTCATCTTGCCAGAAGACGTGGTTATGGACGGCGTGCAAAGCCCGATCAAAGCCGATAAGCAATGGGCGCAAACCCAGTATCAAGGCAAGCCTGCGCTGCGTGAAACCGACACCTTTGATACCTTCATGGAGTCATCTTGGTACTACGCGCGCTATTGTTCGCCACAAGCAGACCAAATGCTCGACCCAGCCGCCGCGAACTACTGGCTGCCTGTTGACCAGTACATAGGCGGGATCGAACATGCGTGTATGCACCTGCTTTACTCACGCTTCTTCCATAAACTGCTCCGTGACGACAACATGGTCGACAGTGACGAGCCTTTTAAGCAGCTACTTTGCCAAGGCATGGTGCTTGCCGACGCCTTCTACTACAACGACGAGAAAGGCGTGCGAGTTTGGGTCTCGCCAACCGATGTGACCGTCGAACGCGACAGCAAAGGCAAGATCATCAAAGCTATCGACAATGAAGGACGCGAAGTCGTGCATACTGGCATGACCAAGATGTCAAAGTCGAAGAACAATGGTATCGACCCGCAATTGATGGTCGAAAAATATGGTGCCGACACCGTACGCTTGTTCATGATGTTTGCCGCGCCAGCAGAAATGACCCTTGAGTGGCAAGAGTCAGGCGTCGAAGGCTCTCACCGCTTCTTGCGTCGCGTGTGGAAATTGGTTTACGAGCACAGCGCAAAAGGTGCAGTCGCAGCACTCGATGCTAGCGCTCTGAACAATGAGCAGAAAGCACTGCGCCGTGACGTTCACAAAGCCATTGCCAAAGTGAGTGACGACATGGGTCGTCGTCAAACGTTCAACACTGCGATTGCTGCGATTATGGAGCTGATGAACCGTTTGGTGAAAGCACCACAAGAGAGCGAGCAAGACCGAGCGGTGCTGGATGAAGCGCTGAAGGCGATTGTTGTGATGCTCTACCCAATCACCCCACACATCAGCTTTACACTGTGGGAAGCGCTGGGTGAACAGCACATTGATGACGCCCAATGGCCACAAGCTGACCAAGACGCCATGGTTGAAGATGAAAAGCTCATCATCGTCCAAGTCAACGGAAAACTGCGTGCCAAAATCACCGTTGCTGCTGACGCCGAAAAAGAAGCGGTCGAAGCACAAGCGATGACTGATGAAAATGTGGTTAAATTTACTGACGGGAAAACCGTGCGCAAAGTCATCTATGTACCAGGTAAACTGGTTAACATTGTTGCTAACTAAACAAGGAGCAGTAGCGTGACCCTGTTTAAACCTGTGTTTCGCTTCCTGCTTGTTGCGGTGGTCGCTTTGACCACCGCCTCTTGCGGGTTTGCCTTACGTGACAGCTACAACTTACCGGACGAGGTCACGCAAGTGTCGTTAACCAGCGTCGACCCTTACGGTGAGCTCACACGCCAACTGCGCAATCAACTCAATCAACATAAGGTTGAACTGGTTGCGCCCGCCAATACAGTGACCAATATTCACCTGCTTGGCGAAAGCAATAGCGAACAAACCCTATCGCTTTACCAAAACAGCCGTGTGGCAGAGAAAGAGTTCCGCTATGTGGCTCGCTACCGGGTGACTGTGCCGCAAAAAGGCAGTTATACTTTTTCAACCACGCTAAGTCGTAACTTCCTCGATAACCCGCTAACAGCCTTGGCTAAATCGGTCGAGCAAGACAAGCTGGTTGCGGAGATGCGGACCGAAGCGACACGCCAGATTATGCGTCAACTCTCTCAGCTTAAAGGTGATATTGCCGAATTTGAGCGGCGTCAGGCCGAACAAGCGGCGATGGAGCAGCTTGAGCAAGGAGAGAGCCCAACCAAGCCTGAAATCATTATTGAAACGCGTCAGACTGAGACTGATACCGCGCAATGATGAGAACGTATCCAGAACAATTGGCGCAGCAGCTCAAGCAGCCACTGCGCCAAACCTATCTCGTGTTTGGCTCTGATCCTTTGCTGAAACTTGAATCACGCGATGCAATTTGTCGCTCCGCTCGAGAGCAAGGGTTTGAAGAGCATCATCGCTTTATCATTGATGCACAGCTCAATTGGCAGGAGGTGATTGATTGCTGCCAAGCGCTGAGTTTGTTTTCTTCACGCCAGATTATCGAAATCACTTGCCCAGAAAATGGCCTTAACACCACACAAGCCAAGCAATTGGCTGACATTGTACAATGGCTTAACCCTGATATTTTATTGCTGGTGCAAGGCGAGCGTTTAAATAAGAAGCAAGAGTCTGCCAAGTGGTTCACCGCCTTGTCTCAGCACGGGCTCTATGTGGTGTGTAATACGCCCGATGCCCGCCAGTTACCGCGTTTTATCGAGCAGCGCTGTCAAGGGCTGGGGCTTAAACCGGATCAACCAGCATTGCAACTGTTAGCACAATGGCATGAAGGTAACTTACTGGCTTTGGTACAAAGCCTGCACATTCTGCAGTTGCTCTATCCTGACGGCGCCTTAACGCTTCCTCGCATTGAAAGCGCCCTGTCGCGCCATCATCATTTTACGCCTTTCCAACTTACCGATGCGTTATTAGAAGGAAAAGCGCAGCGCGCGCAGCGTATTTTGGAGCAACTCTATGCAGAAGGAAACGAGCCCACCTTGTTGCTACGATTGATCCAAAAAGAGCTCAAGCAGCTGTATGTGATCCATGAGCAAGGCCAACAAGGGCGGCCATTGAACAAAATATTCGACCAATTGCGGATCTGGCAAACACGCCGACCCATGATGATTGCAGCGCTGAATCGCTTAACGCGACCGCGTCTGACTCAACTTCTGCGGCAACTTGCTCAGCTCGAAATCGGTCTAAAAACCGATTACAGCCGCGATCCTTGGCCTGAATTGCACTATTTTTGCGCACTCATGTGCCAAATGCCTGAACCTCAGCCGCGCTAATGTGTCCAAAAGGCAAGTGAGTGATATACTCGCTTGCCAGTAATCCAAACGGTAACCATAGAGGTCTCTTTTGCAAGCTACCGAGTTACAACAGTTTGTGGCCGATAAGGTCGATGATATGAAAGCCAGTGACATTGTGACACTGGATGTCCGTGACAAATCTTCCATTACCGATTTTATGGTGCTGTGCACCGGTAACTCTCGTCGCCATGTTGCTTCCATTGCAGAGCATGTGCGTGACGAAGCCCAAGCTATCAATATCGGCGCGATGGGTATGGAAGGCCAAGACGACAGCGAGTGGGTCGTGGTCGATTTGGGTGATGTGATGGTGCATGTGATGCAAGAAGAACAGCGCCAGCTCTATCAACTGGAAAAGCTCTGGAACTAATTGATGAAAATTCAGTTGATTGCCGTCGGCAATAAAATGCCGAAATGGGTTGAGCAAGGCTTCGCCGAGTACCAGCGTCGTTTTCCCAAAGATATGCCTTTAGAGCTGATTGAGATCCCCGCGGGAAAACGGGGCAAAAACGCCGACATTGCCCGCATTCTGCAAAAAGAAGGCGAAGCTATGTTAGCCGCGGTCAACCGCGGTAGCCGTATCGTGACACTCGACATTCCCGGTAAACCTTGGGATACCCCGCAATTGGCTGAACAGTTAGAGAAATGGAAGCTTGACGCTCGTGACGTGGCGATCTTAATTGGCGGGCCAGAAGGATTGGCATCAGAATGTAAGGCCGCTGCGGAACAAAGTTGGTCTTTATCGCCACTGACACTGCCACATCCGCTGGTACGTATTGTCATGGCTGAGAGCCTATATCGCGCGTGGAGCTTAACGACTAACCATCCTTACCATCGAGAATAATCACGGATGAAGCGCCAACGAAGTCAAATTCGCGACCATAGCGCCGAAGCGGCGCTGTTTGTCCGCCGAGCGATTGTCTGCTTCATCGGGATTATTGCCTTAGTCGGGATCTTGCTTACCAACCTCTATCACATTCAGGTCGTTGAACACCAAGATTATCAGACGCGCTCAAATGATAACCGGATTAAAGTGGTTCCTGTCGCGCCCAACCGCGGTCTTATCTATGATCGCAACGGCAAATTGCTCGCAGAAAACCGGCCGGTATATCATCTCGAAATCACCCCTGAACAAGTCGATGATATGCCCGCCACCTTGGCGCGCTTACAGTCATTACTGTCGCTGTCTGACAGTGATATCGACAACTTCCAAAAAGAACGTAGACGTTCGCGTCGCTTTAATGCGGTGCCGCTAAAGACCCAGTTAACCGATAAAGAGGTCGCCATCTTTTCTGCCCACCAGCACCAATTTTCCGGGGTGGAAATCAAGGCATATCTAAAACGCCACTACCCTTACGGCGATGCGCTGACCCATGTGCTGGGTTACGTTGCAAAAATCAACGACCGTGATATCGCCAAACTGCGTCAAAAAGATGTGCTCAATAACTACCGCGCGACGCGTGACATCGGCAAACTCGGCATAGAAAAATATTACGAGCCCGTGTTGCATGGTAAAGCGGGCTATCAAGAAGTCGAGGTGAATAGCCGAGGCCGAATCATCCGCACCTTAAAATATGTGCCACCCGTGCCGGGTAAGGATTTGATCCTCAATCTCGATATTGATTTACAGCTTTATATTCGTGGCATCTTAGGCGATCGCCGTGGCGCTGTGGTTGTGCTCGATCCGAAAACATCTGGCGTTTTAGCCATGGTATCGACCCCCAGCTATGACCCGAACCTTTTTGTTCACGGCATTTCCAGCACCCAATACAGTGCCCTGCTTAATGATAGAGACAGACCATTGGTAAACCGTGCGACATTGGGCATCTATCCGCCGGCGTCAACGGTGAAGCCCTTTATTGCTGTCGCTGCACTGGAAGAAGGGATTATTACCACCAAGACTACCCGCAACGACCCCGGTTATTGGCGGATCCCCAACTCTAACACTCGCCCTTTCCGTGACTGGCGTCCATGGGGGCATGGCCGTGTAAATATTGTCCAATCGATTGAAGAGTCGGTGGATACCTTCTTTTACCAAATCGCCTATGATATGGGGATTGATAAACTTTCGTCTTGGATGGAGAAATTTGGTTTTGGTCAATACACAGGTATAGATATCCAAGAAGAGAGCAGCGCCAATATGCCCAACCGAGAGTGGAAAATGAGCCGTCACCGCCAACCTTGGTACAAAGGTGACACCATTCCCGTTGGCATTGGTCAAGGCTATTGGACAGCGACCCCGATGCAGATGGTTAAAGCACTGACTGTGGTATTAAATCGCGGCGAAGTCAGAGCGCCTAAGTTACTGATGCTATCGCGCGATGAACAAGGCATGCATAAACCCACGCCTGAACCTTATCCACCGATAAAAGGAGTAAGCGATAAGTATTGGGACGTCGCCCTTGAAGGGATGCGATTGGTTAATCATGGTCGTAAAGGTACCGCTAGACGCTCGTTCCGCACCGCAAAATATGTCTCTGGCGGGAAGTCCGGTACCGCACAGGTGTTTGGCTTGGGCGAGGATGAAGAATACAACGCCGACGAGATTGCAGAGCACTTACGCGACCATGCGCTATTTATCGGGTTCGCTCCCTTTGAACATCCCAAGGTGGCGGTCTCCATGGTATTAGAAAACGCCGGAGGCGGGTCAAGTAACGGTGCGCCCATTGCCCGTCGTATTTTTGATCACATCTTGATTGAAAAAGACGCCGAAGAGAATAAAGAGGCAAAACAATGAGTTCCTTAGCCCAAGTAAGCAGTAAGCGCTCGTTATTCGATCGCTTGCACCTCGACTTGCCCTTGCTCATTGGCATTTTATTACTGATGGGCTTTGGTCTTGTGGTTATGTACAGTGCCAGTGGCCAAAGTATGGCAATGATGGAACGCCAAGCGGTTCGGATGCTGCTAGCCCTGTCGGTAATGTTTGCGCTGGCACAGGTGCCGCCACGCCATTACGAGTTTTGGTCGCCGTATTTATATGTGATTGGTGTGGTCCTACTGGCGGCGGTCTTACTGGTGGGTGAAACGGCAAAAGGCGCTCAGCGTTGGCTCGATCTTGGTGTGGTTACTTTCCAGCCTTCCGAAATAATCAAACTTGCTGTGCCTTTAATGCTGGCTCGTTTTATCGGTAAGGATCCGCTCCCGCCGAAGTTTACGACCTTGCTGATCGCGCTCTTTTTGTTGTTTATGCCCACCATTATGATCGCGAAGCAACCCGACTTAGGTACCTCTATTCTTATTGCCGCGTCAGGCGTCTTCGTACTCTTTCTCGCAGGGATAAGTTGGAAGCTGATTACCGCCGCTGTCGTTGCAATCGCGGGGTTTATTCCTGTGCTGTGGTTTTTCTTAATGCACGACTATCAGCGCACTCGCGTGCTCACGCTCTTTAATCCAGAGTCCGACCCACTGGGAGCGGGCTATCATATTATTCAATCTAAAATTGCGATTGGTTCTGGTGGACTCGCCGGAAAAGGTTGGTTGCATGGCACACAATCGCAGCTCGAGTTTCTCCCTGAGCGCCATACCGACTTTATCTTTGCGGTCATTGCCGAAGAATGGGGTTTAATTGGTGTATGTGCCCTGCTCGCCTTGTACCTGTTTTTGATTGGGCGTGGACTGATGTTAGCCAGCCGAGCCCAAACTGCATTCGGCCGTATGATGGCCGGGAGTATCGTGCTCAGCTTTTTTGTTTATGTTTTTGTCAATATTGGTATGGTCAGCGGCATTTTGCCTGTGGTTGGGGTACCCTTACCTCTGATCAGCTATGGCGGTACCTCTATGGTGACCTTGATGGCTGGTTTTGGCATTCTCATGTCCATTCATACTCATCGAAAAATGCTATCTAGGGCTTAATAAACATGCGAGCGATTGTAATTCTTTTCGCCATGCTCCTGAGCGCGTGTAGTACGCAACAGGGCCGATATCAAATGGCTGACGACCAAGCACCTGAGCGCCTTCCTGAGCAGGTGCACACTGATGATGCCCAGCCAAGGTATGAGCCTTATAGCTTAGCTGGCAACAAAGACTACACCTTAAATGGTCAACGCTACGAAATACTCCGTGAGCCTCGCGGTTACCAAGAGGCAGGCATTGCCTCTTGGTACGGCCAAAAATTCCACGGCCATAAAACCTCCAACGGCGAAGTATATGACATGTACTCCATGTCTGCGGCGCATAAAACCTTGCCTTTGCCAAGCTACGTCGAGGTCACCAATCAAAATAACGGTAAAAAAGCGATTGTACGCGTCAACGATCGTGGCCCTTTCCATAACGAACGCCTGATTGATCTCAGCTATGCGGCTGCAAAAAAGCTCGGTGTTTTGCAAACGGGCACCGCACCAGTCGCACTTCGTTTAATCTCTCCAGAGAAACCCGCACAAGATGAGTGGCATTCGGCCCGCCACCATGCGTACTATGTCCAGTTGCTTGCATTGTCCGATGGCTTAAAAGCCAGCCAAAGTGCGGAACAATTAGCGAAAGCACATGGTCTACCTACCCACATTGCTCGCCGCGACCAAGTTTATCGTGTGCGTTTTGGTCCGTTTTACGACCGTGGCCAAGCTCAGCAAGCGATGCAAGTCGCTAAACAGCATCAACTGCCGGGCGCTTTTATCGTCACCGAAGCACTTGTTAATGACGACACATCTGTCACAAGTGCTAAAACAAACAATCAGTGAGTTAAAGGAATCGAGCCTGTCTCTCTGTGCCCAATTTGGTATAGTGAGCCTACAGTATCGACATCGATAACCGACAAAAGTACTAAAAATGATGAAAAAATCCGTTTCCCGCATGCGTACATTGCTATCTGCTGCGCTTTTCGTATCAGTGACGGCCCAAGCTGCGCCCGCTGTTGTACCCGATGCTCCACAAATTGCCGCCAAGGGCTACGTGCTTATGGACTACCACTCCGGTGAAGTCCTTGCCGAGAATAATGCTTACAAACGCCTTAACCCGGCAAGCCTCACCAAGATGATGACCAGTTATGTGATTGGCCAAGAGGTTGAGCGCGGTAACATCTCCATGGATGATGACGTGGTGATCAGCGAAAATGCGTGGGCGAAAAACTTCCCGGGTTCATCCAAGATGTTCATCGAAGTCGGGACCACGGTGAAAGCAGCCGACCTTAACCGAGGCATTATCATTCAATCAGGCAACGATGCCTGTGTCGCGATGGCCGAGCATGTCGCGGGCTCTGAAGATGCGTTTGTGGATCTGATGAACCGTTGGGGTGAAACACTGGGCATGGACAGCACGCACTTCTCGAATGTGCATGGCCTCGACTCTAAAGATCTTTACACTACCCCTTATGACATGGCGTTACTGGCGCAGGCGCTGATCCGTGATGTGCCAGCGGAATACCGCATTTACAAAGAGAAAGCGTTTACCTACAACGGGATTACCCAATACAACCGCAATGGCCTGTTGTGGGACAAGAGCCTCAACGTTGACGGTATCAAAACGGGCCATACCGATGGTGCCGGCTATAACTTGGTGAGCTCAGCCACCGAAGGCGAGATGCGTTTGATTGCTGTCGTGATGGGCACCAAAAGTGCAAACGCGCGTAAAGCAGAAAGTAAAAAGCTATTGAACTATGGCTTCCGTTTCTTCGAAACCGTCGCCCCTCACAAAGCAAATGAAACCTTTGTGACTGAAAAAGTGTGGATGGGTGATACCGATGAAGTGTCACTCGGGGTGACCGAAGATACCTACGTCACACTTCCTCGCGGCAAAGCACAAGATCTAAAAGCGAGCTTCGTACTGGAAAAAACCCTTGAAGCACCGATCAGTAAAGGGGATGTGGTAGGCAAGCTGTTCTATCAAGTGGATGGCGAAGATGTAGCCGAATACCCACTGGTTGCGTTGAACGACGTCGAAAAAGGTGGATTATTCAGCCGGTTAATTGATTACATTGTTATGATGTTTCAAAACTTACTGGGCTAAGCTGCTTACCATTTAGTCCCATTCCCGCCCACCAACTTGGTGGGCGGCTTGTTTTCTGTCCCAGAGCAGATTAGTATTTCGCGTTAATCGTGATCCATCGCACATAGGTATGCCGTTCTCGGCCTGCCCATTGGGAGTTAACATGCAAGAGCAACCAAAACTAAAAGACTTGCTGGAGTTTCCTTGTCAGTTCACTTACAAGGTTATGGGCCATGCTAAGCCTGAACTGCCGGACCTTGTTCTAGGTGTGATCCAGCAACATGCGCCAGGCGACTACAGCCCAAAGGTGAAGCCTAGCGCAAAAGGTAACTATCACTCGGTATCTGTGACCATTACTGCCACCTCTATCGAGCAAGTAGAAACCTTGTATAAAGAACTTGGCGAGATCGAAATCGTTCGTATGGTTCTTTAATCAGAATACCCACACGGCTGGCGGCTTTTAATCACGCCGCCAACCTCTATAATACCCCCACAGATAACAATATGGGTAATCGGTTTGCAGCACCAACTAGTTGTTAGATATCTGGGCCGCCGACCTTATCCGCAAACCTGGCAGCAGATGCGTGACTTCACGGATAGCCGTGATGCACATACTTGTGACGAAGTCTGGTTGGTCGAACATGATCCCGTCTTCACCCAAGGTCAAGCGGGTAAACCGGAACACGTTTTGGTCCCTGGAGACATCCCCGTCGTACAATCAGATCGAGGGGGACAAGTGACCTATCACGGTCCCGGTCAGTTAGTCGTTTACTTTTTAATTGATTTAAAACGTAAAAAAGTCGGCGTTCGAGAACTGGTTAGCCATATTGAAAATCTCGTTGTCGCTACCCTCGCCCATTATGGCGTAACCGCTTACGCGCGTCCCGATGCGCCCGGTGTATATGTGGATAGCGCAAAAATCTGTTCCCTTGGGCTCCGTATTCGTCGCGGGTGCTCATTCCATGGACTGGCACTCAACATCAATATGGATTTATCTCCATTTCAGCGCATTAACCCCTGTGGGTATGCGGGGATGGCGATGACGCAACTAAGTGATCAGGTTGAAGGCGCAACCCTAACAGACGTCCAACCTGTGCTAGTAGACACTTTAACTCAACAACTGGGATATACTCAGGTTGAGGTTACAACGGAAAGCAGCGATTTATGAGCAAACCGATTCAGATGGAACGCGGCGTTAAGTACCGCGATGCCGAAAAGATGGCGCTTATCCCGGTCAAAAATATGCCGACCGAGCAAAAAGAAGTGCTGCGCAAGCCTGATTGGATGAAAATCAAGCTCCCTGCCGAGACCTCTCGCATCAAAGAAATTAAAGATGCGATGCGCAAAAACAATCTCCACTCTGTGTGTGAAGAGGCCTCCTGTCCAAACTTGGCAGAGTGCTTTAGCCACGGCACCGCCACTTTCATGATTTTAGGTGCGATCTGTACCCGTCGTTGCCCATTCTGCGACGTCGCCCATGGCCGTCCGGTGACCCCTGATGCGGACGAACCTAAGCATCTGGCGCAAACCATCAAAGATATGAAGCTTCGTTATGTCGTGATCACCTCAGTTGACCGCGACGACCTTCGCGATGGCGGGGCACAGCATTTTGCCGACTGTACCCGTGAGATCCGTACGCTCAACCCTGAGATCAAAATCGAAACCTTGGTACCTGACTTCCGAGGCCGAATGGATCGCGCCCTAGATATCCTGCGCGACAGTCCACCGGATGTGTTTAACCACAACCTAGAAACGGCACCTCGCTTGTACCGTAAAGCGCGTCCCGGTGCGAACTATCAGTGGTCACTGGATCTGCTGAAAAAGTTCAAAGACATGCATCCAGATGTTCCTACTAAGTCTGGACTCATGATGGGCTTGGGTGAAACCAAGGAAGAGATCATTGAGGTTCTGAAAGACCTACGCGCTCACGGTGTCACCATGCTGACGTTGGGTCAATACCTTGCGCCGAGCCGCCATCACCTTCCGGTTGAACGTTATGTGCCGCCCGAAGAGTTTGATGAGCTAAAAGCTATCGCGCTGGATCTTGGCTTTACCCATGCTGCATGTGGTCCCTTTGTCCGCTCTTCATACCATGCTGATTTGCAAGCCAAAGGTGTCGAGATTAAATAAGTCTCTATGCTGACGATACAAAAAAGCCGCGCTCGCGCGGCTTTTTTACATTTTGCATATGACTTGCGTTCGTATGCTTGGGTTATTGACGCGTCAGGTAATCTGCTTTGCCGACCCACTTATACGTGGTCAGCTCTTCGAGTCCCATCGGGCCACGCGCATGCAGCTTTTGCGTTGAAACGGCCACTTCCGCGCCTAAACCAAACTGGGCACCGTCGGTAAAACGGGTTGAAGCATTGACATAGACAGCAGCCGAGCCCGCACCATTGATAAAGGCTTCGGCAGCATCAATATCATTGGTCAGAATCGTATCTGAATGGCTCGCATTGTGATCGCGCATATGACCGAGCGCGTCGTGCACATCGTCAACCACAGCAACACCGAGCGTTGGACCCAACCATTCAGTATCAAAGTCTCCCTCAGCGGCTTCACGAAGCTGTGCGACACCGTCAAGGTAGGGCAAGGCACTGTTTGCTGCGACAACCTTCAGTTGCTGTGCGTTAAGCGCTGGGATAAGACGTGTAAACAGCTGCGCGGCGACGTGCTTGTGCACCAATAACGTATCCAAGGAGTTACAGGCGGATGGACGATGCGTCTTCGCATTAATGATCACATCCGGCGCACGTTCAAGGTCGGCACTTTGATCCACATACAAATGGCTAATCCCAAAACCACCAATAATCACCGGAATCGTGCTGTTTTGTTTACACATTTTATGCAAACTGGCACCGCCGCGCGGAATAATCATATCCACGTACTCGTCCATGGTCAGTAGCTCAGCGACCAACTCTCGGTCAGGCTTGTCGATGTATTGCACCGCTGATTGCGGTAGTTCAGCCTTGCTCAGTGCAGATTGAATCACAGTGACCAACACTTGGTTGGTCGAAAAGGTTTCTTTACCACCGCGTAAGATACTGGCATTGCCCGTTTTTAGGCACAGTGCCGCAATATCAATGGTGACGTTAGGGCGCGCTTCATAAATCACACCGACAACACCCAGTGGCTCACGGCGCTTCGATAAAGAAAGGCCATTTTCGAGCACCTTATGATCAAATTCTTGCCCAACCGGATCGGGCAACGACACCACATTGCGCACATCTGCAGCAATCGCCGATAAACGTGCAGGCGTGAGTGCTAAGCGGTCGATCAACGCCTCACTCATGCCCGCTGCGCGTGCCGCCTCTAAGTCCGTTTGGTTAGCCGCTAAAATACTCGCTTGTTGCGCCTCTAATTCATCCGCAATGAAGGTCAGCGCGCGATTTTTTTTCGTGGTGGAAGTTGTCGCGAGTTGGTAAGCCGCCTCTTTGGCGGCTTTCCCCATCATTTGTAAACTCATGTTGTGTGCATCTCTTTTATTAATCGCCAATAACGACAAGGTCGTCTCGGTGTATGGCTACCGGTCCATACTCATAGCCTAAAATATCTGCGATTTGTTGGCTATGTGCGCCTGCAATACGGCGAAGATCGGCTGCTGAATAACGGCAAATACCGCGCGCAAGGCATTGCCCCTCTACAGAGTAAATGCGCGCGACTTCGCCACGCGCAAAGTCACCTTTAACGCTTACGATGCCTTTACTTAGCAGGCTGCTACCTTTTTGCGTCACTGCCGTCACTGCGCCGGTATCAATGGTAATATCCCCCGCAGGAGGTGGCCCGGCTAAAATCCAGCGTTTACGGCTTTCTAGTGGGCTCTCTAGCGGCAAGAATCGAGTGCCCGCGCTGTTACCGGCGACCACGTTTTGGATCACTTCAGGCTTGCTACCAGCAGCAATCGTGACTTCTATGCCCGCTCGTCGCCCAATATCTGCAGCCTGCAGTTTCGTTGCCATGCCACCGGTGCCAAGACCTGTGACACTGCCTCCCGCTAATTTGCGTAAGGTTTCATCAATCGTATGGACTTCCCGAATAAGCTCGGCATCGGGTTGCGTTCTCGGATCCGCCGTAAAGAGTCCGGGTTGATCGGTAAGCAGCAATAATTTGTCTGCGTTGGCTAAAATCGCCACCAGCGCTGAGAGGTTGTCGTTATCACCGACTTTGATCTCAGATGTCGCCACCGCATCATTTTCATTCACAATGGGAATGATGCCGTTATCGAGTAACGCATGGAGCATGTCTCGCGCATTGAGAAAACGCTCGCGGTGATCCAAATCAGCGCGGGTCAGCAGCATCTGTCCGACTTGAAAGCCATAAAGACTGAAAAGATGCTCCCAGGTTTGAATTAAACGGCACTGCCCGACGGCTGCGAGCATCTGCTTGTTAGCGACCGTGTCAGCCAACACCGGATAATCAAGGTGCTCTCGCCCAGCAGCAATCGCTCCCGATGAGACAATGATCACTTGATGGCCTTGTTGGCGCAGGCGCGCGCACTGACGAACCAACTCAACCATGTGGGCTTGGTCAAGGTGTTGCGAACCGCCAGTCAGCACACTGGTGCCTAATTTTACAACGATGGTTTGAGAAGAGACGGTGGCTGCAATGTCACCGTCTCGAAGCGCGTCTTGAACTGTCATGATTGCCTGATTGACTAAAAGATAGATGTCTCTTTTATCAATCCCATGTCCATTTAACAAGGACTGAAATCAGGCAAATCACGTTTTAGTTAGAAAGGGCGAGTTCTGGCTCGGTCAGTTTTTGACTTGGGGAAAGGGAAAGCGATAGTTCATCGACCACTAATTGGCATAATTTGGTGTAGAAACTATCAAGGGTTTTCTCAACCTCCGCGCGCTGTTTGGCAGGGACGGCTTTTGCTAACCATTCCCCATGCTCGTCATAGAGGCCATACCCGTAGTGATAACGGAACCCATCGTCTTCTGGGGTCAACACTAACCACCATCCCCAGAATTCGCGTGCATCGGGCTCTTTTTTCGCATCGACGCAGACAGACAAGCTATCGAAAAAGTAGCTTTGTTCATCAGATTGCCCATCACGAAAATACGGGCCAAGCGCAGTAAAACGTGTTTTCAACCGTCCATGAGAAAGCGGGAGCGTTTGGGTCATGGTGTCCTCCAGTGGCACTCTATCTACCTAAGCTCAAGGTATATCATGACGTTATCGGTCAGGTGAACGCCAATCCCCCGCTTTCCGCACTTGATCACACCTTCGCCACCTTGGTTACAAAATATTGGCAAACCACGAGACGGTCTCGCTCAGCGCACGATGGTAGCCGTCATGCAAAGGCGTATTCGGCAATGTCACCGCTTTACCGCCACGACTATAGGTTGCAATCAGTTTGTTGTCGGATTCCGGACAAACCGGATCATCTTTCAAACTCAAGGCTAAAATGGGCACTTCGGTTCGCCGTCCGGTGAGTAAGCCTTGGTTTTTGAGTGACCACGCCTGTAGCCGTGTCCGAAGCGTGTCGATAGGAATATGGCGACCGAGCCGTGACCCTAATGTGTCGAGGTACATGGGTGGCATTTTTTTCATCATTTGTGCATTGGTTAATAGCGAATGCACGATGCCTCCCAGCGCTGCACTGGCTTTGACTCTGTGTGGTTCAAGAAAGGCTAACCGTACCGCCGGATTCGCGCCAAACCGGATCCCCATGGTGCCCACACGGTGGTGATCCACCCAAGGCACCTCCGCCAATTTATCTAACATGGCGCGATGTAAGCGGCTGGCATCCTCGTTGAGATGCCAATGACTGCTGTGGCCCACTGATGGCATATCTAAGGTCAATACCGCGATATCTGCGGGGGCAAAGTAATCGACGAATACCCGCCATAAATCAGTTTGCAAACTGTCTAAGCTGCCACTGAGAATGACCACCGGCAGGGTCGCATCGGTTCGCGGCAGATACAGGTAACCTTTCAGCGATTTTCCATCGAGTGTTGTTTCCACGGTTTTAACCGTGAAGGGAAGCTTATCCATCGCATGCTCGAAGGCTTTATAGGCCAGCGTTTCTGATTGCAAAGCGAGCGTATCGCCTTTGAGATGAGGATACGCCGCGATACCGAAATAGGTACAGGCTTGCAGCCATTGCTGACTCGCCGCTTGATGCTCCCCTTTGTCTGCTAGCGCTTGGGCGCGCTTTTGATGCTGCATGCCCACCGCTGTCCACTCGTAGTTCCAATTTCCCGAGCGGTAGCCTTCTACCGTATCCAGCAGACTGTCGACGGAGCGTGAGTTGTCCGAATGGGCAATACGGGCAAAAATCGCTTCCATCTCTACCGGATCCACCCCTTGCCACGTCCATTGTCCACGACGTCGCATTCGATACCAGCTGCGCTCGCTGTCTCCATCAAACGCCGAATAACTCGCTTGATCGATTTGCTGGATAGCGCCAAACAATGTCGACGTTTCTTTGGCATGTCTGTGTTTGGCAAACAGCTTGACCGACAAATTTTGAGATTCGCTTTCCGACACGTTCACTCCCGAGCGTTCAGTTTATGACGCTCCTAGTGTAAACCATACTCACAGCAAGGCCATGATTTTCAGCCCATCGCGTCTCTAGAAACGAAAAAACGCCGCAACTGTGTGCGACGTTTTGTTGACAGCAGATTATCAATAACCTTGCTGGCTATTATTTAGCAATCGGATCCACATAACTCACCGCCATATCCCATGGCTGCTCAATCCATGTGTCTTGCGCAATATCGACGATATAATCATCGACAAGATGCTTACCCGCAGGTTTGGCGCTCACAGTAACAAAGCGTGCTTTAGGATAGAGTTGGCGTACCATTTCTGCGGTTCCGCCTGTATCAACCAAGTCGTCCACCACAATAAAGCCTTCACCATCCCCCGGTGCTTGTTTCACGACACGCATATCGCGCTGATGATCATGATCGTAGCTCGAGATACACACCGTATCGACATAGCGAATGCCTAGCTCACGGGCAAGAATGGCGGCAGGCACCAAGCCGCCGCGACTCACAGCAATAATTCCCTGCCACTGGTCAGCGGGCAGCAGCCTCTCCGCCAATTGGCGTGTGTACATCTGCATGTTGTCCCAGGTGATGATGAACTTGTTACTCATGATGAAAACCTCGTGGCGTTTCTCGCCTTGTTATAACGTCAATGTGGGCGGCTGTTTTACACCAAGAAAACGAACTTGAGTAAGAACAATCCAGCCAAGATCCAGATACTGACAGGGACCTCACGCCCTTTGCCCGCAAAGGTTTTTACGGCACAAAACGCAATAAAGCCAAGGCCAATCCCGCTCGCAATCGAGTAAGTGAGCGGCATCAGCAAACACACCACGACCACAGGTGCGGCTTCGGTCAAATCTCGCCAGTTAATCCCCACAAGACCTGACATCATCAAAATCGCAACATAAAAGAGAGCGCCAGCTGTTGCATACGCTGGGACCATGCCTGCGAGCGGTGCAAAAAATAGCGCAAGCAAGAATAAGATCCCCACAACGACAGCAGTGAGTCCTGTACGACCACCCGCTGCTACCCCTGACACACTTTCAATATATGAGGTTGTATTCGACGTGCCTAAAAGCGCCCCGACCGATGTCGCGGTACTGTCTGCCAGTAATGCACGATTTAAACGCGGCAGTTTACCATCTTTGTCCAAAAGTTCCGCGCGCTGTGCCACACCCACTAAGGTTCCTGCGGTATCAAAGAGGTCAACAAACAAAAATGCGAACACGATAGAAACCAGACCAACTTCAAGGGCTCCGGAAAAATCAAGCTGCATAAAGGTCGGCGCGAGGCTTGGTGGCGCAGACATCACACCGTGATAAGGGACATCACCCGCGACAATACCAATCACAGTGACCACTAAAATCGCAATCATGACCGCCCCTTTTAGGCCACGATGCACCAAACCAATAGTGAGGAAAAAGCCGAGTGCTGCCATCGCCGGCGCAAATGCCGTCACATCACCCAGTGCGACAAGGGTTGCCGGGTGATCCACGACGATCCCCGCATTTTGCAGTGCGATGAGCGCTAAGAACAAGCCGATACCCGCCGAGATACCGGTGCGTAGTGACATAGGAATCGAGTTGATAATCCACTCACGAATTTTCAACACACTGAGTAGAATAAAGCACAAGCCCGAAATAAACACCGCAGCCAGCGCAACCTGCCACGAATGGCCCATTTGCAACACCACTGTGTAGGTGAAGAAAGCGTTGAGGCCCATACCTGGCGCTTGAGCGACCGGATAGTTGGCGACAATTCCCATCACAAAACAGCCGACGGCAGCAGCCAAACAGGTGGCAACAAATACCGCGCCCTTGTCCATTCCCGCTTCAGCCAAAATAGATGGGTTCACGAAAATGATGTAGGCCATGGTGAGGAAGGTGGTCACACCAGCAATAACTTCGGTGCGAAGATCCGTGCCATGCTCGCTGAGTTTAAATAAACGCTCTAACATCGTTGGTATCCCGAATAAAAGGTGGCGCATCATAAGATGCAAAAGGAAAACGTTTGCGTGTCAAAAATTGGCGCAAATCTTACCGATCGATGAAGGAAATTTCCAGCACGAAACCGCATGAATTGATCGAAATGTCATGACTCTCGTGATGGTTGCCAACAAGATTATCCATCATGGCTGGCTTGTCAGGCATCTGACATACTACCCATAAAAAAAACGCCACAACTTTGTGTGGCGCCAGAACTAAAGCGTTTGCTTCTGGATCAGAAATGTCTCTGTAAGAGCGGGGGAATCGTAAAACTTACTTGCGGTACCCGAACGGCGCCGGATACGTGAATCCTTTGGTATACACTGACTGTTGGTTCCAGTAGTAGTTAGATACCATACCTTCCATCGTTTTTACCTCTCTCAAGTTTAAACCTAATGTCGTTAACATTTTGTCTCGGTTCCTTGGAGGCGAATACTCGGGTTCACTCCATGAACAATCGATAACCTGTGTTATCAGTGTCTAGATAATAACCCACGCGTAATTATATTACAAGCTATAGGGTGACTGGAGTCACAAAAAGTTCATATTTGGTAGTTTTATTACGCCCACCACGCCTAGATATCCGGCATGCACTCTGATTTTCCTTCCCTTGATCCTGCGACTGTCACCACCTAGTCGACAGTGGTATGCTTGGTAAAGTCCATCTATTTCAGTAAGGCCTACTGTTTAAAAGGCCAACAATAAAATAAAATGGAGTCTACCGTGTCTGAGATCAGCCAATTATCACCCCAGCCTGTTTGGGCTTTTTTTGACCAGATTTGTGCTATTCCACATCCCTCTTATCACGAAGCACAATTGGCAGCATTCATTGTCGATTGGGCGAAAGACCGAGGTTTAGAGGTTCGCCAAGATCCCACTGGCAATATTTTTATCCGCAAACCGGCGACGCCGGGAATGGAAAACCGCAAGGGTGTAGTACTACAAGCCCACCTTGATATGGTGCCGCAGAAAAACGAGCACACCGAGCACGACTTTACCACCGATCCGATTCGCCCTTATATCGATGGCGAGTGGGTCACGGCGGATGGCACGACATTAGGCGCCGATAACGGTATTGGGATGGCCTCCTGCCTTGCCGTCTTAGCGGCTGATGACATTGAACATGGTCCACTCGAAGTGTTGCTTACCACCAATGAAGAAGCTGGGATGGACGGTGCATTTGGCCTAGAAGCAGGCTGGCTTGAAGGGGAAGTGTTACTGAACACAGACTCCGAACAAGAAGGGGAAATCTACATGGGCTGTGCGGGCGGCGTCGATGCTAGCATGCACTTTCCAGTCGAGCGTCACCCCATCGGCGACAGTGTGGCGCGTTTTACTGTCGGTATAAAAGGCCTAAAAGGCGGCCACTCTGGGGTGGATATTCACACGGGTCGCGCCAATGCCAATAAGCTACTTGCACGCATGCTCAGCCATCACCTCAGTGAGATTGATGTCAGCCTGATTGCATTGCGAGGCGGTACATTGCGTAACGCCATCCCGCGTGAAGCCTTTGCAGATATTGCCGTGCCAGTCGAGCAAAAAGACGCATTAGCCGCGGCGATAGATAACTACGCGCAGTTGCTTCACGATGAATTGGGACGCTTGGAGGAGAACGTCACTGTCGTACTCGATGCGTCTGACAATCAAGCCGACCCACTGACCCGAGCCGTACAATCTCGACTACTCGCGGCCTTAAACGCGGCGCCAAACGGTGTCATACGGATGAGCGATGATGTTCCGGGTGTGGTAGAAACCTCACTAAACTTAGGCGTTATCCAAACCGATGAGCATACTATTACGGGATTGTTTTTGATCCGCTCATTGATCGATTCTGGACGCGAAATGGTGCAAGGCATGCTGCGCTCACTGGCCGGTTTAGCGAACGTGACCGTCGAGTTTTCCGGCGCTTACCCGGGATGGAAGCCTGATCCAGACTCTGAAATCATGCATATTTTCCGTGATACCTATGAAGCTATCTATCAGCGTAAGCCTGATATCATGGTGATCCACGCGGGATTAGAATGCGGTCTATTTAAAAAACCTTACCCGGATATGGATATGATCTCGTTTGGTCCAACGATTAAGTTCCCTCACTCACCCGATGAGAAAGTGAACATTGAAAGTGTGGGTCACTATTGGCAACAAATGCGCGCTATCTTAAAAGCGATTCCTGAAAAGCGCGCTTAAGCGAGTAAACTTAGCTGGGGGTCATTGTCGTCCCCCAGCCCTACCGACAAACCAATTAGCCTCACCGCTCTACCCTCGCCTCGATAAAACGCTTCATGCAACAAGGTATCAAATAGTCCTCGATCTAACCGCTCACAGCGGTGTGCAACCGTTGTGGTTTGAAAGTCGTTGAATTTGAGTTTGACACCTTGGCGACAAATCCGCCCATTCGCATCGGCTTTTTCGAGTCGCCGCTGGAGCTCTTCGTATAATGTGTCTAACCACTGTAAACAATCATTCAGCGCAGCGAGATCCTGCGATAGAGTGCGCTCCACACCAACGGATTTACGTATCCGCTCCACTTGCACTAGGCGTCGATCAATACCATGTGCTCGCTGCCATAGCACCTGTCCAAATTTACCAAACCGCTGGATCAGTTCACCATGATCGCTACGCTGCACATCGCCGCAGGTAAACAAATTCAGTTCATGAAGCTTGGTTAAGGTGACACGTCCTACTCCCGGAATGCATTGCAAAGGGAGCTCAGCGACAAAGGTATCGACCTCGTCAGGGGTGATCACGCATAAGCCATCCGGTTTGTTGATATCTGAGGCAACTTTGGCGAGAAACTTGATTGGCGCCACGCCTGCCGACGCGGTTAATGATAGCTCGGCGCGAATGGTGTGACGAATCGCTTCTGCAATGCGGGTTGCCGAGCCTTGATGACTGTCGCAATCTGTAACATCTAAGTAAGCCTCATCAAGAGAGAGGGGCTCAATAATATCGGTATAACGATGAAAAATAGCATGAAGCTGCTGAGAAACGGCGCGGTACTTGGCCATATTGCCACGCATAACCGTCAGACCGGGACATAGTTTAAGCGCTTGAGCCGTCGCCATTGCGGAGCGGATCCCAAAGCGACGCGCGGGATAATTGCAGGTTGCAATCACCCCTCGCCCATCGGGTGACCCGCCAATCGCAAGAGGCACCTGTTGTAAGGCAGGGTTATCACGCATCTCCACTGCCGCATAGAAACAATCCATGTCGATATGGATGATTTTCTTCATGACAATCCTGCATGGCCACCAGATGAGACAGATTGACTCACTGGTGGCTATCTACTGTCCACCTGATAACGTCAGGCATCGGCTAGATGATTTGGTTTTTCTTCCACTCACGGGTTTTCTCTGCACGCGCTTCTCGCTTTTTACGTGCATCACACGGCTCTGGGCAGTCGCATTCTTTTTCAATACCGATTGCGCCTAGGCCACCACAGCTCCCACTGATGGTTTTTTGCTGTACGATGTAGCCGATCGCCATCCCTGCAATCACAAGTACAAAAACAGCAAAGGTGATAAGAAATACTGACATAATTGCTCACCTACTATCGTTATTGCGTATTTAACGCTTTAAATAAGGCTTAAACGCCTCGGATGCGATTTCTTTAAAACCGTCATCCGTTTTCACTACCATAAAGGCAGGAATATTGGCTTGATTTGCCAATGCAACGGCTTTCTCTGGTCCAAGTACCATAAAGCCTGTCGCCAAACCATCCGCCGTCATACAAGACGGGTCCAACACAGTAACAGACACTAAGCGATGATGAATCGGTCGTCCTGTTGCTGGATCAATAATGTGCGAATAGCGTACCCCATCATGCTCAAAGTAATTGCGATAATCCCCTGAGGTAGCAACCGCCATATCCCCAGGCTCAATAATCTCTTGCACCGACTGTGTGCCGGCACTGGGCTTTTCAATTGCAATGCGCCAAGGTATGCCATCTTGGTTCACACCCTTTAATTGTAACTCACCACCAATCTCAACCAAATAGTTATCGAGACCAAGTGACGCCAGATACTCAGCGACCACATCCACTCCATACCCTTTAGCGATCGTTGACAAGTCAACATAAAGGTCAGGATTAGTTTTGGTCAACTGATTGCCCGATAAAGACAGGCTCTCTAACCCCGTCATCGCCATACGCTGGGCGATTTCTTCGTCGGTCGGAATGTTCTCTGGGCGTTTTTCAGGGCCAAAGCTCCAAAGGTTCACTAACGGTCCAACCGTGACATCTAACGCGCCGTCGGTGAACGCGTTAAGACGCATCGCTTCTTTCACCACTTTCGCCGTCGCATCAGACACTTCAACAGGAGAGTCAGCTCGGTGTTGATTGAAACGGCTCAGCTCCGAATCGTCTCGATACGTCGACATCTGGTCATTCACCAGCTCCAAACGCTTATCGATTTCTTTTTGGATAACAGCCTTCTCGGGCGTGTTTTCCGTTGCAATGTACTTAATGGAGTAATACGTGCCCATTGTACTGCCATTAAGATGGACCAGCTCAGGTGAACGCTCACAACCGACCAAAGCCACGAGCAGTGTCAGCGTTGCCACACAGCCTAACCAAAACTTCTTCATATGGGTGTCCTTCGACGCGAGGTTGATACGTAAAATGGCTGACCCAAAGGCCAGCCATTAAAAGGTAAGTCACACGTTGTGATCTTAGCCGCCGAAGTCATCCAGAAGGATGTTTTCGTCTTCAACACCTAAGTCTTTCAGCATACCGATAACGGCTGCGTTCATCATTGGTGGACCACACATGTAGTATTCACAGTCTTCTGGCGCTTCATGATCTTTGAGGTAGTTCTCATAAAGCACGTTATGGATAAAGCCTGTGTAACCATCCCAGTTATCTTCTGGTAGTGGGTCTGACAGTGCGCAGTACCACTTGAAGTTATCGTTCTGCTCTTGAAGCATATCGAAATCTTCAACGTAGAACATTTCACGCTTAGAACGTGCACCGTACCAGAAGGTGATCTTACGATCTGAGTTCAGACGTTTAAGTTGGTCAAAGATATGCGAGCGCATTGGTGCCATACCGGCACCACCGCCGATAAAGACCATTTCAGCGTCGGTATCTTTCGCGAAGAACTCACCGAACGGCCCTGAGATCGTACACTTATCACCCGGCTTCAGTGACCAAATGTAAGACGACATTTGGCCTGGTGGCACATCAGGGTTACGTGGTGGTGGCGTTGCCACACGCACGTTCAGCATGATGATGCCTTCTTCTTCAGGGTAGTTCGCCATTGAGTAAGCACGGATGATTTCTTCATCCACTTTTGACTCATAGCGGAACAAGTTGAACTTCTCCCAGTCTTCACGGTATTCCTCAGGAATATCAAAGTCTGAGTACTTAATGTGGTGCGGTGGCGCTTCAATTTGAATATAACCACCTGCACGGAAAGGTACAGACTCACCGTCAGGTATACGCAGCTTCAGCTCTTTGATGAACGTGGCTTTGTTGTCGTTAGAAATAACTTCACAATCCCACTTCTTCACGCCAAAAATTTCTTCTGGCAATTCGATCTTCATGTCTTGCTTTACAGCAACCTGACATGACAGACGTTCACCTTCACGTGCTTCACCTTTGGTGATGTGATCAAGCTCGGTTGGCAGAATATCACCGCCACCTTCTTTGATTTTTACTCGGCACTGGCCACATGAACCTCCACCACCACAGGCAGAAGAAACAAACACACCAGCACCGGCCAGTGCACCAAGCAGTTTACCGCCTGGCTGAGTAACGATCGCCTTTTCAGGATCGTTATTGATATCAATTGTGACGTCACCGGTTGGTACCAGCTTGGACTTGGCGAACAAAATCACCAATACCAGCGCCAGTACAATCAGAGTAAACATCACTACACCAAGAATAATGTCCATTGACTATTCCTTTTCTCGCAGTTTACCCGGCTTACAGTTGCACACCAGAGAAAGACATAAAGCCCAATGCCATCAAACCAACTGTGATAAAGGTGATCCCCAAACCACGCAGTGCTGGCGGCACGTCTGAATATTTCATTTTCTCACGGATACCCGCTAGGGCGACGATGGCTAGCATCCAGCCCACCCCAGAACCGAAGCCGTAAACCACTGACTCTGCGAAGTTGTAATCACGCTGAACCATGAATGATACGCCACCGAAGATGGCACAGTTCACCGTAATAAGCGGCAGAAAGATACCCAGCGCGTTGTAAAGCGGCGGGAAGAAGCGGTCGAGTACCATCTCAAGAATCTGTACCAACGCCGCGATAACGCCGATGAAGGTAACAAAGTTCAAGAAACTCAAATCGACGCCTTTCACCAGCGCGTCTTCACGCAGAACCAAGTTGTAAACCAAGTTGTTAACCGGCACTGAGATGGTCAGTACCACAACCACGGCCACACCCAGACCAAATGCGGTTTTTACTTTCTTGGATACGGCCAAAAAGGTACACATACCAAGGAAGAATGCCAGCGCCATGTTCTCGATGAAGATAGAGCGCACTAGCAGGCTCAAATAATGTTCCATGTGCTATTACTCCTTCGCTTCAACTTGTTCAGGTTTGAAGGTACGCACAATCCAAATCAAAAAGCCGATGAGGAAGAATGCTGATGGGGCCAGAAGCATCAAACCGTTTGGCTGATACCAACCCCCTTCATTAACCACAGGTAGAATAGACACACCAAACACTGAGCCAGAGCCCAGTAGCTCGCGGAAAAATGCGACTGTCATCAGCACAAAACCGTAGCCCAGTGAGTTACCAATACCGTCAATAAATGATGGCAATGGCGACGACTTCATCGCATACGCCTCAGCACGACCCATCACGATACAGTTGGTAATGATAAGACCAACGAATACGGACAGCTGCTTAGAAATGTCGTACACGAACGCTTTCAATGTTTGGTCAACCACGATTACCAACGACGCGATGATCGCCATCTGAACGATGATACGTACGCTGTTAGGAATGTGGTTACGGATCAAAGAAACACACAGGTTTGACATCGCCGTTACGAACATCACCGCCAACGTCATTACAAATGCCGTTTGCATCTGTGTGGTCACCGCCAAGGCCGAACAAACACCGAGGACCTGTAAGGCAATCGGGTTATTGTCCAGTACCGGTGACAGAAGGTTTTTCTTCAGTTCTTTAGCTTCAGCCATCGATCAGGCCTCCCTCGCGAACTTTTGCTAGGAATGGACCAAAGCCCATGTCACTTAGCCAGAAGTTAAACTGGTTCTGAACACCATTACTGGTTAGGGTCGCACCCGACAATGCATCGATACCGTGCTCACTACCTTGAGGAGCGCCGCCTTTAACGATGCGAATCGCTGGCTCGCCCTGCTCGTTGAATAGCTTTTTGCCATCCCACTGCGCGCGCCATTTCGGGTTTTCAACTTCACCACCTAGCCCTGGTGTTTCACCTTGCTCGTAGTAAACGATGTCAGCAACTGTATTACCGTCGGGTTCTACCGCTACGAATGCGTACATCATGCTCCAAAGACCGGAGCCATTGACGGGCAAAATCAAACGCTGAGTTTGACCTGCCTCGTCTTTGACTAAGTACACCTTAGCGACGTCAGGACGACGACCGATATCGGCAATGTTTTCATCGCCACTCAGCTTTTTCGACAAGGCCGGGTCATTGGCCGCTGCACGCTGATCATAATCCGCTGCGGATTCAACGTTGACCGTCTCAGGGCTAACAAATTCACCGTCGTCTAGGCTGACCAAGCGGGTTTCAATGTACTTGTTGTAAGCATCATTGATCGCACTTTTGCCACCCGTGACATCAATACCAGCCACCGAAAGGATGTTTTTCTGTACGTCTAGCTTTGCATTAATTTGTTGCAAAGGACGTAGCGCTACTGCTGCACCAGACACCACAATCGAGCACACCAAGCTCAATGCGATAACAACGAGCAGCGTCTTTTTAATACTATCGTTACTACTTGCCATTACGAGCCAGTCTCCGTTTGATGTTGCCCTGAATCACCAGGTTATCGAACAGTGGTGCAAACAGGTTCGCGAACAAGATCGCCAGCATCATTCCTTCTGGGTATGCCGGGTTAACCACGCGAATAATCACGGCCATCGCACCAATCAAAATGCCGTACCACCATTTTGCTTTATTGGTGAACGCAGCAGAGACTGGATCCGTCGCCATGAACATCATACCGAACGCAAAACCACCCAGTACAAGGTGCCAATGAGCAGGCATGCTAAACATTGGATTGGAATCAGAGCCAATCACATTGAACAAGGTTGCCGCGGCTACCATACCGAGGAAGGTTCCCAAGATGATTCGCCATGAAGCGATGCGCATGTAAACCAGCGCCGCACCACCAATCAAGATGGCAAGCGTCGATACTTCACCCATTGAGCCTGGGATGTTACCAATAAAGGCATCCATCCATGTCATGGTTTGACCGGTCACGTTGTGCATCAGCGCCATTTCACCGCCGGTTGACCATTGACTCAGTGCAGTCGCACCCGAGAAGCCATCCGCAGCAGTCCATACCAAATCACCAGAGATTTGAGCAGGATAGGCGAAGAACAAGAATGCACGGCCAGCCAACGCAGGGTTCAAGAAGTTACGGCCTGTACCACCAAAGATTTCTTTTGCAACCACCACACCAAAGGTGATACCCAAAGCGGCTTGCCACAATGGCAGCGTTGGCGGAACGATTAGTGCAAAAAGAATCGAGGTCACGAAGAAACCTTCGTTCACTTCGTGCTTACGGATAATACAGAACAGTACTTCCCAGACACCACCCACGATGAACACGGTGGCATAAATAGGCAGGAAGTAGGTGGCACCCAAGACCATTTTGGTACCCCAACCTGCACTCGCAAGCGGCCCCGCAATCGCCTCAGTCAGCCAATAGTGCCAGTTCCCTTCAATGATTTGCGCAAGCTGCGCGCCTTCATATAAATGGTTCAGGCCCATAATGGCTTGGTTACCTGTGTTGTACATACCCCAGAACATTGCGGGGAACACAGCAAACCACACCATGATCATGATGCGTTTCAAATCGATGCTGTCACGCACGTGAGCGCCAGCTTTGGTCACCATGCCTGGCGTGTACAAAATGGTCGCGACCGCTTCATACAGGGCAAACCACTTCTCGTGTTTACCGCCTGGCTCAAAGTGTGGCTCGATTTGCTCTAAAAAGTTTTTCAGGCTCATCTGTTACCCTTCCTTCTCAATTTTTTCCAGGCTCTCGCGGAGCATTGGGCCAAATTCGTACTTGCCAGGGCAGACAAATGTACAAAGTGCCAAATCCTCAGGATCTAACTCCAGCGCGCCTAACTGTTGCATACTATCTGTATCACCGGCACAGATATCACGCAGCAGCATAGTCGGCTCGATATCCAGCGGCATTACTCGCTCATAGTTACCGATTGGCACCATGGAACGATCACTACCGTTGGTCGAGGTGGTCATATTGAAAAGTTGGCCTTTAAACAGGTGGCCAAGGTACGCACGAGTTACAGAGAAGCGGTTTTTGCCCGGTGATAACCAACCGAACAGCTCTTTCTCATTACCTTCGCGTAATACAGACACTTGCAGATGGAAACGGCCAAGATACGCATGAGGACCAGTCGCTTTGGTGCCCGAGAGTACAGAGCCTGAGATAATGCGGCTCTCGCCAGCCATCAGCTCACCGTCCGTCAACTCATCAAGGTTAGCGCCCAGTTGAGTGCGCACCAAACGTGGCTTATTGACCATAGGGCCTGCTAAGGCAACCACGCGATCGGTGTTGATTTCACCGGTCAGGAAGAAATGGCCAAATGCAATGACGTCTTGATAGTTCAGGTGCCATACCATTTTTTCCATACTTGCTGAGCGCAAGTGGTGGATATGGGTACCGACAAGACCAGCTGGGTGAGGACCAGCAAAGACATGCTGCTCAACGTTTGATTGCTTGCTAGTCGGTAACTCTACGTCTGCTTTACAAACGAATACCGTTTTTTCGGTAAGGCGAGAAACCACATCTAGGCCAGCAACGAAAGCCTCTTTTTGCTCATCAATGATCACTTTCGGATCCGCAGCAAGCGGATTGGTGTCCATGGCATTGACAAAGATAGCTTCCGGTACGGCATCAACCGCAGGCGACTTGCTAAAAGGACGAGTACGAAGCGCTGTCCACATGCCAGACTCGACCAGTTGGTCAACAATGGCTTGGCGATCTAGCGATGCCAACTGTGAGGCTTCATATTTATTAAACGTGACTTGCTCGTTTCCATCGACTTCAATGACGACAGACTGAAGAACACGCTTGGCACCGCGGTTAACTTCAACCACTTTACCAGCTGCTGGTGCAGTGAATTTAACGCCCGGATTCTTCTTATCTTCAAAAAGAATCTGACCTTTTTTCACTACATCACCCACACGCGCGTGCATGGTGGGGCGCATTCCAACGTACTCTTCGCCAAGCAAGGCGACTTTCTTGACGGCTGGGCCGTCATTTATCACCTGAGTAGGAGTCCCGGCAATAGGGATATCCAAACCCTTTTTTATTGTAATCATACGCACTTGCACTACATTAACGGGAAAAAGAATTCTGTTATTGCGCAGTTAAAGACACGACTTTCGACTGTTTGGCGGCCATGACGGCCCACCGTCGCAACATCCTGCTAACCAAATCGTTACACAAAGGTAGCCTAGGTTAGTCTTTAAGCGCCGTATTCTATCACTAACCCCAGCGTTGATTCTATGGGTATTGTCACTGGAGCGTGGCAATTATCCATACCTGTACAAACAATACTCGCTGTAAGGTCACAGTTTCACTGCTGTTTTTTTGTTCACCTTAGCAGGCAATGTGAATGGGCGCCTGTGCTGATGAAACTAAAGCCCTACGCAATTACCACTCACCGAGCCGCTCATATTTATGTAAGAATTTGTTGCCACAACGTGAAAACTCAACATCAGCGCTGACGTTATTTTCCCCCACCGCGACAAGCAGGTGAGTCTGGCGCTTGCGCTTGTGACGCCCACTCTTGCGGCGTGTAAGTGTGGATCGCCAATGCATGAATATGATGGGCCAGTTCATCAGATAAGGTGGCGTTCACTGCACGGTGACGTTGAATCAAACGCTGACCGTCAAATGCATCTGATACCACCACGACTTTAAAGTGGCTCTCTGACCCTTCTGGCACGTTATGCATAAAGCTTTCATTACGCACATCCAGAAAGCTAGGCGAAAAGGCCTGTTCGAGCTTCTCGGTGATCTGTGTTTGTATTTTCATTTTGCTTCCCACATTTTACACGGGGAGCACTGGTGCTCTCAGTGTAGATGCTATTGATGATTTTGCGACTTTCGCGGTGGCGTGAGCTTTCAACACCAGAGATGACGCCACGTTTTAAATTGCAGTCTCTGGCTGAGTGCGACAATATACCCACTTTATCTAGCGCGACGCAAAAACTCCGATGAAGACTGAAATGACGACGCCTGCGGGCCAGCCATTAATACTCCACCGTTACCCCCGACGTAAAAACGAAACGCTGCAAGCGTTCGATGCAGCCGACGAATACTTGATTGAGCACGTGGCTGAGTTGTCATTACCGGCCGGTGCGCGTGTGTTGATCATCAATGATCACTTTGGCGCGCTAAGCTGCTGGGCGTCACAACAAGGCTATGACACGATTCAAGTCAGTGATTCTGTGGTGGCACAACGAGCGACTGTCCAGAATTTAGCCGCAAATGCTCTGCCTAGCGTCGTCCAATTAGCCAGCCTAGAGCCGCTGCCAGAGCGCGTCGATGTGGTGCTATTACGGATCCCGAAAAGCACACGTATGTTGTCATGGCAATTACAGCAACTTGCCGCGATCACCGATTCATCCATCCCCGTCATCGCCGCGGCGAAGGCCAAAGAGATTCACACCTCGACGTTAACCCAATTTGAGCGCCAGCTCGGCAACACAGTGACCTCACTGGCGAAGAAAAAAGCACGCTTAGTATTTTGTACGCCGCGTGACGACAAACCCGAGTTAATCGACCAGTTACATACGTTTGATGTGCCTGATTACGCCATGACACTGGCGAATTTCCCCAATGTATTCTCTGCACAAAAACTGGATATTGCGGCGTATTTGATGTTACCGCACATTCCGAGTGAACCCGAATTAAAAAGGATTGTCGATTTAGGGTGTGGTAATGGTGTGCTTGCCTTGCAAGCGGCTCGAAACAATCCAAATGCCTTTATTCATGCGGTTGACGAAAGCCATATGGCGGTCGCATCGGCGCAACGTAACCTTTTAGCGCATCACATTGCGCCCACGCGCTTTCAGTGTGAAGCGCGGGATTGTCTCAGCGAGTTTGCACACCATGATGTGGACTTGGTGATGTGTAATCCGCCATTCCATCAACAACAAGCCATTACCGATCATATTGCTTGGCAAATGTTTTGTGACGCAAAACGTGTTCTGACCAATCATGGCCGCCTTTTAGTCATCGGAAACCGACATCTCGGCTATCATGCTAAGTTAAAACGCCTTTTTGGTAATGTCTCCGTCATTGCGTCGAATAAAAAATTCGTTATTCTTCAGGCAGTACACGCCCAACATTAAGTAAAGGATGCTGAACACAATGAAAAAACTGCTCGTTGCCGCTGCCGTGCTTATCATAGCAGGCTGTTCATCGCCGCGTGATCCGCAACTAACTATCGCGCCCAAACCCGCCACCTCAAACCAACAGCAAGTGAATAACTTGCCCGTGGTCGTGAAAAGCCGTGATCTGCGTACCGCCCAGTTTGTAGCTGTCATTGACAGTGGTCGCTCTAACGTAAAGCCACTGCATGCTAGCCAGAATCTGCGCGTTGTCTTAGAAGATACCCTTTCTCGCCAACTTTCTTCGCAAGGCTTCCGTGTGGTAGCGAATGGTCCGGGAACACTGCGCCTCGATATTCTTGATGCCCTCGTGCGTGTAAAACACACAGTGTTTAAGCACAATATGGAAGCATCGGTCCAGCTTCAGCTGGTCGCTGAATCTCCTGATGGTCGCTTCGTGAAGCGTTACACTGGCAAATCAACCCAAGAAGGGATCAGCAGCGCATCGCCTGATGATATCGAAATGGCCCTAAACAACTTGCTTGAGGCGGTGCTGCAAGATATTGCCAACGACGAGCAGTTGCTTAAGCACATGAAAGAGCACTTTTAATCATGCGTACCTTCTGCATGATGTGCATGCTTGCGTTGGCTGCATTGCCAGCGCAAGCGGAAGTGTTGGTGAAGGTGGATACAACGCTCGGCGCATTTACGCTCRGTCTTGATGAGCAAAAAGCGCCCAAAACCGTGGCTAATTTTCTCCGTTATGTTGATGATGGCAGCTATGTTGGCTCTATATTTCATCGCGTGATCCCGGGGTTCGTAGTACAAGGTGGCGGGTTTGATAAAGACCTTGAACGCCTGCCGGTATATGACACGGTTGATAACGAATCCACCAATGGCTTAAGTAACCGGCGCGCCACAATTTCGATGGCCAGAACCAATGACCCCGATTCGGCCACGCGTCAATTTTACATTAATATCAATGATAACGGCTTTCTAGACGCCACGCCCAACAAGCTTGGCTACACCGTTTTTGGTCGTGTAGTTGAAGGCTTTGTCACGGTGCAAAACATTTCATCTCGATCAACCGTGACGATCCCAAGCAAGCGGATGCAAGACGTACCACAACAACCCATTGTGATAAATAGCATCTCTCGAATATCTTCTCAGTAGCTGACAGGCAGGCTTGCGATCATGTTATCTAATCTTAAAGGGGCGCTTGCGCCCTATGCCGACCGCCGACTCCTTTACGTGTTCTTGATGGGCTGTTGTAGCGGCTTTCCTTGGGTGTTAATCGGCTCCAACTTAAACGGCTGGCTCGCGGATGAAGGGCTCTCTCGCACGGCGATTGGTCTATTCGGCTCGGTGTTTGTGCTATATGCGATGAACTTTCTCTGGGCGCCTTTAATCGATAGACTCAAAGTTCCCATGCTTAATGAGCGCTTCGGACAGCGCCGCAGTTGGATATTGCTCACCCAAGCGCTGATTCTGATCGCAACCTTAGCCTTATCTCAACTTAATTTACACGGCTTGACGGCCATCGATCCTTGGGTGACTACTGTGGTGCTTTCATCGCTCATTTTTGCGATTGCACTAGCTTCTGCCACCCAAGATGTCGCCATTGATGCCTTTCGCATTGATAATTTTGCTGAGCATGAAACCGATAAATTCCCACTTGCTTCAGCCATGTCGGTCATAGGATGGTGGACGGGGTATTCCGTGCCCGGTTACATCGGTTTTATCAACGCTGACGCCATCGGTTGGAATCAGGTGTATGTGATTATGGCAGGTTTCGTAGGCTTAATGTTGCTGGCTACCTTGTACGTAAAGGAGCCTGCCAGTGACCGCGACCAACGCCAAGATGCGGCGACCCGTTATTATCTGGGAAAAGGATACAGCAGTGCACGTACTTGGTTAGCAGTCACTGTGTTTGAACCTTTTGCCGAGTTTTTCCGCCGCAATGGTGTACAAGTTGCGTTAGCCATTCTGCTGTTTGTTTTCCTCTTTAAGATTGGCGAAGCCTTTTTGGGCCGCATGTCGATTGTCTTTTATAAAGACGTTGGCTTTAGCAATGAGCAAATTGGCTACTATTCCAAACTCATTGGTTGGGGGCTGACGGTGGTGTACACCTTAATCGGTAGCTACATTAACTTGCGCTTTGGGGTGATAAAAGGCCTGTTTATTGGCGGTATAGCTATGGCCTCCAGTAATTTGATGTTTGCTTGGCTTGCCGTGGTGGGGCCAGACGAGCACCTGCTGCTAGGCGCGATCCTGGTGGATAATTTTACCTCGGCTTTCGCCACCATTGCCTTTGTCTCTTTCCTGACCTTCTTAACTGGTCGAGCTTTTTCCGCCACCCAGTATGCACTGCTTGCATCGTTGGGTAACCTTGGCCGCACCTCTCTTGCATCGTTCAGCGGTATGATGGTGGACTGGCTGGACAGCTGGTCAACATTTTTCGTAATAACCTCATTAATGGTGATCCCAGGTCTAGTCATGCTGATCTATATTGGCAGACATTTTAGAAAAGAATCATCGCACCATGACGCACCTTCTGGACAATGCCTAAAAACCCGGCAGGACTAGCGCTTCCCCATCACAGCGGAGTGCAAAAAATTGCGCTCCGCAACCCATTAATTTGTAATTAAGATCACATAAAAATGACATGTAATCGGATACATGTCATCTTCAGTCACATCTAAAATTCATGTCTACATTTGTTACATTCTTTATGGTGAACTTAATCAATATACTGCCTCCATTGAACTCAACGGTTACACACTTAAGCAGAGGCAGTCACCATGAAAAAGTCCCTACTCGCACTTGCCGTCATGGCAGCTAGCGCCGCACCTATCGCCAACGCGGCTGATTACTCAGACGATATCTATAAAAACGATCATAAATGGCTTCAGTTTAACGCCATGTATGCCATCAACGAGAAACCTCAGTTCGGTACTGACACCGATAAGGATCATAATTACCTCGAGATGGAATTTGGCGGCCGTAAGGGCGTGGTTGATCTCTATGGCTATGTGGACATCTTCGACCTTGCCGAAAGCGATAGCGATAACAACAATAAAAAAGGCGCGCCTAAAGCCTTTATGAAGCTAGCACCACGCTTCTCAATTGACGGCATCACCGGACAAGACTTGTCGTTTGGCCCTGTACAAGAAGTCTACTTTTCAACTCTGTTTAACTGGGGTGGTGGCGATAGTGACACTAACAACTCGTTCTGGGGTGTCGGTGCAGATGTTGAACTGCCTTGGTTTGGCAAAGTAGGCATGAACCTTTACGGTTTGTATGACATCAACAAAAAAGACTGGAACGGTTACCAATTCTCGACCAACTGGTTTAAGCCTTTCCACTTCTTTGACAATGGTAGCTTCCTATCTTATCAAGGCTATATCGATTACCAGTTCGGTGCCGATGACACTTTCAAAGGCAACAGCCAAGCGACCCACGGCGGCGCGATGTTTAACGGCCTATATTGGCACTCAGACAACTACGCCCTCGGTTATGGCCTTAAAGCCTATAACGATGTCTACTTGATTGAAGATGGTGGCACAACGGAAAGCTCAGGTATTTCCCACTACCTAAGCGCCACCTACAAGTTCTAACTGACTGCACCGGCCTCTCGGTCGGCGCTTTTTTTTCTCCCCAACTTGTTTCTCTGTCTTGCTCCTGCCTCGTGATAAACTATGCACTTTTAACCGCTCTGAGCTTGTCATGAACATAACTTTTATCGGTGCAGGCGCAATTGGTACTTTGTGGGCAACCCAATTAGTGCAAGCCGGTCATCGCGTGCAGCTGATCACCCGCAAAGGCACGGAAGTGTGTCGGCAATTGGTACTCGACAGCCATACCGTGACGGTCCCCGCTAACCAGCCACAAGCCATTACCGATTGCGATCTATTAATGGTGTGTACCAAGGCTTATGACGTCATGCATGCCTTGCAACCTCTCATCGAGCAGCTTCATCCCGATACAATTATCGTCTTAATGCACAATGGGATGGGACCGCATGCGCATATCAACACGCTAGTGAGCCCGTCGCAACCTTTATTGCTCGCCACCACGTCACACGGCGTCTTTAGCCCCTCTCAAGGGAGCTATCAGCATACCGGCCACGGAGAGACTTACATCGGCGCGGCAAATCAGGCAGGTCAACAGTGTGCCTTTGTCGCCGAGGTGTTGGAGCATGCCTTATCGCCAGTGCACTGGCACGAAGCAATTACCCATCAGCTATGGCATAAATTGGCGGTTAATTGTGTGATCAATCCACTCACGGCGATTCATCAAGTGAATAACGGAGCATTGTTATCTGCAAATTACCAAGACACCATCCAGTTACTTTGCCAAGAACTTGCCAGTGTAATGCAGGCTGACGGAATCGCTACCCATGCCGAACAGCTAAAAACACAAGCACTGACAGTGGCACGCGCCACCGCAAATAACTACTCATCAATGAATCGCGACTGCTATCATGGCAGAAAGACAGAGCTTGAACAGATCACAGGCTATTTACTGGCTCGAGCGGCACATCATCAGATTAAGGTGCCTACTCATCAGGCGCTGTATGACGCCGTGAAGCAACGTGAGGTACAAAAAGGATAATCATGAAACCGATTAACGTCTTAGTATGCGTGGCACCCGGCAGCGAGGAAATGGAAACCGTCACCGCCATTGATGTGATGAAGCGGGCTGGTTTTTGTGTCACCGTTGCCAGCGCCGACCCTGAAGGTTCACTCACTTTGACCTGTTCTCGTGGCGTACAATTAGTGTGCGATGCACCTTTGGCGAGTGTGGCCGACCAGCCGTTTGATTGCGTCATTTTACCCGGGGGCATTGACGGGGCGCAGTGTTTAGGCGATAGCGCGATCGTGACAGAAATTATCAAACAACAGCAAAGTGACCATGCATGGGTCGCGGCTATCTGCGCGGCTCCCGCGCTTGTCTTGCAGCGCCACCAGCTTTACCCCACCTCTCATATCAGTTGCCACCCCAGTGTTAGCGATCAGATCCCAGAGCAATGGCGCAGTCGTCGCCGTGTGATGACTGATTATGATCACAAGTTGATCACCAGCCAAGGCCCGGGCTCTGCGCTCGAATTTGCCATTGAGATTGTTCACGTCTTGGCAGGGAAAGCACTGGCTTGGCAGGTTGCCGAGCCTATGGTTCCCCTCCCAAACTTGCAGTACGAGAAAAAATTCGCCGAATAAAAAACAGGCAGCAAGGCTGCCTGTTTTTCTTTGCTTAAATCGTGTTTTATCGCGATTAGCCGCGATAGACTTTGACATTTTCAAAGCCCATGTCTTTTAGATACAGCGCTTGAAGGCGGCTCATCACACCACGCTCACAGTACAGCAAGTAGGTTTTGCTTTGGTCTAGGTCGCCAAAGCGGGTCGCTAATTTAAAGAAAGGAATATGAACAACGTCAGTGCCGTCGATGTTCAGTGGCTTTTCCTCTTCTTCATCACTGCTGCGAATATCAATGACAATCGCGCCTTGCTCGGCCTCGTTAACCAGTTCAACCTCGGGGGCCTTTTCCTGGCTGAGTTTCTCGATATCGCGAATATCCATCACCGAGGCATTGTTAACCACTTGCTCCAGTAACGCAAAGTCAAATTTCGCTTCCTCGGACTCAAGTTTGGCTTTCTCGGCTTTGATCGTCGGGCTTTTCGAAATCACACCACAGAATTCAGGCATGGTTTTAGCGAAGTCTTCAGTGCCGATTTTACGGGCTGTCTGGATTATGTCTTCTTTATCCCAGTTGATCAGCGGACGCAAGATTAACGTGTCCGTCACGTTATCAATCATACGTAAATTGGTCAGGGTTTGGCTCGAGACTTGTCCCAATGCTTCGCCGGTGACCAGAGCTTGAATACCGAAACGCTCGGCAACCATGCTCGCCGCACGCATAAACATCCGCTTTAGCACGACTCCCATCTGACCATCATCGATGTTTTCGAGGATACTAGCGACAACCGGCTCAAAGTCGATAGAAATAAATTTCACTTTCGCCGACGAGCCAAACTTGTTCCACAAGAAGTGCGATACCTGCTGCACACCCGTTTCATGGGTTTTGCCGCCTAAGTTGAAGAAGCAATAATGAACCTTGCTACCGCGCTTAATATGCAGGTAGCTAGACACCCCTGAGTCGAATCCTCCGGAGATCAGGCTCAGCACATCTTCTTGCGTGCCGAGTGGGAAGCCACCCAAGCCGGTGTGACGGTGCTTCACCAAGTTCAGCTTATCGTGGTCCACTTCCATCATTACGGTGACATCAGGCTTTTTCRGCTGTACGCTGGCGGTAGGAACGGCTTGGTTTAATCCTCCCCCCACGTAGCGTTCCACATCAATCGAGGTAAAGTCATGCTTTCCACGGCGTTTAGCGCGTACGCAAAAGGTTTTGCCTTCGATTTGATGACGAACGCCCGCAAGGGTGAGCTCATAGATATGGTGTAAATCGTTAAATAATGTTTGCTCAACCTCAAGCACCGTCTGCACGCCAGGTGTGTTGGTTAACACATCCAGTACAAGCTGACGTTCGTTTGGTTGTTTTAACGTCACCTCAATGTGATCCCTACGGTTATATACTGCCGTATTATCTGTCCGACGCTTTAAAATATTACGAATATTGCATTCGAGGATTTTAGTAAAACGCTTTCTGACAGACTCACTTTTTATGATCACCTCAGGGTGAATTTTAACGATAAACTTCATAACCGGTTCGATACAGCTGGAAACAAGGTCGCGGATTATACAATAACCACGCCCTAGCTGAAACCGGGCATTGTTGTGTCTGAGCAAAAGTGAAAAATCTGACCGTAATAAACGTTTTTAATCAGTCCATTACGGTCAGAATCTAGCTGAATCTAGCTTATGGGGTAGGTGCAGCCGCGTTGTCGGCCKATATTTCATCCGAAAAACTGGGTTTTCCTTGGATCACAGCAATTTCCACACGGCGATTGGCAGCACGGTTATCTGGCGAGTTATTCGGCGCTCGCGGCTGAGTATCCGCCAGCCCTTCCACTTTCATACGCAAGTGGTTGAAGCCGGGCACCTCTTCCATTTCTTGTGCCACCGATACCGCACGCTGCGCGGATAAATCCCAGTTGGAGCGGTATAGCTCCGATTCCAAAGGTGTGCTGTCCGTGTGGCCTGACACTTTGATTTCACCGGGCACATCTTTCACCAGTTCCGCAATTTGACGTACCATGGGGCGGAATTTAGGTTGCAAAAAGGCTGAATTCTGCGGAAACGCGCCTTTCTCACGAATACGGATCACCAGTTGTTGACCCAAGTTTTCAACTTCAACGGCCCCTTCTTCGATTTCACGTTCTAACGCCTGCACAATCATTTTTTGCAACTGTTCCATTTGCTGCTGACTTTGTTGCTGCTCCAGTTGAGAAGCAACCTGTGCACTGGTGCCTCCCTCCATATCCGACGCAGTGCGTTGTGAGCCTCCTGAGCGGTCCGACTCCCCTTCTTGGAAATTGAGTGTTCGTTGGGTCATGTCGATGGTTTGCTGCATGATCACTTCAATAGGGGTCGGCTCTGGTCGCCCCGGACGGAACTCTTGCGCAATCACACTGGTGCCTTTCGGAATGTCTTTGACTTCCAAAACATTTTGTACCCCGAAGGCAAACTTCATCGACCCTGCTATCTGCTTAAACTTCAAAACGTCCATCTCAGAAAAGGACAGCAAAAGTACGAAAAAGCACATCAGCAGTGACATCAGGTCAGCGAACGTCCCCATCCACGGCGGCAAGCCAGGCGGTGGACATTTGCATTCCTCTTCTTCTTGTTGTGCCATCTAGACTCCTTACCCACGGATCACTGGCGTGAGCGGCCAATGCTTAATTATCAACATCCACTTCACGTTTGCTCTCGTTGAGGTAGTTTTTCAAAAATCCGTCGATAACACGTGGGTTTTGCCCATCCTGAATGGCCAATAAGCCATCCATAATTAAGCGCCGATTCAGTTTTTCTTGCCCTTTACGCAACGCGAGCTTGTTAGCGATAGGTGTTGCGACCATGTTGGCGAGCATGGCGCCGTACATAGTGGTCAACAAGGCCACGGCCATCGCGGGACCTATGGCTTTCGGGTCATCCATATTAGAGAGCATCGCCACCAGACCAATCAAGGTCCCGATCATCCCCATTGCCGGAGCAACATCGGCTAACGCCGCGTAAAAACTGATCCCGTGGTCGTGCCGCTCTTCGGTTAGGTTGATGTCTTTTTGCAAAGTGGCCCGCACCACATCCGCATCATGCCCATCCACCAGCAAATCAACCCCTTTTTGCATAAACGAGTTACTGACTTCCATCTCTTCCAACGCCAAAAAGCCGCCTTTACGGGCGGCATCTGCCATTTCAATAATCTTTGCAATCAAGTCTTCCGGGTCATCCGACTTAAACATGAACGCCTTGCCTGCAATCTTAAAGCAAGCAAAAAACTGCCCCATGGTGTATTTGGTCAACACCACGAAAAGACTGCCCCCGATAACAATCAGTACGGACGGCACGTCGAAATACATGTTCATGGTGCCGCCCAACAGCATGGCCATAATGACGAATGCGAACGAGCCTATAATGCCGATGAGCGTCGCTATATCCACGTCAGTCTCCCTTAGATTACATCGGTTCGTTATTATTTGTTTTTGTTGTCTTTGGTTGTATCGGCAACCAATCCTATAGGTTTAGCGCAAATCCGCAAATACCAACAAGCAGAATGCGTGATTTGCAAAGCGGCGTTTGGGACACAAAAATCGTCTGATGAATTTGACCCCCTGTCAGCGCTGGGTTAACGTCTGCCCCTCCTTCTCTAATTTTATTGCATCATGGCTGTGAAGAAACCAGAAAATATGACCTTTGAGGACACCCTCAAAGAGTTGGATGCGATCGTCGGTGCTTTAGAGACTGGCGATCTCGCCCTTGATACGGCAATGAAGCGCTTTGAGCGTGGTATTGCGCTTGCGCGCCAAGGACAAAAAACCTTAGCAGATGCCGAACAGCGCGTTGAGATTCTGCTTTCTCAAGATGATGACGCGCCACTGACTGAATTTTCGCACGACGACAATGACTGATTCCGTTGTACAGCTCGCGCTGCGGGAGACTCAACACCGCAGCAACCAACAGCTATCGCGTTGGCTAGACACACTCTCTCACCAAGATTTACCGCTTATTAAAGCAATGCGCCACGGCTTACTACTCGGTGGCAAACGCGTTCGTCCTTTCTTGACCTATGCTACCGGACAATTGTTTGGCGTACCTATCACTGACTTGGACACGCCCGCTGTGGCGGTAGAGTGCATTCACGCGTACTCTCTGATCCACGATGATTTGCCCGCCATGGATGATGATAGTCTGCGACGAGGTCAACCTACCTGCCATATCGAGTTTGATGAAGCGACCGCCATTCTCGCCGGGGATGCCTTGCAAACTTTGGCGTTTACGGTGTTATCCGAAGGGTCACTCAATCCAAACGCTGAGTCTTACCGTATCGACATGATCAGAACGCTTGCAAACGCCAGTGGCGCCAGTGGAATGTGTCTGGGTCAAGCGCTCGATCTCGCTGCTGAAGGCCAACACGTCGGGTTAGAGGCGTTAAAACAAATCCACCGTAACAAAACAGGGGCATTAATTCGAGGCGCGGTAAGACTGGGGGCTTATGCCGCCGGCGAGAAAGGAGTAATGCACCTTGACGAGCTAGATACCTTTGCCAACGCCATTGGCCTCGCGTTTCAAGTGCAAGATGACATTTTAGATATCACAAGCGATACCCAAACATTGGGGAAACCGCAGGGATCGGACATGAGCGCGGATAAAAGTACCTACCCTGCGCTACTCGGTTTACAGGGCGCGCAAGAAAAAGCACAGCAACTTTACCAAGAAGCGCTACACGCGCTGCATGCGATCCCCTACAATACCGAACAACTGGAAGTTTTTGCCCGATATATCATCGAGCGCAACAACTAGCATTACCAATAAAAGCGCCGAACCACTATGACACTGGATATATCAAAGTACCCTACACTCGCGTTGGCTGATACGCCGGAAGAGTTACGCACCATTCCGCGTGATCACCTTCCTGAACTGTGTGATGAGCTGCGTACCTACTTACTTAATACGGTCAGCCACTCAAGTGGTCATTTTGCGTCTGGACTTGGCACTGTCGAGCTGACTGTCGCACTCCACTATGTCTATAACACCCCTTTTGATCACCTTGTTTGGGATGTCGGTCACCAAGCCTACCCACATAAAATTTTGACGGGTCGGCGCGAAAAAATGCCGACGATTCGCAAAAAGGGCGGATTGCATCCCTTCCCGTGGCGCGATGAAAGCCCCTACGATGTGTTGTCGGTAGGCCACTCCTCCACATCAATTAGCGCCGCATTGGGAATGGCTATTTGTGCCGAAAAAGAAGGGAAAAACCGCAAAGTCGTTAGTGTGATTGGAGACGGAGCCATCACCGCGGGGATGGCATTTGAGGCGATGAACCATGCTGGGGACGTGAAACCCGACATGCTGGTGATCCTCAACGACAACGAAATGTCGATTTCAGAGAATGTTGGTGCCCTCAACAATCATCTGGCGCAGCTTCTTTCTGGTAATTTGTATACCACCATCCGAGAAGGGGGCAAAAAAGTTCTGTCGGGCGCACCGCCAATTAAAGAGCTGGTCCGTCGCGCTGAAGAGCACCTCAAGGGGATGGTTGTTCCGGGGACCATGTTTGAGGAGCTCGGCTTTAACTATATAGGCCCAATCGATGGTCATGACGTGGAAGAGCTGGTTAAAACGCTAAAGAACATGCGTAATCTGAAAGGGCCGCAGTTCTTGCACGTGATGACAAAAAAAGGCAAAGGCTACGCGCCTGCGGAGAAAGATCCGATTGGTTATCACGCCGTTCCTAAATTCGATCCAAGCGTACATACCCTACCGAAATCAAAACCGGCCAGCCCGACATTTTCCAATGTCTTTGGTGACTGGTTGTGTGATATGGCCGAGCAAGACGACAAACTGCTAGCCATTACCCCGGCGATGCGCGAAGGCTCTGGTATGGTGCGCTTTTCCAAGGCGCATCCTGACAAATACTTCGATGTTGCGATAGCCGAACAACATGCCGTCACTCTAGCGGCAGGTATGGCAATTGGTGAGTACAACCCTGTGGTGGCTATCTACTCCACCTTCTTACAGCGTGCGTACGATCAGCTGATCCATGATGTCGCCATTATGAACTTGCCGGTATTATTCGCGATCGACCGCGGTGGCATCGTGGGCGCCGACGGCCAAACGCACCAAGGGGCATTTGATTTAAGCTACCTAAGATGCATCCCGAATCTATTGGTGATGACGCCAAGCGACGAGAACGAATGCCGGCAAATGCTCTATACCGGTCATATTCATCAGGGCCCGGCCGCGGTTCGCTACCCGCGCGGGGGAGGCATGGGCGTTGATATTGAACGCGATATGCATGCACTCCCTATCGGTAAAGGCGTGCAAAAACGCCAAGGTAAGCGCGTTGCGCTACTTAACTTTGGTACTCTGCTGCCCGGCGCCCTCGCGGCAGCAGAAGCGCTTGATGCAACCGTGGTAGATATGCGCTTTGCCAAACCTCTGGATACCGATTTAGTGGCAGAAATGGCGAAAACGCATGATTGCCTCGTCACTATTGAAGAAAACGCCACCGCTGGCGGAGCGGGAACCGGTGTGATTGAAAGCTTAATGACGCAAGGTGTCATCAAGCCGGTATTGCAAATTGGCTTGCCCGATCGCTTTATTCCACAAGGCACTCAACAAGAATTGCATGCTGAGCTGCAATTAGATGGTGAGGGGATCGAAGCGCAAGTACGTGCTTACCTCGATAAAATAGGCCTGTCTTTATAAGACGGAACATTTAGACTAAAAAAGCCCGCGATACTAAGCGGGCTTTTTGATCCGTTATTACGCCATAATCTGGCGATGAAGACGATTACTTGGTACCGAAGATTTTATCGCCGGCATCACCTAGGCCAGGGACGATGTAGCCTTTGTCATTCAGCTTTTCATCGATAGCAGCAGTATAGAGCTCGACATCCGGATGCGCTTTTTTCAAAGCTTCAATACCCTCAGGAGCAGACACTAACACCAACACTTTGATGTGCTGACAACCTTGCTCTTTGAGCAAATCGATAGTGGCAATCATCGAACCGCCAGTTGCCAGCATAGGATCGACCACCAGCGCCATGCGCTCGTCGATATTACTCGCCAACTTGTGGAAATACGGTACAGGCTCTAGCGTTTCTTCATCACGGTAAATGCCGACCACACTGATACGGGCACTTGGTACATGCTCTAGCACACCGTCCATCATACCAAGCCCTGCACGCAAAATAGGCACCACGGTGACTTTTTTACCTTTGATTTGATCAACGCTGACTGGGCCGTCCCAACCTTCGATGGTCACTTTTTCTGTTTCGAAGTCTGAAGTGGCTTCGTATGTCAGTAGGCTACCCACTTCAGTGGCAAGCTCACGAAATCGCTTAGTGCTAATATCCCGCTCACGCATCAATCCAATTTTATGCTTCACTAACGGGTGCCCGACTTCCACGACCTTCATCTTAGACTCCTTACAAAAAACAAATTCTCGGTAGTATACACGAAAGGGTTTTGCTAGCGTAGATCAAAGGCTTGACATCTCGCTTATTTCCTCATCAAACAGCTTACGCAAACGTTTTCCTTTCTAATTATCTACTGATAGAATAGCGCCGACTTTTGACTTCCAACTCCGGCGAGGAATTGCAGTGAGCGGTAAACAATCATCTCTTAGCTACAAGGATGCAGGTGTCGATATTGATGCGGGTAACGCCCTAGTCGACCGTATCAAAGGCGTCGTCAAACAAACTCACCGTCCTGAAGTAATGGGCGGCTTGGGCGGGTTTGGTGCCCTGTGTCAGTTACCGACCAAGTATAAAGAACCCGTGCTGGTTTCCGGCACTGATGGGGTAGGAACCAAATTACGTTTAGCGCTTGACGCCAATAAGCACAATACGATCGGCATTGATTTGGTCGCTATGTGTGTGAACGATCTGATTGTTCAAGGAGCTGAACCACTCTTTTTCCTCGACTACTACGCGACCGGAAAATTAGATGTTGAGACAGCGGCCGATGTGGTCACAGGGATTGCGCATGGATGCCAACAAGCCGGTTGTGCCCTGATCGGTGGCGAAACCGCTGAAATGCCGGGCATGTACTCAGGAGATGATTATGATGTCGCTGGGTTTTGTGTCGGGGTGGCGGAAAAGTCCGCATTAATTGATGGCAGCAAGGTCGGTGAAGGCGATGCTCTGATTGGTCTGGCTTCTAGCGGGCCTCACTCAAACGGCTACTCTCTGATCCGTAAGATCTTGGAAGTTAGCGAGGCTGATTTAACCATGCCACTTGAAGACAAACCTTTGGTTGAACACTTGCTGGCACCGACCCGCATCTACGTGAAGTCAGTACTCACTTTACTTGAGCAATACCCTGCCCACGCCATTTCTCATATTACCGGTGGCGGCTTCTGGGAAAACATTCCCCGCGTATTGCCTCAAGGTACAAAAGCCGTTATTGATGGAAATAGCTGGCAATGGCCAGCCATTTTTAACTGGTTGCAGGCACAAGGCAATGTCAGTGACTATGAAATGCTGCGCACCTTTAACTGTGGCGTCGGCTTAGTCATCGTGCTACCGCAAGCACATGCCGAGCAAGCGATTGCACTGCTTAATGAGTCTGGGGAAACCGCTTGGCAGTTGGGCCATATTGCAACAAGTGCTGACGGCGAAGCGCAAGTGGAGTTGGTGTAATGACAAAACGTATCGTGGTGTTGATCTCGGGAAGTGGCAGTAATCTTCAGGCCTTAATCGATAAGTGCCCGCAAAACGCAAAAATTGTTGGCGTGATTGCAAACAAGCCAGATGCCTACGGCCTAACCCGCGCGGATAATGCTGGGATCGAGACTCGCGTGCTCGAAAACTCGCGCTATGACACTCGCGACGCTTACGATCATGCGTTGGCAACCGCCATTGACGCGTTCGCTCCTGACTTGGTCGTTCTCGCCGGCTTTATGCGTATACTCACCCCAGCCTTTGTCGAGCACTACCAAGGACGAATGCTGAATATTCATCCGTCGTTGCTCCCTAAATACACGGGGTTACATACCCACCAGCGCGCGATTGAGGCGGGTGATACCGAGCATGGCACCTCAGTGCATTTTGTCACAGAAGAACTGGATGGTGGCCCGGTGATTTTACAAGCACGTGTCCCCATCTTTGCAGAAGACGACGCCAATACCGTTGCCGCCCGAGTGCAACAACAAGAGCACCAGATTTATCCTTTGGTTGTTCGCTGGTTTGTCGAAGAGCGCTTACGCATGGAAGCTGGCCAAGCTTGGCTAGACGGCGCGCCGTTGGGCCCTGCTGGCTATGCAGCTGATGACGATGACGACCTAAAAGCCTAGTGTGATTCGCCCTGATCAAAAAAGGCGCCTGATGGCGCCTTTTCTATGCTGGCAAGACCGCAATCAGGTCGTTGCATACTGATCTTGATTGGTGCAATACACTTCACCAAAATGGAAGACGCAGTACTCCCCTTCTGCCATTTTGTGCCAGTTTTCATTATTGGTTAGCGGCTGGGTCGCGATCACAGTGACGACGTCATTGGGTGTGGTCTCCTCGTGAAAATCAACCGTCATTTCCTGATCGATCAAGCTCGCCTTACCAAACGGGGCCCGCCGCGTAATCCAGTGCAAATTATTACTGCAATACGCCATCACATAGTCACCATCGCTAAACAGCATGTTGTACACTCCAAGTGCACGTAACCGATCGCAACGCGAGGCGATAAAGTCGAACACCTCACACATGTTATCGGGTTGCTGTGGGTAGTGCTTGTACAGCTCATTAAGCAGCCAACAGAAGGCTTTTTCGCTGTCGGTTTCTCCCACAGGCTTAAAGTGGCCCGTTTCTAAGCTTTCAAACCCAGATAGCTGACCATTATGGGCAAACGTCCAATAACGTCCCCAAATTTCGCGAGTAAAAGGATGCGTGTTTTCAAGGCTGACGCCACCTCGATTAGCCTGACGAATATGACTGACTACCGCACAGCTTTTGATCGGATAACTGGTTACCAGCTCAGCCACTTTAGATTGGCAGCTTGGGGCGGGATCTTTAAAAGTGCGAAAACCTTTCCCTTCGTAAAAGGTAATGCCCCAGCCATCTCGATGCGGTCCTGTTTTTCCGCCGCGCTGAATAAGCCCAGTAAAGCTAAAACAGATATCCGTCGGCACATTGGCACTCATGCCAAGCAGTTCACACATTCTTTCATCTACCTCCGAGCATTATGCCGCCATTTCCTTTTCCACCAGCTGGATAAGGATATGGATAATCTTAATATGGACTTCTTGGATACGATCCGCATAGCCAAAATGAGGGACACGAATTTCGATATCCGCAAGACCAGCCATTTTGCCGCCGTCTTTCCCAGTCAGCATGATGGACTTCATGCCTTTCGCTTTCGCCGCATCGATCGCGTTAAGAATGTTGCCTGAGTTTCCAGAGGTAGACAGACCAAAGAGGACGTCGCCTTTCATGCCGACGGCTTCAACATAGCGTGAAAAAACAAACTCATAGCCAAAGTCGTTGGAAACACAAGAAAGGTGGCTTGGATCAGAAATCGCAATCGCAGGATATCCCGGACGGTTTTCACGATAACGGCCCGTTAACTCCTCGGCAAAATGCATGGCATCACAGTGCGAGCCACCGTTCCCACACGAAAGCACCTTGCCACCCGCTTTGAAGCTATCGGCCAATAGCTTGGCAGCTTCTTCAATTTGTTGAATGTTTTTGTCGTCACTTAAAAAGGCATTCAGAACAGTAGCGGCTTCCGACAGCTCACCGCGAATAATATCTTGGTACATGGCATGTTCCCATCGTTGAAAAAGGCCAGGCTCTCACTCTGTGCACCGGGGGGGTGAGAGCGGATTTAAGGTCAGTGTAACCGTATCGTTTTGTGCCTGTCGACTGCCGCTTGCGTGTTGGTCTCGAGCTAGGTCACGTTTGTTCAAATGGCAACCTATCTTTCCAACTTTGGCGAAGAATGATTGATGATTTTCTCACCTTGCAAGCCACATCACACCGTATCAATTTACAAATATTTAAATTTTTGCTTACATTAAGTGGTACGACCTCTTACCTCACTTGAGGGGAGGCTAACTAAACCGAAGGAGATGACGTGATGGCGACAGGGTTATTTATCGCTGCCATGCTAATTGTGGCAGGCGTACTCGCATACCATCGTGCCAATTTGCTGGTTTCAACAGCTGTATTGGCTGCGGGACTAGTAGTAGGGACTTTACTGGGTAGTGTCGGACAGATCACTTGGCTGATCTTTGCCGTAATCGCACTGCCACTTAATATCGCGACATTCCGTCGCAACTGGATCAGTAAGCCAGCGTTTAAAGCGTTTAAGTCTGTGATGCCAGAAATGTCAGCCACAGAAAAAGAAGCTATCGACGCAGGCACAGTATGGTGGGAAGCCGATCTTTTCCGTGGCACGCCTGACTGGAACAAATTGCATGATATCCCAGCACCACGTTTAAGTGCCGAGGAGCAGGCGTTCCTAGATGGCCCTGTGAATGAAGTCTGCCGTATGGTTGATGACTATCAAGTCACCCACGAGCTGGCAGATTTACCACCTGAGGTATGGCAATACCTGAAGGACAACAAGTTCTTCTCCATGATCATCAAAAAACAATATGGTGGCCTCGAGTTCTCCGCTTACGCCCAGTCTTTGGTGTTACAAAAACTGTCTGGCGTGTCAGGCGTACTGTCATCTACGGTCGGGGTCCCTAACTCCCTCGGTCCGGGTGAGCTATTGCAGCACTATGGTACCGAAGAGCAAAAAGACCACTACTTACCGCGCCTTGCTGAGGGTAAAGAAATTCCATGCTTTGCCTTAACCAGCCCAGAGGCAGGCTCCGATGCGGGCTCGATCCCTGACTACGGAGTAGTCACAAAAGGGATGTGGGAAGGCAAAGAAGTGCTGGGGATGAAAATCACCTGGAACAAACGCTACATCACCCTAGCCCCTGTCGCTACCGTACTCGGTCTCGCGTTTAAACTTCGCGATCCTGACCATCTACTTGGTGATCAAGATGAGCTCGGTATTACCTGTGCACTGATCCCGACCGATTTAGAAGGTGTCGATATCGGCCGTCGTCACTTCCCTCTGAACGTTCCATTCCAAAATGGACCGACACAGGGTAATGACGTCTTCGTTCCAATGGACTTTATCATTGGTGGGCAGAAAATGGCGGGCCAAGGTTGGCGTATGCTGATGGAATGTCTGTCGATTGGTCGCGGCATCACCCTGCCATCGAACACCACAGGCGGCCTGAAGTCAGCAGCCTTGGCAACCGGTGCTTATGCGCGTATTCGTCGTCAGTTCAAATTACCGATCGGTAAAATGGAAGGGATTGAAGAGCCTCTAGCGCGTATCGCAGGCAATGCTTACGTGATGGATGCCGCCAGTGCCCTGACCGTGACCGGGATTGACTTGGGAGAAAAACCGTCGGTGATCTCCGCCATCGTCAAATATCACTGTACGCATCGAAGTCAACAAGGTGTGATTGATGCGATGGATGTTGTGGGCGGTAAAGGTATCTGCCTTGGTCCTAAAAACTTCTTGGGACGCAACTATCAGGGCTCACCCATCGCAATAACCGTTGAAGGTGCGAACATTTTGACGCGTTCGATGATCATCTTCGGTCAGGGGGCGATCCGCTGTCATCCGTTTGTCTTGGATGAAATTCGTGCCAGCGAAGATACCGATTCACAACGTGCATTAAGTGCCTTTGATCGCGCACTGTTTGGTCATGTCGGCTTTGTGATGAGTAACCTTGCTCGCACATTGTGGCTAGGTCTGACCGATGGCCGCTTCTCGAAAACACCACGTAAAGACGAAACTCGCCGTTACTACCAGCAAATGAACCGCTACAGTGCAGCATTAGCACTGCTAGCTGACGTTTCAATGGCGGTTCTCGGGGGTAATTTGAAGCGTAAAGAGCGTTTGTCAGCGCGTCTGGGTGATGTGCTTAGCCAGCTTTATCTTGCCTCTGCAACCATGAAACGTTACGCCGATGAGGGCTATCAGAAAGACGATCTTCCATTGGTTCATTGGGGCATGCAAGATGCCATGTACCAAACTGAGCAAGCGCTGGATGAGTTCCTTGCCAACTTCCCAAATCGTATGATTGCAGGATTGGTACGTACTCTGGTGTTCCCATTGGGTAAAGGTCGCCGCAAACCAAGTGATCGCTTAGACGGTAAGCTTGCGGTAATTTTGCAATCGCCAAGTGCAACGCGTGATCGCATTGGCCGTGGACAATTCTTCGAGCCTGGTAACGCCATTGGGAATATCGAAAAAGCGCTTCACGACATTCTCACTGCAGAGCCGATCCACAAAAAAGTTTGTGACGGTATTGGCGAGAAACTGCCATTTATGTTCTTAGACCAAGTGGCACAGAAAGGTCTGGATGCGGGCGTGATCAGCGAACAAGAAGCACAGCTGCTCCGTGACGCCGAAGTGGGTCGACTAGAAACCATCAATGTTGACGACTTTGACCCTGCAGAGCTTCCTGCTGCATCGACCAAAGTGGGAAAGATGCATGATGCAGCTTAATGATTCTCGTTAAGCTGCCCAAATAAAAAGAGAGGGCAATTGCCTTCTCTTTTTTTATTCTTTACTTCCCTTTTTTATTCTTTATCCGGTTTATCCATGTCCAACTCATCGCCCATTTCTTCGCGCGTGTCTTCATCGGGTGGCGGCGCTTCCAATTCTTGAGCTGCTTCAGCGAGCTTACGGGCTTTGCGCTTTTTCAGCACAAACCAAACCGCCGCCACGAGCAGAACAATCAATAGATTCCCTACACCGATAATCAGCAAAGATGTCGTGCGAGCCTTTTCTTTCTCTCGCTCACGGCGCCGCTCTTCTGCTGCCGCTTGCAATTCACGCTCACGCGCCAACCGCTCGGCTTCTGCTTGTTCAAGCGCTTCATAATCGGTCACCGCAAACGTCTGCTCAGGTAAACTAAAAACCAGCGGCCGACCTGACAGTATATCCGTCGCATAAAGCATACTGCTCCATTTGTACTGGCCCGGCGTGGATGCATACGGGATGTCCAATGTCATCGTCATGGATTTATCATCGTTCGATGTTTGGTAAACCGTAGTCTTCCCTTCCGTGTCGATAAATTTGGCATGCACCGATATGCTACCCGGCTCAATACTGGCTTCCTCGGCCTGAATAACCAGCTTGTGTGGCTCATCATCAATTTGGCTTTGTTTAAACGTCGCCATCAATGGCGTCGGGTACACCAGCACTTCTTGCTCTAAGGTGCGGAAAAAAATGCCATTGCCTGACGTCACACGCGCTCGGTATTTACCGGGCATCACATTCACCGGCAGCGCGACGGTGAAAATACCATCGTTGGGCTTTTCGTCTAAGCCCGTCCCATCGTCACTAAAATGCCCGAGTGAGCGCGGCTGAGGGCGCTGATCAGGGTTGAGCGATTCAGGATCTTCGACGTATTCGGTAAAGGTGACATTCAAATCAACGCGCTCGATGAAATCGCGCAGGATGAGTGGCTTATCGCCAAGTTTTAATCGCGCCGTGAATTTCACCGTTTCCCCCTGATACAAACGCGGAGGAAGATCATCAACCTGCATACGCAGATCGCTCAGCACTTTTACTTTGTTATCAGGGCTAACTCGGCCAATCGCTTGCCACGGACCGGGCATGGGATCAGTAATGGAAACGATGTCCATGTCCGATTCTTGGTGCCAAGAAACTTTATCCGGATGTCGCCAAGCGTAGTACTTAGTGCCGTCGGGGCGCACAAGCACCACAGGGACACTGGGGTCTTCTCGGTAAATCACGAACGCGGCACGCTCGATGGTAGGATCAACCCGAAAGCGGTTTTCCAGCAGACGTATTTCTTGCTCATTGGCTTGCGCCAATAATGGGATACAAAGACAGGCAGTCCACCACCGCTTTTTCATGTGCTCTCCTACTGTCGCCAAAGACAGCTACCATTTTGCTCAATAAAATCTAAACGCGCTTCGTGTGCACTTAGTTCATCGGCGGACGCGGGGATAATCTTTAGCGGTTTCTGACGTTTGACCGAACGCGGCGCCATCGGGCTCGCATTGTCCGTGTCAGTTCCTGCGTTAAAAGACAAGCTGGTTTGCCCGCCCGTCATCAGTAAGTAAACGTCGGCTAAGATCTCGGCATCAAGTAATGCCCCGTGCAACGTGCGGCGAGAATTATCAATACCATAGCGCTCACATAAAATATCCAAGTTATTGCGCTTACCCGGGAAGATTTTCTTCGCCATGGCAAGGGTATCGGTAATCGAACAGATCTCGCTCGTCTTTAACGCCACCCCCAGGTTTTTAAACTCGTAGTCCATGAAACCGACGTCAAAGGGTGCATTGTGGGCAATTAGCTCTGCCCCTTCTACAAAGGATACAAATGCCTCATGCACATCGGCGTATGTCGGTTTGTCGGCGAGAAAAGCATCCGTGATACCGTGTACTTCAATAGCTTCAGGATCAATCGCACGTGTCGGTTTAATGTAGGCATGAAAGTGCCGACCGGTTAGCTTACGATTGATAATTTCAACCGCGCCGATTTCTATAATGTTGTGTCCCTGGTAATGAGGGCCACCTTCGCGGTTCATACCTGTGGTTTCGGTATCAAGAACAACAAGGCGATCGTAATTCGCTTTCATGGCAATACTTATGTCAAACTTGGCAGATTCTAATTCCCGATAGTACCAAAGATGACCAAGCAGGTAGAAATTTTCACAGACGGTTCATGCCTCGGTAACCCAGGTCCCGGTGGTTACGGTGTGGTGATGCGTTATAAACAGCACGAAAAAACCTTGAGCGCCGGTTATACCCTCACAACGAATAATCGTATGGAGCTCATGGCGGCTATCGTCGGACTGAACGCTCTTACCTCGTCATGCGAGGTCGTGCTTACCACAGACAGCCAATACGTACGCCAAGGGATCACACAATGGATCCATAACTGGAAAAAACGTCAGTGGAAAACGGCGGATAAAAAGCCTGTGAAAAACGCTGATTTATGGCAGCAACTCGATGTAGCGGCTGCCAAGCATACGGTGACGTGGAACTGGGTAAAAGGCCACGCTGGCCACCCAGAAAACGAACGCTGTGATGAATTAGCCCGAGAGGCGGCCAATCACCCTACTCTGGTTGATGAAGGGTATCAGCCTCAATAAGCAGGTTTTTATCCACCGTTTGGCACCACCCCACCTAAAGGCGCAACGGCTTTTTTCAGTTTCCAGCGTGGTTTGATGGGTTTTAACGGGTAGCTGCGTTTACGAGCGATAATAAAGTAGACGCAGCCGACCAAGGGCGTGAATTCAGCAAAGCTGCTTTCTACCCAAGCGTGTCTCGCTTTGGGCTGTTTCGTTGGCCACAAACCAAAGTGCGTTGCAGTGGTCRCCTCATAGTTCATCACACTTAGCCAATCGCGGATCCTCAGTGGAGAAAACATACGTCCACTCCATGGTAGTCGCTGTCCGCGTCCCCGCAATACACGCTTGATTCCCATCACGCTGGTCGGGTTGACGCCGGATAAAATAAGATACCCATCGTCAATCATCACGCGATCCACTTCACGCAGCAACCGGTGAGGGTCATCGCTATAGTCGAGTTGATGAGCCAGTAAGCACGCATCAAACGATTTTTCGATGAAAGGAAGCGCATAATGCTCTGCGGTTAAGTTGCGCATTGGATTACGTTTATCCACACAGACTTGGTGTTGAATGTTACACTGTTGGCTGACCAGTTCGCAGCTTAGCCCGCCGAGCTTCAGTAAATGGTAGCCAAACAGGTTAGGCAAGCATTCATCTAAACGCGTTTGTAACTGCGCTCGTGTCCAATCCCCATACGCAACTTGGTCCCACGTATAGGGGTAATCATAGTGATAATCGATGCGCGCTGGTTTCATGGTCAAGGCTCACTCTATTGCTGGAGAACCCAATGCTCAGTGTCAAAAGCATACCTGCATTTAACGATAATTACATATGGCTCATTATTAGTGAAGATAACCGTTGTGCGGTGGTCGATCCGGGTGAAGCACATCAAGTTATCGACTACATTCAGGCACATGAGTTGACCTTATCCTGCATTTTAATCACACACCATCACTGGGATCACACCAATGGCATTGAAGATTTAGTACGCTTTGCGCCAAGTGCTGCGGTGATCGGTCCCGATGTAAAGCCTATCCCTCGACTTACGATGGCAGTGAAAGACGGTGACCAGATTGATGTGTTTGATCACCGTTTTCTGGTGGTGGGCGTAGAAGGCCATACCGAGGATCATATCGCGTTTGTCGGTGATGGTAAGCTATTCTGCGGCGATGCTTTATTTTCAGCAGGGTGCGGCCGCTTACTCGGTGGCACCGCAGAACAGGCTGTTAACTCATTGAAAAAGCTTGCATCCTTACCCATCGAAACTCAGGTTTTCTGTGCGCATGAATACACCGCGGCTAACGTCGCTTTTGCATTAACCGTTGAACCAGAAAATGATGCGCTACATTTGTATAGAGAAGAAGTAAATAGGTTGCGCGCGCAGCAAAAACAGACTCTACCGAGTACCATTGAGCGCGAACGGCGCATAAACCCATTTTTACGAACGAGCGAACCGACTGTAATTCAAGCGGTGAGTGGCCGTGCCACTGATGACAGTGAACTAGAAGTATTCAGGGCTCTGCGGCAGTGGAAGGACGAATTTTGAGCTGAGTCTCTTGTCATCAATAGAGCCAGCCCCTATTATCATCGGCTATTTTGGACGAAGGTTTTATGCAATGAAGTACCGTTTTGTTATCTTGAGCACCCTGTTGCTGAGTGGCTGTCAGCTGACAGGTGATGCTCAGAATACGGATATCGCAACAAAAAAGACCCCAGTCGCGGCTACCCCGGTTAAAGCAACACCGACCGTTTCCGCGACCAAGAAACAACCGACCCCAGCGACACCAACGGTACTTTCCCCGCAAATGCAGGAGGATGTGTGGCAACGAATCAGCATGCAGCTGTCACTGCCTGTCCCTAATAACAGCGCTATCCGCCAGTACCGCAATTGGTACCTGAAATATCCAAACCACATTGCCACCGTCGCGGAACGCGCCACTCCTTTCTTGCACTTAATTGTTGAGAAAGTGGAAGCGCGCAATATGCCGCTTGAGATCGCATTGCTACCTATCGTCGAAAGCTCGTTTGATCAATTTGCTTACTCTCACGGTCGTGCCGCTGGCTTATGGCAGTTTGTACCAGCAACCGGTGAACGCTTCGGACTGGAGCAAAATTGGTGGTATGACGGTCGTCGTGATGTGGCAAAAGCCACCGATGCTGCCTTGGACTACTTGGAATACCTCAACGGTATGTTTGAAGGTAATTGGCTTCATGCTATTGCCGCCTACAATTCCGGTGAAGGCCGCGTTGCTCGTGCGATTCGTAATAATGAAAAACGGGGCAAGCCAACCGACTTTTGGCATCTCGATTTACCCAAAGAAACCAGCAGCTACGTCCCCAAACTGATTGCACTGGGCGACGTCATTCGTCACAAAGACAAATATGGCCTTGAGGTTCCCGCCATCGCGAACAAACCCGCATTGGCATTAGTTGAACCCAACATCCAAATGGATTTAGCTCTGGCAGCCAACTATGCTGGCCTGAGCGTGTCAGAGTTACAAAGCCTTAACCCGGCTTACAACCACTGGGCAACCGCGCCTTCCGGTCCTACCCATTTGCTACTTCCCATCAATAAGGTCGATCGTTTCAACACCGAACTGGCGAAGAATAATAACCAAGGGCTACGTGTGGAGCGTTATTACGTCCAATCGGGCGATAGCCTGAGTGAAATTGCCGCCCACTACAATACGACGGTCAAGGTACTACAGCGCGCTAACCAACTGAATACCACGCGTATCCGCGTCGGTCAGCCTCTGATGATCCCAGTCTCATTGAAAGACGAATCTCAGTACACCTTAAGCGCCCCACAGCGCCTTGCCGCGTTACAAGCCGCTGAACGCGACGGTTACAAGCGTACCCATACTGTGCGCAAAGGGGATAGCTTCTGGACAATTGCTCGCCGTTATGACGTTGACTACCAGCAACTGGCAAAGTGGAATGGCATGAGCCCCAGAGATACCTTAAGTATTGGGCAAAAGCTGGTCGTTTGGGATAAAAACAATAACGCAAAACGTGTTCGTACCATCACTTATCAGATTCGCCAAGGCGACTCTCTAAGCAGCATTGCGCAGCGTTACAATGTGTCCGTGTCTGATCTGGTCAAATGGAACCAGCTGCGCAAGAACGCCTATATTCAGCCGGGTCAGCGTCTTACCCTGCATATTGATATCTCTCGGAGTAGCGGCTCATGATGGTAGCGTCCTCCAACCCTTTGTTCGCCTTGCGTGATATTGTAATCCGGCCGAGTGCCTGCTTTGCCGCATTGAGCCAGCGTCCGGCATGGGCATGGCTGGCGTACTTATTACTGTGCTTTAGCTCAATGGCGTTTTGGAACGCCTACTTCGACCACACTGATCTGGCTACCCTTCAGCGCGTGTTAACTCAAACACTCTCTATGTCCGAAGGCGATGCCCAGCAGTGGTTGGAGCGTGAGACCCTATTGGCGTCAGAAGTGCTAGGAGACTGGTTTGGACGCGCAGCGGTCATCTTCGCGCTGGCACTTTGGTTCCGTCTTGCCACCAAACAAGAAGCGCCGACTTTTGGCTACCGACATTGGCTTGCAGCAACCAGCTTTATCCTACTGCCGGCTGTAGTGGGTGATCTGGCTAGCTACACTTATATGATGTTGTCACAGAGTTTCATTCTGCCCGCCCACGCAGATCTCAACAGCCTTAACGGGTTGTTAAAATTGCCGATGACGTCAGATTGGAGTGCTTGGGCGGCGAGCCTACCTATTCTTCTTCCTTGGTATTGGGTGCTCAGCATTACCGTCTTGGCTCTCTGGACGCCACTTGAACAAGGCAAAGTAATTGTGGTTGCCACCCTTCCTTGGTTTGCCGTCTTTGGGGGATGGGCCCTGATGATTGCCGTTAGCTAATCACCTTCAACTGAGCCTCCATCGGAGTATGATCGGAGGCGCCGTTATCCAACGCTTTCGCGCCTTCCACCACCAACCCTCGATAAAAAACATGATCCAAAGGCAAGCCAAATTTCGTGATGCGCTCATCAGGGCTAAACGCCATTTCCTGAAGCGATAATCTAGAAACCATTGCCCTTACCGCCTCTAAACGACGCTGGGACCAAGTATTGAAGTCTCCAGCGAGAATAATCGGCCCTTCAACCTGTGCGAGCACTTTTTCCAACGCCGCCAGCTGTTTCTTATACGCTGACATGGCGTACGTAAAGTTAATGCTATGAATATTCACCACCGCCAGTCGCTGACCATTAGACAGTTGATATTCACTGTACAAAGCACTTTTCGGCAGTCTTAGATAAGGTTCGATGGCGGTATATGCACAGCTATGCTTTGGATTAACCTGCGACAAATTCATCACCCCAGCCACGACATCTTGCATAGCAAACGCATAAGCCTGATCGTAGTGAAGTGACGCTTGATTGATCCAGCGAGCAAGCTGAGGACCAAAACTGGCTTCTTGCAATAACATTAACCGGTGAGGGTCACGGTATTGACTCAGCGCCGTCTCCCAATGAGGACGTTGCTGTTTATAAATATTCCACACCAGTAATGAAAAATGCCCGTCTTCATCCAATGGAGAAGCATGAATATAATCAATACATTGCCGATGAATACCTGAGACGGTATGCAACTGGGTACTATCTGGTACGGTAAAATAGCCATTTACACCCATCACAGCGGCCGGCACTAGAATCGCTGTGCCCCACGCCATCGCTTTACCAATTCGCCGTTTCATCACGTCTACCACTTTTGATTACTCAGCCTCTGTGAGTATAACCTGCCATCAGTTCGGGCGCCGATTTTGCGCGTCTTGCGGTTAAAATACAAGCAAAGATCTCACTTTATGACTTGCCGATAATCGAGCCCCAGAGATAGGATGAGAAAGCAATAATAACAATATACATTCAAGGAGCGACGCCACATGCTCAATAACCTATTTGTGTATGGCACCCTGTGTCCGGGGGAACGGAATCATTATTTACTTGCTGATATTCAAGGAGACTGGTATCCCGCTACATTGCAAGCAGTACGCACGGATCGTGGATGGGGATCGGCAAAAGGCTATCCAGGAATTGAACTCAGTGACAATCCCGACGATATCGTGCACGGTTGGTTGCTAAAAGCGAAAGACCTTACGGCGACCATCCCCCAATTAGATGAATTCGAAGGGGCGGGCTATCAACGCGTTATTGTAGAGATTCGTTATCAACCGAATATGGACATGGTACAGACCACGACCGCCTTCACCTATGAGCTCTGCTTCAGCCATCAGCCAGAAGAAGCGGGCCCAAGCCAATTTGTCGCTAAAAACTATTAGCGCTGTCAGACAGTCAAAAGCACCGACAAGCGTCAGTGCTTTTTGAGTAGCAGAGATAGGGATAGAGGGAGTTGGCCGATAAGATTGAAATAAAAAAAGCACTGACGGATGTCAGTGCTTTTCGAGTGGCAGGGGTAGAGGGATTCGACCGGGCTGGCGTTCCAGCGCCCAACACGCGGTTTCGATGACACACCCAAAACTATCCATCAGTTAGTCTATCAGTAGTATTGAGATCAAAAAAAAGCACCGACATTTGTCGGTGCTTTTTAGATGGCAGGGGTGGAGGGATTCGAACCCCCAACACGCGGATTTGGAATCCGCTGCTCTGCCAATTGGAGCTACACCCCTATAAATAGTGGCGGAGTGGACGGGACTCGAACCCGCGACCCCCGGCGTGACAGGCCGGTATTCTAACCAACTGAACTACCACTCCGCACCAATTCTGTCTCATCAAAGTCTTACATGTATCCGCTTTGATGCTTAAATTTTTGCTAACTAAAGCCCAAGATTAAGCTCTAATTAGATTATCTTGTTTGATGCGATGAGGATGTTGAATCGAGACGCGCAGTGTATGCCAATACATGAGCATCGCAGATATCAACAGCATCGAGCTATCAACAAGATAAGCAATGAGAGCCTGGCGATGTCCTACTCTCACATGGGGAGACCCCACACTACCATCGGCGCTGCTTCGTTTCACTACTGAGTTCGGCATGGAATCAGGTGGGTCCAAAGC
>NZ_MUFP01000011.1 GCF_001996165.1 Salinivibrio proteolyticus | reverse complement strand
ACGTTGATAGGCAGGGTGTGTAAGCGCTGTGAGGCGTTGAGCTAACCTGTACTAATTGCCCGTGAGGCTTAACCATACAACACCCAAGAGGTTTTGGGTTGGACTTAAAATAAGCCAGTTGATTGTGGCGAGAACGAACAGCTTTCTAGATTACCGAATTTGCTTGGCGACCATAGCGCTTTGGACCCACCTGAYTCCATGCCGAACTCAGTAGTGAAACGAAGCAGCGCCGATGGTAGTGTGGGGTCTCCCCATGTGAGAGTAGGACATCGCCAGGCTTTGATTACAATTGATTAAAGCAAAGAGATATAAGYCTTTAGTCATACAGAATTGGTGCGGAGTGGTAGTTCAGTTGGTTAGAATACCGGCCTGTCACGCCGGGGGTCGCGGGTTCGAGTCCCGTCCACTCCGCCACTACTTAGAAACCCTAGCTGAGAAGCTGGGGTTTTTTGCATTTAAGCTCCCCTGAGCCAGACGTCTTGGTCGCGGCACTTGCAGGGCGCGTTGAGTCCCGCAGGATGGCCTGCCCGTTGTCCGCAACCCCGGCCCTCCGCCACTACTTATAAACCCCAGCTGAAAAGCTGTGGTTTTTTGCGTTTAAGGCGCCCCTAAATCAAGAGCTTATTCATGTTTGAGAACTGCACGGCGTGGAGTGCTTCACTCTCTTTCCTCACTATACGTTTTTACTAACGCTTGCTTAGTCATGACTTTATGAATGCATAAACTGCGATATGTGTGAGCCTGAGTGTCTCAATGTACCTTCGTTACTCTGGGCTGTCATGCATGACTGTAAAGCACGTAGCATTAGTTTACTATTTTGGGTGATACAGATATAAAAAAAGCGCCTTGCGGCGCTTTGAATGGTTTAGGCCATCCCTTGGATGACCACAAATTTTTCTAGGAGCTGATCCTCAGTCTCGACATTATCGGGATCGGTGATAATGCATTTGGAGATCGGGCAGACTGACTGGCACGTTGGCTTGTCGTAATGGCCTTTACACTCGGTACATAAATCTGGCTCGATCTCAAAGATCTCGGACCCCATCGAGATGGCCCCGTTGGGACACTCGGGCTCACACATATCGCAGTTTATACACCGGTCTGTTATTAATAGAGCCATGTCACAAAAATCACTCTTTTTGGCCTCTATATCAGGCACTTACAAATTATCTTGATTAACTGTTGTTTACCTTGGTTTACTGAAATAAACTTTGATTTTACCAATTCAGTAACGCAAATCCGTAACGCACAGCGTTTTTGATGGCTTCAAAAAGTGGCATGTGTGAGCTTTACGGTTGAGCCCAGTAATATCAAGGATCGACAATGTCAGACACTGTACCACAAAGCCGTAAATCGGCAAAAATGAGTGACTATGATCACGCTCTCAAAAAGTGGGAGTCCTGCAAACCACCTTACACAAGCTCACACATACAGATCTGCGTTGCGGCGGCCAAAACGCTACTTGAGCACGACGGCAAAGCGCGCCGATCAAAATACGAAAGCGCGAACTATTTACGCTTAGAATTTACCAAAGCAGGCAAAGTGGTGATCTACGCTAACTTTGCTAAATCAACTGGCTTGAAAGGGCGTAAGCTCGGTGAGTGGCCCGAGCTGCAGCTACCAATCGCACGCGAAAAAGCGCATGAGATAGCCGCTGGTGCGCTGCGCGCTGAGTCAGTACAACAAGCGATAGAAATGTATCATGATGATCTGCGCGGCCGTGTTGAGCGCATGAGCATGAGCGAGTCGAGCTTTGCGACATATTCATCACGCATCAAGCAGCTGGAACTCGCATTCGCAAAAAAACAGCCGTTCGTTGATGTCACATACAATCAGCTGATTGRCGTTCTCGATACGTGGATAGCAACCAAATCGAACAATCACGCGCTCGAGCTGTTTGCAGAGCTCCGGAGATTATGGAAGTTCTGCGCGCCAATCTTGGCCAACGGCAAAAACGTTGCCGCCTCCATTCCTGATAACTACGTTTCTTCACGCGTTCAGCGTCCTGCCGCAACTCGGCTTTATACTGACATCAACTCTATCGCGAAACTCTGGATTAGCGTTGCCGGCTGCACGTCCCCACACCAGAAAAACGCTATCCGGTACATGATCCTCACCGGCGTTCGTCCTATTAACGTGCACAACCTCAAGTGGGAATATGTCAGCTCCGACATGAGCGAGATTGCCTATCCATCAAGCACTGTCGGCGCGCGTGGCGCGATGAAAACAGAGAAAGAGTTTCGCATCCCGGTAACAGAGCCGCTAAAGCGAATTCTCAAAGAGCAGGCTGAATGGCGAGACGCGGTCCCTAACTGCAATAAAGAGTATGTATTTTTGCAGCCGCGCGATCCGTCTAAACCTTTCTCGCGCCGCTCCCTCGACAAGATCATAAAAACACACATGCCAGCGGATGCGATCAAAGGCATGAAGCACGACGGCACCATCAAAGGCAGCTCTGGCGCGTTCAATACCATCTGCCGTAAGTTCCTTAAAACAAACATCATCGTGATACTGCGAGATAAGGGACACTCACGAACAGAAGTGCGCGAGATAAGCGCGTTGTGCATGCATCACAAACTTGATAGCGATCCGATGGCCGAGCACTACGATTTTTCTGACGAGATACTACAAGAGGAAATGTCGCTCAAGCGAATGGCGTTTACAGCGCATGCTGAAAGCATTCTGTGCGCCGTTGCGCTGGAAAGAAAAAAGGCCAGATAATCTGGCCTTTGGATTAACACACGCTAAAGCAGCGCCGTTTAAATTCACACAGCTGGCTCTCTAAGTAGCGAACGCGACGCGCGCTGTAGCGAATTGGCGCCAGAAAACTGCGGTGCCGGTGCGATCGGGTCCACTGAATCAGCGTTTTTTGCGAAATACCGCCGAGCACTTCACAGGCCTCTTTTGGCGTCAGTTCTCGGTCGTTTTTAATTTGTTGAGCGTTAAGTCTCATTGCACGATGCTCCTTTTCCTTGCTCACAGCTGGTCAGGCTGGTCGGTTTTATTTAGTTATAACTTGTCGATACTTGGCAGACGTCATCACCGTCGCCGTACACGGCACAAATTAAAGGCAATAATTCGTGATGAGGGATCGCCGTTCCATCGCGTCCAATAGCAGGCTTACCAACCATCTTGTCACCGATTTCACAAAGCTGCGGTTGCCACCAATAGCGCCAATCTGCACTGACAAGCTCGGTTAACAAATCGTCTTCATCCTGGCTGCACAGCGGCGGAAACTCTTCTTTTATTTGCTCGGCGCTCTTGGCTGCGTATATCTCGCTCTCATCTTCGTAGCAGTAGGCTTTACGCCCTTTCAGTGTTACATCAACGATTGATTGCTTGATCCGCTTATTTCTTTTCATCTGGATTACTCCTATCAAATTGGAACTTACGAATAAGGCCAACTGGTTTACTGCCTGTTTTGTGGTTTTTAATCCACACATGCTCACCGTCAACGGCGAGGATTGTGCAGGCGCACCAGTTAAAGCCGCCTCTTTCTTTGTAGTAGCCCTGCCATCCCGCGAAGGGGAATATGGGCGATATTGATGCGCTCAAAGTTGAGTACCTCCCAGCTTGGTTAGCTATTTGGCAATCTCGCCCAGAGTATTTCGCCCTCGATGTGTTTATTGGTTATGGTGAATTCTTCTTTAATGTCATCATCTAAATGATCACAATGAAGATAAAAAAACTCGCCATGGTCACTCGCATCAAATTGCCAAGTTTCATGCTGAACAACGCCCTTTAGTTTGATTAGAATCGGAGTGTTGTATGGCGGCTTCTTATCACAAGCATCAAGCCATTTAATCGCATCTTTCGCCAGAGTATCACGCAGCGCTGCGTTTTCTGACTTAAGCTTATCAATGCAGCCTTCGTTAGCGTCCATCTGCCCCTCTATCATGTCAGCCAAGTAATTTACTTGCTCGCCAGAAAACTCGCTCACTTCGCAGCCTGATACGCGCTCAAATAATGAGTGAAGTTGGTCGCGCAGGGCTTCATTCTCTTGTGATAACTTTTCCACATGACGCTCCGCCATGTTTAAGTGCCAATTTGGCGTTTCTGTTTTGTACATTATTATTCACCTTGCTTTGTTTTGTTTATAAACTTTCGTTGCCATCTGTAAGTGACATTATCCAGTTTCTGAGCTCAATCATTTGAGGACAAAAAACCATACTCGCTACGTATGTGTAGAGTTTTGGATAATCGTGCTGTTTTCTTTCAATGAATGCTTTTGCGTCCGCTTCGGTTAAGCAGGTTTTAACAACAACCTCAGTTTCCTGCATGTGAAGTTTTTTGAGCGTGTCAGGCAGATCGTCTAAATCTGGGTCAAAGTCATTATTGATAGACTCAATCAAGCGATCATAGTCGTCCTCGTCAACCTCCCCATCTACCAGTTCAATATTTGCGTCCATATTGTTACAGGACCAGTCTTTTATCCAATCTGGGTGTTGCTCAATCAAGTGCATTGCAACGTCTGAATAATCTTGGCTTTCCTCTGAATGGAATAGAGTTGCTCCGTCTTCTGTGTCGATAACCTCCCAGTGATGCTCGTTATATCCTTCTTCTGTTACAAGGTATTCTTTATATCTAACTTGCCATATCGGCTCGGCTGTAATTCGATTATCTTGTTCGTGCATTTGCCGAGACATTTCTAATAAGAAATTAGGGATTTCTTTACTCATACTCACGCCGCCTTCTTACCTTTTGCTCGTTTAAACTGATACTTAGCGCCACAATCGATGCACTCTGCACGCATAGAGCCGGAGCGTGTTTGCTTTAACTGCCCATCGCAACGCTCGCAACGTTTTTGTTTTAACGCCTCGGCCATGCCTTTATTGATGGCCTCGGAGTTATTTGCGCGGGGGATTTTATAACCCAGCGCTCGAAGAATTCGCTTGTACTCCGTAGAGATCCATTTGCCATCTGGCTCTAGGTGCAGGCCGTCGCTCATCATGTCGCCGAGCTTAACGAGCTGAGAGAGCAAATGGCTTTCGGTTGCCTTGTCCTTGCTCATGCCGCCTCCAAAAATTTCTCATCTGTTGGCATTGTTTCATTCACTAGCGACAAGCAATCCGCAACACCAAGCTGGCCAGCATGAAAACAGAAACATCTAAATTCAGCTAAAACATGAATGTGAAAGCGCTCTTCCTCGCTTAAACTAGTGGCCTTACTCAGTGCATTTAAAAGAAACTTTTTCCTACCACTCTCCTGAGTAGCCTCTTTATCCCCAACTCTTAACTCTCGAAGTATTCCAAGCTTCGCCTGATAGATTGCGTCTTGATCATCAATCGCTTTGGTAATAACCCTGTGCATCACTTGAATGCATTTTTCTACGCAAGCATGATCGCGGTGCGCTATTGCCTGCTCGTTTGTAATGTAAGCCGTACTCATGCCGCCTCCCTCTGCGCACGTGTATAGGCGTTGCGGCGCTGTAGTTCGCAGGCGCGGCAGGCTGCAAAGTCGCCGTCAATATTGGCGCGTTGGCGATGCCAGAATTCCAGCGTTAGCGGATACCATTCGTGGCACTTGCTGCATGGTTTTTCGATGCAGTCTCTGTCAGCGCTGATGCGCATGATTCCCTTGCGTTCGCGACGAACAAACGCCTTGGCGGTTACGTGAAACTCGCTCGGATTGAGCAGCTGAATCACTTCAACTTCATGCACCTCAAATTTTTCTGCGATCTCGCTTTCTGATAAGCCCTCGCAGTGGAGGGCGCGAATCAAAAAGCAATCATGGTTAGTTAAGCTCATTGCACGATGCTCCTTTGTTTCAAACCCGCAGCTGGTCAGGCTGCTTTGATGGCGGTGCCGAATGCGTTATAACGCACGTTGATCATCTGTAATGCGTCACGCTTGCAATCATCGAGTGATGCGTGAGCGACTAAATCCAGCTCTAAATCGATATAGCCGCTGGTGTCGCCACTTAGTGCATCGATGTAGGTGCGCACGTCGCGCCACGCGTTGTACTTCACTGGCACATCAACGCCAAAATCACGCGCAAGGCTAAGCAGCTTTGGTGGATCAAAATCAGTGCCGCGACAAAACACCTGGCAACCTTCAATAAACTGCACAAAGTCTTTCAGGACGGGCTCACAAGCAAAGGTCCCAGCGTCCAAAATGCGCGCCATTGCCTCTTTTTGCGCGGGCTTGTTCCACCACGCCACAGTGCCCGCTTCGATAACGCGGCCTTTAAACACTTGCTCGCGCAGGTTTAGCACGGCATCAAACTCTTCAAGCTCGACGTTCGCAGGCGTTGCAAAGCGATCAAACTTCACCCCTGAGATACTGGCGATCAGCGCATTATCTGGCTTGAGCGCGAATGTCTCTAAATCAAAAACCACAGTATTACTTGGCACATTTGCCTCCTTTTGCCTCGACGGGCAGATCAAACAATGGGTTGGTGTAGGTGGGTTTGCGGCGCTGCTTTAGCTTCATTGCCGCTGAATACACGCCATAAAACACAAAGGCACACACGCTGTACTCAAACATGTTTCACTCCTTTTTCGGTGATAGTGCTTAGCTCGCGAATGCTGATCCGCTGCGTGGTGTGCCAGCAGGTCGCATCACCTTTAAACAAGCCGCCCTCGTGGCAGTTGGCGCAACCCTCTGGCAGTTGCTCACCGCACTTGCCGCAGGTGCCCAGCTGCTCACGCACGTTGGCGATTTGGCTGTGAAAGTGAGTGATCATTTCCGCTAGCGCCTCGGTGTGGCTGTATGGCGCATCTGGCATGCCGAACACGCGGCATACTTCATCTAGCTTTGCCATGTCTGCGACATCCAGCGTGAGCGGGAACGTGGTTACACCGCTGGCTTTGCGCTTGTTGCGTAGCCGCTGCGCACGAATGCGAGCTTGTTCGCGTTGTTTCTCGCGCTTGTCCATTACGCCGCCTTAGCCTTGGCTTTTTTAGCCGCACGCTTTTTCGCGGCTGTTTTGGCGGGCGTTAAAAACTGCAGGGCTCGCGCCATGCATTGCTCAAAGGCTTTGCCTTTAAAGCCGGCGTTCTCACGGAAATGTCGAAGGGCCACTTCGTCGCCACGGTCTGCATCAAGTGGCGTGTAGCCATCGGTAGTGAGTTTTTTGGTGACTTCTCGCACCAAAAACGCTTCTACGTTGTTTCGCGTTTGGATGCTCATTGCACGATGCTCCTTGGTTGAGTGCTGGCACTCAGGCCAGCGCTTGCAGGTTGGTCATGCCTGCGATACTCTTATTAGCGAGCCTTAGGGCTCATTGCACGATGGAAGCCCACTGGTTTGGTCACCGGTGGGTTTTCCTTTTTATGCCGCCGCTAACAGCACTTGCTCTGCGTGTGTCGCGGCAGTCAAAATGTCTTTTATCTGCTCTGTTTGCTGCGGTTGCAGCTCTACCTGAACCCCCTCTAGAAATTCATCCACTTGTTGCTGATAACGCGCTATGCATGCATATGCGTCGCTGCTTGGGTTTAGCTGGCTGAGTTGCTGGCCAAACATGGCGCGCTGCACTTTCAGCTTTGTGATGAGCTGCGCGAGCTCGATGATCGTGTCGGCGTTGATGGTGTTTTTCATTTCTGTCGTCCTCTGAAAAGTGCGGGTGGTCAGCCCGATGGCTCATTGCACAAAAAATTTCTGCGAACCTTATACTTCCCCATTAGGTTCATACTTTCTTTTTTTGGTACATAACCGCTCTCCGTGAGTACCTTTAAGGTACATAAAGGCGGCGGGCGTGTAAAGTCAGACAAGTAAAAAAATTAGATAGGACTCTCATTTCGACCAAGAAGCCAAGTGATAAAATCCAAACCTCATGACTCAAAAAAAGACATAAAGTCTTATAAAAATTGAAAAAAATGGAGGGGTACATGGACGTTATAGAGAGGCTAAGCGAGGCGATTGATACAGGTGAAGTGATAGATATTGCTTATCGTGGCGGCAGTCAACCAGGCGCCTCTAGGAAAATAAGCCCTATACAGGTTGATGGCGACACAGTAAAAGCTAGGTGTTTCTCTTCAGGGCGCGTAAAAACTTACATGGTCGAACTTATTGAGCTGATAGATGAGAATACCGATCGCCCTCTATTCACTGAAGATAACAAGGTGTCCGAACCTATTCCCTACCCAAGTCTTTTGCAAGCGGGCTCTTACAATAGGCCGCGCTTTGAGAGTATGGGGTGGGTAGTGAGCGTTACAGACGAAAGCGTTCAGCTTTTCAAAAAATGGAAAAACGGCAATAGCCAGAAGACGCCTAGCTGTGAAATAAACTATGAGGAATATTCGACCGAGCATGCCTACGATATAAAAACGGGTGAAATGGTTGAGTGCGATCCGATCAAGCGAGAAAGACCTTGGGTTGTTAGAGCAAGGAAAAAGAAAACCGTCAGCTTTTCTAACTTCCCTAGAGCATTCGAGAGGTTCTTTTCGTATGCTGAAGAACTGGCGCCAGAAAAGAATGATTACATACCCGACGCCTGCTACGAGATGGATTTGCTAAGCAGCCTCTGGAGACCAAGAGCCAAAAGAAGCGCGCTTACAATCGTTCCTGCAGTAAAGGGAAAGCAAGAGCCTAGAAGCGTGTTTCTTGAACACTGGGCCTTTCCTTTGGCGTATGCATACAGAGACGCCATAGACATAAAGCTAGAAGAAAGAACGGTAAACAAAAAGAAAGTGGCTATGTGGACGCAAGGCGGGCTACTAAAGTTTAAAGATGGAGACTTTATTCATTCGAGCGATAGAAAAAAAGCGGTCAGGGTAACAACAGCAAATCCTATGGGATGGGATTCGGACAAGGGAAAAATGTATATGGGGAGTGTCGCGTTCCGTTACCACCAAGACATTCACAATGAGGGTTATAACAACCCTTCTGAGTTCATATTGTCACAGCCTAAGTTCTTGAAGCTTCTAATCACAGGGAAAATAGATCTAAGCAACGAATAGCATCTAAGTCGCAAACCCGCCAAACACAACAACGCCAACGATTGTGCAGTTGCCGTTAATTTGCACGTACTGCTCGGGCCATTCTTTATTGAGCGGCTTGAGCATTTTGAGCCCATCTTCTTGAATGAGCTGTTTAAAAGTGGCCTGATTTCGGTCATCTAGACGAGCCACAACAAGACTTTTATTAATGGGTTGGACGTTAGGGTCAACCCAAATCAAGTGTCCCTCTTTGAAATCTGGCTCCATGCTGATCCCTTCAACTTTGAGCACAAATGTCTTTGGGCTGCAAGGAACTGGGCACGGGTAGCGCGGAGCAGATAATACGTCACGCTCATCAATATCTGACCAATTACCAGCCTGAACGCTTGATATTAACGGATAACCAAAACCAACAGAGCTGCTGGGATAAAACGCTTTAGGCTCATGAACCACTCCCGATTGAACTTCATCATGTGAGACATCTAGCCAGCCCTCTTCGAGCCCTAGCCTTTGCTCTATGTGCCTAGCCATACGCGAGCCCATCGACTTCGACGGGTTCCTGCCTATAACTCGACTCATTTGAGTAGGCGCGCGATCAACCGCCTCGGCAAATTTAGACAAGGTATCGAACCGCTCTACCAGCTTCCTAGCATTAACCAGGCGAAGTTCTTCAATCGTTTTCATGGTATCGATCATATTTTACCGTACCGAAAAGGTACACGCCCTTGCGGGTACTCTTTTTTTAATGTTTAATGTATCCCGGAGGTACTTAATCATGTATAAAAAATTCTGGCGTGAACTCGATGCCAAACAAAAGCAGGATCTGGCCGAAGAGGCTGGAACCACCGCTAGCTATCTGCGCCACGTCATGCATGGGCGTAAAGATGCGGGTCCCAAACTAGCGCTTCGACTCCATACCGCAACTGGCGGCGTCGTAAACAAAAGCGTACTTCGACCTGACATTTATCCACCCAGCGATGTAGCTGCATAGGTAAATAATAGAACAGATAGTTACCTAAAAGGTGAACCAAAAGTTTCTGTATGTACATCCAGCACAACCAAGGAGAGCAATCATGGCAACTCGAAGTTTCAAAAGCGTTATTCGTAACGCATTAGAAGCAACCCGCGTGGATTTAACCAAAGACGCGATCGCAACGCGCGTGACGCGTCACTATTTCAACATGAAGCTTGATGAAGAAGTAGACGCGCAGCACAAGCCGGTACTTAAGCCTGTGAGTGCGGCCAACGCCAAAAACAACGAGCAAAACTTTTGGCGGTATGTTGAGCGCACATCCGTAGAAGCCAAAGCCACCATCATGGATTTGCTGCCTGCCATTCTGGCCGCCATGCCCAAAGCCCGCGCTGTTAAAGCGTTGAATGATTTTTTAAACCCGCTTGGCTTTAGCGTGGCGGTAATTGGCGAGAGCCACTGCACCGTTAATCGTGATCGCCTGCTTGCACACCACGAACGCGAAGTGAGCGAAGCCAAGATTGCGTTGCTGYAGCTGAACGAAACCGCCTCGCTAGATGACTTGCGTGACGCGTATCGCGAAGTGCAAGAGGCGCGCGGCGCTCACGATCCGCTGCTCGATTACTTGGAATCGCTAATGACCAAAAAACGCAACGCCGCATAACAAGGAGCATCGTGCAATGAGCCTTCAATATCGCAACATCAACAACCGCCACTGCTGGGTGCTGACCACACCACGCATGGCGGCTATCATCAGCCGCGCTGAGGCTGAGCGCATTTTTCGTCAACTTAACGCGAAGGCGAAGGAGGCGAACCATGTCCATTAAGATCATGTCGGCAGTGTGGGATGCGCCCGCGTTCTCTGGTAACACCAAGCTGATCATGCTTTGCTTGGCCGATTACGCGAATGATGACGGCCTATGCTGGCCCAGCATCGATGCTGTGGCGCGTAAGTGCTCGGTCTCTAAATCAACGGTTAAAGCGCAAATCAAGCGACTGATTGAGCGTGGTTATGTAAGCGCTAAGCGCCGTAAACGTACTACCGAAGAGGGTCGAAAAACCAATGATACAAACCTCTATCAATTGAACGTTAATGCGATCAATGACCCCGAGCTAACCGAGGGCGAAAACTGCCCTAGGTCAGAATCTGCCCTAGGGCGAAATAGCGCAGGGGGTGGGTCAAATTTCGACCCCAAACCATCATTAGATCCGTCAGTTAAAAGAGATCCCCCTATAGTCCCCCAAAACCAAAGCGCGGATAACACACCGAGCAAAGCGAAAACCGATAAGCGCAAGACGTTAAAAACCACGCTGCCAGAAAATTTCTCTGTCACGGAGTCGATGCGCGAGTGGTACGCACAGCAAAATTTCTCGCTGTGCATCGAGGAGGCCACCGCCCAGTGGTGCGATGCCATGCTTGCCAAGCAAACCAAATACGTGGATTGGCCTGCGGCGTGGCGCAACGGCATGCGCAATGCCAACAAGTGGGCGGCACAGCGCAGCGGCGGGGCGCCAGCGCGCAACATTAACCAAGTGCCGGATCGCTCAAGCGATTTCTCGGCGCCAGCGAAATACCGCAAAGGGGGTGACGTATGAATTTATTCAGCAAATTGCAATCCATCATGCCTGCAAACGTCACACCGTACACGCCGGAGCAGTTGGCCGAAATTCGCGAGCGTGAGAACCAACAGTTTTGCCGCGAGAGCTACGAGCACTACGTGAGCAAGCAGGTTGAAAACGCCATGGGCCGCAGTGGCATTGCCAAAAAACACCGCAAGTGCTCATTGGATAACTACGCGACCGAATGCGCCGGCCAGCGCCGTGCGTACAATCAAGCCAGCGCGTGGCTGAGTGACTATCTGCGCGGCACCGAAGGCGGGTTTGTTTTTGCCGGCACACCTGGCACTGGCAAAAATCACCTAGCGTGCGGCATCGCCAACGCGCTTATCGAGCGCGGGCAATCAGCCATGGTGATCACTGTGTCTGAGCTGGTGCTGCGCATTCGCGACACGTACAACAGCAACTCCGCGATCACCGAAGCCGCGATGTATCGCCACCTCGGCAGCATTGATTTGCTGGTTCTGGATGAAGTCGGCGTGCAGCGCAACAACACCAACGAGCACGTGGTACTCAACGAGATCATCAACACCCGCAGCGCCGCCGAGAAACCAACCGGCATACTCACCAACCTGAACAGTGATCAGCTGCAGGGCATGCTCGGCGAACGCGCGATTGAGCGCATCATGGAAGGCGACGCATCTCGCTGGGTGGAGTTTAACTGGCCGTCGTACCGCTTGCGCCGCACGCAGGCACAAACGCGGGGGGCTGCGTAATGGCGATTTTAGTGAAATCAACCACCGCTGCGAGCGATAAAAACCGTTGGGGCACGCAATGGGAATGTTTCTGGGATGCCCAAGCGCTGTATGGCCGCGAGTTTCAGCTAGACGTTGCCGCCGAGCCTGAGACTGCGAAAGTAAATCGGTTTTATACCTCGGGCGATTGGATTGATCGCAGCCGTGCCGCGGGCGCGTTCGTGACCAACCCCAAAGCCACCATCGTGGGGTTTGATGCGCTATCTCACGATTGGGAGCACGACTGGTGGTGCAACCCGCCGTTTGATTTAAAGCGCGAATTTGCTGCCCACGCTGCCAAGCAAGCGCGGCAAAACGGCTTTAGCGGCATGATGCTGTTGCCGTATGAGCCGCTAACCGGTTGGTGGCTTGAGCTGATTGAGGGCGTTGCCGCTGCGGTTTACGAGCCAGACGGGCGCTACAACTTTGTAGAGCCGGACGGCGTCACCAAAAAAACCGGCGTGAACTTTGGCAGCGTGCCTGTGCTGTTCACTCCGGGCTACTTCCCCACCACACAACGCATTCGCTACCGCCGCGGCGTACGCGATGAGTTGATGATCAACTTAGGTGAAAACCTCAGTATGGAGCCATGTAAACCCGAGCAGGCAGTAGACCCACTCAAAGAACGCGAGGCCGCATAATATGAGAATTGAACAGTTGCTAGGAAAATTCGGGCTGAAAGGTATTAACTACGAGCCAACAACCGGTGGGCGTGGTTTGCTCTCTGTCGAGGAGCAGATCGCCAGTGTGGGAATTTGCTGGCAGGAGTCCCCCGCTGGCTGGCTGTTGCTGTTTGTCGAAGTCTGTAATGATGCATTGGCGTATAGCCAGTTGCACACGATCATGAAAGCGGAGGCGAACCGCCACTTGGCAAATATGCGCGGCAGTTATCCTGACCAAGCCCTTGATGCATTGGCAGCCACTGCCATTCATGAAGCAGCGACGCTGACTGGCCGTGTGTGCCCTGAGTGCAACGGCGCAGGGAAGGTGAAAACCGCAAGCCGCCATATGCGTAAGTGTGCCGCGTGCAAAGAGGGCCGCATTCCGTGGAACAACGAAACCCGCTTTGCGCGTTTTGCACAAGAGCTGCCGGTGACGTTTGGACGGTTTAACCGTTACAAGCCTGCGCTTGAGCACTTGGTGGATTGGCTAACAATGGGCCGCACCGCCGCGCTGTTAGCCATTGAGGGGCGCCTCGAGAAAGAGAAGGAAGAGGCTAGGAAAGTGGCGTAACTCGAAAGGCCGTGGCTGTTAGTCACGGCTTTTAAATTTTTCAGTTTTTTCAATAATATCACTCTTCGGGAGTTCAACATTTCTTTTGAAGAAATTTGTGATTCGATTTACGGCATGCTTATTTTCATCACCTATTGCATCGGAATCATCGGTTAACGCCATTAGCCATTCTTTCCTAATTTCTTCGTTGTTTATAAATGCATCTGCATCTTCTTTAGTTACTTCATAAAATAAAGCTTGGGCATACTCTCCACCCTTAAAGTATTTGAGGTAAGCCCTAAATACTAGTCTTAGAAGGAGGAAATACTTTCTCTTTTCCTCAGGGTGAACTATGTTGAATGTTCCATTTTTTTCATTTAACGTCAAACACACATCTTTTAGCTCTCTAGAGTATGCTAGATCTATATCGGTAAAGTCTTCTGACTTTTGATTGCAAAAGTCTAAAATGTCATGAATGGTCTTCTTTAAAATGACCAGCTCTGACTGAATGCTAAAGATATTAAATATTTTTATTTTTCTGTCTTGGATCTTTTTCTGAAGCTCGCCAAGCTCATTAAGTATCACTGGCTCTGCGTCAATTACCTCTAGGATTTTGGAGTAGTGCTCTACTGCCTCTTGGGCATACACTTTTTCATCATCAGGGCTTTTTCTTATTATATCTGAAACCATCCTGAAATTTTGGCAGTGCTCTCTTAATTCCTCTAGGAAAAAGTGGTTGTCATCGATACTGAGAGAGCAGTGATCATAATTGTTTTGGTTGAATATTGTGGAATAAAGCTTGCTTTTGTTATGGAATTTTAAATTTCTTTGTTCTTCTATTTCGGAAAGTAAGTTAAAAAACTCTCTTTTATGTTCTTGATACTTCTGAAATTCCCATAGTCTGCTTTGCTTTCCCCCTTGAGTTACCAAGAATATTAGGGTCGCTGATGTGGCTAGAGCTGCTAATGCGGAGCTTCCTGCGGCAAATAGTGTTACAGGGTCTTTCCAAGTGATACTGTCAAAAATACCAATAATGCCAACGACAAATATAGTGAAAATTGGTAGTGCGACTATAATCGTAACTATTGTTATAAAAAGCTTATTCAAGCTATTCATTATATTCACTCCCTAATGCGACCCACATCAATGGGTTAGATTATCAGTTGCAGCGTTGAGCTGCTACGGTAAAAGAAAACCTCCTCTCTCCTTTTTCCCTGCCCATGGCAGGGATTTTTTTGATACTTATCACAACAACACAACATCTAGTGGGTGAGTGTTGACACTCACCGCTAAATGCCGCAAGATTTCCACGATGCAAAGCCTCACCTTTTTGGTGGGGCTTTGTTGTTTCTACTCTCCCTCGGGCCAACCTGGCTTATCTCTATGACTGAAAAAATCTCGCAAACGCTCACTTACTTCTGGGCGTCGTTTGTGACGTTTTTCGGTGCGTTCTCGATTAACGAAATTGGCGTGATTATAGGTATCGTGCTCGGTATCGCCTCGTTTGTCGTTAATCTTTTGCACAAGCGACGCATTGCAAAAGCGATTGAACAAAACGTAAAGCTGGCAGCGTTCCATGAAAAACTGGACCAAGGCTAGCACCGGCGGTTGTACCGTCGGCGTAATCCTTGCGCTGGTGTTTGGGGCCGAGCACGACTTAAAAACCAGTGAGCAAGGATTAACACACACTGCTAATTACGAAGGGTGCCGCACCCAAGCCTACCAATGCAGCGCAGACAAATGGACTGCGGGCATGGGCCATACTGATGGCGTTGAAAAGGGTGACGTGGCAACCCATGAGCAAATCGCAAACTGGTTTGTTGAAGACGTGCGAGAAGCCGAGCAAGTGGTTAACCGACACTTGCGGGCTGACGTCACGCAAGCGCAATACGACATGAACGTGTCGTTTGTGTACAACCTCGGAGCGGGTAACTACATCCGCTCCACCTTCCTGAAAAAATTCAATAACGGCGACCCGGTCGGCGCATGCAACGAGCTGCCGCGCTGGGTGTACGTTAACGGCAAAAACTGCCGCATCGCTGCTAACAACTGTGGCGGCATTCCTAAGCGGCGAGACAGAGAACAGCAGATATGTTTGCACGGCTACGAATAGGACTGGCACTTAAAGTGCTGGCTGGCGTGGTGATTGTGGCGCTCTGGCTTTACACCGACGCACTCAATGCGCAACTGGAAGACGCCAAAGCCGCCACCGCTACCGCACAAGCGGATTTAGCACACGCAACCAGCAAGAACGCAGAGCTGGTACGTACGATTGAAGCGCAGCAACGCGAAGCAGAGCACAACCGCGACTTGCTCGACAAAGTGTTGGCGCAGCGGCGACGATCGCAAGCGCGTGCGAATGACGCTCAGCAGCAAATTAAAGAGACTTTACGCCATGAAGACAACAAAGATTGCGCTAATCAGCGGGTTGTTGGTGCTGATGAGTGGATGTACTACGAAAACGGAACTGGTGACGGAGTATAAAAACCGCGAAAAGCTGCCGCCCGACGCTTATCTGATTAAGTGTGAGCGACCTTTTGATCGTCCGCCACAGGTTTTCGGTGAAGGCATGGAGCGCGATCCTATCTGGCTGCAGCACTTTACGCTGTGCGCCAATCAAATTGAACAACTGCGTGAGTATTACCGCTCGCGCGACCCCACACGGGCAGATGCCGACCATTAAAGGCCAGTCGTCTGGCGTATTCATAGCGTCTGCCCGTTCCTTATCCTTCCGGCTTACTAGGGCCACTGCCGCGTCGGTACCTCGCAGTAATACACGTTAGCGATGACGGTCGCTCCTTATACCCGAGCGCGTGTGATAGTCAAAAAAGGTGCAAGCCAGCGTGAGAGCGTGACATTGGAGTGAAACGTCCAACTCGGCGATCGAGGCGTGACGGGCGGGAGAGACCGCCAATCAATTTACGAGGAACACAATGGATGAAAAACGGCTTTGGAATTTATCGCAGCTTGAAGCGTTCGGGCTTAACCGCGCGACGATCCGAAAGCGCTTAAAGGCGGCAGGCATTGAGCCACGCGCCACAGGCCGCAGTAATAAAGCGCTGTATGACATTATCGAGGTTGCGCCGCACCTTTGCCAGCGCCCACAAAAACAAACCGATGCCCCCGATCTCATGGGCTTTAAAACCGCTGCCGAACTGCGCGCTTATATTCAAGCCGAGCGCGAAAAGCTCGCGCTTGAACAAGACAGCGGCGAGCTGATCACCCGCGCTGATTACGAGAACGAAATTGCCATGGTGATTGCGGCCATCAAGAAATTTGCAGGCACCGCGATCACAAGGGTGGAATCGGCGATACCCAACGCCACTGGCGAACAGCTTGAAAAGCTCGAGATTTTGTATGATCACGATTTAAAGGCGGTGAGTGATGAGCTACAGCTTTGATGAACGCTTGGGCATTCAGTTTGCCAACGCTGCCGACATTCGCCGCTCACTCGCGCACTTGTGCGCCCCCACGAACAAAACACCCGTTGAAGCCGCCGACGAAGGGCTGTGGATTTCCGACGGCATGGACACGGTAAAGTTTTTATCGAGCGAGACGCCATACATGCGCACGCCGATGAACTGCCTTGCGCGCCGCATATACGAGGCGCTGATCTTAGGTGGCCCCGCGCGTAGCGGGAAAACCAAAGCGCTCATCGAAGGCTGGATTAACTACACAGTGACGCAAGCCCCCGGTGACATGCTGCTGATTTACAGCACAAAGAAAAAAGCCGAGAGCATGTCGAAAAAAGATCTCGCGCGTAGCTTTGCTGCAACCGAGCAAATCAGCGCGTTGCGCACAGGACGCAAAAGCGACGACACGCTGACCTTTAAGCACTTTAAAAACGGCATGAACCTGAACTTGGATTCGGCAACCGAATCGAGTCTGTCAGCAGAAACATTCCGCTATGCCGGTTACACCGACTATGACCGTGCCGACGATCACGTTGGCGAGGAAGGCAGCAAATTTAACTTGCTGCTCAAGCGTGTGCAGAACGCACGCAGCTCAGGCATGGCGATGGCGGAAAGCTCCCCAGGTCGTGTAGTACGTAACCCCGTCCCCGAGGCGGAGCTGGGCCCGCACGAACTGCAACCCTGCGGCGGCATTGCGGCGCTTTACAATGCTGGCGATCGTCGCCGTTTTTACTGGCAGTGCGATGATTGCGAGGCATGGTTTCGCCCTGATTTTGAAACGTTGACGTGGGATGACTTGCCGGACGCCATGGACGCGGCAAAAACCGCGCGCGTATGTTGCCCCCGTTGCACGCATGCAATCCCCGAGACTGACAAGAGCCGACACAACACAAACGGCGAGTGGTTTCGTGAAGGCGAGATTGACCAATACGGCAACGTGAACACCGACGAAAGCGAAATCCGCCAGAGCAAATGGGCGTCGTTTTGGTTTGAGGGCGTGGTCGCGACATACCAAAGCTGGGAAAGTCTGGTGTACCGCTACATTTCAGCCTCTCGTAATTTTGAAACGACCGGCGATGAGGAAGAGCTCAAGACGTTTTTTAACGTCGATATTGGGCGCCCTTACGTGGTGCAATCCCGTTCGCAAGAAATTGGCGCTCACGAACTGCAGCAACGCGCCGAGGCGAATCCGTACAACCGTGGTGTGATACCGCAAAACGGCCGCTTTTTGATCATGAGTGTTGACGTACAAGGCGGTAAGAAAAACGCCCGCTTTGTGGTGCAAGCACAGGTTTATGGTGAGGGCTTGCAACGCTGGGTGATTGACCGCTTTGAAATTCTCACTAACCCAAACCGCAACGGTGACCGCGTAAACCCGGCTGTGTATGCCGAGGATTGGGATTTGCTCATCGAGCAAGTGATCAAAAAAACCTATCCGCTCTCTGATGGCAGCGGGCGGGTAATGAAGCCAGTGCTAACGCTGTGCGACTCCGGCGGCTCGGGCGATCAGAAAGATGGTAAGCCGACCTCAGTCACGGAGAACAGCTACCAGTTTTATAACCGCCTAAAGCCGCTCGGCCTCAATCATCTATTCCGACTCGTTAAAGGCGCCAGCCGCGAGCAGGATCAGCTTGTCAAAGAAAGCTACCCCGACAAGCGAAGCAAACACGCACACGGTGAGATCCCGCTGCTTATTCTGCACACCAACCGGCTTAAAAACCGCGTGTCTTCTAGTTATGAGCGCGTGGAATTTGGCGCCCGTTATTTCTGGTTGCCGAGCTGGGCGGATCGCAGTTGGTTTGATGAGCTCACCGCCGAATTCGTGGACGACAAAGGCAACTGGCAAAAGCCCGACCGTGCCGCGAACGAGTCATTTGATTTGTGCGCGTATGCAGAGGCTGGCATGCACAAACTGGGCGGTGATGACATCAACTGGCAGAGCCCACCTAACTGGGCCGCGGATTGGCAATTTAACACGCACGTGATTGATGCCGATCAGCAGCCAGTGTTTGAGCGCACGCCGCGCCGTCGCTATCGGCATTCAAAAGGTATTTTCGGATGACATCAGCAAACAAGCAGCGCCTGCAAACCTATTTAGACGCAGAGAAAGCAATACTCGAAGGCGGGCAAACGGTGCAAACCGGCGAGGGGGAATCCCTCACGCTGGCATCACTTGCCACAGTGCGCAAAGARATTGAGCGGCTGCAGAGATTGGTTGCGTTAGAAGAAAGGCCAAGGCGGATCATCAGGAGGAATTATCTTGAGTAAATTCACACTGATTGACCGTGCCGTCGGCTACTTTAGCCCTACCGCAGGCTTACGCCGCGCACACGACCGCCAACTGCTCAACAAATACCAAGCCGCGTTGCCGGCTAACCCGCACACCAAAAAACGCAACAAACGCTCGACGGGGAACGCCAACCAGCTCAACAAAGGCGCCAAAGTGATCCGCGAACGGGCGCGCCATTATGACGAGAACAACCCGCACGTAACCGCCATCCTCGATGAGCTAGTCGTTAACGTCGTGGGCGCCAACGGCATCATGGTTGAGCCGCAACCGCTAGACAAAAATGGCGAAGTGCATGTGGAATGCGCGCGCCGGATCAGTGATTGGTTTGAAACCTATAGCCTGCATCAAAACATCGACGGCGAGCTAAGCCGCGCCGAAACCGAGCAGCTCGCGTGCCGCACTTGGCTGCGCGATGGCGAGGTGTTCGCGCGGCACTACATGGGTAACAACCCGCAAATTACTTACCCAACGGCGACGCCGTTTGCGGTGCAGCCTTTCGAGCCGGATTTTATTCCTGCACATATCAGCGAGCCCGAGCGTGGTTTGCTCGAGGGCATTCAGCGCAACAAGTTAGGCCAAGCCATTAAATATCTTATTCAGCGCGACTCGCTGGGCTTTGAGTTTGCCGAGGTAGACGCCTACTACATTTCGCATTTGAAATTTACGCGCCGCTTGCATCAAAACCGTGGTGTTAGCCTGTTGCACTCCGTGCTCGACTTGATCGCTGACTTGGAGGACTACGACCAAAGCGAGCGCATTAGTGCACAGATCGCCAGCCGCTTTGCTTACTTCACTAAAAGCGTCGCTAACGAAAACATGGGCAGCGATGGCTTTGTCGGTGCTGGCGATGAAGAGATCGCCCTTGGCTACGGGAACAGCTTTTCGCTGGCACCGGGTGAAGACGCGGGCGTGATTGAAAGCAACCGCCGTGAAGCAATGAGCGCGCCGTTCCGTGATGGACAGCTACGCATGACGAGCGCCGGCACTGGCGTGAATAACTCGAGTGTCACCCGACACTACACGGGCCCTTATTCATCACAGCGACAAGAGCTGGTTGATTCGTTCAGTCGTTACAAAGTGCTGCAGCGTCGGTTTGTGACGGGCTGGACCCGCCCACAATATCGCCACGCGTTGCAAATGGCGATGCTATCCGGCGAGCTGAAGATTCCGCAGGGCGTAAAGCGCGACACGATATTAAACGCGATTTATCAAGCGCCAGTCATGCCGTGGATTGACCCGAAAAAAGAGATGGACGGCATCGAGAAATCGAACCGACTCGGCTTGCAATCACTCAGCCACAGCCAGCGCGAGCGCAACATCAATCCACTGGCGACACGCCGCGAAATTCAAGCAGAACGTAAAGCAATGGATGAAATGGGCATTGTGAGTACGTCAGACCCTAAACATAACCTCGCTGATCAGATTCAGCATGAAAACAAGAGAGGCGATGATGCCGAAACCGACTAATAAATCTTGGTACACGCTCAAGAATGCGGGCGATAACCAGCCCGTTAAAATCTGGATCCACGGCGACATTGGCGCTTATGACATTGAAGCCGTTGACCTCATTCGTGCTCTGCAAGCCATCGGCAATGATGTTGATGTTGAACTGCGCGTGCAATGTTACGGCGGCTCGGTCTACGAAGGCCTTGCGCTGTACAACGCACTGAAAGCGCACAAAGGCAAAGTCACCGCAGTGGTTGACGGCGTGGTCGCTTCGATTGCGAGTTACGTGTTGATGGCATGCGATGAAATCCACATGCCTGAGAATGCGTCGCTGATGATTCATGACCCTGCGATTGGCGCGTGGGGCGGTGAGCAAGAATTAGAGAGCGCGCTCACTCAGCTGCGCAACGCACGCAAGACGCTCGCTGATGCCTACGTTGAAAAAAGCGGCAAAAGCGAAGCGGACGTGCTGGCCGCAATGGAAAAAGAAACTTGGTTCCGAGCCAATGAGGCGCTCGAGTTCGGCTTAATCGACAAAGTGATCGACCCTGTTGATTTGACCAACTGCGCCGTGAGGCCGGACGCGCTCACCGCGCAGTTTAAGCATCCGCCTAAAGAGCTGCTTAACCAACTTAATCCCGTGCCAAGCGAGCCGCCCGCGCCACCCGCGAACGAGCCGGCGCCAACGCCTGACCCTGAACCTCAACCCCTCGCCGCGCAGGCGGCACACTCTAAAAAAACACAGGTAAGCGACGATATGCCAACACCTAACACTGAGCTGCAAGCAGCCATCACCAAAGAAAACCAGCGTCAGCAAGCTATTCGTGCTCTGTGCGCGCAACACAAAGTGAGTGACACACTGCGTGACGAGATGCTGAACGACGTTAACTGTGACGAAGCCGGCGCCGCGCAGAAGATTTTAACCAACCTCGGCAAAAGCTCTGTTGACGGACAAGACCCGACTGGCGACAACGGCAAACCAAGCCCTAACTTGACCAACACGCACTTGCACGTCGGTAACGGCAATATCACTAAAGATGCGCTGCAAAATGCATTGAATAGCCGCTGCGGTGTTGCCGAAGCGGAAAAAGACAACCCGTACAAACACAAGACATTAATCGACATGGCGGAAATCGCGCTAGGCAAAGAGGCGATTAACGCTAGCAGCCGCAGTGATTTGGTTGCGCGAGCGTTTACCTCCGGTGATTTTGCCGACGTGATCACTGAAAGCGTACGCACTGTGATGCGCGACGAAGCGAAAGTGCGCGCGCCGCTTTGGCGCGACCTGGCATCAACCGAAAACTTGCCGAACTTTAAAGAGAGCGAGCTGGTGATGGTGAACGATGCGCCAGACTTGATGCGTGTCTCCGAAGATGGCGAGTATAAATCCGCCACGCTTACCGGCAGCGGCGAAAAAATCCAGCTGGCGACGTTTGGCCGAGAGATTGGCTTTACCCGCCAAGCGATCATCAATGATGAGATCTCATTGATCAGCAAAGTGCCGCGCAAGTTTATGCAAGCGGCGTATCGCTTGTCAGATAAGCTGTTTTTCAATGCCATCCTCAGCGGCAAGATGGCAGATGGCAACCCTGTTTTCCACGGCGCCAACTTGATTGAAGGCGTGAAAGCGGCGGATTACCAAGCGTTAATCACCAAATTGCACCGCGCGTTCTCGCTCGCCACTACTGACCAGGGCGATCCGCTCGATTTGCGCGGCGAAGTGCTAATTGCCAGCCCCGACCACGCACCCATGCTAGAAGCGGTGCTAAAAACCGCTAGCAAGCCGGATGCATTTAACCCCGCATACAACAAATTCAAAGACATTGTCGAGACAGGTCACGCAGCCAGCATTAACGGCGCCATCGGCCTGACATCGCGTGACTTTGAAACGGTGCTGATGGGCTTCTTGGACGGCCAGCAAGATCCGTGGCTAGAAACTGGCGACGGTTGGACCAGCGACGGCGCCAAGTTCCGCATTACGTACGACATTACGTCGAAAGTGGCTGACCGCCGCGGCATTGCAAAGGCGACGTTCGCGTAAGCCTCAGCTTTTTATATAACCATACCAAGCCCTGCACACGCGGGGCTTTTTGTTTTGCAAAACAGGATAGAAAACATGCGTATTGCAGACGGTAAAAGCATTGATATTGTCGCGCCAGCGGGCGGACTGAAAAAAGACGTACCCGTAAAGCACGGTGCGTTGATCGTGGTGCCGAAAATGACGGTGCCAGAGGGCGCGGTGGTATCCGCACATTGGCGCGGACTGTTCAGCGGGCCGATTAAAGACGGCGACACGCCCGCATTTAGCGGTGAGCCCGCTTACTTTAAAGGCGGCAAGTTCACCAAAACTAAGCCAACCGCCGAAAGTGATGTGAAAGTGCCCGTTGGTGTGTTCATCGATGGCGCAGTGTTGCTCACCGGCGTGACACTGGAAAGCTAATGAGCAGCCGCTTTGAACGTGCGCGGGGCAAACTCCGCGCATCCATCACGTATCACATGGGTTCACCGCATCCGGTCACGCTGCCCAGTGGCGATGCGGGTGTGACTTACGGCTACGTAAAACGCAGCAACAATGACGGCGTGCGCACTTACACGTTCTATGGCACCGAAGAGCTGCCCGCGGGCACCACGGTGAGTTACGAGGGCCACGTGTATGCATTGGCGTTCCGTGACTTGGCCGCTTCACCGCGTAGCGCGGGGAGCCAGTTGTGTTACGAGTACACGATGGGCCGTAAAACAAACAGCGAGAGCAATCATGGCTGGTCTGAGTTCGAGAATGTGGGTTGACACCGATTTTATTAAACGTCTTCCCAACCTGCCTAGTGACGTGCAAAAAGCAGCACAAATCGCGGTGCGCAAAACCAATCAGTGGTTTCGTCACATCACGATGACCGAGCTGGGTTATGAGCTGGCCATTGATAACAAAGCTGCGCTGCGCTCGCGTTTTAAAGTTTACCGCCAAGGCGGTGTGCGGGCGCGCTTGTGGGTGGGTATTCGCGATATTGGCGTGCACCGCTTAGGCAAGCCGGTGCAGCAAAAAGAAGGCGTCGCAGTCGGCGAACGCTTTTTTGAGAAAGCCTTTATCTCACCGATGAACAGCAGCGAATTACTGGTGTTTCGCCGCACCGGCAAGCATCGCTCGCAAATTGAAATGGTTCAGCTCGATATTGCGGACGAAGCCGAGGAGATCATCGGCAGCTATCAAGCCGATCTGAATCGTAAATTCGAGGAGATTTTCACGCGTGAATTCCACCGCTTATACAGCACCTAGCCAGTTCGTGAAACATGTAGTGAACACCCTTGGCCAGCGTTTAAACATTGAGATTGAAAGCGCTTACCAGCGCGAAGCGAGTGAGCTGAAAAGCGCCCGCGTTGCCTATCACACCGGTGATGTCGATTCTGAATCCGGCTACGCGAGTGATGGCCGCAAACAGCATGAGGTTGAGATCCGCTTTTTAGTGTATGTGCCGATAGTAAAAAGCGATTTTGAATTGGAAGCCCTTGATCTGGCTTGCCGGATTGAGCGCGAGCTACTGGAAACGACATGGCAAAGCGGCGGCGTGCATGACACGCTGACAATCGAAAGCAACGTGCCGCGCAAGTTCGCGCCGGAGCAAGGCTTTTTCTTACGTGTTGTCACCGTTCGCCAGCAAATCCGCGTGGGGCCGCTTGATGAGCAGTGGCACCAAATAGTCGGAGACGATCTCGATGTTGTCACTCCTTAATCGCATTGAATCCCTAGAACGCGAGCTAAAGCTAATGCGTCAGCAAGCCGAGCGCGACCGCCTTGCGACTGCAAACATTATCCGATTGGGCTATGTCGTGGTTGCCGATAAAAACACGGTGAGTGTGAAAACGGGCGACAACCTCGCCACGCGCATTCCGTTCTTTGTTTTCTGCGCAGGCCGCGTCAGCCACTACCGGCGACCCACATTGGGCGAGCAGTGCTTGTTGCTCAACCTTGGCTCGGGCGACAACTTGAATAATGCCGTGGCGTTGATGGGGTTGCCGTCTGACAAATTTCCGTCGCCGACAGTCAAAGAAAACGAATTCATGACCGATTATAGCGGCGGCATGAAGGAGGTTTACAACCTCGACACTGGCAAGCTCACGTGCCATTACCCCGGCGGTGTCGAGATGTATGCGCCGAAGTTTAAAAACCACGGTGAGATCATCGACCACACCCGCTCGATGGAGGCGGATCGCAACATCTACGACAGCCACGATCATCCTGAAAGCATCGGCTCGAAGACGAGCCCACCCACGCAGAAGCAATCCGAAAAATGATAGCCATCGACCCCAACACAGGGCGCACGGTCACCGGTGCGCAGGCACTGACGTGCCGTTTTCGTCGCGTGCTCACTACCGAAGTGACCAGCCGCATCAAACGCCGTGGCGTCGGCAATCGCGCAATTAGCACGCTGGGCAAAATGCAATCGCCCAACACGGCGATGATTGTGCAGAACCTCACGCTGGAAGCCTTGGCGATGCCGATTAATGGCCTGACTGCATTTCGCGCCACGCGCTGTAAAGCCACGCCAAGTGAAAGCGGTTTTCACATCACGGTTGAAGGCACCTGGCACGGCAAACCGATCAAGCTAGAGGGCGGACTATGACAAACCAAGTGCCCCAAGCGTTTACTACGCCGGATTTTGAAACGCTGCTGACTAACTACAAACAGCACGTAATTGAGTACGTCGCCGCTAAAGATCCCGATAACCGCGAAGCGGTGACCGAGGCGCTGAACAATGAGGGTGAGCTGCTCGCGCAAGTGCTCGAAGCACTGATGACAAAACGCCTCGCCGAAAAGCGCGAAGACAATCATCAGGCGTTGCAGATGTTTCGCCGCTTTGTGACCGAATCAGAAATGGTCGATCTGCTGGCGCTGCAGTACAACTTGAAGCGCCAAACCATCGAGCCAGCAGATACCAGCGTGTTCCCGCCAAAGCCAGCGGTGATGGAAAGCGACGAAGACTTACTGCGCCGCTTTGACCTCGCGCCTTATCAGTTTCACACCACAGGCACGCGGATGGGGTATAAGTTCCACGCCCTAACATTAGACGAGCGTCCGACGATCAGCATCGAAACCACAGAGACGGGCGTACTGATGCGGTATGACTTTCCCACCGAGTCACAGCCTGCATTGGTGAAAGATGCCGAGCCACGCATGAGAGAGCCGAACTCTGGCAAAGTGGATGTGGCTTTGCTGAGCCGCGAAACTGAAGATGGCACCCCGAGCGCGGCTTTGATTGCGCGTGCCGAGCAGTATTTAAATCGTGATGACATTGCGCAAGAGAGCGATGAGATCACCGTGGTCCCTGCGCGCATCACACCGTATCGCATTCACGCGACGCTCTTCACTGGCGGCGAACCTGCACACGACGTTAATCAAGCCGATGCGGTGGCGACGGCACAGCAGTTTGCGGAATCACAGCACCGATTAAACACACGCATTGATCGGCTAAAACTCGGTGAGTTGCTTTACTCGCTTAATCCTAAGCGCGTTGAGTTGCACGAGCCCGCCGCAGACATTGTGTGTGATTGGGATGAAGCGCCGCACTGCACCGAGGTGATCATTGATGTTAAAGCCAACTGAGTTCACATCTGTTCAGCCTGAAAATCGCACCACGCTAGAAGAAGCCTTGGAGTTTGCTTGGCATGCCGTTATCGCTGCCGCAGAGCGCCCCTATCCAAACCTTAAGCAACCACAACTGACCAATGCTGATTTTGTGAGCTTGCTGGCCGAAGAGCGCGGCGTGCTCGACTGGCAACCGAACGACACCCTCACACAGCGACGCGCCACCACCGATAAAGCCTTTGCGATACACAGCAAAGCGGGTACGCGATCAGGGCTGAAAGAAGCACTGGACGTGCTGGGGTTTGAATCGCGCGTGACGCGCGGTGACCTGCCGTATTCAATTGACGTGAGTGCAGAGATTGAAACCGGCTCGCTGGATGAAGCACTCCAACAGCGGCTGAGTGCCCGTATCACGGCTTACAAATCAGAGCGAGATAGCACCAGTTTGCAAACCGTTCGCGGTGCGACCGTGCACACTCGCCTCGGTGTACTCACCGAAGTGGGCATTGTAAATGACTGCCAACCCTACACGAACACCGATGCCATCAGCACAACGCCTGCGCACACTGGTGTGCTGATTGAAACGTACATTACGAATGATAGCGAGGCTGCGCAATGACGCTGACAGAACTCCAAAATTTGGACTTCCGCTGCTATGTAACAGCAGCCGGTTTTAATTATGAAGCAACCGCCAAAGCAACCAGTAAGACCGTCAACATTACCCATATTCAGCTTGGCAAGGGCATGCTGCCAGCTGATCAATCACCCGTGACTGTTACTGAGCTGGTTGAAAGCTACGGTGAGCAAGGCCGTTTTAGTGCCAGCGTTACCGAAGACGCCGATAACCCGGGCGGATTTATTGCTCAAGCCATTATTCCCGCCGATCACGCTATTGATGGGCAAGGTTATGTGATCAACGAAGCGGCTGCGGTGCTGGATAACGGCATTGTTTACGCTTACCGCCGTGTTGAGAGTGACTTTAAACTCGTTGGCCAAGGCTCAGCCAAAAGCTATATCCTCCGCATGCGCTTTCGCCCCGCGAACGCGGAAGTGATCCACTTCACCATTGACCCGTCCGTCGTGCTTGCGACCGAGCAAGATCTGAACGATGCGATTAAGCGGCACGAGCAGAAAGCGGATCCGCATAGTCAATACGCCAAGGAGCAAGATTTTCAGTCGCACCTAAATGCCAGCGATCCTCACAATCAATACGCCCAAAAGAGCGATTTTGAGCAGTTCGCGCAGCGTTCTCTGCTCACCGCAAAAGACTTCGTTAAATCAACGGCGTGGGAGGCTGCGTTTGCCGTTGCCGGCGGCGTGGTGCGTACTGCGTGTGACATTGCGGTGATTGTTGGTGACCGCGTCGTCACTGCTGGCGCAAACGAATCAATCGACATGCCGACACTAGTGATTGGAGCCGATTACGCAATCTATGCAACGCACGACGGCCTGCTCGTGTCGAGCAACTTCACTGTGCCTGATGGCTACACAGAGTCAAACTCACGCCGCATCGGCGGGTTCCACTACGGTGATAGTGAATTCAAAATGCACTCGTTCTATGACCTGCATTTCCGCCCGCGCGCACGTGACCCGCGCGGAATGGTTTTAGACATGGGCGAACGTTTCTGGGCGGACATTTATCTGACGAACACAACACCAGACCTGCTCGGCACGTCGGCATATGACGCGCAAATTGCAGACGGAAGCTCAGCACCAAAAGTACCGGCGATGATGGGCGGCGACGGAGCTCAGCAATACAGCGATTACACGCAGTTCACTGCCAATGAGCTGCTCGCATGCTATGGCAAGCGCTTGCCGAACTATCAAGAATTCCAAATGCTCGCGCGTAGTAACGTCTTTGGATACGTACACGGTAGTGACCCTGTGAAAACTCTATTCGACAGTAATTCACGCTCAATCATCGGATGCGAGCAAGTTTCAGGGCACATGCGCCAGTGGGGAGCCGAAGTATGGGATCGTGGCAGCGGAACAAGCGGCTATGAATGGTACGACATGACCGGAGGCTACGGAAAAATGTATGCATCGCACCTGCAAGGTGTTGGTGCGTCGTTGTTCGGCGCTGCTTGGGGGGATTCAGGACCATCAGGACCACGATCATCTACGTGGAGTAGCGAGCCATCGGACTCGAACAAATACCGTGGCTCAAGAGGTATCTGTGACCACTTCTTACTTGTTTGAGGAGAGAAAAATGCGAGGAAGTGTGGCAATTATCAACTCAGAAGCGGACGCACAAAAAGTAGGCATGACACGCGAAGACGCACTAAAGCAAGCGACAATCACAGTACGACATGACAAAGCGGAATACCCAGCGGACTACGACAAAAACCTAAAGCCCAACGACGAAGGCTACATTGAGCCAATCTACGAGTATGAAGAGGTTGTGGATGATGCCGCGCTGAAGCGGTTTGGGTTCACTTCCACCTCCTAAGCCCGCCACATCGGCGGGCTTTTTTACATCCGTTCCCACCCAGCCCCGCAGTTTGCGGGGTTTTCTTTTTGCAAAAAGACAGGAAAAGACGCATGAGCAAAAGCAACGTGCAGAGCTACCCTGTGCTCAAACCTTTTCGCCTAAATAAGCGATGGGTCAAATCGGGCACAGTGTCATTGCTGCCAGCGCAGGCGTACACGCTGCAGCTAAACGGCAAGATTGGCAAAGCCAAGACAGCTAACAACAAAACCAGCGAGGTGAAAAGCTAATGACACAACTCGCACCGATTAACGACTTTCAACTCAACGGCGTTGAGGTCAATACCATTGAGCCGTTGCCCAGCATGGGCCCACTGGCGCTGCAAATCGTTCACTTAACCGGCACGGCACCTAACTCGACGCTTGAGCCGAACGAGCCGACGCGCCTATTCAACTACGCATCGGCGATGATGGCGCTCGATACCACCGGTGACCGCCTTGGCACGCTGCCGTACTTAGTCCGCTACTTGCTCGAGTATGTCAAATGCATCGTGTATGTCACCGTGGTCGAAGAAGGCACCTCACAGGCAGAAACCGAAACCAACATCATTGGCGGCGTGGACTCGGAAACAGGCGCGATCACCGGCCTTGAAACCGTTAAAGCTTGCCCCGAAACACCAACCATTATCGCCGCCCCCGGCTTTAGCTCCGTCCCTGTTGGGCAAAAGCTGGCGCTGATTGGCCGCGACGTTCGCTGCCGTCCTGTATTGGATGGACCAAACACGAACGACATGGAAGCCGCCGAGTTTGCGGCCAACTTTGGCGCCGAAGGCACTGGCGAAGACAAAATGACGATTGTCGATCCGTGGTTTATGAAAACCTACGACGGCGCGCAGCTGTTAATGCCAGCTTCTATTGCGATGGTTGCGGCCATGGCATCGGTGGAAGGCTGGCAAAGTCCGCAGAACCGTGCGGTGCTGTGTGATGAAACCGCGCGTAACGTGTCGTACAAAATCAACGACAAAACCACGCAAGCCAACTTCTTGAATAAGCACGGCGTGGCGACGATTGCGCGCACGCGCATGGGCGGCTATTCGATCATTGGTAACCGCACCAACACAGGTCGCTTTATCTCGCATGTCGGGCTTGAAGATCTGATGGCGCGCAAGCTGGAAGAAACCAGTCAGCCGCTCATGGGCAAGAACCTGACCGAAGCGTTTATGAACCAGGTTATCGACCGCCTCACCAACTGGGGGCAAAACCTCGTCGCCCAAGGCGTTATTCCGGTGTTCCGTGCGTTTTTGCATCCAGATAAAAACAATCTGGAAAACTACACAAGCGGCCGCTGGTACTTGTGTGTGAACTATGGCCGCTACTCGCCGAACGAGCACATGGTCTACGAAATGAGCGTAGACAACGGCCTCATCGAAAGCTGGTTAGAGGAGGTGGTCAATGGCTGATCGCATTCGCATGCGCCTCACGGCACAGGTTGAATCTGTGCCGATGATGAACGAGATCGTGGACTTCACGCCGCCGGAGCTGAAAGCCAAGTTGGCAAGCAACGAAGGCAGCTTTGTGCAGCACGAGGACACAGTTGGTCTCGAAAAGCTTAGCTGGACGCTGAAAGTGCGTGGTGAGCACGGCGCGATCCAAAAAGAGCTTGGCAAATTCTTGATGAACAACGCGCAAATCAACATCACTGAGAAAGGCCGCACCACTGACGGCGAGCCCTACTCGGTGGAGTATTCGCTTTATGGTGGCATCACTAACATCAAGAAAGAGGCGGTGAAGATGGGCGAAAAGCCCGAGGTGTCCATCGAAGGCACCTGCCGCGCTTACAAAGAGACCGACACGGATACAGTGGTCCATGACATTAACGTGGACACCGGCAAAACCATCATCGGCACCGTCGATATGATGCAAGAAGCCGGCATTCAGTAACCACTAACCAGCAACCAAGGGCGCTTCGGCGCCCTTTTTTATTTGGGTGAGAGCATGAAATTAGTTAAAAAGCCTGTATCAAAATTACCTTTCTTCAAACGCGGTGACAGCAATGTGATTGAGATTAAACCGATCACCTTTGGTGACTTCAACAAGCTGCCTTATGCCAAAAAAGAAAGCGAATCACTGACCGACGCCGAGCTATTCCAGCAGTACAAAGCCGCCATCTTTGCTTGCACAGACATCAACGAAGGTGAGTTTGCGACGCTGACGGCGCCGGACTTTAACACCCTCTCGAAAGACATTGACAAATTCATTAACTCATCCAGCGATGTGCTACGCGGCGAGCCCATCACCGGCAACACCTTCGAGTTTGATTTGTTGCACCCGTTCGAGAACGACGTGGGTGAAACCATTTCGCGCATTAAATTCAAGGCGCCGTTGGTGGCGCATAGCGAAAAGCTGGCCGAAATTGACGACGCGCACGAACGCGAGCACTTCATGTTTCGCTGCGCGTGCGGGCTGGATGAAGAGGACGTGGATCGCATGTCGATGAACGACTATCTAGCGATTAAACCGCAGGTCGGCGCTTTTTTTACACTAACGGCGGATTACTTTCGCCCGAGGACGTTCAAAGCTTAATTGACATCATTCCGATGTACCGCAACACCACCGAAGCGGAGCTTAAAACATGGCCGCAAGATGCGGCCTTGCGCCGCTATGATCTCATTCTGGAAAAGCTGGGTGTGAAGCGATGAGCGAAAAAATCAGCTTTAACATCGAGGCCGCCGTGAAAGGCCTCAAAGACATTACCTCAACCACTACCGCCACCGAGCGACTTACCGAAGCCGTCGAAGCGCAGCGCGAAGCGATGAAGCAAAGCAAGCGCCAGCTTAACGAGCTAGAAAGCTACGACAAGGCCAAAGCACGGATCAAAAAGCTAGGTGGCGAGCTGGATAATGCGCGCAGCAAATACCAGCGCTTGGGTGATGAGTTAAAGCAGCAAAACAAAACCAATGCGGCCACGCGCACGGAGTACAAGCGCACGCAAAAAACGCTGGCCGATTTGCAGGCTGAGATGAAAAAGACCAGCGGCGACGGCTTAAAGCCGCTGCAGCGCGAAGCGCAAAACGCGGAACGCAAAATGCAGCAACTGGATGATGAGTTGCGTCGTGGTCAGCAAGCGTCGGAAGAGCTGCGCGTTGATTATCGCAAATCAAAATCAGCGGTGAGCCAGCTAACCAGCAAAAAAATCAAGCAAATTCAGAAAACGCGAAACTTACGCTCTGAGCTGCGCAAAGCGGGCGTGAACACACGCGACTTTGCCAATGAGCAAAAGCGGCTGCAGGCGGCATCGGAAAAAACCAGCGCGCAACTGGATAAACAAAGCAAGCGCTTGAAAGAGATGCAAGCGATCCAAGGCCGCATTGATGGACGCAAGGCGAAGCTTGGCGAACTGGGAGGCGAAGCAACCGGCTTGGCGATGAAAGCCGCGCCGATTGCGGCATCGATTTTTACCGCGATTAAAAACGAAAGCAGCTTTGCAGATGTGAAAAAAGTGCGTGACATGTCGCCAGAGCAGGCAGCAGAGTTGCGCTCATGGGCGCTAAAAACATCCGAAAAAAGCCCTATGTCCGCCAACCAAATCAATCAGCTGATGGCGGCAGGCGCGCGAACCGGTATTAAAAGCGACGAAGATTTAAAGCAATTTGTGCTAGATGCCAACAAAATGGGCGTCGCGTTTGATATGGACGCCGCAGAGGCCGGCAAAACACTGGCGGTGTTTAAATCATCGATGGGGCTCGATCAGCAAGGCGCAATGAACCTCGCGGGCCTTGCCAACTACTTAGACAACAACACCAACGCACAAGCCAAAGATATTGCCGGCGTGATGTCTCGCCAAGGTGCGACCGCTAAATCAGCCGGCTTTAGCGTGAATGAAGCTACTGCTTTATCTGCCTCGTTGCTTTCTTTTGGCATGGGTGAAGAGCGCGCCGCGACTGCGATGAAAAACATCTCAGGCCGGTTAACCATGGGCGACGCGGCCACGTCAGCACAAAAGAACGCGTTCAATCGCATTGGGCTAGACTCGACCGACATTGCCGCGCGTATGCAAGAAGACGCCTCCGGCACGTTGATTGATGTGCTTGATGCGATCAAGTCCGCGCCAATTGAAGAGCAATCGGCATTGATGTCGCAAATCTTCGGTGAAGAAGCCAAAGGCGCAGTGGCATCGCTGGCGGGTAACACCGATAAGCTCCATAAAGCCTTGAAGCTGGCGAGCGAATCCCAGCAAGTGCACACCAATTCGATCAACAACGAGTACCAAGGCCAGCTAGAGAAAACGGAAGCCGGTTTAAGCATGTTTATGAACAAGCTTAATCGGCTTTCTGTGGTCTTTGGTGAGTCTTTGCTTCCTGCTTTGARCTGGGTACTAGGGCCCGCGGGCGACTTAGTAAGCTGGCTAGCCGATGTTGCGGAGGCGAACCAAGGCATTACGGCTGCCGTCGGTATCGCAGCGGCTGGCTTTATCGGGCTAAAAGCGGCGCTGCTCGGCGTGAAAGCTGTCTCGTTAGTGTTAGGCAACAAAATGGACCAAGGCCGTTTGTTCCGCAAAGGACTTAACCGCGAAACCCGAGAAGGTGGCCGCATCGCGCAGTTCGCGGCGCAGCAGTGGCGAAGCTTAAACCAAGCAGTGCGCAACAGCAGCCCGCACGGTGGGCAATATGGCGGTGAGTACGGTGCCGGTTACGAGCCACGCAAGCGCGAAGGACTCGGCGAGCGCGTAAAACGCAAAACCCGTCGCACGCGGGCACGGTTCCGTCGTCGTGGTCGAGGTCTTGGTGGTTTAATTCGTGGCGGCATCGGCATGCTCATGCAACCCAGCCTCACCAGTGCAGTGCGTAATACGGCTAGTCGTGGCGGGGCAGCGGTAGCGAACACAGCCCGCGTATTAAACCCCATTCACAACAAAAAAGCCGTGGCGCTGTCTCTGGGCGGCGGTGCAATTGCGGCCATGCCAGCCACGGCCATGGCAGGCGATGCGATCGGTATTGGCGGGGACATTGCCGAATCCGTCGGCAAATTTGGCCTTGCGCGGATCCTCAAGCCGCTTTCCTACGCCGTGAACTCGGTAGAGGCTTACCGCGGTATTCGCGATGGTAACGGTGAGCAAGCTGGCTCGGCGCTGGGTGATTTAGGCGGTTCACTGGCAGGGGCGGCAGCAGGTGCAGCACTTGGCTCGGTCGTGCCGGGCATTGGCACCGCTATTGGTGGGTTAATCGGCGGTATTGCTGGCGGCTTGGGCGGGCAGGAAATTGGCGCGTGGTTTGGCCGCAAACTCGATCCGCCCGAGGTGACGGCCCAAAAGATCAAAGAGGTAGAACGTAAAAAGGCAGAAGCTGCACAAAAACCCCCTGTGCATTTTGCACCTCAGATCAACATTAAATCTTCACCTAACCAAAACAGTGAAGAAATTGCCGAGATTGCCATGCGCAAGATGGAAGAGAAGTACGCTCACGCCACCTCGGGCAACGACGTTACCACCCAGCTGGGTTATTCGGGCATAGATCAGGACTAAGGTGGCATTGCGCCACCTACTTATCACAAGCCATAGACGGTTACGTAAATCTGTTCTTTGTTGTCGGTCAGCTCGACTATGTACTCAATGGGAACAGATACGCTTTCGCCACTCCCAGCATTGTACGCTTCTAGCTCGGCTGCGCACTCTTTGGCTCCTGTTTGTTCGTTCTCACTAATAGTTCGGATGAACTTGACGTCATAACTAAAAAGCGCTGCAGCTTCACTGCCTAATTGCGCGGTCATTTCGTCATTCGCTACCTGCTTAACCAAAGTGGTTGAGTCTTCTCTGCTGCACTCAACGGTTGGTTCACCGCAGCCAGCAAGAAGAAAAACAGAAGAGGCCGCAAGTAATAGATTTCTCATGGAGGGTTCCTTATGTCTGCGCGATCTGTCTAATTTATTTCACAGGTTGACGAGTGGCAAATCATTGGACAAGGCGTGAGAGGTGGATCATTTGTTTTGCGCGCAACCGGTCCGTCAAATTGCGTTACGCCTGATTCTCAGGAAGCCAAAAATTCACCAACGAGGCTAGTATGCATCACTTAGTTATCGGCGAGTTTGTGTTTAGCGTAGGAGATAAAACCCCCATTGCTAAATTCACTCGCACCACACCCGGCTCCTATACAGAGGTAGGCGTAATCGACAACGCACGCTCTGAACACACAGGGCGCCCGCTTGAAACCATCGACATTACCGCCAAATGGCTGCAATACGGCGCCGCCGCGAACGTGGACGCGATTCGCAAACTGATCGACTCACCGCAACAAGTGAGTGATGGCCAAGGCAACAACCTCGGCCGATGGACGATCAAAAACCTCACCGAAGGACGCAGCCGTATCATTCACGATGGCCGCGCCATGGTCACGGACGTGACGCTGCAGCTGATGGAGAAACGTGATGAAAGTACAGGCTAAGCGCGGCGAACTGGTCACCGATTTACTATTCAAACAGCTCGGCCAAGACGATGATGTGATTGAGGCGGAATTCTACCGGCTTAATCCGCATGTTCGGGCCGATATTTTTCCGCAAGATACCCTCGTGACACTCCCAACCCCCACCCACAAAACCAACATCCAAAAACCAACCCGCAGCTGGGACTAACCATGATTAAACTGATAGGCAAAAACGCCGAGCTGATGCTCGCGCGTTTAAAGGCGTGGCGCTTGGAAGATAGCACCGGCACCGATGGCGACGCGCTCACGCTCACCATTAACTCAGACGACATAGACGGTCTGCCACCCAAGGGCGAAAAGTACCAGGTGTTTATTGCCGATGTGGAACGCGACACGTTTGAGATCAGCAAGCGCTCATTCTCGCTGCATCCGCGTGAAATAAAGTTAGTGCTTACGGTGGCGCCGTTCTCTGTAAAAGACGCCTCCGAATACCGCGCTCGCAAGTCATCCAGTTGGGATAACACCACATTAGCCCAAGTGGTCGCCGACACTGTTACCCCGCACGGCTTTCAGCCTTTTGTGCATCCTGAATTACAAAAAATTGAAATCCAGCATGTTGATCGCACCGACGAGAGCGTTCAGCAGTTCCTCAACCGTCTGGCCAAGAACTACGATGCGATCGCCAAGCCGGTGAACGGGCGCTTTATTTTCGTGCCCAAAGGCAAGGCGAAAAGCGCCACAGGCAAAGACATTGAAACGATTACGCTGTCACTTCCACAAGATAACCGCCCCGAACTGCCTAACTTCGTCAACGTAGGCGGTGATCTGGATGGGCGCAACGAGTTTAACGGTGTGCGCGGGCACTACGTTTCAACCGCTGATTGCTCTCGGCATGAAGTCAGCATTGGCGGCGCGCCGTTCAAAAAACTCGCCAAGGATCAGAACAGCAAAGCCGAGGCCGAACAGGCGATTGCTGCCGAACTGCGCCGTATTAAGCGCGAGGGCAGGAAGCTGAGCATTACCGCACCGGTGAACCCTGCCGCGTTCGCGGAAGGCTTGGTGATGCTGGATGAAACTTTCCCCCGAGCAGTTGCCGGGCTATGCAGCATTGATAGTGTGACCATTTCCGGCCAAGGCCTGCAAGCGACGCGCATGAGTTTAACCGCCACCATGACAGAGGGCGATTCATGATCATCAACCAACAAGCCTTTTTCATGCACACCGTGCGCACCAAAATATCGGATGCGCAAATTAAAAAGCACCTTCGTGATTCACGCGTGCGCCAGCTCAAAGACGAACGCGGCCCCATCTACCTACGCTTCAATAAACACCGCACTGGCGGCACGTGGATATTAATCGAGTACCGAAACGGCAACCAAAAGGCACATCGGATCGGTAAGTGGCCACTGGTGCCTGCCAAGCACATCATGGACATTGCCGCGAAGGCGCGCATGCAGCTAATGGATAGCGAGGCCGCTGAATATGCCAGCTTTGAGACGGTTGATCAGCTGATTAACTGGTACGTTAGTCGCGAACTAAAACTCAACAACTCATCACGTGCGCGACTGCGCAACATCAAGAGCATGGGCGAGCAAAAGCTGTGCTACTTCTTTGATGGCGTACCCATTCAACAAGTTGATCACCAATTGGTAGATAAAACGCTCATTCAACCGCTGTTTAATCAGGGCTACTCAGTGAGTTATGTGCGCGCCAATTTCCAACTATTGAAGTCGGCGTATTCCAAAGCTAAGCGCTTTAAACACATCACGATCAATCCGCTGGCGGATGTGAAGTTTAAAGACTTTTTCGGTGAGACGTTTTCTGTTTCGAGCGCGCAGGTTCGTGGGTGCAGACTACCAACCGACAAAGTGCCTGATCTGCTGCGCAAAGCCAGCGACTTGCCACCCATGCAGCGCATGCTGATCACAATGATGATTTCCCACGGCACACGCATTGGTGAAACTCGCAAAGCAAAGTGGACGCACATCGATTTGCACCGGCGCGTTTGGCACATCCCGATGGAAAACACTAAGAACGGCAAGGCGATTGATTACCCGCTAACGGCAGACATGGTTGAATTGCTGCGCTCATACCAACAATGGATGCATGCGCTAGGCTATAAGAAAGGCCGGTTTTTATTCCCAACCAACAAGCAAGACACCAAGCCGGTACATGCGCAGGTTGCATCAAACTGGATACAGCAAGTATCAGGCAAAGCGTGGTCGTCACATGATATGCGCAAGCGTGCGCGGTCGGTATGGCAGGAACTGGGGATTGATTACATCTTCTGTGAGCTGTTGCTTAACCACTCACGCGACATGCTAGACCAAGCCTACATGCATTCGCACGTGACACTGCAGAAGAAAAACGCGCTAGAAACGTATCACGAGTGGCTAAAATCGTGCTGGTTAAACTTCCTATCACCTGTCTCGATTGAAAACACGATCGCCGCTTAGCCCTTTCCCCGCCTGACCTCGCAGGCTTTCTTATGATAAACCTCAGAGAATGATAATGATGATGGACAATTTTTGCCAAAATGGGCAGATCTCGCCCGATCTTTCGCGTGTGGCGCGCACGTATCCGCATCAACTTAACTTCATCAAGTTGAGCAAGACACAACTCAAAGTGCTTCAATCAATCAGGAATGGTGAACGTGTAACAGCTTGGATGATTTCGGAGCGATGCGAACTGTCGCAATCATTCACAAGCACGCTACTAAAGCGGCTTTATGATAAGTGTTTCTTGAGAAGGCAATCAGTTGTTGCCGATTCGGGAGGAGTGGCTTACGAGTATTTCAAGTGAGTGGATAGCTGCCTGAAAGGCATCAGGCAGCATGTCGAGTTACAAAATATCTTCAAGATTAGTGCGCTTAGGCGACACATCCTTAAGAGCGCCGCTCTTAATTAAGCCTTTCTCCAAATCGTCTATATCTCCGATGCTGTTGACGTAAACAGTAGGCCAAACAGACTGGTTAGACCGATATGTCACAGCGACAACCTCATGAATGCCGCTATCGACGTTAATAAAGTCACCTGTTCGCGGGCAAAAGTCCATATAAAACGGATCTGGGTCTTCATCTATTTTCCCGCCAACTAAGTGCGCGAGAGTGACGTGATAAACCACCGGCTCTGACATATGCGTTCTCCTTGAGGTGAATGGGTCCTTCTGAGGGCTGTATCTCTTCAAACGAGGGCAACCCGCGCGAAATAAAAATTTTTCGGTCTCCTAGGTCATCACCACCAACTTACCAATAAACGTACACGTTGCCTAGCTTTCTTCTATCGCGTTATGCGTAACGCTTATAAGCAAACATTGTTTATTCTCTTTTATTGGCAGAATTATCACTAATGTGCTTAGCTTTGAGATGCGTATAGTCAGCTAGCAACTCAATCGCGTCATATTCGAACGAGTCTGGTTGCAAATGATCTAAAACGAGTAGTAGAGAGTTCGAGATTTTTTCAAGAGCGTCTTTAGCATTTTCCATTGCGATAACACCTATTGCCAACTTTATTAATTATGTAATTGTTTATCGTTGGTATCTTATGGCGTTAAACAGTGAGGATATAGAGGCAAAGTGCCTCGCTCAAATCTTGAACTATGATCGCTGTTGCATAAAACAAACAAAGCCGACCATTACCTCCGACATATCCGGCGGTTCGTGGCTGAATCGGATCGCGCAGCGGTGATTTACAGAGGTACGAGTCTGTACTTTGTGAATCGCGCGGTCACCGGAAAAGTTGGCGATAATGTTCTCGCATTCAAAAGAGAGCATCCACAGCTCGCGAAACACTATGCACACCAAGTCAGACAAATACTGTCTAACCAGTCAATAATAGAAACACTTGATTACATTTCCGAGACTGAGCAAGCGCAGGCTGCAATTTATCGAATGCAAAAGCGTCCGATCTACTTTGAAGGCAAAGTAATCGGTGTTGTGTTCGAAGGTATGCAGCTAAAAAAAGCTGAGCTTGCTCTCTACCAAGCTTTGAATATTGCCACCGCGAAAGAAATCGTTGATGTGCATTTCACGCAAGCGGAAGCAGTTGTTCTAGTCGCACTAAAATCAGGTTATAACGCCCGACAAGCCAGTAATATGCTTAACGTAACGCACAAAGCGGTTCGATCGAGAATAGAGCGAGTGATGGCAAAGCTGAACGTAAAAAATAGAGACGAGCTACTAGAAGCCGCGCGTCATCCAAAAGCGATCACAGCCATTACCACAGCGCTGATCAATGAGAGCTTCTCAATACAAATCGGTTAAAGCGCGTTAAACATCATGTAGCGCAATAAATTTTCTTTAAGTGTTTGTTTATATTAATAATAGAGAAGCGTTAGTAGGTAAGGAGTAACGCAATTCGCTTGAATGTAATTAACGCTAGTAACGCAAAAAATTAGAAGCCAAAGAGCCGATCAAAACATAAAAAAAGTGCGTTACGCTCAAACGAGTAACGCACTTAATGAAGAAATAACGCACAACGCTAACAGTAACGCACTTTTATAAGTTGCTGTTAATTAGTCATAATTATGTCACGTTCACACATATCGCAGTTTATGCATTTATCCGTGATGAGTAATGCCATACTATTTTCCTGATGGATTACGCGTATCTTGGCCTGATTTTAGGTTACGCATCAGTAGTGCGTATTCCAAGTCCATATCTTCTGGCACAGGAATAAACACAAAGTGGCCATTGCCTTTGGCATCGTCGATAGACTCTGATTTGCGGTTTTCCATGACTTCAAGAGTGAAGTGTACGTTACCCTTCGGCGTCATGAGCTCAAGGCTATCACCTAAAACAAACTTGTTCTTCACGGCAACTTCCGCTAAATCGCCACGGCGTTTACCGGTAAATTCACCAACAAATTGCTGTTGGTCAGAGACCGAATAGCCGTAATCATAGTTTTGGTAGCTATCGTGTGTATGGCGACGTAAGAAGCCTTCGGTATAACCGCGGTGCGCGAGGTTTTCCAGTGTGCTCATGAGGCTTTCATCGAAAGGCTTACCGGCAACAGCATCATCAATCGCCTGACGATAAACTTGGGCTGTTCGAGCACAGTAGTAGAAGGACTTCGTTCGACCTTCGATTTTCAGCGAGTGAACACCCATTTGGGTCAAGCGTTCAACGTGCTGAATGGCACGGAGGTCTTTTGAGTTCATAATGTAAGTGCCGTGCTCATCTTCATAGGCGGCCATTAATTCACCGGGGCGACGGCCTTCTTCAAGCAAAACGACATCGTCGACAGGCTGGCCTTCACCCAATGTTGGTGTGACTTCCTGTACTTGTACCACTTGGCCTGCATCGTCTTCTTTGGCTTCGTGAACCTTATAGTCCCAGCGGCACGCATTGGTGCAGGTGCCTTGGTTAGGGTCGCGCTTATTGATGTAGCCGGAGAGCAGACAACGACCCGAGTAAGCCATACACAGTGCGCCGTGCACAAACACTTCAAGCTCCATCTCTGGGCATTGTTTGCGGATCTCTTCGATCTCTTCAAGCGACAGCTCACGTGAAAGGATCACGCGTTCAACGCCTTGTGAATACCAGAACTTCACCGTCGCCCAGTTCACCGCGTTGGCTTGTACCGACAAGTGAATTGCCATATCGGGGAAATGCTCACGCACCATCATGATAAGGCCTGGATCTGACATGATCAGCGCATCAGGACCCATATCGATGATAGGTTGCAAATCGCGGATAAAGGTTTTCAGCTTGGCGTTGTGCGGTTGAATGTTACAGACCACATAGAACTTTTTGCCCTGTGCGTGGGCTTCATCGATCCCGATTTTCAAGTTCTCGTGGTTAAATTCGTTATTGCGCACACGTAAGCTGTAACGCGGTTGTCCGGCGTAAACGGCATCAGCCCCATAGGCGAATGCGTAGCGCATGTTTTTAAGGCTACCGGCGGGTGAGAGTAGTTCTGGAGTAAACATAATTCCTAGCTAAAGTCTGAGTGTAAGTCAGGCACCTTCATCGTGAAGGTGAGTGTGGGCGCTATTTTACTGTGACAGTGCCCACACTACCAGCAGGAATTACCTAGTATTTGTGTGGATTAAGCCTGTTGCATCAGTATGCAAAGGCTCACTCGGGCGACTAGTCGGTTTGTAAACCGCCGAGGGTCGTGAATAATCCATCAAGTAATACATCGAGCTCACCGCACATCAACGACAAGTCAGCATCCAGTCGGGCTGCGATATCTTCGCGGTCGATATCTGCGTTTTGATCGCGTAACTCTTCCGAAAACTTCAGGCGCTTAAGGCTGAGATCATCGCCCAACACAAAATGGATTTGTTCTTGCCAGTCCATGGCGAGTTTGGTGACTTGTTTGTCGGCATCGAGGTGGGCGTGAATCTCTTCACTAGTGAGGTCTTGCTGTTTGCATTTAATCACCCCACCTTCTTCAAGCAGTGCTTTGAGTTCAGCCTCATCACCAAGGTGGAAGCCCTGAGGCGCGCTGCCTTGTTTAACCCATTCTGTCATGGCATGTTCCACCGGTGTTTGGGTTTCGACGGGCACAACCGGTAAGCTACCGATGGATTTACGAAGTAAGGCAAGTAGCTCTTCGGCTTTTTTAATACTGGCCGCATCGACCAGAACCAGCCCTTTTGCCGGCATGAGAAGGGCGCACATCTGGCTTTGGCGGGTAAAAGCGCGCGGGAGCAACTCCATGACAACATCATCTTTTAGGCTGTCTTTTTCACGTTTTTTCAAACGCTGGCCTTGGGCTTGCTCCATAGCATCAACTTTTTCTTCTAGCGCATCTTTGATCACAGAGGCAGGAAGCAGCTTTTCTTCTTTGCGTGCCCGGATCAAAATATTGCCACCGCTGACATGGGTCAGCATGTCGCCGTGCTTACCCAATGCTTTGTCCCAGCCGAACTTCTGCATGTCCTGGCTGCCGCAAGGGGTAAAATCGAACTCTTTGAGTTGGCTTTCGAGCTGTTCGGGATCGAGAGGAATGTCGCGGGTGAGGCGGTAGACGAGTAAGTTCTTAAACCAAATCATGGCGAGGCTTTATCCATCCAGTTGTGAGAAAGCCAACATGGTATTGCATTCATACTCGAATGTCGCTGCAATTAGCGTAGAATTTTACCCGGCTCGCGACATTGGCGAGTGTCTATGACCTCGTCTTTTTTCAACCAACGGATAACCCCAGCAGTGTTAAAAATCATTCATACCTCAGATTGGCACCTTGGCCACCAATTGCATGGCTATGATCGTCAGCAAGAGCACCAAGCGTTTCTTGATTGGCTACAGCAGCAATTGATAGATGAAGAGGCGGATGCCTTGTTGGTTGCCGGAGACATCTTTGATAGTGCTAATCCGCCGGCGAGCGCTTGGCGTATGCTATACCGCTTCTTAGCGGATGTCGCGAAGGCGTTGCCCCAACTGAATGTGATTATTACCGGTGGGAACCATGACTCACCTAGCAAACTCGATGCGCCACACGAGCTACTCAAAGCCTTTGATTTACACTTAATTGGTGCTATCTCACGGCACAGCGATGGCAGTTTAGATACCGAGCGTATGATGGTGCCAGTGACGGACAAAGAGGGGCAAACCGCCGCTTGGGTGATGGCTGTACCTTTTTTACGTAGCAGTGATTTACGCACGGAAGGATTGGGGGAAGACGATGATCGTCTCATCGAAGGGGTGCGACAGATTTATCAGCAAACTGAACAAGCGGCGCGCGCCAAATGCACGGGGAGCCAAGCGCTGATTGCGATGGGGCATGTTTATATGGCGAGTGGGCAGCTATCAGAAATGTCTGAGCGACGCATTCTCGGCGGCAACCAGCATGCGCTGCCAGCTGATATTTTTGCCAAGGATGTTGCCTATGTGGCACTGGGACATTTGCACCTCGCGCAGCGGGTCGCGAAGCAAGACCGAATTCGCTATTGTGGTTCGCCGATCCCGCTGTCTCTGTCAGAGCGACACTATCGTCATCAAGTGCTCGCTGTCACGTTAGAGGGGGAGCAGCTTGCCGATATTCGCTCTCTTGAAGTGCCGCGACGGGTCGACCTATTGCGTGTGCCTGACAAGCCTGCTCCGCTTGATGAAGTGATAGAAGCGCTGCAGGCGATGACCCTTTCCCCACTATCGCTGGATATGCAGCCGTTATTGGAGGTGCCTGTTCTATTAGATGCCCCGCAACCGATGTTGCGTGAGAAGATCCTCGTGGCGCTAGAGGGACAGCCTATCCGTTTGGCGAAAATAACGCCGCACTATCGTGACCGCACCCACGAGCGCCAATTTCGTGAGCAGCGCTTGTCTGATGTTGAGCCGTTTCAAGTTTTCCGACACGGCTGGCAGCAAAAATATCAAGGTGAGCCGGATCCGGCTATCGCAGCGACTTTTTCACATTTGCTTGAACAACTGGAACAGGATGAGGACCAATAAACGATGAAAATTCTGGCATTACGTGGCGAGAACCTGGCCAGTATTCAACACCCGTTTGAGTTGGACTTTTCGAAGGGCCCTTTGGGTGATAGCGGTTTGTTTGCGATCACTGGCAAAACGGGCGCCGGTAAATCCACGTTGTTAGATGCTATCTGTCTTGCGTTATACGACAAAATCCCGCGCTTTCAAGCCAACAAAAAGAACGATGCAGATATTGGTCTCGGCGATCCTGCAACCCGAGTCAAAGCCAACGATGTGCGCAGTATTTTGTCGCGAGGAAAAGGCGAAGGGTACGCAGAAGTCGACTTCTTTGCCCATGACGGCAGTCGCTGGCGTGCCCATTGGTCGGTACGTCGCGCGCGAGGAAAAGCCGACGGTCGGATCCAAGCCAGTGAGCATTGGCTCGAAAACCTCACCACCGGCCAACGTTTTGCAGGAAAGAAACAGGAAGTGCTCAGTGAAATTGAGCGTCTGGTCGGGCTTAGCTATGAACAGTTCCGTCGAGCGGTGATGCTCCCTCAAGGAGATTTCGCGGCTTTTTTGAAAGCGTCAGCAGATGACCGCGCAGCACTGCTGGAGCGGATGACTGGTACCGAAATTTACAGCCGTTTATCCCAAATGGCCCATGAGCGTGCCCGTGATGAAAAACAAGCACTGGATCAGCTCATGCAACAGCTCGGTGACATTCAGCTACTGAGCGAAGATGAAGAGCAGCAATTGGTGGATGAGCAAGCCCAATGCCAACAGACGGTCAAGCATCATCAACACCAGCTCAAAATGCTGAACGACTATCGCCAGCAACACACCCATTTAGCGCAGGCGCAACAAGCGCTTGATGACGCGCAAGTGGCACTGGATGAGGCGGAACAAGAAAAAGCGGGTGTGGAAGCACGTCGAGAGACATTGGCGCAGATTGAACGTGCCCAAGCGGCGCGAGAGGATCTCAATGCGCTGCAGCGTCACCAGTGGCAGTACCTATCTTTGGGAGAGGATCTTGCTGCGTTAGCCCGTGATGAACAGGCTGTTGCAGCCGACTATGAGCGACAAGCGGATCGTTGGCGAGAAGCCAATCGCGCATTGACCGATGCCGAGCAAGGGTGGGCTGATATAGAGCCGAAGGTGCGTGAGGCTCAGCAAATCGAGACCCAACTAGCCAGTCTTGATGAGCAAATGCGTGAGCAAAACATTACCCTCAATGAAGAACAGCAAAAATGGCGTCAAGCGCAACAGACCCTTGAACAAACCCGTGCCCATGCACAGCATTTGGTGCATCGTGAAACGATCATTGCTGAGCAACTGGCAGCGTTTGGCGATTTCGGTCACGTGGCTGAGCACTATCAGCCGGTGTTTGACAACCTCAAGCAATTTTTAGATTGCCAAGATGCGCTAGCCGCACTGAGTGATGAGCACAGACAGCGACAGCAGCAAGCCCAGCAATGGCGTCCTCAGCGCGATAAGCTTGAGCAGGATATTGCGCAAGTGGATGCCAGCAGTGACCAGTTAAAAACAAAACGCGCGGCTGCGGAACCTGAGCGTTTGATTGCGGAGCAAGAGACCGATCAAGCGCGCTACAGCCAATTACAGTCTACCCGCCGTTTACAAGAGGCGGTCTTAAATGAGGCGCATAACTGGCAATACTGGGACGAACGCTGCCGCCATAATCAGACGGAGTTCGAAAAGTTTGATGCCATTTTCCGCGATAGCCAAACCCACCTAGCGCGTTTGAAAGACACGGTAACGCGCCAAAAAGCACAGGTTGACGAAGCACGCCACAGTTTGCAGCAAGCGATGGCCGTGATGGAGTTGGAAGACTTGCGTCAAGCGCTTAACGAGGGAGACCCTTGCCCGCTTTGTGGGGCGACTGAGCATCCTTACTTACACCATGCGCCCGTTGTGGAAAGTTTGATTGATCAGCAGCAAACGCGTCTCGCTGAGCTGCAAGCGACACTCAATCAAAGCCAGGCAGAATACTACTACTGGCAAAAGCAACATCAACAAAGTGAACACGCATGTGCTGAATTGCGTGAGCAAGGGCAAGTGTGGCAAGCGGAGCGTGATCAGTACGAAAAAGGGCTACGTGTCGCTATTGCTGAATTGGATAGTGACATCGACAGTCAGACGCCAATGCGCGATGTACTCATCGATATTGAAGCTCGAGCCCAACAGACGCAAGCGGACTATGTGGCTTGTTATCAAGCCATGACCGAACGTCAGCAACAGCTTGCCCATATTCAGCAGATTGATGCGGCACTCAGTGAGTTACAACAAGCTCGAGAGCAGCTTGTTGCCCGTCGTCATCACTTAGATCAGGCGTTAACCGAATGTGAAACACGCCTTACCGCCATCGACGAACAATGGCACCAGCAACAAGCTCAGCGTGATAGTCGCTGCGAGGCACTCGATAAACAGCTAGGCAAAGGCCAATGGCAGGCCAGCTTACAACAAGTGGGATCCGCGCGTTACATTCGCCAAATGGAGCAAAAAATCCAGCAATACCGCGCTTTGCAAGCGGAACGTGAGGGGATGGCGGCAGAAAAGCAGCGTACCGACACCGAGCTTGCCACGCTCACACAGCAGTGTCAGAGCTTATCGGATGCCATTCAGTCACGTCAGACGCAGTTGGTGAACTTGGCGCAACAACATCAGCAGCGTATGGCGGCGCGACAGGCGCTGGTGGGGGAGCAGGATCTTGCGAGCTTAGAAACTGAGTACAAATCACGCATAGACGCGCAGCGCCAGCGTCGAGCTGAGGCGGAAAAGGCGTATACGCAAGCCAGTGAGCAACGCGCCGGCTTACAAGCCCGCCAGCAAACCTTACAGCAGCAACGGCAAGATGCTAATCAGCACTATCGTACCGCCGTTAGGCGTTGGATCCAGTGGCAACCTGCGCTGGGAATGAGTCAGTATACTTTGATGGCGCATTTATCATTGAGCGAAGCTTGGCGCGCGGATGAACGCCAAGCTTTAAACCAGATTGAGGCGCGCTATCAGGAAGCGAAAACACGCTTTGAAGAACGTGAACAGCAGCTAAATCATTGTTATCAGGCCATTGCGACCGCTAAAGCGTGGTTTGATGAGCAAGCGCTGACAGATGACGAGACAGTCTTGGAGACGCAGCAAGCCGAGTGGCAACACGTGCAAGAGCAGGCTGAACAGCGTGTGTTCGATATTCGTCATCGGCTGACGCAAGCCGACCAGGCACGTCAGCAAGCGGGGAGTTTAACCGACAAAATCGATACCCAACGTAGTAAAACGGAACAATGGCTAAAACTGGCCGATTTAATTGGCTCGGCCAGCGGTGCCAAATTTCGTAACCTTGCCCAATCACTCACACTCGCCCAGCTGGTGGAGATTGCCAACGAGCACCTTGCTTCGCTTTCCCCTCGCTACGCGCTGCAAACCGTACCCGACAGTTTGTTAGCATTGCAGGTGGTGGATCATGATATGGGAGATGAAGTGCGCAGTGTGGAATCGCTCTCTGGGGGAGAGAGTTTCTTGGTTTCTTTGTCGCTGGCACTGGCGCTCGCCTCATTAGCGGCAGATACCCGTCAGTTGGGATCGCTGTTTATCGATGAAGGCTTTGGCACCTTGGACCCCGACAGCCTTGAGATGGCGCTGTCGTGTCTCGATACCCTGCAAGCGGATGGACGCCAAATTGGTGTGATCTCTCATGTGAGTACTTTAGTCGAGCGGATTGGCGCCCAAGTTCGCGTAGACAGTCAGGGCGGAGGTGCAAGTCGCGTGTTGGTCACACAGCAAGGTGTTGGCTAGGTCACAGCATGCACAAAGGGCGGGAAATTTGCTCGCGGTGGGTCACAAAAATGTCATAATAAATCCACATAATGGCGCCAGTTAAATGATAACACTAGGTAATTATCATGGTTAGAAGGATTCTAGTTGTTGAGGACGAAGCGCCGATCCGAGAGATGCTGTGCTTTGTGCTGGAGCAAAAAGGCTACCAAACGGTAGAGGCCGAAGACTACGACTCAGCGCTGGCGCAAATTTGCGAGCCTTATCCGGAAATGATCCTCATGGATTGGATGCTACCGGGCGGATCAGGAATTAACTTGATCAAGCACCTCAAGCGCGACGAACTGACCCGACAAATTCCTGTAGTGATGCTGACCGCGCGTGGGGAAGAGGAAGATAAAGTCCGAGGCCTAGAAGTTGGCGCGGATGATTACATTACCAAACCTTTCTCACCGAAAGAGCTCATGGCACGCTTAAAAGCGGTGATGCGTCGCGTATCACCGACCACACTGGACGATGTGATTGATGTACAAGGCCTCAAGTTAGACCCTGTCTCGCACCGTGTGACGGCCAATGATGAACCGCTCGATATGGGGCCAACCGAATTTAAGATGTTACACTTTTTTATGACGCATCAAGAGCGTGTCTACAGCCGTGAGCAGCTGTTGAATAACGTTTGGGGTACCAATGTGTATGTTGAAGATCGTACCGTTGATGTACATATCCGGCGTTTGCGCAAAGCGCTTGAAGCGGGCGGTCATGATAAGTTAGTGCAAACCGTACGTGGCGCAGGATATCGTTTCTCGACACGCAACTAAAAAGATAGAAAGCGCTCCACATACGTTGGGGTGGATGGAGAGTAAATGGTCGAACGACTGTCTTGGAAGAAGCTAGCTTGGGAGCTGGCTTTTTTTTATTTGCCTTGGTTTATTATTGGCTGGCTGTTCGGTGGCCTGCCTTGGTTACTATTGGGTGCAACGGTTGCCATGTTGCTTTGGCATCTGCATCAACAAATCAAACTGTCCGACTGGCTATGGAAAGATAAAAGCCTGACCCCGCCTTCAGGCACAGGCTCCTGGGAGCCATTGTTTAATGGCATTTATCGGCTTCAAAAACGTAATCGTCGCCGTCGCAAAGAGTTAGCAAACCTGATCCGTCGTTTCCGCAACGGGGCCGAATCCTTGCCCGATGCGGTGGTAGTCTTTGAAAGTGATGGCTCGATTGTGTGGTGTAACAAGCTGGCACAAGAACTCCTTGGCTTGCGAATGCCAGATGATAATGGCCAACATATTAGCAATCTTATTCGAGCGCCCGAGTTTGTCAGCTACATCGCCGAGGCAAATTACGATATACCGTTAGAAATGCGCTCCCACATCAACAGTGCGCGCACCTTAGAATTTCGTACCATGCCCTATGCCGAGGGAGAGTTCTTGATGGTGGTGCGTGATATCACCCAACTCAAACAGCTAGAAGGAATGCGACGCAACTTCTTCGCCAATGTCTCACATGAACTGCGTACGCCAATGACGGTATTGCGCGGTTATCTCGAGATGACAGAAGATCCTGACATGGTGATAGGGCCGATGTGGCCGAAAGCGCATGGTGTTATGACTGAACAGCTATCGCGCATGGAATCACTGGTTGAGCAGCTCCTGACGTTATCCAAAATTGAGGCGGCCGCAAAACCAGAATTAGATCACGATGTTGATGTGCCAGCCATGCTGGATGTGTTGCAAAAAGAGGCGCAAACCTTGAGTGGTGATCGTGAGCATGTGCTGACGTTTGATGTTGATAAGAGCCTAAAAGTAAAAGGCAATGACGACCAACTCCGCAGCGCGATTTCCAATTTAGTCTATAACGCGGTGAAGCATACCCCAGCTCAGGCGGCGATTTCCGTCAAATGGTATCGCACCGACAAAGGACCGCGTTTAGAAGTCACTGACAGCGGCGAAGGCATTCCTCCGCAACACCTCGATCGCTTGACTGAACGCTTTTATCGTGTCGATAAGGCGCGCTCTCGTGAAACCGGTGGCAGCGGTCTGGGTTTGGCAATCGTCAAACACGCCCTTAGCCATCATGATGCGGAACTCGAGATCCAAAGTGAGGTAGGGATGGGTAGTACCTTTGCATTTACGCTACCGGAGCGATTGGCATGTTAAGGTGGGGAATACTCTGTGTCAGCCTTCTTTGGACCGCACTGGCCCAGAGCCATACGACTCAGTCAATGCTGCCGGAATATCAGCGTATTAGCGGGGTTTCGGGGAACTTAAATTCCGTAGGTTCCGATACCTTAGGCAACATGATGGCGGCGTGGTCCGACGGGTTTAAGCGTTTGTACCCGGGGGTAAATGTTCAGCTGCAAACCCCCGGCTCTGCCTCGGCGGCACCCGCGCTGGTGGAAGGTACAGCACAACTTGGCCCAATGAGCCGTCCGATGCGGGTCAGTGAAGAAAATGCGTTCCAAGCGCGATTCGGTTATCCACCGACCGCTGTGCCGGTGGCGATTGATGCCATGGCGGTTTATGTCCACCAAGATAACCCACTACAGAGAATTAGCTTCAATCAGCTGGATGCTATCTTTTCGCGAACGCTCTGGTGTGGGGCGAGTGAGTCTATTACTCGCYGGGGACAGTTAGGACTTACCGGACGTTGGCAACATCGCGATCTACAATTGTTTGGGCGTAATTCGGTATCCGGCACCTATGGCTACTTTAAACAAGCGGCATTGTGTCGAGGTGACTTTCGCGCCAACGTCAACGAGCAACCGGGATCGGCATCTGTGGTGCAATCTGTGGCCTCCTCATTAAATGCGATTGGATACGCTGGGATGGGTCACCAAGCGTCGGGGGCGAAAATGCTCGCCGTCGGTCATCCCGGTAAGCCTGCTGTTTTGCCGACTCAGCAGTCAATTCGCGACGGTGATTACCCACTTACACGGTATTTATATCTCTATATCAATAAAGCACCCAACGCGCCGCTGGCTCCTCTTGAGGCGGCGTTTATGGGATATATCCTCTCTGCTCAAGGGCAAAAGGAAGTGAGCCGAGAAGGGTATATTCCCCTCCCGGCGCAAGTGGTGCATGCGCAGCGCCACGCACTTGGATTGGATTAGTCGCTAAAACAAAGCGACCAACCCGCCGCTTGCCAGTAGTCTTGCTCTGCGGTCAGGTCGGCCGCAAGTAAGCGATTATCATCCAGCCAGCCTTTGGGAAACTGCAGCTGCCAACCGCCGTTTTTATCGATAGTCACCGTAATCTCGGGGAGAGCTTCGTCATTGCGCTGTGAGTGCAACACACAGGCGAGCCGCAGTGCGCAGATAAGCGTTTCGATCAGTTTGGGTTTAAACAAGGTGAATTTTGGCATTTCTCCCAGCTTTAACGCTTTACGATGAAAGCGCGCAAGGGTTGCTAAGACGGTTTGTTGCTCTTGGTTAAAACCGGGCAGGTTGGTATTGCTGAGAATATATGCTGAATGTTTGTGATAGCCCGGATAACCAATGCTTAACCCCACTTCGTGTAATAAAGCGGCCCAATTGAGTAATCCAGCCAATTCCGCTTTTTTACTGCCTTGTTCGGGCTCCGCTTGTGCGTAGAAGTGGGCGGCTGTCTGTTGCACCCGCCGTGCATGGGCAAGGTCGACATTGTAGCGTGCGGCCATATCATCTGTAGTTCGGCCACGGATGTCGGTGCGTTGGAAGCGCTCTTCCATCTCATACAGTAAGCCCTCACGCAGGGCACCATCTGAGAAGCGCAATTCATCAATTTTGAGCGCGTCGAGAACACCGGATAAAATCGCCACCCCAGCGGCAAAGACCGGCTGCCTGTCTTCGGTCAATCCCGGTAAATCGATGCTGTCACTGTGTTTGAACTTTAATAGCTTTTCAATCACATTATCCAAGCGCTTGCGCGTGATAATGCCATCCTCATCGCCCAACCCAATCACCACCTCGCGAATGGCTTTAATGGTGCCCGATGCGCCTAACGCGACTTGCCATCCTGCTTTGCGATATTGACTCGCCAGACTTTCCAGTTTTTGTTGGGTGGCCGTTTGGGCCGCAAGAAACTGCTTTTCACTCAGCGCGCCTTGTGGGAAAAAGCGTTCGTTATAGCTGACACATCCCATACGTTTACTATTGACGAGCAGGGGCTGAAAGTCTTCACCAATCACCAGCTCGGTTGAGCCCCCACCGATATCAATGACTAAACGGCGACCCAGATTTTGCTGGGTGTGAGAGACCCCCAGATAAATCAGGCGTGCTTCTTCTTCACCCGCAATAATTTCAATCGGATAAGGGAAGACTTGATTCGCCCGTTCAATAAATTCATGTGCATTTTTGGCTTGGCGTAATGTATGCGTTCCAGCTATTCGTACGTTATCTATCTCAATGCCATTGAGGCGTTCGGCAAACATGGCTAAACAGTCGATACCACGTTGAATGGCTTCGTCGCTTAGGCGCTGTTTTTTATCCAGTCCTGAGGCTAATCGTACCCGCTGCTTGTGACGACTGATAATTTGTAGGCCTTGCCCAACCACGCGGGCAACCACCATATGAAAGCTATTAGAGCCAAGATCGACGGCCGCGATCTCTCGCGGCTTATCATTACTTGCTTTGGGGTGTGTCATGCTGCAACTTTTCCGCGTGTTTGAGTTCCTGTCTCTCTAACTGCTTGAGAAAATCGTAAGTTTCGATTTGCGAGCGAATTTTTTTCTTGTTCCCTCGTTTAACATAGGTATTCGACATCTCCTTGTCGATGATACGCGCCTTGGTCCGATCGGAAAATTGGATCTCAAGGATGTCCATGATACGTTCTTTTAAACGCGGATCGCGGATGGGCGCACCGACTTCGATACGGTTATCGATATTGCGGGTCATCCAGTCGGCGGAAGAGATATAGACATCACGCTCACCACCATTTTCAAACGCAAATACACGCGGGTGTTCTAAAAACCGATCGACGATACTGATCGCCTTGATATTTTGACTCACGCCTTTCACGCCCGGCACTAAAGAGCACATGCCGCGTACAATCATGCGAATTTTCACCCCTTCGCTGCTGGCTCGATAAAGCAGATTGACCAGGCTTTTATCGACAAGATTGTTCACTTTTAAGGTGATCCCGGCCTTACGTTTGGCTTTCGCGTGTTCGATTTCGCGCTCAATTAGCTTTTGAATTCGACGTCGAGAGTTACGTGGTGACACGATCAAATGATTGAACTTGACCGGACGATAAGGGTTTTCGATAAATTCGAAGACCTTGCGTATTTCAGATGTGATCTGCTGATCGGCGGTAAAGAGTGCAAAGTCGGTATATATACGGGCCGTTTTTTCGTGGAAGTTACCGGTGCCAATGTGGCCATAATCACGTAATTCGCCATTTTCTCGCCGTGAGATCAGGCAAAGCTTGGAGTGAATTTTAAGCCCTGGAGTACCAAACACGACTTTGACGCCCGCATCGGTGAGTACGCGCGACCATTCGATATTGGCTTCTTCATCAAAACGGGCTTGTAGCTCGACCACCACGGTCACGCGCTTGCCGTTATTGGCCGCATCAATCATGGAGTTAATGATCCGCGAGTTCTTTGCCACTCGGTACACGTTAATGCGAATGCTGCGCACGGACGGATCAAAAGAAGCCTGACGGACCAGCTCCGTCATATGGCGGAAGGTGTGATACGGATAGTAAAGCAGGATGTCGCGCTCACGAATCGCGTCAAAAGCATTATTATGTAATTGAAAATCTGCCGATTCGAATGGCGGCAGTGGCGAGTTTTCCAGATATTTTCGCCCGACGTTAGGAAAGCCGATGAAGTCACGAAAGTTATGATAACGCGCACCGGGTAGGACGCTGTCATAATCAGAAATTTTCAGCACTTGGATGAGTTTACTCACCATTTCCGGCGGCATATCGCGTTGGTAGACAAAACGCACTGGGAGGGCGGTAAGGCGTTGGTCCAAGCTTTCCGACATGTTCTCGAGCAGGCTGTGCTCTACCTCATTAGTAAGATCGTACTCTGCATCTCGGGTCATTTTCATGGCATAGGCATCGACCGTGTCGTAGTCGAAGAAGCCGCTGAAAATTTGGTCAAGACATAGTCGAATGATGTTGTCGAGCAAGATGATGGTTTTGCGCTGTCGTTTACCCTTGGGCTCAGGCACCTTAATAAAACGGTCAAGATCATCTGTTGGGATCTCAATCAGCGCATACTTGGGCTCTTCCCCTTCTTTTTTAAGCTGCACGGCGAGGTAAGAGTAGGCATCTTTCAGAAAGCTCAATACATCGACGTCTTTGGTCAGCATAATAGGCGTAATGTAGGGCAGAATATTGCTACGAAAATAGCGCTTTAGCCATTGGGATTGGTTATCGGTGAGCTGTCGTTCGTTAACGAGAAAGATATTGCGGCGCGCCATCTCTAGCAAGATATCGTTGTAGAGGTGGTCGAAATCTTGGTTTAGCTTGACGACTTTCGCTTGAATTTTACTTAAAAGCTCTTTGGCATGACTGTCGACCCCACGCTCTTCGTCAATGATGATACGGCGTTTAACATCCGCGAAACGCACTTGATAAAACTCATCAAGGTTGGAGGAGAAAATCCCCAAAAAACGAACACGTTCGATAATGGGTACGCTCTTATCGGCGGCTTCTTGGAGGACGCGTTCGTTAAAAGATAGCCAACTTAATTCTTTGTCGACGTGGTAAGTATCTAATGTCATAAAGCGTGAGAAAATCCTGTTCTACTGGGTGAAATTACTGTCAAATTCGACGATTAAGTCGTCGGACAGCGCTTCAAGGGCTTCGTGTAACATGGAGACATCCGCATCCGGCGGAATATCCAGATAAAAATCAGCAGTAAAAATTTGCCCACCGGTATTGGCTGCGCTTTGTGTTTGCGCATTGAGTTTATTGATAGTGATACCGTGAGCCGCCAGTAATTGGCTAAGTGTTTGAACAATGCCGCGACGATCGTTACCCGTGACCGATAAGGTATGCGTAGTTGGGCTAGGCGTGACCGGCTTAGCGTCGGTGATTAGCAGTTGTATACCATCTAATTCACGGAGCGCATGGATCAGCGAGTCGGCATGAGTATCAGACACATCAATATGGATAATCCCAGCGAACTGTCCGGCGAGTTGACTGAGACGGCTGGCTTGCCAGCTTCCGTGATACGTAAAAATGGTCTGTGAGATTTGATCAACCAGTCCGGCGCGATCGGGACCAATTAATGTGATAACGAAATGTTTCATGCGTGATCCTTACGGCGATTGTCGAGTCAATTATTGAGGCCGGTCAAGGTGTTGTCTATGCTGCTGTGCAGTAAAGTGACTAAACTGTGCCCAATATCAACCTGCGCCAGCCTAAAGCCCGTTTGTTTCATTTTTATTGCGTACAGCCCTCGGTGGTATCCCCGTTAAGAGTAGGGATGTCATAAAAATGTCATTGTAATGACATACAATTAAGGGCTTGATCTAAAACAAGAGGCACGAATGACCCACACATCCCCATCACTAAAAGATGCCAATCGAGTAAGACGTTTAAAAGACACGTTTGCTCGGCATACGGTGCGTCTTGGTGGCGTGATGGTATTGGTCACTTTATTGCTCTTATTCTTTTATTTGCTGACCGTCGTGTTACCGCTTTTCCATCAAGCGACTATGACGCCCACGGGTCGTTTTAGTGTGCCAACGCCAGCGACGCCGCACTTTATTGGTGCTGACAATCGTGAGCAGCTGGTTTATGCGCTTGATGATAGTGGCACCTTAACCGTAGCCCGTCGTCCTTTACAGGTCGACCAAGTTGCAACCGTGATGTTGGCGCGCAACTTATCAGATATTCCTCGTCCTGCGATGGCGACAGTTCCTGCCACCGCGCCCTTTATGGCTGTAGAAATCAAACCGGGACAAGTAGGCGTTTGGCAGCTACGTTTTCGCGCTGAATATGGCAACAATACCTCGGTATTGCCCAAGCTGCGCCGTATGACCGCATTTCCTTTACCTGTGATACTGGACTCGTCGGCGCTGCGCCAATTAGCGCTCGCTGTCCCAGATAGTTTACATGGGGAAAATATAGCCCCTGTTTTGGTGGCGGTGACACACACACAGGAGCTGGTGCTTTATCGCAGTGGACGGATTGAACGGCACCTGCTGAGTGAGCCAGTTGACAATATGGCGCTCTCACCTGACGGACAACGCCTCTTTGTGCGTCAAGACAGCACACTGACGGTGTGGCGAATTCACGGGCAACAGATGACCGTGCGTGAAACCATTAATCTTGCCAATGTGGTTGAGAGTCCGGTTCAGGCGATGACCTTGCTCGCAGGTGGGCGTTCGTTAATGCTACATCATCAAGATGGTGGCTTGAGTCAGTGGTTTGATGTGGTGAAAAGTGGCCAGCCATCGCTGACCGAAGTGCGGTTATTTCAGCCAGCTAAAGGAAAGTTTGTGGCCTCACCGGAGCTGCATCGTAAAAGTATTGCGGTTGCGGATGAGCAAGGGGGGCTGAGCTTGCTGCATGCGACCAGCGAAAAGCAACGTTACTTTGCGGCCATGCTCGATACCTTGCCGCAAGCAATGGCATTTTCTCCTCGTGCACAGGCATTGATTACCGCCACCGATGGTGTATGGCAATGGTTTGCTGTCGATAACCCACACCCAGAAGTTAGTGTTCACTCACTTTGGGAGAAGGTCTGGTACGAAGGGTACGCAGAGCCCCAGTATGTGTGGCAATCCACTTCAGCAGATGACACGTTTGAAGCCAAATTAAGTGTGGTTCCGGTGATTTTTGGCACCCTAAAAGTGGCGCTCTTTGCGCTTGTATTTGCCGTCCCGATGGCGATTGGTGCAGCGATTTATACTGCCTATTTTATGTCTTCTGGGTTACGTAAAGTCGTGAAACCGACGGTTGAAACCATTGAGGCGCTGCCAACCGTGATCATCGGCTTTTTAGCGGGGCTCTGGCTTGCTCCTTGGGTTGAGCAACACCTTCCCACGGTATTTTTACTGTTACTGATGGTGCCACTTTGTTTGCTGGGTCTTAGCATGATTTGGCGAATGATCCCGCGCTATGTGCGACGTCGCTTACCGGAAAACGCACAAATCTTGGTGATTATTCCTGCCCTGTTACTGATTGCCTTGTTGGCTTGGCAATTAGGCCCTTGGTTAGAACACCTATGGTTTGGCGGCGATGCGCGTCGCTTTATCACCCATGAATTAGGGATAGGCTATGACCAGCGTAACGCGCTAGTAGTCGGTATTGCGATGGGCTTTGCGGTGGTGCCAACCATTTTCTCGATTGCGGAAGATGCCATTTTCTCTGTACCGCCGCATTTAAAAAGCGGTGCGTTGGCCTTGGGGGCCACTCACTGGCAGACATTGACACGTGTGGTATTACTCACCGCAAGCCCTGGTATTTTTTCGGCGGTGATGATGGGACTCGGACGTGCGGTGGGCGAAACCATGATTGTGCTGATGGCGACCGGGAATACGCCCATCATGGATTGGAATCTGTTAGAGGGGTTGCGCACCTTGTCCGCAAACATCGCGGTTGAAATGCCTGAGTCTGAGGTGGGGAGCTCCCATTATCGCGTGTTATTTTTAACTGCATTTATTCTGTTTGTATTTACCTTTGTGTTTAACACCTTAGCTGAACTCGTACGCCAACGCTTGCGCGACAAGTACAGTAACTTATAGGCGGGGATGAGAGCTCTTATGCGCGCATGGATGAAATCAGGAACCCCTTGGGTGTGGATAACCGCAGGCATGGTCAGTGTCAGCTTGATTGCGATCCTCGGTGTGTTGCTTCTTATTGGTGCGCGCGGGTTGGGCTATTTTTGGCCTACGCCCATCACCCAGTTCACGCTCAATACACCCGAAGGCCAAGAAACGGTGATTGGGCAGATTTACCAAACGGACCGTGTCGACGCGACGCAACTGCAAGATGCAGGTATCACATTGCCGCAAGACGCTAACCAAGATTATGCCCGTTTAGTGGTCAAAATCGGTAATCGCGAGCGTGAGGGGGTGGACTTCCGGCAGTTGTTGGCGTTTAACATTCGCAGCCAATTTACTCCGGCATCGTTAGCCATGATAGAGCGGGTCGAGAATGGGATGTTCTATGGATGGCCTGTTGCGCTGGTAGATGAACAAGGTACGCGCCATCGCCTAGATGAGGCAGATCTTGAAGCGCGCCTTGACGACTTGTCCGCGCGACGTGATGTGATTGATGACATTGAACGTGTCCACCTCGCCAGTGTCAATTATCAACTGGAACAGCTGCGTTTAGAGGAAAAACGCTGGGCCTTGGCCCATGCCGCAAATCGTGAGCCCCCGGCCCATATTTCAGAGCAGCGCGCGCAGCTATTGGACCAATATTCCCAGCTCGAGAAGAAGCTGGAAAGTTTACGCCATCACCAAGATGATGCCATGTTGGTGGTCAAAGACAGCCATCATGAAGAAGTGCTACTGCCACTTCGTAACGTCTTGGCGGTATGGTACCCCAACGCAATGAGTGGGGTTGAGAAGCTGCTCTTTTGGGGGCATCAAATTGGCGCGTTTGTCTCAGAGCCACCACGGGATGGTAATGCTTCTGGCGGCGTGTTCCCGGCCATTTTTGGCACCGTATTTTTGGTGCTGTTGATGGCTGTGATTGTGACACCGCTTGGGGTTATTGCCGCGGTGTACCTTCATGAATATGCGCCGAAAACCGCGTTTACACGGATGATCCGGATTGCGGTCGTCAATTTGGCCGGGGTACCGTCGATCGTCTATGGCGTGTTTGGTTTGGGCTTTTTTGTCTATTTCATTGGTGGTTCGATTGATGAGCTCTTTTATCAAGCCGCTCAACCGGCCCCTGTCTTTGGAACGCCAGGCGTACTGTGGTCAGCGTTAACATTGGCGATTTTGACACTACCCGTGGTCATTGTGTCGACGGAGGAAGGATTGGCGCGTATCCCAACCAGTGTTCGTCATGGTGCGTTTGCATTAGGTGCCACCCAAGCCGAGACACTGTGGAGAGTTGTGCTGCCGATGGCAAGTCCGGCGATGATGACTGGGCTGATCCTCGCCGTTGCGCGCGCAGCCGGTGAGGTCGCGCCTTTGATGCTGGTGGGAGTAGTGAAAGTGGCACCTGCTTTGCCGGTGGATGGTAACTTTCCCTTTTTGCATCTCGAACGTAAGTTCATGCATCTGGGGTATCATATTTATGATCTTGGCTTTCAGAGTACCCATATTGAATCGGCCCGCCCTCTGGTGTACGCCACCTCGTTTTTACTGGTGTCTGTGATTGTGGCGTTAAACCTTGCCGCTATCGGGATCCGCCATTATTTGCGAGAAAAGTATCGCGATTTGGAACAATAATGATGAGGCTCGACAACCTATGTTTTCGATAAACTCCCGAATTGGCCTGACGCCCGAGCTCGATTTGGCAAATTTGCCTGAAGAGCAAACCGCGCTGTCGATCCGTCATCTCAATTTGTACTATCAGCAAACACAAGCCTTGTTTGATATTAATATGCGGATCCCAAAGGGAAAGGTCACGGCGTTTATCGGCCCGTCCGGCTGTGGTAAGTCGACCTTGCTACGCTGTATTAACCGGATGAATGATCTGGTTGATGGCTGTCGTGTTCGCGGGGAAGTGACCCTGCATGGGCAGAATATTTACGATCGCGACGTTGATGTGCCTGCATTACGCCGCCAAGTTGGTATGGTGTTTCAGCGGCCCAACCCTTTTCCTAAATCTGTTTATGAAAATGTGGTGTTCGGATTACGCCTGCAGGGTATCAATGATCCGCGGGTGCTAGATGATGCGGTAGAGCGAGCGCTGCGAGGGGCGGCTTTGTGGAATGAGGTAAAAGACAGACTCAATGATAATGCATTTGGCTTGTCAGGCGGTCAGCAGCAGCGTTTGGTTATCGCCCGTGCGATCGCGATTGAACCAGAGGTATTGTTGCTCGATGAGCCTTCATCAGCGTTGGATCCGATTTCAACGTTGACGATTGAAGAGTTGATTAATGATTTGAAAAGCCAATACACCGTGGTGATCGTCACCCATAATATGCAACAAGCCGCGCGTGTCTCTGATCAAACCGCATTTATCAATATGGGGCGTTTGGTGGAATACGCGGACACGGACACCTTGTTTACGACGCCGAAAAATAAACAAACTGAAGACTATATAACTGGTCGCTACGGATAAGGAGCAGGCCTTGGACAACCATAACATCAGTCGCCACATTTCAGGGCAGTTTAATGCCGAGCTTGAAGCCATTCGAACCCATGTTTTAACCATGGGTGGGTTGGTCGAACGCCAACTGACCGATGCACTACGAGCTATGCATAACCAAGATGTCGATCTGGCGCGTCATGTCATTCGTGAAGATCATAAAGTCAATGGCATGGAAGTGGCGATCGATGAGGCATGCACGCGGATTATCGCTAAACGTCAGCCGACCGCCAGTGACTTGCGATTGGTGATGGCGATCATCAAAACCATTACCGATCTTGAGCGTATTGGTGATGTGGCGGACAGCATCGCTAAAATGGCACTGGATAACTCCAGTCACTCCCAGCAGCCTTTTCTCGTCTCGTTGGAAGCGCTAGGGCAACGTGCGGCGAAAATGCTGCACGAGGTACTGGATGCGTTTGCCCGTATGGATATTGAGGCGGCGATGCGGGTGTATCGCAAAGATGATTCATTAGATCGTGAATACGAGGGTATCTTGCGTCAACTGATGACCTACATGATGGAAGACCCACGCTCAATTCCTAACGTGCTGAAAGTCATGTGGTCAGCACGCGCCATTGAGCGTGTTGGCGATCGCTGTCAGAACATTTGCGAATACATCATTTACTTTGTTAAAGGGAAAGATGTTCGCCATATTCAAAAAGAAGAGCTGGAAAAACTGCTCAAATAAGGGTTAATCGTCTGACTCATCATTGAGCCACTCGCTGACTTGATCCGGCACAAAGCTTTGATCTTCAAGTGGCATGCGGACATAGCCCTCTTTATTGATTTCAGGTAGCTCGACCTCGGGGTAGGTGATCTCTTGATATGGGATCTGCGATAATAAGTGCGCAATGCAATTGAGCCGTGCGTGCTTTTTATTGTCGGCTTCGACCACCCACCACGGGCTGTCTTTGGTGTCGGTGTAAGCAAACATACGATCTTTGGCCTCGCTGTATTGCACCCAGCGGCTGCGAGACTCTAAGTCCATCGGGCTAAACTTCCAGCGCTTTATGGGTGTGCTAATGCGTTCGGCAAAGCGTTTTTCTTGCTCGTCGTCAGAAACTGAAAACCAATATTTAATCAAGATGATGCCAGCGCGCATTAACATGCGCTCAAACTCGGGACAGGTACGTAGAAACTCTTCGTATTCTTCGTCGGAGCAAAATCCCATCACCCGCTCAACCCCCGCCCGGTTGTACCAGCTGCGGTCAAACAGAACGATTTCACCACCGGCAGGTAGGTGCTCAACATAACGCTGGAAATACCATTGGGTGCGCTCGCGCTCGGTGGGCTTATCTAGTGCGACGACGCGGCATACACGTGGATTGAGTTTTTCGGTAATACGTTTTATCACGCCACCTTTGCCCGCGGCGTCTCGCCCTTCGAATAACACCACCACTTTGAGGCGCTCTTGCTTGACCCACTCTTGCAGTTTGACCAGTTCGGTTTGTAGTTCCGTCAGTTTCTTTTCGTAGTGCTTTTTGCTGATTTTACTCGACGTTTTATCCGACAAGGGAAACTCCTTTTTACACCATTGTGCTATTACGGTAGAAAACTCGCCTTTACGATGCAACGCTACCGCCTCGAGGCCGGCGCTCGCGCATCAAAACATCCGAGTCAATCACAGTTCGATGTTGTGCCATAGCCTGTTGCACGCACTTACAAGTGTGCGGAAAGGGCTTTTATTTGCCGGATAATGGCGGGGTTGGTCATTGGGTAGCAGGCATCATCACCTTCGCCCATGGTGGCCACTGCGTGGTGTTGCATCGCACTGGGTTGATCCATACGGGCAGACAAGTGAATTTCACGCGCGCCGCTGTGGGAGAGGATTGCGACAGCGTTATCAGGCGTGACACCCGCGCCAGGCATGATCTGTAAAACAGCCTGTCGGGTCATTTCTACCCAGCGTTTCAGTGCCTCTTTACCTTGCTCTGCGCTGCTGGCTTGGCCCGAAGTAAGTACCCGCTCAATCGCAGGGCGCGCTAAAAGCGCTTCCAGTGCCGATTCAGGATCGGCGCAGTGGTCAAACGCGCGATGAAACGTCACGCCCATACCTTTGGCTTCTGCCAACATGTCATCAATAAGTGGTAAGTCGAGCTGTCCTTGGGCTGTCAGTGCGCCGATCACCACGCCTGCACACCCAGCTTGGCGTGCCATCGAAATATCCTTGAGCATGACTTCCGCTTCGTCACTGCTGTATAAGAAGTCTCCCTCACGTGGCCGGATAATAGCATAAATGGGAATATTCGCTTGTTTGACGGCAAGTTGCATATAGCCGTAACTGGCTGTGAGTCCACCAAGGCGCAGTGCACTACACAGCTCGATGCGGTCAGCGCCAGCGCGCTCTGCCACCTTTAAAGAGCCAATACTATCAATACAAACTTCGACCAAGACAGACATACCACCCCCTAGTGAGCAACACAGTGTCAATAATAGAGGCTGTATTGTGACAGCAGGCTGAAGAATTACCTAGTAGAAGCGGTAGAAAGGGAGGGGATCGTGACGATGCAAGTAACGTGTTATGGAGAATAGATACAAAAAGGGCCCAGTTTAACCGGGCCTCATTATTATCTCACATTGTCCAGTGCGTAGGGCACGTCACCTTTTGACCGTTAATAATTACAGGTCAGCAGAGTGCTCAGACAGGTATGCAGCAACACCTTCTGGTGAGTCTTTCATACCTGCTTTACCTTCTTCCCACTGTGCTGGGCATACTTCACCGTTCTTCTGGTGGAAGCTCAGTGCGTCAACCATGCGCAGCATCTCGTCGATGTTACGGCCAAGTGGCAGATCGTTCACGACTTGGTGACGTACAACGCCTTCCTCATCGATGAGGAAAGAACCACGGAAAGCAACACCTGCTTCTGGATGCTCTACGTCGTACGCTTTGCAGATTTCGTGTTTAACGTCTGCAACCAGTGGGTATTTAACCGCACCGATACCACCGTCTTCGATGGCAGTTTTACGCCATGCGTTGTGTGAGAACTGAGAGTCGATAGACACACCGATAACCTCAACGCCCTTCGCTTGGAAGTCTTGGAAACGCTTATCGAATGCAATCAGCTCTGATGGGCACACGAAAGTGAAGTCGAGTGGGTAGAAAAAGACAACAGCTTTTTTGCCTTTGGTGAACTCTTTCAGGTTGAAGTTTTCAACGATTTCGCCATTACCTAGTACGGCTGCGGCAGTAAAATCTGGTGCTTGACGACCTACGAGTACCATAACTCAGCTCCTAATTAAAAAGTTTGCCTGAAGATCAGGTTCCTATATAAGCGAGACAAACTATAGCTGACTTGCTACATTGAAAAAAGTGGAATTAATAGATTGTTATAATCGAAAAAAACGATTGTATAAAGTTTGACAGAATGAACAAATATCCATCACTTAAGCAGCTACACTATCTGGTTACCTTGTCAGAAACTCGCCATTTTGGCGAGGCGGCGAAACTGTGTTTTGTTAGCCAATCGACCCTCAGTGCCGGGATCCAAAACCTAGAAGAGTTGATTGGTGCCCAGCTCATTGAAAGAGACAATAAAACCTTGGTGCTGACTGGTATGGGAGAGGAAGTGGTACGCCGCAGCCGCGAAATCCTTGCCCGAAGCCAAGATTTAATGGAGCTCACTCACGTTCAGTCTGATCCTATGCATGGCAAAGTCCGTTTAGGCTGTATTCCGACTATCGCTCCGTTTTTACTCTCCGACGTGGTCCAGCAGGTCAACCAGCGCTATCCCAATTTAGATCTCTTGTTACGAGAAGATACCACCGCGAATTTGCTTACGGCGCTCAAACACGGCGAAATGGATGTGCTGATTTTGGCCTTACCGATGGATATCGGCGCCATGACCAGCCGCWTTGTTGGCCGTGATCCTTTCAAGATGGTGATGAGCCGCAAGCAAGCCGCGCGATTAACGCTGCCAGTGGATTACGACGCCTTGCCCGATGAGTCGGTGTTTTTGCTCGAGCGCGAACACTGTCTCACGGACCATGCGGTATCTGCCTGCCAAATGACAGCCTCACAGAAGATTAATCCGTTTATGGCGACCAGCTTACATACCTTGATCCAGATGGTCGCCAACGGCAATGGCGTCACATTTATTCCGCAAATGGCGATTGATCATGGCTTAATCGATAATCTCGACGTGCATCTAGAAACGCCACCCGGACGCGCCGCGTATCGTGAAATCGGCATGGTGTGGCGTCCATCATCGAGTCGTATTGATACCTTTAATAAATTGGCGGATCTGGTGGCGGCATTACTCAATCGGACTGACTAGCTAGCGCTCATCTGCTATTTGGAGTTTTATCTCGGTTAATAGCAAAATGATTAGCATATTCCTCTGCAATAAAACCTCATCCAGTGAAATAGAATCGTTGGATTATTATCACGCCAGTGAGTCGGTTTATAATCAACGCATCTTGCTGTTTCGATTAACTGGCTGATAATCATAAATTTATTACCTCACCCACACATCTTTTGTCTCTTTATGTGTAATTAAATTACGTAATGAGTTACAAAGAGGTGACAAAAATATGATCTGCGTAGCAGGTTTATATCCTCCTAATAATTCGTACAAAAAAATCAATTCGAGCTAATACTCTATTTTATTTAACTTGCTGTTTTATCTGTATTTATGTGTTTTTTGTTGCGAGGTTGAAATGAATCTCTAGTTGATTTTTACGCCAAACTACGCCAACTTGATTAAACAGTGACCACATTGTCTAGAAAAGTTGCAGTGTGGCGGAATAATCATTTTTGTTGTGATTGGATTACAACTGAGGCCAGGGAGGCAACATGACTGAAGCGTGTTCAACGTTACGTGAATCGCTGGTGCTGACAGAAGCGTTATCACCGGAACAAGCTGAAATACTCACCGATGATGCGTTATGTTTTGTGGCGAGTCTCGCTGATAAGTTCGCATCACGCGTGCCTGAGCTGCTCGCGGCGCGAGAAGTCCGTCAGCAGCGCATTGACGCAGGCACCTTGCCAGACTTTTTACCCGACACCGAATCAATTCGCCAAGGGGACTGGACCATTCGTGGGATCCCCAGCGATCTGCAAGATCGCCGGTTAGAAATCACCGGACCTGTCGATCGCAAAATGGTGATTAACGCACTGAATGCGAATGTGAAGGTCTTCATGGCAGACTTTGAAGACTCATTTGCACCGGCGTGGCCGCAAGTAGTTGAGGGGCAGCGGAATTTGCGTGATGCGGTCAACGGCACCATCAGTTATACCCACCCTGACACCGGTAAGCGTTATCAGCTCAATGATAATCCGGCTCGGCTGATCTGCCGGGTGCGTGGCCTTCACCTCACTGAAAAGCACGTAGAGTGGCAGGGTAAACCTATTCCAGGCGCTTTATTCGACTTCGCTTTGTATTTTTTCCACAACTATCGTCGCTTATTGGAGACCGGTTCGGGTCCTTACTTTTATGTGCCGAAGTTACAAGCCTATCAAGAAGCCGCATGGTGGAGTGACGTCTTCTCATTTGCTGAAGATGAGTTTGGCCTAAGCCGTGGCACCATTAAAGCCACCGTCTTGATTGAGACCCTGCCTGCCGTGTTTGAGATGGATGAAATTCTTTACCATCTTCGCGACCACATTGTGGCACTAAACTGTGGCCGCTGGGATTACATCTTTAGCTACATCAAAACCTTGCGCAATCATCCAGATCGTGTTTTACCGGATCGCCAAGTCGTGACCATGGATAAACCTTTCCTCAATGCTTACTCCCGTTTGTTGGTAAAAACTTGCCACAAGCGCGGTGCGTTAGCGATGGGCGGTATGGCTGCGTTTATTCCCAGTAAAGATCCGGCCGAAAACCAGCAGGTGCTGGATAAGATTGAAAAAGACAAAACCCTCGAAGCCAACAAYGGCCACGACGGCACATGGATTGCGCATCCTGGACTGGCAGATACCGCCAAAGCGGTGTTCGACCGCGCTCTAGGTGACAAACCTAACCAATTACATATCTCCCGCGAGAAAGATTCGCCGATTACTGCCGCCGATCTCCTTGCACCTTGTGACGGAGAACGCACCGAAGCGGGAATGCGACACAACATTCGAGTCGCGGTGCAATACATTGAAGCATGGATCTCAGGCAATGGATGTGTCCCGATTTACGGCTTAATGGAAGACGCCGCCACTGCCGAGATTTCACGTGCGTCGATTTGGCAATGGATCAAACATCAAAAGCCATTGAGCAATGGTCAAGTGGTTACCAAGGCATTGTTTGAGCAATACCTCAGTGAAGAGATGAAAGTACTGGAACACGAGTTAGGGACCGATGTCTTTGCCCGCGGGCAATATCAGCAAGCAGCCGCCTTGATGGCACAGCTGACGACCAGTGATGAGTTGGTCAACTTCTTAACCCTACCTGGGTATCAGTATTTGCCATAGTGGCATGGAAGCAACACAACAAAATGGATTGACAGGACTGGGCTTGCGCCCGAGAAATAAGAGGAATGGAACATGACTTTGACTCGCCAACAACAAATCGCTCAACTGGAAAAAGAGTGGGCAGAAAATCCACGTTGGAAAAACGTAAAACGGACTTACAGCGCAGAAGAGGTTGTGAACCTACGCGGCTCTTTTGTCCCTGAAAACACCATTGCCAAGCGCGGCGCCGCTAAGCTTTGGGATCTTGTCAATGGCGAGGCCAAAAAGGGTTATGTGAATTGCCTTGGCGCACTCACTGGCGGACAAGCTGTCCAGCAGGCCAAAGCGGGAATTGAAGCCATTTATCTCTCCGGCTGGCAAGTGGCGGCGGATAACAACACCGCTTCAAGCATGTATCCAGACCAATCACTGTATCCTGTTGACTCGGTACCTGCAGTGGTAAAGCGCATTAATAATGCTTTTCGCCGTGCCGATCAGATCCAATGGTCGAAAGGGGGCAGCCCCGAAGATGGCATTGATTACTTTTTGCCGATTGTAGCCGATGCAGAAGCAGGCTTTGGCGGCGTACTCAACGCGTATGAGTTGATGCGCAGTATGATTGATGCAGGTGCCGCAGGGGTGCACTTCGAAGATCAGCTCGCGTCGGTGAAAAAATGTGGCCACATGGGGGGCAAGGTATTGGTGCCGACCCAAGAAGCGGTGCAAAAACTGGTGGCAGCGCGTTTAGCGGCGGACGTTGCAGGGACAGATACCCTAGTCATTGCGCGCACCGACGCCAATGCGGCAGACTTGCTGACCTCGGATTGCGATCCCTACGATAAAGACTTTATTGTCGGCGAGCGCACGGCCGAAGGCTTTTACCGTGTGCGTGCGGGGATTGAGCAAGCCATTTCTCGCGGCTTGGCCTACGCGCCGTATGCCGATTTAGTTTGGTGTGAAACGGCAAAACCTGATTTAGAAGAAGCGCGTCAATTTGCCGAAGCCATTCACGCTAAATACCCCGATCAATTACTGGCTTATAACTGCTCTCCGTCATTTAACTGGGAGAAAAACTTGGATGCAGAAACGATTGCCCGTTTCCAACAAGCGCTTTCAGACATGGGCTACAAGTATCAGTTCATCACCTTAGCGGGTATTCATAACATGTGGTACAACATGTTTGATTTAGCCCATGCTTATGCACAAGGTGAGGGGATGCGTCACTATGTCGAAAAAGTGCAGCGTCCAGAGTTTGAGGCGGCTGAACGGGGCTACACCTTTGTAGCCCACCAGCAAGAAGTGGGCACCGGTTACTTTGATCAGATGACTAACACCATTCAAGGTGGTCAATCGTCGGTGACAGCGTTGACTGGCTCGACCGAAGAAGATCAGTTCTAATCCGCACGGATGGGACGAAACGGGGAGTGGTGACACTCCCCTTTTTTATTCGTCGGCCTCCATGGGCTCAGTTTCTTCTTGGATTTCCAACAAGGTTGAGGCAATGGCGACAAAATCACTATCGGTAATAATGCCGACCAACTTCTGATTCTTAATCACAGGCAAACAACCGATTTTGCGCTCTAGCATGGTTAAGGCGGCTGCGCGTAGAGAGGCTTGCGGATCCACCGTCACCAGTTGACGGTGAGCAAAATGCGACAGGGGCGTATTCATCTCGTTGTCCCCGTTGGTCGCTTTACCTAACGAAGAGGCTTGAGCGGATAGTACGTCGCGTTGTGTCACGAGTCCTACCAGTCGCTGCGCATCATCAACCACAGGTAAATGACGAAAGCGTTCGGCACTCATCAGCGTATGAGCGTCGGCCAAGGTGTGTTCCGGGGAGAGCGTATGTGGATGCCGGGTCATCATGTCATCAACGATAAACATGGCACCTCCTTACAGTCAGACAGGGAAGGGAAGCTATACTTATACTCTAGTCTACCTAGCACTGATTCGACGTGATACGTATCAAGGATAGTTGTTATAAAAAGGCAGGCGAAGTGCAATAAGATGTGACAGTTTAAGCGGCGACTAATCCTCCACCTTGCTTGATATTCACCGTGGTGAACCTATACTAGCGGCCTGCTTTTTATCTAGGCAAATGTCATGCAATTATCCGATTTTCACTTTGAACTTCCCGATGAGTTAATTGCACGCTATCCGCAGCCGGATCGCAGTGCAAGTCGCTTATTGTCACTCGATGGCACAAGCGGTGAGGTAGTCCATCGTCAGTTTAAAGATATCCTCGAGCTGGTTGAGCCTGGGGATTTGATGGTGTTCAACAACACACGAGTGATCCCTGCGCGTGTGTATGGCCGCAAAGCGTCGGGCGGTAAAATAGAGGTGCTAGTGGAGCGCGTGCTCGACGAACGTCGCTTCCTCGCCCACGTGCGCGCGTCTAAAGCCCCCAAACCCGGTGCCGAATTATTCCTTGGCGATGACGGACAGATCCCAGCAGAGATGGTGGCACGCCATGATGCTCTGTTCGAAATCCAGCTAAACGGCGATAAAGGCGTGGTAGATACGCTTAACGACATCGGCCATATGCCGTTGCCGCCATACATCGACCGCCCTGATGAAGAGAGCGATAAAGAACGCTATCAAACCGTGTATAACCAAAAGCCCGGAGCAGTCGCTGCGCCAACGGCGGGGTTACACTTTGACGACGCCATTATGGCAGCGCTCAAAGAAAAAGGCGTCAATATGGCGTTTGTCACCTTGCACGTCGGCGCCGGAACATTCCAGCCTGTGCGCGTTGATAATATCGAAGAGCACGTAATGCATGCAGAGTATGCGGAAGTGCCACAAGAGGTTGTTGATGCGGTGAACCATACCCGTGCGCAAGGTAAACGCGTGATTGCGGTGGGAACCACCTCGGTGCGTTCACTGGAAAGTGCGGCACAAGCGGCGAAGCAAAACGGTGAGCCGTTGGCGCCATTTTTTAACGATACTCAGATTTTTATCTATCCTGGTTATCAATGGCAGCTGGTGGACGTGTTAGTGACCAATTTTCACTTGCCGGAATCAACCTTGATCATGCTGGTGAGCTCTTTTGCCGGTTATGAACATACCATGGCCGCCTATCGTGCGGCAGTTGAAGAGCGCTATCGCTTTTTCAGCTACGGCGATGCCATGTTTATTACCCGTCAGCAAGACGCTGACTAATCGATAACGACACGAGATTAACTGCTCGTGCGATGCTTGCGGCAGGATAAACCTTGCACGCATAAGACACACGCCAGACTGTTTCTCTGGCACTGAGGAGGATTCGTGGAATACGAACTGAAGAAAACCGACGGACGCGCCCGCCGTGGCCGTTTGATCTTTGAACGCGGGACCGTAGAAACCCCAGCATTTATGCCGGTAGGAACGTACGGGACCGTAAAAGGAATGACCCCAGAAGAAGTCAAAGGAACCGGCGCCGAAATCTTGCTTGGCAACACCTTCCACCTTTGGCTGCGTCCGGGTCAAGAGGTAATGCGACTGCACGGGGATTTGCATGACTTTATGCAGTGGCAAGGACCCATCTTGACCGACTCTGGCGGCTTCCAAGTCTTCAGCTTGGGCGATATCCGTAAAATCACCGAAGAAGGGGTTCATTTCCGTAACCCTGTGAATGGTGATCGCATCTTTATGGATGCGGAAAAATCGATGGAGATCCAATACGACCTTGGTTCAGACATCGTGATGATTTTTGATGAGTGTACGCCTTACCCTGCGACGCACGCCGAAGCGAAAAAGTCGATGGAGATGTCATTACGCTGGGCAAAGCGCAGCCGTAATCACTTTGACAAATTAGGTAACAAAAATTCGCTGTTCGGTATCGTGCAAGGTGGTGTATATGAAGACCTGCGCGATGTATCGGTCAAAGGGCTCACTGAGATTGGCTTTGATGGTTATGCTGTCGGTGGTTTGGCCGTGGGTGAGCCGAAAGAAGACATGCACCGCATCTTGGAGCATACCTGTCCGCAACTACCAGAGGATAAGCCCCGCTATCTGATGGGCGTGGGTAAGCCCGAAGATTTGGTGGAAGGCGTTCGTCGAGGCGTAGACATGTTTGATTGTGTGATGCCGACCCGAAATGCCCGCAACGGCCACCTCTTTATTACCGGCGGTGTGATCAAGATCCGTAATGCGAAACATAAAAGTGATACCTCGCCTCTGGATCCAGAGTGTGACTGTTACACTTGCCGCCATTACAGCCGTGCTTACTTGCACCATTTAGACCGCTGTAACGAAATTCTTGGCGCGCGCCTCAATACCATCCACAACTTACGTTACTATCAACGAGTGATGGAAGGTTTGCGTCACGCGATTGACGAAGGTAGATTAGATGCCTTTGTAGAGGATTTCTACGCGCGTCGTGGCAAGGAAGTGCCGCCGCTCGACTGATTTCGAATTCAACAACTAGAACGAGGACGTGATTGAATGTTTATCTCACAAGCTCACGCAGCCGCTGAAGCCGGACCACAAGGTGGTGGTATGCAGCTATTTATCATGCTTGGCCTTTTTGCGGTGATTTTCTACTTTATGATTTACCGCCCGCAAGCCAAACGTGTTAAAGAGCACAAGAACTTGATGGCTTCTATGAGCAAAGGGGACGAAGTACTGACCGGTGGTGGTTTGGTGGGTAAAATCACCCAAATCGCTGAAGACAATGATTTTATTGTCATCGCCCTGAACGACGACAACGAAGTGACGATTAAAAAAGACTTCGTGACCGCTGTTCTACCTAAGGGTACCATCCAGTCTCTTTAATTCTCGCAACCATAAAGGATGCATGCTGTGCTAAACCGTTATCCTTTGTGGAAGTACATCATGTTGCTGGTAATCTTGGTTACCGGCATCGTGTATGCGCTTCCCAATTTATACGGTGAAGATCCAGCAGTACAAATTTCCGGGGCGCGAGGCGCCTCGGTAGATATGACTGCGCTGGACTCCATCAAACAAACCCTCGAATCCAACGATCTCTCCTATCAATCTATCGCGCTCGAAGACGGCACCGTGTTGGCCCGCTTTAAAGACACTGAGACCCAAATCAGTGCCCGCGATCTTCTGATGTCCCGTTTTGATAGTAATGACTATGTGGTGGCTTTAAACCTGGCCCCTGCGACGCCGACTTGGCTAGACGCGCTGGGTGCCACGCCTATGAAGCTTGGTCTTGACTTGCGTGGCGGTGTGCACTTTCTCATGGAAGTGGACATGGACGCGGCACTTGAGAAGCTGATGACGCAGCAGGAAGACAGCTTCCGTACTGATCTGCGCGAAGCGCGTATTCGCTACCGCGGCATTCGAATTGAAGATAACACCCGCGTTGTGGTGCTTCTGCGCAATGCGCAAGACACAGACAAAGCACTTGAGCTGTTGTCGAACAACTATCTGGATATGAACTTCTCGGTGGATGACGATCAAGGCAAACTGACCGCCGCCTACAAAGAAGAGCGCCTGAAAGAAATTCGTAACTACGCGGTGGCACAAAACATCACCATTTTGCGTAACCGTGTGAATGAATTAGGTGTGGCCGAGCCATTGGTGCAACGTCAAGGCGCGAGCCGGATTGTGGTTGAGCTTCCGGGTGTACAAGACACGGCGCGTGCGAAAGAAATTCTTGGCGCGACGGCGACCTTGGAATTTCGTGAAGTGGACCAAGACGCCGACTTGTCTGCTGCCATGGCTGGCCGAGTGCCGCCGGGTAGCGAGCTGATGATGACGCGTGATGGTCGTCCAACCGTGTTGAAAAAGCGCGTGATCCTGACCGGGTCTCATATTACCGATGCGAGCTCGTCGCGTGACGAATACAGCCGCCCTCAGGTCAACATCTCGCTAGATAGTGAAGGTGGCGACAAGATGTCGGACTTCAGTAAACGCCATATTGGTGAACTGATGGCAACGGTTTTCGCTGAGTACAAAGACAGCGGAGAGCGCGACGAAAACGGCAAAGTGATCTTGGAAAAACACGAAGAAGTGATCAACCAAGCGACGATTCAATCGGCGTTGGGGCGTAACTTCCGGATTACCGGTATCGACTCGCCAGCAGAAGCGCACAACCTCGCGTTGCTGCTTCGTGCCGGTGCCTTGATTGCGCCTATCTCTATTGTTGAAGAGCGCACCATTGGTCCATCTATGGGGCAGCAAAACATCAATATGGGTGTGCAAGCCTGTATCTGGGGATTGGTTGCGGTGATGGTTTTCACCTTGATTTACTACCGTCGCTTTGGCCTTTTTGCCAACTGTGCGCTGTTTGCGAACATCGTGCTGATCATCGGTATCATGTCTTTGATTCCCGGGGCGACCATGACGCTACCCGGCATTGCCGGCATTGTCCTCACCGTGGGGATGGCCGTGGATGCGAACGTACTTATCTTCGAGCGGATCCGCGAGGAGCTTATTGAAGGGCGTAATCCACAACATGCGATTGATCGGGGTTACTCCAATGCTTTCAGTACCATTGCCGATGCCAACATCACCACATTGATCACGGCCATCATCTTGTTTGCAGTAGGTACAGGGGCAATCAAAGGCTTTGCTGTGACGCTGTCGATCGGTATTTTGACCTCAATGTTTACGGCCATTATTGGTACACGTGCGCTGGTTAACCTGGTGTACGGTGGTAAACGCGTCAAGAAACTGTCGATTTAAGGGAGCCAAGCATGTTTCAAATTTTTAAACCAGACATGTCGATCAACTTTATGCGTTGGTCCAAGTTGGCCTTCGTTCTTTCGCTTGTCATGATTGCCGCGTCTGTGGTCACACTGTCAACCAAATGGTTGAATTGGGGGCTGGACTTCACTGGTGGAACCCTGATTGAAGTTGGCTTCGAGCAGCCGGCAGATTTACCTGCAATTCGTGAAGCCTTATCCGCTGATGGGTTTGACGATGCGGTGGTGCAAAACTTCGGCAGCGCTACGGATGTGATGGTCCGTTTGCGTCCGCGCGATGATATGCAGGGCGAAAACCTGGGTAACGAAGTGCTCCGTGCGATCAAAGAAGGTACGGGTGAAGCAGTCGAAATGCGCCGGATTGAGTTTGTGGGTCCAAACGTCGGGGACGAACTGACTGAAGCGGGTGGTCTAGCGATCATCATTGCCTTGGTTTGTATTTTGATCTACGTCTCATTCCGCTTTGAGTGGCGTCTGGCTGCAGGTGCAGTTATGGCGTTGGCGCATGATGTGATCATCACCTTAGGGATCTTCTCACTGTTTCAAGTGGAAGTAGACTTGACCATTGTTGCCGCGTTGCTAACGGTGGTAGGTTACTCGTTGAACGATACCATCGTGGTATTTGACCGGATTCGTGAAAACTTCCGTAAGCTGCGTAAAGGTGAGTCGGATGAGATTATCAACGCCTCTATCTCACAAACCTTAAGCCGGACCACGATTACATCCGGGACCACGTTGTTTGTGGTCATCGCCCTATTTACCTTGGGCGGTTCAATGATCCACGGGTTTGCCATGGCATTGCTGATTGGTATCACGGTAGGTACGTATTCTTCGATTTACGTCGCGTCAGCTTTGGCGCTGAAATTGGGGATTACTCGCGAGCACTTGCTGGTACCCGAGGTGGAAAAAGAAGGTCAAGAGTTCGACTCTATGCCTTAATGCTGTCGGCTACCGATTCGGTGGCCGCTGCTTTAGCATTCCATTTGGTAATAAAAAAAGCGGCGCTCGATGAGCACCGCTTTTTTTCGTCTGTCATGTCGATTATTTCTTCATCGACTCAGGCGCATTCTCACGCACTTTTGCCAGCATGCCTTTCACGATACGTGGGTTACCACTGACAATATTGCCTGAGTGCATGTAATCGGTGCCGCCACTAAAGTCGGTACAAATCGCACCCGCTTCACGAGCAATCAGCTCACCGGCCGCAAGGTCCCACGGCTTAAGGCCAAGCTCAAAGAAACCGTCCACACGGCCAGCGCCTACGTAGCACAGATCCAAGGCTGCTGAACCGGTACGACGGAAGTCTGCACAATCAACAAACAAAGCACTGATCACGGCCATAAAGCCTTCAGCATGTTGCTTCGCTTTGAAGGGGAAACCCGTCGCGAGGATGGTGCCGTTCAGATCTTTTGCGCTGCCGGTACGGATACGTTTGTTATTGAGCTGCGCGCCTGAACCGCGTTGTGCGGTGAATAGCTCGTTACGCATTGGGTCATAAACGCAGCCGATTTCGGTGCGGCCTTTAATGCGCACAGCAATAGAAACGCTGAAGTGAGGTAAGCCATTAACGAAGTTAGTGGTGCCATCCAGTGGGTCGATGATCCATTGATAGTCGCTATCTTTCCCTTCAGCCACACCTGACTCTTCGCCAACGATGGTGTGATCCGGGTAGGACTTTTTGATGATGTCGATGATGATTTGTTCTGCCGCTTTGTCGACATTAGTGACAAAGTCATTACTGCCTTTTTGCGCGGTTTCGATGTTGTCTCTGTTTTCTGCAGATTTAGCGATAAAGTCGCCAGCCTTCCGTGCAGCACGGACGGCGATGTTTAGCATCGGATGCATACGATTTTCCCAACGGATGTTAAAGAACGAAAGCGGCGCGAGTATAACAGAGCTGGATGAAAAGGAAAGTGGTTATTTTTTCATCGCCACGAATCAGGCAATTAGCGCGGTAACATGTTTTTCGTCAATAGTCGCTCTTGTCCTAGCTGAGAAGTATTATCGATTGCACTGTGATAAACTGCGCAGATCTTTCAGACCTCTGCTTGCGGGTAGTCAATACCAATGGTTACCCCAGTAGTGCAAGAGACGACGATAACACCATGCTAGATCAAATTCGCGTAGTGCTGGTGGGCACCTCCCACTCCGGCAATATCGGCTCGGCGGCACGAGCCATGAAAGTAATGGGCTTAAGCCGTATGACCCTAGTGGCACCTCAATGTGACGTTGATGGGCAAGCCATTGCACTGGCTGCCGGTGCCAGTGATATCGCTAATAACGCGCGAGTGGTGGACACGCTAGAAGAAGCCGTGGCCGATTGTGGCTTGGTGATTGGGACCAGTGCACGTAGCCGAACGCTAGAATGGCCGATGCTAGATGCCCGCGAGTGTGGGAAAAAGGCCTTGTCTGAGGCACCATCTCATCCGGTTGCAATTGTGTTTGGCCGTGAGCGCACAGGACTCACTAATGAGGAGTTGCAAACTTGTCATTATCATGTCGCTATTCCTGCCAACCCAGATTATAGCTCGTTGAATTTGGCCATGGCGGTGCAAACACTCTGCTATGAGCTGCGTATGGCATGGTTAGAAAGCCAAGAGTATCAAGGCGAGAGTCAGGTTCAAGACTATCCGCTTAATGAAGAGCTGAGCCGTTTTTACCAACACCTTGAAAAGGTGTTAACCCAAACTGGTTTTATTCGTAAACAGCATCCTGGCATGGTGATGACCAAATTGCGTCGTCTGTTTAATCGCGCAAGGCTGGAGAGCCAAGAGCTTAATATTCTGCGAGGCGTCTTGTCGTCGGTTGAAAAAGGGACCCTGCCAGCAGAGGCATCACCATCCAATAAAGAGAATTCATAACGGCATTGATCGATTTCATTGGCACGACGTAATAGGGCAAATAAAACCTGACTAAATTACTCAGGTAAATACTTGACCAAAATACTCAAGTATGTAACCATTTGACCATCTATTCACCACAGGTAGCGTGTTATGAGACTGACTTCGAAAGGCCGTTATGCGGTAACCGCGATGCTCGATGTCGCCCTTCATTCTGAGCAGGGCCCGGTGCCACTGGCGGACATTTCTGAGCGTCAAGGCATTTCATTGTCTTACCTTGAGCAACTTTTTTCTCGCCTGCGCAAGGCGGGGCTAGTGAGCAGTGTTCGTGGCCCAGGCGGTGGTTATCGTCTTGGTGTAGAAGCCACTGATATCGCGGTAGGTGCCGTGATCGCGGCGGTTGACGAATCCGTAGACGCCACTAAGTGTCAAGGTAAAGCTGACTGTCAAGGCGGTACTCGCTGTTTGACGCATACCTTGTGGCGCGATTTAAGTGCCCGTATAAGCGGTTTTCTAAATGACATCACGCTCGGTGAGCTGATGCAAGATAACGAAGTGAAGCAAGTAGCAGATCGTCAGGACGCTAAACTGGATGCCACCTTGGCGCCCAGACATTCTTTTAGCTCACAAGTAAAGCAAGACAGTGCCACCATTGGTGTCAATGTTCGCTCCTGATGACCATGTCGGTGTAATTGGAGAAAAACATGAAATTGCCCATTTATTTTGATTACTCAGCCACGTGTCCGGTTGATCCGCGTGTGGCTGAAAAAATGAGTCAGTACCTGACTATGGACGGGTTCTTTGGTAACCCGGCCTCTCGCTCGCACCGTTTTGGCTGGCAGGCAGAAGAAGCGGTGGATACCGCTCGTGAGCACATCGCGAACTACTGTAACGCTGATCCTCGTGAAATCGTCTTTACCTCTGGTGCGACCGAGTCTGACAACTTGGCAATTAAAGGCATCGCTCACTTCTACGGGAAGAAAGGCAAGCACGTCATTACTTGTAAAACCGAGCACAAAGCGGTGTTGGACCCATGCCGTCAACTCGAGCGTGAAGGCTTTGAAGTTACCTACCTTGAGCCAGAAGAAAATGGCTTGGTAGACATGAAAAAGCTCGAAGCTGCGATGCGTGACGACACCATCTTGGTGTCCATCATGCACGTGAACAACGAGATCGGTGTGATTCAAGATATCGCGGCCATTGGCGAACTGTGTCGTGAGCGCAAGATCATGTTCCATGTCGATGCGGCGCAGTCTATCGGTAAACTGCCTATCGATGTGCAAGAAATGAAAGTGGACCTGATTTCATTCAGCGCCCACAAAGCTTACGGACCTAAAGGTATCGGGGCACTGTATGTACGCCGTAAACCACGCGTACGTATCGAAGCGCAAATGCACGGTGGTGGCCACGAACGCGGTATGCGTTCAGGTACACTCCCTACCCACCAAATCGTGGGCATGGGTGAAGCGTTCCGTATTGCCAAAGAAGAGCGTGAAAAAGATTACCAACATGCACTGGCATTGCGTAACCGCTTCTACGAAGGCGTCAAAGATCTGGAAGAAGTCTACGTCAACGGTGATATGGAACAGCGTGTTCCACACAACCTAAACGTAAGCTTTGCGTTTGTTGAAGGCGAATCTTTGCTGATGGCATTGAAAGACCTTGCCGTTTCTTCAGGCTCAGCCTGTACGTCAGCAAGCCTTGAGCCTTCTTACGTATTGCGTGCACTGGGACGTGACGATGAGCTTGCACACAGCTCACTGCGTTTCTCATTTGGCCGCTTCACCACCGAGGAAGAAGTGGACTACGCGGTTGAAAAAGTCCGCGAAGCGGTGAACAAACTGCGTGAAATGTCTCCATTGTGGGATATGTACAAAGACGGTATCGACCTAAGTACCGTTGAATGGGCGCACCACTAATTCAAAAAACGCGCCAGCTGGCAACAGTGAGCAATCATATTTGAGGAAACGATTATGGCTTACAGCGATAAAGTAATTGACCACTACGAAAACCCACGTAACGTCGGTGCGTTTGAAAAAGATGATCCGTCTGTCGGTAGCGGCATGGTGGGTGCGCCGGCTTGTGGTGACGTTATGAAGCTACAAATCAAGGTGAACGACCAAGGCATCATCGAAGACGCCAAATTTAAAACCTACGGCTGTGGGTCAGCGATTGCATCAAGCTCGCTGGTGACTGAGTGGGTAAAAGGCCGCTCAATTGATGATGCCGCCGCGATCAAAAACTCAGAGATCGCCGAAGAGCTAGAACTTCCGCCGGTAAAAGTGCACTGCTCTATCTTGGCAGAAGACGCTATCAAAGCGGCAGTGAGTGACTACAAGAAAAAACACCAGCAGTAAAACCAAGGGGTTGTTGTAACTATGGCGATTACCATGACACAAGCGGCATCTGATCGCGTCAGAGCTTTTTTGGATAACCGAGGCAAAGGCATCGGCCTGCGACTGGGTGTCAGAACGTCAGGTTGCTCGGGCATGGCTTATGTCCTTGAGTTTGCTGATGAGCTGCAAGAAGGCGATCAGGTGTTCGAACGTGACGGTGTAAAGGTGATTGTCGACAGCAAAAGCCTGCTTTATCTCGAAGGGACAGAGCTGGACTTTGTGAAAGAAGGCCTTAATGAGGGCTTCCAGTTCAACAACCCTAACGTGAGCAGCGAGTGTGGTTGTGGCGAAAGCTTTAACGTGTAATTCGTGAGAGCACATGAATCATTTTGAACTCTTCGAGCTACCGTACCAGTTTGAGCTGGACGGTAGCTCGCTTTCTTCCACATTCCGGGAACTGCAACGTCAGTACCACCCCGACAATGTGGCTAGCCAAGACGATAAGACCCGTCTTCAGGCGGTACAGAAAGCATCCCAAATAAACGATGCGTTTCAGACCTTAAAAGATCCGGTGAGTCGCGCAGAATACATGCTGCTCCTGCAGGGTATTGACTTGAAAGACGAGCAACAGACCATGCAGGATCCGGAGTTTTTAATGCAGCAAATGATGCTGCGCGAAGAACTTGAGTCAATCACCGACAGTCATGACGACGCGGCATTGTTTGATTTTGGTGAGAAAGCCCAAGCGCTTTACGACAGCTTGATCGCGGACGTTAAAACTGCGCTAGCACAATCGCAGTGGCAAGATGCTGCGGTGATCGTTCGTAAGCTCAAGTTTGCGGTCAAACTTCGTCAAGAGGTGGAACGCGTTGAAGATCAGCTCATGGGCTGATGTTGCACTTATTCGCCTGTCAACGCAGTAAAGTTTAAGGATTCGACATGGCACTGTTACAGATTTCAGAACCCGGTCAAAGTGCTGCGCCGCACGAGCACAAACACGCGGTGGGCATTGATTTAGGGACCACCAACACCTTGGTAGCGTCGGTGCGAAGTGGCAAGGCGACCACCTTGAACGACCATCAAGACCGACCTTTAATCCCCTCCGTCGTCCACTACGGTGAAGAGACTGTTTCTGTCGGTTACGATGCACTAGACAAAGTGCAGACAGACAGCGCGAACACCTTGGTGTCCGTGAAGCGTATGATGGGGCGCTCATTGGAAGATGTCCAAGCTCGCTACCCTAATTTGCCTTATCAGTTTTCTAAAACCGAAAACGGCCTTCCACAAGTCGAGACGCGTCGAGGGGCGATTAACCCAGTTCAAGGTTCGGCTGATATTTTACGTGCCGTTCGTGAGCGCGCAGAGGACAGCCTAGGCGACGCCTTAGAAGGCGTGGTCATTACGGTGCCCGCTTACTTTGACGATGCGCAGCGCGCAGGGACCAAAGATGCGGCCAAACTTGCAGGCCTCAATGTCTTGCGCCTGCTCAACGAGCCAACCGCGGCGGCGATTGCCTACGGCCTCGACTCTGGTCAAGAAGGCGTGATTGCTGTGTATGACCTTGGCGGCGGTACTTTTGATATTTCTATTTTGCGCCTCTCGAAAGGGGTGTTTGAGGTCATGGCCACAGGCGGTGACTCGGCACTGGGTGGTGACGATTTTGATCACTTGGTTGAACAGTGGATCTGCGAGCAAGCCGGATTTGAAACCCTGAGTGGCGATGAGCGTCGTACGGTGCTTCACGCGGCGACACAAGCCAAGATTGCGCTATCGTCGGCGGACACCACGGCCATTGATGTACTTGGCTGGCAGGGCGTGCTGACGCGAGAAACGTTCGATCAGCTGGTGGCGCCACTGATCAAGAAAACCTTGATGTCGTGCCGTCGTGCACTGAAAGATGCCAGTGTCAGTGCTGATGAGGTGCTGGAAGTGGTTATGGTGGGCGGCTCAACCCGTGTGCCTGCGGTTCGTGAGCAGGTTGGCCAATTCTTCGGTCGTGAGCCCCTCACTAGCATTGACCCAGATAAAGTGGTTGCCATGGGCGCGGCCACTCAAGCGGATATTTTAGTCGGCAACAAGCCAGACTCTGACATGTTGTTGTTGGATGTGATCCCCTTATCACTCGGTATTGAGACCATGGGTGGCTTGGTGGAAAAAATCATTCCACGTAATACCACGATTCCTGTCGCCAAAGCGCAAGAGTTTACGACCTTCAAAGACGGCCAAACCGGCATGAAAGTGCATGTGGTACAAGGCGAGCGTGAGATGGTTGATGACTGTCGCTCACTGGCCCAGTTTAGTCTGAAAGGCATTCCACCCATGACGGCTGGCGCGGCACATGTGCGCGTCACCTATCAAGTGGATGCTGACGGTTTGCTGTCTGTCACCGCGATGGAAAAATCGACCGAGGTTGAAGCGTCCATCCAAGTGAAGCCGTCTTACGGCCTCAGCGATGACGAGATCGCTACGATGATCAAATCATCGTTTACCCATGCGGCGGAAGACAAAGACGCGCGCTACTTAGCTGAGCAGCGTGTTGAAGCTGACCGCGTGATTGAAGGGCTGCTTATTGCTATGCAACAAGATGGCGATACCTTGCTTGATGCCGATGAGCAACAAGCACTGGTGAATGAAATAGAAAAACTGATCGCTCTGCGCAACGGTGATGATGGCGCTGCGATAGAAGCCGGAATCAAAGCGCTGGATAAAGCAAGCCAGACTTTTGCGGCACGTCGCATGGACCAATCGATTCGTCATGCGTTGGCCGGCCAATCCATTGATGAGGTGTAATCATGCCTAAGATTATTGTTCTGCCACACCAAGATTTGTGTCCAGAAGGTGCAGAATTAGAGGCCAAAGAAGGTGAAACGGTTCTCGACGTGGCACTAAAAAACGGTATTGGGATCGAACATGCCTGTGAAAAGTCCTGTGCCTGTACCACATGTCACATCATTGTTCGTGAAGGCTTCGACTCACTCGACGAAAGTGACGAGCTAGAAGACGATATGCTGGATAAAGCGTGGGGGCTGGAGCCTGAATCGCGTCTCGGCTGTCAGGCAAAAATCACGGATGAAGATCTCGTGGTCGAGATCCCACGTTATACCCTCAACCATGCGGCAGAAAACCATTAGTCCAAGCCGCTAAGGACGGAGAAGCAAGATGAGCTTGAAATGGACAGATTCACGCGATATCGCGATTGAACTGAGTGATATTTACCCAGATGTAGATCCTAAAGCGGTACGCTTTACGGATTTACACCGTTGGATCACTGAGTTAGAGGATTTTGATGACGATCCGGAGCGCTCCAATGAGCGTATCCTAGAAGCGATCATCATGTGTTGGATGGATGAGCTAGACTGAGGGTTAACTCTCGTGAGTGGCTGATAATACTTGTATTTTAGTCACTGCCTCGGCACAGTATCTGTGGCCAAATACCTAACACATTATTAAAAGCGGGCCAATCGGCTCGCTTTTTTACATTCAACTGGCTGTCATCGACCTCGATTAAGATAGCCAGATGACGCTGCACAGTAAAAAGCAGCGCGATAGTACAAGGAGTGCAACTATGTCTGAAACATTAATGGTTACTTTGTCGCATCAGCCGGCAGCCGCGCATTGGGGCGAGAACGCCTTGGTCTCATTTGAGGCGGATAAAGCGGTTGTACACGCGCCAAAAGGCGAGACGCAACGCGATAGAGTACAGCAAGCCGCTCGCAAGCTTGAAGGGCAAGGCGTACCAGCATTAACGCTTGGTGGTGACCAGTGGGACTTGGAACTGGCGTGGGCGTTCTATCAAGGTTTGCGCGGCCCGAAAAATACCGTCGCATTTGAACAGGCCGTCCTCAGTGGCGCCGATGCCGAGGAGTTCGCCCTGCGCCAGCAAGTGGGCGATTGGGTGCGCGACATTATCAACCAAACTGCCGAAGAAGTGGGCCCTCATCAACTAGCTGCCCGCGCGGGGGAGTTTGTCAAATCCATGGCCCCGGAGGCGGTCAGTTATAAAATTATTTCTGGCACCGATTTGCTTGAGCAAGGCTGGAACGGTATTTACACCGTTGGACGTGGTTCGGCGCGTAAACCGACCATGCTGCAGCTTGACTTCAATCCAACCGGTGATGAATCTGCCCCTGTCTATGCGTGTTTAGTGGGAAAAGGGATCACCTTCGATTCGGGCGGTTACAGCATTAAGCCGTCTGACTTTATGGCGTCGATGAAAGCCGATATGGGTGGTGCTGCCACCGCGACCGGCGCATTGGCGATGGCGATTGCCAAAGGGCTGAATAAGCGCGTCAAACTGATCCTATGCTGCGCAGAAAACATGATCTCAAGCAGCGCCTATAAGCTTGGGGATATCATTACCTACAAAAATGGTGTGACGGTCGAAGTGCTCAACACTGATGCGGAAGGTCGATTAGTCTTAGCCGATGGTCTGATGTACGCCAGTGAACACAAGCCTGAACTCTTGATTGATTGCGCGACCCTAACCGGTGCAGCGAAAGCCGCGCTGGGTAATGACTATCACGCTTTATTCAGTTTTGACGACTCACTGGCGCATCGCACCCTTGAGGCGGCGCAGCAAGAAGGTGAAGGTATGTGGCCGCTGCCACTGGCAGAATTCCACCGTAAACTCTTGCCTTCATCGTTCGCGGACATTGCCAATGCGTCTTCTGGTGCATACATGCCAGGCGCGAGCACCGCGGCTGCGTTCTTGTCCTACTTCGTGGAGGGTTATCAAAAAGGTTGGATGCACGTTGATTGCTCCGGCACCTACCGAAAAGCCGCGAATGACAAATGGGCGGTGGGCGCAACCGGTATGGGCGTGAAAACCCTTGCCCGTGTGTTGCTGGATGAGGCGAAATAATTGCTCATTGACTGAAAACAGGCGAAGCATGTCACTGATTTTTTGTGCCAGTTAACGCTTCGCCTGATGAGCCATAGGGCGCACGGATAAAGTCTGCTAGGGTAGGCCCGTATCGTCCCTTGAGGCCCATTATAGAGAGTGAAAGGAAAAGCGAATGACCATTGAACGCACTTTTTCTATCGTCAAGCCTGATGCCGTAGAGCGTAACCTCATTGGTGCTATCTATCAGCGTATCGAAAGTGCTGGTTTGCGTATTGTCGCAGCGAAAATGCTGCATCTGACCAAGGAGCAAGCAGAAGGGTTTTATGCCGAACACCAAGGCAAACCGTTCTTCGCGTCACTGGTTGAGTTTATGACCTCGGGTCCCATTATGGTTCAAGTGCTAGAAGGTGAGGGCGCGATTAGCCGTTATCGCGAGCTAATGGGGAAAACCAACCCAGAAGAAGCGGCCTGTGGCACCTTGCGCGCCGATTTTGCAGAAAGCATGCAATACAACTCAGTGCACGGCTCGGATAGCCCCGCGTCTGCTGAGCGTGAAATTGCTTACTTCTTCACGGCTGATGAGATCCATCCTCGTTGCTAATCCCGCTTTTAGCGCACGGGTGTTTTAAAAAGAGGCGTTGGCCTCTTTTTTTACGTCTTAAGTGCAAATAACCCTGCTCGCTGAGAGTGGAAACTGTGATCTAAAGCCTGTACAATTTCGCGCCTTGAGCGCGCACGCCAGCCCCTTGTCGGCATGACAGGGCGGACAAGCAGCGTGACGCAATGGCGAATATACTTGTCTTTACCACACAGCTAGTTCTTACGAGGCAACCCCCAATGACAACAGAGAAAGTTAATCTGCTTGATTTTGACAGGCAGGCACTCCGTGCATATTTTGCTGACGAGCTCGGCGAAAAGGCATTCCGTGCCGACCAAGTCATGAAGTGGATCTATCACTTCGGTTGCGACGACTTCGATGAGATGAACAACATCAACAAGAAGTTGCGTGAGAAACTCAAGCGTGTGGCGGAGATCCGTGCACCAGAAGTGGCATCGGCCCAGTACTCAAAAGATGGCACCATTAAATGGGCCATGCGTGTGGCTGGCCAAGATGTTGAAACCGTCTATATCCCAGAAGATGACCGGGCTACCTTGTGTGTTTCTTCGCAGGTTGGTTGTGCACTGGATTGTAAATTCTGCTCGACCGGTGCCCAAGGCTTTAACCGCAACTTGCGCGTGTCTGAGATCATCGGTCAGGTATGGCGTGCGGCGAAAGAAATTGGGATTGAAAAAGAAACCGGTCGCCGTCCGATCACCAATGTGGTGATGATGGGCATGGGCGAGCCGTTACTGAACATGAAAAACCTGATCCCAGCGTTGAACCTGATGCTAGACGATAACGCCTATGGCCTATCGAAGCGTCGCGTGACGGTCTCAACCTCAGGGGTTGTATCAGGCCTTGAGCAAATGATCGGTAAAATCGACGTTGCGTTGGCGATTTCTCTGCATGCGCCGAACGATGAGCTTCGCAGCCAGATCATGCCAATCAATGACCGCTGGGACATTGAGGCATTCCTTGATGCCGTACGCCGTTATATTGCAACATCGAACGCGAACCGTGGTCGAGTCACGGTTGAGTATATTTTGCTCGATCATGTCAACGATTATATGGAGCATGCGCGTCAGCTCGCAGAGCTACTGAAAGATACGCCAGCGAAGATTAACCTTATTCCATTTAACCCGTATCCTGAGTCTCCGTACAAGAAACCGAGTAATTCTCGTATCGATAGGTTTATGAAAACCTTGATGGAATACGATTTTACCGTGACGGTACGCAAGACGCGTGGAGATGATATTGATGCCGCTTGTGGGCAATTAGCTGGCGATATCATTGATCGAACCAAACGCGCCGAGAAGCGACTGGGTGCACAGGAGGTAATCCCTGTTCGTCCAGTCTGACCGTTAGGCTCAGAAAAAGGATAGGGACATGCACCGTACTGGCTGTGTACTCTTACTCATCATGACGTTGGCTGGATGTGCCACGCCAGTAGAAAAGCAAAAAAGTTCAGAATTTGATAGTATTCGGGCAGCAGATGCCCGAATATCACTGGGATTAGGCTACCTAAACAGTGATCGCTATCAACAAGCGCAGCAAAACTTACAACAAGCGCTACGATATGCGCCAGACTACTATCGTGCCTTGCTGTCAATGGCGTATTATCAACAACGTGTCGGAGAAAGTGAAAAAGCCGACCGTTTTTATCAACAAGCATTGCGCCAGGCGCCCGATAATGGCGACGTACATAACAATTACGGTGTATTTTTGTGTGAGCAGCGGCGTTTTGCTGCGGCGAAGCAAGCATTTTTGCAAGCCATTGCGCAACCGTATTATCATCGGGTGTCAGACAGTTATGAAAATGCCGCTTTTTGTCAGCTAACCGCTGGGGAAAGGCAAAGTGCAAAAGCCTTGTTTGAAAAAGCCGTCGATCATGACCCACTTCGAGTGCGGTCAGGATTGCAACTTGCCAAACTTGAAATCGAGGATGGGCAAGAGACGCGTGCTATTGCACGTATTCAACGTCTGCAAAGACAGATCGGCGAGCGCCCTGCGGGGTTGCTGCTTTTAGTGAAGGCACATCAACAACAAGGCAACGCGGAGCAAGCTGCCCATGATGCACAACGATTGGCGCAACAGTTTCCAGAATCCAAAGAATATCAATTGTACCTAGCGAATGAATACTGAACAGACGGAAGAACAAGCGCAAACGCATACTCAACCTGCGCCCGGGGAAGTATTAAAGCAAGCGCGTGAAAAAATGGGCTGGAGTGTTCGCGATGTTGCCGACAGGCTGAGATTGCGCGTGAGCGTGATTGAAGACCTCGAAAACAACAATCCAGATACCGAACAATTGGCCACGTTTACACGTGGCTATTTGCGATCCTACGCCAAACTGATGCAAATTGACGCCGATAGCCTGATTGGTACCAGCGATATGGAAGCCAGCAGCGCTGAAACGGTGCAAAAAATGCAAAGCTTTTCACGCAAAACACGTCGTCAGAAAAGCGAGARTCGCTTGATGATGCTTTCGGGTGTGATTGCGCTGATCTTAGTTGGGATCACGGGTGCTTGGTACTGGCAAAATCAACAAACCGTTGAACCCATAGTGCCACAGCAAGCAGCGGACGAGTTGGTGACCACGCCGAATGACACCGATACCATGCCGGTGGCTGAGCCACTTCCAGAAGCCGCGCCGCAAGAAACACAAAGCGATGAGCCTGCACAAGCACCTATCTCGGACGCTGCACCAGAGCCATCGGTGCCGGCCTCTAGCGAAGGACAACAAGCGACACAAGCCGTGGCGCCAAAGGCGACGACCAGCGAACCGAGCATCAGCGAACAAATTGATGAAGCCCAGCGTGTCGCCAATGACCGTGTCGGCAATGACAACGAAGCGCCGATCGCTGCGGACAACACATTGGTCATGCGCTTTAGCAGCGATTGCTGGATCGACGTTCGCGATGCCACTGGCGCGCGCTTGGCCACGGGCATTAAAACCAACGGCGATGCACTGACTCTAAACGGTGAGCCGCCTTATCAACTAGTATTAGGCGCCCCAAGTGCGGTGACCATTACTTTTAATGGCGATAATATTGATCTTGATGGCTTTCCAACCGGCCAAGTGGCACGGTTGCGCCTTCCGCAGTAATCAGAGAACGTCGACATGCATACCGAATCCCCAATTAAACGCCGTCCGTCTAAACGTATTTACGTCGGTAATGTTCCCATTGGTGATGGTGCGCCGATAGCGGTGCAATCGATGACCAATACGCGTACCACAGATGTAGATGCCACGGTGGCGCAAATTAAAGCGCTAGAAAAAGTGGGCGCCGACATTGTACGTGTCTCGGTACCGACGATGGATGCGGCTGAAGCCTTTAAATTGATCAAGGCGCAGACCGCGATCCCGTTGGTCGCGGATATCCACTTTGACTACCGTATTGCCTTAAAAGTCGCAGAATACGGGGTGGATTGCTTGCGCATCAATCCCGGTAATATAGGCCGTGAAGAACGCATTCGTGCCGTGGTGGATGCCGCGCGAGATAAGAATATCCCGATCCGTATTGGCGTGAATGGCGGCTCACTGGAGCGTGATTTACAAGAAAAATATGGCGAACCGACACCAGACGCGCTAGTCGAGTCAGCGATGCGCCATGTCGATATCCTTGATCGGCTCAACTTTGATCAATTTAAAGTGAGTGTGAAAGCCTCAGACGTATTCTTGGCTGTTGAGTCATATCGAAAACTGGCGCAGCAAATCGATCAACCGTTGCACCTTGGCATTACCGAGGCTGGTGGTGCCCGAGCGGGTGCGGTTAAATCTGCGGTGGGCCTAGGCATGCTATTAGCGGAAGGCATTGGTGATACCTTGCGCGTATCCCTTGCCGCCGATCCGGTGGAAGAAATCAAAGTCGGTTTTGATATTTTAAAGTCACTGCGGATTCGTTCACGCGGGGTGAACTTTATTGCCTGCCCAAGCTGCTCGCGTCAAGAATTTGATGTGATAGGAACAGTGAATGCGCTCGAACAGCGCCTTGAAGACATCACCACGCCGATGGACGTTTCTGTGATTGGCTGTGTGGTGAATGGACCCGGTGAAGCCGAAGTCTCTCACCTAGGTTTGGCAGGTGGCAACAAACGCAGCGCCTATTACCTCGACGGCAAGCGTCAGAAAGAGCGTTTCRATAACGACAACCTTGTCGACGCACTTGAGGCAAAAATTCGCGCGAAAGCGGCGATGATGGATGAAAAAAACCGCATCGACGTCTCACAAATTGAAAAGGAAGGCGAAGCCTAACGGCCGCCTTCTCCATTCTCACTCTTTAATCGGTAACGGAAGTTAACGTGGCTAAAACAATTCAAGCAATTCGAGGCATGAACGATTGCCTCCCGTCTCAGTCTCCCCTATGGCAAAAACTAGAGAACACGGTCAAGCAAGTGGTCAGTGCTTACGGCTATAGTGAAGTACGCATGCCTATCGTGGAAGCGACCCACCTTTTTAGTCGCGCCATCGGTGAAGTCACGGACGTTGTCGAAAAAGAAATGTACACCTTTGATGATCGCAATGGTGACAGCCTCACACTGCGTCCTGAAGGGACAGCGGGCTGTGTGCGTGCTGGCATTGWAAATGGCTTGCTGTATAACCAAGAACATCGCCTTTGGTACACCGGCCCAATGTTCCGTCACGAGCGTCCTCAAAAAGGTCGCTATCGTCAATTCCACCAATTTGGCGTGGAAGTGTTCGGTATTGATGGCCCAGACGTCGACGCTGAACTGATTATGATGACGGCGCGTCTATGGCGTGAGCTAGGCATTGCCGATCACGTCCGTTTGGAGCTTAATTCAATTGGATCGCCACAAGCGCGTGCTGACTATCGCCAAGCCTTGGTGGATTTTTTGATGCAGCATGAATCTGTCTTAGATGAAGACAGCAAACGCCGCATGAAAACCAACCCATTACGTGTGTTGGATACCAAAAATGCCGACATTCAAGCCATTCTGGTGGATGCACCTAAGCTGAGCGACTACCTCGATGAGGAATCGAAGCAGCATTTTGCCGGCTTATGTGAACTCTTGGACGCGGCAGGTATCCAATACGAGGTTAACCACCGTTTGGTCCGTGGCCTTGATTACTACAACCGCACCGTGTTCGAGTGGATCACAGACAGCCTTGGCGCCCAAGGCACAGTATGTGGCGGCGGTCGCTATGATGGTCTGGTTGAACAACTCGGCGGTAAAGCGACGCCTGCGGTTGGATTCGCAATGGGCCTAGAGCGTCTAGTTCTGATGCTCGAAACCCTGAACCAAGACGATGTGCGTCCTGCCGTGGATGTGTATGTTGTCACGGTTGGAGAAGGCAGCCTCGTCGCCGGTATGCAGCTGGCTGAGCGCTTACGTGAGCAAGTCCCGGGCCTACGTGTTATGTCGCACTTTGGCGGGGGTAACTTCAAAAAACAATTTAAACGTGCGGACAAAGTCGGTGCGTCTGTGGCACTGGTGCTTGGCGAAGATGAAGTCGAGAATGGCACCGTGGCAGTAAAAGATTTGAAAGGCGGCGAGCAGCAAACCTTGAAACAAGACGAGGTCGCCGCGACACTCGCAGATTTGATTTAGAGAGGACAGATCGTGGACGTCTACACCACAGAAGAACAGCAAGTTGAAGCGATTAAAAAGTGGTGGCGAGATAACGGCAAAGCCGTTGTTATTGGCGCTGTAGTCGGATTGGGTGTGCTATATGGATGGCGTTACTACCAAGCACACGTGACTGAGAGCAAGGAACAAGCCTCACAGCAATATGTTCAAGCGCTTAGTGGTCTGGACAAAGGCGAAACCGCCGCCCTTGAGAACGTGGTTAAAAGCGAAGACCACGAAGGCTATCGTGCGTTAGCTGCTATGCAATTGGCGAAAAAACTGGTTGAACAAGGGGAGCTTGCGCAAGCGAGCGAACAGCTTCGTCAAGCCAGTGCTTGGGTTAAAGACGATGCCATTCATGGCTTAATTGCCACACGTCTTGCGCGGATTGAGGCGGAGTTAGGTAACTATGACACCGCAGTGACTGAGCTCGATAGCGTGACGGCACCAAGCTGGCGCGCAAAAGTCGAAGAGATCCGTGGTGATATCATGCTGCTTAAAGGCGACAAAGATGCGGCACGTAGCGCCTATGCGGCGTCACTTGCAGCGGCAGAGAGCCCAACCGTCAATATGAAGCTTAACAACCTCAGTCAGTAAGGTCGCGGTATGACAAAAGGATTATGGCGTGGGGCGGCGATGGCAGCTGCCTTGGCGTTGCTTGCCGGTTGTGCCGGTGAAGAAGATGTGGTGCAAATGGCACCATTGCCGACGGTGAATAGCCAATTTACCCCAAGCTTGCAATGGAAAGCACAAGTCGGTGATGGCGTTGGTCATTATTACTCTGCACTGCGTCCGGTCGTGGCTTATGACAAAGTCTTTGCCGCAGATCGTAACGGCCTTATCGGTGCGTACGATTTACAGACCGGCCAGTCGGTATGGGAAAAATCAGTGCAAACCGATGTACCTGCGTTGCTCTCGGGCGGCCTGAGTGCGTCTTACGGCAAAGTCTATGTTGGTGCAGAAACCGGGGTGCTTTATGCACTGGATGCCGAAAACGGGGAACTCGTTTGGCAACAAAACGTCAACGGTGAGATCCTGTCAAAACCTTTGGTTGAAGCTGGACTGGTGGTGGTTAATACCAGCCGCGGTGAGTTAGTTGCGTTGGATGCCGAATCGGGTGAAGTGCAATGGAACAACACCAACGATGTACCCAATCTCAGCTTGCGTGGTGACAGTGCGCCCGTCACTATCTCTGGCGGTTTATTCTGGGGCATGGCCAATGGTCGATTGGGCGCTGCGATGATCCAAGATGGTCGCTCACTCTGGCAAATTCCGATTGCCACGCCGAAAGGGGCGACTGAGATTGATCGTCTGGTCGATGTGGATGCCACTCCGGTGATTGAAGGCGACCGCCTGTACGCGGTGGGGTATAATGGTCAATTGGTGTCGATTGATTTGCGCTCTGGCCAAGCGGCGTGGAAGCGTGATTTTTCGACAGCGACAGACTTTATGGTTGCGGGCAACACCGTTTATCTGATTGATGATAAAGACGATGTCGTGGCATTGGATGCACGCAACGGCCTAGAAAAATGGCGTAACACTGAGCTGGAATACCGGATTCTCACGCCACCTTCGGCGAGCAGCGGTTACATCATGGTAGGTGACAGCCAAGGTTATTTGCACTGGCTTGATCCACAAACCGGCGAGTTTGTTGCTCAGCAGTCACTGGAAGGTAATGGCATCGCTGTTGCGCCAGTACAAACGGATAACGGCTATATTGTGATCACACGTGATGGTCAAATGAGAAAACTGACCATCGAGTAGAATTAGCCAACATAATTATTTTGGGCTCCTGACTGCTCTGACAGTGAGGAGCCTTGTTCATTGATAAGAGAATGAAAGAGAAGAGGTCTACATGATTCCTGTTATTGCCCTTGTAGGGCGCCCGAACGTAGGGAAATCGACGCTCTTTAATCGTCTAACCCGCACGCGTGATGCGCTAGTAGCGGACTTTCCGGGACTGACCAGGGATCGAAAATACGGTAAAGCGATGCTAGGTGAACACGAGTTCATCGTGATCGATACCGGCGGTATTGATGGCACCGAGGAAGGCGTAGAAACCAAAATGGCCGAGCAGTCTTTGGCCGCCATTGAAGAAGCGGACGTTGTCCTGTTTATGGTTGATGGTCGTGTGGGTTTAACCCCGGCCGACCAAGAGATTGCGCAGCATATTCGCACCCGTGAAAAAACATCTTTCTTGGTGGTGAATAAGGTCGACGGGATGGATCCGGACACCGCCGCATCTGACTTTTGGCAACTAGGCATGGACAACATGTACCAAATTGCGGCTGCACATGGTCGCGGTGTAAGTACCTTGATCAACCGTGCGCTGATGCCGTTCGCGGAACAAGCCAAAGAAGACCAAGAAGCTGGTTTGGTTGATCTCACCGGTGAGGATGATATCGAGCCGGTAGACGAAACCACCATGACCGAAGAGGAAGCGGAAAACGAGTATGCGCGCCTCCAAGCCCAGCCGATTAAAATTGGCATTATTGGCCGTCCAAATGTGGGTAAATCGACCCTAACCAACCGCATGCTCGGCGAAGAGCGCGTGGTGGTTTACGATATGCCGGGCACCACACGTGACTCTATCTACATTCCTATGGAGCGTGATGGACGCGAATACGTGATGATTGACACCGCCGGTGTACGACGTCGTAAGCGCGTGACGGATAAAGTCGAGAAGTTCTCGGTTATCCAAACCCTTAAAGCGATTGAAGACGCCAATGTGGTGTTGCTGGTGATTGATGCGCGCGAAAACATCTCTGACCAAGACTTAAGCCTACTGGGGTTTGCCTTGAATGCTGGACGCTCTATTGTGCTAGCGGTCAACAAGTGGGATGGATTGGATAGCGAAGTGAAAGAGCGTGTCAAATCAGAGCTCGACCGCCGTCTGGGTTTTGTCGACTTTGCGCGTGTTCACTTTATATCTGCCCTGCACGGTACGGGTGTGGGTCACTTGTTTGAGTCGATTCAAGAAGCCTATGAGTCAGCGACCAAGCGTGTAGGTACGTCGATGCTGACGCGCATCATGAAGATGGCGCAGGACGACCACCAACCGCCGATGATTCGAGGTCGCCGAGTGAAGCTAAAATACGCACACGCCGGGGGGTATAACCCGCCGATTGTGGTAATCCACGGTAACTTGGTTAATGAACTTCCGGACTCGTATAAGCGCTATTTAATGAACTACTATCGCCGGACGCTCGATATTATGGGCACCCCGATTAAGATCCAGTTCCAGAATAGTGAAAACCCGTATGAAGGGAAGAAAGAGAAGCTGACGCTTTCTCAGTCCAGACAGCGCAAGCGCTTGATGGACATGGTGAAAAACCGAAACAAAAAGTAATCACTTGCCCAGCCATCGCGCTGGGCTTTTTTTGATCTTCTATGCTGGTCTACGATCTTTTTCATGATCTTTTTCCGAATTTAAGTGATCTAAATCACATTAATATGCTGCTTAAAGTCAGTGACACGATCCGCTGTCATACCGCGCTAGGCGGGTTTTTGAGCGGTGAGAATTCAACCATCACCTGATGCTATTCTCTTTTCATTAATTCTGGATCACGTCAAAAAAATAAACCCAAATAGTTTTTTATATCGATTAAAATCCAAATGCAGAACATGTAACTTATGCTTTCGGGAAGTGTATTGATAAATATTCTTTTTAGGGTAGGAAGCTGATCAAGGGGCATTAACCCCTCGATCAGGCGATCACAATCAGATCAGAGAGAAGTCGGTTGTACAGAGGTTAATCTTGTGCGGGGGAGACAGAAGCCGGTGTCAGCGCGGTGACCGTACTTGTGATGTCGCCCTCACGCAGATGGGTATGTAATGTTTGACCCACGCTAAGCTGCTCGGTCTGGGTCACCACCTTGCCATCGCCCGTACGAGTGATGGAATAACCTCGAGTTAGGGTAGCCAGAGGGCTAACGGCATCTAGGGTTGCCATCAGAGTATGCAGCCGCTGTTGTGCGTGCTGCAATTGAGCGTCCATGGCGTGACTAAGGCGCTGTTCAAGCTGGCTCACACGCCCTTGCTGGCGATGAATGGTGTGGAGCGGCGTTGCACGCTGCAATCGGTCGTCCAACTGGCTACATTGCGCCTGAGCACGACGAATTTTAGTCATCATCGCTTGTTGCATGCGCCGTTGTAGCTCATCCAATCGCTGGCTTTGCTGTTGTAAGCGCGTGCGCGGATGCTGGTGGGACAAACGGTGCGACAATTGGGTGAGATGCCGTTGCTGACGATAAAGCACATCGGCCATAGCGCGACTGAGTGCTTGCTCGCGTTGCTGATATTGCTGAAGCCGATAACTCAGATCGCGGCTAACCAGCTCCGCAGCGGCTGAAGGGGTTGGAGCGCGCATGTCAGCGACAAAATCAGCAATGGTTACATCCACTTCATGACCCACCGCACTGACAATAGGAATCGTGCTGGCAGCGATAGTACGGGCGACGATTTCCTCATTAAAACACCAGAGATCTTCTAGCGACCCCCCGCCACGACCGACAATCAAAACATCGCACTCTGCTCGACTATTGGCACGACCAATAGCTTGCGCGATGCTGACTGCGGCATCGCGCCCTTGCACCAGCGTAGGATAAATGACCACGGGCAGGCTAGGATCGCGTCGCTTGAGTACATGCAGAATATCATGCAAGGCAGCGCCGGTTTTGGAGGTAATAATACCAATACGGCGTGGTTGAGTAGGTAAAGGCTTTTTCTCGCTTTGGGCAAAAAGCCCTTCGGCTGCAAGCGCTTGCTTACGTTGCTCAAACTCTTGTTGTAGCCGCCCATCCCCTTCAGGCTGCATACTTTCGAGGATCAATTGATAGTCACCGCGTGGCTCATACAAGGACACTCGGGCGCGGACTAACACTTGGTCGCCATTTTTGGGTTTGAAGGTAACACGACGGTTGTTACCGCGGAACATGGCACATTTCACTTGGCTTTGGTTATCTTTCAGCGATAAATACCAATGCCCTGAGACTGCGGCGGTAAAATTGGAAATTTCCCCGCTTAACCAGACAATGCCGATATCGCGCTCAAGACACAGCCGAACTTCGGCATTCAGCCGAGATACCGTCAAAATGTTGCGATTGTTTGTGCTCACGTCGCCAACCTTTTTCATTCACCTGCACGCATACTACCTGTCTGCTTTGAGGATGCCAATTGCTAAGCGTATGCCGTGCATGAGCGGGCATTTTTACTCGAAGTGATTGAATATTAAGCGCCTAAAATCAAAGACAGCAGTAAATGAAAATTCTCAGTAAAAACCTGTAGCCAAACGTTTGCGCTATACGTATAATGCTGCGGCAATATTTTGTTCCCCTTCACAAATTTTGGTGTGAGATATTGCAATGCTGAGAATCGCGAAAGAAGCGCTAACCTTTGACGATGTACTCCTCGTCCCTGCCCATTCCACTGTTCTTCCGAACACTGCGGATCTGCGAACCCAACTGACTCGTTCTATTAGCCTGAACATCCCTGTTTTATCAGCAGCGATGGATACGGTGACAGAAGCCCGTCTGGCGATTGCACTTGCGCAAGAAGGTGGCCTTGGTTTTATCCACAAAAACATGACCATTGAACAGCAAGCTGAGCAAGTTCGCTTGGTTAAAATTTACGAAGCGGGCATGGTCACAAACCCTGTTACAGTGACGCCAGAAATGACCATTGCGGACGTGAAAGCACTCACCGAACGCAACGGTTTCGCCGGCTATCCAGTGGTTAACGCGCAAAAAGAGCTCGTCGGTATTATCACCGGTCGTGATGTGCGTTTTGTGTCTGATTTGAGCAAGCGTGTTGATGAAGTGATGACGCCGAAGTCTCGCTTGGCCACGGTGCAAGAAGGTGCGGATCGAGAGCAAGTTCAGCAAATGATGCAGCAGCACCGCGTGGAAAAAATCTTGGTCGTCAATCAAGACCACCACCTAAGCGGCATGATCACCGCAAAAGACTTCCAGAAAGCAGAAAGCAAACCAAACGCCTGTAAAGACGAGCAAGGCCGTCTGCGCGTGGGTGCCGCCGTCGGTGCTGGCGCAGGTAATGAAGAGCGTGTTGCCGCCTTGGTGGAAGCCGGTGTCGACGTTCTTTTGATTGACTCATCACACGGCCATTCTGAAGGTGTGTTGCAACGCATTCGCGATACACGCGCCGCGTATCCAAACCTGCAAATCGTAGGGGGTAACGTTGCCACGGCAGACGGTGCTCGTGCCCTAATTGAAGCGGGTGTTGATGCCGTTAAAGTGGGAATTGGCCCAGGGTCGATTTGTACCACCCGTATTGTGACCGGGGTTGGTGTACCACAAATCACAGCCATCAGTGATGCAGCAGCCGTTGCACAAGAATATGGCATTCCGGTCATTGCTGACGGTGGCATTCGCTTCTCGGGCGATATGTGTAAAGCGATTGCCGCTGGCGCATCCTGTGTGATGGTTGGCTCCATGCTGGCAGGGACGGAAGAATCACCGGGTGAAGTTGAGCTTTACCAAGGTCGCGCGTACAAATCGTACCGTGGTATGGGATCGGTGGGCGCGATGTCAAAAGGCTCATCTGATCGTTATTTCCAAAGCGACAATGCTGCCGACAAACTGGTCCCAGAGGGCATTGAAGGCCGTGTAGACTACAAAGGCATGATGAAAGAAATCATCCACCAACAAATGGGCGGTTTGCGTTCATGCATGGGTCTGACGGGCTCTGCCACCATCAACGATTTACGCACCAAGGCGCAATTTGTTCGCGTGACTGGCGCGGGCATGAAAGAGTCACACGCTCACGATGTGACCATCACCAAAGAAGCGCCTAACTATCGCCTCGGATAATGTATGGCGGTGTGGCTTAAGGGCCACACCGCTTTCTATTCGTCCAAGAGGGCTGACAACGCCCCTTTGTTCCACTTAATTGAGAAAGCCAGATAATGACCAAAAACATTCATGCTCAACGTATTTTGATCCTCGACTTTGGCTCCCAGTACACGCAACTGATCGCACGTCGTGTCCGTGAAATCGGAGTGTATTGTGAGTTGTGGAGCTGGGATGTAGAAGAGCAAGATATTCGTGATTTTGCCCCTGATGGCATCATCCTTTCCGGTGGCCCTGAAAGTGTCGCTGAAGCTGGCTCACCGCGTGCGCCTGAGTATGTCTTTAATGCTGGCGTGCCGGTGCTTGGCGTATGCTACGGCATGCAAACCATGGCTGAGCAACTGGGCGGTAAAGTGGCCGGCTCTGAGCACCGCGAATTTGGTTATGCCCAAGTTAAGCGTGTTGCCAACAGTGCTTTGTTTGATGGTATTGAAGATGCGATCGCCGAAGATGGCACCGCGCTATTGGATGTGTGGATGAGCCACGGTGATAAAGTGGTCGCTATCCCAGAAGATTTCGTCAAAATCGCCGAAACCGACACCTGTCCGTTTGCGGCGATGGCTAACGAAGAGAAGCGCTTCTACGGCGTACAGTTCCACCCGGAAGTCACGCATACTCGCCAAGGCAAACGCATGCTAGAGCAGTTTGTGATGACCATCTGCGGTTGTGAGCGCCTATGGACTCCTGCGTCTATCATCGAAGATGCGGTTGAGCGTATTCGCGAGCAAGTCGGTGATGATGAAGTGATCCTTGGCCTATCTGGTGGCGTTGATTCCTCAGTAGTGGCAATGCTGGTTCACCGCGCGATTGGCGACAAGCTCACGTGCGTATTTGTGGATAACGGCCTGCTACGCCTTAACGAAGGCGAGCAAGTACTGGAAATGTTTGGTGACCACTTCGGCCTCAACATTGTCCACGTCAACGCTGAAGACCGCTTCCTCGACGCGCTGAAAGGCGAAGCTGACCCTGAAGCTAAGCGTAAAATCATTGGCCGCGTGTTTGTTGAAGTATTCGACGAGCAAGCCACTAAAATGAAAAACGCCAAATGGTTGGCGCAAGGCACCATCTATCCAGATGTGATTGAATCAGCAGCCTCGAAAACCGGTAAAGCACACGTGATTAAATCGCACCACAATGTGGGCGGTCTTCCGGAAGAAATGAAAATGGGCTTGGTTGAACCACTCAAAGAGCTGTTTAAAGACGAAGTCCGTAAGATTGGCCTTGAACTAGGCCTGCCTTACAACATGCTTTACCGCCACCCATTCCCAGGGCCAGGTCTTGGCGTGCGTGTACTGGGCGAGATCCACAAAGAATACTGTGACCTTCTACGTCGCGCGGATGCAATCTTTATCGAAGAACTGCGCAACGCCGATTTGTACGACAAAGTCTCACAAGCGTTTGCGGTTTTCTTACCGGTACGTTCTGTTGGTGTAATGGGCGATGGCCGTAAATACGATTGGATCATTGCCTTGCGTGCCGTCGAAACCATCGACTTTATGACCGCGCACTGGGCACACCTGCCATACGATTTTCTTGGCAAAGTGTCGAACCGCATTATCAACGAAGTCGACGGCATCTCCCGCGTGGTTTACGACGTCTCCGGCAAACCGCCTGCGACAATTGAGTGGGAATGATCACACGTTAGGCATCAGCTGGTAATAACTGGCATTAAATGACACCTAAGCCCATGTTTTCATGGGCTTTTTTGTTATTGTGTCTGGCATTGTTTGGCAACTGATGGCAGCGGGAAGCACCGCTTGAGCGTGGTATCCAAGGTGGTATTATCGAGACATGATGCCATGACTGATAGCCGATACCATGCTGCTTGATCTTGTGTGTTCATGGTATCGAAAATACTTAAGCTTCTGTTTTTATTGAGATTAAAGCCTGTTTTTTGGGTGATCTTGCAGCATGGTATCGGAATCAAAGAAGGATAAGGCTCTTGCTGACCGATACCAAGCTGCGAAACCTCAAACCGAGGGACAAACTCTACAAAGTGAATGACCGGGACGGCCTTTATGTGGCTGTCACCCCTGCCGGTTCCATCTCATTCCGTTACAACTACTCGATCAATGGCAGACAAGAGACGATCACCTTTGGTCGTTACGGCGTTGGGGGTATCACTCTCGCAGAAGCTCGTGAACGACTCGGTGAAGCCAAGCGGATGGTCGCTGATGGAAAGTCGCCAGCGAAGGAGAAGGCAAGGGACAAGGCGCGTGTAAAAGGGGCTGAAACCTTTGGTGCCTGGGCTGAAAAGTGGCTACGTGGCTACCAGATGGCCGACTCTACCCGTGATATGCGCCGCTCGGTTTATACGAGAGAGCTGGAAACAAAGTTCGGCAATCAAAAGCTGACCGAAATCACTCACGAGGACTTGCGAGCACTGACCGACGCCATCGTAGAGCGTGGAGCGCCTGCTACGGCGGTTCATGCGCGTGAGATTGTACTCCAGGTATACCGCTGGGCCACTGAGCGAGGCCAGAAGGTTGAGAACCCGGCAGATCTGGTGCGGCCAGCAAGCATTGCCAGGTTTGAGCCGAGAGATCGAACCCTGACCCCCGAAGAAATCAGGATCATGTATCAGTACATGGGGCGTATTGGTACATCACCATCGATCCGCGCAGCAGTCAAACTGTTGTTGTTGACGATGGTGCGAAAAAGCGAGCTGACAAATGCCACCTGGAGTGAGATCAACTTCAGCGAAGCGCTCTGGACCATCCCGAAAGAAAGGATGAAGCGGCGAAATCCTCATCTGGTGTTTCTATCCAGGCAAGCCATGGACATTCTCATCGCTTTGAAGACGTTCTCCGGTGGATCGGATTATGTTCTGCCGTCGCGTTACGATTCTGACGTGCCCATGAGCAGTGCCACGCTGAACCGGGTGATGACGATGACTTACAAGCTGGCTCAGAAAGAGGGGCAGCCGCTTGCCAAATTCGGCCCGCACGACCTGAGACGAACAGCCAGTACCTTGCTCCATGAAGCCGGTTACAACACCGACTGGATTGAGAAATGCCTGGCGCATGAGCAAAAAGGTGTGAGGGCAATCTATAACAAAGCCGAGTATCGCGAGCAGCGCACAGCCATGTTGCAGGACTGGGCTGACATGATTGATGAATGGACTGCCTAAAAGTGGGTGGTTGTCATTTTTTTAAAGGTTAGATGGTTGCTAATTATGATATCTTTGATAGCATAATTAGCGTAGATTGATGCCAAATTTCCATTCAAGGCCGCCCTCCGGCATCGGGAAGGTCAATTACCGATTAGCAGACGCTACTCGATGAATAGTCCGCTTGAGACATCAAGCGCATTCATTTGAGAGGTATTGACCATGCACACTGCCAAAACCCTCATCAACAGGAAGCAACTCCTGGAGATGATCCCTCTTTCAACGCGCACAATTTATAACCTAGAGCAACGGGGCGAGTTTCCTAAGCGAATAGCGCTTACAAGCAGAAATGTTGCTTGGGATTTATCGGAAGTCGAAGAGTGGATAGAGACCCGTAGATCGTCAGGAATCCAAGCTACTCGGCCTGGCAATACGATAAGGGGCTGACGCTATGACCCTAGAAATTGCGTTGCTCGATCTGAGAAAAGCTGTTGAGAACGAGCCGAAGTCCCTTGATTTTGTATTTCCTGGTTTCAAATCGGGAGCAGTTGGAACATTGGTAAGTCCTGGTGGAACAGGTAAAACCATGCTTGCTCTACAAGTTTCTGTAACGGTTGCTACCGGTGCTGATCTATTGAATTTAGCTGATATGGACAGCGCGTGGCGGCTGGTCACCGGTCCAGTGGTATTTTTAACCGGAGAAGACCCTACAGACGTGTTATCTGGGCGTTTTCACGCTATAGGTCGATACCTTAACACTAGCCAACGTGAGGCCATGTATAACAACTTAGCGGTTGCTCCTCTGGTCGGTTTCAGTGCCGATATGATGAGTAGAGAGTGGCGGAATTGGATTGAGAACGTCACTCGAGGTGCTCGCCTCGTAGTAATTGACACGTTACGCCGATTTCATAAGTTGGACGAAAATGATGGAGGCCATATGAAAGGGCTGCTGGACTACATGGAACAACTTTGCAGCGTAAATAGAACTAGCGTTTTATTCCTCCACCATACAAACAAAGCCGGTGCGTTTAGCAGTGGTGACGCTCAGCAGGCTAGCCGAGGCAGTTCTGTGCTCACGGATAACGTCCGCTTTCAAGCGAATTTAATTGGCATGGGGGCGGCAGAAGCCGAAACATGGGGAGTAGACGAAGAATGTCGCCGTCATTTTGTGCGATGGTCCTTCCCTAAGCTTAATTACTCTGCCCCTATCTCTGACAAGTGGTATCGACGACATGAAGGAGGAATACTGAAGCCTGCCGTATTAGAGAAGCAGAGCAAATCCAATAGAGTGCTGCCATTCAATAAATCTAAGGGTGGTGCGCGCGATGAGCTTTGATCTTACCCATGTTCGACATGACCCAGCCCATTGCTTGGCTCCTGGCTTGTTTCGTAGCCTGAAGCGTGGAGAGCGGAAACGGCTTAAGCTGGACGTAACCTATACCCATGGCGAGGATTCTATACGTTTCTGGGGACCTGAGCCTCTGGGAGTTGATGATCTTCGTATCCTACAAGGGCTTGTGGCTATGGCCGCAATTTCTGGTGATGGGGGGCGCGGGATTGTGCTGCGAAACGAAACCGAGTCAGAGGTTGGGCAGCAATTGCGCCTCTTGCTAGACCTCAAATGGGACGCGGTTGAGAAGGACGCGATGGTTGCTAAGGGCAGCTTCCGACAACTGGCCCGGGAACTTGGATATGCCGACGATGGAGGCAGCCAGTTCAGAACTATCCGCGATAGCATCGAGCGACTATGGGCAGTATCGGTCATTGTGGAACGTAACGGGCAGCGTCAGGGGTTCCGTATCCTGTCCGATTACGTCAGCGACGACCGGGAAGGTAAGCTGTTTGTCGGCCTGAACCCTCGATTAGCAGAGGCTGTAATGGGAGAGCGTCCACATACTCGCCTCGACATGACGGAGGTTCGGGCGCTACAGACCGATCCTGCTCGATTACTGCATCAGCGATTATCGGGCTGGATTGATGCCGGTAAATCTGGACGCGTAGAACTGGATACCCTTTGCAACTACGTCTGGCCGGACAAAACGAAGAACCCCAACACCTTGAAAAAGCGCCGTCAGACGGCCCGGAAAGCGTTAACTGAACTGATTTCAGTGGGCTGGACTGTACATGAATACGCTAAGGGGAAATGGGAGATTAGGCGGCCAGGGACTAACCGTGCCAACCCCCGGCGCGACAGTACCCATACCCGGCATAATAGCACCCGTCCCCCGGCATAATAGTATCCCATCACCGGCATAACGGTATCCGCTACAATCGCGAAAACCCCTGCAGGACAAGGCTTTCCGGTCTGTTTTGGAAATCGATCCAAGATATTCTAAAGAATATCCACCATGCGCGGCATAGCCCGCGCCTTAATGGCGCGTTCATGCCTTGCCAATAGTATCGGCCTCCGGCCGATGTTTTAACGCCAAGAGGGTGGCCGATTCTGATTCCTCGCCAGAAGCTACCCCTTCTCTTGGCGTGCAATCCTTCCGAAGGGCAGGTCAAAGAGGTCTCAAGAGCGCAAGAAACATCGATCATAGTTTGGCTAGGGCGGGTGTGCGCTTGGGTGTGAAATCTTGAATTCAATTAGATCCGCCCCCATTAGAGTTCCTTAGGCTTCAATTCCGTAGCCTAAGGAACAGGAGCGTTTTGATGAAAAACCCATTTGAAACACAACAAACGCGTGCGAGGAAGGAGTTTAACGCTCTAGGCCGCGCGGAAAAGAATGGCATTACTGATGCCGAACTTGTACAGGAAATGACTGCTGATATGTCAAACCCTGACTCTGCAGAATCTATTATGCAGGCTGCAGCAGCGGTGATGTACATGAGGGGAGTGAAAGGCGGTGAAACGCCTATTACAGAAGCTACTAATCGTTGCCTTGCACGTAAAAGAAAAGAAGAAAAAACAGGCTTAGCTGCTAATCCAGCTTAAGCTTATCAAGCACTAAAGCCTTGGTACTTAGTTGGAGTGCCAAGGCTTTTTGGGAAGTCCCCTTCTTTGCAGACGCATAATGAGCCGTTCAAGCAGGAAAACTATAATAGTTGGCTGTTATCTATGCGCTCCAATTTATAGCCGATTTTTATTTTCCTCTTAGCGGGGTGTTAAGAGAGCACTGCTTGAGGCGCCTATTTCCGCGACTCTAGACGCTGTATTTCATGTATAGCCACTTATGGCCGTAGTCGGCTGAAGATGTGCTGTTTGTAGGTTGTAGTATGTTGTATCACCATACAACTTACTACAACACTACATTTCCTATCCGCACTGACGTTGTGCCGAGTGCCGAAAAGCTGTCCAAAGTTGGGCGCTAGCGGCTCGACACGCCAGGGTGTTGATAGCGGTCCTTCCTGACCGTGTGACCCAACCGATACCAATCTGAAACTGTCAAAGAAAAGGCTGGTGAGAGTGTCTAGTAAGTTTAAAAACCCATGGAATACAGTGACCTACATTCGATGTGTTGCTAGCACTCGTACGTTTCATTGACACTTGAGGGGCGCTATCCCTCCTGAATTAGTAAAGCTGTGTATTCCTGTGCTTTTTTGCTGTGTAAATCTCCGCGTTAGCGTAGCAATTGCCTGATATTACGCGTTTATTTTGTGTTTCTGTTCTAGCAAGAAGGTGAGCAAGCGATTTTATATGGTTTGCACAAAAAAACAGATTTTCGCGGCAACACTTTCCTTGGCGTAAACAATGCTGAATGGCGGGCAGGATAGGTGAAGTTAGCTAATCGGCGGAGCCGATTAACTATCTTCACTCTCCCTTATTCGCGCCGGGGGCGCTCAACGGGGAATCTTGCTCTGCGAGGCTACCGGCTGCCGCCGATTTGTAAGGTGAGTAGAAAACATGGTTGTTGTTTGTGATATCTTTGATATCATTGGTAGCGAGTGCATCAAGAAGGTATTAATATGGCGAATGTACTTGTCCGTAATTTGCCTCCTGAAGTTCACCGGGCGCTAAAAGTGCGTGCGGCGCTTAACGACAGGAGCACTGATGCGGAAATACGAGAAATACTGGCAGCGGCAGTGCAACCGCTGGAGCTGGATGTCATTGGTCGAGAAGTTGGATATTTATTCATCGAGAGGTATTGATCATGCAAGAGAAAAAAATTTTAGCGGCTAAAATTCCAATCCTACCGGTTGCCTTGGCAACCTCGCTTCTTATCGGTTCATTGCAGCCTGTACAGGCGGGTATCCCTGTCGTTGATGGCACCAATCTGACGCAAAACATCATGTCCGCGATGGAAGCCGTTGCGCAGACGCTCAAGCAGATTCAGGAGTACCAAACCCAACTCCAGCAGTACGAAAACCAACTGCAAAACACGATGGCCCCGGCGGCCCATATTTGGGACCAGGCGCAGCGGACCATCAACGATCTGAACCAGGCTACCAACACGCTCGCTTATTACCAAAACCAACTTGGTAGCCTCGATGCGTACTTGGGCAAGTTCCAGGACGTGGCCTATTACCGTGGATCGCCTTGCTTCTCTTCTACAGGGTGCAGCGATGCCGAACGGGCCGCGATGGAAGAAAACCGCCGCCTGGCGTCCGAATCGCAGAAAACGGCCAATGATGCGCTGTTTAAGGGCTTGGAGCAGCAGCAAGACAACCTAGAAGCAGATGCCCGTCAGCTTACCCGCCTGCAGTCCGCCGCCCAGGGTGCAGACGGACAATTGGCCGCCATTGGTTACGCCAACCAGCTCGCCAGCAACCAGGCCAATCAGCTCCTGCAAATCCGTAGCTTGCTGATTGCTCAGCAAAACGCCGTTGGCACTAAGATGCAGGCCGACGCCGACCGCGAAGCTCAATATCAGGCTTCACGCGATAAGCTCTATGAGGGGCTGGCCGAACCGGTAAACCGTTCTCAAAGCAAGGAGTACTAAGCATGAAATACATGATTCAAGTGCTGACACTTCTGCTTTCTTTGTCCCTCATGGCGGGATGTAGTGAGAAGGAAGAAAACTGCGAAAAAACAAACCAACAGCAAGAGCAGTGCGAAAAACAGGACGGGACTATCTACGATAGCCTGAAAGAACCGGTGGATCGCTCTAAGAGCAAGGGATTCTGATATGAAAACAGTACTTCTTCGCTTTGGGGTCGTGCTGCCCTTTGCTTCCATTTCACCAGCCGCCTTTGCCGAAATAGATAAAGGCGGTGTGTTGAATGAAGTTTCGGACCGTTTTTTAACCGAAAGCTCAAACTGGGCGACAACAATTACTGATCATGCGTCCTGGTTATTCTGGACACTGGTTGTTATCTCAATGGTCTGGACATTCGGCATGATGGCATTGCGTAAAGCCGACATTGGCGAGTTCTTCGCCGAGTTTACTCGCTTCACCATTACTACCGGATTCTTTTGGTGGCTGTTGATCAATGGGCCTAGCTTTGCAATGGATATTATCAACTCGTTGAGAAATATCGCGGCAGAAGCATCCGGTCTGCCAAGGGGGTTGAATCCTTCCACGCCGATAGATATTGCGTTTGATATTATCGCTAAGGCAGCGAGCAGCTATAGCATCACTAGCCCTATGGACAACTTGTCCATCTTCCTGACCACGCTTGCCATATTGGCATGCATGGCCATTGTTGCAGCCAACGTTCTTCTTGCCCTAGTTACGGCATGGATTATTGCTTATGCGGGAATCTTTGTCTTGGGCTTCGGTGGCTCGCGCTGGACCTCTGATATTGCCGTCAACTATTTCAGGAGTGTGGCCGGTATAGCACTCAAAATCATGACGATGACACTGCTGGTTGGGATCGCTGTTTCTATTATCGATGGTTATCACTCCGACCTTTCAGAAGGTGCGCCGATGGACGAATTGTTGGTAATTTTCGTTGTGTCCCTTGTCATGGTTATTCTCGTTAACTCCGTACCAAACGTGGTTGCAGGTTTGATCCCTGGCGGTGGTGCTGCTGCGAGCGCTGGTAGTTCATTCAGTGCAGGGGCCTTGATTGGTGGGGCTGTCGGTGCCGGTGCAGCCGTCGCATCGGGTGGTGCTGCGCTTGGAAGCGCTGCAATGTCCGGGGCGACTAATATGGCCGGTGGAGCTAGTGCTGTAAAAGCAGCCTTTCAAAAGGCGCAATCCAGTATGGCCGGTGGAGACATGACGAGCTTCGGCGGTAGCTCTAGTGATACCGGCGAAAGCTGGGGTGGTAGCACCACTGGCAGCGATAACGCGAGCACGGGTGATACGCCATTTGCAAAGGCAGCAGGTTTTTCCGGAGCGGGTAGTTACAGCTCTGGCGGTGGGTTTGGTCGGGCAGCTTCTCTAGCAGCCGGAACGGCTGGCGAGCTTGCTAAAGGGGTCGGAGCAAAGATGGCCGGAAGTTTTCAAGATAAGGCTAATCAGACCGCCGGAGGACGCCTGGCATCCTCAATTCGTGAAAGCATGGAGCCAAAGAGTGATAACGATGCTGGTCGAGCTGATCAGGTGAGTGATACCGCATCGTTCGACAGCGATAGCTTGAGCGGTGGCAACGGCGGTGGCTGGGTAAACCAAACAGGCGGCTTTGATGCTCTGTCCAGCGAGGACCAGGACAAGGCCCGCCAGTCACACGCTGAGTGGCAAGCACGCGACCCGGAAAAGCACACCTTCGACGTCGGGGACTACGTTTCGTATGCCCAGGAACGCCAGCAGGAACGTAATGAAGAGGTTGCCAGCTTTGTGAACCGCGATCGGCAAGATACGTAAGGAGATAAGACGATGAAAGAACGTAATTTCATGGCTGCCCTAGATATGCTCGACAAAGACCAGGAACCCCGCGCAGAAGCCGATTTTGTACCGGTTGTCGAACCATTGACCGAGGAAGAGAAAGACACCGACGCGGAGATTGCGGCCTTTGTGAATCGCCCGGACCCTACTGGCCGAGTGGAGGCATTGAGCAGCACGCGCATCAGCAATGACGCAGGGGCTGGAACCGGGAAAACCCCGTTTTCAGAAGTGGCTGGGTTTTCCAATACCGGCTTATAGACAGCACACGGGCCGGTGATGGTGCACCGGCCCGCATTTCCACATACCACCTGACAGAGAGGTGACACATGACAACCACATATAATATCGAAGTTGAGCAAGCAATTCATCAGGCAGCGACCAAGCTGGCCGCCCTGGTGTTCATCGACCAAGAAACCGCCCGGCAGATTTCCCCCGTCGCGGAGGCGGTCGCTAATATGTTCACGATCCTTTACTACCAGGCTGAAACTGGCCGAGCGACGCCGGAGGACTTCGAGCTGGCGTTAACAGCTATCCGGCAGGCGATGATGTAATATCGAAATATACAATGGCAAAAGACATTAGATTCGAAGTTCTATGTTATTGAAAAAACAGGGCGGTATTTCTGCCCTGTTTTATTTTCTTTTCGGTGGTAATGTCTAAACGATTTTAGAGCTGTCGGGTAGGAGTATATGAACAGCCGCCTCCTGTTTGGTGGCCTCGTTCCGATATCAGGTAAAGATGCTTTTTCGCACGGGAACAAATTACATAAAGCAACCTTCTAGCAACATAGTTTTGATGCTGAGAGGTTTGATTTCTTATGTCATTCCAATGAGGTATTTTTCCATGTAATAAACCAGTGCATATGACGACTTCATATTCATCCCCCTTTGTAGAATGGGATGTGGTTATTTTTACACCACTAGCTGAGGAAAAGAAGGATTCTAGATCACTGGCTCTGTAATTCATCTTATATTTTTTTATTCTTTCAGATGTAGAATTTTTTAAACTTTCCTTTTCTCTATATGCTACAGTTTCAGCGTCTAGACTTATATTAAGTTTTTCGCAAAATTTTTTAATGATGTTTTCGATCCAGTTTTCAATTTCATCATCACTTTCTACACATATTGAATTTATTGTTTTTAGGATTTTCTTGGGTGAGGTAAGCTCATCATCCTGAGTTATGGTGTTTATTCTTTCTGATAGTTCGCTTGAATACCTTCTTCTCTTTAAATAGTTTTTTATGTCCGGTTTGGTTAGGGCAAGCCGAATTAAGGTGAGCCAAATATTATCTTGATTTTTTGGGATTGGTGAAATCAGGAAACCATCAATATTAAAATCTTTGTCTAAATCATTTAGTTTGTTAGAAGCGCCAATAACATCGAACCAGCTAGGACAAAGAATAACGATCTCACTCTCAGGAATTCCTTGACTTAAGTGATGTTCTACTATGCTTTTAATGTACTCTGGAAGATCTGATTTATGAATTTCATTTTCTACATGAACTACAGATGGAAAGTCATGAATATCTGATTTAGACTTTACCGCATAACCTTCGTCTTGATATTTTATGTAATGATCGATAATTCTCTGACT
>NZ_MUFP01000010.1 GCF_001996165.1 Salinivibrio proteolyticus | reverse complement strand
TCAATGCCTATGCACATCGTAGGCATATTTGCTAATGTAGCCAGTAGCTTAGCGCGTGAAACAGATTTATGGAGAATGACTTTTCCGTGGTCATCCACCGCGTGAAGAGAAAAGTGGTGCTTGGCGAGATCAACGCCACAAAAGAATTGAGTAGACATGGTTACCTCCGGTATTAAAGGCCGCACCTCAGTGTGGCAGATCTTCAAGAGGGGGAATCCATGTCATTCGTTATATCTCAAGGAGGGAAAATGAAACATTTATGGAGCGCTATAGCTACCTTATCTTTGTTAGTAGGATGTCAATCGACACCATCAAATCAAAGCTCTGCTATAGAGTTTGCTGAATCGAAATATAGTGTGTTAATGGTATCTGTAGATGATAGTTTTGAGTTTGAAAAAGGGTACTTTTTTCGTTCCTCTTACGCTATGCAAGACAAGATGACATTAAGCCTGCCTGGTGTTGAAGGGGTGTTTACGGATTTTATTAACCATTGTCACGTTATTAATGGTAAGCCAGGGTTTGTTGATGGGATCACCTTAGTTTGTTCGTCTGATGGAAAAAATCTATATGCAGTAAATTCTTTTCAAGGTTCACGTGATGCTTGGGTTCAGGTTGTAGAACCAAAGGATAAAGTGTTAATTGATAGTGCAAAAATGCTATCTGATTATTCCAGAAACAACTTCACGCATTATGTTGGTCAGGATATAAATAGTACCTATCAGTTATTAGGCACAAGTGCTTTACGAAATAATTTTCCGGAGTACTTTTAGAAATTGAGATATAACACATATGAGCCCTTTTCCGGTCAATAGGCAATAGCATTTTTTGGCTGCGCCAGAAGCCAATGCTCTCGAACAACAAAGTCGTCTACTTCGCTCTGTCATTTCCGCCATTAAGTCATTGCTTACGGCAAAAACATATAGAAGGTCTCTTACTGCGGTCTCACCGCTGCCTGCCAATCATGTGACAGTGCCATTAGACATTACTTCCCGTTCCCACGCAGGAGCGTGAGAACGAGTTATGTAGAATGACTTTTCCGCGGTCATCCACCGCGTGAAGAGAAAAGTGGTACTTGGCGAGATCAATGCCACAAAAGAATTGAGTAGACATGGTTACCTCCGGTATTAAAGGCCGCACCTAAGTGTGGCAGATCTTCAAGAGGGGGAATCCATGTCATTCGTTATGCATAAGGACGAATCGTGCTAATCGAATTTAGAAAAGCCGAGATAACTGATAGAGAATGGGTTTGGGGTCTATTTAAAGATCTACTAAAGCCAAGTATCGAGGCTCAGTGGGGGTGGCAAGAGGCGTTCCAAGAAGAGAGCTTTGGCAAGCACCTCCCGATCACCCAATTTAAAATAATCCAGAATAAGTGTGAACGCGTTGGTGCATTTTATTTGGTCAGAAATGATGATCACATCCACTTAAAAATGCTACTGGTAAAGGCTGAGTTTCAATCAATGGGCATAGGTAAAAAAGTTGTCAATTACACAAAGTCAGCAGCAATTGAGCATGATATGCCAGTTAATTTAGGTGTCATAAAATCAAATCCTGTCGTTGGTTTTTATACTAGTCTAGGATTTAGTGTTTTGGGTGACGAAAATGGTAGTTATAAGTTACAGTGGAACCCAAATGCATAACAAGGCCAGTCAAGGCGACGGCTTTTTCGTTCCGCCTTCGGCTCCACTACAAAGCCGCGCATGCTGGCGGCGTTATATTCAAAGGTAGAAATCAAATTGGACGAGCAAGATAAAGGTCTCGACAAGCAGGGTTATATCCGAAATGTCTACTCATCAAAAAACATACAACCCGAGTTCAAAGCTGTTGTCGATGCTGTCGTTTCTGAGTTGTGTTACCGACTACCTGATCAAGTCGATGGGATATATTTGTATGGTAGTGTGCCAAGAGGAAACGCGATTGTTGGTAGCTCCGATCTAGATGTATCCATCATACTTACAACCCCAATCAGTCAAAAGGAAGAGCAGGTATTTAATGAATTGTCAGCTACCATTCCTAAAGAGTATCCTGAGGTGAGTAAGCTCGATATTGACCCCGGTTACCTCAATATTGTTCTAGAACCAAAAGAAAAATATCATTGGCAATTCTGGTTGAAGCACTGTTGCTGTTGTATTTGGGGGAATGACTTGCCGGCTAGGTTTTCATCGTACAAACCAAGCATTGAAATAGCTCAAGCTCTTAATAGTGATTTGCTAACCTTCTTGGAACAAATGAGCTTCGGGTCTGCTGGTATGAGTGACGCGAATGTTGCTAAGGTTCTTGGTAAGAAGTTACTAAGAGCAGCCTATTATTTCGTCGCAGCTAAAGATTGTAGTTGGTATACAGACCTATCCCAATGTGTTGAAGTTGCTAAAAGGTACTATCCAGTTCAAAGCGATGATCTCGAATTAGCATACCAATATGCTACAGGGAGACTGGTATCTAAAACCGAGGCGATTGAACTATACGAACGGTTAAGTCAAAACATTGTTCCTAGCTAAATGTAAGTACAACTGAACTCATTGAAATTTGAATATAACACATATGAGCCCTTCTCCGGTCAATAGGCAATAGAATTTTTTGGCTGCGTCAGCAGCCAATGCTCTCGAGTAACAAAGTCGTCTACTTCGTTCTGTCATTTGCGCCATTAAGTCATTGCTTACGGCAAACACATATAGAAGGTCTCTTACTGCGGTCTCACCGCTGCCTGCCAATCATATGACAGGGCCATTAGACATTACTTCCCGTTCTCACTCAGGAGCGTGAGAACGAGTTATGGAGAATAACTTTTCCGCGTTCACCCACTGCGTGAAGAGAACAGTGGTACTTGGCGAGATCAACGCCACAAAAGAATTGAGTAGACATGGTTACCTCCGGTATTAAAGGCCGCACCTAAGTGTGGCAGATCTTCAAGAGGGGGAATCCATGTCATTCGTTATGCAGGGAAGACAATATGACAAATACTACTGACGTAAAATTTATATCAAAACTTGAAGAAACTATTAGTAGATCAATTCTGAGCTTTTTCCCGTCAGAGTGGGAAGAGGATACAATTTCGCTGATTCTGTTAAAGAAAATAAGGGAAGCATTTACAAATTATCATGTATTTTATGGGCGTTACGACCCTGAAGGAGTTTTTTGGTCAGCTTACAAATACAAAGGTAAGATAGAATATAAACACGGTGATATTGGTGTTTTAGTTAAGATTATTTATAGGGATGGTAGCCATATTGAAGGTGTTGGCTTCCTAGAGGCAAAGAAACGCTATCCTAGAAAACTGACCTTTGATTCTTTTAGTATTCCGCAGCTTAGAAGAATTAACAAGCTTTCACCATATACAAATGTTTTACTATATGATTATGAAGATATAACTGGCTTTATTGCTAATTCAGCAATTCCGTTAGGAATACTCGAAGAAAAAAACGTTTCCCAGGGGCTTGCTATAAAGGCTGTAACTAATGCACTTGTGGTACAAGCAGGTACAGTATTATCAGATGGAGCGAAAGATCTCACTTTGTATAAGTTTGGTATACCGTTGTCCCACCAGATTGGATTACGATATATACAAGGCCTTGATCTTGATTTTAGAAAAGAGGTCGTTGATTCGGTTAAAGGGTTCAACGAAAAGAGAGGCGTGTGCAACTATGTTCTACAGATAACTGTTTCGCATATAGGTGATGATATACCTGAGTATGATATAAAACTTAACAATAATTACTAWGAAGAAATCTGAGCATAACAAGGCAATGCTACGGGTTTTGGACTTGATCTGTTTTACTGAACACGCATCGACGACCTGCGGATGTCAGTATGCCAGCCGTATAAAACGGGTAAAAAGACAGCGCAATATTCACTAGACTTCAAACTGAAAGCGGTTGAATGGAGCTATGAAACGCATCGAATAGTGAAGTCGGTTGCAGAGGCGCTTGATATCCATCCATTCATGCTATCTAAATGGCGTAAAGCGCACCGAGATGGAGTGTTGGGTATGGTCAAACAAAACAAAGTGAAGCCAGATAAGGTGCAGAGATAGCGGCCATTTACCGTAGAACTGTAAGCTGAATGTGGAGTCAGTTGTATGCTTTTAATATTCAAATAACAAGGAGTTCAATGCTCTCACTATGAAACATGTAGCTATAGCTATTGTTGCTTTATTTTTGGGTGGTTGTGCATCTGGAATAGTCGATCACAGCAATGATGATCTGAATAAGGAAATACTGGAAACCTGCTTTTCTACGAAAAAGCCCGCTTTTATATATGAGGCTCGCTGTGCAGATCTGAATGCAGGTCGCTTTGGAGATAGTACTTTTTGTACAGGGATTCAGGGGTTTGATCCTGAGCCGTATCAAGATGAGTATCATAGGTACCACTATAAATACCCTAAGTCGTGGAGGGAGTATGTTAACTCAAGAGAATCATGGGATAAAATACTGTTTAAAAAACTATTTTTTGAGAGACAGAGAAGTATTGTTGCCCCAATAGAAGTCGGTACAAAAATGAAAATCACCGGTATCTTTGAGTATCCCCGAGGCGAAACTGGGCATGTTCTTATTGTGAGGGCTATATTGACCAGTGGTGAATTTAAGAATACTGAAGTTGAATTACCATCGCCTGGTGGTTTTTCTGATGCTGGACCAGATTGGACGTCACAGTGGTTTTATAGTCCAAATGAAGGTATTAAATTATCTAGCGAATATCTTCAACGATGTGGCAATTAATCAATTAGCAAACAGAAGGAGCTAGCACCGACTCTCGTGTGCTAGCATCTGTAGGTAGGTGGAGTCTAGCTTATGTCACTTTATGACAAACAGAAGCATATAAAGAATCAGGAAGATACAATGTTAGTTGCTTCGGATTCTTGGTTGACAGTTAAATTTTCCCAAGAAGCAGCAAAGTCTTGGAAACGTATTCTCGTACTATTCGTTCTTGCAATTCTATGTTTGTTCGCACCAGCATTGGGTTTGATTATATCAACCATAAATGCATTCTTTTCTTAAGCAACTAGGGAGTCGTGGGTTCAACTGCGAAATGCCCATAAGATACCCACGATTTTTGGTGGTTACAGTGGTTGTAAAAGTGATGGTATGAGAATTTTAGAAACACTTAGAGTAATTAACGTAGAAGTTAAAATAGATAAGACAAGTATCCATGTTGGTAGTGGAAAACTATTTATAAAAGAGCACAATGAACACAATAAATATCCAGTATTATAAACACCCTTATGCCGAATTTATCCTTGGTTCGTATCAAGGTAAGCTTTGCTTGTGTGACTTCCGATATCGCAAGATGAGAAGTGCTGTTGATGAGCGCATTAAACGGATTCTTAACGCTGATTTTGTAGAAAAGAGCGATGATGTTTTAGCGGCTACTCAAGCTCAACTCGAGGAATATTTTTTGGGTGAGCGAAAAACTTTTGACCTTCCTTTACTTTTGGCGGGTACCGATTTTCAACGGTCGGTATGGAGTGCATTAAGCAACATTCAATACGGTGACAGGGTGACGTATCAAGAGCTGGCAGTATCGATTGGTAATGACGCCGCAGTACGTGCGGTTGGCAATGCCAACGGGGCAAATGCGTTGGCGATTATTATTCCTTGCCATAGGGTTATCGGCACCCAAGGGGAGCTTATTGGCTATGGTGGCGGTCTGTCACTGAAAAAGCGCCTTTTAGAATTAGAGCAGAACTTATTTATTTAAGGATAGAGTAGGGGCGTATGAGAGCGGAGCTGAGAGCGAAAATCCTGGCGGTATGTGATCAAAAAATCAAAGCGAAAGGTGAGAATGTCGGTGTGTCATTTTATGCGTTCTTCAAAAACAAAAATGACGATCCAGAGCAGTTGATGGAAGCCGCAACCTGGTGGATACAGACCCATCAATTAGATCATTTTGTTAAGGCAAGAACCATCAAAGAGATGGTGAAAAATAATTTATGACGGCTGCGGAAATTATGACTGGCTTCGTCGCACTGATGTTAGAAATCCCGCGACGGTTGAGGTAGCATTGCCGACTTTTTCTGCGGTGAGAGGCATTTATGTATATCGGCTTTGACTATGGTACAGCCAATTGTTCGGTGGCAAAGATTGAAAACGGTCAGCCGACGCTGTTGCGTCTAGAAGGGGACAGCACGTTTATTCCTTCCTCCCTTGCCGCACCTACGCGCGAATCAGTGTCTGAGTATCTGTTTCGTCATCGGGGCATCAAGCCCCTAGATACGATTGGCGAGCAGATGTTGCGCCGCGCGATCCATGTAAACCGAGAGGAAAGCATTGAACTTGAGGCGGAGGACATGGCGTTTGGTCAAGCGGCGCTCGATCGCTATCTCGATGATCCGCGCGATATGTACTACGTGAAATCGCCTAAATCTTTCCTTGGTGCGTCAGGTTTACGTGATGCCCAATTGCGCTTTTTTGAAGATCTAGTATGCGCAATGATGGACAACATCAAAACGCAAGCCGAACACCAAACCCAACAGAGTATTCATGATGCGGTGATCGGTCGGCCTATCAACTTTCAAGGCCGTGGAGGCGAGACGGCAAACCGCCAAGCAGAGGGTATTTTGCTCAATGCGGCTAAGCGGGCGGGCTTTAAACAGATTGAATTTCAGTTTGAACCGGTCGCTGCCGGTCTGGACTATGAAGCGACGCTGAGCGAAGACCAAATCGTTCTGGTGGTCGATATCGGAGGGGGGACCACAGACTGTTCGTTGATTGAGATGGGGCCATCATGGCGCGGTAGTAGCGATCGCAGTGCAAGTTTGTTAGCGCACAAAGGCCAGCGTATTGGCGGTAATGACCTAGATATTGCATTGGCATTCAAACAAATGATGTTTCCGTTTGGGATGGGTAGCAAAATGGAGTCTGGCATTGAGATGCCGATTACGCAGTTTTCCAACCCTATCGCGATTAACAACGTACAAGCGCAAAACGATTTCTATGCGTTTGAAAATTTAGCGGTGCTCAAAGGGCTGCACAAGCAAGCGCAAGAGCCACATAAACTGACCCGTTTGCTTGAGGTGTATCACGAGTCACTGGGTTACAATATTGTCCGTCGTGCGGAAGAGGCAAAGATTGCGTTGTCGGATCAAGCTGCTTACCGAGCGGGTATTAAGCTGTTCTCCGAGCGCGTGAACGTTGATGTAACGCGCGATAACATGATTGATGCGATTGAGGCGCCCAAACGTAAGATGATCGCCTTAGTTCACGATGTGGTCGCGCAGGCTGGTGTAAAGCCTGACGTGATCTTTATGACAGGCGGCTCGGCGCGTTCACCCTTCTTGCGGGAAGCTGTACAAGCAGAGTTACCGAACATCCCAGTGGTGAGTGGCGACTACTTTGGCTCAGTCACCGCAGGCTTAGCGCGTTGGGCGGAAGTCTGCTTTAAGTAAGCCCAACGGCCGTTGCGGCTCGTTCGAAACATTAAGGAATAACTATGATTCAGGATGAAATAAACGGACAACACTTGCCTTTGCAGCAGGCATTGATTGAATCGGCCTGCGCCGCGTTTGCTTCAGAACAGGATGTGATTGCGGCAGTAATAGTCGGCTCTCTCGCCGCGGGCAAAGGCGATCGCGTGTCCGATGCGGATATTATCGTGTTTACACAGCACGGCTTTCATCGCTCGGCAGCGTCATGTTTTGCGCGCTTTGAGGCCGGAAAAGACATTTTCTATTGCTTGTCCGGTGATCACAATGAACAGGCGATGTTTAAAAAATATATTTTTACGGACCTAACCAGTGCCGAAATCCATTGTTTGGACGTGAGCGAGCCATTTCAGCTCGCGAAGCCCTTTGTCGTTTTATTTGATAAAGCAGACATCGTCCCTGCGCGAGTGACGGATGAGCCAGCCCCTAAGCACGAGAATTTTCCCGTCTATACCAGCGGTGATGAAGGGCTGATTTGGGAGCTGTTTGATTGCATCAAATGRCTGAGCCGTGGAAATAGCTCGTTGGCAAAAGGCTACCTTAAAAAGCTGTCAGCCGCATTGTAACTGACAGAAGCAATACCGTTTTCTACGTTGTTGTTAAGGTGTCGAAAATATTCAATACGGTGAAGGACCAGCACGTTATCTTCTTAGAGTTAATCAAAAAGGAGATAGCCAATGACACTACGTACCAACTACTTTGAACTCGCCCCCAAAGCGATTCAGATTTTGATGAGCCAAGAGGAATACCTTGCTGAGCAATTTCGCTCTTCGTCGACTTTGACTCCTGTGACGTGGGAACTCGTCAAATTGAGGGTGTCAATGATTAACCAATGTGCTTTCTGCGTGGATATGCACAGTAAAGCATTGTTGGAGCATGAAGAAACCGTAGAGCGTATTATGGGTTTAGCTGCATGGCGGGACATGCCTTTTTATTCTTCTACAGAGCGTGTTGCGTTGGAATGGAGTGAACACCTTACCGCAGCGAAACCGGTGGATGACGCACAGTATCAGACGATTGTTCAACACTTGGGTGAACACGCAGTGATAGACTTAACCATTGCCATAAATGCGATCAACAGTTGGAATCGCGTCGCCAAAACATTTAAGCCAGAGGTAGGGAGCTATAAGCCAGGTTAAGTCGAGCCAGCAGGCGTTTCAATTCACCCTGACGCAACCGTCAGGCCCACTGTCTGCATTTGTTCAGGGAATATGGTCGGCATCCGTGCAGCAAGCCGAGTCGATTATTAAACCCTTACATGCGGATGCGGGCAGTGGGATCATGTTTAACCTAAACGGTATGGTTACGCTGGGTCCAGAAACCTTTCCTGAAGGCGTGATTATGTTACCTGTAAACAAAAAAACCGAGATGGCGGTGTTAGCTGGCGGCGCAAGGTTGGCGGGGATCCGTTTTCACCCAGCGATTGGTTATGGCATTTTGGGTAAGCATTATCATAGACTTACCTTACTTAAACCTGAAGATGATCAAGACTATCAACTTTACTCTTTGTTTCATGCGCTCAAAACTCAAGCGAGCAGTAAATGTCATCTTGATACCCTTACAACATGGGCTTCAACCCACCTTGATTTTACTGACATTATTCCCACTAGTTTAGAAAAATCATTAACATATATCTCTCATAGTGACGCAGTAGGCAATGTGAGTGGTCATGTATTGCTTAGCCAGCGCCAAATCGAAAGGCAGTTCAAACTGTGGTTAGGGATGACACCGAAGTATTATCAACGAATCCGTCGGATTAAACGCGCGATGGAGTTTTTAAAAAGGCATCGGCAAGCGAATTTAGCCGACGTTGCTCATCAATTTGGTTTTAGTGACCAAGCCCATATGACACGAGAATTTCAAGCTATTGCCCGTGTTACGCCGTCTTCTCTGACGAAACCCATTTAAATGACGCAACATGGAGTAAGTATGTCAAAAGGAGAACCACATGGATCACTCTACATTTAATCAATACTGCCGCGCGTTTACGGCCGCGACATATGTGGTGCAGTGGGGCAACTCAGACGTCTGGAAAGTGGGTGGGAAAGTCTTCGCCATTGGCACTCGCAGTAAAAGCGGTCAACCGGCGTTTACCTTTAAAACCTCGCCAATGAATTATGCTTTTTTGTGCGATCTTGAAGGTTACGTACCGGCGCCGTACTTTGCTAACCGGGGTATGAAATGGATTCAACAAACCCACACCACCGGAGAGCTTGATGAAGACTTAAAGTACTACGTGGCGCAATCTTATCAGCTTGTTTGTCAGGGCTTGAGCAAATCGAAACGAGCTGAGCTCGGCGTCGATGAAAACAGTCTTTGATAAAGGCGCTGGACAAGCCATTCAGGGTTGGCAAACGCCGGCAATAATAGGAACCCACCTTAGCGAAAACTTCCGTATTTTGATTAGAAATCATGCACCAAGGTGGGTGTGTTGGCGCGAAATAGTTTTGTTAGGACAGACTTATATCGCCAACCCAATGTCAGTAGCCGTTTCGCTAAGCTTTGATTTTGGATGGTGGCGACTTCAATGCCGCGGTAGTGATGCGGATGCGCTTGAATATAATCGATAAACGCCGTCAGTACCCCTTGGCCGCGAACGCTGGGGGCAAATTGTAGCGAAACAATCGATAATCGCTGACTTCCGATCGGACAGTGAACCAGACAATAGCCGAGTGGGTGCTTGATAGCGGTGGAGAGCTCTGGAAAAGCGCGCGTTTGGTGACGTTGGGCTAATCGGTCATAGCCTTGGCATAGGTGGTCAAGTAATTGCCGAGCGTTATCATCCATCGATGTGTCTCTGGAGAGGCCGAAACGTAGCCACCATATTAAAGACTTTATTTTTTCGAAAAACAGAAAGGTCCAAGCCACGTATTTGCCTCTTTTGGGGCACAATAATCGCGCGTAAATGGACCTTATTGCAGGCGCATGAACGCGTGTATATCAAGCAAAGCGGATAGGTTAAAAAGGATTTTTATGCAAGAGGTAGAACAGTCACTTTATGATGCGGCGTTGGCGTTACTGCAAACGCGTTATCCTACGGGGTGGGGAGGCGCTGCTGCCGTCAGGCTAGCATCTGGTGACATTATAACCAGTGTTGCGCCAGATGTGAAAAATGATGCACTATCGCTGTGTATGGAAGTCGGTGCCTATTTAGAAGCACACAAACGCGATGAAGTCGTTACACATTCTTTATGTCTTTGTCGTGAAGACGAACATAGCCAAGTTTTGATACTTAGCCCTTGTGGCGTTTGCCAAGAACGCTTAGTGCATTGGGGCGGCGATGTAGAAGCTGCGATTTCTACGCCAGACAACCAGCTAGTTTTTAAAACTGTGCGCGAGCTCATGCCGCACCATTGGTCGTTAGTGAATGACGAGTTTTTATAAATTTATCAATCACGTACATTATATGCTGATTTTTTAACACGGACGTTTGACGATTACGACAATCAATAAGATTATTTCTGCGGTGGCGATGTATAAAGGATTGCACCGCAATATTTACTACGTTGCACTGGCCCGCATGATCCTCGGGATGGGCAACTTTATTATTCCTTTCCTCGTGTTGTTGTTTACCGATAAGCTCGGCTACTCCGCGTCGCTGGCGGGTTCATTGGCGATGAGTATTACTGGCTTGTACCTGCTGGGGAGTTTTATTGGTGGCAAACTTTCTGACTGGGTAGGCCATAAAAACACCATGGTGGCGGGAGAATGTGTCGGCGCTATCCTACTGCTGGTGTGCGGGTTTGCACCCGATGCCCCAGTGATGGTGCCGGCGTTTTTGTTCGCGGCATACTTCTTTATCGGTGTAGCGTTGCCTGCCAGTAATGCATTGGTGGCAGATTTATCTCATGCAGGTAATCGTGATGCCGTGATGTCACTTAGCTATCTTGCCTATAACTTGGGTTCAGCGATTGGTCCCATCTTAGCGGGCTATTTGTTTTGGCAGCACACTGAGTGGATTTTCTTTGGTAACGGGCTTGCTGTCTTGGTGGGTATCCTTGTGGTTGCCTTTTTGGTCAATGTGACCGAGCAAGCCGTCCCCGAGTCTGACTCTGACCTTGAGCGTGCGGTAGAAGGCAATGTGTGGTCGGTGCTTAAATCACGTCCTTACCTCATTGTGTTCACTTTGTTTTGTGGCATGCTTTGGTTTGCGCTGAACCAAATGACAATGGCTAGCCCGCTTTATTTGAGTCATTTATTTGGCCAAGAAGGGCCCGTGCGTTTTGGTCAGTTGATGACGTATGCGTGCATATTGGTGGTGATCATCACGCCACTATTGCTTCGCGCGACATCTGGACATACTGAGACGATGGCGTTGGCCTATGCAGGACTTTTATTTGTGCTGGGGTATGGTCTTGTGATGTTGGCACCTACGATTCCCGTTCACTTTTTAGCGTGGTTTTTTCTTTCCGCTGGCGAGGTGTTAGTCCTCACCAAAGAGGGCGTGTATCTTGCCAACAACTCACCGGCGAGTCATCGCGGTCGTATTCAAGGAGTACTGATCACGTTGCGTAGCTTATTGCTGATGCCAAGCTTTGTATTGATTGGCTATGTCATCGATACGTTCGGCTATTCGGTGACTTGGTTGCTTGTTATTGCGATGGCTGTGTGTGCCAGCATCGGTATGCTTTTGTTATCGGTGCGGGAGAAAACACGCCTCGCAGCCACGTCGTCATAAGATTGATGGCTTTGTGACTCACGCTGACTCATCATCCATGCGGTTAAGGTAGGTTAAAGGTATATATTATCAGGGCGAGTTTATCACCACCGATATCAGTGCCTGTATGGAGAGTCGCTTTGATAAGTTTATTCCTCATCATCTTTAACCTGTGAAATAGATAGCCCGTATGTTAGAAATCATTACCGCGCCAGATCCAAGGCTGGCCATAAAAGCAGAGCCAGTCACGGATATTACCGCCGTACAGACGTTGATTGATGATATGCTTGAGACGTTGTATGCCACTGACAACGGTATTGGATTGGCTGCCACGCAAGTGGGTCGTAAAGAGGCGATTGTCGTCATCGATATTTCGGAACGCCGGGATGACCCTTTAGTGCTCATTAATCCGGTGGTTGTATCTGGCGTTGACAAAGCCATGGGTCAGGAGGGTTGTTTATCCGTGCCCGGCTATTATGCAGATGTCGAGCGATATACGTCTGTTGTGGTGTCGGCCCTTGATCGTAATGGTCAATCGATCACGATAGAGCGCGATGATTTTCTTGCCATTGTTATGCAGCATGAAATCGACCACTTATCTGGAAACCTTTTTATCGATTATCTCTCGCCATTAAAACGACAAATGGCCTTAAAAAAGGTGAAGAAGTACTTAAAACAGAGCGCTTAGTAGAATCTTCAACTTACATGGACGTAATAACAAACGATGAATATTGGTATTTATGTGTATGAGTACGCAGAGGTGCTTGATTTTGCTGGCCCCTTTGAGGTGTTTAGCACCGCAAAACGTTTGGGAGCGGACAGTTGGCAGGTTGGACTGGTTGCTGAACAAGACACACCTGTGCTAGCGCGCGGCGGCTTGCGTGTCGTGCCGGATTATCATCTCGCCAACAATCCCACGCTGGATGTGCTGCTGGTTGTCGGCGGCGTTCACCATGAGCAAGTTACTAACCCGTCGGTGATCGATTGGGTGAAGCAACAAGATGCGATCACTCAATGTACGGCTTCTGTCTGTACGGGGGCGTTCATACTCGCAGAGGCCGGACTACTCGATGGTCGAAAAGTGATCACACATTGGGAAGATATGGACGACCTCAGCCGTGCCTATCCGCCATTAAGCGTGGTACCAGGTAAGCGCTGGGTGAGGGATGGGAAATATCTTACCTCCGCGGGCATATCTGCGGGTATTGATATGAGTTTGCAGCTGGTGGCTGATCTGCACAGCGAAGATTTAGCCTTGCGCGTAGCAAAGCAAATGGATTACCACTGGCAGCGTTGAGTGCAAACCGACAGGTAAACCATTTGCGGCGCCATGCTAGTGATTTGACCGAGCCTCTGGCGCTGTCGAGACCCAATTCAGATGGACGTCTTGTTGCGGGAATGGAATCGAGATGCCTTCTTCATCAAAGCGCAATTTGACCGTTTTGGTGACATCCCAGTAGACGTCCCAATAATCATCGGTTTTCACCCATGGTCGGACAATAAAATCTACCGAGGAGGTATTCAGAACATGTACTTTGATCATGGGCTCCGGTGTACGAAGTACCGCAGGATGTGATTGGACAATCTCGGTGAGCACGGCTTCTGCTTTAAGTAGGTCATCTTTATAGCCGATACCAAACACCATATCCACCCGCCGAATCCGTTCTCGAGTGACGTTTTTAATCACATCGCCCCAAATTTTGCTGTTCGGCACAATGATAATTTGATTATCAAATGTGCGAATCGTGGTATTCACCAAGCTCATATTGCCTACTTTGCCATCCACGCCACCGGCGTAGACAAAATCACCCACATCGAAAGGGCGGTAGATAAGTAGCATCATCCCCGCAGCAAAGTTTGATAGCGTATCTTGCAGCGCAAAACCGATAATGACCCCAGCGATACCAAAGCCAGTGAGTACCGGAGTAAGATTGACCCCGATCTGGGAGAGACCGATCAAGATCCCAATTACCCACACAGCTTTGCCAGACATCGAGACGAAAAAGTCTTGCATCAACTGCGAAAACTTAAAGTTCTTGTTGGCGACAGTCGATTTCACCACGGAGCGCGTGAGTCTCGCGAGCAGTTTTGCCACCAACAAAATCAGCACAAAAATGATGAGCTGGAAAACCAACTGTGGTGCATTGTCTTCTGCCCAGTTCAGGGCATTTGCGGACCAATGGGAGAGGATCGAATACGCGACATCCACATCCAGAATATCTTGGGTGATGTTGCCGGTCACGCCAAAGAGTTGGCGTTTGTATTCTGCCGTTTCGATCCCTAATTCATCAGCGATTTGATAGGTGCGCTTTAGGCTATCGGTGGCGATCGTGAGGCGTTGTTGCGTATTTAACTGCATCAGCTGCAATGCGGGTTTTTCGGAATCGGGGCTCGATTTGATTTGCTTTTCTTGCGCCGTGTATTGCTGACGCAGATAGTCGATAGATGCCGAAAGAAGTCGTAAACGCTGGTTAAGACGTTGCTCTAAGGTGTTTCGCGCTTCACGTGCGGGTTGATCGAGCTGCTCGAGCCAGCGTATGTTTTCCCAGCTGGCTTCAAAGGTGGTGCTTAAATAATGTTGCAGTTCCGCATACTCATTAATCAATGGTAAGCGTTGTTCTTGGCTGGCTTGAGTGATTTGCTCATTGAGCCTATTAAGACGGGTTGTGATGTATTGATACGCATCTTGGGTATACCGCCGCTGCGCCGTGACCAGTTGAATCAACTGCGGGTTATCTAAGCTTTGCTGATTGATGGCGTCGGCGAGCAGCTCTCGCAGCTCTTCATTTTTGGTAAATAGCTGCAATTGGATTGCATCTTTGTCATCGCCTTTTGCCTGTTCAAGGCTTTCTACAAGGGTCTGAATATATTGTTTGGTGCGCGCTATTTGATGCGCTAATGAGGTGGTGTCGCTCGATGTGACATTTGGTTCGGTGGGCGCCGGCGCTTGGTCGGCATGGGCCAACGGAAGAAACAGAAGGGTGGTCACCAGTACTAACATGACTGTATTCATGCGTTGACGGTGATGCGACAAAGTTTTCATCCAATTCACGTTTGTTTCCTCTTGCCTGTTGGCGATAGTGATGGGCATCGATGGCGGCAATCCAATGCCCAACCGAGCCTTGCCCCTGAGCTTTAATAGCGTAGCGAGTTTAGCCTTAACTGCCTATACCGTCAGCCATTTTTGTGACGCACTGGTTTTTATGATGCGTTAGCTATTGCTTGTGGATCGCGTGTGTCGGTGTCTGCCAACGGGCAATGAGAACGACGGTTTAGTGAACCAGGTGATAACGCTGGCTTTGTCGCATCACAATGCTGGCAGCTAACAACGTGATTATTAGCGCGATCGATAAAGTATTAGCCGGGAAGAACTCTCGCCGTTGGCTAAGGCGCGGAAATGACATCGCTGCGGGCCAACTTGACGCGATTGCTTGAGTGGTAGCGGTTTCGGATACTGAAAAAGAATAGGCGGGTAAACCCATCATACTGCATGCCTCAATAATCCAGTAAGCGGGCCCTAACGAGCCCGCTGTCGTGTTTGTCGTTAATGATGTTCGCGTAAATTAGTCAGCGTGCTTGGCGTCGGTCACCATCGTTTCGGTGGTGATCATGAGGCCGGCAACGGACGCTGCAAATTGGAGCGCCGAGCGCGTGACTTTCGCTGGGTCCAAAATGCCCATGTCAATCATGTTGCCATATTCACCGGTTGCGGCGTTGTAGCCATACTGGTCGCTGCCTGCTTTGACCGCGTTTGCAACCACTGACCCTTCGTGACCTGCGTTTATCGCAATTTGACGCAGAGGCTCTTCAAGGGCGCGTAAGGCAAGCCGGATCCCCACGTTTTGATCGTCGTTGTCACCTGTCAGATCACGCAGCGCATGTGCAATTTGAATCAATGCGACACCGCCGCCGGCCACGATCCCTTCTTCAACCGCAGCACGGGTAGCATGCAGAGCATCATCCACGCGATCCTTTTTCTCTTTCATTTCGACTTCGGTCGCGGCACCGATTTTAATCACTGCGACGCCACCGGAGAGCTTGGCAATCCGTTGCTGAAGTTTCTCTTTGTCGTATTGCGAGCTGGTGGCCTCAAGCTGTCTTTCGAGAGTCGCAATGCGATCTTTAAGTGCACTTTCCTCTGCGGCACCGTCAATAATGGTGGTGGTGTCTTTGTTGATGGTGACTTTTTTCGCGCTGCCTAACTGTTCTAGCGTGACGTCTTCAAGCGCAATGCCCATCTCCTCGGTGACAAGCGTACCTGCGGTTAATGCGGCAATATCATGCATCATGGCTTTGCGATTATCCCCAAATCCGGGCGCTTTGACGGCGGCGGTACGTACAATGCCGCGCATATTGTTGATCACCAAGGTCGCGAGGGCTTCACCATCGACATCTTCTGCAATAATCAGCAGTGAGCGTGATGATTTTGCTACCGCCTCGAGGATTGGCAGCAGTTCACGAATATTGCTGATTTTTTTGTCGACTAACAGGATGTAAGGATTGTCGAGTTCGACGGTGCCACTGTTTTGATGAGTAATAAAATAGGGTGACAAATAACCGCGGTCGAATTGCATCCCTTCAACGACCGATAATTCATTCGCGAGCCCTTGGCCCTCTTCAACGGTAATGACGCCATTTCGGCCGACTTTGTCCATGGCTTGCGCAATGAGTTCGCCAATGTCGTTGTCGCTGTTGGCTGAAATGCTACCGACTTGTTGAATAGCGTGCTTTTCACTGCACGGTTTCGCCATTTCACGTAGCTTTGCGATGGCAGCCTCAGTGACCTTATCAATACCGCGTTTGAGATCCATGGGGTTCATTCCCGATGCAACCGCTTTCAAGCCTTCGTTGATAAACGCTTGAGCCAGTACGGTTGCGGTTGTGGTGCCGTCTCCCGCCTCATCGTTGGCTTTGGAGGCGACCTGTTTGACCATTTGGGCGCCCATGTTTTCAAATTTGTCTTCTAAGGTGATCTCTTTGGCAACCGATACCCCATCTTTGGTGATGGTTGGCGCGCCATAAGACTTATCAAGCACAACGTGACGGCCTTTAGGCCCTAAGGTCACTTTTACTGCGTCGGCGAGGATATTGACACCGCGTAGCATTTTTTGACGAGCATCATCAGAATATAAAATCTCTTTTGCAGCCATGATATTCTCCTAAATACGCTGAAAATAATTACGCAACAATCGCTAACACGTCAGACTCAGACAGGATCAGATACTCGTCCCCATCAATTTTCTCTGTCTTAACGCCATAGCCATCGTTGAAGATGATGGTGTCACCTTCTTTTACTGCCATTGGTGCGCGTTCACCGTTGGCGAGGCGTTTCCCTTCGCCGACAGCGATCACACGACCACGGTTGGATTTTTCGGTCGCTTGAGAAGTCAGTAAAATTCCTCCTTCTGTCTTGTTATCAACCACTTGTCGTTCAACAAGGAGTTTGTCGTGCAAAGGACGAATTTTCATATACGGTGTCTCCTACGTAAGCTATCAAACTAAAAGACAAGATGATGATGCCCAAGAGATCAGGGATGGGGCATCAAAGTCGTCTCCATGGCGACTTCAAGGTTATAGATTGGGCCTGCTGTATTAAGTTCAAGACGCTGTTTCATTTAATATTTTTATCGATATGAGAAAATTTTTTTGCCTATTACATGCTGAATCGCGAGGCGCAAAAACGTATCTCTTGGTGCGCGAAGCGCTTTGGCACGTGTATGRTGAATCACGCTGATGTCAGTCATCGACGGGCGCTAGCGGCTCATGATTAATGGCAGTTATGGGATTGAATTGAAAGGAATAGGAACATGTTTCCAGCAACATGGCGGTCTGAACGCCTATGTTTTAGTGCGTTTGAGTACAGTGATGCAAAGCGTGTTAAAGCGCTGTTTGAGCAAAACCAGCATCTGCAATATCAAGATCCCACGTTTAAACCTTGGTCGTTATCGACCTATCAAACATTGATAGCGGATAGTGCGGAGAAAAAGGCGCCCGATGTAGAAGAGGCTTTTTACCTTCGCCGTATTCAAACCCATGACGGTAAAGATATCGGCTATTTGCAAATCTCGCTCAATGCACCTGACATACAGAGTGTTTGGCTGCCCATGCTGACTATTTCTCCAAGATATCAAAAACATGGCTATGGCAGCGAAGCGGTTGCGAGCGTGATTGAAACCGTGCAAGCTTATGGGGACTATCGACGCATGGGTGTGAATGTTTACGCCGAAAACATTCGTGCGTTTCGATTCTGGTATCAGCAAGGTTTTTGTCGTATTACCCATTTTGAACCCGAGCAAGATGAAGGACGAGATTACCATTGTTTGGTGCTCTATCGCGATTTAGACGTGAGGACACCATCACGATAGTGAACAAGGAAAGTGACTGAGTCATATAGGAAAGGAAAATGATAAAAACACCGAAAAAACGTCTGCTACTGACGCGTGTCGCACTGAGTGTTGTACTCGGCATGGGGTTCAGCGTTTCATCAACCACGGTGCAGGCGGCTGACGCTGCACAGGTTCAGGTGCAGCGAGCGTCTGGGCTGCATCTGCAAGATTTTGATCGATCGGTTCGTCCACAAGATGACTTGTTCCGTCACGTGAACGGCACGTGGTATGACCAAACCCAAATCCCCAATGATATGTCCAGCTATGGTGCGTTCCGTATCTTAGCTGAAGAGAATGAAAAGCGTCTAAAAAGCATCATTGATGAGCTGGTGGCGCGAGATGATCTCAAGCCTGGCTCCAATGAGCAAAAGCTGCGTGATTTTTATCTTAGCTATATGGRCCAAGATAAAATCGATGCCCTAGGGGTGACGCCAATCAAACCTGAGCTTGATCGTATTGCGGCGATTTCCTCGAAGCCTGCGTTGATTTATGCGATGGCCGATTTGCGACAAATTGGTGTTGGTATCCCGTTTAGTTTTTATGCGTGGGCCGATGCGAAAAACCCTGACTATAACGCTCTGTATCTGAGCCAAAGCGGGTTGGGCTTGCCGGATAGAGACTATTATTTTCGCGACACCGAGGACGCTGAGCGTATCCGCACCGCTTACAAACGCTATCTCCAAGATATGCTGCGCTTAGCGGGCTACGATCAGGCCAAACAACGCGCGGATCGAATTTATCAGCTGGAAAAGRCACTGGCAGAGCACCATTGGACACGCGCTAAACGCCGTGACGCGCAAGCCACCTACAACAAAATGCCCATTGAGGCGCTCAACCAGTTGATGGGTGAGTTTGATTATGCACGCTTTGCCAAACGCGCGGGTATCGACAAAGCCGATGAGGTTGTGGTGCGTATGCCGTCTTATTTTGAGGCGCTAGGGCAGGTGTTTGAGCAAACCAGTCTGCAAGCGTGGCAAGATTATCTAACCATTCGTACCCTCAATGCGTTTGCGCCGCGACTAAATCATGAGTTGGTTGAACGTCAATTTGCGTTCTATTCCAAAACCCTCAACGGTATTCCTGAGCAGCGTGACCGCTGGAAGCGAGGCGTGCAAGCCACCGAAGGGGTATTGGGTGAAGCGCTAGGCCAAGAGTATGTCGCCCGCTACTTCCCTCCGCAAGCCAAAGCGCGTATGGAAACCATGATTGATAACCTGCGTGCCGCGTTTAAAGACTCGATTGAATCGCTAACCTGGATGAGCGATGAAACCAAAGCGAAAGCATTGGATAAGCTGAGTAAATTCACGCCTAAAATCGGCTATCCAGAGCAATGGGAAGATTACAGCGCGCTGACCATCAACGCCGATGACTTGATTGGTAACAGCAAACGTGCCGCTCGCTGGGGCTATCAAGATATGTTGTCGCGGATTGGTGCGCCGGTTGATCGAAAAGAGTGGGGCATGACCCCGCAAACGGTCAACGCCTATTACAGCCCAACCGCCAATGAGATTGTGTTCCCCGCCGGGATCTTACAACCACCATTTTTTGATATGAATGCGGATGACGCCGTGAACTATGGCGGTATCGGTGCAGTGATTGGTCATGAAATGGGACACGGTTTTGATGATCAGGGCTCGCGTTATGATGGTGATGGTAATCTATCAAACTGGTGGACGGATGAGGATCGGGCACGCTTTGATGCTCGCACCCAAAAACTGGCTGAGCAATTTAGCCAGTTTGAACCATTGCCGGGCTTGTTCATTGACGGCAAAGTGTCCTTGGGTGAGAACATTGGTGATTTAGTCGGTTTGACTACCGCCTTCCGCGCCTATCAAAAATCGTTGCACGGTGAACCGTCTCCTGTGATGGACGGGTATACCGGCGAGCAGCGATTCTTCCTCAGCTGGGGGCAGATTTGGAAAATGAAGATGCGTGAAGATGCCCTGCGTGAGCGCGTGTCGCTAGGTCCCCATGCGCCACCGCAATATCGCGTGCTCGGTGCGCCGCGCAATGTCCCTGCGTTCTATGAAGCCTTTGATATTAAAGAAGGTGACGGAATGTATTTACCCGAAGATCAGCGGGTGAATATCTGGTAATCTCTGATGCCGCCACCAAGGCGGCATTTTTTAGAATTTAGTACTGTCCGTCGCGCCAATCGATGCAAGGAGGCCCAAGTGCTAAGCACACCAAGGACGAGATTAGTTTTACTTCCCCCAGAAAAAGCCGACATGATGGCGCAGTTTTATCAACGAAATCGTGCTCACCTTTCCCCATGGGAGCCCATACGTCCTGCCGCATTTTATCGCGAAGACTATTGGCATAGCGCGCTGCAAGAAGCGAACGATTTGTTTCAACAGCAGCAAGCCTTCAAGTTTGTGATTTTGCATCATGAACGGGACGATGTAATAGGGGTGTGCAATTTTACCAATGTCATTCACGGCGCCTTTAAAGCGTGCATGTTAGGTTACGCCGCTGACAAGCATTATCAAGGGCAGGGCTACATGCATGAAGCCATCCAAGCAGGCATCCGTTTTGTATTTGAGCAGGTTGGGTTGCACCGTGTGATGGCCAACTATATTCCCGATAATACGCGCAGTGAGCGGCTACTTTCCAAGCTGGGGTTTGAGCGCGAAGGCTATGCTCGCCGTTACCTCAAAATTAATGGCCGCTGGCAAGATCATGTGCTCACCGCCAAACTCAATCCTTCAATGGAAGAGTGAGTCGTGGAATCGCCAGTCGGACATTCCGTTTTATCCATTTAACTGTCAGGAGAAAAAATGAGTCAGTTTACCGAGTACAAAGTCGTTCATATTGTTGAAGGTGGTTGCGGCACCTTATTGCTGGGCTCAAGTGGCTTGCCGTTGCAACGCCTCGAAGCCGAACTCAATCAATACGCGCAAGATGGCTGGCAGGTTGTTTTTCAAGTCATTGAAAAGAAAAGATACATGCTGTTTTGGCAGCGTGAGGCAGTGATTGTCACCCTAGGTCGCTAATGCTTAAGTATTTGTCGCTTACGTTGATCCATCGTTACCAAGCTAAAGGTGGATCAAAGAAACTGTTTAATATTGAGTGTAATTTCGAGCCGAGCTGCTCGGAGTACACGCGCCAAGCGATCGAAAGATACGGCGCACTCCGAGGCTGGCAACTCGGATTGGCGCGCATTCGCCGCTGTAATAATCCCAATGCGATTGAAAAAATTCACGACGAGGTGCCTTAATGCGTTGTACCCAACCGATCGAAGCGCTGGAGGCGCAAGAAGAAGCACTGAGGGAGCAGGTGAATGGCTTGACCCAAAGCCAGAAAAAACGCTATTTTGCCGAGCAAGCCAGACAGCTCAAAGATCCCGATACCTATGCGGCACTGAATTGGGCATTCCTTGGTGGCTTTCATCATCTTTACTTGCGAAGGTATGGGTTGTTTGTCGTAGAATGTGCATTATTGGTGATCGCCGTTATCGGCTTAGTGATGAGTCAGCCTTATTTTGCGTTGATTTTGGTTGGCTTAGTGCTATTTGAGTTACCACAGCTGTTTTTTGCCCAGAAAATTGCCAGGCAGTATAACTATCATGTATCACGCGAAATATTCGAACACGTCCGTCGTGGTGACTAATTCATGAAACGTCGCCGGATCCGTAAACGTCACCAGCACCATTTCTTTTTATGCCAGAAGACATATCGTCGCGCCTTAATTGATTTGATTGAGGCAGATCCTGTGAGGATGCGTGCGTTACGATGTGTTCAGTCCCTCAATTTACCCCAGTGCTATATCGCCGCCGGGTTTGTTCGTAACTTGGTCTGGGATGCATGCCACAAGTACCCGCCGAGTGCGCTTAATGATATTGATGTGATCTACTTTGATCCCTCTGATACCAGCATTGAGCGCGAGCAATACCTTGAAGCCTTGTTGCAAAAGACCATGCCTGAGATGACTTGGCAGGTGCGCAATCAAGCAAGAATGCATGAAAAGCATCAAGATCGGCCGTATGCGAGCACACTGGATGCGATGCGTTTTTGGCCTGAAAAGGAAACGGCCATTGCGGTTCGCCTTGATATGAATCAGCGTTGTGAAGTGATCGCCGCATTCGGTGTACAGTCTTTGTTTGAACTGAAACTCAGCCATAATCCAGCTCGCCCTTGGTCGGTATTCCAGCAGCGAATTGATAACAAGCAATGGCTAACCCATTGGCCAAAGCTAACGGTAACAACCCAGTGTTCGGTGGCGGCCAAGCCAATCAATGCGGAGTAAGAACCGATAAAGTGCGCATGGACACAGATTGTCCATGCCACCCAAGGCATACTCGTTTCTGTGTTAATCAGTATGGATACGTAAACACATGAAATATCGTATGGATGCTAACCCGAGTGATGATGATATTACCGCCATTCGCCAAGGGTTAAAGCAAAGTAATCACCCGTTTCTTGCCGGGATCCCAGAAGGGTCGTTAGCTGGTTATGCCTTTAATGACCATGATGAGCGAGTTGGTGGAATTATAGCTAACACTTGGGGGCAATGGCTGTTGATTAAATACCTTTGGGTGGATGACGCCTTTCGTCAACGCCATGTTGGTAGTCATCTATTGAGCAATTTGGAAGAGTACGGCAAAGAGGTAGGTTGTAAGATGGCCTTTGTCGATACCTTTAGTTTTCAAGCCAAACCTTTTTATGAAAAGCATGGCTATCAGTGCCAGATGACGTTAGATGATTATCCCCTCAACCATTCTCTGCACTTTATGACTAAAAAGCTTGCGGACTGAGCCGGGCACTGAGCGGGTTAAATTCTCATTCCGACAAGCAACTGACTGATTTGTCGTAAGTAAATAGTGATAAAGATTCCAAAAAACGGGTCGCGTTGTGTGGTTTATCAACGGGCTACGGCTGAGATCAATATACTTGCGAGTAACAGGACTAGACTCGCAAGTTTTTGACTCACAGATAGAAAGGAATCATGAAGACATCACGTTCATTATTAGCGGCTTCTCTTAGCTTGCTGCTTACCCCCTCCGTTTTCGCGACTGCGAGCAATGATGAAGCATTACTTGCTAACCAGCATCAAGCCCTTAGTCAAGCGACGTTAGGTAAGGGATTTGGCCCTCAGTCACCTCGCGATATCGATCAAATCTCAGGTACTAATCCACAACGTTTTCAGTACGCACCTGCCGCAGCGCAAATGAATCTATGTAATATTCATTTTCATAAAAATGCAGAACACAAAGGTGGCGAATTTACTCGATATGCTGGGATCGGAGACGGACAGGGTTATCAGTCGGGTTACCTCTATACGGGACAATTAACCGATGCTGAGCGCGAAGAATATCACCAGCCCGTGTGTGCCAGTGAGCATCAAAATGTGCAGGTTGGCGACACCTTGGAACTTCACTATGTGTATAGCACGGCGTCTGTCGCGCCGGGTCCGACGCTGGGCGCGTGCTTGAGTGATGCAACGGTGAATCCGCAGTTGCGGGTTGAGGCACAAGTGCTCGTGGCGGTGAATGATGACAGTGCTGCTGATTTCACGCGCCTGACGGCGGTTGGTCAGCGCAAAGGGCGCTATCAAGCGATTCACCTGCCCGAAGATAGCGGTCAGGCGGTGAGCTATCTCGGCTCAACGACCGGCCCGACCTACAACGAGAAAGGATCGCCTTACCAAGTAACCTGGCGGGTCCGCCCGAAGGTCAAAAAGGTTAACATTGCGAGTATTCAGCGCTGGTGTCAGGCGAACGTATTTGAAGAGCATAATGCACACGGTGTGCGAAACTTGGTGGTGCAGCCTGCGTTACTCTCCGAGCAATAAAAAGGGAACAGTATGCCAATGACGGCGCCCAACCGATTAACCATTCGACGTATGCGACCGGACGATACGGAGTCGGTTCTAGATATCTGGTTAAATGCCTCACTGCAGGCGCATGACTTCATGTTCTGGCATCAGCAACGTGATGCCATGCGTGCGTCTTACTTACCGATGGCTGAGGTATGGGTAGGCACCCATCAAGAGGTCATCCTTGGCTTTTATGCATTGCATGGTAATACGCTGGCGGCGATTTTTGTCGATCCTGCCCATCAGGGCGCCAGTGTGGGCAGTCAATTGCTCGATCATGCCAAACTGCAAAAGCCTACTATCGACCTCACTGTGTATCAGAAAAACACGGCCAGTTACGCTTTTTATCTGCGTCACGGTTTTGTGGTTGACAGAGAGCAAACGGATCCACATACCGGAGAGCGTGAGTGGCGAATGGTCTATTCTGGCAATTAATAATATTTGAGTCAGTAATGTGATTTGTGATTAAAAAATAAGACACTCTGTATGGCAATAAGCAATACGGTCTATAGTCAGAAAGTTGGTTAGTTGTCCCCAGGGTCAGCCTGCGCTGGCCAAATATCACTTTCTTTTCATATGGAGTGTCTGATGAAAAAGACAAATATTCCCTATGGGCCTTCGCAGCGCCCTTGGTGCGAACAGGTGCCTGACTTTGCGAAAGACTATGTGTCGGCGCCCACCCATGATCCTCTTGTCGTCTACCAGCAGCGAAACCAGTCCTTTGCGTTGCAGCAAACGTCTCTTTGCAGTCAAGACTTTGAGATCCCTCCACTTGGTTTATCGGATACAGAGCAATATCAAGCAATGAGGACATTTTATGTCTATAGCGCGCAACAAGCTGATCGATTTTTAGGGTATCAAGTCGAATCGAGGTTTACGCTGGCAGAGCCAAGCGACCGTGACTATGCGCCTGTGAAGTCAGGCTCAGAACAAGGGAATTGGCGCCAAGTCGACTATCCATCATGCATTGCGCCGTTTTTAACTATGAGCCTCAATAATGTTGGGGATCCGTTTGTCGATGGTGACTTCACGCTCAACTCAAAAAATATTGAGCGTATGGTGTTAGATTATTATGCCTGCCTGTGGCGAGCGCAATGGCCATCACTGGGTTATCAACCACAGACTGAGCACGTAACGCCTGCACAGCAAAATGAAAGTTACTGGGGATATGTGCTGACGATGGGCAGCACAGAAGGGAACTTATATGCGATGCTTAATGCACGTGACTATCTGTCAGGACGAATGTTGTTACGCGACCAACTGGCTGAACAAGCACTGAGTGCACAGAAAAATTCGCGTATTGATGAGCAAAGTGAATACTTTTCTGTGTACCCAGACACTGGCGAGACTAAGTATCACCCCGTCGCATTTTTCTCAGAAGATACACATTACTCCATCGTAAAAGCGATGGAAGTAGAGAAAATTGATACGTTCGCAACCTTAGGTCGCCGGTTATACCCCGAACAAAACCCACTTAACGAAGGAGAACCTTGGCCTGATGCTGTCCCATCTCAAGGGCCGACGGAGGCGCTTCCTGTAGGGTCTGGGGCTGTTGATATTGATAGTCTAATTACACTCGTACGCTTCTTTGCCCAAAAGGGACACCCGATTTTGGTTGTGTTGAACTTTGGTACCACATTTAAAGGGGCGTACGATGACATTCCCAAGGCTTTATCAGAACTTGAGCAAGTACTCAAAGAGACCGGACTTTTCGAACGAAAAGTCACGGTGAAAACGGACACGGGTAAAACCTATGAGGAAATTCGGAGTGGCTATTGGGTTCATATAGACGGCGCTCTGGGGGCAAATTATGCGCCGTTTATTCAAATGGCGTCACCACACGATATGCCCCTTCAGAATGAACTCGGCACGCGCATTCCAAAGGCAGATATTGCAGCGATGCCAGCATTTGATTTCAGTTTACCAATGGTCCATTCGATGGTTGCGAGTGGTCATAAATGGCCGGGTAGTCCATGGCCAACAGGCGTGTATATGACCAAACAAAAATACATGGTCTCGCCGCCAGACGATCCTGAGTATATTGGTTCACCAGATACTACCTTCGCGGGATCACGAAGCGGTTTATCACCATTGATTTTATGGCACTTCTTCGCCACCAATAGCTATCAACAACAACGAGAAAAAGCGCTTTATGCCATCGAACTCGCATATTATGCCGTTGATAAGCTAAAGGAGGTAGCAGCCTATTGGCGTGAAGTTTCTCGGGGTCGCCCCGAGGAGGAATGCCCGCCTGATGGGCTGTGGTTGCAGCACACTCCACTATCGTTATCACTGATCTTCTCGCAGCCGAGTGATGAAGTTATTGCTAAATATTCGTTAGCGAAAGAGACGATCACAGATCCCAATGACAATAGTTTTCAGAGGCAATACGTGCATCTATTCACGATGTGGGATGTCAGCGAAGCGCGTATTGATGCGTTGTGTAAAGATTTGATGTTGCCGAATGCGTTGAAACCTTTGGGTATCGTTAAAAMGCAGATCGACACACCGAGTCGAGACTTACCAAAAAACCACACTCATTTACCACTTAAAGGACGCTCGTTCCGATAGCTGTTTTATCTTCCCCTTGCTGCAGCAGTAAGGGGAAGTTTGGTCCTACCATACATGATAAAAATCTCTTAATTTGACTAATATTGTGTTTTTTTGTTAGTTTGGTCCTACCAAAGTAGAAAGGGTAATCATGACGACATCCACTAATAGCCTTTTTCATCCGGTGCAAATGGGCCGGGCCAGTGAAGATGTGGCATTACAAATTGAGTCAGCGATTCTGTCCGAGGCGCTAAAGCCGGGTGACAAACTACCTAGTGAGCGTGAGCTTCAGCAACAGTTCGGAACAGGACGCGGTGTGGTGCGTGAGGCGATTCAGGCACTCAAACAAAAAGGTTTGATTGAAATCCGCAAGGGTCAGAAAGGCGGTGCTGTCGTGCGCCAAGTGGATGTTCATCATATCAGTGAATCACTGGCGCTGTTTCTCAAGCAAAGCCATATCAATGCGGAGAAAGTGGCGGAGTTTCGTGAAACGGTCGACCAAAGCTTGGTTTTACTTGCGATGAGTCGTGCGAGTAAGACGCAGAAAGTAACACTGCAGGAAACCGTAGAAGCCTTGTCGGCTGAAGCGGCGAGTGTGAGTCCAGATCTTGATCGATTAGGGGAGCTAGATCGGGCGCTAAACCTGCTGATTGCTGAAATGTCAGGCAACCCAATTTTTGAGTGGGTGATGCATGCGCTGCAACAAGGCTTTAGCTCGCACGATTATGCCCTTTATCAGGCGGCGGAGTATCGTCGCCAAACGGTGGAAAACTGGCAGCAGACCGTCCACCACATTGTTGCCGCAGAGCCTTTTAAGGCGCAGGCAACGATCAGCCACCACTATCGGTTGCTACAACAATGCATAGATGCACAAGCATCAAGCAAATAATAAAAAACACTTCAAAAAGGAAACCTCTAACTACATTCACCCATAACCGCGCCACCAAGATGGCGAACAAGTCACTGCGCGCGGGAAGGAAAACTGGAGGTTTTATGGGACTGCAACAAAACTACGATTACATCATTATTGGCGCGGGTTCAGCAGGCTGTGTGTTGGCGAACCGTTTGAGCGCCAATCCAGATAACAAGGTGCTACTTCTTGAGGCGGGTCGTCCTGATTATCGACTTGATTTTCGCATTCATATGCCCGCCGCACTGACATACTTGCTGACTGATGGCACTTATAACTGGCTATATGAATCCGAGCCTGAGCCGAACATGCATAATCGCCGTATCGCACAGCCACGTGGCAAAGTGCTTGGCGGTTGTAGTAGCATTAACGGCATGATTTACATCCGTGGTAACGCCATGGACTACGAGAAGTGGGCCAACGAGCACGGATTGAAAAAATGGGATTATGCCCATTGTCTGCCGTATTTCCGCAAGTGTGAAACGCGTTTACAGGGCCAAGATGATTACCATGGCAACAATGGTCCACTGGCGATCAGTACAGCTGACTGCGATAATCCTCTGTTTAGTGCCTTCTTTAATGCCACCCAGCAAGCGGGCTATCCATTGACCGACGATGTGAACGGTTATCAGCAAGAAGGCTTTGGCATTTTCGACCAAAATATCTATCGCGGTCGTCGCCACAGCGCTGCGCGCGCGTATCTACACCCAGTGATGAATCGTAAAAATCTTACTGTGATCACCGGTGCGACAACCGATAAAGTGCTGTTTGAAGACAAAACGGCTATCGGTGTGGAATACCGCAAGTGGGGACGGAAGAAAACCTCCTATGGCGCCGAGATTATCAGCTGTGGTGGTGCAATCAACTCACCGAAGCTGCTGCAGCTATCGGGCATTGGTGATGAGACCATGTTGAAAAACTTAGGGATTAAGCCTGTTCACCATTTGCCGGGTGTGGGTGAAAACTTGCAAGACCACCTTGAGCTTTACGTGCAGTATGAATGTAAAGAGCCGGTCAGCATGTATCCCGCGCTTAAGTTTCACAATCAACCGAAAATCGGTTTTGATTGGCTGTTCCGTCGTAAAGGTGCTGCCGCGACCAACCACTTTGAGGCGGGCGGCTTTGTACGCGGTAATGATGAGGTGGCGTATCCGAACTTGCAGTTCCACTTTTTACCTCTGGCAATTCGCTATGATGGTTCGGCACCCAACAAAGGACATGGTTTCCAGTTGCATGTGGGGCCGATGAATACCGATGTGCGCGGTTACGTTAAAATTCGCAGCACTAACCCAGATGAGAAGCCAGAGATCTTCTTTAACTATCTCTCAACGCCACAAGAGCGTAAAGAGTGGGTGGAAGCGATTCGCGTGTCGCGAGATATCATTGCGCAACCTGCGTTTGACCACCTTCGGGGTAAAGAGTTATCACCGGGTAGCGATGCGCAAACCGATGAAGAGATCCTCGATTTTGTGGCACGCGAAGGGGAAAGTGCTTACCACCCCAGCTGTACCTGCAAAATGGGCTTGGCGAGCGATGAAATGGCAGTCGTGGATGAATCATTGAATGTACATGGGGTGAAAAATCTGCGTGTCGTTGATGCGTCTGTTTTCCCAGCAATTACCAATGGTAACTTGTATGCGCCGACGATCATGGTAGCTGAAAAGGCGGCAGATATGATGATGGGGCATACACTCTCGCCTGCGAAAGACGCTGAATATTATCGTTATTTGCCAGAAACTGGCTCTCAGTCGGTAGAAAAAGCGACGGCTGACGTGGCGTAATCGGCCGCTGTTTTCGGATGAAAGCCAGCATGATGCTGGCTTTTTTATGGGGCGTTGTCCGTGTTATTTGAAGGGTTTGTTGACTGGTTGAGTTGGTACTTTGCCGCGCTATAGCTTGCCACGCTGTAGGGGACGAGATAGTTGAGTAGGGCATGGCCGATACTAAATGAGCCATCGGCCCACAGTGCATCGCTTTGATTGATAATGTTGAGTATTGTCCCCACCACTAAAGCTATTTTGATCGCGTTAATGACCAAGCTTCGCTCTACGAGTATGCGAATGAGCGGTCGCATCAGGTGTCCAGATCAACATGACGTTCATTTGCCCGAGCAAGTAGCGCTTGAGTAGGGATCGTATCGATGGTTTCTTGGATCACCCGACGAATTAATGCCGTATCTGGCTTGCGACGCTGTTTAGCTGGTGAAAGCTGAACCCCGGTGGGAGCGAGGGTGTAAGCGCCGTCATTCTTCACCAGTTTCGCTTGCTGCAAACAAACGGGGCAGTGTAGGAGGTGTCCTGATTTATCAGAGCGATACCGTGTAATGGTCGGGCCGCATGTGGGGCAATGATATAAGGGGATCCCTTCGTCGGTGTGCGCAATGATCGAGTCCAGTTTACCGGCCTTGGCTAACGCAACGAAGCGCGCGCCCAGCTTTTCATCGAACTGCGTGCCGAGGTTCTCTTCAATAATGGCAATGGCTTTTTCTTTGGGCATGGCATTACGGTAGGGGCGTTGACTGGTCATTGCATCAAACGCATCACAAATGGCAATCACCTTGGCATCCGCTGGGATAAGGTGGTCGTGAAGTTGATTGGGATAACCTTTACCATCAATGCGTTCATGATGAAGTCCAACGGCGTTACTGACGATAGTGGCGAGTGGGTGGCCTTCAAGGATATACAAGCCTTCATTGGGGTGGTTCTGGATCACGGCAAACTCGTCATCAGTGAGTTGAGCTGTCTTACGCAAGATCTCATCGGGCACACTGACTTTACCTAAGTCGTGTAGAAAGCCTCCAAGTGTAACCGCAGCGCGATCTTCCTCTGACCAGCCTTCCTCCTCCGCCAGTGTGTAAGCAAAACGCGATACTCGCCAAAGGTGCCCACCGGTATACGGGTCCTTTGATTCCACGCTCCACGCCAAAGTGAGCAGACTTTGAAATAAGCGCTGTGCTTGCTTATCGCTCGGTGCGGCGGCCAGCCACTGACGTAACCATTTCATCACGCGTACCTTTATTAAGCAGATGTAGAGAATAAGACCTGATTTATCGTGAAACGCTTTCACTTTCCGATGGGGCGGATACTTGTAAGAACTTCGGTAACGTGAGCACCACCGTCACGCCTTGGTTGATATCTGAGTCAAAACTTAGTTTGCCTTGAAGCTTTTGTCTAACCAGATTAAACACTAAGTTGAGGCCAAGACCCGAGCCTCCTTTGCCTCGCTTGCTGGTGTAAAAAGGTTCGAAAATTCGCTGATGTAGTTCAGGCGGCACACCTACACCATTATCGGTGTATACGACTTGTACTTCGTCGCCTAAATCACTGACTTTAATTATAATTTCTGGGTTTTCGATGCTCTCGAATGCGTGCCGCACACTATTCATCACCAAGTTTGAGACGACTTGGGTTAATACACCGGGTAAGCTACTCATTTCTAAGTTGGCATCGCCTTCAATAATGGGGACGACGGGCACTTTTTTCGTTTCAGGGCGCAAACTTCCCATGAGTGCGTCTAGCGCCTGCACGACACGAAACTGACTGCGGCTTTCCGAGACTTGATCGACGGCTGTTTGTTTGAAATCACGAATCAAGCCGGCGGCACGATTGAGGTTATTTTCCAGCATGCTAGAGCCTTCGACGATCTGCTTCATCACCGCTTCAAACTGTTGACTGGTGAGGGATTGGTCCGCGAAGGCATGATTGAGTGTGGCTACCGCTTCTTTTATCACTGAATTGGCAGTCACCGCGATCCCGAGTGGGGTGTTTACTTCATGCGCGACACCGGCGACGAGGCTCCCCAAAGCGGCCAGTTTTTCTGATTCCACTAATTGGTTCTGTGCGGCTTTTAGATTCTCCATACTCTGTTCCAAATCTTGAGTTCGTTCATGGACGGTTTTCTCCAAGTTCTGGTTCAGTAATTGCAATTCAAGCTGGGTTTGCTTTAGCTCGGTGATATCAATTGCCGTGCCGCGAAAACCGACAAATCCTTCATCGCTGAAGTGAGCAATGCCCTGAAAAACGAAGTAATGAGGACGCTTATTCAATAATATTTTCTCTTCACACATGGTGAAGTTCTCGTAGTCTTCAAGATGGTCAAGTAACGAGTGGCAGTTCACGAGTAAAGGAAGATCGCGGACTTTGGGCGTATTGTGTATATCAATATCAAGCGCTGTCTGCATGGCATCTGAGCAAAACGTGAGCCGCTGTGCGGCATCGGTTTCCCACAACCAATCTGATGACGCGCTGGTAAAGTCCGCAAGACGCTCCTGCTCCAAAACAATATTTTGGTATAGGTTAGCCATGCGTAGTGTGATTTTATTCGTTTCATCGGCCAGCCAGTCAAGTTCGTCATCTTTTTCCATGATGAACTTGCGATGCTTAAGTTCCAGCGGCTGATGAATGGGGGCTAACGGATCAAAATGGCGTAAGTGTTTGGCAATTGAAAAGACTCGCTGGCTGACACTTTGATGAAATACCCACAAAATCAAAGAGCACACAATCAGCGTTTTTATGCCGTTGAGTAGAAGCGTGATCACGAATTGTCGTAACAAAATATCGTAGATTTTTTGAGCGTCCGACTCGACAAACAGTGTACCCAGCTCAATGCGCCGTCCTGTATCGGGATGAAAGTACATAAGCTCTGTGCTACTCATCACGCTGTTTTGGTTAATAGGTTGGCCAGCATCAAGGACGACACCATCAAATTCAATTGACAAATAGTCGATATAAGGCAAGTTCACGAGACCGTCGAGGCGGTTCTGTGCACTCACTAAGTCAAATACCCACAGTGAGGAGGCAATTAAATCGGCATGTACGTTTTCAATTTCGTAGTGGCGACGATCAACGTTATCGAACGCCTCTTCATAGTCCCATGAAACCTGCAGTAAGGTCGTCATGATGGTAAATAAACTGCTGAGTAGGACCATTAAGAGGATGATACGGCGACCCACCACACTGAATAGTGGGTTATTAATCCCTTCCTCAAACTTTTGCAACTGGCTCATTGCTTACCTATCGTTTGTTGATCGCTCTCGCTCGCATGTGGAGGCGTAATATTGGCGAGGTTCAATGGAATTAAAAACATAAATTTGGCGCCTTCGCCGGGTGTCGATTCAAACTGCAACTCTCCTTGTAGCTTTTGTTTGACCAAGTTAAAAACCAAATTCAGTCCCAGCCCTGAGCCTCCACGTCCGCGTTTGCTGGTATAAAAGGGCTCAAAAATGCGTTGATGCAACTCTTCGGGAACGCCACAGCCGTTATCTTGGTAGCATAGATAGAGATGCTCATCTTGGCGTTCAAACTCAATCAGAATTTGTGGTGTGTCGGTATCGTCGAATGCATGATTAATACTATTCATCACCAAATTGGAAATAACTTGAGTGAGCACACCGGGAAGACTATGCATGATGATTTTTTCTTCCCCTTTAACCATTGGCGCTACTGGAATTTTTCGGGTTTCTGGGTGTAGGCTTGCGATAAGTGCATCGAGAGTTTTCTTCACATCAAATTCTGTATGTGCTTCTGAAACTTGGTCGACAGCGGTTTGCTTGAAGTCACGAATTAAATGAGACGCGCGATTAAGGTTGTGCTCGAGCATGCTGATGCTGTCATCCACTTGTTTCATCAGTGACGCAAACTGGGTGCTTGTCAGTGTCTTTTCCTTGAAGGCATCGTTGAGCGTCGTGGTGATCTCTTTCACCACGGATGAGGCGGTGACTGCGATTCCCAAAGGCGTATTGACTTCGTGTGCAACGCCAGCCACCAAGCTCCCTAGCGCGGCTAATTTCTCAGACTCAACTAACTGATCCTGCGCGGCTTTTAGTCGCTCCATACTTTCTTGTAGCTCACGGGTGCGTTCATCGACCGTGACTTCGAGGTTCTGGTTTAATGCCTCTAGCTCAAATTGCGTCTTTTTGAGCTCCGTAATGTCGATACCAGTACCGCGGAACCCACGAAAGCCATCGACGCCATAGTGGGCGAGTGCCTGAAAGACGAAATAGCGGGTGTCATTATCCATTTGGATGATTTCTTCACACATCGCAAAATCTTGCTGGCGCTGCAAATTGCCAATGAACTGGTTACAGCCAATAGTCGTGAGCACGTCGTGCAAATACGGGAAGTGTTTGGCATCGATACCCAAAGCGTGACGCATCGGGTCAGAGCAAAAAGTGAGTTTGAGGTCGGCATCGGTTTCCCATAGCCAATCAGAGGATACATGGGTGAAGTCAGAAAGGCGCTCTCGCTCTAGCATGATGTTGCGATACAGCGTTGACATGTTGTCGGTAATTTTATTGGTTTCCGCGGCGAGCCAATCCAGCTCGTCTTCCTTTTCCATGATGTATTTCTTTCTCGGAAGCTTAAGCTGCTTTTGCCCTGGATCTAACGGGTTATAACCGCGCAAGAATTGCGCGACATGAAACACACGCTGACTCACGGTGTGGTGAAATACTAGTAGAATCAGATAACACACCAGTAAGGTCTTAATCGCGTTGAGCAAAAGCGTGAGGAAGAACTGCTGAATCAGGTGGGCATAGATAGTGTTTGTGTCGGATTCGACATAAATTGTTCCGATACGCTGTGTACGCCCTGTGTCTGGGTCGTCATATTCCAGCGGATATTCATTGACAAGTTTGCTCACTTCAACAGGTGAGCCAGCTTCGAACAAATAGTTCTCTGAGCGTACGGAAAGGTAGTTCACATGGGGCAGGTTAACCAACCCATCTAAACGCTCTTGCACACTACTCAGATCATAAATCCACAGTGAACTCGCCAATAAATCGGCATGAATATTTTCGATTTCATAATGTCGACTTTCGACATTGTCGAATGCTTGATCGTAATCCCAATAGGTTTGCAAAAGCGTGGTAAAAACGGTGAAAAAGCCGCTGAGTAAAATCATGATCAGCAAAATTCGACGGCCTACGAGGCTGAAGAAGGGGTTGCGGATACTTTCATCGAATTTATGGCTTTTGCTCATACGTCTACGGTCATCGATGGCGACAGGATCAAATTTAAGTGTAGATGAAAAAACTGTTCGCAATGGTAAGGGTGTCTGTCTTGGCTCGCCTACACTAAAAAAGTCAGATTATTGAGGAGAGCATCATGCACTTGTTGATTAAAGCACTCACTGGCTTGTTGCTGTGCGTCATCGCCCCTGTATGGGCGGCTAACGTGATGCTGATTGAAAGCTATCACTACGGCTATGATTGGGATAAAAGCTATATCGCTGGTCTAGAAAGGACATTGGGCAGTGATTACACGCTATCTCGGTTTGAAATGGATACCAAGCGACTGCCGCCCAGTGAGTTTGAAAAGCAGGCGGATAAAGCCTTTGCCGCATACCAAGCAACAAAGCCCGAGATCGTGGTGCTCGGCGATGACAATGCGCTGAAATATATGTTGCCAAGGCTCTATGATGAGCCCATTTCGATTGTGTTTTTAGGGATTAACTCGAACCCTCGCCACTTGCTTGCCGAGTATGAAGGTCAGGCAAAGGTCACGGGGGTGTTGGAATTACCGTTATTTGTACGGAATATGCGTGAAATCAGCATGCTGTTGGGTAAGAAAAACATCAAAGTGAAGGTGATGTTTGATTCGGGGGTGACCTCCGAAATTGCTGCTGAGTATATATTGCGTCAGTACGAGCAAATTCGACGTAGCTTGGGTATTGAAATCAATATTGCTAATGCTGTGACGTTTCAAGGCTGGCAACGAGAAATCGCCGCCGCAAAACGCAGTGGCTTTGATGCAATTATTGTCGGCCTATATCAAACCTTAGTGGACAGTGAAGGAAACAATGTTGATGCAAACCAAGTGCTCAGTTGGACCAATCAACATGTGGAAGTGCCGACTTTTGGTTTTTGGGATTTTTCAGTCGGTAAAGGGAAGACGGCTGGTGGTGTCGTGCTATTTGGTGAGTCACAAGGCCAGCATGCGGCAGATCTCGTTAAACAAATAAATGCTGGTGCTGATGCAAGCACGATACCGATTCAAATTGGTCGCCAAGGGCGTGCGATTTATAGTGCCAGTGAAATGGAACGCTGGTCGTTGACGCCTTCTTCACGGTGGCAAAACATTGATTGACGCAGTTAAATTGAAAGCCTAAGAGCTGACGAGGCTGTAGATAAGCACGCTTTTAAGTGAGTTAGTGCTTTAGGATATACGCATAAAAAAACGCGCTCAGACAGCGCGTTTTTTTATGGAACTGCAAGACTAGTCTGGGTGCGACTCACGTATCGCAATAAAGTCGTCCCAGTTATCGATCAGCAAGTCGACCAGTTTGGGCTCAAAATGTTTGCCGCGCTGTGCGACCAGCTCTTTGCGAATGTCGTCATCAGTCCATGCATCCTTATAGGAGCGTTTTGACCCGAGCGCATCAAACACGTCGGCCAATGCAGCAATCCGTCCACTGACAGGAATGTCTTCACCTGCCAATTTATTGGGATAACCGCTGCCATCCCATTTTTCATGGTGAGTCGCGGCAATTTCTTTGGCTACCAAAATTAAACGGCGTTTGGAATGGCTAAGAATTTCGACACCATATTCAACGTGTTTTTGCATGATCTCCCACTCATCAGCGTCGAGCTTACCGGGTTTGTGCAAAATGGCATCAGGGATAGCGACTTTACCCACATCATGCAGCGGCGATCCGTGTTTAATCATGGTGGCCTCTTGCTCACTCAGGCCGTAAAGCTCTGCAAGGCGTTCACAGAACAAAGATACCCGTTGCACGTGCGCCCCCGTTTCTTTACTCCGCGCCTCCACTGCATTGGCGAGGTTATAAACTAGCTCTTTGGAAGTTTCACGTAAATCTACCATCAAGCTAAGGTTCTCGAACGTCAGCCCAATGTTTTGCATATATATTTTCAGCAAATGTTGGTCGAGCTCTGAGAGAGTTTTAGCGTGATTCACGTAAAGTAGAAACTCAACATCTTCCTCATCACGATGGAAAAGTACAAAGCCATCATCAAACTGGATGCTCTGCTGTTTATTGAGGGCTTGTTGACATCGCTCTGCAACCGTTTTGGGCAATTTCTCAAACGCACATTCGCTGTAACAATCGACGTATTCTCCTGTCGCGGCGAGAGTCAGCGCGCGCGACTCCTCCGCGCCGGGGCGAGGTTGCACGACGCAGTAAAAAGCTGAGTCATGAATGTGTAGCAATGAGGTGAGCTGCTCCAACACTGCTGTCGCATAGTGTTGCAGGTTAGTGGTATTTTGGACGTTTGCAGACGCCTCTATCACCCGCTTTAATCCTTGTTTTTGTTCCTCAATCATGCACAAATCGCGATAAGAGCGCAGCATAGAGTAGAGCAAGGTTTTTAGCTTTTGGGTAGTGAGTTCGGTTTTTTCTTTATAATCATCAATGTCGTATTCGCGGATAACTCTATCTTCGGGGGCTTGCCCCGCTTGGCCGGTCCGCAACACCAACCGGATCACGTGGTCATTTTTCTCATCGCGGATATATCGCACGAGGTCTAAACCTGCGTGTTCAGTCTCCATCACCACGTCCACAAGTGCGAGAGCGATATCTTCCTCCTTTTCGAGAATGTCTTTCGCTTCTTGCCCAGAGAGTGCCGATAAAATCTCGAGCGGGCGATCTTGAAAAGTAAACCCTGTTAACGCCAAGCGCGTCACCTCGTGCATCAAATCATCATCATCCACCAACAGAATACGCCAAGGCTCGTGGGTGTAAGCCTGATTCGTTTCTGGTGGGGATGGTGATGCGTCGTCACGCTGATCCGCAAACAAGTCCATGATCTTCGCCTCTATTCGCGTACTTCTTAATTAACTAAAGCGTAGTTGAGCAAAATAAAAGTTGCGAGCGATGGCAACTCTTCAATTTGGAAACACGCCGGCACCATAATCTAATGCGTTTCAACAATTCATTAGTTATTACTGATCTAGCACATTTCTGGATCGTTTTCCTTTGGTAGGCTAGGAAGGTTGCGTGGCAGATAGGGTGTAGACGTTTGCATCTACTTGCGCTTTAAGTGAACAAAATGCGACCACTCTTCAACGTGTTGCGTAACGCATCAGTAAGATTGTTGTGATGCGGATACCATTTGACAGTAAGCGGTTTTGCGGGCTTGTGTGATCACTGATTTACTTGATGAACAATAATCACAACCAGACTTTGGCAGACAAACAAGGCAGTTATGTTCAAGAAACTTTCATTAAAAAATAAGCTTGCGCTATCGGCGAGTGTTGCCATCATCATTGGTGGCTTACTGGTTGAAGCACTCTCATYTCGGGCGTCACTATCACGGCTTGATACCGAGGTATCGCAACGTCTCGAAAGCACGACGGCCTCATATAACCAGTATGTCGCGGATTGGATCGTATCGAAAGAACGTGCGATGACGTCGCTAAGCAGTGAAGCCAATCCCAACAGCATCGTGACGCACCTAAAACAGGTTCGCGATTCGGGTGGGTTTGATAATGTGTTCCTCGCGTATCCAGATGGTAGTCAAGACAACGCCAATGGTGTGGTCCTCCCTCCCGGTAATGATGATCCACGCAAATGGGGTTGGTACATCAACGCGAAAGCCGATCCGTCGAGCGTGTTTATGGATAACCCTACGGTAGCCGCAGCAACGGGCGCCAATGTGGTCTCATTAGGGAAAGCCTTGCAACTGGGTGGCGACATGGTGGTGCTTGGCGCTGACGTTGAAATTGGCGACATCATTGAGGGCCTTGAGAAGGTTATCTTACCTGGGCGCGGTTATATGTTTATTGCCAATGGCGATGGCAACATCTTTACCCATGCCAATACGGATCTTCTTAACCAACCCGTCAGTGATTTAGGCCTATCGTTAAGTACGGTAAAAAATGCCGCCAATTCGGGCCAAGATCTTATGGCCGAGGTAAACGGTGAGCAAAGTGTGATGTATGCCAAGCCGATTGCCAATACGGGATTAATGACGGTCACGGTGATCAATTATGACTCGTTGGTAGCGCCTTTGTTCGATGCGGTGTGGGGACAAATTGCTGTGACCATCGGTGTGGTGATTGCGTGTACTTTGTTATTTAACCTGTTGGTTAATGTCCTGTTTAAACCGCTGACTAATGTGTCGAATGCGCTTGAGCAAATTGCTCATGGTAGCGGTGATTTGACCCAGCGGATTGAGGTAGAAAGCGAAGATGAAGTCGGGCAGTTGGCGCACAATTTCAATACTTTCGTAGGAAGTATGCATCAACTCATCAGCCATATTCGTGGGCAGGCCGATCAGCTGACATCGCAATCGAAAAGCAGTACCGATCGTGCACAACGCAACGTGGATGATATTAATCAGCAGCAACAAGAGATCACCATGGTGGCGACAGCCGTGACAGAACTGGCCTCGGCGACGCAGGAAATTGCCTCTCATGCTGAGCACACCGCAAGCACCGCACAAGAGTCAACCGCAAGTACCAATAATGGTCGGGCGGTGGTGGAGAACACTAAGACGTCAATCACCCGCTTGGCCGATGAGTTGAAGCAGGCCAGTACCATCGTGGCGGAGTTGGACAGTCACTCCCAAGAAATTTCGACTGTGTTATCGACCATTCAAGATATCGCTGAGCAAACCAATTTGCTGGCGCTGAATGCGGCGATTGAGGCGGCACGAGCAGGCGAACAGGGCCGTGGTTTTGCGGTAGTTGCCGATGAAGTGCGCATCTTGTCTCAGCGCACCCATGCATCGACAGAAGAAATTAAGTCTACGATTGATACCTTGCAAACCACTACAGCCAATGCCGTTTCTATTATGGAAAGTAGTTCATCACTGGCGGGCGACTCGGTCGCGGATGCTGATAAAGCCACTGCAGCATTGAGTGAGATTGATGCGGCGGTTAACCAAATCAGTGATATGGCGACTCAAATTGCAACGGCTGCCGAAGAACAAACCCATGTGACTAGCGAGATCACGCAAAATATTACCTCTATTAAAGATGTGTCTGAGCACCTTGTTCATAGTGCGAACGATGCGTCTGAAGAGGCGGATGGGTTGCGTATTCAAGCGGCGAACCTTAGCGAAAAAGTGGCAACCTACAAACTTTAAACGCGCATCTGGCTACCCTGACGCCAAGGGGTAGCCAGATTTTTTGAAAAAAATGAAGATAAAACTGAACTTTATTCAGTGAGCTTGGTCACACTAAGCACTGAAGCAACAACAAAAAGGTTTTATGCTAACCCTATTACGAAATTTTCGTACCTCATTTATCTTCTTTCTGCTTGGTATTGGATGCCTCTTAGCATTCAACTTATCCACCCCGAACATTGCTGCCAACGGCACGCTACAAGAACCCTTCGCGTTTATTCCACTTGCATGGCTATTCCTCGCGGTTAGCGCGGTGATTTTTGCGTTTAAAATGGTGCAAACGGTACTGATCGTTAAACGCCAACATCTTGATTGCTGATACCAAGGTCCAGAGGAGGCAACATGATTGAACGTCACGGCCGAGAACTGGATATTGATATCGGTAATAAACACTTGGTGATTCAACGTCGTTATGAGGCGTGTGGGGCTTTTAACGACCTTCTAATCGCGATTTGGTTTTTGATTGGTAGTTTTTTCTTCCTAAACGATGCGTTGATGGAAAGTGGTACTTGGCTTTTCATTGTCGGGAGCGCACAGCTGCTGTTAAAACCGAGTATCAAGTTGATGAGTTTGGTCCATGTCTCGCGCGTGCAACAACGGGTGCAGGAAACGGCATAGTCCACTGTTATTCAATGAATAATCAACTCATTGGCCTCTGGGGCCAACAACCAAATAAACGAAAGAGGCAGGGTGATGACCCTGCCTCTTGCTATAGTGGCATCGCACTGACTGGCTTATCGTCGTTATTTATCCCAACACCCAAAGCTGAAGGGTAACGAAAAAACCAATCGATAGCCCGACCACTAATAAGGTCGATAGACGGGTACAGGCTAAACCGATAGCGACCAAGGCGCCGAGTAAATAAGGATTGGTGGTAGAGATAGCCAGCTGATCCTCGGGAAAGAAGACAATCGGTACCCATAGCGCGGTCAGGACCGCCGGTGCAGAGTAGGTTAGGAGTCGTTGCAACCGCGGACCAATGCGCACAGGGATACTCCGTGCCAGTAGCAGATAACGCACCGAGAAGGTGATCAGCGCCATGGCCACGATGATTAACCAATAACTCATGTTGACGCCCTCCGTGTCGGTAGCGACTCAGCCATTAGCCCTGCGACCATACCTACGCCGGTTGCAATGATTAACGCATTGGGGATGTGGTAATAGGTGAATAGCAGCATACTGACACCGCTTGCCAAGGCACAAAGCAGTACGGGGCGGGTTTTTATACTGGGAACGGTCAGTGCGATAAAGGTGGCTGCGATGGCAAAATCGAGGCCGATCGCTTCCAAGGCTTTCAGCTGAGAACCAGCTAGAATCCCCGCCAAGGTCGCAAGATTCCAACCCACGTAAAACGCGGCGCCCGTATACAGGGCGTAGTGTTTAGAAAATCCTCCCTGCTTGCTGGTGTGTGCGGTTGAAAGCGCATACATTTCATCGGTCAGTAAAAAGCCGAGGCCGAGACGCCATTTAAGTGGCAAGGGAGTGATGTACTGTCGAAAGTGAGCACCATAGAGAAGGTGCCGTGCGCTAATCACCAGTGTGGAACCGAGTACCGCTGGTAAGCCCGCCGCATTGCCCACCATCATGGTGCCCGACAATTGCACCGCCCCGGCAAAAACCAGTAATGACATGGCTTGTGTTTGCAGTGCACTGAATCCCATTTGCAGCCCTAATGAACCGCAGAGTATCCCCCAAGGCAGGACGGCGAGGCACAACGGACTCACATCGCCTAATGCGCGCCATACTGATGCCTCAGGCGCATGCACCTCTTGTGCAGCCTTATGCATAGATCACCTTTTTGTTGTATTTGCTTGGTTATAAATTGTTTTTATCGGTAAGGTGCTAAAAGGTCAGGTAACGTACTGATTAACAAACTTACCAGATGTTTGTACCACATCACCGCCATGCCGCAAAGAGGTGGGATTATCAATAGCCAGAGTGGCTCGCTAAGACACAGAAAGGAAACACAATGAAAGCACCACATCGTCCGAAGGGATCTACATCACCAAGCGTGCATTTTCTTTATGTTTGGTTAGTGTCAACGGCAATAGCCAGTGCCGCTGTGGTTGGGGCGTGGCAGGCAGGGTGGATAACATTGACGACGTTTGGGGATGGCGCATTTTACGTCGGGGGGCTCGTTTGGTCGGCAGCGGGGCTTGTGACGTACAGTCGTTACAAAAGCCGCTATTGGTATCGTGATTCAGTAACACGGCGGGCGCTCACGGCTCAACAACACGCGATGGTGATCGATTCATCGTCACAGCCCGATGACAAGCTCGGACTGTGGCTGTTTTTAAGTGGGCTTCCCGCCATGATACTCAGCGGTATATTGATATTGGTGGCTTAACCCACCCAGTGATAATGGTGGTTCGGCTTTTTGGCGACCAATCCCTGTTGTTGTAAATGGTTAAATAGGGTATCGACGGCCTCTTGGCTGAGTGCATATTCCGCCATCACGGCTTTTTTGCTACAACGTAGCGTTTTGGCGGCTAACGCGGCTTTGATATTGGCATAAGGCGCATCCGTATCCTCGTGAGGAGACGCTGAATCCGGCGTGGTGACTTCCGTGTTGATCTCATTGGCACGAGGAGACGCCTTGGTGTTCACTGGCGTAGGGGGCGTGGCATGTGGGTGACGATACCAATGGCGGAAACGCTGTTCTTCACCAATCACGCCGACAAAGAAAGCGGCGAACAAATCTAACAACACAGAGAGAAAAATCACCAGCCAAGATTGGGCCTGATCGGCGCTTACGCCCAGGGTGTTTGCAAGGTTGCTAATCAATCCCAAGATGGATCCCTGTGCCACCGCGGGTAAACTATCGCGCTCGAACGCGAGCTGCTGTTGCTCTTTACGTAATTGGTTGTTTTCTTTTTGTAATCGCGCCACGCCAGTCGCAATTCTATCCAATTCGATATAACGTTCAGCGGCTTGATTATTCAAGGTGATTTGTTGCTCGATAGCATCGATTTGTCGGTTATAAGCGTCAATCTGCGCTTGGGCTTGGCGCTGCTCACTTTGCGCGGCATTGGTGGCACTATTGATGCCGCCAATACTGCCGCCAATCGAGATTAAGGCCAAAATGAGATAAAAAGCCAAGGCTGATAAGGCACCCACATAGTTGCCGTGCGCCCGACGCTCACCAAACTCGTACCATGCGTAAAACTTACCCGCTTCAAAAATCACTGCCAATGCTCCGAACAACCATTGCATTAGCGGGTTGTCGTCAAGGGATAAGAACAGCAGCAGGGAAAAAATGGTAGAAGCCACAATGGCGGCACCGGTAAAGCTGTACACACTCAACATGGCGAATCGCCCTTTGGGGAAGCGTAACGCCATCTTGGTTGGCGCTGACATGACTGGATTCATATTGTTGTTATTGTCTGTGATATTGAGAGGGCGCAAAGCCTAGCGCATCTCGGCCCGTTTGTGTGTCAGTAAGCGGTGAAAACATGAATAAGCGATTGATCCATCGCCAATATGGATTAAAAGGCATCACAAAACCGACGTAAGCAGGTCGGGTTTCATTTCTTCTTCCGTGCAGGCATGTCATAGTCAGCTTTCATCTCATGCATTAAGTAAACCCTTGAAGGCGTGTTGATATATGACGTTTCAAAATGGAATGACAGGGGACAACGGGGGCGTATGCTAGCGCGATCGTATGTGACATTAATTAAGTACCAATGGCCGTTAATTGCTTTTGGCTTTCTATCGATCTTTTTTGGCAACATTGGTCAATCGTTTTTCATCAGTTGGTATGGCAGCAGTATTAAAGATGCGCTGTTGTTGAGTGATGCAACCTACGGCGGGGTTTACGCCATTGCGACCATGACCAGCAGCGTGTTGGTGATTAGCTTTGGTGGTGTGGTGGATCGGGTGCGGGTCGACAAATTACTGATCTTCTTTGCCACGTTACTGATAGTCGCGTGTACGTTGATGTATGCCGTTGATAGTGTGGTGGGCTTGCTGCTGGTTTTTTTCTTACTGCGGTTTTGTGGACAAGGTTTTTTACCTCACATCGCGCAAGCCACTGTGATTAAGCGTGCACAGCAGGATAAAGGTAAAGCCATTAGCTTGGTCGGCAGTGGTGTTGCCATTGGCGAGGTGGTTTTACCCTCAATCGTCATTGGCTTAATCGCGTTTTTGGGCTGGCGAGAAAGCTGGTTATTCATTGGTGCTACCCTGTTAGTGGTGTTTTTACCACTGGTCTTATGGCTAGTCAGAAAAGCAGACCTTAAACGGAACCGTATTGAGGTAGACAATCAAAACCACGCCAGCGATGCGAGCCGGCGTCAAGTTATTCGCGACTGGCGGTTTTGGATGATCATACCGATAGCTTTGGTGACGCCGTTTTTGGTGACCGGCGTATTTATCCAACAGGACTTTATCCTAGAAGCGAAACGGTGGACGCCGGGCGTATTAGCGGGAAGTTTCGTATTTTACGGGGCCGTGCATTGGTTAAGCTCAGTGATATCAGGCAGCTTGATTGATAAGTATCGTTCGCGAAATGTACTTATCGTAATCCCCATTCCACTGTTGCTCGGGTTAATGGTGATTGCCAACGTCAATCACACATTAGCGGCGCCGCTTTTTATGTGCCTTTTCGGTTTAGCGATTGGTGCAACCAATCCTGTGATTAATACCTTATGGGCGGAAATGTATGGGGTCTCGCATATTGGTGCTATTCGGTCTTTGGTGACTGGCATGATGATCCTCTCTACCGCATTGGCACCTTGGGTGTTCGGTATCGTTATCGATATTGGCTGGACGCTTAACCAACTGATTTATGCACTCATTGGATTGATTCTTTCCTTTACCGTGCTGTTGGTGCCTGTGTATCCGCGCTTGTAAGTCTAATCACCTGTCCAGACAATACGGAAAAGCGTGTATCAAGAAAAGATGGCAATAAATCTACGCTAAAAATATCACATCAACGCAATAAGACTTTGATTTATAGGAATAACGCCTTTTATTGATAAAAATGTGACGGTTGACGCTTGGTTAATAACTGACTAGGATCACGCCTTTTGATTTTCTGGGTTGCAGCAGGCCCGAGATCAGAACGCGACATCACTTTTTAATCCCAATTTATAGAGACGTTCATGATAGATAGAATTCAGCGTGATTGGTTCTCCAATGTACGCGGCGATATCCTTGCGGGTATCGTGGTGGCATTGGCTTTGATTCCTGAAGCGATTGCCTTTTCGATTATTGCCGGCGTTGATCCCAAAGTCGGTCTGTATGCCTCGTTCAGTATCGCCGTGATCATTGCCTTTGTAGGCGGTCGTCCGGGGATGATCTCGGCAGCCACCGGTGCGATGGCATTGCTGATGGTCACCTTGGTGAAAGAGCATGGTTTGCAATACTTACTTGCCGCTACCGTGCTTACCGGTATTTTGCAGATCGGTGCGGGTTATCTAAAACTCGGCAACCTTATGCGTTTTGTCTCGCGCTCAGTGGTGACAGGGTTTGTGAACGCCTTGGCGATCTTGATCTTTATGGCGCAGCTCCCTGAGCTTTTTGGCCCTGAGATTATGCGCGAGGGCGACATCCTCTGGCATGTCTATCCGATGACGTTAGCGGGCCTTGGCATTATCTATTTGTTCCCGTATATCCCGCGTATCGGTAAAGCCATTCCTTCTCCGTTAGTGTGTATTTTGGTCCTTACCGGTATCGCGATGACATACAACCTTGATTTACGTACTGTCGGAGATATGGGTGAGCTGCCGGATACCTTACCTGTATTCTTGTGGCCGGACGTGCCGCTAAACTGGGACACGCTGGCGATTATCTTCCCATACTCTGCGGGGCTGGCTGTGGTCGGCCTGTTGGAATCGATGATGACCGCCACTATCGTGGACGATTTGACCGATACCAGCAGCGATAAAAACCGTGAATGTAAAGGCCAAGGTGTGGCTAACATTGCGACTGGTTTTCTTGGTGGTATGGCCGGTTGTGCGATGATTGGTCAGTCCGTTATCAACGTGAAGTCGGGTGGCCGCGGACGCCTATCGACCTTTATCGCCGGTATTTTGCTGCTAATCATGGTGGTGTTCCTCAGCGATTGGATTAGCCAAATTCCGATGGCTGCATTGGTCGCGGTCATGATTATGGTTTCGATCGGTACTTTCTCTTGGGAGTCCATCATAAATCTGAAGTCGCACCCACTGTCGACCAATATCGTTATGCTAACGACCGTTGCCGTGGTTGTGTTCACCCATAACTTGGCGATTGGTGTGTTTGTCGGTGTGTTACTCGCGGCGCTATTTTTCGCCAACAAGATTGGTCGTTTTATGGTGGTCAAAAGCGACAATACAGACAATGGCGACGAGCGCACGTATCGCGTTGTTGGCCAAGTCTTTTTTGCCTCGTCAGATCAATTTTTATCATCGTTTGACTTCAAAGAAGCGGTGGAGCGTGTCACCATCGATCTTTCTGCAGCGCACTTCTGGGATATTACGTCCGTGTCTGTACTCGACAAGGTGGTGATTAAATTCCGTCGTGAAGGCACTGAAGTCAACATCGTGGGTATGAATGATGCGACTGCGACCATCGTCGATAAGTTCGGCGTGCACGATAAGCCGGAAGAAGTTGAAAAAATGATGGCTGGCCACTAAGGAGACCGACCATGGAACAAATTACCGCGTGCGTAGATGGCCCGCATTATTCAAAGCAAGTCGCAGACTTGAGCATTTGGGCAGCCAAGCGCCTTTCTGTGCCGTTGACGCTATTACACGTGTTGGATAAATCCTCACACCCAGCGGAACCTGAGCTTTCAGGGAATCTGGGAGTCGGGAGCCGTGAACAACTGTTACAAGAGCTGGTGGAGCTGGATGAGCAGCGTGCCAAGCTAGCCATGAAACACGGTAAAGCGCTGCTGTCCGAACTGGAAGACGACGCCAAAGCCAAAGGGCTGGACGATGTGCGTAAACTGCAACGCCACGGCCATTTAGTTGAAACATTACTCGAGCTAGAGCCACAAACCCGTGTTTTGGTATTGGGCAAATCGGGTGAATTGCATCAAAACGATACCAAAGCGATTGGATCGCAGCTGGAAAGTGTGATCCGCTCCATCAAGGCGCATACATTGGTCGCGAATGGTGAGTTCAGTGCGCCAGAGTYTTACTTATTGGCCTTTGATGGCAGCGATATCAGCGAAAAGTTGGTAGAAAAAGCCTTGAATACACCGCTGTTGGCAGGGATGACCTGCCATTTGGTAATGGTAGAAGACTCACAAGAAAAGCTGGCAGCGTTTAAACGTGCGGCAGAGCGCTTGAAAACGGCGGGTGTCGATGTGGTTGAAGTGCAGTTAACCGGTGAGGTGCACCGCGCTATCCTAGACTATCAAGCGGCCAACCAGGTTGGACTGATTGTGATGGGGGCTTATGGTCACTCGAAACTGCGTCAGTTCTTTTTGGGCAGCAACACCACCAAACTGCTGGTGGAATCAACGGTACCTATGCTGTTGATCCGCTAACCGTGCCGGATAGCAAGCAAATAAAAACCCGCATGATGCGGGTTTTTTTGTTTCTGTTGACCGTTTGTCTTTAGTACGTTTGGGAATCAGTACTTAAAGCGTGTAGTAAACATAAATTGGTCGCCATACCACTCGTTTACACGATACTCGGCACCCAAAGAAAAGAGTTCGGTGGCGTGGAAACGACCGTATGCGGAGCCAAAGGTATCTTCTTCATCATCGACGGTGAGCAAACCAATTTGGCCGCCAACTTCTACCTGTGGACCCAACCACTGACGGATACCTAGATTCACTTCTAGACCCACATCACTGTCGTAATCCTTTTTGTTCACCCCACGAGCAAGTAGCTCACCGGTCAGGTCTGCCCAGTTATTAATCGGGGCATGAAAGCCAATCCCTGCTGATGTATCCCAGTCTGAATCAAACTCGGTGTCTGCCTCAACGCGAATGTGTGCATTAGGATGGATAGACATGCTAAATCCTGCACCATAGGTGAGTGGGCTGACACCAATGCGCCCTTCAACGTAATCGTAACTGAAGTTACTCATGGTGCTCAGGCTGGCGTCGTCTTCATTGGCCGCGGCGCTGAATGAGGCCAGAGCGACAATGGCGCCGGCTAATAGAGATTTACGCATTATCAATTCCACTTGTTATTGGTGTTGAAATCATTCTATAAGACGATTGAACGAATAAACAAGCACATCCGTGTGGCAGACGTGGCTTTTTTACCGATTTCTGACCCAATGGCGGGTATTAAGGCAAAAAGCGCTTATTCGCCGCCCACCTCGAATTTATGCTTGTTGATGGCGTCCACGAGTCTTGGCGTATCAAGTACACTGGTCCATGGCAACAGGTTTGGTTCGTGCTCAATCATAAAGCTGGTTAATTGATCGGTGACTACGCTGGTAAGCGTCGCTTTCTGCCATGGTTTGGCAATGTAGTAATGTAAACTGGCGTGGTTAATTGCCGATACAGTGTCCTCTAGCCCCGCTTGGCCGGTGAGAAGCAGTTTACGCGCCCCTGCGGTTTGCGGTTGTTTCGCCAGCTCAATCAAAAAATCGACGCCAAGTTCGCCAGGCATAATGTGATCACACAGGATAAGTGCCAATTGCGTGCCTTGCGCCGCCATTTGCTCAATCACATCGCGAGCTTCTGTAACCGACTCTGCGGCTTCTAACTCAAAATGATCAGAAAAGCCTTGTAAGTCATCCATGACGCTATCAAGCACGTCACGTTCGTCATCCACGCATAAAATCATATACTGGCTCATAACTGGGGCTCCTTACGGGTAGCAGGGGAGAGCGAAACGGGTAGTGTCACCGTCATTGTGGTGCCGTGTTGCTGAACAGATGACACACGAATATCACCACCATGTTGCTGGATAATTTGTTGGCACACGGTTAGACCAATGCCCAAGCCAAAGTGACCCTCGCGTTTGGTGGTGTAGTTTAAGGCAAAGATCTTTTCTTGTTGCTCTGGCGTCATTCCCACGCCGGTATCTGAAATCGCGACTTGGATGTAACTTGCTTCATCATTATCGACAAGGTCGGTTTGTACCGTAAGTGTGCCGGGCTCTGGCATGGCGTCGAGCGCATTGGCGATTAAGTTAGTCCACACTTGCGCCAGCGCGTAGGGCTGGGCGACGATTTCTGGCAATGGGTGATAGCGTTTATCCAATTGATGAGGCTTCAGTCGATGCTCAAACAAGGTCAGGGTGTCTTCAATGCCTTCCAGCAGCTGGGTGCGCTGACGCTGCTCAGTATCTTGGCGCGCATAGGTACGTAAGCTTTTGACTAAATCGGCAATGCGCTGGGCACAGACATGGTTTGAACGCAGCAAGCGGCCGCAGCGGGCGTATTGTCGCCAGATTTCCACCGTGGGCGTAAAGGCATCGCCCAGTTGCTGTTGCCATTGCGAGACCTCGTCAGCTTGATACAGTCCCATCCCAACTAAATCACGGGCAAGATGACGATCGGTGACTTGGTCGGTTAAGGCTTGGGTGTAGGCGCGTGCCTGAGCCGTCGAAAGTGGCGTTGCCTCGCGGTTTGTCTGTAATAATGTGAGTGCTTGCTCAAGGCTATCAGGCGCTAATGGCGCTTGTGCGACCGCTTGTAACGCATCACCGAGGGCGTCGCTATTTCTCAGGATCGCCGATACGGGATTGTTTAGCTCATGCGCGACACCTGCCACGAGTTGGCCAAGTAACGCCATTTTTTCTTTCTCGACCAATTGCTGGTTGGCGGCGTCCAATGAGGCGAGTGTCTGTTGCAATTGAATTTCGGTGCCAATACTGCGCTTTAAGCGCTGGTTAAAATGTAGCAATAAGTGCTGGATAAACAGTGGTAATAGCTCTGAGCGGCTACGCATGATTTTGGCAAACAGCTCGTGGTCAATTTTGATCACTTGGGTGCGTGTCAAGGTGCGGGCCGTTGAGAAAGACACCTCGCCGGTGACAAATGACATGCTGCCGATCAAGCTGCCTGCTTTTAGGGTAGAAACATGATGCTCCTGGCCATCGTCATCGGTTTTGTACAATCCCACTTCGCCTTCGGCAATAAACCAGAGAAATGCGTTGGGTTGATTTTCTTTGGTAAGAACATGGTGAGGGCTGTAAGTGCGACACGCTTTGCTTTCATCATTCCCCTCGAAAAAAGCATAAAGACCTTGAATCACTTTGTCGGCAATAGCACGGGTGTCACTACTTGAAGGGGAGAACAGTTGAGATTGGAACTGGTTAATTTCGCGTTCCACTTGTGCATCAAGCAAGGCGCGGTGGTCGAGCGCTTCAGCATAGCGGAGTAAATCATGCTGGCAGTAGCGTAACACATAGGTGGTTAGCTCTTTTTCGGCCACGCGCTGCAGTTCATCCCGACGCCAAGGCTTATGCATGCAATAGTTTAACCGTCCCTCATTCACCGCCTGCAAAATGGCGTCGTACTGTGGTGCATCACTGAGCAATAGAGTGCGCGCACCGATGCTAGCTGGGTGATTATCGATATTGACGAGCATATTGATGCCACTGTCATCGCCGGGTTGGTTGTGACAGATCAACATTGCCACTTGTTGGCCTTGATGCTGACATTCATCAAGGAGTGCGTTGGCGTCATCAGGGTTATCAGCACTACACAGATCGAAAACATCCCGAAAAGGGGCTAAATCGTGAGTGAGCTTCTCGATAATGATTGGATCGTGGTCGACGCACAAAATCACGTAGGCATTCATAAGAAATCGCTGAATTTCTGCTCAATGCTTTGCATTGTAAGCGGATTTAGCCAGCGATGATGCGAATCGGTCGACAATAACGCACTTTGTCACATCCTTACACAAAGTAGGCGCCAATCCATGATGTACTGGCGCCTTGTACTCGGCATTACTCGATGAAAGTTTCGTGTTCTGTGGTCAGTGGACTGCGGCGTTTACGCGTGCGGCGATGGAACAACCATCCGACCAACAGACTGAGACTGGCAATCACTAATGTCATCAGTGGCGCAATGATCAAAAAATGATTAACGATACCAGCCAGTTTGGGCGGCAGGTATGAAATGGCATAGCCTGATAAGACCAACAGACAGATCCAAAAAACCGCGTTGCAGAGCGAGGTCACTAAGAAGCGGGGCAGTGATAGCCCTTGCCTTAACCCTATCATCATCGGGAGTAGTGACCGTACCACGGGTAAAAATCGTGCGACAAACATGGCATGCAGACCGTATCGGCCGATTAACGTGTCGGCTCGCTGCAAATGCTTGGCAGGCACTTTATTCAACCAATGAGATACCCACCGCCACTCTTTTAATCGTTGTCCTTGATAAAAGGCCATTGCGCTGCCTAACCAGCCAGCCATGATCAGAATTAATATGATCACGTAGAGATTGAAGACGCCAAAAGCCGCCAAACTCCCACAAAGCACAATAACGCTGTCGCAGGGTAAGGGCGCGGCGGGTAAAAAACCGCTTTCTGCGAATACCAACAAGCCGACACAAACATAAAGCAATGATAGATCCATGTGCTGCAGCGCAGCGAGATCATGATGCCATAACGCAGAAAATACAGATAAAGCGTCCAAGACTATTTCCTCATAAAACCTATTCACGTTTTTCAACAACCAACGGTAGAAAAACTAGGCATGTGCATAGCGTGCGAATAGGTGAGGAAACTGCAGTAATCGAGGCATAACAACTGTTAACGCCTTTTGCTGTCTTTGACACGCCAATACTTGCATATAGTGCGTCGCAAAGCGCAAAAACGTGCAACCCGTGCCCACAAGGTGACGAGTCGGTTTATACGGGTGTCTGTCATCTCCGGGACTGTCGCTGTCATTTGTTGCTCGTGACAGTCCAAGGCGACTTACCAAGCATGCAATATCAGGACGATGGTGGCTATGGGGGGGCGCGGCCGAATCAGCAATGAGATGGCCTAAGGGAGAAGCGATGTATGGCGCGGCATGTAAAGAGGTTGGCGATGTGGCGAGGAGCAACATGCAAACGGCCAGCGCAGCCATTAAACAGGAGAGGCCGACGCTGACGTCGCGCTGTCCGCTATTCCACGCATACCGAAAACGCGCGAATACATACATCGAAATGTGCCTCTGAGAATCAAACGTCTACCGCATTGAACACGCGATAGGCAAAGTGCTGGCTGTATGAATAATTTGAGCCTTCATCTAAGCGGTGAGAGACGCGTCAATGGTAGTGTTTTCCTACTATGTTGCGCCGAGTAGGCTGGCGAGTAGGACGAATCATCATAGCGTGAGGTGGCTGGGAGATCTAATGCTATTTTATAAAATAATCACCGGTGCGAATTTGTTTTTTAACTGACAAAAATCAGTAAGATATATTGTTTTTCATATAAAAAGATACGGATTGCTATATCGGCGGTTGTCGCCCATCACGCAGGATGCCATGTCAGTGTTATCGTCACCGTCTATTTTTGGTTACACTAGAGCTTTTCGAGTGCCTTGAGGGCAAAAGATATGTTTCTAGGAAAATACGGCGCTATGGCTGGCGCTGTTGCGGTGGCGGCATGTTGGCCGTTTGCCACCGGTCAAATCGCGCAATCTATGTATGAACGCGAAGTGGCACAATTTAGCTCGCCAGAGATCGCGGTGGAACAACGTGAATACCATCGCGGTTACCTTGATTCTCGCGCTGTGACGCGTTTGCACTTTAAAGGTGATGTCAAGCTAGCCTTAGAAGAGGCGGGTCTGCCCAGTGAGTATGATCTTTCCTCAGAGATCACCCATGGTGTGCTTGGCGTATCATCGACTAATACCTTAGTGTTGACCCCCGAGCTACAAACACTCACCCAGCGACTATGGCCTGGTAACCCGACCCCTATCCGATTGGACATGGAAACGCTTGTGACAGGAGCGTCGGATTATCAGTTGACCGTCGCACCTTTCTCATTCACGAATGAAGGCAAGAATCTGACAGCCAGCGAGCTAACCTTGATGGGGAGCTTGGCGCGCGATGGTGAATTTACCTTTGATTTTAACTGGCCAGCGGCGGCGCTGAACGCCGATAACGGCGAGCAGATAAAAATAGATACGGCTAAGGGTCAAGGGCGGGGTTATTTGCAAGATGACCTTTGGATTGGTGAGCAGGCATTTTCGATTGAAGGCATGCGTCTGGTTGACACCAGCAACCAAGCTTATCGAGTCGGAAAAAGCCAAATTCAGATCAGCAACCAAATAGTCAATGCAGACGAAAACACACGCGCGCGCATTGATAACGCGAACCGCATTACCGTGTCCTCATTCACGTTGCCGGACAATAGTGAATGGCGCAACATCGCGTTAGTCTTTGATGCGAAAGGGTTAGATTATCAGGCGATGGCGGCGATCGCTGGTTTATCATCTGATCTTGAGAACCCAGAGCAAGTTGACGCACTGGATCAAGCGATGATGACACTATTACAGCAAGGGTTGGCGTTGGATATCGCACCGGCGAGCATCACCTTACCGGATGGCGATGTAAGCGCTAATGTTGCGCTGAACTTAGCYAAAGCGGACCCACAAGTCTCTGCGCAGTTAGACTTAAATGCCTTGGTCAGCCGTTTGTCAGGCAATATCGACATTACTGTGCCCGACGCATTGCTAAGCCAGCCGCAATGGCAGGCGAAAAAACAGCAGTTGATCAAAGCGGGATATGCGACGATGACTGAGGGACAGTTTGAGCTCGCTGCCACCATTGAGGGTAATCAAATTGTGTCTAGCAATGGCGAGTCTATGCCGCTGATGCTATTTGCGATGTTAATGCTCTAACACAATCAGTGATGGAGCACAGTCTTGGTGTGCTCCATCGTTGACCCCTTATTTTTCTGGCTGTATAACTGGTTGATAACTATAACGCTATAAGATAATTCATGACCCAAGCACTTCCCGATCTTAAAGCCAAAAAGTATAAAACAGTGCGTGAAGAAGCCGTGATTGGCTTGCGTGCGGTTGGCTTTCTTAAACATGGCACGAGTACTCACGTACAAATAAAAACTCCGGTTGGTCAAATTTTTAGCTGCCAGAGTACCTTCATTGGCTTTGATGGCGAACAGCGACTGTTCTTTACCATTCCTACCCGTAACATTAAGCAGTTAAATCAGTTCTTTGTTGAAGGTTATCGCATTGCGGTTGATGGTGTATCGGATGAGGGCGAAGGCACCAAAATTCGTTTTGCCTCACGGATCTCACACATCATGATGTCGCCAGTCGCCATTATGCTAGTGGAACTGCCGCAGCAAGCCAAGTTGGTTCAACAGCGGAAAGAAAGCCGTTATGAGCTTAACGTCAAGGGTGAAATCCCGCTTGAGAAGCGACGTTTGTCGGTCAACCTAACCGATATCTCCGCCGGTGGTTGTGGATTTAGTTTTGATGCTATTGCTCCCGTGTTTGACATGAAGCACCAACTCGCGATTCAAGTCCGGCCTTCTCACGGGGATGACTGTTTTGTACTGAGTGGACAAGTAGAGAATCGTCAACAAAAGTGGGGCATGCAGCGCTACGGCTTGTCTTTTGATCAATCGGGACTTCAACACTGTCGAGCACTGATTAAACGCTTGGTGTATGACGGCTCACGCTACATTTTTAACCCTACCATCGAGAGTGATGAGTGACAGCGTCACGTTTACGTTCCCTCAGGCCAGTCTAGGCTAGGTTCGCATAGCTAGGCGCTGCCCAGTAATCGCATTATTATCACTGCGTGCAGCGCTGTACATAGGTGACTTTTGCATTGATGGCATGGTGATTAAAAAAGTGCAGCCAGCGTTTTTGATGGTGCTGGAGTGTATCGCCGGGCCCTTTTACTTCTACCCATTGATAGTCATCGGCTCGGCACATAAAAAGATCAGGCTGACCACTGCGATTGTGTCGTCGATCAAACAAAATCCTTTCGAAACACGCTTTGAGTTGATGGGGGGAGAGCGCGCGTAACGCTGCGTCCAGTAATGGCCATTCGATAACTCCCCAGTGGACCCAATCATTGGTAATACCGTGTTTTTCTGCATAATGCTGCTTTATCAGCTCACGTGCGTTTTCTATGTCACTGAGGCGAGCGTCAATGGCGGGTTGGCGCGCAGCACAAAACTCCTCACTGTATATATCACGCGGCCCGCGCTGAAATGGATTAAGAAATGCCCCTTGGACGGGCATAAAAAGGATATCCCAAAAAAACAAACCAAACAGTGCATTCAACAAGCAATTTTCGCTGTACCAGACTGTCCAACCTTGAGCGCGATAATAATCGGCGACTTCCCACTCGACGCGATCGTGCAAGGGTAAAACTAGGTGCTCTGTGTGTATTTCATTGGTATATGTTTCAGGCAAGTCATGGAGCCTGCCATGTTGTCGGACGGCTTTTTGTTTGGCGAGGCGATAGGCGATGTCACGTTCATCCTCATCATGGGGGGTGCGCAACATGGTGCCGAGCAGTGTGGAGGCTAAATCGATATTGTCTTGCTTGATGGCTATCCGCGCCTGTCGCTCACGGCTTGGAGGCTGTGTGGTGGTTTGATAGAGCATTTGTGCCGTATCAAGGTTTGCATGGCGCTCGTGTTCACGGGCTATGCGATTTACTAACCGTTGGCGTTTCCGTTCCAGTGGTGGCCATGCGTACGGTGCGGGAAGCTGGTCGGTCAGGGCGAGAATGATGTCGGGTTGCTTGGCTTTTTTCGCTTGCCAATAATGCTCATTTAATGCCGACAAGTGTAACCAGTGGTCAATGTGTTCACGACAGTGAAAGAGACGTTCTGATTGACGGAGAGGATAAGCCTCAAAGGTTTGAATGCCGAGCTCGGCCACCACAAACTGACTTAAATCTTGGCGTGAGTTACCAAAGTAGAGCAGTAAAAACACGGCTAACAACTCAGGTTGCAGACACTCAATGAGCATGGTTGGGCTGGTCAAAGTGTCGCCATACGTCGCTTGAATCGCCGCTTGCCATTGCGCTTTACTGGCGCTTTTTGGCATGTTTGCCTGCGGATAAGCGCGAGCCATTTGGGGTTTGGTCAGAAGATTCAGCACCACCTCRGTGGCCGCCTCATGGGTGAGGCGGACATAGCCCTGCGTGGCCAATTCATCAAGCAAGGGAGACAAGTCGCCGAGTTCGTGATACACCAATTTTTCGGCTACAAACCAATCATGACGACGCATCAATAATCGGATCAGCAAACATTGCGCCTTAAAGCTAAGCTGTTGAAAGGTGGTGATCCAATGACGCTCTGCGTGATTGAGCAGATCCCAATCACGTTCAGACACTAAATCCATCAAGCATAGGAAGTTATGATGATAATAATAGGGAGAAAGAGGGTCAGGCTGCGTCATCCTTTGTCCTTTTTTGTTTTGTTACGATACATGCATTCAGGAGCTGCCGCATGAAACGGAGTATCGCCTTACTATTGTCAGTTGTTAGCTGGTTGGTGTCGAGTTCTGTGTTAGCCGACGCAGAGAATACGTTTTCACCTGAGCAAGGGATCGCTGGCGTGGCCTGTATGGTGGTTGATCCTGCTGGGCGTTTGCTGCTGGTCAAAGACCGCGTCAGTGGCCGCTATGGATTACCGGGCGGCCGTGTAAGCCTTGCGGAATCCCCGCAAAAAGCATTAGCACGAGAAGTGTTTGAAGAGACCGCTATTCGGGTTGACGTTGGTAAGGTGCGCTATCAAGACCATCGTGGCGTTTTGTTTGATTGTCGCAGCCTCGCCCCATTACCGGTTGTCTCTCAAGCGGATGGTACGGGCATTTTGCCTGCGTGGCTGGCGCCGAACTTTGCCTCTGAAATTGATGAAGCCCGACTCGTACCAAAAGCGCACGCAGAAGACTATCAATACCGATTTAATGATAGGGGAGCGCTACTGTGGTCGTTAGTCGATAAAGTGCCAAGCAGTGATGTGACCGCGCTGGCTGACTTTAGCGCACTTGCGCCCACGTTTTACGTGAGTCAGTACGGGTTAGTCTCGGGTGTCCAGCAAGCCGTAGCCGCAATGGGCGAGACCATGGCCTCGTTCACCACTCAGGTCTTTTGGCTGGTTAATATTTTGGGGGAAACGGCATTCTATCTTGCTTTTGTGCCGCTATTTTTGGTCTTCAGAGGCCATAAATCGGCCTTGTCTTTGTTGTTTTTGCTGATCAGTGCCGCCGCGGTATCAACCCTTCTAAAAAGCGGTTTTGCAATGCCTCGACCTTTCTTTATCTGGCCCGAGTTAAAAATTGGTGACGCGCGAGGTTTTACAGTACCGAGCGGCCACACTCTACTCGCGGCGGCGGTAACAACGGCTTGGTATCTTAAGCGGCGCGCTGAGTATCCGCCCGCCTATGGGGCGTTGGGGCTGACATTATTTGTGATTGTATTGATGGGCCTGAATCGGATGTACCTCGGTGTACACTTTGCCAGTGATGTCATCATTGGCGGCTTGATTGGTGCCAGCATTGCAAGTGTGACCGTCAAGCTCGATGGTATGACGGTAAAAAATGCGCGTCCACTGCTCAATACCGCACGGATATGGCTGTTGGTATGCATCGTGTTGGCACTTGCAGCATTAGCGGTGAAGTTGCCAAATTTGCTGTATCTCGCCGCACTCGCGGCCGGCGTTTATACCGGTCAAGTTTGGCACAAGTTATTCCCAACCCGTAAACCCGCACAAACACGAGGCGGGAAAATGCTCACTTTTGCGTGGATTATTCTCGGCGCAGGGGTGATCCTCGGCATTGCTTACGGTGTCAGCCAGTTAACTGGGGTCAGTTGGGTGTTGCTGATTTTCACGTGCATGGCCATTTGGAGCATACCGCCTTGGGCATTAATCGCCAGCCCTGAGTTAGCACGTTGGTTAGCCCGGAAAATAGGCATGCAATCGTTATAGCTACGTTTGGCGAACGGTGCTTTGTGATGGGTTGATGGTGAATTATGGGTGATCGCTTTGGCTGCGCGTAGAGTTAAGGTAAAGTGACAGCACAACAAAAAGTCACACCAGGCATGGTGGATACTGCGCACAGGAACAGCAATGATACCGGCAATACACCCACAGGCGGGCTTGTCGTCCGCCGTCGTTGATTTTCTAACCGCTTTGCAGCAAGCAGGCTTTGAAGGCGATATTGAGTCAACTTACGCGAGCCGATTGGCGGTGGCGACCGATAACAGCGTCTATCAGGCACTGCCACAAGCAGTGCTTTTCCCCGCGAGTGTGGACGACCTCGCACTCATTGGGCACACCGTACAAGCGCCGCCTTTCAATGCGATTAAATTCTCTCCTCGCGGTGGCGGAACGGGCACTAACGGTCAGTCACTGACGAAACATGTGGTGGTAGATGTTTCTCGCCACATGAATCAGGTATTGGAGGTTAATCCAGAGCAAGGCTGGGTCAGGGTGCAAGCCGGCGTGATTAAAGATCAGCTCAATGATGTCCTGCGGCCTTACGGTTTCTTCTTCTCGCCCGATCTTTCGACCAGTAATCGCGCCACCATTGGCGGCATGATCAATACGGATGCATCTGGACAAGGCTCGCTTCGTTACGGGAAAACCTCTGACCATGTATTGGGGTTAAAGGCGGTACTCGTCGATGGCAGTGTGTTAGATACGCAACCTTTGGATAGTGATCAATTAAATCATGCGATGGAGCGAGACGATCTTGCCGGTCGTGCATTAGAGACTGTCTCGTCGGTGTGTAGAGAGCACCGAGATTTGATTACGCGTACCTTTCCGCCTTTAAACCGCTTTCTTACTGGTTACGATCTCAAGCATGTCTATGATGACGGGATGAGTCGGTTTGATATCGGCCGCGTCTTATGCGGCGCGGAAGGCTCGCTGGCCTTTATTGCCGAAGCGACCTTAAACATTACTCCGATCCCGACTGTACGCACCTTGGTCAACATCAAGTACGACAGCTTTGACTCTGCCTTGCGCAATGCTCCTATGATGGTCGAGGCCAAGGCGTTATCGGTTGAAACTGTCGATGCCAAGGTGTTGGATTTGGCACGCAACGACATTGTCTGGCACACCGTGAGTGATTTGTTGCAAGACGTGCCGGGTAAAACCATGCATGGCATCAACATGGTGGAATTTGCAGGCAATGACGCTGACGATATTGACCAACAAATTACCGCTCTTTGTGACAAGCTGGATGCCTTGATTGAACACGAGCAACAGGGCGTGATTGGCTACCAAATCTGTCGTGATCTCGCGTCGATCAACAAGATTTATGCGATGAGAAAAAAGGCGGTCGGCCTGCTCGGGGCGACGAAAGGGAAAGCGAAGCCGGTGCCTTTTGCCGAAGATACCTGTGTGCCGCCTGAACACTTAGCCGACTTTATTAGTGAGTTTCGTGCCTTATTAGATAGCCATGATCTGCATTACGGCATGTTTGGTCATGTCGATGCGGGTGTGCTCCACGTTCGGCCAGCACTGGACCTATGCGATCCGGAACAAGAGCGAATCATGAAAACTCTGTCAGACCAAGTCGTTGCGCTGGTTGCGAAATACGGTGGTTTGATGTGGGGGGAGCATGGAAAAGGGTATCGCTCAGAGTACGGACCGGCGTTTTTTGGTGACACTTTGTTTACCCAATTACGGCGAGTTAAAGCGGCATTTGATCCGCAAAACCGCATGAATCCCGGCAAAATTTGTACGCCTATCAATAGCGAAGATGCGTTGGTTCGTGTTRATGACACCAAGCGTGGCTTTTATGACCGGCAAATCCCCGTTGAGGTTCGCGACAGCTTTAAAGGAGCGATGGAGTGTAACGGAAACGGGTTGTGCTTTAACTATGACACCGCGTCACCGATGTGTCCGTCGATGAAAGTTAGCTACGACCGTCGCCATTCTCCCAAGGGGCGCGCGGGGATCGTACGGGAATGGTTGCGTCTATTGGCCGAGCAGGGGGTTGATCCGCTCGATGTGGAACAGGCCTTAATGACGCAATCTCCCTCGGTGCGTGAGGTGATGAAAAAATTTGGCCGCTATTTTACGCGACGTAAGCAAGCGGACGATTTTAGCCACGAAGTGATGGAAGCGATGAATGGCTGTTTGGCGTGTAAAGCGTGTGCGAGCCAATGCCCGATTAAAGTCGACGTTCCCAGCTTTCGCTCTCGGTTTATGCAATTGTATTACAGCCGCTACCCGCGCCCGATCAAAGACCACCTCGTGGCGAACATTGAAACGTTATTGCCCCTGATGGCAAAAACGCCCAAGTTAGTAAACGCCGTCACTCAACCCCGCTGGGCACAAGGGTTGACGGCAAAATTGGTGGGATATACAGATACGCCTGCGTTATCGGTTCCCACCTTAGCAGCGTCTTTGGCTGGCGATCATGCGCTAAAATTTGATCTAACTTGGCTGCAAGCTCTGTCTGCGCAAGAGCGTGAAAATTATGTGTTGATTGTCCAAGACCCGTTTACCAGCTTTTATGAAGCACCGCTTGTGCATGATCTTATTCAGCTTGCGCGCCAACTGGGGAAAGTGCCGATGTTGGTTCCGTTTAAGCCCAACGGTAAGGCCCAGCATGTGAAAGGCTTCTTACGCCGGTTTGGGGCAACGGCACAGAATACAGCTGCGTTTCTTAATCAACTTGCTGCGCTGAATATTCCCCTAGTGGGCGTCGATCCGGCCTTGGTGCTTTGCTATCGTGATGAATACTGCGAAGCGTTGGGCAAAAAACGAGGCGATTTTAACGTTCAACTAAGTCACGAGTGGTTGATGTCAGTGGTGCCAACATTGCCGTCAGCGGACAATATAGACGCAGGAACTTGGTACCTGTTTGGCCACTGTACCGAAAAAACACAATTGCCACATGCAGAGCAGCAGTGGGCACAACTGTTCGCTCACTTTGGTGCCGAGCTAAAACCGGTATCGGTTGGATGCTGTGGTATGGCGGGTACCTATGGCCACGAAGCCGATAAGCGTGAGACCTCGCAAGCCATCTACGATTTAAGTTGGTCAGGCAAGTTGGCCGAATTGCCGGTGGAGCGAGTCCTCGCGACGGGCTATTCGTGTCGCAGTCAGGTCAAACGGTTTAGTGAGCAACAATTGCGGCATCCATTGCAGGTATTGCTGCGTTTAGCGTGCACCCGCAGTGATCGTGTCCATACTGAACACGTAAAGTAACATTGAGCTTGCACGTAAATGGGTTTCGCGTACAGTGAAATAATGGCTAAAAACGAAGGCAAAACAGATGCTTAAAACGATTGTTATCATCTTGCTGGTTTTGGTTGGTATCACCGCGGCACAGTACCTTGATGAGGGCACGCAAAAGAAAATTGCGTGGGTTGTCGGTGGTATTGCGGGCGTGCTTGCGCTGATGGTCATTGGCGCCGAGCTATTTCGTTAACTACCTGTTTGCTCGGCAAACGGTTAAACGCCCCCATCGCGCGATGTTGGGGCGTTTTTGATCCTATCGCTAAACGGTTATTTACGCTTGCGAGACGGCTTATTGGTAGTGGCCGACGCACGGCTTTTGCCGCTGGGACGACGAATATCGGGTTGATTCGGATGTTTGGTCGCAAAGCGCTGGGTGCCATGACGTCCAGAGCGGCGCTGACGTCCCACTTTAGTTGGAGCGTCTTCTTTCGGGATCAAACATTTAGGGCCGTTACCGATAAGGTGGCTTTTACCCATACGAACCAAAGCGTCACGGATCAGTGGCCAGTTAGCAGGGTCGTGGTAACGTAACAGTGCCTTGTGCAGTCTACGTTGACGCTCGCCTTTGGCGACGGTGAGATCTTCGCGTTTTTTATACTTCACGCGCTTCAGTGGGTTGGTCTCAGAGTGATACATCGCGGTGGCATTACACATCGGTGATGGGTAGAAGTTCTGCACCTGATCACACTCAAAGTCGTTTTCTTTCAGCCAGCATGCCAGATGCACCATATCCTCGTCCGTACATCCGGGATGTGCGGCAATAAAGTAGGGGATAAGGTATTGTTTTTTGCCTGCTTCTTTGCTGTATTTTTCAAACAGGGCTTTAAAGCGCTCATAGGCGCCCATCCCCGGTTTCATCATTAAATCGAGGGTGTTTTTCTCGGTGTGTTCGGGGGCGATTTTGAGGTAACCCCCAACATGGTGGGTGACCAACTCTTTCACGTATTCGGGTGATTCAATCGCGAGATCGTACCGGACGCCTGACGCGATCAAGACTTTTTTAATTCCTTCGACTTGGCGAGCTTTACGATATAAATCAATTGTATGACGATGATCTGTGTTTAGCTTGTCGCAAATTTTGGGAAACACGCAAGACGGTCGCCGACAGTTGCGCTCGGCCTTGGGATCCGAACAGCCTAAACGATACATGTTCGCGGTAGGGCCACCGAGATCAGAAATGGTGCCGGTAAAGCCGGGCACTTTATCACGAATATCGTTGAGCTCTTCAATGATCGATTCATGTGAGCGGTTTTGAATGATCCGCCCCTCGTGCTCGGTAATCGAGCAGAATGAGCATCCGCCAAAACACCCGCGCATAATGTTTACCGAGGTTTTGATCATGTCGTAGGCGGGAATTTTCGCCTTCCCGTATTTAGGATGAGGGACACGTGCATAAGGAAGACCAAACACGTAATCCATCTCTTCGGTAGTCAGTGGCACAGGAGGTGGATTGATCCAAAGCAGCTGATCGCCGTGTTGTTGGGCCAGAGCGCGCGCTGAATAGGGGTTGGCTTCTAAGTGCATCACGCGACTGGCGTGGGCGTATAAAATGCGATCGTTTTTGAGTTTCTCAAATGACGGCAAACGCACATAGGTATTTTTCGCATCGTGGCGAGAAGGACGAATCGTGATCGGTTTCGCTGCGTCAGGTTCAGCTTTCTTACTCGTTTCACATTGCGTTTCAGTGGCGTAAGGATTCGGCATCACCATGGCTTTACCCGGCTTATCGATGCGCGTTGAGTCAACTTCGGCCATGCCTTCTGGGGGATGCTTCATCATCACTGCTGTCCCCGCGATCCGTGTCATATCAGCCAGTGCTTCGCCCCGCGAAAGACGGTGAGCGACTTCAATCAAGGCACGTTCCGCATTGCCAAACAGCAGAATATCGGCTTTCGCATCACATAACACAGAGCGACGGACTTTGTCTGACCAATAGTCATAGTGTGCTAAACGGCGCAAGCTGGCTTCTATGCCGCCCAGCACAATCGGGGTTTGCTTGTACGCTTCTCGACAACGCTGTGAGTAAACGAGTACAGCGCGATCAGGGCGCTTTCCACCCTCATTGTTAGGCGTATAGGCATCATCATGACGCAGTTTTCTATCCGCGGTGTAGCGGTTGATCATGGAGTCCATATTGCCCGCGGTAACACCAAAAAACAGGTTCGGTTCACCCAATGCCATAAAGTCATCTTTGCTGTGCCAATTAGGCTGTGCAATGATCCCGACTCGAAAGCCTTGTGCTTCAAGTGCGCGACCAATCACCGCCATACCAAAGCTGGGGTGATCGACATAGGCATCACCGGTCACGATGATGATATCGCAGCTATCCCAGCCGAGTATATCCATCTCTTCTCGGGTCGTTGGCAGGAAAGGCGCAGGTCCAAAGCAAGCGGCCCAGTAGGGGGTGTAATCGTAAATAGCAGTTGGTGTCACGTTATCGTCTCTTGGTCAGCCCAGAGGCCTTGAGGGTGATTGGCACCTCAAGACGGGCGATAAATTAGCCGGCGATTTTAGCGGTATTCCTGCATGGAGTATAGGGCTAAATAACGCCAGCAGGTGTTTCATTACGCAGAGGAGGTGTGGGTTTTCACATAGTCAATAAAGGCACGATCAGCTAAAGACAGATAACCATCCTTACGCCATGCCATCGAGATATCGAGGTTAATAGGCTGAGTGAATGGGATCCCCACAATGCCATGCTCATGCTCCGTCACCATCTCGAGCAATGCGCTAATCGCAACGCCATGACGCACAATGTTTAAAATCATCGCCAGCAAGTTTGTTTCCAAAGAAAGTTTGGGGTTTATCGCGTATTGATGGCAAATCTGATCCAAATAATCACGATGGAAATAGCCGGGACGAAACATGATCAGTTCATGATCGAAAAAGGTCTGATAGTCGAGGGTTTGGCACCCGGCAAGTGGGTGTTCCTCACTGACCACTGCGACCATTTGCGAGGAGATGAGAGGCATGGTTTCTAACGATGAGGGCACATCACTGGCAGTGATCACCGCCAGATCGAGGTCACTCTCCAATAGCATCTTTCGCAATGAGTGGGTGCCAGCTTCGATAATGGTTAACTTTAAGTCAGGATAGCGTCGCCGAAACCCCATCAATAAGTCCGGAAAAAAGTAGGAACCCAGCATACCGGGCACACCAATCCGAACCTCGCCCTTTTGCAACCCTTTCAGCTCATCCATTGCGGTGGCCGTATCGCGCATCTGTTGCACCACACGATGCGCATGAGTGAGCAGCACTTGGCCTTCTTGCGTTAGTTGAATCCGCTTCTCGCCGCGCACGAAAAGGGGCATAGAAAGATGGTGTTCAAGCTTTTTGATCGCGATACTCAATGCAGGCTGTGCAATGTGAAGCTCCTGTGCGGCGAGGGTAAAGCTCCCAGCCTCCGCGACAGCAATAAAGTAACGCAGCTGTTTAATGTCCATGTATAAATAATAGATATGGATAATATAAATTTAATATATTTTATTAATCGCATTGCCGTTGCTAGCATGATCACAACTTAACGAGATGATGAGGTTGTCATGATTGAGCTTGGCTCATCGCGTTACCGATTAACGGCCTTTGCTCTGGCATTCGGCTCCTTCCTTATTTTTTGTAATTTATATCTCTTTCAACCTATGTTGCCGGTATTTGCGAGCCACGATGGGATCAGTGAAACCCGTGCCAACTGGTTGCTCGCCGCCGCGACCTTAGGTCTTGCCTTCTCACTCGTCCCGTGGGCGGTATTGTCCGAAAGACTCGGACGACGTCCGATTATGCTAATCAGCCTCTGGATGCTCCCTGCGATCGGGCTTCTGATGGCAGCAACCAACAGCTTTTGGTTGATTGTTGGGCTACGAGCGTTGATGGGCGCAGCATTGGGTGGCTTTGCCGCGGTTGCGGTCGCGTATATGGCTGAAGAATTCTCTGCTAAAGCGTTTGCGATCGCGGTGGGCAGCTATATCAGTGCCAACTCTCTTGGCGGGATTTCCGGACGTGTTGCGGGYGGGATGATGACCGATTGGTGGGGCTGGCAAGGAGCGGTGCTAGGGATGGCCGTATTGAGTTTGTTGGGCGTCGCCTTGGTGACGAAATTATTGCCGCGTCAGCAATACTTTACCCAAGGTAATACCTCGTTATTGGCCCACTCGCGAGGTGTTCTGTCTCACCTTCGTACCCCACGCTTGTGGTTAGCTATGTTAATTGGTGGTATCAACTTTGCGTTATTCGTCAATTTATTTTCGGTGATGGCGTTCCGGCTGGTGGCGCCGCCTTATCAATTGCCGGTGAGTTTGGTTTCGTCGGTCTTTATCTGTTATCTCGCGGGCACCGTTACATCACGATTGAGTGGACGCTGGGTACTTAGGTTCGGTGCTATTCGTGGCATGGCATTTGGCACCATTGTTGCCATGTTGGGCGTATTAGTGACCTTACACCATGACATCACTTGGATGATTGTTGGATTACTGGTGGTTAGTGGTGGGGCATTTTTCACTCATTCCCTCGCTTATGGTTGGGTAAGCCGACAAGCCAATCAGGGTAAAGCGACGGCAACGGCCTTGTATCTGGTGCATTACTACACCGGTGGTAGCTTGGGTGGCTTTTACCTGATTGCTGCTTGGCAACATTACGCTTGGGAAGGCGTAGTAGTCGCTGCGTGCAGCTTGGGTGTTGCTGTGCTGGCCCTTGTGTATGCTCTGTATAAAGCAACGCGAAAAAGCAAACCCGCCGTCTCCTCATCAGAAACGGTGTTAACCCATTAATAGTATTAATTAGTTTCTAGGGCGCTATTGATATAGCTTGCGGTTTCTCTGGCATCGTTGGGGTAGTGCTTACCGACTTGATATTGACGCGTACAGTTGCGACCTTCTGCCTTCGCTTGATAGAGCGCGCTGTCTGCGCGCTCTATCAATGACGACAATGTATCACCAGTTTGATAGCTGGAAATGCCAATTGATGCCGTCACTTTCAGTGGGGTATCTCGTTCGTCAATAAAGACATCCATCGCACGAATTTCATTCAGCAATCGGTCTGCAATCTGTTGTGCGCTGTAGGCATTGCATTTGGGGAGAAAAACGATGAACTCCTCACCGCCAAAGCGACCAAAAATATCTGACTTGCGCAGTCGTTCTTGCACGGCACGTGTGAAGGACTGCAAAACTACATCACCCGCGTAGTGTCCCCATTTATCATTGATACGTTTAAATTTATCCAAATCCAGTAAAAGGACAGAGAAAGGAGAATGCCTTTCTTCACTTATTGCTAAGGCGCGCATTGCCAGCTGCAGGAGCATACGGCGGTTATAAATACCGGTCAGTGGATCAAGCGTGGCTTGGCGATATAGCCTGAGAATCATATGCAACTGTGAGAGCTGTGACCATAACACCATCATTGCAATCACTGTTTGCAGCCAGTAGGACGAAATATTATCTGGATTGAGTAATACACCGCTAAATGAATCGACCCATAAATGACAGGCGAGGGTGATACTCATCAGTGTCAAGCTCTCTCTCATAGTGAGTGGAAAAATCGTCAGCATGACTATCTGGATAATGGGTAATAACGTGTAGCTGTATGAGAATGCGGTATTTTCAGACGGAAAGCCTAGTGTATGGCTGGCTGAGAAGTAAAAAAGGTTGGTGACACAGACCATTGCCATCAAGCCCAGCTTGGCGGCTTTGAGGTTGTTCACTTTGTTGACTGAAAAGCCAATGGTGATCAAGGTGACGGCAAGCATCAAGCGCTCTAGAGAAAGCTGCGCGGCAACGGCTTTATCCGCTAAAAATAGAAAATCAGCGGGTGACCAAGCGATGGTGAGAGCGGCCCAAACATAGCAAAGCACACACAAGCGGCTACGCAAATACGTACTGCGGGTATTGTTAAAGCTATTGGCATGCTTTTTCGCGCTCCAAAGCTCGAGAAAAGAGATTTGAAGCTTGTAGACAACATGACTCATGTTTTCAGTCATTGCACTCATGTCTGCTCCCGCGTGTACAAAGGTTCCGGTGGTACGTCCATTTTTGTTATGATCGCAACGTGATGCTAAATCGTTTTTTGTTGTCATAAGTGTTGGTATTAGCGTGCAAACATTCCAGTATGTTGTACGCATTTACAGTAGTTGTTAGGCCCATTGTGATCCCGCAGATTGTTTACCGTAGAAAGTAGCCATTGTTGCGGGTTTTTTATTGATCGCCATAAGGTTTTTTGTTTGCTATGTACGCGTTAGTTGCTCCTTCTCTTGTGTCTGCCGTTTTAGGTGCGCAACTTGTCTTATCTTTGGCGTTGCTCAAAGGTGAAATTTGTCCGGGCCAGCGGGGCCGCTTCCATCGTGCATATTGGGTGTTAGTGTTTGCATGGGTGATCTTGGTTCCATCTAGCTTTTTAGCCACTATACCCTTTCTGTTTTTAGGCTTATTTGCGTTTCGATCAAAAACTGGAAAAACCCGTCATTCCGGTCCCATTCCTTTGCTTCATGTCGCAAATTTAACGGCATTTGTTGCATGGTTAATCATTACGGCGAGTCAGGGCTGGATGGCCGCTGTGTTTGGCTTGCTGCAAGTGGTTCTTCTGGGAGCCAGTGCCGGACACGGCCTATTGGTAAGGGCAAAATCTCGTCTGCAAGCGTTTGATAGTTTATTGCCGATTGCCRGTGTGCTGGCGTTGATGGCCACGGTGTTACTTGTCGCCGTGGTGGCATCGCTTACGACACTCACCACTATGAATATTAATGCCTTGTTTGCAGGGGTTGGATTAGGCTTATTGGGTATTGCCGCATCCATTTGGCATTTGCTCAAACACACCAAACCTGCATGGTGGCGTTTATTGATTGGGTTTGGTTTTTTATTTGCCGCCAGCGTTAGCCTGAATACCATCGTGATGGGATGATTTGGCGAGTGGTCTCGAGTGTTTCTATACTTTAGGGAGAGCTTGGTTGACCCAACGGGATCTGTCGAAACAAGGAGAGGCCAACATGGACATCAACAATATTCATCGTTTGGATGGGGCAATATTCTTCAGTATCGCGAATGAACGTTTGCGTTTAGAGTGCGATAGCCTTGAATCATTGATGGCGCACTTTGATCTAGATGATGAACAAATTCGAGACAAATTTAACGACATTGGTTGTGAGTACGATCCGCTAACCAACCAACTGAAATTGAAATAACCTATTGGTCTAGTTACTCACCGTTTTAGCGAAGGCTCACCCAGACTTGGAGTGAGCCTTTTCTGTCTTTCTTGGTTAATGTTCTGTTCAGAACACGCTGGCCTCATTCGTGACAACTGTTTTGTTTTTGTTAAAAAATTGATCATCCGTGCTATGAGGCACTACGCTTAATGTGGCGAAATTTTATATAAAAGCGGCCGAACTATCGGCAACACGATATAGACAGAAGGACGTTTGGAATGCCGCGACGCGCATGGAGCATTATTGTAATAACAGTCCTTGTGGGGATAGGTTTCTCTGCACTGACTGGGCATTTGCTGTTCCAGTCTGAGCAAAATGCGATTCGCAAAGAAGTCCAAAAAGATGTCAATAATGCCGCCATGGCTCTGGGCAGGGAAGTCAACCTTGGTCTCGAGCTTCTGTACGCAGTGAAAAATCATTTTGATGCGGGTCATCGCCTCAGTGCACGCAACTTTCAACCGATGACATCAGGCGTGTTGGAGCGCCACCTAAGTTTTAAGTCAATTGAGTGGGTCGATATAGTGATGCATCATCAACGTCGACACTATGTCCAAGATGCGATGCAAGAAGGCTCACAACAGGGAACGGATATTGTTGAGTTCGATGAGTCAGGGGCATTGATCCCTGCTCGGCGACGAGACATGTACTTTCCTATCCGTTTTACGTCGAGCGCGAGCAGTAACCAGTCGGTGATTGGATATGATATGGGATCGACTGCTGTGACTCGCCAAGCCCTTAAAACCAGTTTCAATACCGGTGTACCTGTTGCTACGCCTGCGACGACGGTCAAAAGGGCGTACGGCAGCGTTCAGGGCTTTTTGCTGATTATGCCGATTCTCCGTGACCCAGAACAGTTAAGCGGCGAAGAAACGAGTGACCTCCGCGGCTTTTTAGTCGCGGTCATTGATATTGGTGAGCTTGTTGATCTCGCAATTAATACGGTGATTAATGACGGGATTAACTTCACGCTCAATGACATTACTAATGAGCGAAATCCCCAGCCTTTGCATAGCCAACGAGCCGATTTCAGTTCACCGGTGAACAAGGCGTTAACTCAGCAGTCAGTACCGGTATTTTTTGCAGGCAGAGAATGGCAAGTGGAAGGTTATCCGACGGCTGAATATGTGGCTGCACGTCAGTCTTACATGCCCTATTGGGTGTTCGCGGCAGGCACCGTCATTTTTATTATCATCAGTTACCTGCTGTATCGACTACAACTGAGGACCTTAACCGTACAGGCACAGGTTGATCAGAAAACCCGTGCATTACGGGACGCAAACACCAAACTCGAGTCGATGACGAAATGTGATGGTTTAACCGGACTGTACAATCGCAGCCATTTTGAAGCGGAGTTAGAACGTGAAATTCAGCGGGCACTGCGAGAAGAAACCCCGCTTAGCTTGATGATTGTGGAAGTTGAGCGTTTATCGGATTACAACCTCAAGTATGGCCGTTTAGCAGGAGATCAAGTGCTTCGTCGCTTGTCAGAAGCACTTGATAACATGTTTAAGCGCCCRGGTGATTTGTTATGCCGATACAGTGGCAGCCAATTTGTCGCGATATTGCCGCGTACAGAAGGCGCGCAGCGACTGGCTGAAGAGTGCTTACTGACGGTAAAACGCTTGCAGTTGCCGTTTGAACGGGAAGAGGGTGCAATGCTAGTGGATGTTTATGTCGGTGGGGTAACGCTGAGTGATCATGAACAGATGACGGTTTCACGGATGTGCTCTTACGGGGAGATAGCCCTCTCTCGGGCGAAAGCTGACGAACCAGAACGCTGGCATTGGATGGAGATAGAATAAAAAACGACGCCCGAATGGCGCCGTTATCACAACATTAATCTTCTCGCCCTTTGGTGCGGTGCGGATCAAAAATCGTATAGTAAGGTTCGCCGGCATTCATTGAGTCTTTCTTCGCCGTACTGTTTTTAAAGATCAGAGTGTGCTGCTCGTTTGACAACGAGAGCATATCATTACTGATACTTGCCATACTCCAATCACTCAGTACATGACTTACTGTTTGCTCCATGTTCATTGCTTGAGAAGAACAAGCCATTTTTGTGCTAGCCATCCGGTCGATGCGAAAACGATTATCTTCGATTTGCGCGTTTCCAAAGTAACGGTTGCAGCCGGTGTAGCCACTGACGACCATGTCAGAGTTGACCATTAAGGTCGGGGATCCATCCGCACTGATAGCTTGTTGATCGACCATAGCGAGTTGCCATTTTTGGGCAATATTATCTTTTGATATACCTTCATTAGCATACTCGCCAGAAGGGTTGTAGCTGCTACAAGCGGTTAAACCTGTAGCGACCATGACCGCCATCAACAAGTTTTTCTTCATAATGACTCCTTAGTCACTAACAGTGGATGTCAATTCAAGCTTAGCCAAAAGTGTGACAAGTATGCCAATAAATTAATCGACCAATGTCAACGGAGTGTCTATTTTTGTTCCGCGCAAAAAAAAGGCCCCGGTAGAGGGGCCAAGATATACCATCGCGTGAATTATTATCGTTATGTTTGGAGTTAGGAACCGATGCAAACAAGTGCCTAGTTAGTTAATCACAACTCTATGACACTTTATTGTCAGCGACGTATTTAACCGAAATCACCGTTCACATAGCCTCGTGTTCGGTCATCTTGTGGTTGCGCAAAGAGCGCGGCAGTTTCATCATGCTCCACCAGCTCTCCCATCAAAAAGAACGCAGTGCGGTCGGAAATACGACGGGCTTGCTGCATGGAGTGCGTCACAATGACGATGGTGTAGTCTTGTTTTAATGACTCCATCAAGTCTTCAATTTTTTTCGTCGCGATAGGATCGAGGGCAGAGGTTGGCTCATCCATCAAAATCACTTCCGGCTCCATCGCAATCGTGCGAGCAATACATAAGCGCTGTTGCTGACCGCCAGACAGTCCAAAAGCATGGGCCTTGAGACGATCTTTGACTTCATCCCATAATGCTGCGCCACGTAGTGATTTTTCAACCACTGCATCTAGGTGCTTTTTATCTTTAATGCCTTGGGCGCGTAAGCCATAAGCGACATTGTCGTAAATGCTCATTGGGAAGGGGTTAGGCTTTTGAAACACCATGCCCACTTTAATCCGTAGGCCGGCAACGTCGATATTGCCATAGATGTCTTGATCATCCATGGTGAGTCGACCGTCAATTTGGACACCTTCAATTAAATCGTTCATGCGATTCAAGCAGCGCAAAAGTGTTGATTTCCCACAACCAGAAGGGCCAATCAACGAGGTGACACGCTTGGCGGGAATCGGCAAGTTGATGCTTTTAAGCGCGTGGTTTTCACCGTTACCGTAATAAAGATTTAAATCATTGATTTCAAATTTGTTCATGTCGGGCCTCAGAATGCGTTAATAAGTCGCTTTATTGAATCGGCGTGCAATGAGTTTGGTTAGCATGTTGATAACCAGCACGACAACAATCAGCACGGTGGCAGTGGCGTAGGCTTGGTGCCACTCATGGACGGTGTAAAGCTCTTGCGTGAGCTTGTATAAATGCACCGTAAGCGTGCGTCCTGAATCAAGCAATGTATCAGGGATACGCGCCACCATACCGGCAGTGAGGAAAACAGGTGCAGACTCGCCAATCACGCGACCTACACTAAGAATGATTGAGGTGATAATCCCTGGCATCGCGCTGGGCAGGATTAACTTCCAAATGGTGTAGATTTTGGACGCACCGAGTCCGTACGACCCCTCGCGATAGGTTTGAGGGACGGCCATTAAGGCTTCCTCAGTGGTACGGATAATCACCGGAAGGATCAAAATACTGAGCGTCAAGGCACCGGAAAGAATCGAAAAGCCGAGCCCCAGTACCGCCACAAAAAACGTGAGGCCAAACAGACCAAATATAATTGAAGGAATGCCTGCCAGTGATTCGGTACAAAAGCGGATAACCTTGACTAACTTGCTGCCCACTTTCGCGTATTCAGTGAGGTAAATAGCAGTCATGATCCCCAGTGGCGCCGCAATGGCAATCGAGGCTAGTACCATATAGATGGTGGAGACAATCATCGGCCAAATCCCGGAGGACTCACCAATGCGCGTGTAGTCGCTGGAAATAAATGACCAGTCAACATACTGCAGGCCGTTGCTCAGAATGTACCAGATTATCCAGAACAGAAAGCCGACGGTTAAGCCTGCTGCTGTCCAAATAAACCCTAAGGCTAATTTATCTTGTAATTGACGTGACAACATAACTTATCTCGCTTTCTCGCGGTTCAGGTAAAGCAGCGCGCCGTTGAGTAACATAATGAAAATCAACAAGACGACACCGGTCGCGTACAGGGCACTGGCATGCACGCCCGTGGCATAAGACATTTCTAACGCGATATTGGCGGTAAGGGTACGCGCTGAATCGAGAATGCCTTCTGGCATCGCTGGGGCATTACCCATCACCATGATGATCGCCATGGTTTCGCCCAACGCACGTGCAATCCCTAAAATCACACCCGTCATAATCCCGGAGCGAGCAGCAGGCACAAGCAGCTTAAAGATCGTAAACATCGATGATGCACCAAGTGCCAGAGAGCCTTCTTTATAGGCACGAGGTACGGCGCGTAGCGAGGTTTCAGACACCGTAATGACCGTTGGTAAGATCATGACGGCCAACACGATGACACCGGCAAGCAGAGTGTTGCCCGCTGGAACATTAAAGATGTCTTGGATCAACGGGACGATGATGACCAGACCAAAGAAGCCATAGACCACCGATGGAATACCTGCGAGGAGTTCAACTGCCGGGCGGATGATATTGGCAAGCCATTTCGGTGCGACTTCTGCGATAAAGACAGCGGTGAGCACGGCGACAGGCACACCCAAAAGGACAGCCCCTGCGGTGGATGCTAATGACGCCACAATCATAGGCGCAATGCCGTAGAGTGCGGGCGGAAGCCACTCGCTACCAAAGACGATATCGGTAAAACCAGCGGCAGAGAGTGCGGGAATACTCTCGCGGAAAATGAAGTAGCCAATGGTGGCGAGTGATAACACGCCTACAATGGCACTGAATAAAAACAAAGCGTGAAAAATCTTTTCTCGCCAGTCAACTCGAGTGCGTTTAGTGAGACTCGAGTCCGAGACATTATTTACCTGTTCGGATGCGATGGTCATGATAACAACTCCATGCCAATGAATGGCTAAGGATGTAACAAAAGAGGGCCCAGCCATTTGCTGGGCCAAAATTCTATTTACTTAACAGCGATATAGCCTTGGTTTGCAACAATCTTCTGGCCATCTGCAGACAGTACCCAGTTGAGGAAGTCGTCCGCCGCTGCTGAGGTAGTGCCTTCTTTATGAAGTACTAAGAAAGGACGTGCAACTTTGTAGTCACCCGCTGCCACGGCTTCAGTAGTCGGAGCATGACCGTCAACGCTCAGTGCTTTTAAGGAATCATCCACAGAGCCTAAAGAGATATAACCAATCGCAAGTGGGTTATTAGCAACAATGGTCTTCACGACGCCGTTACCATTTGCGACTTGTGCTTTTTGTGAAATGGCTGACACTTTCATGCCGTTCACTTTACGTTTCAGACCCATGATGCTTTCAAATGCACCACGCGTGCCCGAAGCCGTGTCACGTGTCACCAGAACGATAGGTTTGTTTTCACCACCGACATTTGACCAGTTGGTGATTTCGCCACGATAGATTTTAGCGATTTGGTCTGCAGTGAGGTTTTTGACGCCATTGGCGTTATTGACAACAACAGCGATGCCATCACGGGCAATTACTGTTTCTTTTAGTGAAGACTCTTTTTCAGAAGCTTTTAGCTCGCGTGAAGCCATGCCAAAATAGCTAGTGCCGTTTTTAGCGGCTTTGATTCCTGCTGACGAACCTGTGCCTTGTACTTCGATGTAGGTGTCTTGGTGTTGCTGATGATAGGTTTCAGCCAACACCTCCATGACTTCGGTTACTGACGTTGAGCCAGAGATTGAAACAGTTTCTTGTGCACTTGCTGAGGCAGAGAACATGGCACCTGCCATCATGATGGCGCCAAAGACCTTAGATTTCATATCGTATCCCTTATTTGCGATGAGTCGCGGTTTGTTGTTTCGAACGAGAGGCACTTTAGGAAAGAAACATGACAAATATGTTTCATTAACTTGAAGCCTTGATGACGGCCAACCGATTTGACGCCACACCGAAAAGAAAAAAACAAACCTTGTGGAATGAATCAGACATGCAAACCTCCTGTGTTCACTTGGCTTGACACTTAAGTGCGCATTTATGGGTCAAGTAGTAAAAGCCATAGTATTCACAAGGTGTATTTTTAAATGATTAACGTTATTCTTCTATTAGATGACAGCACTGATCCGTTCGCGGGCAATGTGTGTACTGAAAAGAACAACTTAGGCCAGACCTAAAAGGAATCCATCATGGCATTGAGCGATGCTGCAAAAAAAGTTCAGGAAGCGCTGGTTGCTCGTGGTATTGAGACACCGATGACCGCAAAGTCAGCGTTGTCTGCGGCAGAACGAAAAGAAAAAATTGAATTTCATATGCGTGAAGTTCTTCAGGCAATTGATCTTGACCTTACTGACGATAGCTTAGCGGAGACGCCAGCAAGAATCGCAAAGATGTATGTGGACGAGATCTTCTCGGGCTTGGATTACACGCAGTTCCCTAAAGTGACCATGATTGAGAACAAGATGGGTTGCGACGAAATGGTACGTGTGAAGGATATTTCAGTCACTAGTACCTGCGAGCATCACTTGGTGACCATTGATGGTCGCGCAACGGTCGCTTATTTACCGGATAAGAAAGTGATTGGATTATCCAAGATCAATCGCATTGTTCGCTTTTTCGCTCAACGCCCCCAAGTACAAGAGCGCTTAACACGTCAGGTGCTGGTGGCATTGCAAACCTTACTTGAAACCGACAATGTCGCAGTTCGTATCGAAGCAACACACTATTGTGTGAAATCGCGTGGGGTGATGGATGCGAACAGCGAGACAACCACGACAGCCTTAGGTGGTCAATTTAAAAAGAATGCCGCGACGCGTGCTGAATTTTTGCATGGTATCAATTAGTTAGAGATACGCTTAGTAAGCGAAACGATGTAAAAACGCCCCCATCGCGAGATGGGGGCGTTTTTTATGACAGTCAGAACCGAGCTTATTCTTGACCAGTCATAGAGTGGCCAAGGTGTGACTATTCAAACTGTTTGGCAATATCGTGAAACTGACGGACTTTGTCGCGCAGCTCTGCACTTGCTTGCGAGACATCGTTCACTTCATTGAGATTCTGTTGGGATACAGACTCAATATCATGAATATCGCGGCTGATATCATTAAACGTTTGCAGTTGCGCTTGAGCAGAATGGTGTGTTTCACGCGTACGCGATACCACATCGTCAATTGCTGTCGTCACCGCGTTTAAGCTTGCAATACTGTGATCTGTGGTATCGACACATTGTTGGGTTTGCTTGTGACTGACATCGATCTGCGCTTGCCATTGTTTAATGGTATCGTGCATCTCTTGGATTGACTGCTGAATTTGTTCTGTTGCGCCTTGCGTGCGGCTAGATAGGGCGCGGACTTCCTCAGCGACAACCGCGAAGCCGCGACCTTGTTCACCGGCACGCGCAGCCTCAATCGCGGCATTTAAAGCCAACAAATTGGTTTGTTCAGCAATACCACTGATTTCACTCATCGCATCGGTGACCCGCTCTGCCGTCACAGAAAGCTGCTGTGTGGCAGATAACGAGCTTTCAGACTGTTTTGCCAAGGCCTGAAGCTGCTCGCCGGTTTGGTGAAGCAGTGCTTGTGTCTCTTGGCTTTGTTGTTGTACCGATTGCAGCAGTTCAACACTTTGCTGTGCATTCTCAGATACCTTGTTCGCAGAATCAGATGCGTGATCAATATTGTTGGCCACCGAGGTGATTTGATGGCTTTGGGTATTGATCGCCTGAGAAACACGCTGCGAAAGGGCACTCAAGTCATCGGAAAAGTGATTGAGAGACAAGGAGGCATCCAACATACGGCCGAGGATGGTCCGAATCCGTGCTTGCAGCATTTTAAGTTTGTAGTCTGCGACGGAGCTTAAACCCGTTCCCGCGTAGACGTAACGGCTAATACTGTCATAGTCGGCTTGATAACCACGAACCAAGGCTGGCAGAGTCAACAGCTCATCACGGAATAGGGTGCCCAAGATGGCAGGCATAGCGACAGCGCTGGCGATATCCCACCCATTGATATTGGGATCAAAGGCGAGGGAGAGTGGTGCAACAGCGAGGCCGGCGATAAGCAGTGCCAATTTAGCGGCGCCGGGAATGCTTTCAATGGAGAGCCCCCCCAGTGATTTGCTTCCTTTTTCGGCGGCACATAGTTTTTTGTAGATCTGTGCAGCACGGTGTTTCACTGCGGGATCTGGCTTGACCCGCACCGACTGATAGCCTGTTACCTGACCTTGTTCATAGATGGGAGTCACGTAGGCATCAACCCAGTAATAATCGCCGTTTTTACAGCGGTTTTTAACGATGCCTCGCCACGGTTGATTGGCTTTGAGGTTCCGCCACATGTCCGCAAAGGCAGCTTTGGGCATATCAGCATGACGAATTATATTATGGGGCGCCCCCAAAAGTTCGTCACCGCTGTAGCCAGCAATACGAATAAATTCCGGATTACAGTAGGTGATAACGCCGCGTTTATCGGTGGTCGAGACGAGGCGTTCATCGTCACCAAATATAACTTCATTACCACTCATAGTATTTATCTTTCTGGTCACAGTTCATAAGAGCCTTATTAGTTTTAGTCTAGCGGCTATGGGCTTATTAATGATATTTTTGTTAATACAATGTTGCTTTAATTGATGCATCGACAAAAAAAAGGGCCTGTCGGCCCTTTATGACATTTCGATGACAGTGGCGCCTAGTCTAAAACCTTTGCGATGGCAGTGCAAAGTGGCCCCATATTCGTGTGCGTCATACCCGCCACATTGAGGCGGCCTGAGCCGACGATATAGACACCGTATTCTGCTTTCAGTGCATCTACTTGAGTTTTGTTCAAACCAGAGAAAGAAAACATCCCGTTTTGTTGCTCGATAAAGCTAAAGTCGCGATTAACGCCTTTTTCTTTTAATGTTGCCACAAACTCGGTGCGCATGGTTTTAATACGATCGCGCATATCAGCAAGTTCTTGATGCCACTCTGCTTTTAGCGTGGGGTTATTGAGGATCTCTGTCACAATACCTGCGCCGTGGGCTGGTGGGTTAGAGTAGATCACGCGCGCGATGGCTTTCACTTGGCTAAAAGCGGTTGTGGCTTGTTGCTGATCTTGTGCGACCAGAGTAAAGGCGCCCACACGCTCGTTATACAAGCCAAAGTTTTTCGAGAAAGAGCTGGCGATCAATAGTTCTGGGCAGGTTTGCGTAAAGATACGTAGACCAGATGCGTCTTCTTCAACACCTTGTGCAAACCCTTGATAGGCAAAGTCAAACATCGGCAGTAAGCCTTTGCGCTGACATAGCTCAGCCAAGACTTTCCATTCCGCATCGGTCGGATCGATACCAGTTGGGTTGTGACAACAGCCGTGTAGCAAGACCACATCGCCGCTGTTGGCTTTTTCTAGATCTGCGACCATGCCGGCAAAATCTTTGTCATTCTTCGCGGCATCGTAGTAGGTATACTCGGCGAGAGGTAGGCCTGCGGCAGTAAACACGCCCTTGTGGTTGGCCCATGTTGGGTTACTGATCCACACTGTGACGTCACCGAGGTGGCGCTTAATAAATTCCCCAGCAAGGCGTAACGCCCCAGTACCACCCGGCGCATGTGCAGTTTGAGCGCGTTTATCCTTGATAACCGAAGCCTGCTCACCGAATAGAAGCTGCTGAACGGCAAGGCCGTACTCCGCAGTGCCTGGGATGCTTAGATAGGATTTGGTGCTCTCTTTTTCGAGCAGCAATGCTTCGGCTTTTTTAACGGTTTTCAGCACAGGGGTTTCGCCGTGCTCGTTTTTGTATACGCCGACCCCCAAGTTGATCTTCGTTTCACGAGGATCCGCTTTAAATTCTTCAGTCAGTCCTAAAATGGGATCGGCGGGAGCGGCAGAAATTTTCTCAAACATTGGTGTCGTCCATGGTTAATGATGAATGAAACTCAGGCTGGGATCGTTATACCACTTGTTTTCTTGGATAGAAACCGCCAGCCATGCCTAGAGATACCAAGCGTAACAATAGGCAAGAAAAAGGCTGCGTACTCGCAGCCTTTGAATGGTCTTTTACTTAGAAGCTCGCGTTACGTGGCGAACGAGGGAATGGGATCACGTCGCGGATGTTGCTCATACCGGTAACGTAAGATACCAAACGCTCAAACCCGAGGCCGTAGCCGGAGTGAGGCACGGTGCCGTAACGGCGCAAATCGCGATACCACCAGAAATCTTCTTTCTCGAGGCCCATTTCTTCAAGGCGTTGATCCAGCACGTCAAGACGCTCTTCACGCTGTGAACCACCGATAATCTCACCAATGCCAGGCGCTAATACGTCCATTGCAGCAACGGTTTTGCCATCATCGTTCATACGCATGTAGAAGGCTTTAATATCTTTTGGATAGTTCTTCACCACAACAGGTGCGTTGAAGTGTTCTTCTGCTAGATAGCGCTCATGTTCGGAGGCGAGATCAATACCCCATTCGACAGGGAACTCGAACGTCTTACCGCAGTTTTCCAAGATAGTGATCGCGTCAGTGTAGTCAACTTGGGCAAAATCAGCTTCAACAAATTTCTCAAGGCGCGTGATCACCTCTTTGTTGATGCGTTGCTCGAAGAACTGCATGTCGTCACGGCGCTCTTCCAACACGGCCTTGAAGACGTATTTCAGCATGGCTTCTGCTAGCGCTGCAGCATCATCAAGATCGGCAAAGGCCACTTCAGGCTCTACCATCCAAAACTCAGCCAAGTGACGGCTGGTGTTAGAGTTTTCAGCACGGAAGGTTGGGCCAAAGGTATAAACTTTACTCAGCGCACAAGCATAGGTTTCAGCGTTTAATTGACCGGATACGGTCAAGAAAGCTTCTTTGCCGAAAAAGTCTTGGTCGAAGTCAACATCGCCTTGCTCTGTTTTTGGCACATTAGCCATATCCAGTGTCGATACGCGGAACATTTCACCGGCGCCTTCACAGTCTGATGCAGTGATCAGCGGGGCAGACATCCAGTAGTAGCCTTGCTCGTGGAAGAAACGATGAATAGCTTGAGAAAGGGTATGACGAACACGAGCTACCGCACCAATCACGTTAGAGCGAGGGCGTAAATGGGCCACTTCGCGCAAGTACTCAATCGAGTGACGCGTCTTGGCCATAGGATAAGTGTCTGGATCGTCAACCCAACCGACTACCTTCAAGGCAGTGGCTTGTAGCTCATACGCTTGACCTTTCCCTGGTGACTCCACCACATTACCGGTGACTTCAACAGAACAGCCTGCTGTTAAACGCAGAACGTCTTGCTGATAATTCTCCAGCTCATTGGGGACCACGGCCTGAATAGGGTCGAAACAAGAGCCATCATAGATGGCGAGGAAAGAAATACCGGCTTTGGAATCTCGGCGAGACCGAACCCAACCGCGAACAGTCACTTCAGTGTCGACTGCCGCCTTGCCGCGCAGGACGTCTACTACAGGCGCGTATGTCATAATTCGCTTCTATCTCCGTTTAGGGCAACTCGGTGGTCAATGCCACCGAGAAAGTGGATTTGCAAGTTAGACTAGCAAGTTTACCTGTATCTTGTGTAGCTTCAAGGCTTGAGGCGGTCTGAAAGTTGAAATTGTCCAATTAATCCTTCCAACTGTTCAACCAGTTGTTCGAGATTTGCACTGATTGCTTTCACTTCATTCGCATTATTGGCGGTATCGTTAGCGTGATTTTGAATCCGGCCGACTTGCTCGAGTAAGGCGTCGGTCATTTGTGCTTGATGTTGGCTTTGTTGGCTAATGTCGTCCGTATTATTGTTCACGGTGGTCACTTGCTCAGCAATATCAGCCAAGGCGTCAGAGAGCTGCATTACCGTCTCGGCACGTTGATTCGCGCTTTCTGTGGTGGCTTCGACCGCTTGGGYGGATGCTTCACTGCCCGAACACAAGTTTTCAATAATGGTTTGGATTTCCCCGGTTGCATCATGGCTACGGCTGGCCAAGTTACGTACTTCTTCGGCGACCACGGCGAAGCCGCGACCTTGTTCACCAGCGCGTGCGGCTTCAATCGCCGCATTCAGCGCGAGTAGGTTGGTCTGCTCAGCGATTTCGCGGATCACGCCCAAAATAGTTGTTACTTGTTGGCTTTGTTGGTTCACATCCAAGATCTGGCTGCGTACTTGACCAATATCATCCATCAGTTTACGGATATCATTGGCGGCGACATTGGCCAGTTCACTACCTTGATTTGCGCTACCGGCAGCAGACTCGCTCAATTGTGCAGCCTCGCTCGTACGGCTTTGAATGTCATGTTGATGTTGTTGAACATCGTTGATGGCTGTAGACATTTCATTGGTTTCATGACGTTGGCTATCGGCAAGTTGGTCGGTATGCCCAGAGACGCGAATGAGGTTTAACGCCTCAGACGACAGCGTCTCTGAGGTACGTTGCACCTGTTGTAAGCTAGCAGAAAAATTATCGAGTAATTGATCACAGCTATTACATAGCTCGCCAATTTCGTCGCTCCGTGTGTCATTCAAGCGCTCAGCCAAGTTTTTGTCGCGACTGGTTCGCTTCATAAAGGCCGATACGTGTTTGAGGGGTGACACCACCCAACGACGGATCACTGTCAGTGAGATCAGAAAGCCCAACACAGCGATACTGCCCATGATCCCGGCAGTGATCAGCATTTCTTTATCAATGGTGCCATAGAGCGGTTGTAAGTCATATTCGAGTCGAATAACGCCCAGTACTGTTCCTTCTTCGGCAACATRGCATTGCAGGCAATTGGTACCGCGATAATCACTGCTGGCTTTCATTGGCAGTGCCACGACTAATCCTTTACCAGATTCAGAGTCAAAGGTTTCGACAATGGTCTCTCCATCAAGCGCACGTTGGTCAATATTATCTTTTGGGGCCTGTTCAGGATTGCCCGGACCGAAAAAGCGGGTGATCGCTTCTGCACGGATAACACGTGCCTCTTCAATACCTTTGTGGGAAAGCATTTTGTCGCGCAGTGTATTGCGTTGGCTGATTGTGCCAGTCAGCATCAACATATTCAGGCTATCGAAATAGTTGGATGCTTTATCGAGCGTTTGTTCACTGACTATCGAGGTCATCAGGGCTTTTTGCTGATGCGATTGATAGGCCAACGAAGTCACAAGCACCAGAGCGAAGACGAGGAAGAGGGAGAGAAGAAGTTTGCTCGCTAGAGTCATGCGCATGAGTCAACCGTTTGTTATTAATTTATAAGTTTATCAATTGAAGTCTGTAGTCACTATGTTAAACCGTGTGATAAAGGATGCCGCTAATCCCGTATAAAATGTGTGATTTCATCGACGTAAATTGTCGCACCTTTGCGACGGGTAACGGTTTGTCTATTTCTATAGTGCTTAGCATCTGGGGATAGAGATTGTGTCGATGCAGGAAGTTGAGTAGCATGCGCCATCTTGTTGTTGATGGGATTTGGCAGTATGACAACTGAACTGTTTAAAGAATTTACCTTTGAGGCCGCACACCACTTACCGAATGTGCCAGAAGGACATAAGTGTGGGCGTTTGCACGGTCACTCGTTTATGGTGCGTTTGTATGTTGAAGGAGAGGTTGACCCACACACAGGCTGGGTGATCGACTTCGCTGACATCAAAGCCGCTTTCAAGCCTATCTATGATCGTCTTGACCACTACTATCTCAATGAGATTGAAGGGCTGGAAAACCCAACCAGCGAAGTGTTGGCGCGTTGGATTTGGCAACAGGTCAAGCCAAACCTGCCTTTATTAAGTAAGGTAATGGTGAAGGAAACCTGCACCGCAGGCTGCACTTACCGCGGTGAATAAACAAAAGCCGAGTGATAACACTCGGCTTTTTGATCGATATTCTTCATGTCGTGCGGTCGATACCCAAGTTTTTATCTATTTGCGCTAGGCAATATTTAAATATTTGTGCGTTTGTATCGACAAGCGCCAGCCGCGCGCAATACAGGTATCAATACATAGCTTGGTGGCACGAGGCTTTTGACTGACCGGCTGTAGCGCAATGGTTGCCTTTGGTGAGGGTGGGCAGTCGCTGAGCAGCGCATCTAACTGTGCAATGTCTTTTTCGGTGCCCACAGGGTGTTTGATTTCGTTCGCGCGCGCCATCGCACTGGCTAGTACCGGTAATTTGCCGCGCATATTGATTTTAGGTGACACCGTGACCCAAGTCTGCGGGCTGGTTTTGACCTCATATGTGCCACTGGTTTCAATTTGGCACTGACACCCAACTGCTTCTAGCGTGTCTGTTAAGGGCTCCAAGTCGTATAGGCAAGGCTCCCCCCCAGTAATCACAATATGTTTAGCCTGATAGCGTTGAGTGATTTCTGTCGCAATATCTTTCGCACTCAGCCAACACCAAGCAGGCGAGTCTTCTGACTTATCGATAATAAATATTTTGTCTTGTTGATCGTTATCATCGGTTTCCCATGTTTGCTTGGTATCGCACCAAGCGCAGCCGACAGGGCAACCTTGCAAGCGGACAAAGACGGAGGGCACGCCAGTAAATGTGCCTTCTCCCTGAATAGTTTCAAATATTTCGTTTACTCGGTACATCATGCTTTCTGGCGGTTCGATTCGACGGCGCATTATGCCAATTTATCCTTCGCAGATCTTGCTTTTTCACGATTGATTGGATTTTTACCATAGTTACTAAATCGTATGGTTTCGTGAGGCTAAACGCGATTTTCACACCTGAAAGTGATAGATATCACGCGGCGACCTTATTGTGCTTCACAATTAGTTCGCAAAGTAAAAAAATTCAATTATACGCATCATCATGAATAGGATCGCCAGATCCCAGCAGTAATAGGACAGAGCATGATTATTGGGCAGCCGGGGCATATTGATCATATCAAGCGCAAAAATGCCGGCACAGTGTACAACTTGATCGACCGCTTTGGGCCTATCTCGCGCATCGAGCTTTCCAAACGTAGCCAGCTGGCACCCGCCAGTATTACCAAAATTGTCCGTGAGCTGATGGACGCGCACCTTGTCAAAGAAACACAAATTCAAGAAACCAGTATGCGTGGTCGACCCGCCGTCGGATTGATGCTGGACAATGACGGGTGGCAATTCTTATCGATGCGTTTAGGGCGCGGCTACCTAACGATGGCTTTGCACTCGTTAAGCAGTGACATTCTGATACAAGAGCGCCATGAGTTGGCGGTTATGCCTCAAGAGGCCTTGCTAGCGACCGTCGTCGAGTACGTTAAAGCTTTCTTTTCGCGTCATCATGAAGTGGTGGATCGCGTGACAAGCATCGCGGTGTCTTTGCCAGGTTTAGTGAATAGTGCGCAAGGAACGGTCATTCAAATGCCGCACTTTGAGGTTAGTCACATGCCATTGGGACCCGTCCTGCATCGAGAAACAGGATTACCCGTTTTTGTGGGTAATGATACCCGCTCGTGGGCGCTGGCTGAAAAGTTATTTGGTAACGCGAAAGAATCAGATAGCGCGGTACTGATTGCGGTTCATAATGGCGTTGGGGCTGGCATCATTCTAGAAGGAAAAGTGCTCCAAGGACGCGTGGGGAATGTGGGTGAGCTGGGTCATATTCAAGTGAAGCCATTCGGTAAGCGATGCTTTTGTGGCAATTATGGCTGCTTAGAAACCGTGGCAAGTTTAGCCGCGGTCATTGAGCAGGTAGAAACCTTGCTTGCTGAGGGGCATCCTAGTCAATTGCATGGTAAGACGCTCACCATTGACGCGATTTGTGATGCTGCCGTCGCCGGTGACGCGTTAGCGCAACGCGTGATTACAGAGCTTGGCCATCACCTAGGGACGGCGATCGCCATCGTGGTGAATTTATTTAATCCGGAAAAAATATTATTCGGCGGCGAGTTTAATCGGGCGAAATCGGTGCTCTATCCAGCAATCATGGAATGCTTAAAGACGCAAACAATCCCTTTATACAGCCAAAACTTAGTGCTAGAAGAAAGCTATTTTTACACGCAAGCGACCATGCCGGGTGCCGCGATGGTGAAACAAGCCATGTACGACGGCAAACTACTCATGAAGGTACTGGAAGGCTAGTAACGAGCGCATAAACGAAAAAAGCAGGTGCCAAGCACCTGCTTTTTTGTATCAAACCTGAATGGGAGCGCTATCCGCCTTTTGCCGATAAAACGCCCTTTATCGGCTTATCCGTTTTTACGCTCTTCACCCATACAGGCTGCGGCGGTAAAGACCACGTCTGTTGAGCTGTTAAGCCCCGTTTCTGCTGAATCTTGCAACACACCAATGGTAAAGCCAACACCGACCACTTCCATGGCAATTTCGTGTGGGATACCAAACAAGTTACACGCCAGTGGGATTAGCAAGAGTGAGCCGCCAGCAACGCCTGAGGCACCGCACGCAGACACTGCAGCAACAATGCTCAGCAGGATCGCAGTAGCAATATCCACTTCAATCCCTAAGGTATGTACAGCGGCGAGTGTAAGAACCGTGATGGTGATTGCCGCGCCACCCATGTTAATCGTCGCCCCGAGTGGAATCGAGACAGAGTAGGTGTCTTCATCAAGCTTGAGCTTACGGCATAGCTGCATATTCACTGGGATATTCGCGGCTGAGCTACGGGTAAAGAAGGCAGTAAGGCCACTTTCACGCAGGCAGCGGAAAACCAGTGGGTACGGATTTTGGCGCGTTTTATAAAACACGATCAGTGGGTTAATGATCAACGCGATCGTTGCCATACTGCCAAGGAGCACGCCAAGTAAATGGATGTAGCCAAGCAGCGCATCAAAGCCACTTTGTGCCAAGGTGTTGGCGACAAGGCCAAAAATACCAATAGGCGCAAAACGGATCACGAAGCGCACAATCATAGACACGCCTTCAGACACGTCAGAGAAGACGCGTTTGGTCTCGCTTGATGCATGGTGTAAGGCAATGCCCAAACCAATCGCCCACGCGAGAATACCGATATAGTTGCCGGACATCAGAGCGTTGACTGGGTTATCGACAATATTAAACAGCAAGGTGTTTAATACTTGGGTAATGCCTTCCGGTGGCGCGACAGCTGCATCGGTTGCGGCAAACTGTAAGGTCGTCGGAAACAAAAAGCTCATGGTAACCGCGGTCAAGGATGCCGCCAGCGTACCGAGCAGGTAGAGGAAAATAATCGGGCGCATGTTGGCGCGCTGACCTTTCTTTTGGTTAGCGATAGAGGCAGCAACCAAAACGAAGACCAAAATGGGTGCAACTGCTTTCAGTGCGCTAACAAAAAGCTTACCAAGCAAACCTGCTGTGCTCGCCAACTCAGGCGATAGATAGGCGAGTACGCCCCCAGCAAGAATACCTATAACAATTTGAAGTACCAACGAGTGACCTCGGCTGATACTGGCGAGTTGTGTTTGACTCATGTGTGTCTCACTTCACTGTGTTTTTTATCAATGGCTGTTAATGAATCGTTAGAAGTGGGGAATTAAACCAGTTTGATTCACCCTATGTAAAGTGAAAATTGATAGTTTGCACTAGTTAGGTGGGATTCTGTCAGTCAGTTGGCATTAAATGAAAGTTTCTTTAGTGTAATTATTCTGTTGTTACGGCGCCAGATGTGAGGGAATCGTTTTAATGCGCCGAGCATTTGTACGCTTTTATTGTCTTGAACAGCATAAAAAAAGGCGGCTTTCGCCGCCAAAGATAGGATAACAACTAACACAAGGATTTTTAGTAAATCGCATGACCCACGGTATTAAGTAGCTTACTCACGCCCTTGGTAAAGTGCAGTGGCGCATTCGCTACCGTGTAACACAGACACCCGTCTTTAGTGGAGGGGGTGTGATGATGTCGACTATCCAACAAAATAAAGTCACCCGGCGAATATTGCCCGCTTTCATCTTCAAAGGTGCCATCGAGTAACAGCGTCAGCTCATAGCCTTTGTGTGTGTGGGCTGGAACCGAGCCGCCTTCGTCGATATGTAAGAAACTCGCACGTGTGGCGCCTTCTTCAAGATTCAGCCTTGCGCGTTGCACCTTGCCGAATGACAGCCAATTCGAATCACTAAAACGCTGCAGTGCGCGCGGTAGTGTATAGGTTTTATCTCCAACCCGAATCTCGTTAGAGCGAGCGACTTGAATGCATGATGCCTCGTCTTGTTCAGGGGCGTCAAAAATTGCACTCATCATGTCTGCTTCAAGATCGTCATCCCAAGGCAGAGTGCTTGCCGCAAAGTCGTGTTCGGTCTCAGCCTCTTCAAACGCAGCTAATGCTAACGCTTCTTCTTTCGCGCTCACATGCTCACGGCATTGTTGACATAATTCAACGTGCGCAGAGAGAGCAATCGCCATGGATGTCGGTAATTGACCGGCTGCAAAGGCATCCAGCAGTTCGGCAGAAGGATGATATTTAATCATTGTTGACCTCCAGATGATTGCGTAGCTTCTCGAGCCCGAGTCGCAAACGCGACTTCACGGTCCCTAATGGAACATTAAGTTGGTCCGATAGCTCTTGGTGGGTGAGTTGCTTTAAGTACACACCACGCACCACCTGTTGTTGTACTTCAGGCAATTCATCAATGAAGGATAATAGTTCCTGATCCATCATGTGCTGAGCACCTGAGTCGGTTTCATTATCTTGTTGACCGGATTCCAGTATCGGCCAAATCTCGTCGCTAAAATTGTCTTCGCGGTTCGATTGCACCTTACGGAGCATATCGAAACTGATGTTACGCATGATGGTGAACACCCAGGTCGTTGCCGCCCCTTTCTCCGCGTTGTAAAGATGGGCTTTTCGCCACACTACCAACATGGTCTCTTGGACAAGCTCCATCGCCTGTCCGTCCGCGCGCAGGTGCTTGGTACCGTAAGACCGGATCTTCGGGCCAAAGAAGCGAAACAAGCGCTCAAAAGCAACACGGTCTCGCTGTTCTGCAACACGTGATAATAGCTCCGACAACTCTTCCTTCGTCACGTCAGTCATTGTGGTACGTGTTTTCCGTCTCGAGGTTGAAGCTTCAGTATACATGGTTTGAGGCGCAGTCATAGTTGAGTCCTATCTGTCAGTGCCGTCCATCTGAGACCCCAATACGCACCACAAATCATTTGGATCACTCAACGTGTTCTTCAAGCAGTTGATGAATGAATTGCTTGGCTTCATCGGCGGAGTCTTGTGCGATAAACCATTGTTTCTGCGCACTTGTGAGGGGCAAAATTTCCAACCAACGCTGACACGCCCAGGTGACATCCTCGAAATGAGGCTGTTCATACTGCTCGGCATGATCAGGGTGAGCAGCAAATATATGCTTGAGACTGGTGGCAATGCGCGCTTGCACCTCATCGTCCGTGTTATCGACATAATCATCGTGTGGCCAATCATGCAGGGTACGTGTGTCACCCAACCACAATTTGTCGGGCGCTTGTTCGGTTGACAAAATTTCAACCCGTTGTCGGCCCGCAATGGTTATGCCCAGCAATCCATCTGGAAGCGTCTCGAAATCAACAATATCGACCAAAGTACCGTATTTATAAAGCCGCTGACCTTGCATCATTGCAAGGACAAACCCTTCGCCATTGGCGGTACACTCGCGTACCAACCGTAAATACCGAGGTTCAAAAATACGTAGTTTTGCTCTGCCACCCGGTAGCAAAAAGAGGGGCAAAGGAAACAGCTTGGTCATATCCGCGCCTCCTGATAATTGATTGAACATGCTGACTAATACGCGCCCTATGCAACAAGCGATCAAGCATCCATAGAATCGCAGAAACAATGATTGACATCTTTATCTTATTTGGCAGTATAGATGTCTAAATGGCTTTTAGGAAAGGATTACCGGTTGATGAAATCTATACGTGCTTCTTTTATTCTCACTCTCGGACTGATGCTTACGCTGATTGGCTGCTCAGAACCAAAGGATAAGGTGATCAAAGTTGGCGCCACAGTGGGGCCGCATGCCCAAGTCGTTGAAGCGGTTGCCAAGCAAGCAAAAGCCGAGGGCATTGCGGTCGAGGTGGTCGAATTTTCCGACTATATTTCCCCCAATGCTGGCTTGGCGGACGGCAGCTTAGATCTAAACAGTTACCAACATCAGCCGTTTTTGGATAACTACAATCAAAACAACGGAAGTCAGCTGATATCGGTAGGGCGTTCCATTTTGATGCGGATGGGGATTTACTCTGATCGCGTTGAGCGTGTTGATGCGCTGCCTAATGGCGCACAAATTGCGATCCCCAACGATCCTACCAACGCGGGGCGCGCATTATTATTACTGCAAGAGGCAGGGTTAATTACCTTAGCTGACAATGTCGGTTTTAAAGCCACCTTGCAAGATATTATCGCCAATCCTAGACAACTCGAATTTGTTGAGGTTGAGGCGGCACAACTGCCACGCAGCTTACAGGATGTCGATGCGGCGGCGATCACCATGAACTATGTGATGTCATCGGGATTAAACCCGAGTGAACAAGGTATTTTCTTGGAGTCGAAAGATGCTCCCCTAGCGGTGATGGTTGTGGCCGCTCGTAAGGAAGATAAAGACAATCCCGACCTACAACGTTTGGTCGCGCTGTTTCAGTCCCAACAAACCCGTGACTTTCTTGAAAAGACATTTAAAGGCACGATTGAACCCGCCTTTTAAATGCGCGTCGCGCTTAATAGTTAAGATGCCCGATTCGTGAAACCGTATCGGGCTTTTGGGTTCCATCTCATGTCTTTAATTTGCGCCATGTTGCCAATCTTGCTGACGTGCGATCTTCGTCGTTAGCCGCGCTTTCCTCCATTCAACCTAACGCGACCGAATTTTAAATTTTTGTTACCACTCAGTTGCTTATTGCGTTACTATGCCAATCAAAGTGTGATTTATGCCGCGTGCTTGCTTGACACTTACCTTTCTTCTCTCGACGCAAATGCACAGGAAATTGGATGCAATCGGCTACTCGTCCATTTAATTGGTCGCCCGTATTGCTGGCATGCTTAACCGTCAGCATTGGACAGTTCAGTATGGGATTGGTCTTCCCGTCTCTGCCGTGGATAGCCCGAGACTTTAACCTCAGTATGGATGATGTCCAACTGCTGATCTCTGCTTATCTACTCGGTTTTGGGCCATCACAGTTTATCTATGGACCTATCTCGGATGCGCTTGGCCGCCGCCGGGTGTTATTAGCCGGCGTGTTACTTTCTTTGATCGGCTTAACCGTGATGGTGAGCTTTAGTGCTAGTTTCACCGGTTTGGTGATTGGCCGCTGCATTCAAGGCATGGGCACCGGTTGCTGTGCTGTGCTCTCACGTGCCTTTACCCGTGACTCGTATTCGGGGGATCAGCTTCCTCAAGCCATGTCATATCTGATCATGGTCGCCTCATTTACGCCTATTGTGGCTCCTGTGATTGGTGGTTTTGTTAACCATAACTTAGGCTGGCTGGCGATCTTTATTTTGCTGATGGTGTACACCAGCATGGTGTGGTGCGTACTGTTTTTCCTGTTTAAAGAAAGCATGCATACTCGTTCACCGTTGCCCAATGTGAAGGTGATCCTCGGCCGTTATGGCGCACTACTAAAAACGCCATACTTTCTCTATTTCGCCAGTATTAGCTGGGTGAATTTTACCTTGGTGATCACCACGGTGTCGCTGATGCCATTTTTAATGCAAGAGCGCATCGGTATGACCTCGGATCAATATGCGCTGTGGGCGCTTATTCCGACCTGTGGCTTATTGTTGGGGAGTGCGCTAGTTTCGCGCATTCGTCCGCGTTTGGGCACCAAGCGTATGCTGTTGATGGCACCGGTGATGCAGCTCATTTCTGCGGTTTGGTTATGGCTCACCCCGATGGACCCGTTACTGCTGATGATTGGGCAGTTCTTTATGGTGTTTGGCAACGGGATTGCGCTGCCGTGCGCCCAATCGCAGGTGATGCAACCTTACTCTAACCAAGCCGGCACCGTCGCTGCGCTCTCCGGTGGTGCACAGATGATTATTTCTGCGTTGATGAGTATGGCGCTATTGAGCTTGGGCGTTAGCGAAGCATGGCACCTTGGTGTGGTAGTGGGTGTGTGCGCGCTGCTCTCCGTACACAATATCTTCCGCGGTTTTGCGGCACCGAAAGTCAACGTGGCCAGTACCCCGAGTGAGGCATCATGACAAAGTCACAATTGGAAACGGGCCTGTTTCCGCTGACAACCCCACGCCTGAGCATGCGGCCAATGATCAAAGCGGACTGGCCGTTGTTCCACCGCCTACACACAGACAATGCCGTGATTGCGCAATGTTTTGACCCTATGCCACTGGATGAGATTGAAACCCGATTTGAGCAACGGCTTACGCCCTGGTCTCCTGACGCTAAGCATTGGTTGTGTTTGGTGATTGTAGAGACGGCGACGCAAACGCCTATCGGCGTCACCGGTTTTTTGCTTGAGCAGGGTGTAGCGGAAGTCGGTTATTTACTTTTGCCGTCTTATCACGGGCGTGGCTATGGGACTGAGTCTTTGCAGGCTGTCACCGATTTTGCCATCCATCATGGTGATGCGCGAATCATCAATGCGACAGTGACCGCTGGTAATCTTGCTTCGGCGCGCGTGTTAGAAAAGGTAGGGTTTCAACTCAGCCGTATTGACCCTGATGCCTTTGCAATTGGCGGTGTTTGTTACGACGACTGGATCTACACCTATACCGCAGCATGATTTACATGTTTCCCCAGACCACTGATTTTGTTCGTTGACCTCAAGTTATCTTGAGGTTTTATCCTTGCCTTCGATGTTTAGCTTTCCAAGCTCAGTTTTCGATAGCACGGATAAAGGGAATGAATGATGACAACAATCGAACACGTAAATATTACTGTGGTGGACATGGATGCGGCGTTAGCGTTTTTGGCGGTGGCTGTCCCCGATTTTAAAGTTCGCCAAGATGCCCAGTCGCCAAAAGGATATCGTTGGGTACATGTGGGCAATGAACACTGCTACTTTGCACTGCAAGAGCCCAACCCAAGTTCAGAGCCCAGCATACAGCCACGCAGTACCTATAAATCTCAAGGCGTGAACCATATTGGCCTGATCATTGATGACATCGATACCATCCGCGAACGCTTGCTTGAAAAAGGGTATCAGCCAAATGGGGCCATGGCGCACGAGACTCACCGCAAGCGGATGTACTTCTATGATAAAGCCGGCTTTGAGTGGGAATTGGTCGCTTACTCATCCGACAAACCGGAAGAAAGGTACCTCTACGAGTAACGCACAAAGCCGCACTGCTCGCTTTCCCAAGAAGAAAAACACCGCCTCATATACAACGGGGCGGTGTGTGTTTATCCTAGCTTTATTACATCATAGCTTTTTCTATAAGAGATAGGCTAGGAACAAGAAACCATCCCCAGATTCCGATGCAGTTGACCCACATAAACAACCTAAACTTTTTAGATTTAGTTGTCACTCGATGTCTTATGAACGGGTAGGCTAGCCAGTAGCCAAATAATCTAGTCCCAATAGAATAGGACATTTGATAGTTCCATCTCATATAGCCTTTTTCGTCATAGTATTTATCTAGATTCTTGGCTAACTGCTTATCGATGAAAACAATTCTTTCAATGCTTCCTAGCGAGACCATTGCGCTCATAATTACTGCAGGAACAGACCATATGATCACATATGCAGCAAATATTCCTGTAATAATAGTATAAGCGTGCTCAAAAAAGTTATTCAAAGCCAATCCTCTACAAACTATTCAATCAACTCTTTAAGGTCGATAACCTTTTCATAAAGGATATCACCAAAGGATTTTCCAATAGTTGTACCTGTAATTCCACCCACAGAGCCACCCACAACAAAAGCACCGATAGATGCAACTGCTAATACAGGTGCAGACGTTACTCCAACAACACCCAGTACCAATATAGTGCCTGCAGCTGCTATACTGCCGCCAACAGTTCCTCCACCGACACCACCAAAAAATCCGGCTACTTCACGAGTAGTGACTTTGCCACATTCCCCTGATCCATCGACGGAGCAGGCGTCATAAATATTCTTCACGCCACTTGCGCCGCCAAGCAACAGCCCCACATAGCCGACGCCACGGGAAGCTCCAATACCGATTGCGACATTTGCCATACGTTTACCTAAATTAGGTACGAAGCCTTTTGCGATAATTTCATCGGCATGATGAACGACAGAGCGCGTGGATAGTTTGAGATTGCGCTTAATTTGTGTATAGACAGGGATTTTAACGCTACGTCGAGATAATGCAGCAAAGCTTCCATCTAGTTTTTGAAATAGTGAGGCTCGCTCAGCGACAAAAGAACCATAGTTAATACCACCAACACGGCTCGCCATCGCCACCTGAGAGACGTAGAGGTGGTTAATTTCCAAAAGTATGTTATTGATATTTTTTAAATGTTGCTCAATTCCTACAGCTACAGCACCAATTCCCATGGAAGCATAAGCATATAAATCACTTGGTAAGCCATCTTTGCTTACTTTTTTCATGGCTTCGTCAGCATAAAAATCTAGCAATTCAAAGTGACGATTAACGGTGGAAACTTGCTCTTCAGTTAATTTTGCTAACTCTGTACTTGCTGCTGTTGCTTCTTCAATAAGAGCCGACAGCTTACTTCTCTGTGTTTCAGTGGATGGTTCTTTGGTTAGTACGACTACAATTTCCCCTTGACGGACAGGATTGTTCAAATGTGTATTGTATTTCGTCAAAAGCTTCTGGGTGTAGTCACTTGTATCTGAGGAAAAAAGGTTTTGCCAATAGTCGTCGAGGGGCTGAGTTTTTTCTACTTGAGTGAAGCCAAGCTCAAATTCAGTTGCAACATCAGATACCTTTTTGATATTAACAACGGTCACCTCTTTTGGGACTAATCTTTTATGATTAATAGCGACTGTTGAAGTATCAACTAAACAGCGCTCTGTATAGTCATAGTAAGTGTTCAGAGGATGATTAAATGGCTTAGGGCTCTCAGGTGGTAGCTCATAAATAGTTTTCTTTTCAATATCTTGTGGTTGCGAACCCTTCACAGTTAGCAAATCACCTACCGCCAATGACATCGGTTCAGCGTGATACTGTGGGTTCAACTCCAACAGCTGCTTAGCGGACAAGTCGTATTGTTCGGCAATAGCAGGCCATGATTCACGTTGGCGGGTAGTCGGATCAAACTTAACGGTATGGGTTAATGGTTGCGCTGAGTCACCAGTTTTGTCGCTATCCGACTCTGCCGGTGAGTCGTCTCGATTAGCAACGGTTTGCTTAGGGGCGGCGAGTAAATCGCTGATAGATAGTTTTACGCCGTTTTCTGCTAGCCATTCATCATCTAAATTATCGAGCTCTTCACGAGTAATTGCTTCTTTAAGATAGACGAGGTGTTGATCTTCGACGTTTTTACCACCTAACTTCCAGTAAACCAAGATAGCACTCTGGTGCTTGTTAAGGCCTTGGTCATGATTGAGTTTTTCATGGGTAGAACGCGTGGCATAAAACTGCCACTTGCCATTGCCTAGCAGCTTATATTCTTGAACAAGGCGCTTTTGGTTGAAGTGGTAATAATATCCCTCAGTGGGTAAACCGAGTCGTTCACCTAACTGAATAGAGGGCGTCACTGGAATAAAGGCTTCTCGGACCACAGCGGAGCCTTCGGGCTTCATCACTACGTGGTCAGGAACACTCACACCCATGATGTCGGCAGAGATTTTAGCCACTAGCTTTTTAGGTTCATCAAATGCGGCGTAAGCGGTGTACTTAGTACCGTGTTCGGTAGGCTTAGTTTGCCACTGGCCAATCATGCCTTCTTGCTCAGTTTTCGCTAATTGGAAAGTACAGCCCACAGCCTTACGAAACGTGTCGTCAGAGGCTGTAATCTCAAAGCAGTACTCATATTTCAAGGCTGGCGGCACGTCTGAACGGTCAGGCTTTACTGGCTCAGGGACATAGGTATCTTCGATATTTGTTGTCGCAGCTTGCGAGCTATTACTCGCGCTACGCGAACCACTCGCTCCCGCTGCAACATTCCCAGATTGGTTCGCTCTAGCAGAAAGAGCTGATTGGGCTTGTGGCGAAAGCGTTGTGCTAGTGCTCGGAGCAACGGACCATATCTTGTTAACGCTATCATGCACCATCGCTGGATGTTTCGGCGCATTGGTCAGTAGCACATACTCACCGCTATCAAGCTTTTCCTTAAACTGAGAAAAGCTCACGCCATCAGGGATGATACTGCTGACATCGCGCTCGCTCAGCGAGCTGATATCGCCCTCTACTTGACTAAACTCATACGCCATAAGCTCGGTCAATCGCACTAATTTGTAAGCCACCTTTCTGTCCGCCAGTAAATGATCATGACGCAGCATTGTACGCAACAGGCCAGAAATATGGATAGGGTTGTTGTCATGGTTACGTTAGCTATGGCTAATTTGTGAAGTGTGTGCAAGAACTTTGGTTGACGTTTTCTTTAATCAAGCGAAGAAATTCGTGCCAGTATACATCGGCATTAGATGCCGCCCCGCCTTTAACGGGGCGTGTTCGACCCTATCTACTCACCAAAAAACTGCTTAATTGCGGTGATCATGCCTTGAGTGAGTTGGTGGAGTTGGTCGTTGCGGATGCAATAAGGTGGCATTACATACACCAGTTTGCCGAACGGGCGAACCCAAATACCTTGGGCGGTCATTAAGGGCTGAATATCGGCTAGATTCACCGGGTCATTCAGCTCTATCACGCCAATTGCGCCAAGCACACGCACGTCCGCCACACACTCGAGGGCACGAGCGGGGGTTAAGCCGGTTTTTAGCTGCTGCTCGATATGCGCGACGGTCTGCGGCCAGTCACTTTCTAGCAAGGTATCAATGCTGGCGCAGGCCACAGCGCAGGCGAGTGGATTGCCCATAAAAGTGGGGCCGTGCATAAAACAGCCTGCATCACCGCTACAGACAGTATCGGCCACATGGTGGGTGGTTAGCGTGGCGGCCAAGGTCATGTAGCCGCCGGTCAGTGCCTTGCCGACGCATAGTATATCTGGGCTGATCCCCGCGTGGTCGCAGGCAAATAGTTTTCCTGTTCGGCCAAAGCCAGTCGCAATTTCATCCACAATCAGCAGAACATCAAACTCATCGCACAGAGCGCGCACTTGACGCAGGTATTCAGGGTGATAAAAACGCATACCGCCTGCGCCTTGCACGATGGGCTCTAAGATCACGGCGGCCAGTTGGCCGTGATGGGCGGTGAGTGCTTCGCGCATAGGCTGTATGTCGTCAGGGCTCCACTCACCGTCAAAACGGCTTTGTGGGGAAGGCACAAAATGATGCTGAGGCAGAAACCCTTTGTAGAGTTTGTGCATCGAATTATCAGGATCCGTCACCGACATGGCGGCGAACGTGTCGCCATGATAGCCATGACGCAAGGTCAAAAACTGTGCGCGCGATTCGCCGCGTCCCTGCCAATATTGCATCGCCATTTTAAGCGCTACTTCTACTGATACCGATCCTGAATCGGCCAAAAACACTTGCGTGAGCGGGGCGGGAGAATGCGCGACCAAGCGCTCACAAAGCGATACCGCAGGCTGGTGGGTAAGACCGCCAAACATCACATGCGACATCTTATCGATTTGCTGATGTGCCGCGGTGTTCAAAGCAGGGTGGTTGTAGCCGTGAATGGCTGCCCACCATGATGACATACCATCAATCAGAACAGTGCCATCTTCAAGATGGAGCTCGGCGCCGTTTGCGTGTGAGACGGGCAAGCAAGGCAAAGGGTCGAGCGTTGAGGTGTAGGGATGCCAGATATGCTCGCGGTCAAAATGGGTGTTGATGCTCATAAATAAATCAGATGTAAACCAGTATTATCTTGATGTGTTGACAGGTTAACGTCTGTGGGTAGACTAGCCAAGCATTAAAACGACAACAACGGGGAAAACCGCGTGGAAATAAGACACAACTGGACCGCACAGGAAGTGCAAGCATTGTTCGATAAACCCTTCATGGATTTGTTGTTTGAAGCGCAGCAAGTGCATCGTGAATACCATCCTGCCAACCAAGTGCAAGTCAGCACGCTGTTATCGATCAAAACCGGCGCCTGTCCAGAAGATTGCAAGTATTGTCCGCAAAGTGCGCGGTATCGCACCGATGTTGAGAAAGAGCGGTTAATGGAAGTGGAGCGCGTGCTCGAAGCGGCAGAAAAAGCCAAAGCTTCAGGCGCGACTCGCTTTTGCATGGGCGCCGCTTGGAAAAACCCCAAGCAACGCGATATGCCGTATTTGCTCGATATGATCCAAGGCGTCAAAGGTTTAGGGTTGGAAACCTGCATGACACTGGGCATGTTGGATGCAGAGCAAGCCAAGACCTTATCTGAGGCGGGTTTGGACTACTACAACCACAACCTCGATACCTCACCTGAGTTTTACGGCAATATTATTACCACGCGGACGTATCAAGAACGCCTCGATACCTTATCCAACGTGCGAGACGCGGGAATGAAGGTGTGTTCCGGCGGCATTATTGGGCTGGGTGAAAGTGCCCGCGATCGCGCTGGTCTGCTGGTCGAGCTGGCCAATATGCCGGTTCACCCAGAAAGCGTGCCAATCAACATGCTGGTCAAAGTAAAGGGCACACCGCTTGAGAACGTCGATGACGTCGACCCGTTCGATTTTGTCCGCATTATTGCGGTGGCGCGGATCATGATGCCCAAATCGGCAGTGCGGCTGTCTGCCGGGCGCGAAGACATGAACGAGCAAATGCAAACCTTGTGCTTTATGGCTGGCGCGAACTCGATCTTCTACGGCTGCAAGCTGTTGACCACACCAAATCCTGACGAAGACGCGGATATGCAGCTATTTAAAAAGCTGGGTATTAATCGCGAAGCGGTCAGCCAAAAGCCCGATCAAGTCACTGAGCACGACTTACTTGAGCAAGTGGCCGAGCGAGTCGCAGCGCGCCCGCAAGAGGGCGATTTGTTCTATGACGCCAGTGTCTAAGTCCCCATGACTGATACAACATCAGCGCTGACCCGTCGTTACCAAGGCGAGTTGGCCGCACGCCAGCAACAAGGCTTATGGCGGCAAAGTGGTGACAATGCCGTCGCCGAGTCATGGCGCAACTTTGCGGGAAATGATTACTTGGGCCTTGCGCAAGACCCGCGACTGGTGAAAAGGGCGCAGCAGCACCTTGAACGCTGGGGTGTGGGCGCAACGGCTTCACCGGTGGTATCCGGTTTTACCGCGGCGCATCAATCCCTTTGCGATCAGCTGTGTGACTGGCTCGGTTACTCGCAAGCGATACTGTTTAACAGTGGTTTTGCCGCCAACCAAGCCTTGCTCTTCACACTGTTAGGTAAAGACGATGTCTTGTTTCAAGACAAACTCAACCATGCCTCCTTGATTGAGGCTGGCGTATTGAGCCCTGCCACACAGCGCCGTTTTCGTCATAACGACATGGCACACCTTCGCCAACTGCTCGCAAAGCAAATCCAGCCTTCCGCATCGCTGATTGTCTCAGAAGGGGTATTCAGCATGGATGGCGATGTATCGCCAACCGAAAGCCTTACCGCGATTGCCAACCAATCGGGGGCGCTCTGGGCACTGGATGATGCGCATGGGATTGGCGTGTTGGGGCAAGAAGGCGAGGGCAGTGTTAGTCGTGGCGCACGGCCGGATATATTAGTCGTGACGTTTGGAAAAGCCTTGGGCGTTGCGGGGGCGGCAGTGCTGGCCTCTCCCACCATTATTGATTATTTGCGTCAGTTCGCGCGCCATTATGTGTATTCGACCGCCATGCCACCTGCGCAAGCGGCACTCATCGAGGATGCGATTAGGTTGGCACGAACAGAGCACTGGCGACGAGAAACACTCAGCGCTCATGCCGAACAGTTAACGCAAGGGCTCCACGACTGGTTAGAGACGACGTCTGCTTTCGAACCGCACGCTGGTAATAGGCAGCCCTTCCCGCAACTGCTCGCGACGCCTAGCCCGATCAAGCCGCTGATTATCGGCGATTTGGCAGCGTTACAGCAGGTAAATCAGGCTTTGGTGAAGGCGCACATTCGGGTGGGGGCGATTCGGCCACCGACTGTCCCCCCTAACACTGCACGTCTGCGGATCAGCTTGTCGGCACAGCATCAAAAGACAGATATCACCGCACTGATTGAGGCGCTGAAGCCGGTATTAGCGAGCGACAACACATGCGAGGTGACAGCGTGACCGTCGCCGATAAACAAGCTATTGCCAGAGCGTTTGGCCGAGCCGCACCCCATTATGATGACAGTGCGACGCTGCAACGCCGTGTCGGCCATCGGTTGATGGCATTGGCTGAGTCAGAGCAAAAGGCTGTCCGTCTCGGTACCGTCTTAGATGTCGGTTGTGGCACCGGCTATTTCACCCAGCAGTGGATGACTCACGCTAAAACAGTGATTGGACTGGATCTCAGCGCCCCTATGCTTGCGACGGCAAAAGCGCGCTGCGGTGATGCCATGCTAGGCGTACAAGCTGATGCGGAGCATTTGCCGCTGGCTGATAATAGTGTCGATCTGGCATTTAGCTCGTTAGCATTGCAATGGTGTGACGATTTGCACGTGCCATTGGCGGAGCTGAGTCGGGTCGTTAAACCCGGCGGACAAATTCTTGTTTCGACACTGCTCACCGGATCACTGTGTGAACTCGACAGCGCGTGGCAACAAGCATGCGGCATGTCACGGGTGAACCGCTTTATCACGTTATCTGGATTACAGCAGGCGACCCAACGCGCTGGGCTGATGCACGCAACCGTGTTGCAAGAAAGCGAACAGCTGACGTTTGCTAATGCCCATGCGGTGATGAAAAGCTTAAAAGGCATTGGCGCGACATATCGCCCGCAAGGTACGGGGCAGCAAGGGCTGGCGACAAGAGCGCAGTTTAGTGCGGTAGAAAAGGCGTATCAGCGTTTTGCACTTGCCGCCAACACCTTACCGGCGACCTATCAAATTGGCTACATAGTGATTCACCATCATGCATGACAGTTACTTTATTACCGGCACCGACACCGAAGTGGGGAAAACCTATACCACGGCGGCGCTGTTGCACGCTTTTATCAAACAAGGTTATCAAGCGGTGGGCTATAAACCTGTCGCTGCTGGTGCTGATTTAGCGCCTGATCACCAACTAAATAGTGACGCTGTCACTTTACAGCACGCCAGTGCGATCGCATTGCCGTATGCCGCTATCAATCCAGTGTTGTTAGAAACGCCGTGCTCGCCGCATTGGGCGGCGGTGTTAGCCAACAAGCCCATCGATACCCAGATGTTAAGCGATGGGCTCGCGCATTTAAAACAGCAGGCCAGCCCGGTATTGGTAGAAGGGGCTGGAGGCTGGCAAGTGCCACTGAGTGAGACTGAAACACTAGCCGATTGGGTGGTTACCCACCAACTGCCAGTGATCATGGTGGTGGGAATTAAACTTGGCTGTCTAAACCATGCTTTACTCACCGCAGAGGCCATACATGCACGCGGGCTTACGTTAGCCGGATGGGTGGCAAACGCCGTTGATCCCGGGGCTCAGCACAGTGACGAAATGGTGCGCTATCTTGATGCGCATTTAGATGCGCCTTGTCTGGGGCACTTGCCGTTTGCTGCTGATGCGTCGCCAGCACAACGGGCGTCAACGCTGGATATCCGTGCGCTTTTAGCGCCTTAAACGGTGGGCGCATTGAGTCATGCCGGACACAAAAAAAAGCCAGTGAAAACTGGCTTTTTGCTAATGTAGAGGCGGGCTTGTAACAGGAATGACTGAAAACGACCGCTTATTTTTGATCGTCCAGTAATCCCATTAGACCTTGCTGGACTTCTGCAATTTGTCGCGCTGCACTGGCGTCATCCGATGCTAACCCAAGTTCTGAGCAGGCTTCGTCGAAGCTCATGCCGAGATGACAGCATAAGATGTCGATAGCGACACGGTAGTTTTCTTTTTCTGCCATGGTTTCACTCCATTGATAACGCGTTGTTTTAACGCGGCTCTTGATCAGGGCTTCACACTTTGTCTCGTCTCATTGATGCTTCATCGCGATGTAAACAATGAGTGAGAAAATGTTATCTAGTTTTAAACAGCTGCAGCCAAATTAGCGCCGTCTTAACGCAATTACAACTCGACTAAAGTCTATAGTAGCTTGGATTTGTCTAAAATGCTGGTCCTGTGTGTTAAGTTTGTTTTTATCTTTATGAATTATAGATAAAAATTTCTCAATCGGCCTAGCTCACATTTTATCTATATCAGATGGGAATAACGTGCCACACTAACTGGTCAGCGGAGTGGTGCTGCTGTTTGTAGCGATGGGCGGATTCAATCATTTTATTCGTAACAAATTGCATCAAAGGATTGTTTTTATCTTGAATGCCCATACTATTTTTACCATTACAACAAGTAAGCGCTAAACACTGGGTTTAAGCGACGGAGACACACGATGAAACGCATAGGATTATTTCTTGCTACCAACCTCGCGGTACTGATCGTATTCAGCATTGTGCTGAACATCATCTACGCGGTCACAGGCATGCAACCGGGCAGCTTGTCTGGGTTGCTGGTATTGGCGGYTGTATTCGGTTTTGGCGGCTCAATTATTTCGTTGCTGATGTCAAAATCCATGGCACTTCGCTCAGTAGGGGCGCAAGTGATTGAGCATCCACGCAATGAAACCGAGCACTGGTTGATGAACACCGTTAGCCAACAGGCTCAGCGTGCTGGCATTGGCATGCCTACTGTGGCGATTTATAACTCGCCCGATATCAACGCATTTGCCACCGGAGCAAAACGAGACGACTCCGTGGTCGCGGTATCAACGGGGTTACTACAAAGCATGACCCGTGATGAAGCGGAAGCGGTACTGGCGCACGAAGTCAGCCACATTGCCAACGGCGACATGGTCACCATGACCTTGATGCAAGGGGTAGTGAACACCTTCGTTATCTTTATTTCTCGTGTAATCGCCGGCGCGGTGAGTGGCATGAACAGTGACGAAGAAGGTGAAGGCGGTGGCAACTGGATGATGTACTTCTTGGTGTCGTCAGTGCTAGAAATCGTGTTTGGTATTCTGGCTAGCATTCTCACCATGTGGTTTAGCCGTCATCGCGAATTCCGCGCCGATGCAGGCTCTGCGCAGCTGGTAGGCAAACAGAAAATGATTGCGGCGCTGGAGCGTTTAAAAGTCAGCCACGAGCCGAAACTGGAAGGCTCAATGATGGCATTTGGCATCAACGGTAAGAAAACGCTGAGTGAGTTGTTTATGACTCACCCACCGCTAGAAAAACGTATCGATGCCTTGCGTCGTGGCGACTATCTCTAACCGGATAGCGTTTACGTCGAATCACAGATTAAGCGGCCTGCGGGCCGCTTTTTGTTTGTGTGCGTCGCCACTTTATCCCCTCACTGGCGAGCACCGCACCGAATACGATCAACGCCATCGCCACAACGGTGAGCAGACTGACGGTTTCTGAGAACACAGGAATGGCGATCAGCGCGGCCACCACAGGCGTAAATGCGCCTATTGCGGCACTCATTTCTGCACCTAAGCGACGAATCGCAAATGCATAGCTGTAATTGGCAATGATCCCCACGCCCAAGCCTTGCGCCAGCACATGGTAGCCCAGCTCGCCCAAAGGCGCTTGGAGCAAGTTAAACGAGATCAGCCCGCTCATCGCGCCCACAGGCAGCAACAAGACGGCCGAAATCGCGAGTACCGCTCCGGCTTCTGCGGCATTCAATCCTGTCACACGTACGCCAATGGTAAACCACGCCCAGCTGATACTGGCCGCAAGCAAAATCAAATGGCCTTGGGTGACGCTCCACGGTGAGAAGAATAGCGAATGCCACAAAAACACACCGATACCGATCACTATAAGCCCAATCCCTAATCGCCGTCCCACCGAGAGTGATTCACCATAAACGCCCCAAGCGATGGTAGAGACAAACAGTGGCAAGATCCCCGGAATTAACGAGGCGCCATCGGCAACATGGGCTAACTGCATACCGGTGGCAGCGAGCAGATAAAACGGTAAACCAGCACCGAAGGCAATCGCAAACAGATAACGTTTGGGCACGGAGACAATATGACGGACTCGATGACGGCTCAGCCAACCAAATAGGAGAGCGGCGGGCAAAAAGCGCAGTAGGGCAACATCGCCACTGGTTAACACCGATTGGCTGGCCTGACGCAATGAGATAAACAGGCTCGCCCAAATGGTCACGGTGACAAGCATGGCGGCAAGGCCTAATACACGTTGAGAGGTGGCAGGCATGGTTGGTCACTTCCTTGTTCAAGAATAGAGTTAGTGTGGCAGCGTCAAAGGAGGGATTGGTGGCAAATTAAAGAGTGATTTTCCATTATGTTAGCGTTTATCATCTTTAATTATATTTTTGTTGTTGAAAATCACTAAGGAAGCGATTTGGACAGTAAAGACAAAGCGATTCTGGCGCTGTTGCAAGACGATGCGCGGCGTACCACCGCGGAAATCGCTGATGCGGTTGGGTTGTCGTTTTCGCCTTGTGCAAGACGAATCAAAAAGCTGGAAGCCGATGGGGTGATAGCGTCCTATCAGGTCACCCTAAATCGCCAGCGGATTGGGCTAAACATGACCTTTTTCGTTAACGTGAGTTTGAGTAATCATCGAGAAGAGGCGATTGTCACCTTTGAAAACGCGCTGGTGGATATGGATGAAGTGATCAACGGCCACGTGATCTCAGGTACTTATGACTATTTACTGGAAGTGGTGACGCGCGATTTACCGCACTATGAAGCCTTTATGCGCCAGTTACAGACCTTGGCGATGGTCAAAGACATCAATACCAATGTGGCGATCCGCGCGGTAAAACAAGGCGCGGCGCTAAAAGTGTAGCGCCGCGTGATCATTATGAAAGGATGGTTAGCGAATAGCGATTAGCTAAGGTGCTGGCTCAACCAGTCGCTAAAGGCATTTTGTGGCAGGGCGCCGTTCATCATGTCAACGCGCTCGCCGTTTTTAAACACCATTAGCGTCGGAATGCTGCGAATACGATATTGTGCCGCCAGCGCTTGCTGCGCTTCAGTGTCAATTTTCACAAACAGCGCACGCCCCTCTTCCTGTTCGGCGATGGCCTCAAAAGCAGGTGCAAAACTTTGGCATGGTCCGCACCAAGGGGCCCAAAAATCCACTACTACTGGCTTGTCGCTATTAAGTAAGGCAGCAAAGTTATCGCTGGTGCCTTCAATGGGTTTTCCTTCCAATAGCGCTGATTGACACTTGCCACACTTGGGCACGTCGTTCACGCGTTCGCTCGGAATACGGTTCATTGCTTGGCAGTGAGGGCAACGTGAGGTTAGGGTTGTCATTATTGTTCCTCGTCGAATGATTTTTGGCTAGTTTACGAGCCTTTGCCGACGAGCGAAAACAGAAATAATCTATGACAGACATAGAAAAAGCCGATGACGCGGCATCGGCTTTTGAGTCTCGCGCATATTGGGTGCGTTACAGTGTATCCACTACCGCGAGGATGGCGCTGAGCATATCGCGACCAAAGGCTTGGCTGCGCGCAGATGACCAGCCAAAGTCTGGATCCGGTTGGTCGTTGTGATCTTTAAAGGGCATTTCAACCGTGTATGACAAACACTTAAAGCGCTCGCCAATCCAGTTTGATCCCACGGTTAAATTGGCTTTACCGGGCGCGTCTTTTTCATAGCCATGCTCGTCTTGAAACTCCGGCGTCACGGTAAGCAGCGCACGTTTGAAGCGGTTTTCAAGATCGGCCATACGTTCATCGTAAGATGGGATCCCCTCGCAACCGGCTACAAAGTTGTACGGTATCGCCTCATCGCCGTGAATATCGAGGCACATTTTCACCCCTGTTTGCTCCATACGGGCACGAACATGATATACCTCAGGGCTGCGCTCAAGGCTTGGCGTTTCCCATTCGCGGTTTAAGTTGGCACCGACGGCATTGGTGCGTAAGTGGCCGCGTACGCTGCCATCGGGATTCATGTTGGGCACGATGTAAAAGTCCGCTTTTTCCAACAGCGCACGGGCGGTGGTGTCCGTGTCGTCAAGCAATCGGTCGAGCAAACCTTCCATAAACCATTCCGCCATGGTCTCGCCGGGGTGCTGGCGGGCAATCAGCCAAATGGGCGTTTTCGGTTGAGCGGATTCCCCTAAATCAGCGCGAATTTTCAATAGGCTAATATCGCGGCCATCTAGGGTTTGGCCAAGCGTTTCTAATTGGCACTGTGGGTAGGTTTGCGCTTGATGAATCAAATCCAAGTGGCGCTCATAGCTATACGGTGCGAAATACGCAAAGTACATCGAGCCGTGTTGCGGCGTCACCTTCATGGTCAAGGTATCGCCGTCGAATTCAGTAGGAACACGGAACCAGGTATCACGGTCGTATGAGGCAACCGCTTGGTAGTCTTTCCAGCCTTCAGGGTAGGCAGAGCCTGCAAGCTGCTGAATATGGAGCGTATGGGCCTGATTGACCTCAGCTTCAAGGCGAAAGTGGAACCACTGATAAAACTCAGACTGATTGTCTTGGTGAATGGCAAGCTGGATATTGTTGATGTCGTCGTCATTCAGAACGCGGATATTCCCGCTATCGAACTGGCTAAAAATACGCATAGAGCATCCTTTTTCTGTTGAAGGGCCAGCTGTGTTTGCGCCGGTATCTATAAGCCGTTGTGGTTATTTGCTGTCTACTTGAGCAGACATTGTGCATTTACTGGCTTATAGTCGTTGATCTCAGCGAATATCTTGCCGTGCTATTCGTGAGCTGGCAAGGTGCCAGTATGATTTGGGTGAACGCGCAACACCTTTGAACAAAAAGGAGCCATTATGCAATTGCAGGACATGACGCTGCTTAAGACACAAGCACTGATTAACGGTCAATGGAAAGATGCCCACAACCAAAAAACACGCCCGGTGACCAATCCTGCCAATGGAACGTGTTTGGCAAACGTACCCAATATGGGCGCCGAGGAAACACGACAAGCAATTGATGCCGCCGATGCGGCCTTGCCCGAGTGGCGTGCGCTAACGGCGAAAGCCCGTGCCGATGTATTGTACCGCTGGTACGAGCTGATGCTGGAACACAAAGACGACTTAGCGGCGATCATGACCGCCGAGCAAGGCAAGCCGCTGAAAGAAGCCGCGGGCGAGATCCAATACGCGGCGTCATTTTTGCAGTGGTTTGCTGAAGAAGCGAAGCGCGTGTATGGCGCGACTATTCCTGCCGAGCAGGCCGATAAACGCATCTCTGTGATCAAGCAGCCGATTGGCGTAACGGCAGCGATTACGCCTTGGAATTTTCCGGCCGCGATGATCACCCGCAAAGCCGCGGCAGCACTGGCGGCAGGTTGTACGATGGTGGTGAAGCCGGCCAGTGATACACCGTTGTCGGCGTTGGCGCTAGGAGAATTGGCACTGCGCGCGGGTGTGCCTGCCGGGGTACTAAGCATTGTCACCGGCACGGCTGGGCCGATTGCCGACACGCTTTGCAGCGATGATCGGGTACGTAAGCTCTCATTCACTGGCTCGACGGAAATTGGCGCACAACTGATGGAAAAATGCGCGCCAAGCATTAAAAAGCTGTCGCTGGAGTTGGGGGGCAATGCGCCGTTTATTGTTTTTGATGATGCGGATATCGATGCTGCGGTTGAAGGTGCCATTGCGGCTAAATACCGCAATGCGGGACAAACGTGCGTTTGTGTGAACCGAATCTATGTGCAATCGAGTATCTATGACGCCTTCGCAGAAAAATTCACACAAGCGGTTAGTCAATTACGTGTCGGTCTTGGCACCGATGACAAGGTGGACATTGGCCCGCTGATTAATCGTGGTGCGATCGACAAAGTGAAAGCGCATTTGGACGATGCCAAGCAACACGGTGGCGAGATCCTGCTTGGCGGCGATTGCCCAGAGTTAGGGGAAAACTTTACTCAGCCTGCGGTCATCAAACATGCCACACCGGCGATGCGGATTGCTAAAGAAGAAACCTTCGGTCCGGTTGCGCCCTTGTTTGCTTTTAATGATGACGCTGAGGCTATCGCAATGGCGAACGATACCGAGTTTGGTCTGGCGTCGTATTTTTATGCGCGAGACATTAGCCGCGTGCATCGTGTCGCAGAAGCCTTGGAGTACGGCATGGTGGGGATTAATACCGGCCTTATTTCAACCGCGGTGGCGCCCTTTGGTGGGGTGAAACAATCAGGCTTGGGCCGAGAAGGGTCACAATGGGGCTTGGATGAATACCTCGAAATGAAGTATCTGTGTTTGGCGCTATAGCCTAAGGGGTTTAGCCCTCTCGTAATCACGGACAGGGCCGCGATGTGTTCAAAAATGCTGACATGTCAACATGACGTTACTCCGTTTATGGTCAGCAACTTGGTGCAAATATCACCGTGTTGGCCATAATTTAGACGGGTTGACTGTTTTTTGACAGTTCAGTGTATGAAAATTTGCGATTCGGTACATCGGCCCTGTTGTTGCCTTTTCATCCGTGGTAAAACTCAAGTAATATGCGTTAAGACACGTCCAACCGTTGCGGTGAAGCAACAAGTTGGCGAACCAAACCAAGTGGAGATACAAGATTGATCACTGTTTTCCTTGTAGATGATCACGAGCTGGTTCGCACAGGGATTCGACGTCTATTAGAAGACGTCCGTGGAATTAAAGTGGTAGGGGAAGCCGACAGCGGTGAAGCCGCACTCAAGTGGTGTCGGCAAAATCACGCCGATATTGTCCTGATGGACATGAACATGCCGGGCATCGGGGGTTTGGAAGCCACACGTAAGTTGCTTCGCTACTCGCCGGATGCCAAGATCATCGTACTCACGATTCATACCGAGAACCCATTCCCAACCAAGGTGATGCAAGCGGGTGCCGCGGGCTATCTCACCAAAGGGGCGGGCGCGGACGAAGTGGTGAATGCGATCCGCATGGTCAATAGCGGCCAACGGTACATTTCCCCGGATATTGCTCAGCAAATGGCGCTTAGTCAGTTTTCCGCTTCTTCTGACAACCCTTTCAAGGAGCTGTCTGAACGTGAATTGCAGATCATGCTGATGATCACCAAAGGGCAAAAAGTCACGGACATTTCCGAGCAGCTCAGTTTAAGCCCCAAAACCGTTAATAGTTACCGCTATCGTTTGTTTAGCAAGCTAGGCATTAACGGGGATGTGGAGTTGACTCACCTCGCCATTCGTCACGGGATGTTAGATACCGAGACTCTGTAGTGCCAGACACATTTGATTCAAAAAGCTTTTTAAAAACGGTTCCTCACCAACCGGGCGTTTATCGCATGATGGACGCCTCGGGTGAGATCATTTATGTGGGTAAGGCGAAAGATCTGAGCAAGCGTCTTGCCAGCTACTTTCGTGTGCAAGTTTCCAGCGAAAAAACCAAAGCCTTGGTGCGAAACATCGCCAATGTGGAAGTCACCGTCACCCACACGGAAACGGAAGCGCTGATCCTTGAACACAACCTCATCAAGCAACACCTGCCGAAATACAACGTGTTGCTGCGCGATGATAAATCCTACCCCTACATTTATCTAAGCGGCCATACCCATCCTCGCTTGGCGGTTCATCGCGGTGCGAAAAAGAAAAAGGGCGAATACTTCGGCCCGTTTCCGGATGCGAGCGCAGTGAGACAAAGCCTGCACTTGCTGCAGAAAATTTTCCCCGTTCGCCAATGCGAAGACTCCGTTTACGCCAACCGCAGTCGTCCCTGTTTGATGTATCAAATTGGTCGGTGTGCGGGGCCTTGTGTGCCCGGATTGGTCAATGATGAGGAGTACGCCGAGCAGGTGAATTTTGCCCGTTTATTCTTGCAGGGCAAAAATCGCCAAGTGATCGATTCGCTGGTGGAAAAAATGGAAACCGCCAGTCAGCAGCTTCAATTCGAAAAAGCCGCTGAATACCGTGATCAAATCCAAGCCTTGCGCCGTGTGCAGGAGCAGCAGTTTGTCTCGCAAGATAGCGACGAAGATCTGGACGTGATTGGGTTTGGACTTGAGAACGGTGTGGCCTGTATTCATGTGCTGTTTTTACGCCAAGGTAAAGTGTTAGGTAGCCGCAGCTACTTCCCCAAAATGCCAGCGGAGACGGAACCTGCCGAAGTGGTGTCTAGCTTTGTCAGCCAGTTTTATTTGRCCCAAGCAGAAGGGCGCACCATTCCTAGCCACATTTTGATTTCTGATGACATCGGCGACGATCTTACCTGGTTGTCAGATACCTTGAGTGAAATCGCCGGGCGGCGTGTGCAACTGCAAAGCAAACCACGCGGCGCGCGGGCACGCTTCTTAAAGCTAGCCAACACCAATGCGCGTACGGCGTTAACCAGCAAGATAAACCATCGCATGACCATCCAGCACCGCTACAAGATTTTGCAAGAAACGCTAGGGTTAAACCCGGTCAAACGGATGGAGTGTTTTGATATCAGCCACACCATGGGTGAAAAAACCGTGGCGTCGTGCGTGGTGTTTAACCAAGATGGCCCGCTAAAAAAAGAGTATCGCCGTTACAACATTGAAGGGATCACCGGCGGCGATGATTACGCTGCAATGGCCCAAGTGCTGACTCGTCGCTACAGCAAACAGCTCGAGCCAGAAAAAATCCCCGACATTATCGTGATTGATGGGGGGAAAGGGCAGCTCAATCGCGCGTGGGAGGTACTGAAACCCCTGATCGCCGATTGGCCCATTCATCCGCTTATTTTGGGTGTTGCCAAAGGGACTAGCCGTAAACCGGGCCTAGAGACACTGATCAAAGTCTCTGGCGAGCAATTCTCGTTGCCGGCCGACTCACCGGCGTTGCATCTTATTCAACACATTCGCGATGAAAGCCATGATCACGCTATTGCTGGACACCGCGCCGCACGCGGAAAAGCACGCAAACAAAGTGTGCTGACCCAAATCGAAGGTATTGGTCCGAAACGTCGCCAAGCTTTGCTGAAATATCTTGGTGGGATCCAAGAGTTGCGCAACGCCAGTGTCGAAGAAATCGCCAAAGTCCCCGGGATCAGCCGAACACTGGCAGAGAAAATTCATTCCTCATTGCAAGGTTAGAGGCAATGGGGCAACATAACGTAGTCAATCCAACAATAAAAAGCTGAGCATGCGCCTTAATATACCCACCATTTTGACCTTTTTGCGCCTTGCGCTAATCCCGGTCTTTGTCATCGCCTATTATTTGCCCTACGAATGGGCTCCGTTTGCCGCGGCACTCGTTTTTGTGATTGCCGGTGTTACTGATTGGTTGGATGGGTATTTAGCTCGCCGTTTAAAACAATCGACCCGTTTTGGCGCCTTTCTCGATCCCGTTGCCGATAAGGTGATGGTGGCAATTGCCATGGTGTTGATTGTCGAGCATTACTACTCCATTTGGGTCACGATTCCCGCTGCGACTATGATTGCGCGAGAAGTGATTATTTCGGCACTGCGCGAGTGGATGGCGGAAATTGGTAAACGTGCCAGCGTTGCTGTCTCTTGGGTGGGCAAATTTAAAACGGCCTCACAAATGTTTGCTCTAACGATGCTGCTTTGGCACGCCGCGCCTTGGATTGAATGGCTAGGTTATGTCGCGCTCTATGCTGCAACCGGCCTGACCTATTGGTCGATGTACCAATATATGATGGCTGCTAAAGACGATTTGTTAGCAGACCCAGACAGCGATTAGCCCGCGTTGGCGTCTCGGTCTTAGCGAGTGGGAAATGCGCAGCTTCGCCGAGTCCGATATATCTGCAGCCCAGTGAAAACATAGCTTAATAAAAAACGCAGCCCAAACGGCTGCGTTTTTTATTGGCATCACACACGGTGTTAGCTAGCGTTTGGGCAGGGTGAGAACAAACGCGGCGCCCTGTAATGAGGATTGGGCGACTTGAATGGAACCATCATAGCTGGCAATAATTTCATCACACACCGCCAAGCCAATCCCAGTGCCCGGATTTAGCTGATCGGCACGCACGCCGCGCTGAAAAATACTCTCGCGATAACACTCCGGCACGCCGGGGCCGTCATCCTCGATAGAAAGCTGCCACGCATCGCCTTTATCTTCCAATCGGATCAGCACCTGCTCAAGACAAAAGCGGTACGCGTTCTCGAGTAAATTCCCCAACAGCTCCATCAGATCGCTGCGATGAAGCGGGAGGGTGGCATCTTCAGCAAAGCCACGGATCACCGTCACGGGTTTATCCCGATAGGCTTTATCTAACATCCCCGTCAGACTATCGACAGGAATGGTTAGCGAGCTGTCATCACGCTTTAGGCCGCGTTGCCCCACCAAAGCCCGTTTAAGCTGGTACTGCACCATGTCATCCATTTGGCTGACTTGCTCCAAAATACGCTTGTTCAATTGCTCGCGATTCAAGCTGTTATCATCGAGTAGGGCGTTGGTGGCCGCTAAGCGTGTTTTAAGGCTATGTGCCAAGTCATCCATGGCGTGACGATAACGCACTTTTTGCTTTTCCCGCTGTGTGATCATCTGATTGAGTGCTTGGGTGAGATCTTGCAGCTCATCAGGGTAATCACTGTCCAAGGTTTGTTGACGCGATTCGGTGATCGCAATCAGCTCTTTCGCCAAGCGGCGCAGTGGCGAAAAACTCCAATGGCACGCCGCCACAACCAGCGCAGAAGCAGAAAAGAACAGCAAACTGATGTAAAACCATGTCTCTGTTTCCAAATTGGCGAGCTGTTGCTTTTCTTGCCCCACATTACGCAGTACATACAAATGATTAGGGCTATCGCTCGGCTGCTTATCAGAAGATAGCCGTTGGGCCACCACGTTGAACCCCCCAATCGATAGATACTGTGGCGTGGTGGCTTGCGAAGGGAAGAGGGCACAAATGTCATCCACCTTTAAGGCTTTGACATCTCGCGATGTCCATAAGGTGTGATTTTCTGGGGTGCAGAGAACCGACATATAATCCGAGCTAGACGGATCAAGCGATTGGATCCACGCGGTGAGCTGGTCGGCACGGATTAAGCCATCGCGGCTGAGCTGCGCCATCACCATCGGAATTTGCGACACCAAATCGCGCGAGTACGCCGCCATTGAGTTTTGCTGATACAGCTTATTAATCAACGCCGCTAGGGCAATCGAAAACAGTAAAATAATACCGATCGAGGTAGCAAGCACACGGGTTCGCAACCGCGTGCGGCAACGACACAAAGCGAATTGGCCTAATTTCATGAATTACTCAGCTTGGATTTCAAAAAGATACCCTTGACCACGCACGGTGGAAATCGGGTTTTCATGACCGCTTTGTACCAGTTTTTTGCGTAAACGGCTAATCATCACCTCGATGGTATTCGGATCGCCGTCTTGGTCGTGATACAGCACATCGAGTAAACGCTGTTTGGAGATCACTTCGCGGCTGTGGCGAATCAAGTACTCAAACAGATCATACTCAAAGGCGGTCAGCTCTAAAGGTTGGCCTTTTACCAAGACGGATTTGGCCAGCAAATCGAGCTCGATATCGCCTGCGGTAATGGTAGGTTTCACAAAACCGGCACTCCGTCGCACCAAGGCATTCAGCCGTGCCACCAATTCTGGCTTTTGAAACGGCTTCACCAAATAATCATCCGCGCCGGCATCCAGCCCGGTCACTTTATCCTGCCAATTCGCGCGGGCGGTTAATACCAAAATAGGTAAACGCAGCCCCTTGGCACGAATGTCGCGAATTAAACTAATGCCATCTTGATCGGGCAAGCCTAAGTCAATGATTGCAATGTCATTTGGAAATTGATCGGCATAATACAGCCCCTCGCTGGCTGTGCTGGCACAGCGCACATGATGACCCAGCTCAGTCAGCTCCGTTTTCACGTGATGACTGAGAATCGAATCATCTTCGATAATAAGCACCTGCATGCGTAACCCCTTGTGAGCAAAAAAGCGCCCAAATTGGACGCTTTCATTATATGCATAGTCGCTGAATTATTGCTGACCGAATAGAAGGTTAGCCAATAAATTACACCAGAATGATCAACAGGGTACCGGCCAAGGTGAGGATCACGTTGGCAATCGCATAGGTGCCTGCATAACCCAGCGCCGGAATGGTGCTGCGGGCATGCTCGTTAATCATATCCATCGCAGGCGCACAGGTACGCGCACCGACAATAGCTCCGAACAACAAGGCACGGTTCATTTTCAGCACATAGGCGCCAATCAAATAGGCGATAATCACAGGGATCACGCTGATAAAGATACTGGCAATGATCACTGAAAAGCCCATATCGGCGATGTATTCAAATAAACGGCCACCGGCACTTAACCCAATGCCAGCCATAAATGTCATCAACCCGAGCTCTTTGACCATGTTCAGCGCCCCTTGTGGCACATAACCAAACGTGGGGTGATTGGCGCGCAAGTAACCCAAGCTAATTCCCGCCAGCAACAAACCAGCGGCATTACCCAAACCAAAGGTCACTTGGCCGAAGGTCATGGTGATCATCCCCAGCCCAAGGCCGAGAATAAAGAAACAGCAGAACGCGAGCAGATCGGCCATTTGGCTGTGAATCGAGATAAAGCCAATGCGTTCAGCCAGACCTTTCACACGGCTTTTCTCGCCGCTGATCTGCAGCACATCACCTTTATTGAGAATAATGCCTTGGTCCATCGGCATTTCTACCTGTGCGCGCACCACACGGTTTAAGAAACAGCCATATTCTGACAGATTCAGATCGGATAGCTTCTTCTGCGCGACGCTGTCATTTTTTACCACGATTTCTTCTTCAACAATGCGCAAGTCAAGCAGATCGCGATCAAACACTTCTTTCCCGTTACGGAAACTGGGGTCGAGGCGGGCATGGCTATCGGGATAGCCCACCAGTGCAATTTCATCGCCTTCTTGCAAAATCGCATCACCATCTGGGTTCGCCAAAATGCCATTACGACGAATGCGCTCGATGTAACAGCCGGTTTGACGATAAATACCCAGCTCGCGCAGATTGCGGCCATCAATCCACTGGATCAGTTCAGGGCCGACCCGATAGGCGCGGATAATGGGTAAATAGACTTTACGCTGCGACTCACTCCCCAAGCCGCGTTCAATCGCAATTTGCTGCGCAGAGTGCTCTAAGTTGTGTCGCTGTAACTTCGGCATCAATTTCGCCAGCACAATCAAGCTGACCAAACCGGTTAAGTACGCCATGGCATAACCGACACTGAGGTTATCGATCATCATGCCCAGCTGCTCCCCCTCAACGCCCGTGAGTCCGGAATTTAGGGCATCTTTCGCGCCCACCAGTACCGGCGTTGCAGTCAGCGCGCCTGCCATCATGCCGGTGGCAATGCTGATATCCAGCCCCAATTGCTCTTGGAAAAACAAGGTTAAGCCAATGGCACTGAGCAGCACGGTGAGCGCCAGTAGCAAATACGACTTACCATCGCGGAAGAAAACGCCAAAAAAGTTCGGGCCTGCCTCAATACCTACACAGTAGATAAACAGCATAAAACCGATGCTGAGCGCATCAGGCGAGAAGGTGAACCCAGCGTTACCGAAAATGATCGCGGTAAACAGTACACCGATGGATCCACCCAATTGCACATTACCAATTTTGACCTTTCCAACCGCAAGGCCCATGGCAAGTACCACAAAAAGGAGCAAAATATCGTTTTGGAGCAGGAGGTTATTGACGTCTATATTCACAGCACAAATATCCAACAGCGTGCGGAGGAGGTTAAAGTGGTGAAAATTATACCAACCTAAATCACAATTTGTTGTACAAATTTAGTGAAATAATCATTAATTTTGCGTAAAAAAGGACCAATTAACCGCGTTTGGTCAAATTAAACCAAAGAATTCACCACCGCCGAGTTTCTAGACGCCAGCTGTCACCTCCGCTAACACCCAGCTATTGTGGCTTTTGCCTCCCCCAAGCATCGCTAAGACGACACTTTTACACCTGCTATTTTTCCCAGCCTACACCCGCCAAACGCGACTCCTGTAACCAACCGCAAAGTAATTTTTTGGAGCGAATATCACAGAACAAGCGCTAGCTAACATTTTGGACATTAGCGCATGAAAAGGTATTTAGACATTTGGTAGGCTAAAAAGTAAACAAAGAGACAGATCGCTTACCGAGTGCGGACAATCGATGGGCGGTAGCGTGGGTAAAGGCTGGATAGTTAACCAGCCTATCGGATAGAGAAGCCTAATCGGATGCACGCTTTCTCATCATGCATTCACGCTTTCTCAGTCCAGTAAAATAAAAGAATCTATTCATCAATGGGTTACATTGTTAGGTTCGGGGATAGTGTGAATGCACCAGCCGTGATAGGCGGCATGCACACTTTCGCGGGAAAGAAACAGACAGTAATCGCGATAAATGCTCTTAATAACAGCAAGTTAAGAAATAAAAGGCGCGTATGACGGTTTTGGGGAAGTGAGTGCGCGCTAATACAATGTGAGCTGAAGGTGAAAGCGCATGGATGCACGACATAGTCTGATAGAGGCGTACTTCAAGCATCTCGAATCGAAGCTTGAGACGATCCGAGCTATATCGGAGATCTCAGAAGAGGAAGCTTTGATGCTGTGTTGTTGCCACCTCGAAGCTCTTGGAGCAAGGCAATATCAAGAAGTGGAGTACATCGATCCGCCCCGAAAAGCGATACCGAACTATTCAAAGTCTGCTGCTTTCACAAAAGTCTTGGCTGAACATAGCGGATATGGCTTTTGGAATAAAATTCACCCGATTGGCTTGCTCTCTTACCTTCCCAAATTGTTCGATCCTGACATGCAGGACTACATGATTGCATTGGGCGAAATAGGTTATGAATTGAGAGAAGAGGGTTTTGTGATCGAGGCTGTTTCACACCTTTTTCGCAATTCGAAACAAAGAAAGTGGTTTGAAAATCATTGTCACAAAGGAAGTCTCGGCAATATTGCGTATTCGAAGGTAAGGAGCGAGATTGTCCACAACATTACGCACCAACCAATTTCCTTCGATGCCAAGTGGCAAGGAGAAAGGCTTCCAGACATTGATTACGGCTTGATGGTTGATTGCTTGGAGAATGTGATTTCGAGCTTAAAAGCTATCTCTCTCGAGACAAGAAGGTTCTGGTGGGAACAATGAACGCTGGCCATCTGGACTCAGCTAACCAATGCGTCAACGGGACCGATTTTCCGCTGCCGCTCCAAACCGGCCCGTTACGCTGGCGTTAGACGAAAGAGAAACATGACATGGCTGTTACACCTGGCTTCATATATGTTTTGATACACCCATCTGACCAATATCTAATAAAGGTGGGTATGACTACTCGAAGCCCACAAGTCCGTTTGAAGGAACATAATACTCAATTTGATAAGGCGGCAGGCCAGGTTGTCGAAGCGACAGGCCAAGAATGGATAATAAAAGAGTACTTTGAAGTAGAAGATACTTACAATGCAGAAAGCGCCTTCTTTCATAGATCACCGCTTACTGAAATACCACATGCTTTAAGTGACGAATTATTAAAGCTAGACGATAAGTATATGAATTGGGATTGGGTGAATGAAGGGTTGGTAGCTGCTAAATCGGCTGGCATCCGAAGTAATACTTCACAACCACCTAATCCTAAACCAGAACCCAAAAAAGGCGCAAAGTGGATCGAAGCCCAGATTGAGGGCTCTGGCCTAAAACCAATTAAAGGTTGTGGTAACGGAATAACAAAAGTTTCTTTTGAATGCCCTGAAGGACATATATTTAAAATAAGTGGATACAGTCTAATTCGTTTCCCGTTTTGCCCCGTTTGTGAGCCCGAGCGATTTGATGCGTACACACTTAGAAGAGTTAAAGTTTGCAGTTCATGAATAATTATTCTACATCGTCTAACACATATGAGCCCTTCTCCGGTCAATAGGCAATAGCATTTTTTGGCTGCGCTAGCAGCCAATGCTCTCGAACAACAAAGTCGTCTACTTCGCTCTGTCATTTCCGCCATTAAGTCATTGCTTACGGCAAACACATATAGAAGGTCTCTTACGCAAACACATATAGAAGGTCTCTTACGGCGGTCTCACCGCTGCCTGCCAATCCTGTGACATATAGCTCGAAAGTGCATAGGTAGGCGCTGCGTCTGACACTTTTCTCGTTCCCACGCAGGAGCGAGGGAAAGGAAATAACGCTATGTGAAACAGACCGTCAACTATGGCTTAGTACAAGGG
>NZ_MUFP01000001.1 GCF_001996165.1 Salinivibrio proteolyticus | reverse complement strand
CTTTCTAGTTCATTTTTGTCTTTAACTATTGCACCTAATCCTGTATATATTGCTTGTTCTTTATCTCCTATCAGTGTGATTTTTGTATGTTTTCTTATCACAATAAGTTTTAGTATTTCATATTGTATTTCAGATGTGTCTTGGTACTCATCAACGAGTATGTGATAAAAAAGCCTGCTTAAACGTTTGCAAAGTTTCGGGTTGGACTGTAGTAGCCGATAGCTAATATTAAGAATTAAATCAAAATCTATATAATTATTGTCAGCAAGATATTTGTGGTAGTCAGTGACAAGGTTGTGAGATTTTGTTCCTGCTGGGTATCTAGGCTTGTAGTCCTGTGTAAGAGATGTATCTATCGAGTCAAAAAAACCGAAATCATAAACTTCTTTAAGTTCGGAAATTTTTGCATCCCTTTCATGCTCATCTATAACAGTGAATCCACCACATAACCTTGGAACTAGGTTAATGTTTGGATTGATTATCCATTGTAGGCAAAGTGAATGTATTGTTCCTACCCATAAGGATTTGCTTTCTACGCCAAATGATAAAAGCCTGTCTTTTATTGTGTCTGCCGCAATATTTGTATATGTTATGGCGATAATTTTTCGCTTTCCTATGGATAGGTCATCGGAGTGGTCGATTATGTGATAAAGCTTTGATACAAGAGTCCTTGTCTTTCCAGAACCGGGACATGCAGAAAGTAACATGTTATTATTGTAGATAACTGCTTCCATTTGTTCTGATGTTAGATTTCTATAAGGCATTATATTTCCATGAACCGAATGAAAGTATCATCATTGTAGTATGACTTATAGGAAGTAACTTTTTCCTCAAAGCTCTCCTTCCCATTTATTTCATCTTGTATTTCCTGTGACATCAAGCTGATATTGTATTCCATCATTTTTGACGTTATGAGCTGCAGATCTCTATCTGAAAGAGAAAATTTTATTGCTCTAAGAATATATTCAGGGATGACATTTTCAACATCAAGATGACCAACCATTTTTGCAGCAAGCCAACCTTTTCCTATTTTTTTGGCGAACTTTAAAGCTTGGTTGTATTTGGTGGGTTTATCCTTTGACTCTATGTTTTTTAACACTTTTTCGCGGGCAGCATCTTGGGTATAAGAAGATGTTATTACTGATTTGAATAGCCCTACATTCTCTATGTGACTAATTAACTCAGTCTCGAAGGTGTTTTCTGCATAAAAGGCTTCAACGTAAGGGTTTTTAATTGTATAGGTATCTAAAGCTTCTTTTCGTTCAGCTCCTGATTTTTGTGCGTTTAGTTGTGACTTTATATACTCAGGAGTTGCGAAGGTGTCATTGGTTTCTGTTATAAATGCTTTATCTAAATCGGTGAGTATTGAACAATAGCTTCTAATTCTGTCCTCATGGAAAAGATCAGATATATGCTTGAATACAGTGCCATCCATTTTTATCAGGCTTATTCCCATTTCTTCAAAACTTATGCCTAGTGTTTCTTTAACCAAAGCAGGAATTAGTATAAGTTCGGCGTCACCCTCAACTAGTATTACGCTTTTAGCAAATAAGAGATCGCTTCGAACTGCATCTAAGTATCTTTCTATACATAAGATGTTTTCAGGTTTTAACTGGTTTGAAGGTGAGTATACTTCTGTAATTGTATCCTTTCTTGAAAGTATATTCATAGAGGAAATATTGGAAACAGAGCTTATTTGTGTGGAGTGAGTTGAAACAAATACTTGCGTATTTTTAAAATTGAAGTTCTCAAAAAGGGTTTTTTGAATATGTGTATGAATATGTGCTTCTGGCTCTTCAATCATTAAAAAATGGGTGATGTGTTCTTCGCTATCTCGAATTGCTTCATATTCATATAATTTTAGAGCTAAATATATTAGGTTTGCTCCGCCCAAGCTTAGATCTTCTATTCTGCCAGTACCCTGGTAGCTCAACGAATCCTCWACCACCAACCCAAGAGATTGTACTAGTTCGACAAAGTCTTCAGGAAGCTGAGATGAAACCTGAATTTTAGGTGAGTATGTCGATCCTATGGTGTTAACAAGAGAGCGAGCAATATCATTACTTAAGGTTTCTATCTCCGGTATCGAAGATATTTTTTTGTTTACATCAACTATATCATCAACGACACTTTTGTCGTCGGAAATTTGCTTGCTTTTTAGGGTTAGTAGTTTGTAAAGTGGGTTGGTTTTATAATATTTAAGGTCTGCAACAACATTTCTAAGTGCTTTAACATATGTGCAGGCAACTTCATTTATTAAAGAGAAGTATGGTGGCTTTCTATTTCCAATGAGCGCTTCACTTTCAAGGTTTGGATTAGGAAATGTGTACTGGTCAAAGTCACCTGCATATAGTTTGTAAGTTGCCTCATCAGTAAAATCTAACTTTGTTCGGACAAAAGCTACTGGCTCGTAAGTTTCTCTCGATATGGAGTTAGAAGAGCAGAAATTAATTATCTTTTCTTTTCGTAGAGAGAAGTCTGAATGATCGTTGCTGATTTCGTATAATTCTTGACGGAACGAGAATTTCGGTCTAAAAATAAAAGTATAAGTTCCATCAGTGGAAGCTTTTGGTTCTTCACCATCATTCAGAATATAGTTTGCTAATACTTGTTGTTCTTCTGTCTCGTCTAAACCTTCAAAATCAATTGCTATTACAATCCAGTGTCCGAAAGGTTCTCCTAGTCCTCTGTGAAAGTCATCCTTAGAAAGAAATTTCGCATTTGCTGGTAATGAATCATCCAGAATTAATCTCATGGCCTGAAAAACGTTAGTTTTTCCTGATGCATTTTCACCAATAATATTGTTTACGGCATTTCCTTTAAACCCAAATTTTGCTTTTTTGAAGTTCTTGTAGTTAACAATTGATACTTGACGAATGTACATAACTTTATAATGCCTTAAGATTTTGGGCGTTTGGTGCTAGCATAGATATATTGTGTAGCATAGAATGGTATGGTATGGAATCGACGGCACCTAAAAATTGGTAAAATTGTCCGTTGAAATACCATTTAAGAGGGGTGGATGGGCAAATTAGGTTTCGCAGTCCGTGGTCTGAAAAGTCGCGGTACCTCTATATCAGACCAAGAGCGAGTGAGCTGCTGCGATGATGCAGATGGCTATCCTGTGAACGGGGCGGCTGTGCGACAGTTGACCGTAGATGAGGCAAATGATTTGCGTAGGGATATGGCTGAATCCTCCGCTTGGGCCAAGGTTGAGCTGAAACGCCGACGAGCAGTAAAAAACCAAAAAAAATCTGAGCATGGTATGGATGATGGTATTGAGGATGGGTTCGATTCTAAGTAGTTGTTATGTAATGGTATTTTATTCTCGTTTATATTAGAGTGGGTAATGCTCGCCAGATAGCGAATTAAGTCTTACCCACTAACAACAATGCCAGTCAGTTTTCTGACTGGTATTTTTTATGGGGATAATGATTGTTGGTTTTCAGAAATCAGTGTTTCCAGAAAATCGACAACAGCTCTAACTCTGCGTGAGTGTGCTAAATCTGAGTGAATAGCCAACCAAATAGGCTGGTCACAACCCACATCTCCTTGCACACAAACCAAGCCTCTTTTCTTAGAGGTAAAATGAGGGAGTATAGCCATACCAATCCCTGCTTCTACAGCACTCATTTGTGCCGATAGACTGGTTGTGGTTAAGCGAAAAGGCTTTCCTTTTAACATTTTGGTTAACCATTGTGCTGCTGGCAAATTTTGCTGCAATTCAGACCACCCGATGAAATCATCATGTTCGAAAGATAGGCTAGTGGTGTCTGAGCTCTTTCTATTGTTTACGTAGTCTTGTGAGGCGTAAAGCCCAAACCCTAGTGTACCTAGTCGGCGGATGCTCACATTACCCCGTTCCGGTCTTACCATACGCAAGGCAATATCAGCATCGCGTCGGTGCAGGTTAACTGTGGACACGCCCGTGACTATCTCTACGGTTAAATTTGGATGAGCAGCAATAAGTTTTGGCATGGCTGGAATAATGAGGTGATCAGCTAATCCTTGCGCTGTTGCCAGGCGTACATGACCCATCACTTCAGCATTATTACGATAAGTAGCATCTCCAAAAGCAAAGCCGGCTTGCTCTAGGGCTTCAGCCGGTGAAACCAGATCTCTGCCTTCATCGGTTAATGTATAGCCCTGTTGATCACGCGTAAATAAGCGAACCTGTAGCGCAGACTCCAGACGTTCTAAACGTCGAGAAGTGGTGGCAATCCCCAAATTTAATCGTTTTGCTGCGCGACTTAATGTTCCTTCTCGAGCGATGGCGAGAAATATCCTGGCATCATCCCAATTCAAAGATGATGTATTGTTCTGTTTTCCATTTTCGGAAATCTGATTGCGGATTATGTGCATATGAATCTCCACTTTCGGAAAATATACTGCATATCTCAACGTAAACCAAGGGATATCAATCATGAAGAAACGTGTATTAGGTCAAAGTCTTGAAGTCTCCGATATAGGTTTAGGCTGTATGGGCATGAGTGAATTCTATGGGCCCAGAAATGACGCCGAATCCAAGGCGGTACTCCATAAAGCTATTGATCTGGGCTGCACTTTTTTAGATACCGCAGATACTTATGGTCATTATCATAATGAGCAGTTACTTGGGGAATTTCTGAAAGAAAGCCGTGCTGAAATTAAAGTTGCGACTAAGTGTGGAATTGTACGTCGTCCTGGGGAGTATCAACGAGTAATTGATAATAGTCCAGATTATATTCGCCGTGCTTGTGAGAGTTCACTACGCCGCTTAGGTGTTGAATGCATCGACTTATACTATATCCATCGATTAGATCCTAATGTGCCTATAGAAACAACCGTTTTTACGTTGTCTCAATTGGTTAAGGAGGGGAAAATTGCAAATATTGGCTTATCTGAGGTCAGCGCAAGTACACTGAGAAAAGCGCATGCTGTTCATCCAATTAGTGCCGTGCAGACCGAGTATTCACTGTGGACCCGTGATGTGGAGCAAGATGTTTTGCCAACATGTAGAGAGTTGGGTATTGGTTTTGTGCCTTATTCTCCATTAGGGCGTGGTTTTTTGACAGGGAATATTACGCCTGACAGTGACTTTACTCCTGAAGATGCAAGACAATCATTACCGAGATTCACGCCTGATAACCTAAGAGCGAACCGTCCGCTAACAGAGGTAGTTGCTAGCATGGCCAGTAGTAAGTCATGCTCTTCGGCACAAATTGCATTGGCATGGTTATTAGCGCAGGGGCCTGACATCGTACCTATTCCGGGTACAAAGAAAATGAAGCATTTGGTCGATAACTTGGGGGCTCCTGATGTCGTATTAACGGTAGCGGATTTGGCCCGCATTGAATCAGCAGTGCGTGAATTTCAGCCCGCAGGGGAGCGTTATACAACCGAAGGTATGAAAGGAGTGAACGCTTGAGCCTGTCAAATTACACCAGTTGGCGTAGCTGGGTCGCTGTTTTTATGCTAGGTATTGCCTCCTTTACGGTTGTTGCTACTGAGTTAGCACCAATAGGTATGTTGTCTTCGATTGCAAAGGATATGCAGCACAGTGTCAGCTCTACAGGATTAGTGGTTACTTTGTATGCATGGCTTGGTGCCGCTGCCGCTTTAATTTCTGTCATGATGATTAGCCATTTACCCCGTCGACCATTGTTAGTCGGACTGATGCTATTGTTGGGATTGTCTAATGGTGTGGCAGCGGTTAGTCATAGTTTTAGCGTATTGCTAGCTGCCAGGCTTGTCGGTGCTCTTGCTCATGGTGCTTTCTGGGCAATGATTGGCACTTTGGGTGCACAGTTGGTCTCAGAAAGTAGCGTGGGGAAAGCCACTGCCATTATTTTCGGGGGTGTTTCAACCGCGAGTGTTTTAGGTGTTCCACTTATTAATTGGATAAGCGCTGATGCTGGCTGGCGATTATCATTTTCACTTTTAGGAATATTATCTGTTGTTACGGCATTAACTCTGGCTCTAAGCCTTCCTCATGTATCAGGTACACTGCGTTTGGGAAGGGTGCAACTCTTCTCTGTGTTTCGAAATTCGAAGTTGAGGATCGTATACCTCATTGCGGCTTGTGGTATCGTTTCACACTTTGCTGCATTTACTTATGTTGAGGTGCTACTTTCTTCAGTGATTGCCCTGCCAAACAGTTGGATCTCTATCTGTCTGTTGACATTTGGTATTGCTGGCATATTCGGCAACTTCATGTGCGGAATGTATATAGACAACCACTTAAAGAGAGTCCTTAGCACTGGGCTTCTACTTATTTCGTTGTGTTTGATGTTAATTAGCCTTCCGATTGTTAATAGCAAAATCATGACATTGCTTCTCGTATCCGGATGGGGCCTTGGTGTTGCGGTTCTATTCGTTGGTCTCCAAACATGGATCATCCGATTAGCCAAAGACGATGCATTACCAGCTTCTGCTATTTATGCTGCTATTTTCAATGGTGCTGTTGGGATGGGAGCTGTATTAGGAGCAGGAATTTTAGACCATTGGAATATTAGTACGCTTTATTTATCTGCTTCATTGATTACGCTGCTGAGTCTTACTTTGGTGGTTGGTAGTCGTAAAGGAGCTACGGAACAAGCTACTATTGTATAAGTTTGGAATGTTATGAAATACGTCGTCAATCAGCAAAAAATTAAAAAATTCTTCGCATGGTATAGATGTTGGTATCGATAAAAAAACAGCTTTATAATTATCTGTCATATTGGTGTTTTTTATTATTGATATTAGAGTGGGAGTAACTTCCAATTGGAAAGGCTCGGCGTCAACAAGTTATAAATAGAAAAAGTCCGCTGAATGGCGGACTTTTTCTAAGCGGGCTTGGGTGTTTTATGATCGTGAAAACTTAGTCGGATGAACACATATCAGGCGATAAAGCATAAGTCCGGCTAGAGTATTTTAGTCCTAAATCCCTTTTCGAATCACACTCAATGTAACCACGTTCGTTAAGTTCTTTTTTAGTTTCTTCGGTTATGTACCAGCCATATGTAAATGACAGGGTGACTACTAATAAAAAAAACATCAAAAATATTTTCGGAAGCCAATTTAAAGATCGACCTGAAATGAAGGTGATAACCATTATCAGAAATGAAATAACTGATAAACTGAACAGAGCTAGTAAAGATGCATTGTTAATAGGAGAGTAAACCTTAACAAGGTTTTCATAAGAAGATAGTGAAGTTAACATCCTCAGAGAGAAATATCCACTTACCCATAAAAACGGCATTAATAAAATCAAATACCCTGATGACTTGAAACGATTAATTCTCATTGACTAACTTCTCAATTTCTCTTTTCATAGGTTCGGTGAAGTTATACTCGTCATCAATTTCTGAAACAACAAAGCCAATACCAAAAGCAGCGATAGCAAATATACCTAATACTGCTACCGTAGGCGGCGCAACGAAAGTCGCTATTACACCGCTAACGAGTAATGTAAAGCCTTGCGCGATGACTCCTGCCACAACGCCTTTAGCCACATCTGCAGAAAATTGACCAACCACTTCGCCTAATGTTTTTTCATCGTGAAGCATATAGTCAACGGCATTTACAGCGCCACTAAAAACAATTTCGACATAAACATTGCCTTTAAGGAAGGTGATATTACCTTTCACTGTATTGAGTGCATGTCCCAACTTTAGCATCTTTGGAGTGGCTGCTTGCCAGCGTGGGCCAATATCTAGGTAACGGGGTTTGTAGTTTTCAACCACTATGTTCATCACACCGTTGATGTTAACGGCTTTCGCTGTTGCTCCCAATCCTCCCAGCTCTTTTGCAACTTCATAGGCTCCTTTCAAGCCAGTTGCTACGCCGGTGTAGTCTTTACCCGTTGATAGCTGCCCATGTGTGTCTTGCATAAAGGCGTCTAAATACTCATTTGCTTCTTCTAGCGTTAGTACAGCAATACGAGTGTTCTTTTGTTGCGAATGATCCCATTGGTACTCTTTTGCCACTTCGCGTGCGTCTTCGAGCAACGCTTCATCTGTAAACGGATAAACCTGTTCTGACGGCTTTCTTTTGGCAAGCACTTCTGCCCTGTGCTTGGCATAGCGATCTTCATTGGCTTGCACATACTCCCATGCTTGATCGCTTTGTTCGAAGCGAGCCTTGCGATGGCGAGCGAGTTTTTCTTGTTGTGTTTCTTTGGCCGCTGGAGCTTCTGGTTGTGTGTCCCCTTCAATCCAGCGCGTGTTTATTCGACTGATGTCCACTTTCATCATCTCGTGTTTCTAGATAACGGCATGATATAACAGAAAATCCTGAGGCAAAAACTTGCCTGAGTAAGCCAACATGAAAATAAATGCCTATATAACAGATGTTTATGGGAGGTTGATGGGGCGGTGAAAAAACGTCTATTAATTTTTTCTATAAATTCGAAGCTTCTCCAATWAACGCCCAAACAAGGAGAGTTATTCAGCGAATAAAAATTGGCAATAAGAAGATGGCTAGTCAGCATAGTGCTCAAGGTGAGCATCAAAGAGTCACTGTGCGACGTTTATTCTCTATTTCTATGTGCTTTTTTGTTTCTAAATGTTTCAGGGTTATCCCTTCACTGCGGTTTTTTGTGCTGAAAAGCAAATATATCTTATGGTTAACATTTTGCTAACAGGTTGATGTGTAGCTAACTATGCTGATTTTTGCTTTACTGGGGCCGATATTTCATTAATTTGTCATTAAAGGCAGCGTCAGGGCATGTGCTGTGGCGACATTGAAACAATATGGAGTGAGCTGTGAGCAGTCAACTTAGTCAGTCAGCGGATGCTGACGGCCCGCGAGGGTTAGACCGGTTTTTAAATATGATTGAGCGGGCAGGAAACCGTATTCCTGATCCGGCACTGTTGTTTTTCTGGGGCTTGATTACCGTTTGGGTACTGTCGGCCATTTTATCGCAAGTTGAGTTCGATGCCGTTCACCCGCTGACGGGGAATGCGGTGCAAGTGAACAACCTACTGACTGGCGATGCGCTCGCACACTTTCTAGCCAATATGGTTAGCACTTTTACTGGTTTTGCGCCGCTGGGTATTGTATTGGTTGCGATGTTAGGGGTGGGCGTGGCTGATCAGTCAGGCTTTATCACCACCGGCCTCAAGAAAATGTTGAGTGTGACACCGAAGCAAGCACTTACTCCGATGCTGATTTTAGTGGCGATCGTGTCACACACAGCAGCGGATGCAGGCTATGTGCTGGTGATCCCATTAGGCGGGATTATCTTTCATGCTGCGGGACGCCATCCACTGGCGGGGATTGCCGCTGCGTTTGCCGGTGTCTCGGGTGGGTTTTCAGCGAACTTCATTCCGTCTGGCATTGATCCTTTGCTGGCAGGCTTTACCGAATCAGCCGCTCACGTATTGGATGATACCTATCAGGTGAATCCACTCGCGAACCTCTACTTTACCGGCTTGTCATCAATTTTGATTGTGGCATTGGGCTGGTTTGTGACCGAGAAAATCATTGAGCCGCGCCTTAGCCGCACGCCGATTGATGAGGATGCTGAAGACGCCCCCGATCTTGGCTCATTCACGGCGATTGAAGGTAAAGCGTTTAACCGCGCAGGCTTGGCTATGTTGGTGGGAATTGCTGCGCTTGTTGCTGCTGCTTGGCCGGAAACATCGCCACTTCGCTCTCCGTCAGGGGAACTGACTGCATTTGATGCGCCGATTATGCAATCAATCGTACCGCTGATTTTCGTGCTCTTTATTATTCCGGGCATTGTCTACGGCAAAACCGCAGGTACCTTTAAAACCAGCCAAGACGTAATCAAATCCATGTCGGATACCATGGCGACCATGGGTGCGTACATGGTGATGGCGTTCTTCTGCGCGCAATTTTTGGCTGCATTTACCCAATCCAACATTGGTACCTTGTTAGCGCTCAACGGCGCTGAGTTGCTGCAATCGATGAAATTGCCGGGTGAAATGACGATTGTGGGTATGATCCTGCTGACCGCCATGGTCAACTTGTTGATCGGGTCGGCATCGGCAAAATGGGGACTGATTGGTCCGATTCTGGTGCCTATGCTGATGGTTGTCGGTATTTCTCCTGAATTGTCGCAAGCGGCGTATCGTGTGGGTGACTCCGTCTCTAACATTATTTCGCCATTGATGGTGTTCTTCCCGCTAGTGGTGGTGTATTGCCAACGCTACGTGAAATCAACCGGGATTGGCACTGTGGCTTCGTTAATGATCCCATACTCCATCACCATGCTGGTGGGCTGGACGCTTTTCCTTCTGGCTTATTGGGCGGTTGGGTTGCCGTTGGGCATTCAAGCAAGCTATCAATACTTGGTTCAATAACGCGCTCCTACGTGACGATAGACAAGCCGGCCTTCGAGCCGGCTTATTTGTGTCGTATACTTGGCGCCATCTCAATGGGTGAAGTTACAGGGTTTTGAATGAGCGAGTTGCAAACGACATCAAACGAGCACGAAAAATACATGCGCCACGCTATGACGCTAGCGGAAAAAGCCGAGCAAGAGGGTGAGGTGCCGGTCGGAGCTGTGGTGGTATACCAAGGGGAGATTGTCGGGTCCGGATGGAACCGTTCAATTACTCAACATGATGCCTCTGCGCATGCGGAAATCATGGCACTGCGCCAAGCAGGTCAAGTGCTGGGGAACTATCGCCTGATTGATGCTGACTTGTATGTCACTTTAGAGCCTTGTCCGATGTGCGCTGCAGCTATGGTGCATAGCCGTATTCGTAACGTGTATTTTGGCGCCTCCGACCCTAAAACCGGTGCGGCAGGATCGGTGATGAACTTGCTCAGTTACGAGGGCGTGAACCATCATGTGGCATCGCAAGGAGGGGTGCTTGAGGATGCTTGCCGTGAGCAGCTTCAGGCGTTTTTCCGTCGTCGCCGAGCCGAAAAAAAAGCCGCTAAAAAAGCGGCTCGAGGGCAGGGCGAGAATTAAAATGCATCGTCAAAGGCGGCGAACTCGCGGATGGCAAACGTACGTTGTCGCCAAAGCACTTTCTTGTGCATATTTTGACGCATGCGCTTACGCCGGTTAGCGGCGGAAATCGTGTTTTTACGGAAGTTACTTCTCACGAGCCGTTTTCTCGGAACCATACTGCCCTCATTGCTGTTGCTGGTTAGCGTCGCTTTGTGGTGACGTTTCGTCAGTTTCTGTGACGGTTTCAGACTCTTGCTCAGGCGCTGGCGCGACAATGGTTTGTAGGCCGCCTAAGTCTTCAACCTGCTCATTGTCGAGCGCTTCAATATGCGCTTTTTCATAGCCTAGAATACTTTGATAATAACGGCGGATATTTTCGACGTAACTTAACGCTTCGTATCCACGCGCATAGCCGTAGCGTGTTTGGGTATAGTATTGGCGTTTGGCGAGCATGGGCAGACGCTTTTTCACATCACTCCATGAGTTAGGGTTGGCCCCTTGTGCCTCCGTGAGGCGGCGTGCGTCCATCATGTGGCCAAAGCCGATATTATACGAGGCGAGGGCGAACCAAATACGCTCATGCGGGTTCACGCTATCAGGTACGCGTTCTAATACTCGTTGCAGATAAAGGGCGCCGCCTTTAATGCTTTGCTCGGGATCAAGGCGGTTACGTACGCCGACAGATTTCGCGGTCGGTAAGGTCAGCATCATCATGCCACGCACGCCAGTCGGTGAAATAGCGCGCGGGTTCCAATGTGATTCTTGATAAGACAGGGCGGCGAGCAACCGCCAGTCAAATTCATTGGCGTACTTTTTAAATAGCGGCTCCCACTTGGGCAGTTTGCTCTCAATCGCGCGCAAAAAGGCGCGGGTATCGACGTAATCAAACTGATCCACGTGACCAAAATATTTCTCTTCTAAAATCGCCAGTTCACCGCTTTGGGCGAGATCACCAAAAAATTCCACCATTAAGGCGTAAGCGCTGCTATCGCCTTGCTTTTTCATAAACCAAGCGACTGGCTCGTCTTCGCTCAGTTCCATCGCGACCGTGATATCAGGGTGTGTGCGTTGGATCAGCGCAATGTCGACGGAGTCGGCAATAGTAAAGTCGATGTCACCATTCGCGACTTGTTTGAGGAGTTCGTCGTCATCGGCATCTTGGACTACTTGCCAAGACAGTGCGGGATGGGCTTTTTTCAGTGATTGGAGTGTTAAGTCATGACTGGAGCCTTCAACCACTGCCATCACAGCATCATCTCGGTTGAAGTCATCGACATCACGCGGTCGCCAGTGGCCGTTTTTATACACCACTTGCTGGCTAACAAAATAGTACGCAGGGCCGGGGCGAAAGGCGTCAAGGCGTTGCGGTGTGATGGTCAGGCCCGCGGCAATAATGTCGACATCGCCTCGCTCTAGGGCGGGAAAGAGCCCGGAGAGCGTGTAGGTAGGCGTCATTTCCAATTTTACGCCCAGCTTATCGGCAAAGCGCTTGGCTAAATCATAATCTAGGCCGGTTGGGCCATTAGGACCGATGTAATAAGAAAGCTGATTATTGAGTGTGCCCACTCTTAGCACGCCGCGATCGCGGATTTTTTCGAGAGTCGTACGGTCATCAAAATGCCAATCACAGCCCGCTAAAGGCAGGGTTAGCAGCACAAGGGCCACGCAGGCAATCCAAGATGGCAGAGTAAATCGACGCTGTCTCAAAGGCTGTTGCTCTTGTTGCGGGCCGGCGTGAAGACACAGGCCGTGATCAATGGACCCTCCATTCTACGTGAATAGGCGTCCGACCGATAGAGGGGAAATTTTTTGCGCAAACGGTTGCGTCAGGTGTGTTGCCCGCGAAGATTTTCCCCTATAATGGCCGCCGCTTGCTTAAAAGGCCAGCAAAAAATGGGCGTGAACCTGCGGACAGCAAAGGCTGCCAGTGTGAGTGGTGATACCCAWGTTTACATGTCAACGCGTGTTAATTTGGGTATACCCCTTTCACTAACTGCTAACGAGAGACGTACGCACATGGATATTTTGCGTGGTTCCCCCGCACTGTCTGAGTTTCGTGTCAATAAACTGCTGGCTAGCTGTCAAGCGCATCAGTTGCCAGTCACGGCACTGTATGCTGAGTTTATTCACTTCGCTGATTTGCATCACCCCTTGGATAGCGCGAGTCGCGAAAAGCTCGAAAAGTTGCTGACTTACGGGCCCACTTTACCGCCGCATGCGCCTGAAGGGACGTTGTTTCTCGTTACGCCTCGTCCCGGTACCTTGTCGCCGTGGTCATCCAAGGCAACCGATATTGCCCATAACTGCGGCTTGGACGCGGTGAAGCGCTTGGAGCGCGGTACAGCGTACTATATTCAGTTATCTGCGCCTTTGACCAGTGAGCAACACGCAACCTTAATCGGATTGTTGCACGATCGGATGATGGAAGCTGTGTTCGATGAGCTTGAGGCCGCCGCGGTGCTGTTTGAGCAAGCGGAACCTGCGCCGATGCATAGCGTAGACATTCTCTCCGGTGGCCGAGCCGCCTTAGTTGAGGCGAACCAAGCCTTAGGGTTGGCACTGGCAGAAGACGAAATTGACTATCTGGTCGAGAACTTCACCCAGCTGGGGCGTAACCCAAACGACATCGAACTGATGATGTTTGCGCAAGCTAACTCAGAGCATTGCCGACACAAGATCTTTAACGCCGACTGGACTATTGATGGTGAAAAGCAGCCTAAATCGCTGTTTAAGATGATCAAAAACACCTATGAGCAAACCCCAGATAACGTGCTGTCGGCGTATAAAGACAACGCAGCCGTGATGACTGGCTCAAACGTTGGACGCTTTTTCCCCACTCCAGAGAGCCACACTTATCAATATCATCATGAGCCGGCTCATATTTTGATGAAGGTGGAAACCCATAACCATCCCACCGCGATTTCACCGTGGCCAGGCGCAGCGACCGGCTCAGGTGGTGAAATTCGTGACGAGGGGGCAACCGGTGTCGGGGGCAAACCCAAAGCAGGATTGGTCGGTTTTTCTGTCTCTAACCTTAAAATTCCGGGCTTTATTCAGCCGTGGGAGCGCGATTATGGCAAGCCTGAGCGCATTGCTACTGCGCTCGATATTATGCTGGAAGGCCCGTTAGGTGGCGCGGCGTTTAACAACGAATTTGGTCGCCCTAACTTGCTTGGCTATTTCCGTACCTATGAGCAATTGGTGACCTCGCATGCCGGTGAGGAAGTGCGTGGCTATCACAAACCCATCATGATCGCCGGTGGGATGGGTAACATCCGCGACGGCCATGTGCAAAAAGGCGAGATTGACGTGGGCGCCAAACTGATTGTGTTAGGTGGTCCGGCGATGAACATCGGCCTTGGCGGCGGAGCAGCATCGTCGATGGCATCAGGCCAGTCGGCGGAAGACTTAGACTTTGCCTCGGTACAGCGTGAGAATCCAGAAATGGAGCGTCGCTGCCAAGAGGTGATTGATCGTTGCTGGCAGCTTGGCGACGATAATCCGATTGCCTTTATCCACGATGTGGGCGCGGGTGGCTTGTCCAATGCGATGCCAGAGCTGGTCGATGATGGTGGCCGTGGTGGGCGCTTTAATTTGCGTGATATTCCTAATGACGAGCCGGGAATGAGTCCGCTTGCCATTTGGTGTAACGAGTCACAAGAGCGTTATGTCTTGGCGGTTAAACCGGAAAATATGGCGCTTTTCGAAGCCTTGTGCGAGCGTGAACGGGCGCCATACGCAGTGATTGGTGAGGCGACCGATGCGCGTCACCTGTCGCTTGAAGATAGTCACTTCAACAATACTCCTATCGACATGCCGATGGATATCTTGCTGGGTAAAGCGCCCAAAATGCACCGGGATGTGACGCGTCAGCAAGTGACAGGTGTTGCGCTTAACACCCAAGGCATTGAGCTGGATGAAGCCTGTGAGCGTGTTTTACGCTTGCCGGCGGTGGCGGAGAAAACCTTCTTGATCACTATCGGTGACCGTTCGGTGACCGGATTGGTTGCGCGTGACCAAATGGTCGGCCCGTGGCAGGTGCCGGTCGCCAACTGTGCGGTGACGGCGGCCAGCTATGACAGTTATCACGGCGAAGCGATGGCGATGGGTGAGCGTACCCCAGCTGCCTTGCTTGACTTTGCTGCTTCTGCCCGTATGGCGGTCGGCGAAGCACTTACCAATATTGCCTGTGCCGATATTGGTAGCCTGACTAACATTAAACTGTCTGCGAACTGGATGTCCGCGGCAGGTCATCCGGGCGAAGACGCCGGCTTGTACGAAGCGGTTAAAGCCGTTGGCGAGGAGTTGTGTCCTGAGCTGTCACTGACCATTCCGGTGGGTAAAGACTCAATGTCGATGAAAACCCAGTGGCAGCAAGACGGTGAAAACAAAACCGTCACCGCGCCGATGTCGCTGATCATCACCGCCTTTGGCCGCGTGGAAGATGTGCGTCGTACCGTGACCCCACAATTGCGGACCGACAAAGGTGATAGCCATCTGATCGCGATTGACCTCGGTGAGGGCGCGCAGCGTCTGGGCGCAACCGCGTTAGCTCAGGTTTATCATCAGTTGGGTGATAAGCCTGCCGATGTCACCAGCAGCGCCCGCCTAAAAGGCTTTTTCCATGCGATGCAAACCTTGGTGGCAGAGCAAAAGCTACTGGCGTATCACGACCGAGCCGATGGCGGATTGTTCGTCACCTTGGCAGAAATGGCGTTTGCCGGTCACACCGGTATTGACGTGGATATCGCCCGCTTAGGCGATGATGCCTTGTCGGTACTGTTTAACGAAGAACTGGGCGCGGTGATCCAAGTGGCGGCGCAAGATCTCGAGCGTGTTAATGCGGTGTTGGATGAACATCAATTAACCGCATGCAGCCACCTGATTGGCGGCCTAAGTGATAGCGATGAGATTATCTTGCGTCACGGTGAGGTACCTATCTATCAAGCCAGTCGTCAGTACCTGCGTCAGATTTGGGCTGAAACCACGTATCAGATGCAAGCGCGTCGCGATAATCCAGACTGTGCTCGCCAAGAGTTTGACGCCAAGCAGGCGGCCGATCCTGGTTTACACGCTAGCCTGAGCTTTGATGTGCACGAAGACATCGCAGCGCCGTATATCGCCACCGGCCAACAACCGACCATGGCTATTTTGCGAGAGCAAGGCGTGAACTCGCATGTGGAAATGGCAGCTGCCTTCGATCGCGCTGGATTTAACGCCGTGGACGTTCATATGAGTGACATTCTCTCAGGACGCGTCAGTTTGGACGGCTTCCAAGGGCTGGTGGCCTGTGGCGGCTTCTCTTACGGTGACGTGTTAGGCGCTGGTGAAGGTTGGGCGAAATCAATTCTGTTTAACAGCCGCGCGCGCGATCAATTCAGTGACTTCTTTACGCGTGAAGATACCTTGGCACTTGGCGTGTGTAATGGCTGCCAAATGCTATCGAACCTGCATGAACTGATCCCAGGCGCCGCACACTGGCCACGATTTGTTCGTAACGAGTCGGAGCGCTTTGAAGCACGCTTTAGCATGGTGGAAGTGCAATCAAGCCCATCCGCCTTCTTTGCTGGGATGGCAGGGTCACGGATGCCCATTGCGGTATCGCATGGTGAGGGACGCGTTGAGGTGCGTGATGCAGAGCATCTGGCGGCCATTGAGGCGTCAGGCACGGTGGCGCTACGTTACACCGATAATCACGGCCAGCCAACACAAGCGTATCCGGCTAACCCGAATGGCTCACCGAATGGCATTACTGCGCTGACCACTGAGTCGGGCCGTGTAACCATTATGATGCCTCACCCTGAGCGGGTATTCCGTACGGTCGCTAACTCTTGGCACCCTGATGATTGGGGCGAAGACAGTGCATGGATGCGTATGTTCCGCAACGCGCGGGTCACACTGGGATAAGCCCTATACCAATCAAAGCCGCCAATCTATGGCGGCTTTTTGGTGATAAGCGTGAATCGATGGATGATTTTTTATCCTGCTGCGATACAATTTCAGCTAAACAACTGATCCATCAGGACCGGCTGCGGCCAACGAGAAGGATAACGGAATGAAAAAAATTGAAGCCATCATCAAGCCATTTAAACTCGATGACGTACGTGAAGCACTTGCCGACGTGGGGATTACGGGGATGACTGTCTCAGAAGTAAAAGGTTTTGGTCGTCAAAAAGGTCATACTGAGCTTTATCGTGGCGCCGAATATATGGTCGATTTTTTACCCAAAGTGAAGCTTGAAGTGATCGTCAGTAACGATGTGGCTGAGCAATGTGTGGATACCATTATTGATACCGCACAAACCGGTAAAATCGGTGATGGCAAAATCTTTGTCTTTGATGTTGAGCGCGTGGTGCGCATCCGTACCGGTGAAGAAGACGAAGAAGCGATTTAGTATCGCGATTTGGGCCAATACGGTAAGCAACAAAAAGCCAAGCGTGATGCTTGGCTTTTTGTTTGTGTGGTGTTGTGATTGACTACGCGCCAGGGTTGGCAGGATGCGCCTGATAGCGCCCGGGCTTATGATTCATCGCCAAGACTAAGTTGAGCACAATCGCGCCAACCACCGACCACATCAAGAGGTTGAGGTCGATGAGGAAGAAAGACAACGCCAAGATGGTACAGTCGATGCCCATCTGTAGTTTTCCTGCCGAGATCCCAAATTTGTCCTGACAATAGAGCACCAGTACGTTAAAACCGCCTAAGCTGGCATTGTGGCGGAAAATCATCAACATGCCGACGCCCATCAGTAAGCCCMCAATGACCGCACAATAGGCGGGGGCCAACCAAGTGATTTGAAAAAAGTAGGCGATATGGTCGGCCATCACGGACACCGCACCACCGGCGAGCAAGCTGCGCACAGCAAAGCGCGGGCTCATACGAAACCAAGCCATCAAATAAAACGGACAGTTACACAGAAAGTACAGGGTGCCGAAGGACAGGTCGGTAAATTGGCTGACCAACAAAGCAAGGCCAGTCGTCCCGCCGGTTAACAGTCCGGCCTGTTGCAAGAAAAACACCCCTTGTGCGACGAGAAACGCCCCAGAGGCAATGGCGATCACATCTTCTTTTAAGCTGTGTTGATATCGGCTCACACGGCTTCTCCCTACATAAACAGCAACAAAAAGACCGCCAAAACCCAACTGGGGCGGCGGTTAAAAAAAGTTAATGGGAATTGCGGGCGCGGATTTTATCGTCAAATGAGAGTAATAAAAAGTCAGCCAAGTAAATCACTGGCTGATAGGATGTCAGCAATTTGATACTCGCGTGTAAATTGTTTACAGCGCACAATCTGCGTTTCTGTGCGGCGGACTAATCTGGCACAACCGACGTATAAAAAAAACGGCCGATTGACACTACCTGTTGCAGCGGYTTTTTTGTAGAATGACGAACGCAGTAATGGCGGTAGCGAAAACGTTTGCGTCAGGCTTTTAAAACGCCGATTTTTCCGCCCGTTTGCCTTGGTTTAGTCACTTTAAATGTGTAAGGCGACTAACCCAAGGTGTGGTGCACTATGCCATATCAAAACCATTCGAGCTATCGGGCCAACTTGGGTACGGGTAGCATTCGCTTTAAGGGTAATAGCCCACCACCATTGAGTCAGGAGAGACAAATGCTAAAGCGTGACATGAAGATTGCGGATTACGATCCGGCACTGTTCGCAGCCATTGAAGAAGAAACGGCTCGTCAGGAAGAACACATTGAGCTGATTGCGTCAGAAAACTATACCAGCCCACGCGTCATGGAAGCGCAAGGCTCTCAACTGACCAACAAATATGCCGAAGGCTACCCCGGCAAGCGTTATTATGGCGGCTGTGAGCATGTCGATAAAGTGGAAGCTCTCGCGATTGAGCGTGCGTGTGAATTGTTTGGTTGTGAATATGCCAACGTGCAACCTCACTCAGGCTCACAAGCCAACAGCGCGGTCTATATGGCGCTGCTAAACCCAGGCGACAAGGTTTTAGGCATGAGCTTGGCGCATGGTGGCCACTTAACTCACGGCTCTCCGGTCAACTTTTCAGGCAAACACTATGAAGTGATTGCGTACGGAATTGATGAAGCGGGTAAGATTGATTACGAGCAAATGGAGCAGCTCGCGCTGGAACATAAGCCGAAAATGATCATTGGTGGTTTCTCAGCCTATTCGCAAGTGGTGGACTGGAAGCGTATGCGTGAAATCGCCGACAAAGTGGGCGCTTGGTTCATGGTGGATATGGCACACGTTGCTGGTTTGATTGCAGCAGGCGTGTATCCAGATCCATTGCCACATGCGCACGTGGTCACCACCACCACCCACAAAACCCTCGCAGGGCCGCGCGGCGGTTTGATCCTGTCCAATGCGGGTGAAGACCTCTACAAAAAGCTCAACTCTGCGGTGTTCCCAGGTGGTCAAGGTGGCCCACTGATGCACGTAATTGCGGGTAAAGCTGTCGCGTTTAAAGAGGCGATGGAACCTGAGTTTAAAGCCTATCAAGCGCGCGTGATTGATAACGCTCGTGCGATGGTTAAAGGGTTCCAAGCACGCGGTTATAACATCGTGTCAGGATCAACCGACAACCACTTGTTCTTGGTTGATTTGATTGACAAAGACATCACCGGTAAAGAAGCGGATGCTGCGCTTGGTGCCGCGAACATCACTGTGAACAAAAACAGTGTGCCGAACGATCCACGTAGCCCGTTTGTCACCTCAGGCATTCGTGTGGGGACGCCAGCGATTACACGCCGTGGCTTTAGCGAGCAAGACGCCGAACAGCTCGCGCATTGGATGTGTGATGTGTTAGATAACATCAATAATGAGCAAGTGATTGCTGAAACTAAAGAGAAAGTTCAAGCCATTTGCCGCCGCCTACCGGTTTATGCGTAACCGTAAGCGTTGTAAGTGAACAAGCAAAGGCGCCTTCAGGCGCCTTTTTTGTGCGTGGTTAGCCACCGATTGTTAGCGAAATCAGCTTTGCGCACAGAATCGTTACAAACTCGCCGTTTGCAGGCTTTTTCATAATCGCAAATCGGTTACACTAACGGGATGATATTGAGGAGGCTAGCCCCATGCACTGTCCATTCTGTGGTGCAACCGACACCAAAGTGATCGATTCTCGACTCGTCGCCGATGGCCATCAAGTTCGTCGTCGTCGCCAGTGTTTGGCGTGCGCAGAACGTTATACCACGTTCGAAACGGCAGAGCTGGTGATGCCACGCATCATCAAAACCAATGGCAATCGTGAGCCCTTTGACGAAGAAAAGCTGCGCGGTGGCATTCAGCGCGCGCTGGAAAAACGGCCTGTCAGTGCGGATGATATCGAAAAAGCGATCAACAGCATTAAATCACGCCTTCGCGCGACCGGTGAGCGAGAGATTAGCTCAGCCTCGGTTGGTAACTTGGTGATGGAAGCACTCAAAGAGCTCGATAAAGTGGCGTATATCCGTTTTGCCTCTGTCTATCACAGCTTTGAAGATATTCGTGAGTTCGGTGAAGAAATTGCACGGTTGCAAAAATGAGTAACAACCAACGCGATAACACCATGATGGCGCGCGCACTCGCGCTTGCCGCTCAAGGGCGCTTTACCACGACCCCGAACCCCAATGTGGGTTGTGTGATTGCCCATGGCGACGACATCGTCGGTGAAGGATTTCATCTTGCTCCCGGCGGTCCACATGCCGAGGTACACGCTTTAAAGGCGGCGGGGAAACGCGCGCAAGGGGCGACAGCTTATGTCACCTTAGAGCCTTGCTCTCACTATGGTCGCACGCCACCGTGTTGCGATGCCTTAATTGCCGCTAACGTCAGTCGCGTGGTGTGTGCCATGCAAGATCCCAATCCTCAAGTGGCAGGGCGAGGTATCGCACGCTTACAAGAAGCAGGTATTGAGGTGGTCGTCGGTGTGATGGCGGAGCAGGCCAAGGCGCTCAATCCCGGTTTCATTAAGCGAATGCTCACTCAGATGCCGTATGTACAGCTTAAGCTGGCCGGGAGTCTCGATGGCCGGACCGCCTTAGCCAACGGGCAAAGCAAATGGATCACCGGTGAGTCTGCACGCGCCGATGTGCAAGCGTTTCGTGCTCAAGCCAGTGCCATTTTATCGACCAGCGCCACGGTATTGGCCGATAACCCCAGCCTCAATGTACGTCAAAGCCAACTTCCTCGAGCCACGCTCGATGCCTATCCACAATCGACTGTGCGCCAACCGACGCGTGTTGTGCTAGATAGAGATAATAAAACCTCACCGGATGCAACCGTCTATCAGCTTGACGGCGACGTGATCCGTATTGTTGATTCACCGAGTAATCATACGTGGCCGGATAACGTGCAAGAATGGGTGATGCCCGATGCATCGCTCACCGCTATCCTTGGCGCATTGGCGGAGCATGACATTGACAAAGTGTGGGTTGAAGCGGGCGCGAGGCTGGCGGGTCAGCTACTCACTGAATCGTTAGTCGATGAACTGATTGTTTACCAAGCCCCCGTCCTGTTAGGAGGCGATAGCCGTCCCTTAATTGGTTTGGATGGAATGCAACGAATGGATGAAGCACCGCGCTTTCACTTTAATCACCTGACGAGGATCGGTGACGATGTTCGCTTAACCGCCATGCTCTCTGAGCATGCCGTGATCACGCAAGAGTACGAATAACGATGTTTACTGGAATTATCGAAGCGATAGGCCGAGTGGAACGCTTGACCCGCCGCGGGCAAGACATGACTTTGACTATCGACAGTGGCGAGCTTGATCTCTGTGATGTCAAACTGGGTGACAGTATCGCCACCAATGGGGTGTGCTTGACCGTGGTTGCATTGAGTGCAACGGGCTACAGCGCAGATGTGTCATCGGAAACCCTTGCGCGTTCATCACTGGGGCACTTGTCGGTCGGAGACAAGGTCAATCTTGAAAAGGCGATGCTACCCACCACGCGATTCGGCGGCCACATGGTGGCAGGCCATGTTGATGGCCTTGGAGAAGTGACATCGGTGAACCAAACCGGCCGCGCGTGGGAATACTGGATTAGATTACCGTCTGAGCTCGCCAAATATGTGGCGTTAAAAGGCTCGATCACGGTGGATGGAATTAGCCTGACGGTGAACGACGTCAATGGCAGTGCATTTAAGCTCACCATCGTGCCGCACACCGCTGAACAAACCACGATTCAAACTTTTGCGCCTGGGCGTAAGGTAAACATCGAAGTCGATGTCATTGCCCGTTACCTTGAGCGACTGATGCTCGGTGACAAGGCGGCAGAACCCACACAATCAACGGGAGTCAGCCTTGATACGCTGGCCCGTTCCGGCTTTTTGAAATAAGGAATCCAAGATGGCAATAAGTAGTGCCCAAGAAATCATTGACGATATCCGCCTAGGTAAAATGGTGGTGTTGATGGATGACGAAGATCGCGAAAATGAAGGCGACTTGATCATTGCGGCCGAAGCGATCACGCCAGAAGCTATCAATTTCATGGCCACCCATGGTCGGGGCTTGATTTGCTTAACGCTGACCCAACAGCGCTGTCAGCAGCTTGGATTACCTTTGATGGTGTCTGACAATAACGCCCAATTTTCTACTGCCTTCACGGTATCGATTGAAGCGGCGGAAGGGGTGACCACTGGCATTTCTGCGGCCGATCGTGCACGCACCGTCCAAGCTGCGGTCGCGCCTAATGCAAAAGCTGCCGATTTAGTCCAGCCGGGCCATGTGTTCCCCTTAATGGCACAAGAGGGTGGTGTACTGACCCGTGCTGGTCACACCGAGGCAGGCTGTGATCTGGCCCGCTTAGGCGGCTTTAGTCCTGCGTCCGTGATTGTGGAAATCTTAAACGAAGATGGCACCATGGCGCGCCGCCCTGATTTGGAAGTGTTTTGTGAAAAGCACGGTATCAAGCTGGGCACCATTGCAGATTTGATTGAATACCGAAACCTTAACGAAACCACCATTGAGCGTGTCGCCTCTTGTAAGTTGCCCACCGAATTTGGTGAGTTTGATTTGGTCACCTACCGTGACACCATTGATAACCAAATCCACTATGCGATGTGTAAAGGCGAAGTGACCGCTGATCCGACCTTGGTTCGCGTGCACTTGCAAGATACCTTTACCGATGTGCTTCAATCTGACCGAACGGCTGAACGTAGCTGGAGCCTAAACCGTGCGATGCAACGGATCAGTCATGACGGTGGTGTGTTGGTGATTTTGGGGAAAGAAGAAACCAGCGATGCCATTATCAATAAGGTGAAAGCATTTGAAGCGCAAGATAAAGGCGAGCAGCCAGCTAGCGCCAAATGGCAAGGCACGTCACGCCGTGTTGGGATTGGCTCGCAAATCTTGGCAGACCTTGGCGTTAAGCAAATGCGTTTGCTTTCGTCATCAACGAAACGCTATCACGCACTATCAGGCTTTGGTTTGAACGTGGTGGAATACGTCACCGAATAAAGTAACAAGAAAGGCCGCGCGATGTGCGACAGGGGTGGCGGGCACGGAACATGGTGCCATTCGCTAAAAATGTGGTAGAATCGCGCGGTTTCTCATTCCGGAAAGCAAGTCACAGGAAGGCTCATGAACGTAATCGAAGGTGCATTTGCCGCGCCCAACGCGCAGGTTGCTATTGTTATCTCTCGCTTTAATAGCTTTATCAACGAGAGTTTACTATCAGGTGCGATCGACGCACTGAAGCGCCAAGGCCAAGTCAGCGAAGATAATATTACCGTGGTCCGCTGTCCCGGTGCCTACGAGTTGCCTTTGGTGACCCAGAAACTAGCTAAAAGCGGTCGCTACGATGCGATTGTGGCGCTAGGTTCGGTGATCCGCGGTGGCACGCCCCACTTTGACTATGTGGCCGGAGAATGTAATAAAGGGTTAGCACAGGTTGCACTGGAGTTTGAAACCCCAGTCGCCTTTGGCGTGCTGACTGTTGACACCATTGAGCAAGCCATCGAACGCGCAGGTACCAAGGCTGGTAATAAAGGGGCAGAGGCTGCACTGAGCGCGCTTGAAATGGTCAATGTCCTGTCCCAGATTGAATCCTAAACGGGGGTTAGAGTGAAACCAGCCGCACGACGTAATGCACGCCAATTTGCATTGCAAGCCATCTATTCATGGCAACTGGCGCAAGGCAATATCGCAGATATTGAGGCACAATTCCTTGCAGCCGAAAAGTACGAAGAAGACGACCACAAAGACGCAGAGCCACTTCTGCGTGAGCCTGAAACCGATGTGGAATATTTCCGCAATCTGTTTAGCGGCGTGGTACTGAGTCATCAAGAGCTAGACAGCAAAATGCGTCCTTACTTGTCACGTCCATTGCAAGACTTGGACGACATGGAGCACGCACTGCTGCGTTTGGCGATGTACGAATTGGTGAAACGTGAAGATGTGCCGTATAAAGTCGTGATTAATGAAGCGGTGGAACTGGCGAAGCGTTTTGGCGCCGAAGACAGCCACAAGTTTGTGAATGGTGTGCTTGATAAAGCGGCCCCACGACTTCGTTAATTACCTCCCTTTCAAGGCCAGCCCCGCTGGCCTTTTTATTTTTAGATGCGATACCACGAAAGCCATTATGACGCGCAACGAATTTGACCTGATTCGCGATTATTTCGCTCGTCAGCCAGTGAACCGCCGCGATGTGGCGCTAGGCATTGGTGACGACTGTGCCATTACCCAAGTCCCCGAGGGCTGTCAGCTCGCCATCACCACAGATACCATGGTAGAAGGTACCCACTTTCTTGCTACAGCCAGTGCTTCCGATATCGCGCATAAAGCGTTGGCATCGAATTTAAGCGATTTAGCAGCCATGGGAGCGATGCCTGCATGGTGCTCGTTGGCGCTAACGTTACCTGAACCGGATGAAGCGTGGGTGGCAGGATTCTGCCAAGGTTTCTCTGCGCTTGCTGAATACTTTCAAGTCCAGCTGATTGGCGGTGACACCACACGTGGGCCCAAAAGCATTACCATGACCTTACATGGCCATGTCCCTCATGGACAGGCATTAACGCGCGATGGTGCTAAGCCTGGGGATTGGTTATATGTCACCGGTACCTTGGGGGATAGCCAAGCAGGACTGAACTATGTCCTTGGTAAGCCGGTGACCGATGAGGCACGGGCGGCCACATTGATTAATCGGCATTATCGCGCGCAGCCTCGCGTAGCGGCAGGCCAAGCTTTACGGGGTATCGCCTCGGCAGCGATTGATATTTCCGATGGGCTGGTGGCTGATATTCAGCATATTATCAAAGCCAGTGGTGTGGGCGCATCCATTGATGTGACCCAATTGCCGCTGTCGGAGGCGTTATTAGCGGATGTGGACAGCTATGAAACCGCGCAAAAGCTTGCCTTAACCAGTGGCGAAGAATATGAATTGTGCTTTACCGTACCGGAAATGTATCGCGGGACGTTAGAGACAACACTGAAACACACTGGGGTCACCGCCGCTTGTATTGGTCAAATTAATGGCAGTCAGTCTTTACAATTGATGGCCGATGGTAATCCCCTAGACTGGACGCTATCAGGATGGGATCACTTTAAGGAGTTGGACAGTGACAGATCCTAAGCAGCGTTTATCGCTTAAAAACCCGTTGCATTTGCTGGCCGTTGGGCTGGGGAGTGGGCTCTCTCCGGTGGTACCGGGGACGGTTGGTACCTTGTTTGCGGTGCCTTTTTATTGGCTACTGGCAACCTACACAGCGCCAGTTGGTTTATGGATAGCCATTCTTGTCGGTAGTCTTGCAGGCATTGTGATTTGCGGTCGTACCTCTGCGGATATGAAAGTGCATGATCACGGCGCGATTGTGTGGGACGAATTTGTTGGCTTTTGGATCACCATGGCATTGGTGCCAAGCACCGACTGGCAGATTATCTTGGCAGGCTTCGTGATGTTTCGACTCTTCGATATGATTAAGCCATGGCCTATCAGTTGGTTGGACAAGCATGTTCATGGCGGGCTAGGGATCATGCTCGATGACATCCTTGCCGGCGTGATGGCCATGTTGAGCCTTTGGGCGTGGGTGACTTACATTTAATCAACCAACCCTTGGCCACGAAAAATGCCGCGTGTTCAACGCGGCATTTTTGTATGGGTCAGTCGTAGAGGGTTAGCGCATTGTCTGGCTGAGCTTTTGATCGACAGAGAGATTGCCAGCTCCACTGAACACTAATGAGACGGCGGCAGCCAGTAATGCCAATCCAAACTCATACCCGTTGTTGCTTAGAAACAGGCCGTTATCCCAGTGTACGGTAACAATCGCGACCAGCATGGTGATTGCCGTGACCGCAGCAGCAGGGCGCGTCAATAGACCAATCAACAACAGCACACCGCCAAAAAATTCCGCACTACCTGCCATCAACGCCATTAGCACACCAGGCTCAAGGCCAATCGATGCCATCCATTGGCCCGTTCCTTCAAGGCCATAGCCACCAAACCAACCAAACAGTTTTTGCGCGCCGTGGGCGACTAGAATCACCCCGACAGGAAAACGCAAAGCTAAGGGGGCAAAGCTTGATTGAGTGGAAAGCAGAGTATGTAAACGTTGACGCATAATGGGCCTCTTCGAAAAAGTTGATAGATATTGGCGTTACTCGCCGGATTGAGAGCCATAATAAAGGTGAGACGTCGGAATAATAAGTAGCAGAGCTTGATGGATATGTTCGGATATTTTGAACAAAAATCAAATGAAACGAGGTAAAGAACAGCAAATAGCGACTAAAGAAGGAGGGGGTAATGGTTTACTGGCGCTCCCACAGGGACTCGAACCCCGATCGGTCGCTTAGGAGGCGACTGCTCTATCCTGTTGAGCTATGGGAGCGCGGGCAGCCATTATACGTAAAAACAGGCGCGATTTAAGCGCCTGTTTCAATTTAGTTTACTCCTTTGGTGACAATATCACCGATCTGAATGCTGCCTATCAAGCTGTCGGGTTGGATAACCGCTTCGGCACTGCTTTCATAAACACGCGCAACGGTTAATGTCATTCCGCTTTTACGGCGCTGCGTGCGCACAATCCCTAAATCATCAGTGAAAGAAGCGAGATGCCACAGTTGTAACTGGTCACCCTGTTTCACGCCATTGATTCGGCCGACGTTGATTTGTGCGATATTGTCTTTTAACGCCACAATCTTAGGCTTGCTGGCGCGGCAGGATAAGGCCGACTCTAAATCCAGCAAGATGTTACGACTCATGCGTCGTGCCATTTGCCCGTAAGGCGATTGCCAAAAACGCGCTGTTTGGGTATCCACTTGGCTATGGCGCTCAAAAGGCCATTTGGCAACATCACGATAGCGGCGCTGGAAAATGACTTCACCGCTTTCAGCCTCCATCGCTTGCACATTGACCGCCAATTGCCGATTGTCTTGAGAGCTACCGAAGCTGCCACTGTCTGTCGTCGCGGAGAGATCGGTAATGGCTCCAGTGACAACAAATTGCGCGTCTTTATCTTCCGCCAGCATTGCGACAGCTTGCGGGGCGTTCGGCGAAACATCGACATTCGCAATACCACGGCCAACAAAGCTTTGTCCGTGTTGAGTGACTTCTCGACTAAGCAGCACAGAAAAATCATCACCAAATTGGTAAATTCCTCCTAAGGCCGCTTGCTGAGGCGACACAATCGGGAAGCGTGTCATCACCATTCCTTTCTTATACTGTGTCTTGTGGCAAGCATTTGCCGATGGATAGATATCTACCCGCACATTGACCACATAATTGCCACCTTGAGTGCCTTCTTCCAGAATTAAGATCTCGCGCACTTCACTACCATTGAATTGGTAACCGGGCTTAACGGAGGTAAAAAATCGTTTGATTTGTTGCAAACTGCCTACATCGGCGCCGGAGAACTGCATAGCATCGAACGTGGCTGCCTCTAATGCGCGGACGCGTGCTGCTTGCTCGCTTTCAAGGATGGGCGAGCTGGCGGACACTTCATACCAAGCTGCCTGTGTGAACGGCGTGATAAACAGAGAAAAAAGCAGGCCGAATCGCGCCAAACGGGTTTTCATAGTCAAGTTCTCACTTAGTAGGTATGGAAATTGCTTCGTTAACATAACAGGTAGGGTGGCAACCCTAACAAGAGCATGACGCATGAGAAATTGATGCAAGTTGTGTTCCGGAACACAAGGGTGACAATTCAAGGTAAAGGTTTGTGGTCCTTGTCCGATACTCTAAGAAGACACTTGTCTCACATCGATGACTGATCGCGGAGCATGATACGATGAAAAAGTGGATAGTGGCGGTATTAGCGCTGTTGACAGCAGGCTGTGCATATACGCCTATTTACAACGGGAAAGAGCCCTACTCGGGGAGTGAGTTCTTCCTCAAGCAGCGTCCTCGCCACACGCTGGACTATTTTTTAAATAGCATGGCCGACGAATTACTGGCGACAAACGCTTACTTAACCGCACGTACCCCGTTGGCGGTCACGTCGTTTGTAGACTTGCAAGACATGTCTGAAACGAACTGGTTAGGCAATACAGTGACCGAAGGGCTGATCTATCAGATGCAAAGCCGTGGCTTTACCGTCATAGACTTCAAATCGACCGGCGCGATTCGTGTTACTGAAGAAGGGGACTTTGCCATCAGCCGTGATTGGAAAGAGTTAAACCCCGAGCAGCAGATTGATTATATCTTGACAGGCACCATGCTACGACAAGGTGGAGGTGTACTGGTCAATGCGCGTATTATTGGTATGGAGTCGCGTGTTGTGGTCGCTTCTGCGCAAGGGTTTTTACCCGCAGACCGTATTGGTCGAGATATTGACACGCTTTATAAAGTGCGCATGCGTGATGGCGTCATTATTCGTGATGATCAAAACCGCATCAAGCGTGAAACAGTCGTTCTTAAGCCTTAACCAAGACAGGATGATTCATGAGCATAAAACATGGACTTTGCCTTTTAGCCCTGATGGCTTTAACCGCGTGTCAGCCTCTGACCAAGATGAAAGAGGAGAACGTTATTTCTGCGGTTGGTATGGCTTCAATCAGTGCTCAGCAAGGGGCCACGCAAGAAGAGCGTGAAACGAGGGCAATGCGGGCGTCAAAAGTGGAGGCATATAAAGAGCTCAGTGAGCAGGTGTATGGACTTCGAGTCAGTGGTCGCACCCGTGTGGAGGATCAAAGTCTTGGCCGTGATAGCACACAAGGCGCTGTCGACGGGATTATCCGCGGTGCTGAAGTGGTGGCAAGCTACAAAGTTGGTGACAGCTACGTGACCGAACTGGAGCTGGATTTAGATTTGATGCAAAAAATGAAGCGTTATGGCGAGTCGCAAAACATCCCCCGTAACGAAAATATTATCTTTTAATCCACCTCTTCTCCGCGCAATCAGCGAGCCACAGGGCTCGCTTTTTTATTAGCCGTCATTGGCCAGCTGAGCCGCGTTGTCTTATCGGTTGGGTAGGTGTGGATGTGCAGTGGGTATACGTGCTGCGGCCAATATAAAGCGGTTAAGTAAGGAGACGTCAGTGCGCAGTGCCAGGTGGCTCGGCGTATACTAAAGCGCGAGCTACGCTTTTACATTTGTGCCCAGGGTTTTTCGGCCTGACGCATTGCCGTCATGGTCATAGGTCAGTTCCGACTTACCGCCGCTTTCTTGGAACAAATTACGTAACCGATGGATGCTTAAACTTGCGCGTTGTAGCGCCATCCCATTGGTCTCGTTTTGTTGCTTACAGGCTTGAATGTGCTGTTGGATGGTGTTGACGTACTCAACGCATTGCGGGTCGCCTTTAAGCTTTTCTCGCTCAGGATGCTGTGCGAGTTGGCTATCAGCACGCTGTATTTCATTCACCAAGATTTGCTTTTGTTTGGCGGTGGCTTCGATGTCTTCCGACACCCGGCTGGCAATGGTTTTGGCTTCTTGCTCGAGCAGCGTTTTTAGCGACTGAACTCGCTCTAGCTGCTGCTCGAGAAGAACGGACAGGGGCGCATTTTGACTCATAAACTATCCCGCCAGATTAACTGTCGTTCAAATCGTTCTCAAAGCGCATCATATTGGCAGCGAGTTTGTCAGCATCGACTTTATACGAGCCATTGGCAATGGCTTGTTTAATTTCAGCGACTTTCGCACTGTCAAAATACGGCTCAGAGGCCATTTGCTGATTCATTTTTCCGATCTCTCGGCTTTGATGGCTCAGCGACACAGCATCATCTTGACTGGTCGTGCGTTGCTGTTCACGCACGGCGCTCCCTTGCGCCTCTTGTGTCTTATTCTGGTTCCCGCTATTGCGGGTTGTGGTCAGCGGTTGCTGGTTACCACGTAGTTGGTCAATACTCGCCATAAACGTCGCCTTACTGTCAGTCGCTTTTGAGTCCGTTGCTCAGCGTATCGGCATTCCTTTTGCTAACTTTAGCATTCGGGCGTAAAAAATTAGAAATTTACCGTTACTTCGCCCACCGCCGAGATTGTAGCATCGACAATCCGATTGGATTTATCGTTCTTGACTTTTATTTGCTCTCCTAGAGCACCGTCACTTAATGCCGTACCTTTTGCAACAATATTGAGTCCGTTTCCACGTGCAGTGATAACAACGTCATCATTTCGACACACGGCACACACATCGTTACTGCTGATGGGCTGACCAATCCCGACCGTTCTCTTTACTTTCGAGCCTATTAGGCGCGCTGGACTGGTGTAGGTTTGGCCACGTTGAAACCGACTGTCAACCATTTGAATGGTCATATCACTCTCTGCAAGAGGCATGCCACGATCTAACGGGCGCTTGGCAACGACCAGTGGGATCATTAAGCGAATTTGGACTGGGATATACACCTGCCAGTCATCTTGAGGACACGAGACCATGACCGTGACCGAGGTATTCATGCGTTGTCGCCCTGGCACTTCGGTATCTAATGGCAACGGGCAATCGGTCAGGCGTAATCTCGAGTCAAGGTTGCCGGCTGTGATGTCGAGCTCACCATTTTTGGGCACCGAAATGATAGACTCGACATGTCGTTCTGCCGCTTCTCTGACCGCATCCATTTGACTTACCGTCGCAGCGGCTATACTTACGCTAAAGCTTGTTAATAAGCTGACGATAAATAAACGTAATATCTGATACATAGATCCAAACCATTGATGACGACCAAAGAAGAAATTTTCCCTTCTTTCTCGAGAGTAGTGCAATAACCCACTACTATTATCATGCTACTCTACATAAAAAACGGGGCAACATGGAGTTTATCTTATGACAGGTGGTGTTCTTGATTCGGTCAACCAGCGAACGCAGCTGGTAGGACAAAACCGGTTAGAGCTGTTGACTTTCCGCCTGATGAGAAACCAACGCTTTGGCATTAACGTCTTTAAAGTAAAGGAAGTTCTTCAGTGCCCTAAGTTAACCGCGATGGCAAATTTGCATCCCTTAGTGAAAGGGGTCGCGCACATTCGCGGTCAAACAGTCTCTGTCATTGATATGAGCCTAGCAACTGGCGGGCCAGCTATTCCGGATCCCGAGAATCGTTTCGTGATCATTTCTGAGTTTAACCGTTCGATGCAGGGCTTTTTAGTTGGGTCGGTCGAGCGTATTGTGAACATGAACTGGGAAAAAATCCTCCCTCCGCCTCAAGGCACAGGCCGTTCTCACTACTTGACCGCCGTGACTGAAATTGACAATGAGCTGGTGGAAGTGCTGGATGTTGAAAAAATCCTGAATGAAATTGCACCCGTGAATGAGGAAATCAGTGAGGAGGTGCTCTCCAAGCGCCAAGAGCGTGAAGAAAGTGCACCGAGCCAAGTGCTGGTCGCGGATGATTCGAGCGTGGCGCGTCGCCAAGTGAAGCGCGCTGTAGAAAGTGTCGGTTATGATGTTATCTTGGTACAAGATGGCAAAGAGGCACTGGATAAACTGAAAGAAATGGCAGCAGAAGGCAATATATATAGCCAGCTGGCATTGGTGATTTCAGATATTGAGATGCCGGAAATGGACGGTTATACCCTCACCACTGAAATCCGAAAAGATGCGAGCTTAAAAGATCTTCATGTAGTATTGCATTCATCTTTAAGCGGGGTATTTAACGAGGCCATGGTGCAGCGCGTGGGCGCCAACTCGTTTATCGCGAAATTCGACCCTGATGAATTGRGCTCTGCCGTCATCGAAGCGGTTAAGTCGTAACCCAAACAGAGCGATTGAGTTGATTAATGACAAATGTAGCAATCAGTGACCAAGAATATCGAGACTTCTGCAAGCATCTCGAATCGAAATGCGGCATCGTGCTTGGGGATAGCAAACAATACCTAGTACGAAGCCGACTTAGCCCATTGGTCAATAAGTTTGGTTTGGCGTCACTCTCTGAATTGGTGAAATCGGTGATTACGGGCCGAAATCGAGAGCTGGCAGTCGCTGCAATCGATGCGATGACCACCAATGAAACCCTTTGGTTTCGTGACACCTACCCGTTTGAAGTGTTGGCCCATCGTCTACTGCCTGAATTAGGCAAAGCCCGCAAACCGATCAAAATTTGGTCGGCGGCGAGCTCATCCGGGCAAGAGCCGTATTCTATCGCCATGACCGTAGCTGAAACGCAGCAACGCAAGCCGGGCATGTTAGGTAGTGTGAGCATTACTGCCACCGATATTTCAACCTCGATGTTGGAAGCTTGCCGTCAGGGAATTTACGATAACCTAGCCCTCGGGCGCGGACTCTCACCCGAGCGTCGTCGTACCTTCTTTGAAGATGTTGGTGATGGCAAGATGCGGGTGAAAGAGAACATTAAGCGTATGGTGACATTCCGCCCTCAGAACCTGATGGAAAGCTATAGCTTGTTGGGTAAGTTTGACATTATATTTTGTCGTAACGTCTTGATTTACTTTTCGCCAGACATGAAGGCTCAGGTCTTAAATCAGATGGCGGGAGCGCTTAACCCAGGCGGACACTTAATTCTTGGGGCGTCTGAGTCGCTGACTGGGCTCACTGATAAATTTGAGATGATCCGGTGTAACCCCGGTATTATTTACAAACTCAAGTAATCCTTTTCAAAAGCGGCATCTTTCTTGCCGCTTTTTCTTTTCTGTTTGCCTCTTCTTTAGTGAGTATTGCCGCCGTCTCATCCAGATAATCCCGCGGCTTGGTTTCTATCTCATTGAAAATATAGTGTTTAGATTGGGTATTAAAAATTGGCATCAAGATTGCTTTGATGTAATGAGAAGAGTTTTGGAGGTTGCCCATGGCGATTACATTTGACAATGCATTAGGCGTACACCAGCACACTGTCGGCGTACGCGCTACACGGGCAGAGACGCTGTCTAGCAACATTGCTAATGCCAATACGCCAGGCTACAAAGCACAAGATATCGACTTTAAACGTGCCCTGCAGGCGGCAACCTCAGGGGCAAGCATTGGCCTTAGCCGCACTAATGAGCGGCACATTGCTGCCACCACTCACGTGGCGGGCGAGAAGAAGTACCGCGTGCCTACGCAACCTGATACTGGGGATGGCAACACGGTTGATGCTCAGCTCGAAAAGAATTTGTTTATGCAGAATGCATTGGAATACCAAGCCTCACTGGATTTTCTTGGCTCAAAGTTCAAGAACATGAAAAAGGCATTGAAAGGGGAATAACCGATGAGCTTGTTTAATATCTTTAACGTATCTGGTTCGGCGATGAGCGCAGAGTCAGTGCGGTTGAACACCACATCAAGCAACCTAGCCAATGCCAATTCGGTAAGCAGTTCTGCGCAGGAAACCTATCGTGCACGGCATCCGATTTTTGCTGCAGAGCTTAACCGCTTCAAGCAGCAAAGTGGTGAGAGTGTGCCGGTGCACATTAAAGGTATCGTTGAGAGCCAAAAGCCTTTACGTGCCGAATATAACCCTGACCACCCGATGGCGAATGAAGAGGGTTATATCTTTAAACCCAACGTCAACGTGATGGAAGAAATGGCGAATATGATCTCCGCGTCGCGCGCCTACCAAACTAACGTGCAGGTTGCCGATGCGAGTAAACAAATGCTGATGCGTACGCTTCAGATGGGTCAGTAATGTAGGAGGCGATAATGGCCGGAATCGACGGTACAGGTTCGACTAGCGGACTGTCCTACATTGACCAGCTCAAGGCGCAGCAGGAGAAAAAACTGCAAGAGAGCCAGGAGAAAGTCACCGGACAGACTGAGCTCAAGCAGGAAGACTTTCTCTCACTGCTCACCAAGCAGCTGTCACAACAGGATCCGTTCAAGCCTGTCGACAATGACAAAATGATCTCTCAGATGGCGTCATTTGCGACGGTAGAAGGGATCGGCAAGATGAACAATCAATTTGATGCGTTCAATGAGTCGATTACTTCTAACCAAGCACTACAAGCGTCATCTTTGGTTGGCCGAGACGTACTGGTTCCTGGCTCGATGGGCGTCAAGCCTGAAGCTGGCGGAATCGCGGGCATGGTGAAACTGCCTCGCGCGCTCGATAACGTAAGTGTTCGGGTGGAGAACGAACAAGGCCAGCTATTGCGAACCTTCAGCATGGGGCCGAAGCCGCCCGGCGATCACCGGGTTGAGTGGGATGGCAACGATGACAACGGCAATCCGATGCCGGAAGGTCGCTATCGATTGAAAGTCAGCGGCATGGTTGATGGTAAAACTCAAGAGTTTGATTTATCAACTTATGCCAATGTGAACAGTGTCTTGCTGGGGAATGGCGACGGCAACGTGATGTTAAATCTTGCCGGCTTCTCCTCACCGTTCAAGCTCGCTGAAGTGCTAGAAGTCGGTAATGCCGACGTCGGTAATGTGACGAAAGGCTAACCGATTTATTAGGAGTGGAAAGCAATGGGTTTTAATATTGCGTTAAGTGGCCTTGGTGCGGCCCAGAAAGACATGAATACCACCAGTAACAACATTGCGAACGCCAATACATATGGCTTTAAAGAGTCGCGTGCTGAGTTCGGGGATGTGTATTCAACGTCGATTTTTTCGAACTCGAAAACCACCAATGGTACGGGTGTGCAAACCTCGGTCGTTGCGCAGCAGTTCCATGAGGGCTCGAGTATCTACACCAACAACCCGTTGGATTTACGGATCAGTGGTAATGGGTTCTTTGGCGTCTCGAATGATAAGCTTCAAACCAGTGACTATCACCTGACGCGTAACGGTGCCTTCCACCTTGATAAAAACAACGACATTATCAACTCGGAAGGTCAATATCTGCTGGGTTATAAAGTGGACCCTGACACGCAGCAAGTGGGATCGTACGAACCCCAAGCGCTGAATGTGCCCGATCAGTTTGGTCAGCCTCGTGCCTCGCAAAATGTCGACATTGGCTTGAACTTACCTGCCGGTGGCGCAGAGAAAGATCCGGCGCAGTTTAATTTTGAAGACCCAGAGACCTACAACAAGCAAACGTCTGCCACCGTGTATGATTCATTGGGTCAGCCTTATAAGCTTTCCACCTATTATGTAAAAGGCAATGATCCCGCCAACCCGAATAGTTGGTCGGTGTACTACACCATGACAGATCCCGAAGGGGAAAAACCGGTTAACATTCAAGGTGGTAATGTCACCAATGCCACAGGGCACGCGGGACATACGGTCGACTTTAACTCGGATGGCTCTGTTAACAGTATCAATGGTGGCAATCCAATAGTGACCGATCCGCTTGGCGCAGCAGGGGCGGCGCTGGAGATGAACGGTGCGAATGGTGATCAGCAGTTGACGATCAACTTCGACAATCCGACCCAATATGCCGCACCGTTTGAAATGCGTAAGTTTAGCGACGATGGCGCGACGACTGGCTACTTGACCAAGGTCGATATTGATCCCAAAGGCACCATCATGGCCACCTATAGTAACGGTGAAAACATTGCGCTAGGGCGTGTCGCTATGGTCCGTGTGGCCAACCAACAAGGCCTTGCTCAAGTGGGCAACACCCAATGGGATATAACGCAAGACTCTGGCGATCCTATTTTTGGTGAAGCGATGCAAGGTGCGTTTGGCCAAGTAAAAAGCGGAACGATCGAGCAATCGAATATCGATATGACTCAAGAGCTGGTGGACTTAATCACCGCACAGCGTAACTTCCAAGCTAACTCGCGAGCCTTGGAAGTGAGTAACCAGATGCAACAAAACATCTTGCAAATTCGATAACCCTACTTTCCTTGCCGTCCACACATTGGGCGGCAAGGCTTTTCCATTCTCTCTTCCTGTTTAGCTTCTACTTGGCACTAAATCTTCATAATTGTTTGATAAATATTAAATTTTAATACTGGCATGTTCTTTGCTTTGTTCTAGTTAGAACGATTGTGGAGGCAACCAATATGGATCGCGCGTTATACCTTGCCATGAGTGGTGCGAAGCAGGACATGCAAGCGATGCAGCTGCGCGCAAATAACTTGGCAAACGTGAGCACAACAGGCTTTCGAGCCGATCTTGAGCAGTCTCGCTCCATGCAAGCGTATGGCGAAGGACTTCCCAGCCGTGTGTTCAACATGACAGAGCGTCCTGGCTATCGTTTTGAGCAAGGCTCAACGATTACCACCGGCCGTAATCTTGATGTTGCCGTACAGGGACAGGGTTGGTTAGCGGTACTCGATAGCCAAGGGCAAGAGGGATATACCCGCGCGGGTCACTTGAAAGTCGACCAGACAGGCCTGCTGCAAAACAGTAACGGCAACCTAATCCTAGGCGAGACCGGCGGTCCGATTTTTATTCCACTCCCCGCAGCAAAAATTGAAGTGGGCAAGGATGGCTCGGTGTCGGTGCTTCCGCAAGGAGCGCCTGCCGATGCAATGGAAGTGGTAGATAGAATTAAATTGGTTCGTCCCGACAATCAAGACTTATTCAAAGACAAAGACGGGGTTTTCAAAGCCAAACAGCCTGGCACTATCTTTCCTGCTGATGCGGGAGTGACACTACTCACCGGTGCATTAGAAGGCAGCAACGTGAATGCTGTGGGCGAAATGACCGGCTTAATCGACTTGCAGCGTCACTTTGAAATGCAAGTGAAGCTGATGAAAACCGCGGAAAAAATGGACGAGTCGTCTGCATCACTGTTGCAGCTTGGCTAAGTCATCTTAAGAGGAACACACTATGCATCCAGCATTATGGGTCAGTAAAACCGGACTTGATGCGCAACAGACTAACATCTCGACCATCTCGAACAACTTAGCGAACGCATCCACCATTGGCTTTAAAAAGTCGCGTGCCGTGTTTGAAGATTTGTTTTACCAAAACATCAACCAACCGGGTGGCCAGTCTTCGCAAAACACAGAGTTACCCAGTGGCTTGATGCTGGGCGCGGGCTCTAAAGTGGTTGCCACGCAACGTGTTCATACCAATGGTAATGTGCAAACCACCAATAACGCCCTTGATATGATGATCCAAGGCGATGGTTTCTTCCAAGTATTGCTGCCGGACGGCAATATCGGTTACCAACGTAATGGTCAGTTCACCCTAAACGATGAAGGCACCATAGTGACATCGGGTTCTGGCTACGTGCTGCAACCTGAAATCACCGTGCCGCAAGACGCGGTGCAGATTACGGTGGGTACTGATGGTGAAGTGTCAGCCCGTTTGCGTGGCCAGCAAGAAAACCAAGTATTGGGTCAGATCACCACAGTCGATTTTATCAACCCGGGTGGGTTAGAGCCGATTGGACAAAACATCTATTTACCGACAGGAGCCAGTGGCGATCCACAAGAAGGGGTGCCTGGTCTGGATGGCTTCGGTGAAGTGAAGCAGTCGATGCTAGAAACCTCGAACGTGAATGTCACCGAAGAGCTGGTCAACATGATTGAAGCGCAGCGTGTCTACGAGATGAACTCAAAAGTGATTTCGTCTGTTGACCAAATGCTGAGCTATGTGAATCAGCAGTTATAAACAAGGTTAAGGGTTACAAGGGGGCGCTGATGACTTTCCAACGTGTTTTAATGCCAAGCTTGTTGCTTATGGCCTTGTTCGGTCTGAGCGGCTGCTCTTTGCCGGGTCAGCAAGACACAGGTAGTGATCTTGACCAAGCAACCTCAACCACGGATGCGGTCGAGGGCGAGACAGCGCCAGACAGTGAGGGACTGATTGGCTTACTCCGCCAACGCGAAGATCCCAAAGCTGGTGACCCTGCTTGGTCACCCATTCGTCCTCAGCAACCCCCAGAGCATTACGCGACTGCGACAGGCTCCTTGTTTGATAGTACTCGCCAGCGTGACCTTTATGACGGGTCTAAACCGCGCGGTTTGGGGGATATCGTCACCGTGATGCTCGAAGAGAACACGCAAGCACAAAAAAGTGCGAGCTCTGATTTGGCGAAATCCAATGATCTCACTATGGATCCGCTCTCGCTGGGGGGGGAAGAAATCACTATCGGCGAGCGGACCCTATCTTATGAAGTGAGTAACGATAACTCCTTCACAGGCTCTGCTTCGGCCGATCAGAGCAACAGCCTACAGGGGTCAATTTCAGTCCAAGTAATTGATGTTCTCTCGAATGGCAACCTCATGGTTCGAGGTGAAAAGTGGCTGACATTAAACTCAGGGGATGAATATATACGCCTCAGCGGTACCATTCGTCCGGCAGACATTAGCCCAGATAACACGATTGCATCGACACGTATTTCTAACGCGCGTATTCAATATTCAGGAACGGGTGATCGCCAAGATACGCAAGAGCAAGGCTGGTTGGCACGATTCTTTAATGTCACTTTATAGCGCAATAACGTGCCGGAGAGTTGACGTGAAAAAGTGGTTGTTATCGATTGTATTGCTGGTGGTGGCGTTTCCGAGCCTCGCGGCACGCATAAAAGATGTGTCGGAAGTGGCAGGTGTACGCAGCAACACCCTAACAGGCTACGGTCTGGTCGTAGGTTTGCCGGGCACCGGTGAGAGCACGCCGTTTACCGATCAAAGTTTTAAATCTATGCTGGAAAACTTTGGCATCCAGTTACCACCCGACATCAACCCTCAGGCGGCCAATATTGCGGCGGTGGCTGTTACGGCAGATTTACCCGCCTTTGCGAAGCAGGGTCAAAAACTTGACGTTACGGTTTCCTCGATTGGTTCGGCAGAAAGCCTGCGCGGGGGAACGCTGTTACAAACCTTCCTTAAAGGTTTGGACGGTAACGTCTATGCCATTGCGCAAGGCAACTTGATCGTGGGTGGTTTTAGCGCCACGGGGGCGGATGGCTCACGATTAGTAGGTAATACACCAACGGTTGGCCGTATCACTAATGGCGCGTCTGTTGAACGCGAAGTGCCCAATCCATTTGGTCGCGGCGACTTCTTGACCTTCAACTTATTTCAAGCGGATTTCACCACCGCGCAACGTATGGCGGATGCCATTAATCGCTTCTTAGGCCCTTCAATGGCCTCAGCGATGGATGCGACGTCTATACGTGTTCGAGCGCCTCGTGATGTCAGCCAGCGCGTCGCATTTTTATCGACGGTGGAAAATATTGAATTCGAGCCGGGCGATGCCGCCGCCAAGATCATTGTAAACTCTCGTACGGGGACGATCGTGGTGGGACAAAATGTCCGTTTGCGACCTGCGGCGATCACTCATGGCGGAATGACGGTATCCATTAATGAAGATTTCAATGTGAGTCAGCCTAACCCGCTTGGCGGAGGGGAAGCGGTCGTCACGCCGGATACTGATATCGAAGTGCAAGAAGAAGAGGGACGGATGTTCCACTTTAAGCCGGGCGTGACCTTGGACGACTTGGTACGTGCCGTTAATGGCGTGGGCGCAGCACCGTCAGATCTGATGGCAATACTGCAAGCGCTGAAACAAGCAGGTGCCATCGATGGCCAGTTGATCGTGATATAGGGCAGAACAATGAAATCACCGGTTGATAGCCAATTTGTGCATGACATTAGCCAGCTCGATTCACTACGGCAAAAAGCCGTAAGTGGTAAAGATGGTGATGAAAAAGCGGCATTGCGGGCGGCGGCAGAACAGTTTGAGTCGTTGTTTACACAAATGCTGTTCAAATCGATGCGAGAAGCGAATGAAGCGTTTGAATCAGATTTGATTGATAACCGCACATCGAAATTTTACGAGCAAATGGCTGATGAACAACTTGCCAGTGAACTGAGCCGTGAAGGATCTCTGGGCTTGGCAGATATGATTGTACAACAGCTAGGCAGCGCGCAATCGGGTGAGCCCCAAACCAACTTAAAAGAGGCCGCTTTCGCATCCGCGAACGCGCTGCCCATGAATAAAGATCAAAGTCGGCAAGCGGCAGAGCAAGCGATGGCCGAACTGGATAGACAGTCTATCGCGCCGCCAAGTATTCCAGAGCGTCCCATACGCAAAGAATCGTTTGATTCGCCAGAGTCGTTTGTGCAAACCCTCACGCCTCACGCACGTCGAGCCGCTAGGGCGCTAGGTACGGATCCGGCGATTATTCTTGCGCAAGCAGCGCTAGAAACGGGATGGGGTAAAAAAGTCATCGCCAACGCGCGCGATAACAGCCACAACCTGTTTAATATTAAGGCCGACAAGCGTTGGCAGGGCGATAAAGTCGCGACGCAGACCTTAGAAGTCTATGATGGCATACCGGTTCAAGAAACGGCGAGTTTCCGTGCCTACCCATCGTATCAAGATAGCTTTGACGACTTCGTCTCTTTCCTCAATAGTAACCCTCGCTATCAGCAGGCACTGTCCCAGTCCGCACAACCAGAACAATTTATTCGCGAGTTGCATCAGGCCGGTTATGCGACGGATCCGGATTATTCGAACAAGGTGCTCCGCGTGCTCGATCAAGTCCGCGGCATGATGGATCAATAACGGCAGGCAAGGGCTTGCCGTTATCCTTTTCTTTCTTTGGTTTATGTATGAGGCCCACATTAAATCATTGATTTTTATGGGCTTAAAAACCTTTTCTTCTATTGGCTCAATTCTTGCTTTGATTCCTGTATCTCGTTTCTATTGCCGGGTTTTCTGGAGGCACAATGGGCTTTGACCTGCTTTCCCTTGGGTCGCAAGGTGTACTCACCGCGCAGCGACAACTTAATACCACAGGTCACAATATTTCCAATGTGAACACTGAGGGCTATAGCCGTCAGTCTGTTGAGCAAAGGGTTAACGACCCCTATTACTGGGGGGGAAGCAACTATGGTCATGGTGTACACGCCGCTGCCGTGCGTCGTAACTACGATAAGTTTGCCGTTAATGAACTCAATATTGCTACCTCCAATTTAGAACATGCCGCTGCGCGCAATGATCAGCTTGGGCGCCTTGACGATATGATGGCTCACTCAGCGCGGAAAATTCCTGACAACATGAATGAGTTCTTTGGCGCCGTGAAAGGCCTCACCGATAGCCCGAGTGACATGGGGGCGCGTAAGGTGGTGCTAGAGAAAGCGCGCATGGTGTCTGCCGGATTAAACGACGTATACGGCGTACTTCAGCAGCAGTCTATTGATACTTCCTCGCAAATCGATGCAACGGTCAAGCGTATGAACGATATTGGCCGCGAAATTGTTGACATTCATACAGCCATTCTGAAAACCCCAGGCGAAGCGAATGACTTACTTGACCGCCATGACAAGCTGGTGCGTGAGCTAGCTGAATACACCCAAGTCAGTGTTAATGCGCGCGAAGATGGTTTATTTAATGTCATCATCGGCAGTGGTCATATGCTGGTGTCGGGAATGAACAGCAGTGAACTCACTACCTTACCGGGAAAGCCTGATCATCAAGAGCGACGTTTAGCCTTGGTTGAAGGGAAAAGCGTGAAGGCGATTTCTAACCGCGATATTCGCGGTAAGCTCGGCGCGTTATTTGAATATCGCGACCAGACACTGGGGCAGGCGCGTGACGAACTCGGCCGTATGGCGATTGGCTTTTCTCAAGCGTTAAACGATTTGCAAGGACAAGGCTTCGATCTAAATGGTGAGATTGGCAAGAATATCCTGACTGACTTTAATGACGATCGTATTGCGGCATCCCGGGTGATCAAAAATGGTGATTCGACCGCTGATCTTAAAGTATACATCGATGATCTTCAGAAGCTTAAAATTGGTGACTATCAATTAAAATTTGATGGGGCGCAATACACACTCACGTCACCTGATGGCCAGCAATCAACGGTTACGCCAAGCGGAACACCGCCAAGTTTTAATGTAGATGGCATGCGCGTTCAAATCGACGCCAACCTTGCACCTAACGAACGGGTCTTTTTGCGCCCCGCGCGTGCAGCTGCAGGGCAAATCCGCATGGTGATGGATGATCCTGCTGGCATTGCCGCCCAAAGTTATGTCAGCGCTAGTTCAATTAGCCATGGTGAGGGGGATGTGCGCGTACTGCAATCTGGGGCTCAGAAAGAATTCCAAGTTCGCATATCACCTGATGGGAGTCAGTTTGCGGTCACGGATACAGACGGGCAAGTACTGCTTGCACCACAAGCGTATCCGCCAACAGGGCCGGTTAACGTCAATGGCACCTTGATTGAGATTAACGATAAAGCGGCGCCTGACGATATTCTTGCTATCAGCCTGATCCCAGCAGATGGCGACAACAGTAACCTGATCCGAATGCAAGAATTGCAAACGCAAAAGCTGATGGATAACGGACGTTCTACCTTGTTGGATGTGTATGAAGGATTGAATACCGACCTTGGGGTACAAAAAGCATCGTATGAACGACTACAAGATGTCAGCTTGGTGGAGCATGATGCGGCGGAAGGACGCGTTGCTGAAATCGCCGGGGTCAACTTGGACGAAGAAGCCGCGAATATGATGAAGTTTCAACGAGCCTATATGGCGGCGTCGCGCATTATGACAGCGGCAAATGAGACGTTTGATTCACTGCTCAATGCGACTCGATAAGGATAGCTATCATGATTAGCCGTATTGCCAGCTTTCACAACTACCAGTCAGTGTCTAACGATATCATGCGCCAGAATATTAAGGTGCAAGATAATCAAGAACAAATGGCGACCGGTAAGCGGGTGATCACTGCGGGTGATGATCCTGTGTCGTCAATTTATATTCAGAATTTCCGCCAGCAAGACGAGCAAATTGATCAGTTCATTGACTCGATAACGTTAGCGAGAAACCGCCAAACGCGTGAAGAGATCGCGATTGATGAATCTGAGCAATTGATGGACAGTGCGAAACGCAAAGTGATGGCGATGATCAACGGGTCGTTATCCGATGACGATCGCACCGCACACCGTCAAGACTTACAAGGTATGTTTGATAACTTTATGGATTTGGTGAATACCAAGGATGAATCAGGCAACTTCTTGTTCTCAGGGACCCAAACCAGTACGCAACCTTTTTATCGCGACAGTCAAGGCAATGTCCGTTATGCCGGTGATAGCTATTTTCGTACTGYGCAAGTTGCACCCGCGGTAGAAGTGCCCACATCGGATCCGGGCGATAAAATGTTTATGGAAATTGATAACCCCTATGGAGATTATCAGCCCGAGTACGATTTGCAAGATGGCTCCTTGTTGCTGCTTGCTCGCGCAGAAAACAGTAATAATGCAGACAACGCCGCGTACGCAGTGACCTTTGATGTGAATGCCAGTGGTGATACAACCTATTCATTGACCCAAAACGGGACCGAAGTGAGCACTGGGCTCTACGACCCTCAAAATGGGATTGAGTGGAACACGCTTAAAATGACCTTTGAAGGTGAGATGAAGCCCGGCGATACCATTGCACTCGAGCGTCAAGACACCTTCACCATCTTCGATGCGTTTAAAAATGGTGCTGCGTTGTCGTATGCTGACATCGATGATGCGTCTGCAACCGCAGAGCTGCATCAAGTCACCGATCAGTTTGCAGCGGCGTTCAAACACTTAAACAAGGCCCGTTCTGAGGTCGGCACACGTTTGACTACGCTAGATCGGCAAGAGAGCATGCACAAAGATTTCAAATTGGTGCTGAATCGCTCATTGGGCACGATGGAGGACTTGGACTATACCCAAGCCGCGATCGATATGAACGAAGACATGTTAGCCCTACAGGCATCGCAACAAGCGTTTGCGAAAACGAAAGACTTATCGCTGTTCAACTATATCTAATCCGCATCGCCAACGTGCTTTAACGGTGAGACGTTTCCAGCAAAAGGGCAGTATTGACTGCCCTTTTGCTGTTGGTGGTCTTGGGGAGCGTCGGTTACTCGGTCAATAAATCGCGATACATGGCCTGTGCCATGGCGTCCAATAGCGGCTTTTTATCGTTCATCAAGGGTGGATAGCAGAATGCATACTCTTGATGGCCAGACATTGCGACTGCTTGCATCGGATCACTGTCTTTGTGGCCGGCAAAAAAGACATAACAAGGTGCCCCTACCGCAACGGCGGTCCGGTGAACAGCGGTACCTGCGGTAAACACGCCGTCAATGGATGCCATAACATTCGCACTCCCGACAAAATCATCCTTAAGATCCAAGCCTGGTAATGGCACGACCTCGATCCCAGTTTGTTTTTTAACTTTGGCCAGCTCTTTTGAGCAGTCGCCATACTGTAAGTTCACAAACTGAACTTTAGGATGAAGGGAACGCATTTTTGTTAACCATTGCCCCAGTTCATCGGCAATCAAATAATGGATATTCCGTGTTGCTGCTGCCAAGCCACTTCGCCAGCAAACGCCAATAACCGGCCCTTGAGCTTTCAGTTCATTCAGCATCGATCGCCAAGGTGCCTCTTGAGTCGCCGATGCGCGAATATAGGTTTGCTGATAAAGGTGGCGCTCGAAATGCTGATAACAAATCCCTGCCAGTGAGCCGCCCGCGACCCAGCTATTGATATCGGCTAACACGTGATCAGGAATATGGATATCTTGCCCGTCAGTACGTGAAATAGGCACGATCTCTGTAGTGGGAAAGGCGGCTTTGAGCACGGGCTCAAGACGAGGATCACAGCCAACGTAGACCTTTCGGGCACGTTCCACCACCATAGGCACATTATGAAAATAGGCGAGCTCATCCCCGACACCTTGTTCAGGCATAATGAGTACGGCATCGCTTTCGGGACGAGAGAGGTCCCAACGCGGTAACTCACCGTGATATTTCAGTCGACGGCCACATTCAATGCCAGCTTCGTTGGCCTCATAAAACGCGGGCCATGCCATCTGAGTGCGATAGACAAACGCTAAGTTAAAGCGTAGAGCGTGATCATCCGGGCTGTCAGCCAATAGCGATTCGAGACGCTTTTGCGCGCTATCAATGTTGCCTAAATACCAATCTAATTCGCCTAATTGCGCTTGCAAGGTATTCGCATGCTTACCCGTGACGTATTGGCAGGCTTTTTCGTGAATCTGGTAGCAATGGGTTAGTTTTTCGTGGGTAAATTGGTGATGCTGTTTTAAATGCTCAAATGTGGCACGCGCCAGCGCATAATGTAACTCTCCGCGCTCAGGGTCTTCCCGTAAGCACTGCTTAGCAAGTTTACTGGCCTCTAACCAGTTTCGCTCATTGAGATAAATCACCAATAATTGCCGGAGAAACGCAGGATCTTGGCTTTGTTTATACACGCTCAGGCAGCGTCGCCTCGCGTGAGTATAGTTGCCTAATCCCGATTCGGCTTTGATCAGAAGCAGTTGCCAAACTGGGTGAGCTTGCGCTTTATCACTGCCACGGAGTAACAACTGATGGGCTTTTCCGAAGGCTTCATCGTCCAGCGCATACTGTGCCAGTGCCATCAGTGCCGGCGGGTAATCTGGCTCGAGCGTTAAAATCGTTTGATAGAGCTGTTCGCCTTGCTCCACATGTCCATCAGCCATGAAGTTCGCCGCTAATGTCATGGTTTTCTCAATTTCTTCGGCGAGCCCTTGATTTTTGAGTTGGTGTAACTCGTCACGCAATGCGTGAGTACGACGGCTTTCACCTTTATGGCCGAGTTTGTCAGTCAGTTGGGCACGTAGGTTTAGAATGTCAGGGTTGGTTGGCGCGGCAACAAATAGACGTTCGACGATCTCCATCGCTGCCGTGTTCTTTCCTTGTTGAACCAGCAACTGCGCTTTATCAAACAGTAATGATAAATCGTCGGGAGTGAGTGCCAGTGCATGGTTGATATGCGCCATCGCCTGCTCGAGATTGCCTTCCTCCGCATCTAATACGGCGAGGACTTGCCGCACTTGCGCCGCATCGGGCGCATGAGACAAAATCTGCTCGAACACTTCGCGGGCGTCCGCTTTATTTCCTTCTTGATAAAGGTTTATGCCGAGTTTAAATGCCTCATCCAACGTCATATTGGTATGGCCATCGTTATCTTGGGTCATAGATTGCGTCGTCCTATTCTAGCTGTGGTGAGCACGGCCGTTGGCGCTGCCTGTCAAGGCAATGGCGCTGTATGGCAAGACAAGATTGATGCAAAAAATGTTCCTTTGATCTGTGGGTTAGCGTGTTTGGCAACTTACTTGCAAGGCAACAAGGAAAAGAAAGTTGGATAGGCATTGCCGCTCGTTTGCCGCTTTCGCCTCATTTTATGGTTTAGGCGTTGCCTCTCAAGACGATTGGCTGGGCAACAAAAGCCCATAAATCATTGATTAAAATATATTCTATAAAGTTGGCACACATATTGTATTAAATTCATCAAGCGGCCAGTTTTTGAACGGGCTGATCTTGAAACTGATTAACAAGCTGTTCCCGCAGCACCGCAAACAAACAGTGCAACACGTCGCGGGTAGGCTGTTTCGCAAAGCAAGCGAAAGTCAAAGGAGAGCAAAATGGGTGTAACAGTTAACACCAACGTGTCTGCGATGACTGCGCAGCGTTACCTGAATAAAGCGACTGATGAGTTGAATAATTCAATGGAACGTCTGTCGTCAGGTAGCCGAATCAACAGTGCTAAAGACGACGCGGCGGGTTTGCAGATTTCTAACCGTTTGGTTGCTCAGACGCGTGGTCTGGATGTGGCAATGCGAAACGCCAACGATGGTATTTCGATTGCGCAGACCGCTGAAGGCGCCATGCAAGAATCCACTAACATCTTGCAACGTATGCGAGATCTCTCATTGCAGTCAGCGAATGGCGCGAACGGTAAATCCGAGCGTATCGCGATTCAAGAAGAGGTTGAGGCTTTGCAGGATGAGCTAAACCGTATTGCAGAAACCACAGCATTCGGTGGGCGACGCCTACTCAACGGCTCTTTCGGTGATGCGTCTTTCCAAGTCGGTGCCGATGCCGGTGAGGCGATCATCATGGGCTTAACCAGTATTCGCGCGGATGACTTCCGCATGGGTGGGGTTGAGTTTGTTGGCACACAGCCAAAATCGGCTGACTGGCAAGTTGACCCGACCGCATCAACACTGCAGCTGCAATTTACTACCAAAGACGGTGAAAATGTCAGCTTAACGATCGGTGCTAAGCCAGGTGATGATGTTGAAGAATTGGCCAGTTACATCAATGGTCAATCCGATGAAATGCTCACCGCGTCTGTCGATGAAGAGGGGCAATTGCAAATCTTTATCGAAGAGCCCAAAGTCGAAGGTACAGTTACCTTCGGGGGTGGACTTGCGACATCATTAGGACTGGTTGCCGGTAACGGTGACTTGATCACGACCAAAGACATCGACGTATCCGATGTGGGCGGTGCACAAATGGCCGTTGGTGTGATTGACTCCGCGATGCGTTATATCGACAGTCAGCGTGCTGACTTGGGTGCGAAGCAAAACCGCTTGAGTCACACCATCAGCAACTTGTCGAACATTCAAGAGAATGTGTCTGCGTCCAATAGCCGGATTCGCGATACTGACTTCGCGCGCGAAACCACGGCCATGACGAAAGGGCAGATCCTTCAGCAAGCGGGTACGTCTATGTTGGCTCAGGCCAAACAGATGCCTCAAGCTGCACTGAACTTGCTTCAGTAACACTGACAAATCAAGCAACTAAAAAGCGGCAAGTGATTGCCGCTTTTTTTATGTCATTTTTTTCGCGAATCACGCTAAAGATATTTCTCCTGTGGACGTTAACTTCCATAGCACCATGAAGCGACGGTGGTTTAGCCATCGTCAGCACGCAAAAAATACTAAAGCTTTTTGACTGTGCGCCGCTAAATGGGTTGTGAAAGATTTTCGAACTGGTTTTCCCTGGTCAGCTGGGCGAAGCCGGACCTAGAACCAAAGGAGAATAGTTATGGCTATTACAGTTAACACTAACGTCCCTGCAATGACTGCTCAGCGTTACTTGAATAACTCAACCGACGCGCTGAACAACTCAATGGAACGTTTGTCATCCGGTTATCGCATCAACAGCGCCAAGGATGACGCAGCGGGTCTGCAAATTTCTAACCGCTTGATGTCTCAAAGCAGTGGTCTGGATGTTGCCGTACGTAATGCCAACGACGGTATCTCTATGGCGCAAACCGCCGAAGGGGCGATGGAAGAGTCAAGCAACATCTTGCAACGTATGCGTGACCTATCTTTGCAGTCCGCTAACGGCGCAAACGGCGACTCTGAGCGTGCAGCTATCCAAGAAGAAGTGGTTGCCTTGCAAGACGAATTAAACCGTATTGCAGAAACCACATCATTCGGTGGTGCGAAACTACTGAACGGCACATTCGGTACGCGTTCATTCCAGGTGGGTGCGGATGCTGGTGAAGCCGTGATGATGGAATTCAAAAACATCCGTGCTGACCATGCTGACATGGGTGGTGCTAGCTTTACTGCAGCAAACGCAAAATCAGCAGGTTGGACAGCAACAGACGGTGCAACCTTAGCCATTACTATCACGGACGCGGATGGTGCAACGACCGCTATCAACGTGACTGCAAAAGGCGGCGATGACATTGAAGAAATTGCTACCTATATTAATGGTCAGTCGCAAGACAAACTGAGCGCATCGGTTACTGAAGATGGTGAGCTTCAGATTGTCACTGCAGCAGGTTCAGATGCTACCTTTACCGGTGCGCTGTCAGCTTCACTGGCAATGGGTACCAAGGTAGATGAAACCATCAAAGATGTGGATGTTTCTACTATCGGTGGTGCACAGAAAGCTGTGGGTCTTATCGATAACGCGATGCAGTTTATCGACTCACACCGTGCTGAGCTGGGTGCGAAACAGAACCGTCTAAGCCACACGATTGCGAACTTGGACAACGTGAACGAGAACGTGACTGCCTCTAACAGCCGAATCCGCGATGTGGACTTCGCTAAAGAGACCACTGAGTTCACTAAGTCTCAGATTCTACAGCAATCTGGTACGTCGATTCTGGCACAGGCCAAGCAGGCGCCGTCAGCGGCACTGAGCCTGTTGGGTTAATCACGCTTTATAACCCAGTAGCGGCGGATACTCCGCCGCTGCGCTAACAGGAGGTGAATCGTAATGGACATTTCATCCGTTTCAACTTCATCCCTGCCTCATACCGGCTCTTCCGACGGCACAAAGATTGCAAGAGAAGAGAGAGTAGGAAAAACTCGGTCTGACCAGGTTAGCGTGAGTCAAAACCAGCAGGCCGTTCGTCGAGAAACGCGTGAGTCTATGCAGCAGCGACGCGTTGAACAAGCGGAGCGTATTAACGAAACCCGTGAAATGCAACGTGAGCAGCTGGAGAAGTTGGTCGAACGTCTCGATGAGTTTATGTCCTCTTTTAACAAAGGCCTAGCATTCCGGCTTGATGAGGATACGGGCAGAAGTATCATCACCGTTTATGAAATGAGCAGTGGTGATATCATCCGCCAAATCCCAGAAACGGAAATGTTAGAGCTGGCCAAGCAATTGTCGCAACATGCGCGAGGGCTGGTGGCAGAAAAGGTATAACGAGGTGAGAGAATCGTCATGGGTGTAAACGCAGCAGGCATGGGTAGCGGTATCGATATCAATGCCATGGTCACTAAGATCGTGGATGCTGAGCGTGCACCCAAACAAGAGCGGATCGTCAAACGCATGAATGATGTCGAAACTGACATCAGTGCGTTTGGCCGCTTAAAAGAATCTCTCGATAAACTCAAAAGTCAAATGTATGACTTTCGTCGCAACGAGTCTTATGCGGCAAGGACTGCCTCAGTCAGTAATTCTGACGCTTTAAGTGCATCAGCGAGTCCTGATGCGATTCCCGGAAAATACCAAATTAATGTTCAGCAGCTAGCAAGCACGCACAAGCTCGTTTCTGCTGGCATGGATTCAGATGCGCCATTAGGTTCTGGTAAGCTCACAATTACCATGGGCAACCGGACAAGCATCATTGATATCCCACAAGGTAAAAATAGTTTAACCGACGTTGTCCGTGCGATTAACAGCGATCCAACCAACCCCGGTGTGCAAGCGTCACTGATCCAAGATAACAGTGGTGCAAGATTGGTTCTAAACGGCACTAAGACGGGGGCGGGCAATCAGATTGCAGTGAACGTTGATGCTCAAATGGGGAGCGCCCTGCATCAACTAGGGTTTAAAGTCGGTCAAGCTGGCAATGGCTTGACGCAAATGCAAGCTGCTCAAGATGCGCAGATTATGATTGATGGTATTGCATCTGTCTCCAGTGAAACCAATACCTTTACCAATGCGATTGACGGGGTGTCACTTGACGTTAGTCAAGCTGGGGCGTCACCCGTTACCTTGTCTGTTGAGCACGATCGTGAGTCGGTACGCTCCACGCTGGAAAGCTTTGTTGATAACTACAATGCCTTTTTCCGTGTGGCGCAAGCCGTGGGCAAATACGATCCCGAGACGCAGCAAGGGGGCCCTTTAGTCGGAGAAAGTGTAATCCGTACGGCCACAAGTCGTTTACGGAACTTGTTTTCATCGCCTATTGAACAAGCACCAGAAGGGATGAAGACACTCAGCGAGCTGGGTGTAACGACCACGATGGATGGTCGGTTAGAAATTGATAGCAAGGTGTTAGATAGACAGCTTCGTCAAAATTTTAACGCTTTAGAAGGTTTCTTTGGTGGAAACAAAGGCTTTGCTCGCCAGCTGGAAGAGGTCGTGAATGGCTTTACCGGTGCCGGTGGCGCCATCAGTAACCGAGAGAATACCTTGTCTGATCAGAAGCTGCGTTTACGTGATGAGCAGCAGGAGCTGGATAGACGGATGGAAAACCTTGAGGCGCGGACCATGAAACGCTTCTCCGCCATGGAAGAAGCGACAGCGCAAATGCGCTCACAGCTTCAAGCAATGCAAAACATCATGCCAGCATGATGACGAGTGAAATGACACACTGGCTTCAGCAATTAGAAGCGATTGATGAGGCGATTGCGCATTCACTAGCCGAACGTGATGCTGATCCCGAAAAACTGGCTCAGCAATTGCATGATAGAAAGGCATTACTCGACCAGATTGCAGCGTCTTCGGAGCAGCCTGATGGTCAAGCATGGGCAAAGGCATTATCAAGAACCGAACAGCTGGTTCAAGCACTCGATAATGAAAGAGCTGATGCTGCCAAGACGTTGTTGCAGCAGCGCAAGGGTAAGCAATCTGTGCAGCTGTATAAGAAATTTCAATAGGTGAGGAAGACTATGAGAGGCTCACTACAGGCCTATAAAAAGGTCTCTGTTGACAGTCAATTAAGCGCCGCGTCGCCTCATAAGGTCATACAGATGTTGATGGCCGGTGCGATTGAACGCTTGATTCAGGGCAAGGCCGCCATGGCACAAGGCGACTTATCCGTCAAAGGTGAGCGGTTAGGTAAAGCGTTGGATATCATTATTAATCTCCGCGCTTGTCTATCAATGGATGATGGAGGCGAAATTGCCAACAACCTGGATGCGCTTTATGACTTTATGATTCGCCAAGTCAGTGAGGCGAATTTGGAAAATAAACCGGAACCCATCGACGATGTGATTGAGATTTTACGTGAGATAAAATCGGCGTGGGACCAGATTCCGTCCGAATACCATAATCTGACCCAAGCGACCAGCTAAACAGCCTACCAAAAGACTGACATGGCACTGGAGTCACAGGTTTACTGTGTCTCCGGTTGCCTTATGCGCGTTCTCTATTACAATGTCTTGATTAAAATTGAGTTTGTTGCGGCTTTTTGGCACGTGACAACAATAATATATCTATCAGGGCAGACGTATCTCACACATGCAAGATTTAGCAAAAATCCTTGTTATCGATGACGATGACCAGTTTCGTCACGATCTCGGCGTGATACTCGACTTTATTGGCGAGCGTTACGCGCTTCACTCGACAGCAGATGTCAGTGACGCACTTTGGGAGCAAAACTGGGGCGCATGTTTTCTTGGCCACGTCCGCTCTTCTGCCTTGCTTGAAAAGGTACTTGAGCAGCTTGCTACCTATCATCATGTTCCTGTTATCGCGATACGTCGCCACGACCGTGAGCTTTCAGGACTGCCAAACTATGTCGGTGAACTGGGTCTCCCCCTTAACTACCCGCAATTATTTGACGCGCTTCACCACTGTCGAGAGTTTGCAGGCAAACAGGCATTTAGCATCCCGCAGCTTAGCGGTGACAATACCGCCTTTCACAACATGGTCGGTAAGAGTGAGGCGATGGGGCAAGTCCGTCGCTTGGTAGACCAAGTGGCTGCCACCGAAGCGAATGTATTGATCCTGGGTGAGTCAGGTACCGGTAAAGAAGTGGTCGCTCGACACATTCATCATGCTTCCTCACGAGCATCCGGTCCTTTTGTGCCGGTCAACTGTGGTGCTATCCCAGCAGAGCTTTTAGAAAGTGAGCTATTTGGTCACGAAAAAGGCGCGTTTACGGGGGCGATTTCCGCGCGTAAAGGACGCTTTGAATTGGCCGAGGGCGGAACCTTATTCCTTGATGAAATTGGCGATATGCCCATGCCGATGCAAGTTAAGCTGCTAAGAGTGTTACAAGAGCGCACCTTTGAGCGAGTCGGAGGGAATAAGAGTATTCGCGCGGATGTCAGAGTTGTTGCGGCCACACACCGCCAGCTTGAGCAAATGATTGAAGAAGGCGATTTTCGCGAAGATCTTTACTATCGCTTAAACGTGTTTCCGATCGAAATGCCGCCGCTTCGAGAGCGTCTTGACGACATCCCAATGCTGATACACGAACTGATGTCGCGTCTCGATAGTGAAGGAAGCAGCCGTGTGCACCTCTCACCACGCGCGATCAACTCGCTCATGGAGCATGAGTGGCCAGGTAACGTACGTGAGCTCGCCAACCTCATTGAGCGTCTTGCGATTTTGTATCCGGGGCAGCTTGTTGACGTCAACCACCTTCCTGCCAAATATCGCTACAGTGATATTCCAGAATTTCAGCCGGAAGCGTATTCAGTGGAAGAAACCGCTGTGGCTGAACGTGATGCCTTAACAGCGATGTTTAGTGAGCCCGACGATGATCCTATGATGGATGAGATGCCAGGCTTTCACGATAGTCCTGGCGCGGTCGTGCTACCGCCGGAAGGCGTTAACCTAAAAGAAATGCTGGCGGATTACGAAGTTGATCTGATTCGACAAGCTTTGGAGGCGCAATCAGGCGTGGTCGCTCGCGCGGCAGACATGCTGAATATGCGAAGGACGACGCTAGTAGAAAAGATGCGGAAATACGGGCTAAATAAAGAAGAACTGATTTAATCCGACCGTGTGTCAAAAAAGCGGAGTCAAAAAAATGACTTCGCTTTTTTGTTTCTAATTGCATGATATAAATAACTATTTTTATGGCATAATCCCTGCTTAATTGGATAAAACCTTTATCAAATCGTGTATTACCGAGATGGAAAGCCAATCGTCGCCACTGGGATCAGTGGATCAACAAGTTACGCGTTATAAACAAGTATTGGATGTCATGCCTGCTGGTGTGATCTTGCTTGATTCAAACGGCCGAGTGGCAGAAGCCAATCCAGAGGCACATCGCTTGTTGGGTGAACCACTCACGCAAGAACGTTGGTTTGACGTGATCCAACGCGCCTTCTCTCCGCGTGATGATGATGGGCATGAGGTGTCGTTAAAAGATGGTCGCCGTGTAAAGCTTGCTATATCGGCATCAGATTCTGGCCAATTGATCTTGATTACCGATATGACAGAGACGCGCTTGCTGCAATCACGGGTCAGTGATCTACAGCGGCTATCGTCCTTAGGGAAAATGGTGGCTTCCTTGGCACATCAGGTGCGAACACCGTTATCCAGCGCCATGTTATATGCGGCGAATTTAGGTGCGCCTAACCTGAATGAAGCCACCCGACAGCGTTTCCAGTTGAAGTTGCTCGATAGGCTGCACGATCTCGAGAAGCAAGTGAATGACATGCTGTTGTTTGCTAAAGGGGGTGATAACAAAGTGGTTGACCGGTTTACGGTTGAGCAGCTTTTTAATGAGTTTGAGCCTATGGTGGACGCGGTCGTTCAAGGGAAGAATGTTGATTTTGCCATCAATAGTGATGACGAAAGCGTGACCTTGCTGGGAAATGTGAATGCCTTAGCGAGCGCACTGAGTAACTTAGTGGTAAATGCTATTCAGGTTGCGGGAAAGGCGTGCCAAGTCGTGGTCGATGCGCGCATGCATGAGAACAATCTCTTGTTATCGGTAGCCGATAATGGCCCGGGTATCGCGCCTGAGCTTCAGGCGAAAGTGCTAGAGCCCTTTTTTACCACCCGCCAGCAAGGGACGGGGTTAGGGCTTGCCGTTGTTCAAATGGTTTGCCATGCCCATAAAGGCACCTTGACGCTTCAGTCAGAGCCGGGTCAAGGCGCTTGTTTTACACTGTGCTTGCCGTTGGCAGACACACCTGCTGCACAAAGCAGTGATAGCGTAGGAGAAACACAATGAGCCAAACAACTGTCCTGATCGTCGAAGATGACGAAGGTTTGCGTGAGGCCCTCGTCGATACGCTTGCCCTTGCCGGATATCACTGGATTGAGGCCGATAGTGCTGAGCAAGCCTTGCTGACCTTGAAATCAGAGGCGGTCGATATTGTCGTTTCCGATGTCCAAATGGCCGGAATGGACGGGCTCGCTCTGCTGCGAACCATCAAAAATAACACCCCGAATTTACCGGTGTTATTGATGACAGCCTACGCCAACATTGAAGATGCAGTGGCCGCGATGAAAGAAGGGGCGATTGACTATATGGCCAAGCCTTTCGCGCCTGAAGTGCTACTCAACATGGTCAGCCGTTATGCTCCGGTTAAAGCGGACAGTTCGGACGCCATTGTCGCGGATCCTAAAAGTGTTGCATTGATGGCGTTGGCCGGCAAAGTGGCAGCGACCGATGCCAATGTGATGATCTTGGGGCCGTCAGGCTCGGGTAAAGAAGTGATGGCGCGATATATCCACGATCATTCTGCGCGCGTGGCGGCGCCCTTTGTGGCGATTAACTGCGCGGCCATCCCAGAAAACATGCTGGAAGCGACGCTTTTTGGTTACGAGAAAGGCGCATTCACCGGCGCCGTACAAGCTTGTCCAGGGAAATTTGAGCAAGCCCAAGGTGGCACCATTTTGTTGGATGAAATTAGCGAAATGGATTTGGGTCTCCAAGCTAAGTTATTACGGGTACTTCAAGAGCGTGAAGTTGAACGCTTAGGGGGCCGAAAAAGTATTCAACTGGATGTTCGCGTATTGGCCACCAGTAACCGCGATCTCAAAGAGTATGTGGGCGAAGGGCATTTCCGAGAAGATCTGTATTATCGGTTAAATGTCTTTCCTATTACTTGGCCGGCACTCACAGACAGGCCCGGCGATATTATCCCACTGGCGAGTCATTTGTTGTCACGCCACTGTCAAAAACAAGGCATGCCGTGTCCTACGTTAAGTCAAGATGCAGAGCAGAAGCTACTCCACTATCCATGGCCCGGCAACGTCCGTGAGCTCGACAACGTGATGCAGCGCGCTTTGATTCTAGCGAGCAATGCCGCTATTCAAGCGAGTGATATTTTGCTAGAAGGCCATGATTGGCATGATGCGTCCGGCTTACAGCTCCGAGTGATGGATAGCCAGCCGGTGGTGCCATCGGTTGCGACATCAGCGGCGTCATTTTCCGACCCGAATGTCAACGGCAATGCTGGATTGGGGAATGAGCTGCGAGATCAAGAGTTTGCTATCATTCTAGACACTATTCGCGCTTGTGAAGGACGCCGCAAAGAAGTGGCGGAGCGGTTAGGGATCAGTCCGCGAACATTGCGTTATAAATTAGCCAAAATGCGTGATGCTGGGATTGAAATTCCAAGCTAACTCCCTAGGATGTGAGGCCTTTGCCAACGTGGCCTCAAAGTTGCAAGTTAGCTGTCATGGCGGAGAAATTCTGACCAAGTTGACAAAAAATTGACACAGTAAGGATCGACGATGAAAGCCAATGCCCTGTCCCAAGAGATGCAAGCCATGGCGGTGGCCGCGAAAAACGTGTCGCAACCAGCGACGGGCCAACAAGTGAGCCAAGAATTTGGCGATATGCTGGCCAGCGCGATCAACCATGTTAACGGATTACAAAAAACATCGGGTGAACTTGCCACGCGCTTTGATGAAGGCGACCGTAGTGTCAGTTTGTCGGATGTGATGATCGCACGTAATAAGTCGAGTGTGGCATTCGATGCAACGGTTCAAACCCGCAACAAGCTGGTTGAAGCGTACAAAGAACTGATGAATATGCCAGTGTAATGTAGGAATTAACCAGTGGCTGAAGAGAATCAAAACACCGATCTGGCAGTCTCCGAAGGGGCGGCAGCATTGCCATCCACGGAGCTTGGGCCAGAGATGGATCAAGACGTACAAGACCCGGATGCGTTAGAGCAGTCTGCCAAGTCTGACTCGCTATTCGGCGACTTGGACATGGTACGTCAGATGATCCTTGTGTTAGCGGTCGCTATCTGCGTCGCGTTGATTATGATGCTGTTTTTCTGGGTTCAAGAACCCGAAATGCGTCCACTGGGCTCGTATGAAACCGAGGAGCTAATTCCGGTGCTTGATCACCTCGATCAAGAAAAGATTAATTATCAGTTAGATGGTAATACGATTCGTGTCCCTGCGGATGAATACTCATCGATTCGTTTGGGACTGACTCGGGCAGGATTAAACACCGCAACCGCTGAAGGCGATGATATCCTTCTTAATGACATGGGATTTGGCGTCTCACAACAGCTTGAGCGCGAGCGCTTGAAACTGAGCCGCGAACGTCAACTTGCCGCCGCGATTGAAGAAGTCCGTCATGTCCGCAAAGCGCGCGTGCTGCTGGCGATGCCAAAGCAAAGCGTGTTTGTGCGTCACAATCAAGAAGCCTCAGCAACTGTATTTCTTACGCTTGGCGGCGCGAATACACTCGGACAAGAAGAGGTAGACTCGATTGTCGATATGGTTGCCTCTGCCGTCCCATCCCTGAAACCGACCCGTGTAACGGTAACCGATCAGCATGGACGTTTGTTGAACTCGGGGAGTGAAGATCCTGCCACGGCAGCACGCCGCAAAGAATATGAGCTTGAGCGTAAGCAAGAGCGCCAGTTACGCGACAAAATCGATTCTATTCTCATCCCAGTATTGGGTTTGGGTAACTATACCTCGCAAGTCGATGTGTCGATGGACTTTAGTTCGCTAGAAGAAACCCAAAAGCAATTTAATCCTAATACGCCCGCCACGCGCAGTGAGTACACTCGTGAAGACTACAATAGTAGTGATATGGTCGCAGGGATCCCGGGGGCGTTAAGTAATCAGCCACCGGCGGACGCATCGATTCCTGAAGACGTTCAAGATTTGAAAAATGGTGGCGCAGGAGACACGGGCTCGGTCAGTCGTGAAGCCACGCGAAACTTTGAATTGGACACTACCATCCGCCACCGTCGTGCACAGTCTGGCATTATTGACCGCCAGACCGTCTCGGTCGCGGTCAACTTTAAGCAAAGCGTGGATCCGGAAACCGGTGATGTGGTGAAAACCCCACTGACCGATGATGAAATCGCAAAAATTCGTCGTTTGTTGATGGGCGGGGTCGGTTTCAGTGAAGCGCGTGGGGACGTGATTGAAGTCATCGCAGTGCCCTTTGTTGAGCCTGAACAAGATATGGCGATGGATGTGCCGATTTGGGAGCATCCAAACTTCAACGACTGGGTGCGCTGGATGGCTGCGGCATTGGTGATTATCGTGGTTATCTTGGTGCTTATCCGCCCAGCCATGAAAAAACTGTTGTACCCAGCGCTCGACGAGGATGGCAATACCGTCGGACCCAATGGCGAGATCTTGGGACCCGATGGCTTACCCATCTCCCCTGACGGTGATGACATTGGCTTGATTGGTTCGGAGCTTGATGGCTCAAGTAACTTTGCGATGTCATCATCGGATGTGTCCTTGCCAAACTTACACAAAGATGAAGATTTGTTGAAAGCGGTGCGGGCATTGGTGGCAAACGAGCCAGACCTAGCCGCACAAGCTGTGAAGAACTGGGTAATGCAAGATGGCAAATGAAGTCGCGACAACCGGCGGTGAAGAGCAACCGGGTACCAGCTTTGATGTCAACTCATTGAGTGGTATTGAAAAGGCAGCAATTTTGTTGTTGAGCCTGAGTGAGCAAGATGCTGCGAGTATTATTCGCCACCTTGAGCCAAAGCAGGTGCAACGCGTCGGTGCGGCCATGACCTCAATGACTGACCTTAACTCCGATAAAGTGGCCGCTGTTCACCGCGCCTTTCTCGAGGAAATCCAAAAATACACCTCGATTGGGATGGGCAGTGAAGACTTTGTTCGTAATGCGTTGGTAGCCGCGCTGGGTGAAGACAAAGCCAACAACTTGGTCGATCAGATTTTGCTTGGCAGTGGCTCGAAAGGCTTGGATTCACTCAAGTGGATGGATCCGCGTCAAGTGGCGAGCATCATCATCAACGAGCACCCGCAGATACAGACCATTGTGCTTTCGTATCTCGACCCCGAGCATTCCGCAGAGATCCTCTCGCAGTTCGTTGAACGTGACCGGTTAGATCTGATGATGCGGATTGCCAACCTCGAAGAAGTTCAGCCTGCTGCATTGCACGAGTTGAATGAAATCATGGAGAAACAGTTCGCCGGCCAAGCGGGGGCGCAAGCAGCTAAAATTGGTGGCTTGAAGGCCGCAGCCGAGATCATGAACTACATGGATAACAGTATTGAAGGCGTGTTGATGGACTCGATTCGCGACCAAGACGAAGAGATGGCCTCGCAAATCCAAGATCTGATGTTCGTATTCGACAACCTTATTGATGTCGACGATCGCGGTATTCAAACTATGCTGCGTGACGTGCCGCAAGAAGTCTTGCAAAAAGCGCTTAAAGGTGCGGAAGATAATCTGCGTGAGAAAATCTACCGCAACATGTCTAAGCGTGCGGCAGAAATGCTGCAAGACGATATCGAAGCCATGGGACCGATCCGTGTTTCAGATGTAGAAGGGGCTCAGAAAGAGATCCTGTCTATCGCGCGCCGTCTCGCGGATGCGGGTGAAATCATGCTTACTGGTGGCGGCGGCGACGAGTTCGTTTAGGCCATTCACGTATCAGAGGTAAATCATGAGCCTAGATAAGCGTCGTGGCTACATTCGTGCTGACGAGGCACAGACTGAAACCATTGACCGTTGGGAATTGCCTCCTTACGGCGACAAGCAGTCTTTACCCAAAGAAACCGCACTCAACTATGATCCGAGTTGGGAGCCGGAGCCCGAACCGGAACCAGAAGAGTCGGAGCTGGCGCCTGAACCCTTAACCGCGGACGCGCTCGAAGCGATTCGTCAACAAGGCTACGATGAGGGCCATGAAGAGGGCAAGCAGCTTGGTCATCGTGAGGGGTTAGAAGCGGGTCTTGAAGAGGGGCGCGAGAAAGGCCACGAAGAAGGTAAAAAAGCAGGCTTTGACGAAGGTGTCGCCGCTGGGCAAGCCCTGATCGAGGAGCGCTGCCAGCATCTAGATAGAATTTTAAATCAGCTCACGCACCCGCTCGAAAAGGTCAATGAAGATGTCGAACAGCAGTTGCTAGTGATGGTGCAAGCGTTGACCAAATCTCTGATTGGCGTCGAAGTGCAGACCAATCCGCACGTGATCTTACAAACCTTACGCGCCGCCATCGAGGCACTGCCGATTGCTGATCACCCCGTTACTGTCTCCCTACACCCAGATGATCACGCGGTAGTCAGTGAGGCGTACGGGCCAGATACCCTTGCCGCGCGCGATTGGACGTTACAATCCGAGCCAGCACTGTCTCGCGGCGATGTGCACGTAAAAGCGAAAGACTCGGTGGTGGATTACCGTCTTGCCGAGCGTGTGGACACCTTGTTACGAGAGTTTCATGGTAAAAACCAAGCGCGCCCGTCGGACGCTGCGCACCAACAAACGGATCCTGTGACAGAATCTGAGCAAACCATACGTGATCTCGCGCAACAGGAAGCGGACGCGCCGCAAGAGCATGCGTCGTCAGAGCTCGATTCTCAAGCTAGCTCACAGGATGAGCAAGCACCTTCGGCTGAGCAAAACGCATCAGTGGATCAGGACAAAGGTGAGTCATGAGTGCATTGGCAGAGCGACTCAAGCACTGGCAAGTTGACAATCTCGCCCCAAAACCCGTCGCATCGGGGAAATTGGTCCGTATGGTGGGATTGACACTTGAGGCCATTGGCTGTCGCGCGCCGATTGGCTCTGTCTGCTCGGTCGATACCCTTAATGGCACTATTGAGGCCGAAGTGGTTGGTTTCGCCGGTGAGCTACTTTATCTGATGCCCAATGAGCAAGTGTCTGGTGTGCTTCCTGGTGCACGTGTGACGCCGCTGGCAGAGCGAGGTCATTTGGCGGTGGGGATGGAATTACTCGGCCGAGTGATCGACGGTATGGGCAACCCTTTGGATGGAAAGGGCGATATCTATACTGATAAGCGTGCCAGCTTAGAAGGGACGCCAATCAACCCCTTGGCGCGCCAGCCGATTCGTGAACCTTTGGATGTCGGCATTAAGGCGATTAATGGCCTTTTAACCGTCGGCAAAGGGCAACGTATCGGCTTGTTTGCAGGCTCGGGGGTAGGTAAGTCTGTCACGCTTGGCATGATGACACGAGGCACGACCGCACAAGTGGTTGTGGTGGGGCTCATTGGCGAGCGTGGTCGCGAAGTCAAAGAGTTTATTGACGATATCCTCGGAGAGGAAGGACGCGCGCGTGCCGTGGTGGTTGCAGCCCCTGCCGATGCGTCACCACTGATGCGCCTCAAAGGGTGCCAAACTGCGTTGACCATTGCCGAATACTTTCGCGATCTAGGGCTCGATGTGCTCTTGTTAATGGACTCTTTGACTCGTTTTGCGCAAGCGCAGCGTGAAATTGCTTTATCGGTTGGTGAGCCACCGGCCACCAAAGGGTATCCGCCGTCGGTTTTTGCGCGTTTGCCTTCGTTGGTTGAACGTGCCGGTAATGGCGCGGTTGGGCAAGGTTCGATTACGGCGTTTTTCACTGTACTCACTGAAGGCGATGACTTACAAGATCCGATTGCAGATGCAGCCCGCGCCATTCTTGACGGGCATATCGTGTTATCGCGCGAGTTGGCTGACAGTGGGCATTATCCTGCGATTGATGTTGAGCGTTCGGTCAGCCGTGTGATGCCAAACATCACCAGTGAAGAGCAAATTCTGATGTCTAAAGCGGTACGGCAAGTGTTGTCCGTTTGCCGAAAAAATCAAGACTTGGTCTCGATTGGCGCGTACAAGCCAGGCTCAGATGCAGCGGTTGACCAAGCATTTAGTATTAAGCCGCGATTGGATGGGTATTTGCAACAAGGCATGAAAGAAGTGGTCCCCTTTGATATGTGCGTCAACATGTTACGCTCAACCTTGCAGGGGTAATCGATGGCTGATCATGCACTGACACTGCTGTTGGATAAAGCCCAAGAGGATGAAAAGCAGGCGCAGCTTGCCGTTGTCGCGGCGCAGCAATCTTTGGATAATTATTATCGCCAGCTTGAGCAAATCGAGCAGTACCGCTTGGAGTATTGTCGGCAAATGAGTGATCGCGGCCAGCAAGGCTTATCGGCCAGTGCATTTGGCCACTTAAACAAATTCATTGTCCAGTTGGATGAAACCTTGGCAAAACAGAGAGATGCAGAGCATCAGTTTAAAGAGCATCTCGATAACTGCCAACAAACCTGGCAGCAAGCGCGGCAGTATCGGCAATCGATAGAGTGGCTAATTGAAAAGCGTGAACGTGAGCAAGCGGAGCGAGAACGCTATCAAGAGCAGCGACAAATGGATGAAATGGCAGCGATTATTGCCCGTCGTCGTCCTTCCCCCTTCTCTTAATCTCATAATGGCACGATAATTGCTTTGTCATTACCACGACGAGCGAGTATTCGCCTCGCGAACAGGTGATTTACACGGTAATGATGAGAGACCTATGACGCAGTCTAACCTGACGCTTTCTAATTTATCTGCCAACATCGCGCCAACGCCAAGCGAAGGTCAGCCTTTAGCTGGACAAGCTAAAGCGTCGCCAGAAGCGGGCTTTCTAGCGACATTACGGCAAACGCTTCAACAAGATGGCGCGGAGGGCGAGTTGCCCATTGAGCTGATGGCGGATGGCAAAACCTTACTGGTTGATGGCCAAATGATCGATGCAGAGGCAATGCTGGCAGATGGCATGTTCAGTGAAGCAGAAATGGCCCAAATTGCCGATATGACCGCGATGGAGGAAGGGGAAGCTCTGCTTGCACGCTTGAATCAAGCTGCCGCGACGCTGAATGGCAAAGATTTGCCTGTCAAAGCGGGTAGTGAATCACTGCTCAATGCTGACAACATGACAGGCGCCGACAAAGAGGCGTCAAATGACAAAGCGTTAGCATCATTGCAGAAACAGATGCACGAGCATGCCCAAGCGCAAAAGGTCTCGCGAGAAGCACTATTAGAGACGTTGTCACGGCAGCTGCCTGATGATGTCGATCCAGAACAGGCGCTGGCGCAATTGTCGCCCGACCAGTTAGCGGCACTGGTAGCGCAAGTGAGAGCGAATCAACAGGCGCGCAGCGGGATCAGTCTCAGCAGTGACGAACAAGGGGTGGCATCTGCACAGCCAGACAAAGCGATGAAGCTCGCGTCGGCATCGATCCCTTGGGCTGAGGCCAAAGCCGGCGCAGATGAAACTGAAAAAAAGGGTAAAGAGTCGGTTGTGGCTAAAGATATCGCCGCAGCGTTGGCTGCGCGTTCGACAGACAATCTGGACAAGCAGCGTCAAGCTAACCAAGCGACTTATCAATTGCATGCCGGTGACGGGGAGAGCAACAGTAAAGCCTCTTCATCGTTGACCGCCCAATTAGGACAGGCGGGCGCGAATGCGCTAGCCAGTCAGCAGGCGCAAGCGGCAGGGTTGAGCAAAGCTGCGGTAAAAGCCATGACTGAGAAGGCGGCAAACGCGGATAAAGCAGCGGGAGTGGATGGTAGTGGGTCGACACGCTCCGATACGCTGATGCAGCAGTTAGCGACTAGCTTAGGAACGTCATCGGCGCAAGCACATACTGCGCGTCAAGATATGCAAGCGGCACAAAATGCTCAAGCCCCCTTACCCATGGGACAATCGCCTGCAGAAGCGGGCGCGGCACTCAGTGAGCGCGTTAATGTAATGCTGTCGAAAAATTTGAAACAGGTTGATATTCGCCTTGATCCACCTGAATTAGGCCGGATGCAAATTAAGCTGGGTATCAACAATGACCAAGCGACTGTGCACATTACCGTCGCGAACCATCAAGCACGCGATCTCGTCGAACAAGCGATGCCGCGTTTGCGTGAAATGTTACAGCAGCAAGGGCTACAATTAGCCCAAGGCTCGGTCCAACAGCAAGACAGTGGTGCCCAACAAATGGCATCGGGTCAGCAGCAACAAAGCGGCGCAGGCCAATCGAGTGGGGCTGCATCCGGGATGTCGGGGCTCGATGACGGTGTTGACGAGGTATTAACCAGCCAAACCATACAGGTTTCACATAGCGATAGAGCCGTTGACTATTACGCTTGATGTGGGTGTAAAGATGAGGAGCACGAATAACGATGGCCGATGATAACAATCCAGAAGCGCCTGAAGGTGGAAAGAAAAAGCTGATCATCATTATTGCTGCAGCTGTGTTGCTGCTGTTAGTGGCCGGTGGTGCAGCGTTTTTCTTCTTATCTGGAGGAGATGACAGCCAAGACGATATTGTGCTTGAAGAGCAAGCAATGTCACTGCCAGCGATTTATGTCACCTTACCGCGCCCGTTTGTGTTCAATGTGACGGGCGACGAGCAGCAACGTCTCGTTCAAGTTAAGGCTCAGCTGCTGGTGCGAGGCAATGAAATGGAAGCGCTTGCCAAAGAAAATTTGCCCTTGGTGGAGCACGCGCTGTTGAATACCTTTGGGGCGGCAACCGCTGAGCAATTGCGTACACCGCAAGGCCAACTCGAAGTGAGGCGGCAAGCGGCCGAGAATGTACGTGCGGCCTTGATTAAAGTCACCGGTGAACCTGTGGTAGAACGGGTCCTGTTTACCGGTTTTGTGATGCAATAGGTGATGACGTGACCGACCTACTCAGCCAAGACGAAATTGATGCGCTCCTTCACGGTGTTGATGACGTCGAAGAGGATGATAACGAGCCCGAAGCCGGCGAAGGTGGTGCGGTAGGGTTTGATTTCTCTTCGCAAGACCGTATTGTGCGCGGTCGCATGCCGACGCTTGAACTTATCAATGAGCGCTTTGCGCGTCACATGCGCATTAGTTTGTTTAACATGCTGCGTAAAACCGCCGAAGTATCGATTAACGGCGTGCAGATGATGAAATTTGGCGAGTACCAAAACACGCTCTATGTCCCGACGAGCTTAAACATGGTGCGTTTCCGGCCATTAAAAGGGACCGGGCTTATCACCATGGAAGCACGATTAGTCTTCATCTTGGTGGAAAACTTCTTTGGTGGTGACGGGCGTTTTCATGCTCGGATTGAAGGGCGTGAATTCACTCCAACCGAGCGACGAGTGATCCAAATGCTGCTCAAGCTCGTGTTTGAAGATTACAAAGACGCGTGGGCACCGGTGATGGAAGTGGCCTTTGAATACCTCGATTCAGAGGTAAACCCGGCGATGGCCAACATTGTTAGCCCAACAGAAGTAATTGTGGTGAGCTCGTTCCATATCGAGCTTGACGGCGGCGGTGGTGATTGCCACATGGTTATGCCGTACTCCATGCTAGAGCCGATTCGGGAGTTGCTAGATGCGGGTGTCCAAAGTGACAAAATGGACACGGATGTACGCTGGAGTAAAGCGTTACGCGATGAAATCTTGGACGTCAATGTCGAGCTCAGTGCCAAGCTGTTAGATACAACGCTGTCATTACGCGATTTGATGGAGTTGCAAAAAGGGGACGTGATCCCTGTCGATATGCCAGACGCGTGTACTGTCTTTATTGAAGATTTGCCGACCTATCGTGCCAAAATGGGTCAGTCTAACGATAAGCTAGCACTCAAAATTGTTGAAAAATTGAAACGGCCAGATATGGCTAAATCAGATATTTCACTGCTTCAGGACAAGCCAGAATTGCTTGACGACTTAGAAGAAGATTTACCGATTGATGGTAAAGGTGGCAGTGATACCAGTAATCAAAACCATTAAACAGGGGTGAGACGTCATGGATCAAAATGATGTAGATGATGATTGGGCTGCCGCCCTGGCCGAACAGTCAGAAGTGGAAGGTTCTGATGAAGTGCAAGCGGCACCATTGGAAGAGCTGACGGACGACAGTGAACAGAAAATTGGCCCAGAAGAGCAACGCAAGCTGGATGCCATTCTCGATATCCCTGTGACCATATCGATGGAAGTCGGGCGCACACAAATAAATATTCGTAACCTGCTGCAATTAAACCAAGGCTCTGTGGTCGAGCTAGATCGATTGGCAGGGGAGTCGCTTGATGTACTGGTGAATGGCACCTTAATTGCGCATGGCGAAGTGGTTGTGGTGAACGACAAGTTTGGTATTCGTTTGACGGATGTGATCAGCCAGACTGAGCGAATTAAGAAGTTACGATAAGGAAAATCATGCGTCGGCTTTTGGGAGGCTTGTTATTTGCGCCGCTGCCTGTATGGGCCGCGGCGCCTGATATTAGTATCGCGACCATGTTGGTATCACTGACATTGGTGCTTGCGCTTATTTTTGCTCTGGCGTGGTTGTTGAGACGATTAAAATTGCCTGGTATGGCTGGGCAAGCTAATGGCATTCGTATCATCAGCCAACTGGCCGTTGGGCAAAAAGAGCGTATTCTAGTGGTCGATATCAACGGCGAGCAGCTCGTGATCGGCGTGACAGCCACCAACATTCGGTTGCTAAAAGCGCTGGATTCGCCTATGCCGACGTCGTCAAATGCGCCGGCACCGAACTCCCGGTTTGCTGAGCAACTTGGCCAACTGTTGAATCGAAAATGACTATCAAAACGTTACTTGCGGCTTGGCTTTTTGTGTGGGTGTCACTGTTTTCACCTGCCACATTTGCCCAACAAGAAGCAACGCCAGCACAAGAAACCATTACCACCGAATCGATTGATGAGGCCGGTGAGGCGGTGCGACTGCAGACAAGTCGCAACACCGGGGGCGGGATCCCTGCCGTGACGATGCGCGTCAATCCTGATGGCAGTGAAGACTACTCGGTGACATTGCAGATCCTCGCTCTGATGACTGCGCTGGGCTTTTTGCCCGCCATCGTGATCTTGATGACGTCATTCACTCGAATTGTGGTGGTGATGGCGATTTTGCGGCAGGCTATGGGACTACAGCAAACGCCGTCAAACCAAGTCATCATCGGGATCGCTTTGTTCTTGACGCTGTTTATTATGTCTCCGGTGATCGATCGCATGAACACGGACGCCATTCAACCCTACATCAATGAGCAAATAACGGCACGAGACGCATTCGACCGCGTGCAAGTGCCGTTGCGTGAGTTTATGTTGCGGCAGACACGTGTTAAAGATCTTGAGACCTTTGTGAACATGTCGGGAGCGCAAGTTAGTGCGCCAGAGCAAGTCCCGATGACAGTACTCATCCCTGCATTTGTTACCTCAGAGCTGAAAACGGCTTTCCAAATTGGCTTTATGCTATTTCTGCCGTTTTTGGTGATTGATTTGGTGGTGGCCTCTGTCTTGATGGCAATGGGTATGATGATGCTCTCGCCGATGATCGTCTCCTTGCCATTTAAGCTGATGTTATTTGTCTTGGTTGATGGGTGGAACCTCATTCTTTCTACCTTAGCGGGTAGTTTTGGCTAAAGGAGGCAATGATGGCCCCGGAAGCATTTGTTGAACTATTTCAAGATGCCTTGTATTTGGTGCTACTGCTGGTGTCGGCGATTGTGGTACCGGGTTTGTTGGTCGGCTTGATTGTGGCGATTTTCCAAGCGGCGACTTCAATCAACGAGCAAACACTGAGCTTTTTACCGCGTTTGATCGCCACCTTTGTGGCCTTGATGTTTTTCGGCCATTGGATGACGCGTATGTTGATGGAGTACTTCTACCGCTTGGTGGAAGAGATCCCGACCCTGCTTTACTAGGGCGATATCATGGAATATCCCGCCTCTGTTATCTTGTCGTGGATGGCCAATTATTTTTGGCCGTTCACTCGCATCTCCTCGATGATGATGGCGATGACGTTTTTTGGCGCACGCTTTGTGCCAGTGCGCATTCGCTTATATCTATCGCTGGCGATTACCTTTGCGGTGATGCCAGCACTCCCTGCGGTGCCAGAAGAGATTGAATTGGTGTCCTTTGCGGGATTTGTGGTGTTGGCTCAGCAAATCGTGATTGGCGTTGCCATGGGGATGGTCACGCAATTTATTACCCAAACCTTTGTGGTATTGGGACAAATCCTCGGTATGCAATCCAGTTTGGGTTTTGCCTCTATGGTGGACCCCGCCAATGGTCAAAACACTCCCTTACTCGGGCAATTCTATTTGTTCTTGGCAGTCATGCTCTTTCTTGCCACTGATGGGCATTTGCAGATGCTTAATTTAGTGGTTATGAGTTTTAAAACGCTCCCCATTGGCGAGATGATTGGTGCAGCGGATTACCGCAGTCTCGCAGATTGGTTTGGTACCATGTTTCAAGTCGCGTTGAGCATGTCATTGGCGGGCATTATCGCGCTCTTGATTGTAAACCTGTCGTTCGGGGTCATGACACGCGCCGCTCCCCAACTAAATATTTTTTCTCTTGGCTTTGCATTTGCATTGTTGATGGGCTTGCTGATCAGTTGGTATTTACTGTTCGGTATTTTGACGCATTACGATAACCACTGGCAGACTGGGCTTAACCAAGTTTGCTCTTTGATTCGCATTAACTGTGAGCCTAACTGATGGCAGAGAGTGACGGCCAAGAAAGAACAGAAGACGCCACACCCCGAAGGCGGGAGCAGGCGCGGGAGAAAGGCCAAGTACCGCGCTCAAGAGAACTGGCATCCGTCGCTGTCCTTGTGCTGGGAGCAGTGAGTTTGATGTGGTTTGGGCAATCGCTCGGGGAAGCGTTAATGGCATTAATGACGCGGCTCTTCACGTTGTCGCGCGCAGAAGTGTTTGATACCTCTGAGTTAATGCTGGTCGTGGTTGGCGAGCTATTACACCTTATCCTCCCGCTTGGACTGGTGCTGTTGCTGCTGTTCTTTTCCGGCCTCGCGGGGTCGGCAGGTCTTGGTGGGATCAGCTTCTCGTGGGAAGCGGCGCGCCCTAAGTTATCCAAAATGAGCCCCATCGCTGGGGTGAAAAGGATGTTTGGCACCCAAGGGTTGGTCGAACTATTAAAATCGATTCTTAAAGTCTTGCTGGTTGGGGGCGTGGCAAGTTACTTGGTGTATATCAACCTCCAAGAGTTCTTTGAACTGACAATTGAAACCTTCCCGCAAAACCTCTATCACGCGATGGATATTCTGCTTAACTTCGTGTTGTTGGTATGTTGCTCACTCTTAATTGTGGTTGCGATTGATGTGCCGTTTCAGATATGGCAGCACAATGAGCAGCTAAAAATGACCAAACAAGAAGTGAAAGACGAGTACAAAGAAACCGAAGGTCGCCCAGAAGTCAAAGGTCGAATTCGTATGCTGCAGCGTGAAATGGCGCAACGACGAATGATGGCAGAAGTGCCTCAAGCCGATGTCGTGGTGACTAACCCCGAGCACTACTCGGTTGCACTTCGGTATAACAGTGACATGGATAGCGCCCCAGTGGTGGTCGCGAAAGGCTCTGACTTCACGGCATTGAAAATTCGTGAAATTGCCGCTGAGCATGATGTAGCGATTGTCCCCGCACCGCCGTTAGCGAGAGCGCTGTACTTTAGCACTGAGCTTGAACAACAAATTCCAGACGGTTTGTTTACGGCGGTTGCACAGGTACTGGCGTATGTTTTCCAGCTCAAGCAGTACAAAAAAGGCCGGGGCCGCCGACCGACGCGTCCAGAAGACGCTTATTTGCCGATTCCGCCAGATTTGCGCCACGACTAGCACGCCTGTGTCCTTTGGACTGCGTGTTTTTGTCTGAGAAGTGACAAAATGCTGACACTTTAGAGGTTGTTTGTTGGCGCAAATATTGCTTTCTCCACTTCCTCTTATGTTTGACGAGCGCGTCGCTTTCTCCGCCGTTCACCTATCATGGATTTGAGCTTGTAACATGCTAAAAGCCAAGTGGCAGCTGCCATTCTCAGACAAAGTTCCTTACCACCGCTTGCGTGCGATGCCCGCGGTTGGGGCACCTATTCTTGTGCTAGCCACTCTTGCGATGGTGGTATTGCCCGTTCCACCCATGCTGTTGGACTTGATGTTCTCGTTCAACATTGCCTTGTCGCTGGTGGTTTTGCTCGTCACGATTTATACCCGCCGTCCACTTGATTTTGCCGCGTTTCCCACGGTGTTGTTGATAGCGACCTTATTACGCTTGGCGTTGAACGTTGCATCGACTCGGGTGGTGTTGCTCTATGGCCATGAAGGACCGGATGCCGCGGGTCAGGTGATCGGGGCGTTTGGTTCGGTGGTGATCGGAGGCAACTATGCCGTCGGTCTGGTGGTGTTCCTTATCCTGATGATCATCAACTTTATGGTGGTGACCAAAGGTGCCGGACGAATTTCGGAAGTGAGTGCCCGCTTTACCTTGGATGCCTTGCCCGGTAAGCAAATGGCCATTGATGCAGACTTAAACGCTGGGCTTATCGATCAAGAACAAGCGCGGACGCGTCGTCAAGAAGTGACCAAAGAAGCGGACTTCTACGGCTCTATGGATGGTGCGTCTAAGTTCGTTAAAGGGGATGCGATCGCAGGTATCCTGATCCTGTTAATTAACATCGTCGGTGGCCTGTCTATAGGGATGGGACAGCACGATCTCCCGTTCTCTGATGCGATTGAAGTCTATACCTTGCTGACCATTGGTGACGGCTTGGTGGCACAAATCCCGTCACTCTTGCTGTCAATTGGTGCCGCCATTATGGTGACGCGTCAAAATACTGATGAAGACATGGGGCAGCAAGTTGTCTTCCAATTGTTTGATAACCCGCGCGCGCTGATGATTGCTACCGGTATTCTTACCGTGATGGGTATTGTGCCGGGTATGCCTCACATCCCATTCCTGCTGTTAGCGATTATTTGTGGTGGCTTGGCCTATTGGAAATACCAGCAGTATCACAAAGCACAACAAAAAGCAGATGAGCCTGAGCAGCCAGAGACGGCTCCTATCACACCGAAAGAGTTGTCGTGGGATGATGTGCAACCTGTGGATGTGATTGGTCTAGAAGTGGGTTATCGCCTAATCCCCATGGTGGATAGAGATCAAGGCGGTGAACTGCTTGACCGCGTCAAAGGCGTGCGTAAAAAACTCTCTCAAGACTTTGGATTCCTCATTCCGCCGGTGCATATTCGCGATAATTTGGAGTTACCGCCGCATAACTACCGGATAACCTTGATGGGCGTCGCGGTAGGCGAAGCGGAAGTCCGTCYAGAGCATGAACTTGCTATTAATCCAGGACAAGTGTTTGGCCCTATTGAAGGCGAACCGACGCAAGATCCTGCATTTGGACTCGAAGCGGTTTGGATTGAGCCGAGCCAACGCGAGCACGCTCAGGCGTTAGGATATACGGTGGTCGACTCTGCCACCGTATTGGCGACCCATCTGAGTCAAATGCTGACCAATAACGCCGAGCGTTTATTGGGTCACGAAGAGGCGCAAAATCTTGTCGACATGCTGGGTAAACAAGTACCGCGTTTGGTGGAAGGGCTGATCCCTGACCAAATCCCACTAAGTGTATTGGTGAAGGTATTGCAAAACTTGCTCAGTGAGGCGATTCCTATTCGAGATATCCGCACTATCGTGCAGACCATGGCCGAGTACGCTGGAAAGAGTCAAGATCCCGACATTCTCACCGCAGCGGTTCGGATTGCACTGCGTCGACTGATCGTGCAGGAAATCAATGGTATTGCACCAGAACTGCCAGTCATTACGTTAGTGCCTGAGCTGGAACAGATGTTGCATAAAACCATGCAGGCCTCCGGTGGTGAGTCGACAGGCATTGAGCCTGGGTTAGCAGAACGCCTGCAATCATCATTAGCCGAGGCAACGCAGCAGCAAGAGCTGCAAGGTGAGCCCGCCGTGTTGCTAACGTCGGGCGTGCTTCGAGCGACCTTAGCGAAATTTGTGAAGAACACCATTCCGACGCTACGAGTCTTGTCATATCAAGAAGTGCCGGATGAGAAACAAATTCGTATCGTCAATGCGGTCGGTAATAATTAATACCGTTTTTTGAGTAGGGCAGAGCTTTGAAAATCAAACGTTTTTTTGCTAAAGACATGCGTACTGCACTTGGCCAAGTCAAAGAAGAGCTGGGTGCGGATGCGGTGATCATGTCTAACAAAAAAGTGACTGGTGGTGTGGAAATTGTTGCTGCCGTCGATGCCGATACAGATCCTGTTCCTGCCAAGCCGCAGCCACAGGCTCATGCACAAGAGCAGGCGGCGCAGGCATACTCAAATGCACACCGCCAGCTCGCGGATGACAAGGTCCAATTGCGCCAACGTCAACAAGCGGCGCCGCGCAATCATCGACCGCCTCGTTTTTCGGCCATGCTCGATGAATATCGAGATAAATCAGGTCCAGCAGACAGTGCCCCACAAAACGAAGCCGACTCCCTGTCTGCGTTGTTGCAACGACAACAAAAACAGTCATCTAGCCCCGACCCTCAACGTCATTCGAATTCGAGAGAACCTGAGCGGCCTTCGGCGCTTGGGCGAGGTTATGAACCTCGTCGAGAATTGAAGAGCAATGGTCGTGGCAGTTGGCAAGATGCAGGGCGCCAGCATCAACAGCCGGGTAGCAAGCCTAAACTGGATCCTTCCCGGTTCGAAGCGCGTCCATCGCAATCGTCCAATGAAGAGATTGAAGCGATGCGCCAAGAAATGGCTTCCATTCGTAGCTTGCTCGAGCATCAGCTCTCAGGCTTGATGTGGCAAGAGGTTGAACGTAGAGAACCGCTGCGTGCCATGCTGATTAAACGCTTGGAGCGCATGGGGTTATCGTCTGACTTATCGGATCAGCTCGCGTGTTATATCCCAGAAGACACGCCCCCCACTGAAGCGTGGCAGGCGCTGCTTGATTTGGTCGCTGACCAAATCATCACCGTGGATGAAAACATGCTTGAAACAGGCGGTGTGATTGCGCTTTTGGGCCCCACCGGAGTGGGAAAAACCACCACGATCGCCAAGCTTGCTGCCCGTGCAGCCATGGACTTTGGCCCTGAAGAAATCGCATTAGTTACCACAGATACGTTTCGTATCGGGGCGCATGAACAACTTGCGACCTATGGGCGTATTCTTGGCTGTCCGGTCAAGGTGGCTAAAGATGCCGATGAACTGGCCGACATCCTTTATCAACTGCGTCATAGACGTTTGATATTGCTTGATACTGCCGGTATGGGTCAGCGCGATCTGCGCCTTTCAGAGCAGCTCGATACATTAATGCAAAACAGTGGTTCGCATATTCGCAGCTTGCTGGTTTTGCCTGCGACGTCCCAACGTCGCGTATTACAAGAAACCATTGAACATTTTCGTCGTATTCCTTTGTCCGGCTGTGTGCTGACAAAGCTGGACGAATCTCTAAGCCTCGGTGAGCTGTTGTGTGTCACCATCGAAAATGCCCTGCCTGTTGCTTACTTAGCTGACGGGCAACGTGTGCCGGAAGATATCCGCCAAGCGACAGGACACTTCTTAGTGTCAAAAGCCAGCGAAATGCTGGAATCAGGCGCGGATCAGCACAATCACTTCTGGAGCAGTGATGTCCCAGAGTCGAATGGGGCGGACTTTTATGATTGAGACAACCATGCAAGATCAAGCAAGCGGCCTTCGCCGTCTAACCAACCCCTCACGGACCAAAGTCATCACAGTGACTGGCGGTAAAGGTGGTGTGGGGAAAACAAATGTCACCCTAGGAATGGCGGCCTCTATGGCGCGCCAAGGCAAAAAAGTCATGGTGCTTGATGCCGACCTTGGCTTGGCGAATGTCGATGTGTTGCTCGGATTGCGAGCAGGTAAGAACTTGTCTCACGTGCTTCAAGGTGTTTGTGACCTGAAAGACATCATCATTGAAGGGCCGCACGGTATGAAAATTGTGCCAGCATCGTCTGGAATGCAAGGCATGACCGAGCTAACACCCGCGCAACATGCTGGTTTGATTCGCGCTTTTGGTACACTCGAGGAAGAGGTTGATGTACTCTTAGTAGATACCGCTGCGGGGATCTCTGATATGGTACTGAGCTTTTCGCGTGCAGCGCAGGATGTGGTGGTCGTGGTATGCGATGAGCCCACGTCAATCACTGATGCCTATGCTCTGATCAAGATTTTAAGCCGTGAACATGGCGTGAATCGCTTTAAAATCGTAGCAAATATGGTCAGAAGCTACCGTGAAGGGCGAGATTTGTTCACAAAATTAACGCGAGTCACTGAAAGGTTTCTAAATGCTAATCTAGAATTAGTGGCATGTGTTCCTGTGGATGAAAGAGTGAGGCAAGCAGTGAGAAAACAGAAAGTTGTTATCGACGCATTTCCTCGCTCGCCAGCGTCACTTGCTTTAAACGCTCTGGCGAATAAAGCACTGACGTGGCCAGTACCGCGTAACCCTGGTGGTCATCTGGAGTTTTTTGTTGAGCGTTTGCTGATCAAAAATGATGACGCAGGAGAGTTAATTCGTGAATAAAGCGCTCACCTATAGTCGCACGGGTGATAATGGCCAAGGGGTACTCGAACGATACTCAAGCTTGGTCAAACGGATAGCGCACCACTTAATGGGGCGCTTGCCGCCGAGTGTACAAGTCGAAGATTTAATTCAAGCAGGCATGATAGGTTTGCTTGAAGCGCAGCAAAATTATGATCCGAGTAAGGGCGCAAGTTTTGAAACCTATGCCGGTATTCGGATTCGCGGTGCTATGCTGGATGATATGCGCCGTGGTGACTGGGTGCCACGCTCGGTCCACAAAGCAAGCAGGACAATCAGTGATGCGATTGCCTCACTGGAAAAGGAATTAGGCCGTGATCCCACGGATGTAGAAGTGGCACAACGGCTTGATATGAGCCTAGATCAGTATCATCAGGCACTGAATGACGTCAATTGTGGCCGATTAATCGGTATGGACGACTTAGGTGTCTCCGAAGATGCATTTACAACCGACAGTCATCGCAACGACAATCTTCCCTTTCAGGATGTTGCGGAGGATAATTTCAAGGCGGCATTGGCCGCGGCGATAAAAAGTCTTCCCGAAAGAGAAGCACTGGTGCTATCTCTTTATTATGATGAGGAATTAAACCTCAAGGAGATAGGGGCAGTGATTGGGGTGAGTGAATCCCGGGTCTGTCAGATTCAGAGTCAGGCCACGCAACGATTGAGAGCCAAGCTTTCCGCTTGGCATAGTGAGTAAGTAACAGTTTCGACAATAAAACGAGACCTCACCGGAGGCAACCTTGGATAAAAACATGAAAATTCTCGTTGTTGATGATTTTTCAACAATGCGCCGTATCGTAAAGAATCTTCTTCGTGACTTAGGTTTCAACAATACCGTTGAAGCGGATGACGGCTTAACAGCGCTGCCAATCCTCAAAAAGGGCGGTATTGATTTTGTCGTGACCGATTGGAATATGCCTGGGATGCAGGGGATCGATTTGCTCAAAGAGATCCGAAAGGATGACTCGCTGAAGCATCTCCCTGTACTGATGATCACTGCCGAAGCGAAGCGTGAGCAGATTGTTGAAGCTGCGCAAGCAGGCGTGAACGGTTATATCGTAAAACCTTTTACTGCTGCCACACTAAAAGAGAAGCTCGATAAAATTTTCGAGCGCATGTAATTAGCAAGCGCACAGTAAAAGGTAATCGTCATGATCAATCTGGACCAAGCGAAACAATTGGTCGCGTATCTTGAGAGTGGAGAGCAAGATAACGCTAATGCGCTTCTCGCTGATATCGCGAAAGAGGCGCGAGACCCGCTTTTTAAGGAAGTGGGAAAACTCACCCGCCAATTACACGACTCTATCTCCAACTTTCGCTTGGATCCCAGAATTGGTGATTTGGCGACTGTCGATATTCCTGATGCTCGCGATCGCCTCACCTATGTGATGGAGAAAACCGAGCTTGCGGCCAACCGCACCATGGATGCGGTTGAACGTACCATGCCTATTGCCAGTGAGTTGCAAGATAATTTGCAAGCGGTTAGGCCGAATTGGAACAGCTTGATGCGGGGTGAAATCGCCCTGGATGAGTTTAAAAGCCTTTGCCACAACATCGACGAGTTGTTGACCCAGGTGGAAGGCGGAGCGACAGAGCTTCACGGTCATTTGACCGATATTTTGATGGCTCAAGATTTCCAAGATCTCACCGGCCAAGTGATTCGACGTGTTATCGAACTTGTGCAAGAAGTCGAACAACAACTCGTCGAAATTCTGACAGCATTCGGCATGGAAAGTGACGAGACTGCGGGAGAAGCGCTGTCTCAACAAGAAGACGCCGTTGCGCCGGAAGGACCGATTATTCATCCTGAAGAGCGTGATGATGTGGTCCACAGCCAGGATGATGTCGATGACTTATTATCGAGTTTGGGTTTTTAGAGGTGCGCTATGAGCTTTGAAATGGATGAAGAAATCCTTCAGGACTTTTTGATTGAAGCGGGAGAAATCCTCGAACAGCTGTCTGAACAGCTGGTCGATTTGGAGCGTGCCCCTGATGATTCAGACTTGCTGAATGCCATCTTCCGTGGCTTCCACACCGTAAAAGGTGGGGCGGGATTTTTGGGCCTTAATGCGCTAGTTGACACGTGTCACGGTGCGGAAAATGTCTTTGATACGCTGCGTAACCATGGCCGTGAATTGACTTCAGACGTCATGGACACCATTTTGCAAGCGCTGGATACCATCAACGATCAGTTCTCGGCAGTTCAAAGTAGTGAAGAGCCGACGGCGGCCTCGCCTGAGTTGCTAGAAGCGCTACATCGCTATGCGAAACCTGCCAGTGCAGACGAGCAAGCTGCTGAGCCTGAACCTGAGCCAGAACCCGAACCAACGCCTGAGCCAGAACCTGAGCCTACCCCAGAACCGGAAGCTTCAGCATCGGGTGATGATGCGATAAGTGGCGATTCAGTGGATGAGATCACTCAAGATGAATTTGATCGCTTACTCGATCAACTGCATGGCGAAGGGAAAGCGCCAACAGCAGGCGGTGGCGATAGTCAAGATAAGCCCGATGTGGTTGCAGATACTGAGGCCGACAGCGGTGATATCACCGATGACGAATTCGAGAAACTGCTAGACGATTTACACGGTGCGGGTAAAGGCCCCGCGGCAAATAGCAACGACACACCGGAGCAGTCCGCTCCTGAAAAAGCGCCTGCGAGTGGCGGTGGTGATGAATTCATCGATGATGATGAGTTCGAAAAACTGCTCGATGATTTACATGGGAAAGGCAAAGGGCCTGCAGTGGGCGATACGCCGCCAGCAGCGGCAAAAGCAGAAGCGCCTAAAGCCGAACCTAAACCTGAGCCCAAGCCAGAACCCAAAAAAGCGGAACCCGCTAAACCCAGTGCGCCTGCTAAGGCGGGAGCCGGCAATAAAGCCCCGGCTGCGCCAGAAAAAGCACCTGAGAAAAAGCCGCCAGCTGCTCCACAGCAGGAGCAGACAGTTCGCGTTAATACCTCAACACTTGATGCCATCATGAACATGGTGGGCGAATTGGTTCTGGTGCGTAACCGCTTGGTGAGTTTAGGGCAAAGTAGCAATGATGAAAGCATGTCTAAAGCGGTTACTAACCTTGATGTGGTAACCGCCGATCTTCAAGGCGCGGTAATGAAAACGCGTATGCAGCCAATCAAAAAAGTATTTGGTCGTTTTCCACGCGTGGTACGTGATTTGGCGCGCAGCTTGAAGAAAGAAATCGTCCTTGAGATGAAAGGCGAAGAAACCGACTTGGATAAAAACCTTGTTGAGGCACTGGCCGACCCCATGGTCCACTTGGTGCGTAACTCGGTTGACCACGGCATTGAAATGCCTGACGTGCGTGAAAAGGCGGGTAAGCCACGAGTGGGTACCATCACCCTTAAAGCGTCTCAAGAAGGTGACCATATCCTGCTGACTATCGAAGACGATGGTGGCGGTATGGATGCTGAAAAACTGAAAGGTATCGCTGTCGATCGTGGTGTCCTAGATGCGGATGCTGCAGCACGACTGACTAACAGCGAAGCCTATAACTTAATCTTTGCGCCCGGTTTTTCGACTAAAACCGAGATCTCTGACATTTCAGGGCGTGGCGTCGGCATGGATGTGGTGAAAACGGGGATTACTAAGCTTAATGGCTCGATTAATATCGACTCTGAGCTTGGACGTGGCACCATTATTGAGATTAAAGTGCCACTGACGCTAGCTATTCTACCTACCTTGATGGTTGGTATTGGCGACAACCCGTTTGCTTTCCCTCTGTCTAACGTGAGTGAGATCATTAGCTTAGATATGTCACGCACCAATACGGTAGATGGACAACTAACACTCATTGTGCGGGACAAAGCGATTCCACTGTTCTTCTTACAAGACTGGTTGTGCAAAGGTCAGTCAGATATCGATAAAACCAAGGGACATGTGGTGATTGTGCAAATTGCCCATCAACGCATTGCGTTTGTAGTGGACACCTTGTTCGGTCAAGAAGAAGTGGTCATTAAGCCGCTAGATGAACTTCTACAAGGGACTCCCGGTATGGCTGGGGCAACCATCACCAGTGATGGACATATTGCTCTTATCCTCGATGTGCCCAACCTGCTTAAACATTACGCGGGTTAATTTGAGAAAAGGAAGCGCATGGCAGTGAAAGTTCTGGTGGTGGATGACTCAAGTTTCTTCCGCCGCCGAGTCAGCGAGATTATAAACGGCGACCCTAGGCTGGAAGTGATTGATACCGCGGTGAATGGCAAAGAAGCGGTAGAGAAGGTTGCTCAGCTCAAACCTGACGTCGTGACCATGGATATTGAGATGCCTGTTCTGGATGGTATCTCAGCGGTGCGTCAGATCATGGCACAGACTCCAACGCCGATATTGATGTTTTCATCGCTGACTCATGAAGGCGCAAAAGCCACTCTTGATGCGCTCGAAGCCGGGGCCTTGGACTTCTTACCCAAGAAATTTGAGGATATCGCACGTAATCGTGATGAAGCGACCAGCTTGCTTCAACAACGCGTCCTCGAAATTGCACGCAAGCGCTCTTTCTTGCGTCGTCCTAGCAAACCAGCACCGAGTGCGACAACAGGGCAAACTGCCTCACCAGCGGGTGGCGCACGTGCGCCAGTCCGTCCTGCGGCTCCAAACGCAGCCCCTGCGGCAAAGTCAAAGGCGCCCGCGCGATTTACCTCAAGTGGTAAGCGTTATCAGCTCGTGGCGATCGGCACATCGACGGGTGGGCCCGTAGCTCTGCAAAAAGTGTTGACCAAGCTCCCCGCCAACTTTCCATTACCGATTGTGCTGATTCAACATATGCCGGCAACATTTACGGCAGCGTTTGCACAGCGTTTGAACGGGTTGAGTCAGATTACAGTCACGGAAGCCAAAGATGGTGATGCATTAAAACCGGGCCATGCTTACTTGGCGCCGGGTGGCATGCAGATGATGGTAGATGGCCGGCCGGGCGCAGCGCGCTTGAAAATTTTAGATGGCGGTGAGCGCATGAACTACAAGCCCTGTGTCGATGTCACCTTTGGCTCGGCGGCCAAAGTCTATGGTGACAAGGTCCTTTCGATGGTGTTGACAGGCATGGGGGCAGATGGCCGAGAAGGCGCACGAATGCTGAAGAGCGCAGGCTCCACCATTTGGGCACAAGACGAAGAAAGCTGTGTCGTTTACGGTATGCCTCAAGCGGTGGCTAAAGCGGGTATTTCATCGGAGGATTTACCGCTCGATCGTATCGCAGAGCGTATTCTGGTTGAGCTGAATTTAAAATAAGGAGTGGGGCTTGATAGTCTGGAGTATCGCCAACCAAAAAGGCGGTGTCGGTAAGACAACCACCACAGTGACACTGGCCGGTTTAATTAGCGAACGTAAAAAGCGCGTTCTGCTGGTGGACACGGACCCGCACGCCTCCTTGTCGACCTATCTAAACTTTGACTCTGAGCAGCTGCCTGCGAGCTTATTCGATCTTTTTCAGCTGCAAACCGTGAATAAAGAAACGGTGAAGCCACTGATTGTTCGCACCCAGTTCGACAACATGGACTTGATTCCCGCACATATGTCCCTTGCGACACTAGACCGAGTGATGGGCAATCGCGGCGGAATGGGGTTAGTGCTTAAAAAGGCGCTCGATTCACTGGCTGATGAGTACGATTATGTCCTCATTGATTGCCCGCCTATACTGGGGGTAATGATGGTGAATGCATTGGCAGCGAGTCACCGTGTGTTGATCCCAGTACAAACAGAATTTTTGGCAATGAAAGGGTTAGAGCGTATGATGCGCACCCTGCAGATCATGCAGAAGTCGCGAACCTCTAATTTTAACTTAACGATCATACCGACCATGTATGACAAGCGAACTCGCGCATCGTTAGAAACATTGCAAGAGCTTAAAGTGCGTTATAGCGATCAGGTTTGGGCATCGGCGGTGCCCATCGACACCAAATTCCGCGATGCGAGCCTAAAACATATGCCTGCGTCGTTTTATGCAAAAAATTGCCGTGGCGTTTTTGCCTACAAGACACTGTTAACGTATTTGGAGCGACTGGAGCAGGATGAACAAGCATAATGCCCTATCCAGTGGTCAGGCGCTCGATGATTACTTTGAAGCCTTACTGGATGACTTAGACGAGACCCCAGAACCTCAGCAAGATACTGTTGCTGAGGATAGCGTACGTCAGTCAGACAGTGAGTCAAGCCGGCAGAAAACGGCGACGCCACTTGACCCAGATTATCAGCTCGAGCCTCAGCCCAAGCTTGCCCCTGATGAGACCGACGTTGAGCCAGTGGCATTTGCTGAACCAGAGCGCGATCTCGCTGAAGTTGAGCGCTTGCTTGCGCAACTGAAAGTAGATGAAGAAGCCGAGCTGGCGCAAGCCGAAGCGGAGGTTGAACCTCAAGTAGAAACAGCGCCTGAAACAGATATCTCTGATGTGGATACGGTGGCTGAGGCCGATCTCGAGGTTGCCACTGACACAGACATTGAGAGCGACATAGAGGTTTCAACGGAGACGTTGCTGGATGAGCCTATCGTTGAAACCGAGGTGACCGAAGAGGTTGCGGTTGAAACAGAGCAGGCGCTCGATCTTGATGCTGAGATAATGACTGAGCCCCAGACCGATCTGGAGGCGGATGTCGCCACTGATACGGAGCTTGAGACTGAGGTAGATCTTGAAACCGAGGTGGAAATCGAGCAAACAGTCGACGTCGACTCAGCAGTGGAGCCTGATACCCAAGCCGGAGAGGATTTACCGCCAACCCAATGGGAAAATGTGGAAACCGCCTCTGAGTTTCAGGTGTTATTTTTTGAGAGTATGGGCGTGACCTATGCGGTGCCGCTCGCTGAGTTAGGCGGGATCCACCAATTGGGAGATTGCAATCACTTGATCGGCCGTCCTGATTGGTATCTGGGTTTACAGACAGAAAAACACCAACAGCTTGATGTGGTCGATACCGCCCGTTGGGTGATGCCAGAAAAACTGGCAGATAATAGCCACAGAGATGACTATAATTACATAGTATTACTGGGTGATAGCAAGTGGGGACTGGCCTGTAATCGCTTGTTGGGCACTCAGGCATTAAGTGGTAAAGCAATTCGCTGGCGCAAGCAAGCCGGAAAGCGGCCTTGGTTGGCGGGTATGGTCAAAGAAAAAATGTGTGCCCTGATCCATGTTCAAGCATTTATTGCTATGTTAAATCAGGGGATTGACGCCAAAGCGATGGCGTAATGATAAATTGCACAGCGCGTAAAGAGGAAAATCAATGTCTCAGGTAGCTGAAGTTCAAAAAGAAGGCGTCAATGACGAGGTATTGCAGTGGGTCACTTTTCAGCTCGAAGAAGAGACCTACGGCATTAACGTCATGCAGGTGCGAGAAGTGTTGCGCTACACCGAAATTGCTCCTGTTCCTGGCGCACCTGACTACGTGTTAGGGATTATCAATCTGCGTGGTAACGTGGTAACCGTCATCGACACACGCTCTCGATTTGGCCTGATGCCGGGCGAAGTCACCGACAATACCCGTGTGATCGTGATTGAAGCGGAAACACAAGTGATTGGTATCATGGTCGACAGTGTCGCTGAGGTGGTGTACCTGAAAACCTCAGAAATTGACACTACACCAAGTGTCGGTACAGAAGAAAGCGCCAAATTTATCCAAGGTGTGAGCAATCGCAATGGCGACTTGCTGATCCTCGTTGATCTCAATAAATTGTTGACCGACGAAGAGTGGAATGAAATGGCAATGCTGTAATGGTTGCGCTGTTATTGACTTGGTTACCTGTCGCAGTGACGGTGGTATTTGCCATCGTCGCTTTGTGGCGTTTGCGGATTGAGCGACGCGCCAGAGAGCGACTTGAAAACAAGTTGCAGGCCATGGAAACGGTATTGAAAAGTGCGCGTCAGCGCCACGACAGTCTAGCTAAGCAGTTCAATGAGCTGCGTGCGGGCAGCATGGGCATGGGACAAAAACTGGCAGACATTGCTACGAATGTTGACGAGTTACTGGAAAAGCAGGTGGAAATTGAAATGCAAGATCCGGGCAGTCGTTTGTACAGTCGTGCCAGCAAAATGGTTGATCTCGGTGCCGATCTCGATGAGCTAATGCATGAGTGTGATTTGCCCAAAGCTGAGGCTGAATTGCTGCTCAATCTACGCAAACGCCAAGCGGCTAATCAACAACGTTAACTAGACTTTGGTGTTGACGGGCTTATGTCCCTGCCATCCGGGTGGGGTTTTTCCTTCTAATACCCAAGCATAGGCAATCAATTCTGCAACCACGCGGTACAAACTGGGTGGAATGGCCTCGCCAACCTCTAGGCGCTCTAGCCATTTAAGCAAATTCTCATCTTTGTGGATCAAACAGCCTTGGTCGGATAGTGCCTCAATGAGGGCATCTGCCAATTCATTGATCGCCTTTGCTTTGACGCTGGGCGCCTGATAACCGTCATACCCTAGCGCAATGGCTCGTTTTGTTTTCTTCATGAYCACACCTTTATCGATAAGCCTGCACGACGCGTATCTTGCTCGGGCGGTTGGCTGTCATGGTGAGGATTGATGGCGATGTCGAGCGGGATGTGTTGCGAAGCCAAACGTTCTTCTAGCCAAGGAAATGTTGCTTGTAGTCGTTGTTTTAGCGCGTCCGTCGGCGCCGTTAGCAATAAACTTCCTCCCTTTTCCTCAAGGCTTACGTCTGCGCGGACATACTGCTTACCCACTGGCAGATATAAACGTATCTGCCACTGTTGCTTCTCTGGCTTAGCCTTTGTTTGTGACTGACGCCGTTTAACATGTACCCGCACCGGAGGCTTCTCTGGATCGGCGAATGGCAACACCCATTGCCACTCGCCACTCCGTGCAGACTCTGAGACGCGCTGTTCGGCCATCAGACGCAATACGCCGAGTAAGGGACTCGGGTCTTCGCCACGATTTAGCCATTGACGCAATAGGGTTGTTAATGGTTTGTCAGCAGGGCGATGTGTCAGCCATTGCATCAGTGTCTCAGGGTCGAGAGGCTGATGGCTTTTGCTACCGGGTAGTGTCCACAGCGCCAGTAACGACTGCATCATGGTTTGAGTGGCAGGGGGCTGATTTTTTATCGCATTTAATACCGCAGGGAAGAGATGAAGTTGTGCCAGTGTGTCAGATAGCGGTGTCGAGCTGCCCGGCGTTAACAGGGTAAATTGGGCATGGGCAAGTAAAGAGGCGTCAAGTTTTTGGCCAAGCACGGCTGTCGACATTGGCGGTTTTAACACCAATTGTTGAGGGTTCGTTGTTCCGATCTTCATGGTTTCTCACAATTATTTACGCGAGTCACACTTTGCAACCCTGTGGTAACTAACAGTCATTTTGACCAATGTGGTACTATGCGTCCAATTTTGTAACACAAAGCAGGATGCAACATTTGTCATGTTGGAAGTGAAACAGCTTTGCTGTGTTCGTGATGACCGAGTGTTGTTTGATGCGCTGACATTCTCTCTTTCTCCCGGCGACCTTGTACAAATTGAAGGCCCAAATGGGGCGGGTAAAACCACCTTGTTACGGATTATCGCGGGGCTGGGACTCGCAGATAGTGGAGAAGTCTGTTGGCAGCAACAGGCGATTACCCAGCAAAGAGATGAATTTTATCGGCACTTACTGTTCTTGGGGCACACCACAGGGGTTAAGCGCGAACTCACCGCGTTCGAAAACCTCTCGTATTACATGAAAATGCATGGCCGAGACGACCAAGCGGCTATCTGGCAAGCGCTCGCCAAAGTCGGCTTAGCGGGACGAGAAGATATTCCTGCCGCACAGTTGTCTGCGGGCCAAAACCGCCGTATTGCGCTTGCGCGTCTTTGGTTGAGCAGCCACCGTAACCTGTGGGTGCTCGATGAACCGCTAACCGCGATCGATAAGCAAGGAGTGCAGGTTCTCGAGTCGGTATTTGAGCGTCATGTCGAGCAAGGCGGGATGGTGCTTTTTACCACTCACCAAGATATGTTTGTCGGCCACCCTTTACTGCAACGTATCCGTCTGGGGGCCCAATGATCAATGCGATGTGGCTGATTATCCGCCGAGAATTGAAAGTGGCCTTCCGACAACCATCGGATAGCTTAAATCCGCTGTGGTTCTTTATCATAGTGATCACTCTTTTCCCTCTTGGCGTGGGGCCAGGTGCAAATTTGTTACAGGAGATTGCGCCGGGGGTGATTTGGGTTGCGGCGCTGCTGTCAGCCTTGCTATCTCTAGAGCGTCTTTTTCGTGATGACTATCTTGATGGCTCGCTTGAACAAATGATGCTGATGCCGGTGCCGTTGCCTCTGGTGGTGATGGCAAAGGTAATCGCACACTGGTTATTGACGGGGCTACCGCTGTTGGTAGTCAGTCCACTATTGGCGTTATTGCTGTCTTTGGACTGGAACAGTTACCAAGCTGTCGTGATGACTCTGCTGTTAGGGACCCCAACCCTAAGTTTTGTTGGGGCGATAGGTGTAGCGTTAACGGTTGGATTACGTAAAGGCGGCGTGCTGCTGAGCCTATTGATCCTACCTTTGTACATTCCAGTACTGATTTTCGCGACATCTGCCATCGATATGGCAAGTTTTGGTGCCAACATTAGTGGGCAGTTGGCTATTCTCGGTGCTTTGCTCGCGGGATCCGTGACCCTAGCACCCTTTGCTATCGCCGCAGCATTGCGTGTGAGCGTGAATTAATAATTAATCAGGAAGTAGAGCAATTGTCATGTGGAAGTGGCTTCACCCTTACGCAAAACCGGAAAATAGTTATCGTTTATGTGGGAAACTCATCCCATGGTTTGCGGTGCTCGCCGGGCTGAGCTTAGTCATTGGTTGTATTTGGGGCTTGGCGTTCGCGCCTGCTGATTACCAACAAGGCGATAGTTTTCGCATCATTTATATTCACGTGCCCGCGGCCATTTGGTCAATGGGCGCCTATCTGTCGATGGCCATTGCAGCCTTTGTTGGGAGAGTCTGGCAACTCAAAATGGCAGACTGGGCGGTGGGCGCGATTGCCCCAGTTGGTGCAGTCTTTACCTTTATCGCCTTGATCACTGGCGCGATTTGGGGCAAGCCCATGTGGGGAGCCTGGTGGGTATGGGATGCGCGGCTCACCTCTGAATTGATCCTGCTTTTCCTCTACATCGGTGTCATGGCGCTGTATAACGCGTTCGATGATGCGCGTATGGCAGCCCAAGCGGCGGGAATATTGGCGATGGTCGGGGTGATTAACCTGCCGATCATTCATTTCTCTGTCGAGTGGTGGAACACCTTGCATCAAGGCGCCACGATTACCAAATTTGCCCGCCCGTCAATTGATCCAGACATGCTCTGGCCATTGCTGGTTTGTTTGGTTGGGTTTGCTAGCTTTTTTGCCACGTTGACCTTAATGGGGCTGCGGAATCAGATCGTGTTGCGTGAGTCGCACCGCCCTTGGGTGCGGGCCTTGGTGGAGGACAAATAATGCATTTTGATAGCATGAGTGCTTTTTTGGCGATGGGAGGTTATGCCGGTTACGTGTGGAGTGCGTTTGGCATCACCGCATTGGCATTAATTGCACTGGTTATTGGTTACCATCGTACCCATAAGAAACGGCTTGAAGCCGTCAAAAAACAAATGGCGCGAGAAAAACGCATTAAAGATGCCCAAGCACTGGAGAACACCTTATGACTCCTCGTCGTAAAAAAAGGCTTTGGATCACGCTTGCCTTATTGGTGGGTGTATCAACCACAATGGGGTTAGTGCTCTATGCACTGAACCAAAATATGGACTTGTTCTATACGCCAACCGAAATTGTTCAAGGTAAGCCGGATGGCAGTAAACCTCAGGTTGGGCAACGACTGCGCATTGGCGGCATGGTCGTAGAAGGGTCGGTCAAACGCGACCAGGAGTCACTGCAAATTCAATTTGATGTCGCTGATGTTGGCCCTGCTGTTACCGTCACATACGAGGGAATTCTGCCGGATTTGTTCCGCGAAGGGCAGGGGATTGTCGCGCAAGGTGTGCTGGTTGATTCGCGCACGGTGAAAGCCAGTGAAGTGCTGGCGAAGCATGATGAAGAATACATGCCACCAGAGATTGCTGAAGCGATGCAGAAAAATCATCAACCGCTCGAATACACCGACCAACAAAAGCAAGGTAGTCAATTATGATTGTTGAGCTGGGGCATTTTGCGCTGATCCTCGCCTTGGGATTAGCGCTGTTATTGAGTTTTTATCCCCTTTATGGGGCCAGCCAAGGCCACGAAGGTATGATGAAAATGGCACGGCCTTTATCGGTCGCCATGTTCGCCATGTTGCTCTTTTCATTCATCGCATTAAGTTGGGCATTTTAYACCAATGATTTCACCGTTGCCTATGTGGCAAGCAACTCCAACAGTGCATTACCCTGGTACTATCGGCTGACTGCTGTTTGGGGCGCTCATGAAGGCTCTTTGCTACTTTGGGTATTAATTCAAGCTTTGTGGACCGTCGCGGTGGCGGTGTTTAGTCGCGGGATGCCACTGTCTTCCATTGCGCGTGTACTCGCAGTGATGGGAATGATCTCGGTCGGTTTCTTACTGTTTATTATTTTGACCTCAAACCCTTTCGATCGCACCTTGCCTTACTTTCCTGTTGATGGTCGCGATTTGAATCCGCTTCTGCAAGATCCCGGTTTAATTGTTCATCCTCCGATCCTCTACATGGGCTATGTAGGCTTTTCGGTGGCATTTGCCTTTGCGATTGGGTCTTTAATTGCTGGTCGGTTAGATACGGCTTGGGCGCGCTGGTCCCGTCCTTGGACAACGGCGGCGTGGTTGTTCTTAACCTTAGGTATTGCGTTGGGTTCTTGGTGGGCGTACTACGAGCTTGGCTGGGGCGGCTGGTGGTTCTGGGATCCGGTAGAGAACGCGTCGTTTATGCCTTGGCTTGCGGGAACGGCATTAATGCATTCCTTAGCGGTGACGGAAAAACGCGGCACCTTTAAAGCGTGGACCGTTTTACTCGCCATCGCGGCGTTCTCATTGAGCTTACTGGGCACTTTCTTGGTGCGTTCAGGCGTGCTGGTGTCTGTTCACTCGTTCGCGTCAGACCCTGCGCGAGGGCTGTTCATTCTAGGCTTTTTGGTTGTCGTTATTGGCGGGTCTCTGCTGCTTTATGCCTTACGGGCATCGGAAGTGCGGGTACGAACGAAAGTGTCACTCATCTCACGTGAAAATGCGCTACTCGTCAATAACACCCTGTTGATGACTGGGTTAGTGGTTGTCTTGATTGGTACCTTATTACCCTTGGTACACAAGCAACTCGGATTAGGGTCGGTCTCGATTGGTGAGCCCTTCTTTAATTTCCTATTTGCGTGGTTGATGTTGCCTTTTGCCTTCTTCCTTGGCATCGGTCCCCTGATCCGCTGGAAGCGAGACAAGCTGAGTACCATCGCGAAACCGATGTGGATAAGCGGTCTTATTTCGGTTGTGTTTGGGGTGGCGACCATTGCCCTCCTCGCAGACAGCTTTAAAGCAATGGCGGCAATGGGCATCACTATGGCCGCGTGGATCACCCTTCTTCACGGCTATGAGCTTTATATTCGTGCGACCCATCGACATGCCTTTATGGTTGGGATCCGTAAGCTAGGCCGCAGTCACTGGGCGATGGTCCTCGGTCATATTGGTCTTGCTATCACTATCATTGGGGTCGCAATGGTCGAAAACTACGATATCGAACGTGATGTGAAGATGGCGCCGGGGAGCAGTGTCACGTTAGAAGGTTACACCTTTAACTTCACCGATTTGTCCCATAAAGATGGCCCTAACTACGATGGCTTTGTGGCGTCGTTCGATGTCTATCGCGGCGAGCGTTTTATTAATCACCTTGAAGCGGAGAAGCGTTTTTATCGTGTTCAGCGTTCAATGATGACCGAAGCCACCATCGATCGCGGCTTAACGCGCGATCTCTATATTGCCATGGGGGAAGAACTTCCTGATGGCTCTTGGGCGATGCGTCTATACTACAAACCTTTTGTGCGTTGGATTTGGTTTGGCGCCATTGTCATGGCGGTGGGTGGCGTTTTGGCGATCAGTGATAAACGCTATCGCTTCCGTCGCCAGACCAAATCAACTCACGTGAAGGAGGCGCGGGCATGAGAAAAGGGTTGCTGTTTTTACCGCTGGTGATCTTTGCCGCCTTGGCGTTCTTTTTTGTTTCGCAATTGGAGAAGAATGCCCAAGGGGACGATCCCACCAAACTGGAGTCGGTGTTGGTCGGACAGCCTGTGCCTGAGTTTCGTCTTGAAGATCTGAAAACGCCAGACAAAGCCTACGATCAGGCCATTTTTAACGGCGAACCTTTATTGCTGAATGTGTGGGCAACCTGGTGCCCGACTTGTTACGCTGAGCATCAATTCTTGAACAAATTGGCGTCGCAAGGCGTGAAGATCATCGGCCTAAATTACAAAGATGATCGTGCGAAGGCAGTAAAATGGCTAGATAACCTCGGCAATCCCTATCAGATCAGCTTGTATGATGGCGATGGGATGTTAGGGCTTGATCTGGGAGTGTACGGTGCGCCTGAAACCTTCCTCATTGATGCCAATGGCATCATCCAATATCGCCATGTGGGTGACGTGAATGCCTCTAATTGGGCGCAGACCTTAGGTCCGATGTATCAGTCACTCAAGGAGGAGGTGCAATGAAACGATTCGCCTTACTGTGCGTGCTATGGATGAGTGCGGCATTTGCATTGGCCAATGCTATTGATGTCTATGAATTTGATTCGCCAGAGCAAGAAGCGCGTTTCAGAGCCCTGACCCATGAGTTACGTTGTCCTAAGTGTCAAAACAACAGTATCGCTGACTCCAATGCAGAGTTAGCACAAGATCTGCGTCAAAAGGTGCATCAAATGCTTCAGCAAGGGCGCAGTGATGAAGAGATCTTAAGCTTTATGGTGGCACGCTACGGTAACTTCGTGAGGTACAACCCACCGCTGACGGCATCCACCTTGATCTTATGGTTGGCGCCAGCACTGGTATTGGCGTCGGGTATCGGTGTGGTGATTGTGCGCAGCCGTCGCCATAAACAGGCCGAAAAGAGCTCGCTGAGTGAGGATGAACAGCAACGCTTGCAGGATTTGTTAGCGTCGTCAGATGATTCAGAACAGGCAGATAATAATCATAACAAGGAGCCCAAATGATGGAGTTTTGGAGTGCCACCTTGGTGCTGTTTATTCTTGGTGCAGTGATGTTTCTGTGGCCGCTATGGCAAAAAAAAGACCATGATCATCAAGCAAGCCGAGATGCTCTGAACAAAGCCTTTTATTTTGATCGCGTGAACGAAATTAAGGCGGAGAGTGCGGAAGGCCTGATTGAGAACGAGCAAGATCTCACCCAAGATTTACAGCAATCGTTACTGGACGATATTCCGGAAAAGGAAAAAGCACGACAAGCGCGCCATTTGCGTTTATCACCCATGCAGTGGATTCCTGGATTGATTGTGTTGGCGGTAGTGAGTTTTGGCTTATATGGCGTCAAAGGCAGTGCTAACCAAGTGGCTGATTGGCAAGCCACCGCGGAAAACTTACCAGCGCTGTCTAAGAAGCTTTTAAATAATGATCAGCCCATGTCACAGCAGGAGATGCAAGATCTGACCTTAGCGCTTCGTACCCGTTTGCAGTATGAGCCAGATGACAGCACCGGTTGGTTACTATTGGGCCGTATTGGCCTTGCAAATCGTGATAGGGAAACGGCCAAAGGGGCGATGGAAAAAGCCTATGCGTTATCCCCCTCTCGTCCCGAAATTCAGATAGGATTGGCGCAAGCCTTATTGTTTGCCGGGTCGGAAGTCGACAGTGGCCGTGCAGAAACCTTGCTGAGATCGGTAGTGAGTGAAGACCCGTTTAACTTGCAAGCCATGTCGTTACTGGCCTATCAAGCGTTTGAGCAAAGACGATTTAATGATGCGATTGCGACGTGGAAAGCAATGAAAACCTTGATTGGCCCTGATGACCCACGTAACGAAACACTGGATCAATCCATCGCGCGCGCTCAGTTGGCCCTCAACGCCGCGCAAGGAGCGGCGGTAGAGGTGAAGGTGAGTCTTGGCGAGGATGTCACCCTCCCTGACAATGGGGTACTTATCGTGTCTGCCCATGAGTCGGCGCAAGCGCCTATGCCGTTGGCGGCAAAGCGCTTACCGCTTTCTAAGTTTCCGGTGACCGTTCGCTTGTCTGATATCGACAGCTTGAATCCCAATCGTGCGCTATCCTCTCCAGAGATGTTAGTGATAAAAGCGCGCATTGACGTGGACGGCAATGTCGCTACCAAAGACGGTGATTGGGTAGGAAGCAGTCAGCCAGTTAAAATCGGTCAAGCGGCAAGCGTGATAATCGACAAACAGCAATAATCACGACAAAATAGACTTCTTTGCGCAAAAGGCTGGGCTTGCCCAGCCTTACTATTAAGGAAATGAATTTGATGTGGAAACGTCTTTGTTTGATAGCGGTCGTGCTCGGTTTGCTATCTGGGTGTGCCTCGCGGCCTGAAGGTGCTGAGCCCCACCCTGAAGACCCGTTAGAAGGGTTTAACCGTGCGATGTGGACTGTCAACTATGACTACTTAGACCCTTACGTTGCACGGCCTGTTTCTATCGCCTACGTCGATTATGTTCCCAGTCCAATGCGGACCGGTATTTCGAATTTTTTGGGCAACCTTGAAGAGCCTGCGAGCTTTTTAAACAGCTTATTGATGCTGGAAGGGGAGAAAGCTGTCACTCACTTCAACCGTTTCTGGATCAATACCTTGTTTGGGCTCGGTGGCATTATTGATATTGCCTCGGATGCGGATATTCAGAAATACGATCAGCGCGAATTTGGTGACGCGATGGGGCATTATGATGTTGGCCACGGCGCCTACTTGATGCTACCAGGATATGGGCCAACGTCTGTGCGAGAAGGTGCAGGGGAGTTTGTCGATGGTTTGTATCCGCCACTTGCCTTGCTGACTTTGCCGCAATCGGTACTCAAGTGGATGTTTGATGGCATGGAGTCACGTGCTGCACTCGTCTCACAGGAGTCGCAGTTGGATAACTCGCCAGACCCTTACGCTTTCGCGCGAGAAGCCTATTTGCAAAACCGTTTGTATCGAGCGAAAGGCGATGAGGCGCTCAAAGAACAACCCGCGCTCAACGATGAGTTCTTGGATGACTTTATCGATGATATTGACGCCGCGCCGTAAATCCACATGAGCCGCTTGCGCAAAAAGGGATAAAAAAACACCACGGCCAAAACCGTGGTGTTTGTATTTCGTCAAATCAAAAAATTAGAAACGGTAGCTAGCTTGCACACCCAGCAGCCACACGTTACCTGTTGTTTCACCATCAAAATTGCCGCCAAACACAGATCCTGATTGATCGGACGCAATTCCATCACGAGGCTCCTTCACGGGAGCATCTTTGGCAAAAACATAAGTAAAGGCTGCATCTAAGGTCAGTTGTGACGTCACGTCATAGCCGGCACCCACACTCACCCAAGTCCGGTCGGTCTCAGGGATGGTCAAGGTGCGATTTTTATCGCTCACTGCTGAGGTATCGTAAGCAACGCCTGAACGTAGCGTTAGTTTTTGATCCCACTGGTAGGTAGTTCCCACGGCAAAGCGATAGTTGTCTTCCCAGTTTTCTACTTTCACCATTTTTGGATCGCTAGACAGCGAGGGGATATTGGCTTCAAGCTTGTCAAAGCTGCTCCAATCGGTCCAGTTAAGGCTGGTATGTACTGCCCATTTTTCCGACAATTGATGCAGGGAAGATAATTCTGCAGTCGCTGGCAGAGTCAGATCCATGCTGCCAGAAAAATGACGGTTTGGATTGGCTGAGTCATAGCTCAATCCTTCAGCATGACCTTCAAGTGTTAGCTCGACTTCAGAACGATAGTTAAAACCGATGCGGTTATTGTCGTTGATGTCATAGGCAACACCGAGTTGCCATCCCCACGCGCGGTCATCCCCTTCCATATATTTGAGGGTTGTCCCTTTCGGGTAAGGGCCGTATTGCAAGCTGCTTTTCGCCCCAATACTGCCTTCACCCAACACATAGCGAAGGCCTGCGCCGACGCGCAATTGCTCGGTGGCTTTCCATGAGAGGTTTGGATTTATTTCAAACGTGGTGACGGCCGCTTCATTACCAAACTGGGTACCGGTAAAGTCATTGCCCAGATCGGTTTCCATACCAAAGTTGGTGGCGAGAGCTAAGCCGGCGGTAAAACGGTCGTCGATTTGATGGGAAAAATAGAAATTAGGGATCACGGCATCATGAGCGACGTCACTGGTAGATGTTTTACCGTAAGTCGCATTATTACCTTCAATATCGACATTCGGGTTGACGTAAATGCCGCCTGCAGAGACTTGGGTGTCCGCCAAATAGCTTAATAGGGCAGGATTACGAAACTGGGCGCTAGCGTTATCGGCCATTACGGCTTCGCCGGCAAATGCGCGGCCGAGGCCCGTTGCGGAGGTTTCGGCTAATTGAAAACCTGCACTGTACGCGGAGGTTGAAAGAGAGCCCAATGCCGCAGCGACGGCGAGATAAACGATCTTATTATTTTTCATCGGCTTACTTGTTCGCTATAAAAAGGGACGCTCAGCCTAAACTCTCTTGAGGTTAAATCAATTTTCCTGTCGTATATGGCGAGTAAAACAGAATAAAAATCTATTTTTAATTTTTAAACTAGTTCTTATTACTAATTTTACTGATTGGTTAGTTAGCAATGATCAGTATTTCAGCGTACATCTGTGTACACGCGTGTTCGCTAAAATAGGGCGGGCCGACCGCTATCAACGAGTGGAGCATGAGAGAAGAAGCGGCGAGTATGATCGCCGCGTATTTCGTTATATGGCTTGTGGGTGCAAATGGCTTTGCAGTTGCTGGGCAAGCGGTGACAATGCCTCGTTCGCTTCACCGACAACAATGACGCTCGCATCATGAGCCGGCAGGCTTACCGACATCATATTACCATCACGCTGCTGAGCAGGAGATTGACTGGACATGGGAACCACAAAAACCGTATAGGCCTGCCCATCAGCTTCCATCACCATATGCAGCGCATGTTGGTCACCAAAACTGCAATGGTTGATATAGGTGACTTGGCCGGGGAGCTGGGTGAATGCTTTGCCGAAAGGACGTAACTTAGCGTTAACCTGTTGAATGCTGGCATTTTCATTAACACCCTCGATAAAGGTATGTTCATGATAGTAGTGTGCCAAGGCAACACGGTTGATATCCACGCTACCCAATCCCCAGTTAAATTGCCCCAAAGCTATCCCAAATACAAACGCAATCGATGCGGCGATCGCCAGGTGCCAGCGAGGTCGCTTCGTCTGAGCAGCGACATGGGATGTTTGTGCAAATACGATTTTATCCGCCAAATCCTCAGGCACATCGACCCGCAAGGCTTGATCGATTCTACTGTCGAGATCGGCAATATCGTCGGCATACTGTTGATGGCTTGCTGACGCTGACTTATGTGCTTGGACATCTGGATCTGTGGTATGCGGATCAGCCAGAAGACGGCGACGGAATTCAAGATCGTCCATAGTGTTTGCCTCCCGGGTTGGCGTTGGTATCGAGTGCTTCTTTGAGTTGCGCTCTTGCTCGGAATAAACGTGTCATCACCGTGTTTTTATTTAAATCAAGGATCTGAGCGATTTCATCGCCACTAAACCCCGCGATCACTTGCAGCACTAGCGGCTCTCGGTACTCAGGGGCTAGGGCGGCGATTTGACGGTGTAACCAGCGCTGCTCCATCGAGGCTTCTTCACTTGGGCGAGTATTATCGACCAACTCTCCATCTTCGACTTCCACGGTATCAAACTGTTTGCGTTCGAAACGTCGCGCATTTTCTCGGCGTAAAATAGTAATAAGCCAGGCTTTTGCAGCTTTATCATCGTGCAAACTGTCCAGGGCTCGCCATGCGCGCAAACAGGTTTCTTGCACTAAGTCTTCCGCGATATGCGGATCTTTCGCTAGCCAGAAAGCATAGCGATAGAGGTCACGGTGCCAAGCGCGCACCAGTGCCTCATAACGGGCTTGTCGGTTCATACCAGACTCGACCTTATAAGGTGACGATTAATTTCATACTGACCGTGCAAAGTGTCATTAAATTTCATCTTTTCACGAAAAGCGGCGTAACTTTGATCTGTTTCAATATAGCGTACTCACAAGTCGGTAAAGTGAACCCTGTCGTTATCGGCCATGTGTCGACACTCGTGAGGTTGAGTGAACGGCGTTTCCTTTTTGAATGATATGACTTTCTGTTCGGATCTGGGTGCGGGGAAAAGCACTGCACACTTCCCAGATTATCGTTTTGCTTTCCAATCTTTTTTGGGGCTCACGCTAGCGTGTAGCCCCTTTTTTTATTGCGTATTTTCTTTTCAATTCTCTGAAAATAAATCACTGTGATCAGCCTAGGTGCTGAATTGTGCGCCTGTTGGCAATCTTACCAATCAATTAAAACGGATGTTTTAAGCTGGTAACATTTTAGTTACACTCGTGGTCAGACCTGTAGAATATCCTAAGGAGCAGTGATGACGTCTCAGCAACACCTTAAAACCAGCAAAGGCGATCGTATCGCCATTGTGTCTGGGCTGCGCACGCCATTTGCCCGCCAGTCAACCGCCTATACAGATGTCCCCGCGGTTGACCTCGGAAAAATGGTGGTTCAAGAAATGCTCAATCGCAGTGCGATTTCGCCGAAAGACATCGATCAAGTCGTGTTTGGTCAAGTGGTACAAATGCCGGAAGCCCCAAACATTGCCCGTGAAATTGTATTGGGGACAGGTATGGACATCCATACTGACGCCTACAGTGTCACACGTGCTTGTGCGACCAGTTTTCAAGCGGTGGTGAATGTTGCTGAGAGCATGATCGCGGGCAATATCGAAGTGGGTATTGCTGGGGGCGCGGACTCTTCGTCCGTACTGCCCATTGGTGTGAGCAAGAAGTTAGCTCGTACTCTGTTGGACTTGAGTAAAGCCAAAACCATGAGCAAGCGTTTGAAGCTGCTCAGTAAGCTTTCGGTGAAAGATCTGGCACCTGTCCCACCTGCGGTAGCGGAATATTCAACCGGCCTAAGTATGGGGCAAACCGCAGAGCAAATGGCAAAGTCACATCAAATTAGCCGCAAAGAACAAGATGCCTTAGCGCTACGCTCGCACCAACTGGCCAGCAAAGCGTGGGACGAAGGCTTGCTCAGTGATGAGGTGATGACAGCGTACCCTGAACCTTACAAAGCGTGGATTGCACAAGACAACAACTTACGTCCGCAATCCACTCTTGAGGATTACGCGAAACTGCGCCCAGCTTTTGACCGCAAGCATGGCTCGGTCACCGCGGCAAACAGTACGCCGCTCACTGATGGTGCCGCGGCGGTGTTGATGATGCCAGAAAGCCGCGCCAAAGCGCTGGGCCTTGAGGTATTAGGGTATATCCGCTCTTATGCATTCTCTGCCATTGGAGTGCAAAAAGACATGCTGATGGGGCCGTCTTACGCGACGCCGCTTGCGCTCGACCGTGCCGGTATTTCACTGTCCGACCTAACCTTGATCGATATGCACGAGGCCTTTGCGGCACAAACCCTTTCGAATGTAAAAATGTTTGCATCCGAGACGTTTGCACGTGAGCACCTTAATCGTGATCGCGCGATTGGCGAAATTGATATGGATAAATTTAACGTCTTAGGGGGCTCGATTGCATACGGTCACCCATTTGCGGCAACCGGTGCCCGTATGATCACCCAAACACTGCGTGAACTGAAACGTCGTGGCGGCGGACTGGCCCTTAACACCGCATGTGCCGCAGGTGGACTTGGCGCAGCAATGATTTTGGAGGCGGAATAATGACAGTCGAAAACCATCAAGCCTTTACGCTACATATCGCTGACAACCAAGTCGCTTGGCTAAAAGTGGATGTTCCCGGAGAAAGCATGAATACCCTACAGGCAAGCTTTGTCGAAGGGGTCTCCGAGGTACTGGAACAACTGGAAAACAATAGCAACATTAAGGGACTTGTGATCCATTCTGGCAAGCCAGACAACTTTATTGCCGGTGCGGATGTGCGCATGCTCGATGCGTGTGAAACAGCTGAACAAGCCGCAGAGATTGCCGCACAAGGACAAACGTTATTTGCACGTATCGAAAAGCTACCCTTCCATGTTGTGGCTGCAATCCACGGCCCATGTTTAGGGGGCGGATTAGAGCTCGCGTTGGCATGTCATAGCCGTGTCGCGACCGATTGTGACAAAACCCGACTCGGGCTGCCAGAAGTGCAACTGGGCTTATTACCCGGCTCGGGCGGTACGCAGCGATTGCCACGTCTAATTGGCGTGCCGAATGCGCTAGATATGATCCTAACCGGCAAACAGCTTCGAGCGAAAAAAGCGAAAAAGCTCGGCGTGATTGATGACTGTGTCCCGCATACCGTATTGCTGGATGTGGCAGAAGCCTTGGCGCAAAAATCAAAGCCGAAGCGCCCGCGTAGCTGGCAAAGCTGGATGCTCAGTGGTAATGCGGTTGGCCGTAACTTTGTCTTTGACCAAGCAGGAAAGAAAACCCGCGCTAAAACACGGGGTAACTATCCTGCTGCGGATGCGATTCTTGCGGTGGTGAAAAAGGGGTTAGATAAAGGCATTCAAGCGGGTCTTGAAGAGGAAGCGCGCCGTTTTGGTGAACTGGTGATGACCAGCGAATCCAAAGCGTTGCGCAGCATTTTCTTTGCGACCACGGCGATGAAAAAAGAAAACGGTGCAGATGCTGAGCCGGGCGAGATTAAACGGATTGGCGTCTTAGGTGGCGGCTTGATGGGCGCCGGTATTGCCCATGTGTCGGTCGCAAAAGCCGGCTATCCTGTCCGAGTGAAGGATGTCAGTGAAGACGGCATCTTAAATGCGCTGCGCTACAGCTACAATTTGCTCAACAAAAAGCGCAAGCGTAAGCAGATCAGTAAAGCGGAACTGCAAGCGACCATGATGCAACTGTCTGGCGATACGCAGGCGACCACATTATCGAATGCAGATGTGGTGATTGAAGCGGTGTTTGAAGATTTATCACTCAAGCATCGTATGGTCGAGGAAATGGAGTCAATCACAGGAAACAAGGCAATTTTTGCCACCAATACCTCGTCATTGCCCATTCACCAAATAGCTCAAGGCAGCCAGCGCCCGGAGAACATCGTGGGCTTGCATTACTTTAGCCCGGTAGAAAAAATGCCGCTGGTGGAAGTCATCCCGCATACTGGCACCAGTGAGAAGACCATTTCGACGGTGGTAAAACTGGCTCATCAACAAGGTAAAACGCCTATCGTGGTTGGTGACAGTGCGGGTTTTTATGTCAATCGTATCCTAGCGCCCTATATGAACGAAGCAGCGCGAGTGTTATTGGCTGGCGAAAGCATTGAGCATATCGACAATGCTTTACTTGACTTCGGTTTCCCAGTCGGCCCGATCACCTTGTTGGACGAAGTCGGGATCGATATCGGTGCTAAGATTGCGCCCATTTTGACCCAAGAGCTGGGTGAGCGTTTTGAAGCGCCAGATGTGTTTGACGTGTTGCTGAACGACGACCGAAAAGGGCGTAAAACAGGCAAAGGATTTTACTTATACGATACGGGAAAAAAAGGCAGCAAGGGCAAACAGGCCGATAAAAAAGTGTACAGCCTGCTCAATATCAAGCTGAATCCAACGCTCTCTGGCCATGACATCGCACAGCGATGTGCGCTGATGATGCTCAATGAAGCGGCGCGTTGTTTGGATGAAGGGGTGATCCGCTCTGCCCGTGATGGTGATATCGGTGCGATTTTCGGCATTGGATTCCCTCCTTTCCTAGGCGGTCCTTTCCGCTATATGGACCAAGTGGGAGTAGAGCGCATTGTGAGCTTGCTGCAATCTCATCAAGACCGTTATGGGGACCGTTTTGCACCGTGCGAGCGTTTGGTGATGATGGCAAAAGAAGGGCTACAGTTTTATCCCTAAGCTCGGCGTGCCACCTAAACCAAAAGGGCAGCGTTCACGCTGCCCTTTTTTGTCGTCGTTTGTCAGGCCACTGTGGTTTTGCAGTGACGCGCTTATTCTTCGCTGCGGCCACAAATGGCCCGAAATGCGTCAATATCGCGAATAGGGTGCGCACCGTCTAATTCGGCATGTTCACGGTGCTCGCTGCCGCAGCTATGCATAACAAGCCTATCCGCGGTTCGAGGTTTGAGACGGTTAACCACAAAACGCACCATGTCGGCACGGGTTAGCGACTCCATGGCCTCGGCCACCTGTTCACGGCGTTCGTAGTGATAGTCTTTGTTGCCGATACTGATCCAATAGCGCTGCGCGCGAGCACGTAGGTTATTATCTGGCTCGCGAATTTGCGCTAATAGGCTTTGCTTACTGCTTTGCCAGCGTGCTTCGCTCATTTCAAGCAAGATCATAAATAGCGCATTGAGGAAGTCATCCACAGCGGCCATCAGTTGGTTAGGGCCTGCCATTGGCGATTGGACGTAAAAGATCAGCCCTGGGTGGCGATTTAACGGTAAATTGCCAGCGCCTACCATATATCCCAATTGTTGGCGCGTGCGCAACTCGTTAAAAAAGGTGGCTGACATCAGATGATTGGCAAGCGTGTAGGTGGCGACCGCTTCGGAGGAGGTGTCTGGACTTTGGTAGTACACCAACAACGCCGACTCCGCATGATCGAGTGCTAGCTCGTAGCTCATGGTGCCGCAGTCATTTAATAAGGTCAGCGGCCGGATCGATTCTTGATAGGTTTGATCGTCTACCCGCAGCGCATCTTTAACGGTTTCGGCCAAGGCCTTCGCATGGTGACGGTGCCAGTTGCCATAGACAAACATATCCACATGCAGCGTGGCGAACATGGCCTCAACGAACACGGGTAAATCGGCGATCGTGACGGTGTCGAGCGCGTCGAGCAAGGCTTGATAGGGTGGGTTATTGGGCTGCAATATCCCCGTCATGCTGTTATAGAGCTGACTTAATGGCTTATTTTTGGCCCCGTTTTCCCAATTACGCTTAAGTTGGCTTTTGATCACTTCAAAGCGTTCGGGTTTAAAGTTTCGCCGTGAAAAGGTGTCGAGGATCAAGGCCAACAGCAGCGGTTGTTTATCATTAAAGCCACTGATGTTTAATGTCACGCCACCTTGGTGGGCATATAAGTTGTAATTAATGCCTGCAATTTCTGCTTGGTAGGCATGTTCGTTCAGCGCTTCAAGTAGCATTTCGACGCTCAAGCGTGTCATGACAATGTTTTTGACGCTGGCGACGGCATGCGGACTGTCAATAGCAATGTAGACATGCCCTTTGGGCACCCGAAAGTGAGGCTCTTGACCATGCCAGAGCCGGAACCCTGGCAGCTCTTCTATCAATATCGGCGTATCGCTCGCATCATCTTCAAGCGGTAAGGGGCGCAGCGCATCGGCAATGTAGGGATTTGGATCGGGTAAGGTCAGCGCAGGAGAAATATAGGTGGTGCGCCATTTCTCACACTGCTTTTCGCTAAAGTGCTTCACCGCATAGGGCGTGTCATACCATTTGGCTTGTTTGTCGTATTTAAAGCCTTTGGCAACCAAGGTCACTCTGAGGTTATCGACCGTCATTTGCTGCAGCATGGCTTGGATTTGGGCGTGGTCAAACCCGGCCATCATGTAATCCCCGTACACCACCTCAATCGGGTCATAATGCTGCATATTCATCACCAGCTGACTCACTGTATCAATCGGGCGCAGCGGCTCTTGATAGTAAAACGCGAGCTCTTGGACTTGGCGTTTTTCTTGGTAACGCCACGCTTCCACACCGTATTGGCGGATAAGCTGAATGGCTTGAAACACATAGGTGATAATGTCGTCGAGCTTGCTCAAGCCCAGCTCGGTGAGTGCAAGGCTTAAGGTAAACTCACGGAAATCTTTGCCACTGATGCCACCGCCTGCAGAGAGGGTATTGATGTAGCCTTTGCTTTTGAGCAGAGACATCAAGCTACCAGGACCTTCATAGCCGAGAAGGTGGGCGATGTAAGATAGAGGTTTCGTGCGGTATTGATATTCGCTTTCGGGCAGTGAGAACGCGAGGGTTAACTTGCGTACCTCTTTAAGTGGCTCCACGGTGACCCACTGGCGTCGCTGTGCGGCACTGATCAGTGGTTCATGGATGCGCAGTGGTGAATAGTCGTGATTGATAATGGCACTAAAATGCTGCTGTGCCATCGCTTCTAGCTCATCAAGTGACTGTGGGCCCGTGACGGCTAACGTCATCAGGTTAGCGCTGTAATTGGCGTGATAAAACGCAATCAGATCGTCTCGCACCGACTGACCCGCTCTATCTGCCAAGGTCTCCAAGCTTCCGACTGAGAATTTTGCGAAAGGGTGAGCGGGATTAATGGTTTCTTTATGGACTTGATAGATGCGCCGCACATCGTCGTTGAGCTTCATGCGATATTCAGCATCCACGGACTGACGCTCTTTATCGACAGCATCGGCATCAAAGCGAGGCGAAATAAAAAACGCGCTGAAACGGTCGAGAGCCGCACGGAATTGGCTGGGGCGAATATCGAAAAAGAAGGTGGTGTTTTCAGTCCCTGTCCACGCGTTATTATGGCCACCATGCTGGCTAATAAAGCGCTGAAAGTCACCTGCTAGCGGATATGCATCCGTGCCCAAAAACAGCATATGCTCGAGAAAGTGTGCCAAGCCTTCTCGGTCGGCTGGGTCATGAAAATGGCCCACATTAACAGATAAGGCTGCCGCGCTGCGGTGTGCCGCAGGATCGGAGACTGCCAAAACGCGGAGCGCGTTGGGCAGGGTGAAATAACGGTAGCGCTTATTGTCATTTGGGCTAACATGCACAGGCAACTCGATATCGTTTAAACAAGTTATGCCTCAATTATGACTACCAGTGACCTGAGTCGCAAACCACTTCTTTGGTCTTTTGCGATATACATTGGTAGCATGCGGCTAAATCACAGATAACTGTTGTGAGTATTTCTGGCTATGAAACTGATCATAATGCGTCATGGGGAAGCACAAGCGTTTGCTGCAAGCGATAGTGAACGCGGTTTAACCGTGAATGGCGAGCGACAAAGTGAGCAAATGGCAGCTTGGCTCAGTCAACATTTGGCTGGCGAGACGATCGATAAAGTATTGGTAAGTCCTTACTTACGTGCACAGCAAACCTGGCAAGTCTGTGCGCCACACCTTCCTGCCCGTGAGGTTGCCACTGAGCCAGACATCACGCCTTATGGTCAGAGCGACCAAGTCTATACCTATCTGCAAGCCATGTTTGACGTAGAAGCACCGAATGTTGTCCTCGTGGTATCTCATTTGCCGCTGGTGGGCTATTTGACCAACGAGTGGCTGCAAAATGGTCAGCCGCCAATGTTCTCGACGTCAGCCATGGCGGTACTTGATATCGATGGTCAAAACGATACGGCCGAGCTTATTGCAATGATGTCGCCGCGCGAGCTACAAGGCTAAACCGGCTCGGGAGCTAGCGGTCGGAAACGTCGATTAACACCAAGAGTGCACCATTACCGCCGAACTCCAGTGGGGCCTGATGAAATGCCAACACATCTGGATGCTGTGCGAGCCACAGTGGGATTTTTTCTTTGAGGATCCCTTTGCCGATGCCGTGCATGACACTGGCACACTGGACGCCGTCTTTGACACAGGCTGCGAGCATCGCGCCGAGTTCACGTTTTGCTTCCATCTGTGTCATGCCATGTAAATCTAAATAGATATCGGGCACATAGACGCCACGACGCAAGCGTTTCACCTCATATTTTGAGACGCCTTGGCGGGCGTATTGCATAGGGCCAGATTCACTGAGTAAAGGCTCAAACTCATCAGAAAAATAAAAGGCATGATCGCGGCTTTGTTGCTCGAATCGCTGCTGTTTGCGCGGTTTGCTCGTCTGGCGTTGTGGCGGGTTTATGGTATCCTGCTCCAACTTTTTTGCGCCTTTGACGGCATCACGGAATAATGCAAAATCCTCTTCCGTTATTGATGGTTTTTTGCTCATAAAAACTGTCCCCGAGGTGATAATCTGAATTGTACATTCAGCCAGCTCAAAATGCTGCTTATTGTACTGACCTCGCGTCAAAGGGCGACCCTAAATTGCATGAAGCCGATGGAGGCCAATGTGGATACGATTTTTACTGAAGAAGTGGTCAGCGAATTACATACGCTGCAAGACATGCTGCGCTGGACAGTCAGTCGTTTCAATGCGGCAGGGCTGTTTTACGGTCATGGCACAGACAATGCTTGGGACGAGGCGGTGCAGCTTGTGCTTCCTACCTTATATCTTCCTGTCGATGTCCCGTCTGAGACGCGTTTTTCGCGCCTGACCACCAGTGAAAAACATCGTATTGTTGAGCGTGTCATTGCACGGATTAACGATAAAACCCCTGTTGCGTACTTGACTAACAAAGCCTATTTCTGTGGCCTCGAGTTTTTTGTTGACGAGCGCGTCTTGGTGCCACGTTCACCGATTGGTGAACTGATCCAACAAGAGTTTGCCGGTATTTTACCGCATGCCCCAAGCCGGATTATGGACCTATGCACCGGCAGTGGCTGTATTGCGATTGCATGCGCCTATGCTTTCCCTGATGCGGAAGTCGATGCGGTGGATATTTCTACCGATGCGTTGGAAGTGACCGAAATCAACATTCAAGATCACGGCTTGGAAGAGCAAGTGATCCCGCTGCGATCTGACTTACTAAAAGACGTCCCGCAAGATAAGTACGATTTGATTGTTAGCAATCCTCCGTACGTGGATGCAGAAGACATGGCCGACCTGCCTGACGAGTTCCGCCATGAGCCTGAATTAGGTCTGGCTGCCGGGACGGATGGATTGAAACTGGTTCGTCGTATCCTCGCCAATGCTCCGGATTACCTCACCGACGATGGTGTACTGATTTGTGAAGTGGGTAACTCGATGGTGCACATGCAAGAGCAATATGGCCACCTACCATTGCATTGGATCGAATTCGAAAACGGCGGTCACGGCGTGTTCATGATCTCGCGTCAAAATTTAGTTGCCTGTGCTGAGGAATTTGCGCTTTATCGCGACTAGTCACACGCGCTTAGCATACTTTTCTAGCCAGCCTTTGTGCTGGCTTTTTTTATTTTTGCACTGACGATCTGAGGTGGATTTTTTTTTGCGTCTTTGACTGCTTTGTGGTTAATTGCTAACAAAGTACGCAAAAACACAACAATGCCCATCAGGCAAACAGAGGAAGGCATGGCAGGCAACACGATTGGACAAATTTTTCGCGTGACGACGTTTGGAGAAAGCCACGGTATCGCACTGGGCGCGATTATTGACGGCTGCCCCCCGGGGTTGACGTTGACGGAAGCGGACATGCAGCATGATCTTGACCGTCGTCGCCCCGGCACATCGAAGTACACCACACAGCGTCGCGAGCCTGACGCCGTTAAGATTCTCTCCGGTGTGTTTGAGGGCAAAACCACGGGGACATCGATCGGCTTGATGATCGAAAATACCGACCAACGCTCAAAAGATTACTCCAAAATCAAAGATGTGTTTCGTCCCGGCCATGCCGATTTTACCTACCATCATAAATATGGCATCCGCGACTACCGCGGCGGTGGTCGTTCGTCAGCGCGTGAAACCGCGATGCGTGTTGCCGCAGGGGCGGTGGCTAAAAAATACCTTGCCCAAGTCCACGGTATTCAAGTCCGTGCCTACTTGGCGCAGATGGGAGACGTGACCATAGACACAGTTGATTGGGCGCAAGTTGAGCAAAATCCTTTCTTCTGTCCTGACCCAAATAAACTCGATGAGTTAGACGCACTTATCCGTCAGCTTAAAAAAGACGGCGACTCGATTGGTGCGAAACTGACCGTAGTGGCGGAAAACCTGCCGGTAGGCTTAGGGGAGCCGGTGTTTGACCGTTTAGATGCTGATATCGCCCACGCACTGATGGGGATCAATGCGGTGAAAGGGGTCGAGATTGGCGATGGTTTTGATGTGGTAACCCAGCGCGGCAGTGAGCATCGTGATGAAATACATCCTGACGGCTTTGCCTCAAACCATGCCGGTGGCATTCTGGGAGGGATTTCTTCAGGTCAGCCGCTGGTTGCCCATTTAGCCCTAAAGCCGACTTCTAGCATTACGGTTCCGGGAAAAAGCATTGATATTCATGGGGAGTCCGCGGATGTGGTGACCCGAGGCCGTCATGATCCCTGTGTGGGGATCCGCGCGGTACCGATTGCTGAAGCCATGGTGGCGATTGTGCTTATGGACCATTTGCTGCGTCATCGTGGCCAAATGGGGGCGAATCCCAGCATATAGTTTTTGATTCAGTCGCTTWCCCAAAAAACCGCACCCAGTTGTGCGGTTTTTTATGATCAGTGCAGTGATGAAGGAGCTTCAAAGCGAAAAACGGGTAACGACCAACCAAAACGAAGGGCAGCCATTCGAAAACTAAAGCCAATCACTAAACTAGCAACCGTCGCAATCAGTTCACCGACATCGAGGCGAATCAAGCTAAAGTAAAGCGCACCGGTGACAAAGGCGACCAAGGCATATAACTCTTTGTGCAAGACCATCGGCGATTGACGACAGATTAAGTCACGCAATAGTCCACCAAAAATACCGGTGATCAGGGATGAAACCATGCAAATCAGAGGATGTAGCCCCATATCCATCGCTACGCGGCAGCCAATAATGCTGAAGGCGGCAAGGCCCAGTGCATCTAGGGTGACAAACAGTTTATAATTGCGAGCAACCCAGCTGGCAATCCACGGCGTAATCAAGCCTGCGACGCAAGTAATCACGAGAAAATGCGGGTTAGCAACCCAAGTGAGAGGGTAGTGGCCAAACAGAATATCGCGGACGGTTCCGCCACCGATAGCGGTGGCACTGGCGACAAACATTACCCCAAACCAGTCCATGTGTTTTCTACCTGCGCTGAGTGCACCTGTCATGGCTTCCGCGGTAATGCCAATGACATAAAGCGTCAATAACAACATACAACCCGACACCTTATACTGGGATTAGAAATTGACGCGCATTGTAGTGGCCTTAACGGCCTCATACAATCAAATTTGTGATGAGGAACAAATAAAAAAGAGTGTTTAGATTGAAAGGGTTAGCTGTTGTAGATGCTGCTTTTTATCGCTAAAAATGTCTTTTTTGTTACTGATTGATATTTAATCCTATTAAAGTGCTGTATGACCCACGATTATCACGACTTAATCCGGCTTTTTAACCAAACATTTCTTGGCACGTTCAATACTGAACTCTTACTGGGCGGCGATGAACCCATTTATCAGCCCGCAGATGCAACGTACCCACATCATCGGGTGATTTTTGCGCGCGGTTTTTTTGCTTCTGCGTTACATGAAATTGCACATTGGACCATTGCCGGCGAGAAACGCCGTCAATTGGAAGACTATGGCTATTGGTATCACCCCGATGGTCGTGATGCTGACACGCAAGCTGCCTTTGAGGCCGTGGAAGTGAAGCCACAAGCGATTGAGTGGATACTATCTACAAGCTGTAGATTTCGTTTTCAAGTCAGTTGCGACAATTTAAGTGGTGTCGAGCCGGATCGCCATGCGTTTACTGCCAAAGTGCGTCAGCAAGTGATGGACTACCTGAGCGAAGACAGCACAAGCCCCGTATTACCCGTGCGTGCTAAGCAGTTTTCTGATACCTTGCGAGGCTTTTACGGCATTGCCCCGTTAACGCCCAACGATTTTGCATTGCCCGAGTCAGGCTAAGAGAGACATGATGATCCAAGACTACGAAGAACGTATTTTGACCTTGATTGACGAGATGGTAGAAACCGCCTCTGATGATGAGTTATTTGCCAGTGGTTATTTGCGTGGCCATGTGTCTCTTGCCGCTGCAGACTGCGAATTGGAAGGTCTTGATGACGTTGCCTCCCTCAAAGCGCGTGTGGATGCCAGCCTCAATGACAATGCCAGTGAATTGTCTCCCGGCGATCAACGTTTGGTGGGCGCATTGTGGGACTTGCTGCAGCAACAGGTTGAAAAAGACCAATAGTCTTCGCCGCTGAGCGCATGAAATAAGCGGCGCCGACAGTAAACAGCCATCGTCTTGACGATGGCTGTTTTGTCTCGTGCCTATGGTTACAAGGCTTTGCCTTTTAACAGCTTACGTACCCACATTCGCCCTGGATGCAGTCTGTCGAGCACCGTTTGTGGTAATGGCAAAGGCTCATCACACAATTGTGCGGCGAGTATTTCCGCGGCAAGCGGCGCGGACGTAAGACCACGTGACCCCAAGCCGAGTAGGCAAAATAGCCCCGGATAGACAGGCACGGAGCCTGCTTTTTCTTTATCTTTTTGCAGATTCTGGTACGCAGCAACCAGTGCGTGATAGTCGCAAACATTGCCCACAAACGGGAGGTGATCGCGACTGGCGCAGCGTACGCCCACACGTCCTTCTTTTGCAACTGGCACGGCACGCGCCCAGTCGGTATCAATACAACTGGTGAGACGCTGTTGGTTCTCGGTTTGCTCGTCAGCTTGGAAAGTGAGGTCTGCATTATTCCGGCTGTAACTGGCCCCCAAGCAATGCTCTCCTGCTTGATTGACCGGCGTTAAATAGCCTTCGAAACACAGCACTGTATTAAGTTGACGTAGCTCAGCATTGGTGGGGACATGGCTCACTTGACCTCGCACCGGATAAACAGGAATCGGCTGTGTTTGGCCAAATTGAGCGGATTGGTGACCGTTTGCGATCACCACATTATGATGCCAAACCTCACCAATTGCTGTGTTAAGTGTCCAGCCATTGTCGGCTTGCGTCAGAGCATCCACGTGGCAATCAAAATGTGCGCGCAGTTGTCCGCTCGCGATAGCCGCATCAATCACGGCGGCCGTAAATTGTTGTGGGCTCATCCACCCACCCAATGGATAAAATACGCCTGCATGGCCGGTTTCTAGGCCGACCGTCTCAGCTACATCTGCCTTATCGATTGGCGTGACGAGTGTGTCTGGAAAGTCACCTTCGGTCATTTTAGCCAGTTTGGTCGCACTTTTCTCATCGTAACCCAGTTGAGTCACGCCACACCATTGGTGTTCAAACGCGATCCCTTGCTCGTGTTGTTGCTCAACAAACTGGCGAGCAAACAAAAACGCAGGAGCAAAAAATTGGCTTAGATTGTCGTTATTGCCATTTAAAAGTGGATAAATGGCGCCTTGGCGGTTACCTGATGCCCCCGCTGCAGGATGCGAGTCTTGGCTATAGAGGGTGACGCGTTTTCCGCGTTGAAGTAATGCCGTGATCAATGCGGCACTGGCAATCCCTCCGCCAATGACCGCAATATCATCTGCCGATATGGCCGGAGTCCGAGCGTACCATGGTTGAAAGCTGGTCGCCGTTTTGCGCGTGGGTAATCGGCCTGCCAGCATTTCGCGTTTGTGGCCAAACCCTTTCACCTTTTGCATGTCAAAACCGGCAGCTAATAGACCACGACGGACAAAACCAGCGGCGGTAAAGGTGGCGCAAGTACACTGCTCACGGGCAAGCCTAGCCATGCCATCAAATAAATCTTGATTCCACATCTCCGGGTTTTTGCTCGGGGCAAAACCGTCGAGATACCAAGCATCGATAATCCCTGCTGCGCCAGTCGGCACTTGTGGTAACCAATCTTTAATATCACCAAACCACAAATCGAGTGTAATCTGACCTTGTGCCAGCACGATCCGTTGACAGCCCGCTAAAGGGGCTGGGTAGTGAGAACGAAGCTGCTCTGCATACGGGGCAAGCTCAGGCCAAGCTTGATGCGCACGGTCAAGATCTTCTACGGTCAGGGGATATTTTTCGAAACTGATAAAGTGCAGTTGTGTGACCGCCGCATCGGGTTGGGCTTGGCGGAACTGCGCAAAGGCGTGCCAGGTCGCGAGAAAGTTTAATCCGGTGCCGAAACCGGTTTCCGCGATCACAAAGCGGGGCGATGAGTGGGTCTCCCAGCGGGTGGGAAGTTGGTTTTGAGCCAAAAACACATAGCGGGTTTCGGCGAGGCCGTCAGCGTTAGAAAAATACACATCGTCAAACTGGTCGGCGACCGGTGTGCCAGTGTCGTTCCAACTGATTTGCGCATGTTTAATTGAGGGAGAGCTCACAAATGCCTCATACAAAAATGTCGTAAAAGCGAAATTGTACTGACTGAAAGGAAAGCTGACCACTTATCAGCTTTAAAAACGCTATCATCCACTGCGAAATTAACGTCTAGGAAAGAATCATGAAACGAGCTGTCATTACAGGCATGGGGATTGTTTCCAGTATTGGTAACAACGTCAAAGAAGTGCTGGAGTCGCTCAAAGCGGGAAAATCTGGCATTAACTTCTCTCAGCAGTTTGCCGATATGAAACTGCGCAGTAACGTTTGGGGTGACCTCAAACTGAACCCCGCCGACCATATCGACCGCAAAAAAATGCGCTTTATGGGTGACGCGGCTGGCTTTGCTTATCTTGCTATGGAGCAAGCGATTGAACACGCAGGTCTTGCGCCTGAACACGTCTCTAATGAACGGACCGGCCTTGTCGCAGGCTCAGGCGGTGCGTCTTCTGTTAACCAAGTAGCAGCGGTCGATATCCTTCGAGAAAAAGGGGTTAAACGCGTTGGCCCTTACATGGTGCCCCGCACTATGTCCTCGACGGTATCTGCGTGCTTGGCCACCCCATTTCAAATTAAAGGGGTGAACTACACCATGAGCTCTGCTTGTGCAACATCAGCACACTGTATCGGTCATGCACTTGAGCTCATTCAATTGGGTAAGCAAGACATCGTATTTGCTGGTGGCGGCGAAGAGCTTGATTGGTCATTAACCATGATGTTTGATGCCATGGGTGCGTTATCAACGAAATACAATGACGACCCACAAAAGGCTTCACGGACCTATGATGCAGACCGCGATGGGTTTGTTATCTCTGGTGGTGGCGGCATGTTGGTGGTCGAAGAGCTTGAGCATGCATTGGCGCGTGGCGCGACCATCTATGGTGAAATCGTCGGTTATGGTGCGACTTCTGACGGCTACGACATGGTTGCCCCGTCAGGCGAAGGCGCCATCCGCTGTATGAAGATGGCGATGCAAGATGTGGACGGCGACGTGGATTATATCAATACCCACGGCACATCCACCCCAGTTGGTGATGTCAAAGAGCTTGGCGCGATCCAAGAAGTTTTCGCAGGCAAGAGCCCAGCGATTTCAGCGACCAAAGCCATGACGGGCCACGCGTTAGGCGCGGCAGGTGTGCATGAAGCCATTTATTCGACGTTGATGCTGGAGCATGGCTTTGTGGCGCCAAGTATTAACATCGAACAACTCGATCCTGCTGCAGAAGGGTTAGATATCGTCACTGCACCGCGTGAGCAAGCACTGACGCGTGTGATGTCGAACAGCTTTGGCTTCGGTGGCACCAATGCGACCTTGGTGATCGAAAAATATCGCGGTTAATCCGCCCCTCGTTTTCCAGGTTTGCAGAGCAATTCTGCCATCAGACGCGGGCTATTATCGTTGAGAGCCGGTAATGGTCTTTTCAGGTCCTGGATTTACCCGGCTTCGGCCGGGTTTTTTTATGCCGACTCCTGCCATCGATAATTCCACCGTCCCCGTTGAGCAAGGGTGTTTTCTTGTGACGAGCCAGATACAATATTGCCTTCGCATTTTGCATCCGATACGCGGTGCACCGACTCACACAGGACGTTGAACGTGAAAATTGTTGTAGACGAAAACATGCCTTATGCCCAAGCCTTGTTTAGCCAATTGGGTGAGGTCGTGGCATTACCCGGACGCGCAATCAGCGCGGCGGATTTGATTGATGCTGATGCATTAATGGTAAGAAGTGTGACACAAGTGAATCAGGCCCTAGTCAAGGGCGCGTCTCGGTTAAGTTTTGTCGGCTCTGCCACCGCGGGTGAAGATCACCTTGATTTTAACGCCCTGCATGCCCAAGGTATTCACGCGACGGCAGCACCCGGCTGCAACAAAGTTGGGGTTGCTGAGTATGTGATCAGCGCACTGCTTGTATTGGCCCAACAACAAGGATTCTCGATTGCAGACCGGACGGTCGGTATTGTGGGAGTCGGGCACGTGGGCAGTTATTTAGCCGAGCGCCTTCATGCGCTAGGGATAAAAACAATGTTGTGCGATCCGCCTCGCCAAGATGCCGGTGATCCACGCCCAATGGTTGATATTGATACACTTATTGCATCGTGTGATGTAGTGACTTTCCACACACCATTAACGCGTGAGGGTCAATACCCCACCTACCATTTGATGAACGCGACACGTTTAGCAGCATTAGGTGCGGGCAGCATATTGATTAATGCGGCGCGTGGCCCTGTGGTTGATAATCAGGCTTTGAGTGCACGACTTGATGAAGGCGACATGGATGCGGTGCTTGATGTGTATGAGCATGAACCCGAGGTTGATCTGGACCTTATGGACAAGCTGACCTTTGCCACGCCGCATATTGCAGGCTATGGCCTAGAAGGAAAAGCGCGCGGTACTACCATGGTGTTTAACGCACTGTGTGAACACCTTGGCTTGCCTCATCGTGCCCACGCCAGTGAATTGCTACCGACGGCCCCCATCCCTCATGTGACGCTTGCTCAGCCATGGCAACAAAGCGATCTAATGGCATTGACACAATTGGTCTACGATATTCGTCGGGACGACAGTGATTTTCGTCGCGCGATGCATGGCGCTGGGGACAATAAACCCGCACAACGTACAGCCTTTGACCAATTACGAAAAAATTACTGGGATCGACGTGAGTACAGTGCGATCACAGTAGCCGGACAGACGGATTTCGGGTTACAGTCGCTGGCTAAGCTCGGCTTTAGTATTGAGGAGCAAGCATGACACAAGCATTTGACGTTGCGGTTTTAGGCGCAACAGGCGCGGTAGGGCGCGCGATTATTGATAGCCTAGAAGAGCGCGATTTTCCGATTGGGAAACTGCACCTGCTCGCCAGTGAGCGCAGTGAAGGAGAAACCATCAAATTCAAAGGCGAAAGCCTACGTGTTAAAAACGTAGAGAAGTTTGATTGGACCCAAGTGCAAATCGGCCTATTTTCAGCAGGCGCACAAGCGTCTGCACAGTGGGCGCCGATAGCGGCAGACGCAGGTGTCGTCGTGATTGATAACACCTCCCAATTCCGTTATGACTTTGATGTCCCTCTTGTGGTCCCCGAAGTGAACCCTGCCGCGATTGGCGATTTTCGTAACCGCAATATCATCGCTAACCCCAATTGTTCCACTATCCAAATGCTGGTGGCGTTGAAACCAATTTATGATGCAGTGGGAATCGAGCGTATTAACGTGTCGACCTATCAATCTGTCTCGGGTTCCGGTAAGTCGGGTATCGATGAACTTGCCGGACAAACGGTTAAACTGCTCAATAGTCAAGACGCTGAACCGGCGCTATATAGCAAACAAATTGCGTTTAATTGTTTGCCACAGATCGATCAGTTTATGGACAATGGCTACACCAAAGAAGAAATGAAAATGGTGTGGGAAACGCAAAAGATCTTTGCCGATGAAATGATTGGCGTGAACCCCACTTGCGTGCGTGTACCTGTTTTCTATGGCCATGCCGAAGCGGTGCATATTGAATGCCGTCAACCAATTGACGCTACAGAAGCGGTGGCCATCTTGAGCCAACATGAACATATCGAAGTGTTCGAAGGTGAGGACTACCCAACGCAAGTGAAAGAGGGCACTGGCACTGACAAGGTGTTAGTGGGTCGGATCCGTAATGATATTAGTCACCCGAATGGCTTGAACCTTTGGGTCGTGGCGGATAACGTCCGAAAAGGAGCTGCAACGAACTCAGTGCAGATTGCGGAACTGTTGGTGCGCGATTACTTGTAAATTCGCCACAGCGTTTATCGCAACGATGGTAAGACGCCATGATACCCTGTCACCATTGACAGGGTATTTTTTTAGGCACTATTTTTGCTTTTAACTCGGTGTGTCGCGGCAAATTGCCGGTAATCGTAAAGGTAAAACTGAGGCCGAGCGCCCACAGTTTGATCGCACAACACACTTTTATATCATCAAACTACAGTTTTTAGCATGGCTTCCGATATAGTTAGATATTTAGTGAGGCCATTTCTGCCATAAGGGGTGCGGGTGTGTCCGACGCACAGCAAAGTGAACAGTCTTCTCATCGTAAAACGTGTATGACTACTGGAAAGTTCAGTCAGCGTCTTGCTGTCTTGCTAGCCATGGTTGCGTTTATTGTCTTCAGTTTTTCTACTGTTTCTGTGGAAGCGGCGATTCGTATTCTTGGACCGCAGGATGAAATGACTACTGAGGCGCAATCAGCGCCGCAGCCAGTGAATACGCCGACACCGCAGCGTTATGGGCCAACCGGGGCGAATGAAACCTTATGGTCTATTGCCACGCAAATGCGGCCGAATAACCAAGTCAGTGTTTATCAAACCTTGGGAGCGATTTTTCGCTTAAATCCGAATGCGTTTGCGGATAACAATATCCATAGTTTGCAGCCTGGCAGTAACTTAGTAATGCCCACCTTGGCGCAAATTCAGCGTGAAAGCACTAACGATGTTGTTGCGCGCCTCGAAATCGACCAAGCGAGAAAGCAAGCCCAGGCAACCCCGCAAGCGCCACTTAGCACCCAAGTGAGTGCACCTCGTGAACCTCAGCAACCGGCTGCCTCTCGTCCTGATGCAACGCCTCCCTCACCAGATGCTGAAGAGCCTGATGCATCTTCGATGGCGGACTCCTCAAGCGATGACATGTCACCACAGCCACAAGTGGTCGAGAATTTGCAGTCGCAATTGCAAGCATCGGATCAAGAAATGACGCGCTTGGTGGAAAGCAATCATGTGCTCAAAGTCCGTCTATCGGAAGTTCAACACGAGCTTTCTGCGCTGAAAGAGCAAGTAGGCAATGATGCTGAATTGAATCAGGAAATCCGCGCGTTCTTAGAGCAACAACGCCAAGCAAAAGTCGCAAAAGAAACCCAGCCGCCATCAGCGGTGGAATCATTGATGGATAGCCCGTTGTTGCTTGCTATGCTAGCGATTCTGCCTGGCGCTGCGATTGCGGGGGCGATTTTCTTCTTCCTCTCGCGTCGTAAAAAGCAAGAGGATGACGTCGAAGAACCAGCGGCGCTTGACCATGATGAAATTGACGATGATATGCCGGTTATCATGGTGCCAGATCCTGAAGAGGAAGTCGGTGAAGAGCCGCAGGATGATGAGTTAGAAATTGCCGACGATTTTGGTAGCGATGAAGACCAAATGTTTGGTGATGACACGGATCTCGACGATCTTGACTTGGATGATGACCTCGATGATATGTCGGGTAACGAGTCGAGCGTGGCACCCAATGGGGATGATGCTATTGGCCTGGAAGACATGGAGCGAGCGCTGGATGAGCTAGCAGAGGCTCCCCCAGAAGAGACGCCTGAACCGTCGGTCGAAGAAGAGTCTACCCCAGAAGAGTCAGATGCTGCCCCCGAAGAAGAAATGAGTGCGGATGAAGCACTGGCTGCAGAATGGGCAAAATCACTCGAAGAAGATAATGGCGGCGATGTTGATGATATCGACGCCCTGTTGGCCGGCGAACAAGGTGAGGGTGCTGACCAACCGGAAGAAGCGACATCAGACACAGATAAGGCTGCTGACGAGCCAGAAGACGCACCAAATGATGCCTTGTTTGATAAGGTTCTCGAAGACGAGCCTGAGCTTGATCTTAGCCAAGACATTGATCTATCGGATGACGATAGCGACGATGACGACCTATCCCTCGATAACACCACCGAGTTGCTCGACGAACTGGTTGGTGATGAAGAAGAGGCCGATGACGAGGCTTGGATCAACGATGACGATGATGATATCGACGAGTTTGATGAAAGCAGTGACGCACTGTTAGACGAAGTGCTAGATAAAGATGATCCTCATCTTGAAGACTCAGATGCGCTGCTTGAAGAAGTGGTAGGGGATGATGATATCGACCCACTGGCTGAGGATGATGATCCGGCACTTTGGGGGGAAGACGACACCGATCCGAATGAAGCTGAACTAGAGCACTTGCTTTATGAAAGCGATGATGGCGATGAGACTGATATCGATAATGGTATGCCAGAGCCAGAGCCAGAGCCAGAGCCAGAGCCAGAGCCAGAGCCAGAGCCAGAGCCAGAGCCAGAGCCAGAGCCAGAGCCAGAGCCAGAGCCAGAGCCAGAGCCAGAGCCAGACAGTGACGATAGTGGCGAAGCAGACGAAACCGCCGAAGCGGATGCGTCAGCAGAGGATATCAGCGAAGACGATGTGCCTGCGGATGCAGATGAAGCCGGAGAAGATACCAGCGACGACGATGCGTCAGCAGAAGATGGCGAAAATGATCTAAATGCCGAGCCAGCAGATGATGAAGCTGCGGAAGCGGATGAAGCCGCAGAGGATGCCAGCGAAGAGGGTTCGCTAACAGAAGACGCCGACGATGATCTAAATGCCGAGCTAGCAGATGATGACACTGTGGATGCAGATGAATCCACAGAAGATACCAGCGACGACGATGAGTCAGCAGAAGATGGCGAAAATGATCTAAATGCCGAGTCAGCAGATGATGACACTGTGGATGCAGATGAAGCCTCAGAAGGTATCAGCGAAGAGGATGCGCCAGCGGAAGATACTGAAGATGATCTAGATGCTGAGCTAGCAGATGATGAAACTGTGGAAGCAGACGAAGCCAACGAAGATGATGCGCCAGCAGAAGACGGCGAAAATGATCTAAATGCCGAGCCAGCAGATGATGAAACTGTGGAAGCAGACGAAGTCGCAGAGGATGCCAGCGACGACGATACGTCAGCGGAAGATGGCGACGATGATCTAGATGCCGAGCCAGCCGATGATAAAACTGCGGATGCAGATGAAGCCACAGAAAACGCCAGCGAAGAGGATGCGCCAGCAGAAGACGGTGACGATGGTCTAGATGCCGAGCCAGCAGATGATGAAACTGCGGATGCAGATGAAGACGCAGAAGACGCCAGCGAAGATGATGCGCCAACAGAAGATGGCGACGACGATCTAGATGCTGAGCCAGCGGGTGATGAAACTGCGGATGTGGATAAAGCCGCAGAAGATGCCAGCGAAGAGGATGCGCCGGCAGAAGATGGCGACGATGATCTAGACGCTGAGCCAGCAGATGATGAAGGCGAAAATCTTGACAACCTCAGTGAAGAGGACCTTCTCGACCTAACCAGTTTGCAGAGCCAGAGCCAGAGCCAGAGCCAGAGCCAGAGCCAGAGCCAGAGCCAGAGCCAGAGCCAGAGCCAGAGCCAGAGCCAGAGCCAGAGCCAGAGCCAGAGCCAGAGCCAGAGCCAGAGCCAGAAAGCAGCAACCGAGACTATGAGTTTGACTCTCTCTCTTTAGATGAACTGGGCGAGTTTGACGAAGACGATGCATTGAGTGCCGCTTTGGATGAGCAACGTGAGCTCGAGTCTTACTTCGATGAGCAAGGCCGTGATGTGGGGCAAGGCGACAGCCGAGATATTAGTGAGCTGGATGATGACGACCATCAAGTGGGTGGTCTCAATATGGACGCTCTGTTGTCTGAACCGGATGGCGATGAGCCTCTTGATCTGTCCGGGCTCTCTGATGAAGAAGCGGCCGTGTGGCAAGCGGATAATGAGCCAGAGCCCGAAGCTGAAAGCGAGGACTGGAGTCAACAGCCTGCCATGGATCCAGAGTCGCTTGAGAAATTCGAATTAGAGCAAGCGCTTGATGACGATTTGCTGAATGAAGGTGAAGCAGAGAGCGAACTCATTGATGAAGGGGAAGAGGAGCGTGATTACATCAGCATCGAGGAGTTGATGCGCGATGATGGTAGCGCACCGGATATTGACCCGGATAAAGCGGAAATGAACTTAGACGTGGGGCTGGATGAATTTCCTGATGTGCTGGAAGATATCAGTGCCATCGATGTCGATGGTGATACGGCCAGTACGGAAGCGGCCACCAATCTCGATCTGGCTAAAGCCTATCTAGAGATGAACGATGTCGATGGTGCGATTTCATTGCTAGAAAAAGTCATGCAATCAGGGAATAAAGCGCTTCAACAAGAGGCACGACAGCTGCTTGAACAGCTACGATAAAAAACAGGCAGCTTCGGCTGCCGTTTTTTATCTTTGCGTTGGCGACATCGATGATTAAAGGAGCCCGGTATCGGACCTGCACATCGCATGCATTACGTATATAATGCGGCGCCTTAATAGTGAGTAAACGAAAAGGCACAAGCATGAGAGTCGCGTTAGGCATTGAATATGATGGAGCGCAGTTTTACGGTTGGCAGCGCCAACGAGAAGTTACCAGCGTACAAGCGCACTTGGAGCGTGCTTTATCCGTCGTGGCTAACCAAACTGTCGATGTTCAATGTGCTGGACGAACCGATGCTGGTGTCCATGGCACTGGTCAAGTGGTGCACTTTGATGTGGATAGCCAGCGGCCGTTAAAAGCATGGACACTGGGTGTGAATGCCAATTTACCGGATGCGATTGCTGTTCGTTGGGCAAAAGAGGTGCCTGACAGCTTTCACGCTCGGTTTAGCGCGACCGCACGTCGTTACCGCTATATCATCTACAATCACCCTCTACGTCCGGGCATTTTAGCCAAGGGGGTCAGCCATTATTATGGTGAGTTGGATGAAACCTTAATGCATCAGGCCGGTCAGTACTTACTGGGGGAAAACGACTTTTCCTCGTTCCGCGCTGCGCAGTGTCAGTCAAAATCACCGTGGCGAAATGTGATGCATTTGTCGGTGAGTCGTCGCGAGCGTTACATTATCATCGATATTAAAGCGAATGCATTTGTTCATCATATGGTGCGGAATATCGCAGGTAGCTTGATGGCTGTGGGCCGAAAAGAACATCCACCCGAATGGATTGAATGGCTGCTGGCCCAAAAAGATCGCACCTTAGCGGCCGCCACCGCCAAAGCGGAAGGCTTGTATTTGGTTGAGGTTGATTATCCGCAAGAGTTTGCGCTGCCCTATGCGCCGATTGGCCCCCTGTTTTTACCCGATGAGGTCATTAAACGGGCTTAAATAGTAGCGCGTCAAAGGGTAGAGCGAAGAATAGGTAGTACCAGTTTTTTATCCCAAGTCTGACTGACTTGTGATTTAATTCGGTCTAATTTGTTACGAATCCAAGATGGACGTCCTATGCGGACGCCCATGATTAAGTAAAGGTTGTCCATGAGCTGGCTTGAAAAAATCCTAACGAAAAGCAACATTGGTTCATCGCGCAAAGCATCCATTCCTGAAGGGGTCTGGACCAAGTGTACGTCCTGTGACCAAGTGCTTTATCACGCAGATGTAGAGCGTAACCTAGAGGTGTGCCCTAAGTGTGATCATCACATGCGCATTCCTGCTCGTCGCCGCCTTGATGTGTTTCTCGACAAAGACGGTCGCGAAGAGATTGCCGCTGAGCTTGAGCCGAAAGATGTGCTGAAGTTTCGTGACTCGAAAAAATATAAAGACCGCCTTTCTGCGGCACAAAAATCGAGTGGTGAGAAGGACGCACTGATCGTCATGAAAGGAACCGTGTTAGAGGTTCCCGTGGTTGCCTGTGCCTTTGAATTTAAGTTCATGGGTGGCTCAATGGGTGCCGTTGTAGGTGCGCGTTTTGTGAAAGCAGTAGAAACTGCGATCGAGAATAATTGTGGTCTGGTGTGTTTTTCTGCCAGCGGTGGCGCGCGTATGCAAGAAGCCTTGATGTCGCTGATGCAGATGGCAAAAACTAGCGCTGCGCTGGAGCGTCTTTCTCGTCATAAGCTGCCGTTTATCTCGGTGATGACCGATCCAACCTATGGTGGCGTCACCGCCAGTTTCGCAATGCTTGGCGACGTCAATGTCGCGGAACCTAAAGCCATCATTGGTTTTGCGGGCCGTCGCGTGATTGAGCAAACGGTACGTGAAAAGTTACCTGAAGGCTTTCAGACCAGTGAATTCTTGCTCGAGCATGGTGCCATCGACATGATTGTTGATCGTCGCGAAATGCGTCAGCGCTTGGCAGGGCTGCTTGCGAAGCTGAGCAATGTAAAATCACCATTGGTGGTTGACGTTGAACAATACAAGCCACAAGAAGACGAGCAATCTGCTTCTCAAGAGTAAGATTTGACCGTGTTCCTCAGCGTTATCCTTGGTATTATCTACCTATCATGTAGCAACTGACCAAGTTAATGTCTGAACAATGCATTCCTACAGCCACGTCCCCACTATCGACGTGGCTGTCTTATCTTGAATCCATCCATACCAGCGCGATTGACTTAGGTTTAGAACGCGTTGCCCACGTTGCCGAGCATGCGCAATTGACCAAACCTGCTCCAAAGATCATAACGGTGGCGGGTACCAACGGGAAGGGAACGACCTGTGCACTGCTCGAGGCGATCTTGCAGAATGCGGGCTATCGCACTGGCGTATATAGCTCTCCTCACCTTGTTCATTACAACGAACGCGTGCGTATTAATGGCAACCCCTTAGACGATGCGGCGCATTGCCAAGCATTCGCCGCCATTGAGCAAGCGCGCGGAGAAACCAGTCTAAGCTTTTTTGAGTTTGGTACCTTGGCGGCGTTACAGCTTTTTAAGCAGCATGAGCTTGATGTGGTGATCCTAGAGGTAGGCCTTGGGGGACGCTTAGATGCAACAAATGTGGTCGAGCATGACGTATCAGTGATCACTAGTCTAGCGCTGGACCATTGTGATTGGCTCGGCGATGACATCGACCAAATCGGTTATGAAAAAGCGGGGATTTTCCGTGAGGGTAAACCGGCAATTTGTGGCCAGCCTGCGCCTCCTGCGAGTGTTGCTGCGCATGCGGACGCGGTTGGTGCAGAGTTGTATCAAATCGGTTATCAGTATCACTATGTACAGCAAGGTGATACTTGGTGTTGGCATGCCGGAGCCTTTGATATGGATGCGCTGCCAGTTCCTCATATTCCTATGCAAAATGCCGCAACGGCATTAATGGCGCTCGGGGTCGCAGAGCTGAATATCGCTGACACGCACATCACCGAGGCATTGCGAACCCTCACTGTGCCTGGCCGGATGCAAGTTATTTCGAGCCAGCCTTACACCGTGTTTGATGTTGCCCATAACCCGCACGCTGCGCAATATTTGGCGGATAGGTTAGCGTCCATTAAGCAGGATAGAGGCGGAAACATCCATGCTGTGGTTGCTATGCTGGCAGATAAAGATATTGCCGGCACGTTAGCGTGCTTTGAGGGAATTGTTGACCATTGGTATCCCGCTTCCTTGAGTGTCGCGCGGGGGGCTCCGGCGAGTGCTTTGCCCGTCAACGCAGAGGAGCGGTTTGATACCCCTTATCACGCTTATCAAGCGGCCTACCAAGCGGCGGAACCCGAGCGTGATTGTGTGGTCGTATTCGGGTCGTTCCATACCGTGGGGCAAGTGAGTGAACAGATTAATTAAAACGGAGTCGATGTGGCCAGTAAGTTGCAAAAACGATTAGTCGGTACGCTGGTATTGGTGTCAATGGGGGTGATTTTTTTGCCAGATGTTCTGGATGGCAAAAAAGAGCACTATCAAGAGAGCTATCAAAGTATTCCTCTGCGCGATGATTTTGATGCTTCTGTGACAGAAACCCCGATTGCTGAACCACAGGTGGCTGATGTTGCTGTGCCTGACACCTCGGTAAAAACAACCGACGAAGAAGGGGGCGCATCAAACCAGCGTGAAACGACCCCTGACTCAACGGCATCTGAGTCGATCGCCACAGCAGATGGCGCGTGGATGATTCGCCTTGGTACCTTCCGCAATCAGGACAATGCGCGCCGTTTGGTTAGCCAATTACGTGAGAAAGGTTACCAAGCCCATATTTTGCCACGGGATCTGAAACCTGATGACCTTGCCAAAGTGGTTGTAGGCCCAAATGTGTCTAAAAATACGCTGGAATCTCAATTGGCAGACTTAGAATCTCTCACCGGGTTGAAAGGGCAGTTGCGCAAATTTGACCCACTTACCCAATAAGAAAACGTTTGCGTGAGCATTTTTTCTGTTAGAATGCGCGCGTCTCGAGCAAGTGAATAACATGATTTGGATTGATTACCTGATACTTGGCGTCATTGGTTTTTCGGCGTTGGTTAGCGTTATCCGAGGCTTTGTCAAAGAGGCACTGTCTTTGGTTATTTGGTTTGGTGCTTTTTTTGTCTCCAGCCAATTTTATCCGCAACTTGCGGTGTATCTCACCAACATACAGGATGCGGTGATTCGCAACGGAACCGCCATTGCCTTACTGTTTATTGCTACCCTCATTGTGGGTGCAGTGGTCAATTATGTGATTGCCCAGTTAGTGCAAAAAACAGGACTATCAGGGACAGATAGAGTGTTGGGGATTGTGTTCGGAAGTGTTCGTGGGGTATTGATTGTCGCCGCAGTCTTGTTTTTCTTGGATGCGTTTACGTCAGTATCAAAAACCCAAGCATGGGGACAATCTGAACTGATTCCTAATTTTGCTGTAGTTATTGAATGGTTCTTTAACTACCTCGAGAACAGTTCCAGTTTCTTACCTAAGATCGCGGGGTCTTAGGCTGGTTTACGCGTAACAAGGAATAGCTGACATGTGTGGTATTGTTGGAATCGTAGGGGCCAATCCGGTCAACCAGTCCATCTATGATGCGTTAACGGTGCTACAGCACCGCGGCCAAGATGCAGCCGGGATTGTCACCATCGACGACAATCGTTTCCGCCTTCGCAAAGCAAACGGCTTGGTGAAGGATGTTTTTCAACTCAAACATATGCAACGTTTACAAGGTCATGTCGGTATTGGCCATGTGCGTTATCCAACCGCCGGCAGTTCTAGTGCCTCAGAAGCGCAGCCATTTTATGTCAACTCTCCCTATGGAATAACCTTGGCGCATAATGGGAATTTGACCAATGCAGAAGCACTCCGTCATTCCTTGTTTGAAAAAGACCGCCGCCACCTAAATACCACCTCAGATTCTGAAATCCTCCTCAACGTTCTTGCGCACCAGCTTTCTAACGCTGTGTCACATCCGCTTACCGCCGATGATATGTTTGCTGCCGTCCGCTCGGTGCATGAGCAGGTATCGGGTGCCTACGCGGTGGTATCCATGATTATTGGTCATGGCATGATTGCCTTCCGTGACCCGCATGGTATTCGTCCCCTGTGTTTGGGCAAGCGTGAAGAGCAAGGCCAAGTTGAATACATGGTGGCTTCAGAGTCGGTTGCACTTGATGCGGTTGGTTTTGACTTTGTTCGTGATGTGGCCCCGGGTGAAGCCGTCTACATTACTTTCGATGGCCAACTTCACACATGCCAATGTGCAGCCTCACCAAGTTTGCACCCGTGTATTTTTGAGTTCGTTTATTTCTCTCGCCCTGATTCGTTTATCGATAAAATTTCGGTGTATGGCGCGCGCGTTCGTATGGGACAAAAGTTGGGTGCGAAAATACAGCGTGAATGGGAAGAAATGGACATTGATGTGGTCATCCCGATTCCTGAAACGTCCTGTGATATTGCGCTCGAAATTGCGCAGGTGCTCGGCAAGCCCTATCGACAAGGGTTTGTAAAAAACCGCTATGTAGGCCGCACGTTTATCATGCCCGGTCAACAAATGCGCCGTAAATCAGTACGCCGCAAGCTCAATGCAATTCGCTCGGAGTTTAAAGATAAACGTGTTTTATTGGTTGATGACTCGATTGTGCGTGGTACGACGTCGGAGCAGATCATCGAAATGGCGCGTGAAGCCGGCGCGAAAGAAGTGTATATCGCCTCCGCAGCACCAGAAGTGCGCTTCCCCAACGTGTATGGTATTGATATGCCCAGTGCCAATGAGCTGATTGCTCATGGACGAGAAGTGGATGAAATTACCAAACTGATTGGTGCCGACGGTTTGATATATCAAGACCTAAGCGATCTTGTTGCTGCTGTCGGTGAGGCGAACCCAGCCATAGAACGTTTTGAAACCTCTGTGTTTAGTGGTGAGTACGTGACCAATGATGTTGACCAAGCGTATTTGGAGTACGTACAAAGCTTACGTAGCGATGATGCAAAAACGGTTCGTGAACAACAACAAGAGCTTGCCAATTTAGAGATCCACAACGAAAGCTAAAAGCCCGTGGATAGCGTGATAATGACGAAAAAAGCCGCATTCGATGCGGCTTTTTTATCTTTGATGGCACGCGTCAACGCATTTAGACGCTGGCCGCCCTGTTCATCACCATGCTAGTGCGTAAACACAGGCCCAATTCCAACGTTCCACAGAATCACCGACGATGCCAAAATGGCGACCAGCAACACCAGACCGCAAGTGACCACCGAACTTGCGTAAATAAAGCCGCGCTCTTCAGGAATCTCCATAAGAATGGGTACACCGGTGTAGAGCAAATATACCGAGTAGGCGATACCTATGAGCCCGATAATCATCACAAACCACACAACTGGATATAAGGTTGCTAGTCCAACCATGAAAATTGGTGTAGCGGTGTAAGCTGCCAACTCCAAGCATTGGGTATAGGTGGGAGCGGACCCAAAGGTTCGACTCATCCACAACGTGAGGTAGGCAAGCGCGCATACACCACCGATTAGTGCTAGGTACATTGCACTGGCGATAAACAATGCGCTTTGTGCAGTGAGAAAGATCGGTTCTCCTACCCCGATTTTCCAACCGATGTTTACACTGGAGTAATAAGCGCAAACTGGCGGGATCAGCGCCAATAACAGTGCATGACCAATACTGTGTGATGCGCTTTCATGACGCTCGCCAATGGTCTTCCATTCTTTTTTCGGGTGCGTATACAACCCGAGAAGATGACTTAAAATCATAGCTACCCCCACTTATCCTTCCTGAATCCGTGCAAGCGCCACCACAAAAAAGGTTGCCCAGTTTGAGACTGTCCATGCACTGTGATTAACCGACGCCAATTTACTTTACATATAGTTAACATCTAGTCGGAAAGGGTTGAATATGCAAGTATTCGCACTGTAGAACAGATTAGGCGCGCTACACCTGTAAGCACGATACAGGCAGAAAGTGTGGGGCCTGCCTCTAAACGTAGGCATTTGACGTGTGTTGTGTGATGGCTTTCATGTTTCAGAAAGACTTTTTATCGTGTTAATACCGAGTAGCGTACTGTGATAGAGTAATTGATTTACAAGCCTTTTTTATGCTGCCGACCGTTGGCTTGAGTGAGATGTCTAGCAAAGTAGTAATAAAAACTCCATTTTAAACAGCTGTTTATATCCCATTGTCGATTTAATTATCATTATTATCGTCCTGAGAGTCTGAGTTCAACTATTCTTATCGGGTAATGTCGAATGGGAGACAGCCGCTGCTTTGCAGTCCTGGAGGAGAGAGCATCGTGTTGCATAATAAAGAAATTTTGATCGTCGAAGACGATCCCGTGTTTAGCCGTATGATTGCGTCATTTCTCGAGCGTGAGGGTGCAATAGTGCGTGAGGTTGAAAACGGATTAGAGGGGTTGCAAGCGCTTCGTCAATCCATTCCAGACTTATTGATTAGCGATTTATCTATGCCCGTTATGACCGGCCTTGAGTTTGTGGAAGAAGTGAGTGTGGAGTATCCCATGTTGCCAATGATTGTTATCTCTGGTACAGGAGGAATGGCGGATGTTGCCCAAGCACTACGGTTTGGTGTGAAAGATTTTCTAATTAAACCGATAGAAGACATCAATGTGGTCAAAAAAGCCATTGAGACGGTGATTGATGACGCCGACGATGATGTACACGCGAATGACGATTTTAGTCAGCAATGGTTCAAAGTGTGTGAAGATGCTGACCGCGGTGCCTCAGAGAATGAACTCAAGTGGCACTTGGATGCGCTGAAGCATAACCCTGGCAGCGCGCGAGAGCTTTTAATGGGACTGATGCCTGAGCCAGACTCCCAACAAGGTGCATGGCGCTTGTCCTATCATTCGCTACAATCGGCCGATGCGAATCCGATTGTGCTAGATTACACATGGCTGATGGGTGGGAAAATGGCCTTTTACGTTGTCGATTCTGCCTCGGCGGGAGAGGATGGAACGGCCACGACGTTAATGATCCGGGCATTCTTTAATGAGTTTGTGCGTACCCAAGATGTCAATGAACGTGGCTTTCTCACTTTGGTAAAACGAATCGAAGATGCGATTCGGGCTTCCTCGTATGCGGCGCCAATCCGTGCCATGTTTGGGGTATTGAATACCGCTGACAATCAATTAGAGATCTTTCCTGCGGGACTGACCGCGACAGTTGATAGTTGTGGCGCGACCAGTTTGTTGCATAGCGCGCACTGGTTAGGGAAAGATGCCATTCACAGCCAGTTCCAATATGTTGACATGGGGGCGGGCGATGCACGTGTGTCACTAAGCGAAGTTGGACTTAACAGCTTTAGTGTTGATATCCAAAGAATTGCATAAAAATAGTGCGGGAGCCTCGGTATAATGGGGCTTGTGCCTTGCTGCGTTGTGTTAACATCCGTATACTCATGTCGCTGTGCTGCTATGATTAAATGGCGTAATGCGAAAGCCGATTTCAAGGACAGAACGACATGAAGCATTGGTATCTGCTCTACTGCAAGCGCGCGGAACAACAACGCGCTGAGCAAAACTTAAAGCGCCAAGGCGTAGACTGTTATTATCCCATCGTCACGGTTGAGAAGCTTCGCCGTGGTAAGTGCCAGCAAGTTGAAGAGCCCCTTTTTCCTAATTATGTGTTTGCTCACTTCGATCCTGAAGAGGTGCAATACACGTCCGTCCGCTCAACGCGAGGCGTGGTCGATTTTGTTCGCCAAGGCGCACATCCTATTCGAGTTGACCAATCGCTTATCCAGCAGCTTATGATCATGGAAGATAGCGACGAGCAGCGTGACAAGCTTAATGATGGCTTTAAACCCGGCCAAGCGGTCACGATCCAAGCGGGGCAATTTGAAGGGGCGGAAGCAATTTTTAAGGAAAAAGACGGCGAGATGCGCTCTATTTTGCTGATCAAAATTCTCAACAAGCAAACGGAGTTGCGCGTAGATAATCGCTACGTCAAAGCTGTCTAATCCACGCCGAACATGACTGCTACACTGTCTATCTAAGGACACGATCGAGGTAGCGGGGGAATGTGTGGAAAAGGTGCTGATCGTTGAAGACAGCCGCGCTTTTCGGATGTTGGTCGAGTACGAAGCCCGTCAGCATGGCTTAGCGACCGTGGCAGTGGCCTGTATGGCCGATGCAGAAGCGGTTCTGAATCAAGACGCCGACTTTTTGTGCGCGGTTCTCGACTATAACCTGCCTGACGCGCAACAAGGTGAGGTTATCGATCTTTGTCTTGCCAACCATCTAAAAGTCATTGTCTTGACGGCTTCTCAAACGGAGACAATTCGCAAGCAAGTGCTTGCTAAGCCGGTGATTGACTATATACCGAAAGACAGCAGCCATTGTGTGCAGGCAGTCTGTCAATTGCTGTTGCGATTATCGCGCAATAAAGATCACCAAGTGCTAATTGTCGACGACTCCCCCTCTGTACGAAAACATGTTGCGGCTACGCTTGAACGCCAATATCTCAAAGTCCATGAAGCCAATGACGGTGAGCAGGCGCTATCTATGCTATCGATGACGCCCGGGATTACCTTGGTTATTACTGATTATGCGATGCCAAACATGGATGGGATCGCCTTGGTCCATCAGATCAGAAAGCATCATGAAGACGCTATGCTCGCAATCATCGGGCTATCTGGCCACCATGATGATACGTTGACGCCCCGTTTCCTTAAGGCGGGTGCAAACGACTATCTACAAAAGCCATTTAATCAAGAAGAGTTCTATTGCCGTGTGCATTCTTGCCTAAACGCGATCGATAGCGAGCGGCGTTTATTTACATTAGCCAATACCGACTTTTTAACGGCACTTTGGAATCGACGTTACTTTTTTTCTCAGTGCGAGAAGCTGCCAGATGAGGAGATTAAACATCTGGCTATTATTGATATTGACCATTTCAAGCGCATCAATGACCAGTATGGACATCATGTTGGCGATGAGGTCCTGTCTCACGTGGCGGCAACGCTAAGTGCACACTTCGAGAATGATTTAGTCGCGCGGCTAGGTGGTGAAGAATTTTGTGTCTTATCGACTCGAGAGCAGTCTATCTTTCAACAGGCGTTAGAGCGCTATCGACAAGAGCAAGCGGACATCATCATTCCTGTCTCTGGATTTGAAATAACGGTCACTGTCAGTATAGGTGTTGTCTCTGCGCAAGGTGGGATTGAATCCATATTGCATGATGCGGACCGAGGCTTGTATCAAGCCAAAGAAATGGGACGGAATTGCCTGATCGCACTATCGTAATAAAGCTGACAGCCTGACTTTTAAAACAGACAATTTGAGCGTTTTTTCGGCACAAACAATCGTCTCTGTCCCCTCACTAGGTATAAAAACGTCTCAATGTTGAGATTTGCCATCATATTTAACATTCAACCTCTTGATTAAGCGTAACCTTGGCCGCTTCTTGCCCAAATTGCGCATTTCTCGCGCACAACTTATGCCAGATATGGTGCTTTGCTTATGGAATACAAAGTGTTGGTTGTGGAAGATAGCCGACCTTTCAGACGGTTACTTGAAACTGAAATCCGTAAAGCCGGTTATATTCCCTGTATTGCAAGTTCGATCGCACAAGCAGAAACGATTCTGAATCAAGAAACAGATTTTCTTTGCGCGATACTGGATTATTGTTTGCCCGACGGTCAGGACGGTGAAATCATTGATGTGTGCTTGTCACTCGATATCAAAGTCATTGTGTTAACGGCCATGATGGATGCACGTACGCGGGAGCGCGTGCTTGCGAAGACTGTGATTGATTACATCCCCAAAGACAGCCCAGCTTGTGTTTCATCAATTGCACCGTTGCTGCATCGTCTCGAGAAAAACCAGCAACATCATGTATTGGTGGTGGATGACTCGCTGACCTCGCGTCGTTATGTACGTAGCTTACTGGAGCGCCAGTATTTAAATGTGATGGATGCGCAAGATGGAAAGGAAGCACTCGCGATGGTGCGTGCCGACCCGCGTATTTCATTAGTGATCACTGACTACACCATGCCAGAAATGGATGGGGTACAACTGGTCAAAGCACTCCGTCAGCACAAAGTCGATGGTCAGCTAGCCATTATTGGTCTATCTGGCGATGACGATCCGAGTTTGACGGCTCGTTTTCTCAAAGCAGGTGCGAACGACTTTCTGGCAAAGCCATTTAATCAAGAGGAATTTTACTGCCGTTTGCACAGCACATTAAATGCGCTGGATACAGAAAGGCGTTTGTTTCATTTGGCAAATACCGATTATTTGACCCAAACTTGGAACCGTCGTTACTTTTTTGAGCATCCTCAAACGCGGAAAAATAATGGCCCACGAGGACTAGCCTTGATTGACATTGACCACTTTAAAAAAGTGAATGATAGCTTGGGTCATCAGATTGGCGATATTGCGCTGATTGAGTTGGCCAAAGTGTTGAATCGTTATTTCCCAGATGCGTTGGTTGCACGATTTGGCGGTGAAGAGTTTTGTGTACTGTACGGTAACAATGACCAAGGCTTTGAGGCCCGCCTAAACGCGATGCGAGAAGAGCTAGCGGCAACAACGTGGACACCTTACGATCAGGCGTTTAAGTTTACGGTGAGCATTGGCATGGTGCACGGCGATGCGTCTGTCCATCAGTTGATCCAACGTGCTGACCATTGCTTATATCAAGCCAAAGCCAAGGGGCGTAACCAACTCGTTAAAGTGTCGGAGCCGGAACCGGCGCTGTTGATGTAAAAAAGCCGGCGGTCAGCCGGCTTCTCATTATGACACGATTAGGCGTCGTGGTATTGCTCGCAGGCCATCAAGGTATTCTCAATCAGTGTCGCCACCGTCATTGGGCCAACACCGCCGGGAACAGGCGTAATATGGCTTGCCTTTTCGTATGCCACGTCATAGTCAATATCACCGATTAACTGGCCGTTATCCATGCGATTAATCCCCACATCAATCACAATCGCACCGGGCTTAATCCACTCGCCGGGAATAAATTTAGGTTTACCGACGGCGACCACTAACACATCGGCTTGACCTACATGCGCTTCGAGATCTTGGGTAAAACGATGGCAAGTGGTTGTGGTACATCCGGCTAGGAGCAACTCTAGTGTCATCGGACGGCCGACAATGTTTGAGGCACCGACCACAACGGCATGTTTGCCACGCAAAGGTACGTTGTAGCGGTCAAGTAAGGTGATGATCCCTTTTGGGGTGCAGGAACGCAGGGTTGGCATACGTTGGCACAAACGACCCACATTGTAAGGATGGAAGCCATCGACGTCTTTGTCGGGGCGGATACGTTCAAGGACAGGGGTCGCATCAATGCCCGCAGGTAAAGGCAGTTGCACCAAAATACCATCGATGGTGTCGTCATCATTGAGTGTATCGATCAGCGTCAGTAATTCATGCTGAGAGCAGGTTGACGGCAAATCGTAAGAGCGAGAGACAAAGCCCACTTCATCACAGACGCGACGCTTACTGCCCACATAAACCTGTGACGCTGGATCGTCACCCACTAAAATCACGGCAAGCCCGGGTGCACGGCGTCCCGCTTCTTTACGGGCTGCAACACGTGCTGCGACTTCTCGACGCACCGTTTGCGCGATCAGTTTTCCATCAATGATTTGTGCGGCCATAAGTATCCTTTGGCTAAGAGAGCAAAAAACGGGTCGATATTGTGACAAACTTCGGACGTAAAAGCTATTGCGCAAACGTTTGCTTTTAGTGGTTTGCTTTTAGTGGTTTGCTTTTAGTGGTTTGGTGGCAGATGAACCGTCAACGTCATTGTAAAACAGAGGTGTTGTGCCAGATATCGCCTTATATCGGTTGGAGGCACACCACACAAAAGGGCTTTTATGCCTCGCGAACTGGCGTGCTTTTGAGCAACTGATTAGACATTTCGGTGAAAACCGTTGACGACGCCTGACCTCGCTTTATAATCCCCGCTGCATATCTATTTTGCGCCCTTAGCTCAGTTGGATAGAGCAACGGCCTTCTAAGCCGTGGGTCACAGGTTCGAATCCTGTAGGGCGTGCCATTTCTCTTGTTTTCGCTAGTGAAGATAATCTCCCATTTCTGCTCAAAAGCTAACCAAACAGTGCAAAAACACAAAAAGATGTGATCTTGCCCGGTTGAATTGTGAGATATCACCCCAATTTCGATATTGAAACGCCATCGGTCGCCCCTTGTCTCGACTCAGTTGACGGGTGCCGCTATAATAGCGCGTCTTAATTTTCAGTCTCGGATGAGATAGCTCGATACGCCAATTGCGTGTATCCGGATTCGCAGGGGCTATGACGGATTCATAGCTCGGATGATGACACCAGTAAAAACTGGTCAACATCACTCAGTACCCCTGAGTAAATTTGAGGTTAATTTTATAATGCAAGTTACCGTTGAAACCACCGAAGGCCTAAAGCGCCAAATGACCATCACTGTGCCTGCTGCAAACATTGAAGACGCAGTCACGAAAGAGCTACGCAACATTGCTAAAAATCGTCGTTTTGATGGTTTCCGTAAAGGTAAAGTACCTTTGAAAATGGTTTCTCGCATGTATGGCGATGCAGTACGCCAAGACGTGCTGGGCGAGGTAATGCAGCGTCATTTCATCGAAGCCATCATCCAAGAGAAAACCAATCCAGCAGGCGCGCCAACCTTTACACCGGTAGAGAATGAAGCGGGTAAAGATCTGGTATTCAACGCTGAATTTGAAGTGTACCCAGAAGTTGAACTGCAAGGTTTGGAAGCGATCGAAGTTGAAAAACCGCACGCAGAAGTACAAGACAGCGATGTTGAAGAAATGCTGACTACCCTGCGTAAGCAGCAAGCGAACTGGGTTGAAGCTGACGGTGAAGTAAAAGAAGATAGCCGTGTAACGCTAGACTTCACAGGTACCATTGACGGCGAAGAGTTCGAAGGCGGTAAAGCGGAAGGCTTCCAGCTAGTCATGGGCCAAGGCCGCATGATCCCTGGTTTCGAAGACGGCTTGGTTGGCAAAAAAGCGGGCGAAGAATTCACTATCGACGTCAACTTCCCAGAAGACTACCACGCTGAGAACCTAAAAGGTAAAGCGGCGCAGTTCGCGATCAAACTTCACAGTGTCGAAGCGCAAGAATTGCCAGAGCTAACTGAAGAATTCGTTCAGCGCTTCGGTATTGCGGATGGCAGCGTTGAAGGTCTGAAAGCCGAAGTCCGTAAAAACATGGAACGCGAGCTGAAGCAAGCGATCAAAAACAAGATCAAAGAGCAAGTCCTTGACGGCTTGGTTGAGCAAAACCAAATCGACGTACCGTCTGCCTTGATCGATCAAGAAATCAATGTTCTGCGTCAGCAAGCGGCTCAACGCTTTGGTGGCAACATGGACAGTGCATCACAACTGCCACGTGAGCTGTTTGAAGAACAAGCCAAACGTCGTGTTAGCGTTGGCCTGCTGCTGGGTGAAGTGATCAAAGCAGAAGAGCTTGAAGCAGACGACGAGCGAGTTAAAGCTCTGATCGAAGAAATGGCTTCTGCATACGAAGATCCAGCAGAAGTGGTTGCTTACTACGAAAAAGATCAGAAGCTGATGGAAAACATGCGTAATGTCGCGCTTGAAGAGCAAGCGATCGACGCGCTGTTGGGTAAAGCGAAGGTTTCTGAAGCTAACGTTGGCTTTAGCGATCTGATGAACGCAGCACCACAAGCGTAAAAGCGCAATAAAAAACGTGGGTGTTGTCATTGACACCCCGTTCATGTATCTGCATAAAATGGCCCTAATGACTTGTCATTTGGGCCATTTTTTCCGTCTAAGGTTCTATTCGACTGTCCGCCAATCATGCGATAGCGAAGGTAACTTTTGCTTAGAAAATTGTCGATGAATCATCCAGCTGCGATCAACGACATAACATTTTAGTGACCTGTTACAGCGTTTTATGCTAAACCTTGGTTAAGGCGAGAGTTAACGAATTCGATTAGGGATATTACGCTATGAGCAATCAAGATAAACACGCAATGCCCCCCATCATGGATGCTTTGGTTCCCATGGTGGTTGAACAAACATCGCGAGGAGAGCGTTCCTACGATATCTACTCCCGCCTGTTGAAAGAACGCATCATTTTTCTAACTGGCCAAGTAGAAGATCAAATGGCCAACCTGATTGTGGCCCAGATGTTGTTCTTGGAGTCGGAGAATCCAGAAAAAGATATTTATCTGTATATCAACTCCCCGGGTGGTGTAGTGACCGCCGGTRTGGCAATTTATGACACCATGCAGTTCATCAAACCGGATGTGAGCACACTGTGTACAGGTCAAGCCTGTTCAATGGGCTCTTTCCTGCTTGCGGGTGGCGCAAAAGGTAAGCGTTATTGCCTACCAAACTCACGCGTGATGATTCACCAACCACTTGGCGGTTTCCAAGGGCAGGCGTCAGATATTGAAATCCATGCCAAAGAAATGATCAAAACCAAGCATCGCCTGAATACCTTGCTGGCAGAGCATACGGGTCAGCCGATGGAGATTATCGAACGTGATACGGACCGCGATAATTTCATGTCTGCTCAAGAAGCGGTGGACTATGGCTTGGTTGACGCCGTACTCAATCAACGAGATTAAACCAGACGAATACCCCACATGCTTGGCGTGACAGCGGAACAGACCATGGCACGCCGGGTTACATCCAAAAATGGGTGTAATGCTGGAGCGCACGGAATCCGGTGTTGTTGCGCCAAGTAGAAAAGGTATACCGCTATGCATTGAAATGAGAGGATAACTTCTCATTCCCACACATGTAAGCGGATGTCGGGTCGGAAAAAGTGGCCGATTTGTTGTAAACTCAACAAAAGGCAACGATGGGCAAACGCCCCAAAGAGGTTAGCGAATGACAGACAAGCGAAAAGACGGTGGAAGCGGCAAGCTGCTTTACTGCTCGTTCTGTGGTAAGAGCCAACATGAAGTTCGCAAGTTAATTGCTGGGCCATCGGTCTACATTTGCGACGAATGTGTTGACCTATGTAACGACATCATCCGTGAAGAAATCAAAGAAGTGATGCCAAAGCGTGAAGGGGATGCCCTTCCTACACCGCGTGAAATCCGTGAGCATCTGGATGATTATGTGATCGGCCAAGAGCAAGCCAAAAAGGTACTGTCGGTTGCCGTGTACAACCACTACAAACGCTTGCGTAATGGCGATAAAAGCGCCGACGGCGTTGAACTTGGCAAAAGTAATATCTTGCTGATAGGCCCGACGGGTAGTGGTAAAACCCTACTGGCTGAGACGCTTGCGCGTTTCCTTGATGTACCATTTACCATGGCGGATGCCACCACATTGACCGAAGCAGGTTATGTAGGTGAAGACGTCGAAAACATTATCCAAAAGCTGCTGCAAAAGTGTGACTATGATGTCGCCAAAGCAGAGCGCGGTATTGTATATATTGATGAGATTGACAAAATCTCACGCAAATCCGATAACCCATCGATCACGCGAGACGTATCGGGTGAGGGTGTGCAGCAAGCCCTACTCAAACTGGTCGAAGGCACGGTGGCATCGGTTCCACCTCAAGGTGGCCGTAAGCATCCGCAACAAGAGTTCTTGCAAGTCGACACCTCGAAAATCCTCTTTATCTGTGGCGGCGCATTCGCTGGATTGGATAAAGTGGTTGAGCAGCGTGTCGATAAGGGGTCTGGCATCGGTTTTGGTGCAGAAGTCCGAGGTGCAAGCGACAAGTCAGCGGACGAGTTTTTCGGTAAAGTTGAACCAGAAGATTTGGTCAAATACGGCTTGATCCCTGAGTTTATCGGCCGTTTACCTGTCACTGCGGTGCTTAAAGAATTGGACGAGCATGCGCTTGTGCAGATTTTGCGAGAGCCGAAAAACGCGCTAACCAAGCAATACAGTGCATTGCTAGAGTTAGATGGTGTTGAGCTTGAGTTCCGTGATGATGCACTTCGTGCCATCGCTACGAAAGCTATGGAACGCAAGACAGGTGCTCGCGGTCTACGCTCAATCGTGGAAGCTGTGTTGTTGGATACTATGTACGACTTGCCATCGAGTAAAGAAGTAAGCAAGGTGGTGATTGACGAATCAGTGATCCGTGGTGAGTCAGCGCCGCTATTGATATATGAACACGCTGATAGCCAAGCAGCTGGTGGTGAGTAACCGCGAGTATTGCGTGTAACCTTATCAGTGGTAAAAGAAAAGGGAGTGATTGCTCCCTTTTTTATTTTCTGGCGGTGGAGCCGTTGAAACCTGTCCAACAGTCCCCATATACTCTTAATCAGATTGAACGGAAGAGAGAAGCATATGAACTTGGAGCGTTCCGAGCGCATTGAAATTCCGGTGCTGCCACTTCGGGATGTGGTGGTTTATCCTCACATGGTGATACCACTCTTTGTGGGAAGGGAGAAATCGATCCGCTGTTTAGAAGCGGCGATGGACAATGACAAACAAATTCTGTTGGTGGCGCAAAAAGATGCCGCCACCGATGACCCGAGCATCTCTGACTTGTACACCGTTGGTACGGTGGCGACGATCCTTCAGCTTCTTAAACTTCCGGATGGTACGGTTAAGGTGCTGGTTGAGGGGATGCAACGTGCACGTATCGACCGGTTTAGCGAAGACGACTTCTTTACGGCGGAAGCCGAGTATCTCACCACGCCAGCCATGGACGAACGTGAGCAAGAGGTATTGGTTCGTACTGCGATCAGCCAATTTGAAGGCTTTATCAAGCTGAATAAGAAAATCCCACCGGAAGTGTTAACCTCACTGAATGGGATTGAAGAAGCTGCTCGCCTAGCTGACACCATCGCGGCTCACATGCCGTTAAAACTACAAGATAAGCAAAAAGTTCTCGAAATTATCGACATCGCTGAGCGCCTTGAATACTTGATGACCATGATGGAGTCAGAAATTGACTTGCTGCAGGTCGAAAAGCGTATTCGTGGCCGCGTGAAAAAGCAGATGGAGAAAAGCCAGCGCGAGTACTACCTCAATGAGCAGATGAAAGCCATCCAAAAAGAGTWGGGTGAGCTGGACGATGCTCCCGATGAGTTTGAAGCGCTGAAGCAGAAAATCGAAGAATCTAAAATGCCGCAAGAAGCTCGAGAAAAAACCGAGCAAGAATTGCAGAAGCTGAAGATGATGTCGCCAATGTCGGCAGAAGCGACCGTTGTGCGTAGCTACATCGATTGGATGATCAGTGTGCCTTGGACCAAGCGTTCTAAGGTGAAAAAAGATCTCGCCAAAGCTGAAGAAGTACTCAATGCCGATCATTATGGCTTGGAGCGTGTTAAAGACCGCATCCTTGAGTACCTCGCAGTGCAAAACCGAATGAACAAGCTAAAGGGTCCCATCTTGTGCTTGGTTGGCCCTCCAGGGGTAGGTAAAACATCTCTGGGACAGTCGATTGCACGCGCCACTGGGCGTAAATATACCCGTATGGCGTTGGGTGGAGTGCGTGATGAAGCGGAAATCCGTGGTCACCGCCGTACCTACATAGGTTCGCTGCCGGGTAAATTAATCCAGAAAATGGCGAAAGTTGGTGTTCGCAACCCGCTGTTCTTGCTGGATGAAATCGACAAAATGTCATCGGATATGCGTGGTGACCCGTCTTCGGCATTGCTTGAAGTTCTCGATCCTGAGCAAAACAACGCCTTTAACGACCATTATCTGGAAGTGGATTACGACTTGTCAGACACCATGTTCGTGGCAACGTCGAACTCCATGAATATTCCTGGCCCGTTATTAGATCGGATGGAAGTTATTCGTTTGTCTGGCTACACCGAAGACGAAAAACTGAATATCGCGAAACGTCACTTGATTGACAAGCAAGTGAAGCGCAATGGCTTGAAGCCTCACGAGATCACCATCGAAGATTCTGCCATTATCGGCATTATTCGTTACTACACGCGCGAAGCGGGCGTGCGTAACCTCGAGCGTGAAATCTCGAAGCTGTGCCGCAAAACCGTGAAAGAGATCTTGCTGGATAAAGATCTTAAAGCGGTAACGGTCACCGCGGATAACTTGAAAGACTACTTGGGTGTGCGCCGTTTTGACTACGGTAAAGCCGATGAGCAAAACCGAATTGGTCAGGTGACAGGACTTGCGTGGACAGAAGTGGGCGGTGACCTACTGACCATCGAGACTGAATCGATGCCGGGTAAAGGCAAACTCACCCACACAGGTTCGTTGGGTGATGTGATGCAAGAGTCTGTGCAGGCAGCCATGACTGTGGTGCGTAGCCGTGCAGATAAGTTGGGAATTAATAGCGACTTTTACGAAAAACGTGATATTCACGTGCACGTTCCTGAAGGGGCAACGCCTAAAGACGGCCCGAGCGCAGGTATCGCTATGTGTACGGCGCTAGTGTCGAGCTTAACCGGTAACCCAGTCCGTTCTGACGTCGCAATGACGGGTGAGATTACTCTACGCGGTGAAGTACTGCCTATCGGCGGCTTAAAAGAGAAACTGCTGGCGGCACGTCGTGGTGGCATCAAAACCGTGGTGATCCCAAAAGAGAATGAACGGGATCTTGAGGACATTCCTGACAATGTGAAAGAAGAAATCGATATTCATCCTGTACGTTGGATCGATGAGGTTTTGACCATTGCGTTGGAAAACAATCCACTCGGTATTGAGCTAGTTAAGCCCGAAAAGAGTGACATGCAGCAAAATTAAGCAACGTAAAACGCTGACAGACCGCAAAAGGCTTGTCAGCGTTTTTTTTGCTAGCTAACGTTAAGTCGAAGCCTTGGCCCGCATGGGGTGGGCGAGGAAGCTTTCAACGTCTTTCGTCGATAAAGCGTCTTTTATTAATACCGCAAAAGAATGGGATTTGCGGAGAAGTATTGTAAGGGGATGAAAAAGTGAATAAGTCGCAACTGATTGATCAAATCGCAGAGGGTGCCGATATTTCTAAAGCGTCGGCGGGCCGTGCACTGGATGCCTTCGTAGAAGCGGTTTCTGATACGCTGAAGTCGGGTGACCAAGTCGCTCTGGTAGGTTTTGGTACCTTCTCTGTACGCGAGCGTGCAGCGCGTACTGGCCGTAACCCGCAAACCGGTGCAGAGATTCAAATTGCTGCCGCCAAAGTACCTGGCTTCAAAGCAGGTAAAGCACTGAAAGACGCCGTGAACTAATCACAGCGTGAGCCATTGCCGAATTATTCAAGTTTGACTGGGTGTTAGAGCTGCAAAGCCAATAACAACCGCGTATAATCCGGCAAGAAGAGCGTAAAGGCGCATCATTCGATGCGCCTTTTTAGTTGACAAACCACCAGCCCAAATCAGTTGGAGTACCGGCCAGTTATGATGGAACGTATACGCGAAGGCACCAACAGCCTTGCGGTGAAGATCATTTTAAGCCTTATTATCTTTTCCTTTGCTTTTGCCGGGGTCGGCAGCTATCTGGCAGGGGGTTCCAACCCGCCCGCGGCAACGGTAGGCGATAAAGAAATTAGTCGTGCACAGCTTGAACGTGCATACCAAAACGAACGCGCGCGCATGCAGCAGCAAGCCGGTGAGCTGTTCAATCAATTACTGGGTGATCCTGAGTATGTGAAGCGTTTTCGTCAAAACATTCTCGATCGGATGGTTGACGATCTCTTGCTTGAACATGAAGCCAGTGAGCTCGGGTTACGAGTCAGTGACGCGCAAGTCAAAGATGCCATTCGTGCAATGCCGCAATTCCGTCAAGGCGGACAATTCAACAATGAGCGCTATCAAGCCGCATTGCGCCAGACTGGGTTAAGCGCGGATGAGTTTGCCAACTATGTACGGACTGACTTAGTACGTCAGCAGCTGCTTACGGCATTGCAAGCCTCGGAGTTTGTTCTGCCGAGTGAGCTAGAAAGCCTCTACCGTCTAGAAGCGCAAAGCCGTGAAGTACGTACTATCACGCTGCCGGTTGATGCATTTGCTGCCAAGGTGTCTTTGTCAGACGAAGAGCTTGAAGCTTACTATCAAGCCAATCAAGACGACTATGTGCAACCGCGTATGGTTAAAGTGGCGTATGTGGAGTTAACCGGTGAAGGGCTGGCTGACGATATCCAAGTCACTGACGAAGACATTGCCACTTACTATCAAGAAAACCAATCGCAGTATGGTTCTCAAGAGCGTCGCAAAGTCAGTCATATCCTTATTGAAGGGACTGGTGACGATGCCAAAGCCCGCGCTGAGGCAGCACTTGAGCGCTTAAATCAAGGCGAAGACTTTAGTGAACTGGCACAGCAAGTCTCTGATGATACTTACAGTGCCGAACAGGGCGGATCACTTGATTGGATTGAGCCAGGTGTGATGGATCCTGCGTTTGAAAAAGCGGCGTATGCGCTAGCCAACAAGGGTGACTATAGCCAAGTAGTAAAATCAGATTTTGGCTATCACATCATTCGTCTAGATGACATCGATGCTGCGGATATCACGCCACTGAGTGAGGTGAAAGAGGATATTCGCGTTGCGCTGCAGCAAGAGCGCGCGGCTGATCGTTTCTATGCTCAATCAACGAAGCTTGCCGAAGTCGCGTTTGAAGATGCCAATGGTCTTGAGCCAGCTGCTGCTGCAATCAATGGTAAGGTACAAATCACTGACTTCTTTGCCCCAGAGCAAGCGCAAGGGGTAATGGCACGCCCAGAAGTGCAACAAGCGCTGGATAGCTATGACGTACGTGAAAATGGCCTGAACTCGGAACTGATAGAGCTTTCAGGTGAACATGCCATTGTGGTCCGCTTGGATGATGTCAAACCTGAGAAACAACTGAGCTTTGATGAAGTGAAGGATCAGGTGACACAGACCCTGGCCGCACAAAAAGGCCAGCAACAAGCACAAGAGCAAGCAGATGCTTTGCTGACACAGCTTGAAGCTAATGGTGCACTGACTGACAGTGAATATACATTCAGCGAGCCACAAACCTTAAACCGTGTTGCTCAACAACTTGCGATTTCTGAACTGGCCTTTACCTTACCTAAGCCGGAAGCGGATACCTCGAGCTACGGGGTGACTACGGATGAGCAAGGTAATGTAGTGGTTGTGGCACTGGATAAAGTGATTGAGCCAGAGGTGCCTGAAATTAGCCCGCAAAGCCAAATGGCAGCCCGTGTTGCCCGTGCGATGAGCAACATGTCTTTGTCGGCAACCTTGGAAGAGTTACGTAACCAAGTGGATGTCAATTACGCGGACTCAGACAGCCAATAAGCGGATAACGGCACACCGCGAGAGTTAGATGTCTCTCGCAGCAAAGTGTGTGAAACAACAAAAACGGCGTAGGACTTTTGTCCTGCGTCGTTTTTCTTTTTTTGAGCGCATGCAAGGCGTGTAGGAGTGGCGTAGGTTGAGAGCGAAAATTAATCAATAGAGGATATCTGATGAAAAAGCTACTCACTTGCCTAATGTTTGCTCTCTCTTTGGTCTTGGCGCCCACAGCGTGGAGCGCGGATGAGAGCGCGACTCCTGCGGCAGCTCAAGCGCAGACTATACAGGTCAATATCAACACCGCGGATGCAAAAACTCTCGCCGAAAAGTTAGAGGGCGTGGGGCCATCAAAAGCCGCCGCGATCATCGAATATCGCGATGACCACGGCGCTTTTCGCGCACCGGATGATTTGATTAAGGTTAAAGGGATTGGGAGCGCGACGTTAAAGAAAAACCGGGATCGAATCAAAGTCTAAGTGACCCCCACGCGCAAAGGTTTTGCACAACCTTTGCGCGAATAGGGCTTGAGTCTTTGCCTGCCAAGACACACAATGACTCCATTACCGTCAATGTAGCAGGATGCGATGACTCAAAAACAAAGCCACTTTTTTGCCCACCTCGCGCGTATGAAGCTGATTTATCGTTGGCCGTTAATGCGCAATGTTTCCGCAGAAAATATCTCAGAGCACAGTTTGCAAGTTGCTTTTGTGGCGCATGCACTCGCGCTTATCAATAACAAGCGGTTTGGCGCAAATTATCAGCCCGATCGGATCGCGGTGTTAGCCATGTTTCATGACTGCAGTGAAGTGATTACCGGAGATTTGCCAACGCCGGTGAAGTACTTCAATCCTTCTATTGCGACCGAATATAAAAAGATCGAGAAAATGGCGGAGCAAAAATTGATTGCGATGCTACCGCCGGAACTACAAGACGATTACCGTAGCTTGATTGATTCAGACACGATCGATTCAGATGATTATTTGCTGGTCAAGCAAGCCGACACGCTATGTGCCTACCTCAAATGTTTGGAAGAGATTGCGGCTGGCAATCATGAGTTTGAGCAGGCCAAAAAGCGCTTAGAGACGGCGATGGAAAAGCGCCGTTCGCCGGCGACCGATTACTTTATGGCGACGTTTGTTCATAGCTTTACATTATCGCTCGATGAGATCAGTGACGATGGACTTTAATCTTCCTGACGCGTGGCAAGCGCGTCGCATGAGCAATGAAAATAAAAAGCGACGCAATGATAAACGCTCCGTCTATCAGCGCGATAGAGCGCGCATTTTACACTCGGCGGCCTTTCGTCGCCTGCAAGCGAAAACGCAGGTGTTGGGGGCTGAACACAGTGACTTTTATCGCACCCGACTCACGCATTCATTGGAAGTATCCCAAATTGGTACTGGAATTGTTGCGCAACTGAAAGAAAAGCAGCCGACCTTTCGACCGCTGTTGCCTTCAACCGGACTGATGGAAAGCTTGTGCCTAGCGCATGATATTGGTCATCCGCCCTATGGCCACGGCGGCGAGATCGCACTGAATTACATGATGCGTGAAGAGGGTGGGTTTGAAGGCAATGCCCAAACTTTCCGTATTGTCACCTTGCTAGAGCCTTATACTCAGCATCACGGTATGAACTTAGCGCGACGAACCTTATTGGGAGTGATGAAGTATCCTGCCTTGATCAGTGCTGCTCATAACGGACAATCGCCCTCACCGGTGACGGACTTTCGGCACTTGAAGGCGCGCGATTGGCAACCTGCTAAGGGCATTTATGATCATGATAGTGCGCGGCGCGACTGGGTTCTCGAACCATTATGTGACGCGGATAAAGCCCTCTTTTTAACCTTTCGTGATAACCAACCTGATGGTGAACACCGCAAAACCCGCTTTAAATCTTTAGATTGCTCCATTATGGAGTTAGCGGACGACATCGCTTACGGGGTGCATGATCTTGAAGATGCGATAGTGATGGGCTTAGTGAACCGTGAACAGTGGCAAGAAGCGGTTGCCAGTGTGCTCGCCGAGTGTGGCGATCCATGGTTAGAAAGCCATATTGGGGAGCTGAGTGAGCAAATGTTTGGTCCTCCTTATGAGCGCAAAGATGCGATTGGCGCGCTGGTGAATACCTTGCTCACGTCGGTTGAGATTGCGCCCACTGTGCAAGATGGGGCACAGTGCTTTCAATCACCGTTACTGGCGTGGAATGCGTTCTTGCCGGATGTGATGGCAGGTGTACTGGAGACACTGAAACGCTTTGTCAGTGAGTTTGTGGTTAAACAGCCAGAGCTTCAGGTGGTGGAGTACAAAGGGCAACAATTGGTGATGGAGCTTTTTGATGCGTTTGCCTCCGACCCGGAACGTCTCCTGCCGAAAGATTACCGGCAAGATTGGCTGATGGCGCAACAGGTGGATGAGTCAGGAATGCGCGTCATTGCGGATTATTTGTCGTCGATGACCGACAGTTTTGCCCAAAAGCTGCATAGCACCATGTTTACCGCCGCCAGCAATGGTCCGCTTTATGCGATTCGCTAGTCGTCCTGCTGGCCGGATTGAGTGTGTGATGCCGGCATAAATGCCAGTTGGCGCGCGATCATGGCTTCAAAGCTTGCGAGCAGTGGCTGATAATGCTCACTGTCACCACTGAGTTCGCTAAGTGCGGCAAATCCGGCCTCTAGGGTAGACAAGGCGCCCGGCTTGCGGCTTTTACGTATCCTGTATTGGCTCGATGGCATGGTGTTGATGGTTGCGGTAGGCAAGTCATGCAGGTTGGTTGAAAGCTGATACATCTTGTAGGCTTTTTTCCATGTCCCGTCGAGTAAGATGATCCCCCATGGCCGCTGCTTGTCTTCCTCGCCCAACGCCTCGGTCAGCGATGAAAGGGAGCAAGCGTGCTCGCCCGGATATAAGACGGCATAGCGTCGCTCAGATTGCGCGAGTGCATCGTTAAGTGCGGCATGTTGGCTGAAGTCCTCGCCCACCCAACACTGGCAATTATCCAGCGCAAGCGCGAGCAAACAAGCACTGTTCTTAGGGTGTGAGACCTCATCGGGGTGCTGCAGAATAATCACGGGAATGGTATTGGTCAGCGGTGTGACGGCATCGCACACACAAATCGCTTTGGCTTTATGACAAGACGCGCAGTATCGAGACATGATGATCGCTGGTTGAGAACGGAATCAAGCAGCGTTTTACCGCTGCTTGATGAAAAACGCAAGTATCACGTAGCCACAGTCGTGACCTGGCTGTAGCCCGAGAGGAAGCGTTCAAAGCGGCTAATAGCCATTTCTAAGTCATCCACGCGAGGCAAGGTGACAATCCGAAAATGATCCGGTTTGGGCCAGTTAAAGCCGGTGCCTTGTACCATCAAGACTTTTTCTTGCAATAAAAAGTCGAGCATCATCTTTTCGTCATTGTGAATGTTGTAGCGCTTGGTATCGATCTTCGGGAACAGATAGAGCGCTCCTTTAGGCTTTTTRCAGCTTACTCCAGGGATTTGATTGATCAGCTCGTATGCCTTATCGCGCTGTTCTAATAAACGGCCACCGGGCAGAATTAACTCGTTGATACTCTGATAGCCGCCCAGAGCTGTTTGGATGGCATGCTGCATCGGCACATTGGCGCAAAGGCGCATCGAAGCCAGCATTTCTAAGCCTTCAATGTAGCCCCGAGCGTGCTGTTTGGGGCCAGTGACCAGCATCCAGCCAGAACGAAAGCCACAGACTCGATAGGCCTTAGACAAGCCGTTAAAGGTCAAACACAACACATCAGGGGCTAAAGTGGCGATAGAATGATGCTGTGCGCCGTCGTAAAGGATCTTGTCGTAGATTTCGTCGGCAAAAATAATCAGATTGTGCTGGCGGGCTATCTCGACCACCTGCAGCAAAAAGTCGCGACTGTATACCGCCCCGGTTGGATTGTTCGGGTTAATGAGCACGATGCCGCGTGTTTTGGCAGAGATCTTTGCCTTGATATCATCAAGATCTGGATACCAGTCCGATTCTTCATCACACAAGTAGTGTACCGGCTTGCCGCCCGACAATGACACCGCCGCGGTCCACAGCGGATAATCCGGTGACGGCACCAACAACTCATCGCCATTATTGAGCAAGGCCTGCATTGCCATCACGATAAGCTCTGAGGCGCCATTACCCAGATACACGTCTTCAACATCTAAGTCCATCAAGCCGCGTTTTTGATAGTGCTGAACCACCGCCTTACGCGCGGAATAAAGGCCTTTTGAATCGCAGTAACCTTGTGAGGTCGGAAGGTTACGGATTACATCGACCAAAATCTCATCTGGCGCATCAAAGCCAAAAGGCGCAGGGTTGCCGATATTGAGTTTTAAAATGCGGTGGCCTTCTTCTTCAAGCCGTTTGGCTTCTTTCATCACTGGGCCACGGATGTCGTAACAGACGTCATCCAGCTTGGCGGACATCCCGATGTGTTGCATTGACTTTCCTGTTTAGTAAAAGGTGAATATTGTTATTAGGCTTTTTTGGTAACTTACACTATTCGCGGTCTGATTCGAAAGAGATAAACGAATAAAGTTTTACCGATGGCTGTCGGGCAAAAAAATCGACCAAGTTCGACAGAAGACTGATCTAGCGCATGTTTATCCCCGCAGGGGACAGGTAGACTGACAAGCATTAATTACGTGCTACATAAAGCCGTACATGATTTGCGAATAGGACTGCCGCCCAATGCGGTTGGAGGATGTCGTGACTACCTTGATTCAAGCGGCCAATCAGTTACAGAGCCAGTTGGCAATATGCCAAGCTCCCGCTCTGTTACAAGCAGATTTTGACTGGCCGAGTAACCTTTCCCCGATTGCTTGGCTGGATGCCCAACCTGTCTTCCCTAAAATGTATTGGCAGTCGCGCGATGGCCGCGAAGAGGCATTGGTGTTAGGGGCGTGCCGCCGTTTTTCTCAGCTACATGAAGCGCAAGCTTCACTCACGCCACAGCAGCGAATTTGGGGATGTGTGGCGTTCGATGATGGCGCTGGGAATGGTGATTTTTTTCCTGCCGGTCGTCGAGTTGATCCGCCGTGATGCGCATTGGCAGCTCTCTGTTAATGTACAGACCGGTGTAGATAGCCAAGCGATATTGAGCCAAGTGATCTGGTTGGGGCGGCCATTGGCCCCCATGCAAAGTCAAGTCATGCAGGAAAATCATACCCCGATGTATCAGGGATGGTGTCAATCGGTGACCACCGCGTTGGAGACGATGGCATCGACATCGCTTAAAAAAGTGGTTTTAGCTCGACAAACACGGTTGACGTTGGATGCGCCCATTCGCGCCGGCCAGTTACTCAGTCACAGCCAGCAGCATAATGCAGAAAGCTTCCACTTTTTATTCGCGACCAGCGAGCAAGATGCATTTCTTGGCTCGACGCCTGAACGCTTGTATCGGCGCCGCGATTGTCGTGTCAGTACCGAAGCTGTCGCGGGAACCGTCAAGCGTGGCGCGACCTTCAGCGATGATCACCAATTAGGTGAGTGGTTGCTACATGACAATAAAAATATTCACGAAAACCAATTAGTGGTTGACGATATCTTGGCGGGAATACGCCGTCATGCACTCACAGTAACTGCTGATCCTGCTCCGCACTTAATGGTATTGCGTCATTTACAACATTTGCGCCGCCGCATCAGTGCGATTGTCGGCCCCGGTGTGGACGATACGGTATTGTTAAGCGCCCTTCAGCCTACCGCCGCTGTCGCGGGGTTGCCGCGTGATTTAGCGCGCGCATTTCTTGCTCAATATGGCATTGTTCGCGGACGCTACAGTGGAGCGGTGGGGTATATCTCACAGCGTGAAAGCCAGTTTTGCGTTGCTATACGCAGTGCGCAGCTTTCAGGCCATACCATTGATCTCTATGCGGGGGCAGGCATCGTGCCGGGCTCAGATCCGGATACCGAATGGCAGGAGCTGGATAATAAACTCACGACCTTGCGCCAATGTTTACCGGATGCCCCAGTGCCCCTCTCAGCCGAAAGAATGACAGGAGTGTGCGGATGACGCTGGCGCTCACCCACACATGGGCTGAAGTGATCATTGACGAGCTGTCGCGACTGGGCGTGCAGCACATATGTATTGCGCCGGGTTCTCGCTCTACACCGCTCACGCTCGCTGCTGTAAAGCAAAGCCAGCATCCGCGACGCGGTGTCACTTTGCACAGTCACTTTGACGAGCGCGGGTTAGGCTACTTAGCGCTAGGGCTGGCAAAAGCGCATGCGTGTCCGGTTGCGGTGGTTGTCACCTCTGGCACCGCGGTGGCGAATCTTCTCCCTGCGGTGGCGGAAAGCCGCTTAACCGGCGAACCTTTGGTGATCTTATCGGCCGACCGACCGTTTGAATTGGTTGACTGTGGTGCCAATCAAGCCATTGAGCAACCCCGCTTGTTTTCTTCCCATGTCACGCAAACGCTCTCTCTTCCAGCCCCTGAGACCGCGATGCCCTTGTCAGCACTCCTGAGCAAGATTGATCATCTGATGGCTCAGCAGGCCCAGCATGGTGGCAGTGTGCATATCAACTGCCCGTTTCGAGAACCTTTCTATGGCGAGCGTGACCCCGCAAGTGAGCAATCATTGCGGGCCGGATTAGAACAATGGCTTACTGATGACAAGCCGTATGTGAGAATGATGCCAACCAGATCGCAGTGGCAGATGCCTGCCTCTTGGCAACATCTCGCGTCGCAAACCAGCAAGGTGGTATTGATTGCTGGTGCGCTGCCGGCCAACACAGGCGCTCAGGTGGCGCGGTTGGCAAGCGTCCTCGATGCGGTGGTGCTGGCTGACCCGCAATCCGGCGTCAAAAGCACAGCGCCGGGGCATGATTTGTGGCTCAACGCGCCTAGCACTCGCGCGCTATTGGATGAGGCTGAGTGGGTTATTCAACTCGGTGGCCGTTTGGTGTCCAAACGGTTAGGGCAGTGGCTGGCCAACATAGAAGTACCGTACTGGCTGATCACCGATCGGGAACAAGCGCTCGATCCAGCTCATCGGCCCAGTGAATACGTACGGTTTATGCCCCAGCAATGGGAGGAAGGTCTAGACGCGTTATCGGATGCGCTCACTCAGCTGCAACGACCAGTAAGCGGCTGGGCGCAGGCGGTGACCACAGCGGCACAGATACAACGGCAACGCGCGTATGCAAAAGTGGAAGACAGCCTATCCGAACATCGCCTTTTTCAGTCTCTGCCTAAGTGGCTGCCCTCAGAGTGTGATGTGTTTTTAGGCAATAGTTTGACGATTCGCTTAGCCGATATATGGAGTGAGCTGGGTGATTATCGCGTATACGCCAATCGAGGGACGTCGGGTATTGATGGCTTACTCGCAGGTGCAGCGGGCGTGCAGCGAGTGAACCAGCACCCGATGCTGGTGGTGTTGGGAGATACCAGCGCCTTGTATGATTTAAACAGCTTGGCGCTGTGGCGTGATGCACCTGCCCCCGCGGTTATTTTGATCCTTAATAACGACGGCGGTGGGATTTTCGATATGTTACCGGTTGAGCGATCTCTGCGAGATGACTACTACCGTATGCCGCATGGTTTGGGTTTTGAACCGGCAGCAACCATGTTTGGCTTGCCTTACCACCAGCCCAAAGACGTAGTGAGTTTGAGCGAAACCTTGCGAGGGGCGTTACAGTCACCCGGCGCAGAGGTAATTGAAGTCAATACACCTGCAGGCGAGGCAGGGAGTGTTCTGAACCGTTTATTGGCGGAGGTAGCGCATGGCTAGTCGGCTAACCTATCGCCAAGGCGGAGATCCCAATGGGCCGCGGGTGGTGTTCTTACATGGCTTATTGGGTAGCGGCGACGATTGGCAAGCCGTAACTGCTGCGCTCTCCCATTGTCACTGGTTATGTCTTGATTTACCCGGACACGGTGAGAGCTGGACACAGCAATGTCAGCATTTTGACGATGCGTGTGACGCCATTTTGACAACCTGTGAGCAGGTATGGGGGCGGGAGCCAGCGCTATTAGTCGGTTACTCCCTCGGTGCGCGTTTAGCGATGCATTGCGTTATCTATGCACCTACTCGCTGGTCTGGCGTGTTGTTAGAAGGTGGTCATCCGGGACTTGCTGATAACGAGGCCCGTCAGCAGCGACTCGCACATGATAAGCAATGGGCCACACGCCTTCGTCATCAGCCGTTAGACGCAGTGCTAGACGATTGGTATCGCCAGCCTGTCTTTCAATCTCTTGATGAATCGGCCCGTTGCGCGATGGTCCAACGGCGCTTATCGAATCACGGATCGGCCGTAGCGGATACCTTATTGGCTACGTCGTTAGGCCATCAAGCCGACTTACGCAGTGTGCTAAAACACTGTTTTCAACACGGGCTCGTCATTGACTACCTTTGTGGGGAGCGCGATAAAAAATTCCATGCACTTGCCAAACATTTGCATCAAACCACTGGGATTGGGGTCACGGTGATCCCTGAGGCGGGTCACAACTGTCACCAATCAAATCCACAAGGCTTTGTACACGCATTACTCGCAAGTGCAGCTTTTCAGGGCGTTGCCCCAACCAACCTATAAAGGGGAGATCCTATGGCTATTACGCCGGGTATAACCGAACAAGAACTATACGCACCCATTGAGTGGGTAGAGGCTGATCAGACATTCAGTGACATTCTTTACCATAAATCGGCAGACGGTATTGCGCGTATTACGATTAATCGTCCCCAAGTTCGCAATGCCTTTCGTCCCCAAACGGTCAAAGAGATGATGCAAGCGCTTGCTGATGCCCGTTACGACAGTGATGTAGGAGTGATCATCCTGACCGGTTTAGGCGAAAAAGCCTTTTGTTCAGGAGGCGATCAATCCATCCGTGGTGACTACGGCGGCTATCAAGACGACGAAGGCACTCATCATCTTAATGTGCTGGACTTTCAGCGTCAGATCCGTACCTGTCCAAAGCCTGTGATTGCTGCCGTGGCCGGTTATGCTGTAGGCGGAGGTCACGTGCTACATATGATGTGTGATCTGACCATCGCGGCCGATAACGCCCAATTCGGCCAAACTGGGCCTAAAGTGGGGAGCTTTGATGGTGGCTGGGGCGCCTCGTACATGGCCCGCATTGTGGGTCAAAAGAAAGCGCGTGAAATTTGGTTTCTATGTCGGTTCTATAACGCGCAAGAAGCGTTAGATATGGGACTAGTAAACACTGTGGTGCCACTTGCCGACTTGGAGCGAGAAACGGTGCGCTGGTGTCGTGAAGTGCTGCAGCACAGCCCGATGGCACTGCGTTGCCTAAAAGCCGCGTTGAATGCTGACTGTGACGGACAAGCTGGGTTGCAGGAGTTAGCAGGGAACGCAACCATGATGTTCTATATGACTGAAGAAGGGCAAGAAGGGCGCAATGCGTTCAACGAGAAGCGCCGTCCGGCGTTCAATCGTTTCCCACGCAATCCATGAGGTGAGTATGAGGCAGGCACGGATCTACCACTATAGGTTACCGATCCAGTCGGGCGTATTTGTGCGCGACCAGCGACTGGCTGAGCGGGAAGGGTTAGTGGTTGAGCTGAGCGAAGGCGCACGTCGCGGCTGGGGCGAAGTGGCGCCTCTGCCGGGGTTTAGCCAAGAGAGCTTTGCACAAGCACGCCATGCGTTGATTGCCGCCACCGCGGCATGGTGTGATCACCGCCATGTGGCGATGACGCAATTACCGTCCTCAGTCGCATGGGGAGTGAGTGTGGCGCAAGCGGAGTTGGACCAAAAGCTACCGACAGAGGCGACGTTTGCGACTGTGCCTGTCTGTACGGGCGATCCTGATGCGCTCTTACAAGCCTTGAGTGGACCCAGTCAAACGCCATCACCGCAAGCCAAGGTAAAAGTAGGCGAATATGAGGTGGCGCGCGATCGGTTGATGGTCACGACCTTACTGGAGGCGGTTCCGACATTAACCTTACGGCTGGATGCCAATCGGCGTTGGCGCCCAGAGCAGCTAAGCCAGTTTTGGCAAGGCTTGAGTGATGCACATCAACAGCGGATTAGCTGGATAGAAGAGCCCTGTGCCGAACCCTTGCAATCACTTCGCTGTGCGCAACAGTTGGGCTTTCCTCTCGCTTGGGATGAGACATTGCGCGATCACGATGACAGTGAATTGATTGAAAGTGAATACGTTTCGGTGTGGGTGCTCAAACCCACTTTGATGGGCGATCTTGCGTCACTGACGAGCTGGATTGATAGCGCGACAACGCTTGGCAAGCAGGCAATGATCAGTGCAGCGCTAGAATCAAGCCTTGGACTCACGCAGCTATCACGCTTTGCCACTTGGTTAACGCCGGATGTGGTTCCTGGACTTGATACGCTGAGTATCTTTGCCCACCAACTTGACCGTACGTGGCCAGGTGCGCCGCAGCCATTAGCGCCTCTACATGACCAGCCCCTTATCTGGGTGAATACATTGTGACGGCCTCGGCGTTCGGATTTAAGGTGTGGCCGTGGCGGCACTGGGCTGGCTGTGCGCCAGACTCGCTTGCCATCGAGAGTGACACCTCACTGACATGGCAGGCGCTGGTGGCGGATGTGGACCGTCAGCAAACGCAGTTTAATGCCGCGCCAGTGGTGGTGTTCGACAGTCGTCTTGCTCCCCAGCGCTTAGTGGTGGGCCTGCTTGCTGCATGGCAAGCGGGCAAGATCACCTTAGTGCTCAATCATGCTTTAAGTGACGACGTGAAAGCCGCCGTGTTGGCAGAACTTGGCGAGTGTCAATGGCTGGACCGCGATAACGACAAGGTAAGAGGATCTGACGCGATATCGATAGTGCCTTGGCAACCACAGCAACCGCTCACCATGACGCTGACATCAGGGTCAACAGGAAAGCCCAAAGCCGTGGTACATGCAGCGCATCAACACCTTGCCAGTGCGGCAGGTTTAACCCAGATGCTGCCGTATCAAGGGCTGTCTGAGCACGAGGAGAGGCCGAGCAGTAGCACCGATAGTTGGTTGTTATCGTTGCCGCTTTTTCATGTGTCGGGTCTGGCTATTGTGTGGCGCTGGTTATTCAAAGGTGCCACCCTCGCCATTTTCCCTTGTCAGGGAGAAGCTTTACCCGAATCACTGACTCGGGTGACACACGCCTCCTTGGTGCCCACACAACTCTATCGCGCCTTACCTTGGTTGGCCGCGCGGCAAGCGCCTTCTCGACTTAAGCATGTATTACTGGGCGGTGCAGTGATTCCCGCACGATTGACACAACTAGTTGAGCAACAGGGCATTGCTTGTTGGTGTGGCTATGGTATGACAGAAACCGCATCGACCGTCACGTTAAAGCGCGCCGATGGCCATGACGATGTCGGCGAGCCCTTGCCGTATCGCGCCGTTGCGCTGGCGAGCGATGGTGAAGTGATTCATCATGGCGACACGCTCGCGTTAGGATATTGGCAGGCGGGACGGTTAAAGGCGCTTTCGGCAGAACAAGGCTTAGCCTCGCGGGATCTGGCGAGATGGGAGACGCGTTGCCAGCGGCCAGTGTTGCGTATTATTGGGCGCAAGGATAATCAGTTTATCTGCGGTGGAGAAAATGTTCAGCCTGAGCGTATTGAAAGCCACTTACTCCAACGAGACGAGATCAACCAAGTCGTGGTTGTCCCGGTTATTGACCATGAATTTGGCGCGCGTCCAGTGGCGATAGTGCAAAGCACAGCGCAACTGGATCAGGTGCAATTAACGGCGCATTGTCAGTCGTTAGCGCCTTATCAACGTCCCATTGCTTTTTTGCCGTGGCCGACATTCGAGCAGGGTGCCAGTATTAAGCCGTCACGTGTGCAGCTTGCCCAATGGGCAAGCCAGCAAATCGAACACTAAGGCCGGTCGGCACGTAAGCGAATCACCTCGTCGCGCATATACGCGGAGGTGGCTTTTTCCGGCTCCACGGCGGGGCCGGCCACCACAGTTACCTTTGACCAAAAGCGTTTTGGCAGTTTTAACRTGGCCTTGCCGCCATGTCGGCTAAAATAACTGCCCCATAAGCCTTGCAGTGCCATGGGTACGACAGGGACCGGTGARCGCTGCAGAATCATATCCATGCCACGGCGGAACTGGTCTATTTCACCATCAAAGGTCAGGTGACCTTCTGGGAAAATCAACACCACTTCGCCATTATCTAACGCGCGTTGGATCTCATTCATCGCGGCGCGAATGGTGCGTCCTCGGTGACTGATGGGGATCACTTTTGAGGTGCGGAAAAACCAATGCAGCACGGGTAATTTGTACAAGTCTTCAAACATCACAAAGCGAATCGGACGATGACAAGCACCCGCCAGCAAAAGCGCGTCCATGTAGCTGACATGATTACAAATCAGTAAGGCTCCCCCTTGTTCGGGAATATGGTGTAAATCTTTATGCTTCACCCGATACAAGGTGTGCGTGATCATCCACGTAAAAAAGCGCAGTGCAAAAATCGGCACCAACTGACTGACATAGATAGCCACCAATAAATTGAGCACTGTCAGTAACAGGAAAAACTCGGCAATGGAGATTTTCACCACCACCAAGAGGGTGATGCCAAGAATGGCACTTGCCACCATAAACAACGCATTGAAGATATTGTTGGCGGCAATAACGCGTGCACGCGCGGCTTTATCGGCGCGCTGTTGCATCAAGCTATACAAGGGGACAATAAAGATCCCACCGAACACGCCAATCATCAATAAATCGATAAACACCCACGTCAGTGCCGGATCGGTCACAAAGGCGATTAAATCGCTGTGCACAGTTGGGCTGGCGGGCGTGGCAAAAAATAAATGCAACCCAAAGCCGGTAAGCCCAAGGCTTCCCAAGGGCACGATACCGGGCTCGATACGGTGGCCGGACAGCTTGTCACACAGCAGCGCGCCCACCGCGATACCGATTGAAAATAGGGTCAGTAAGAAGGAAACGCCGGTTTCATTCCCGCCCAGCAAGGCGGTGTATTTAGGAAATTGGGTCAGGTAGCTTGCACCAAGAAACCAAAACCAGCTGATACCTAAAATGGCCTGTAAGGTCACTTTGTCTTGGCGTGCAAAACGCAAGGTTTGTTTCATCAGTGCGATGGGTTTATAGCGCAGATTGAGGGTTGGATTACCGGCAGGCGCGGGAGGGATCGCATGTGCCGATAGCACGCCCAGCAGTGCAAAGGCTAATACCGCGGCGCCGGCAACCACATTGGCATGTGGGTGATGAGCGATAAATCCAGCGAGTAAGGTCCCGAGTAGAATAGATAAAAACGTGCCGGTTTCGACGAGCGCATTGCCCGAGACCAGTTCTTTATCGCTCAAGGTTTGTGGTAGCAGTGCGTATTTTACCGGGCCAAAAAAAGCGGACTGGGTGCCCATCATAAACAATAACCCTAGCAGCACTGTCCATGATTCGTAATACAAGGCAATCGCGGCGCTCGACATAATCACGACTTCCAGCCATTTTACGCGCCGCATGATAAGGGCTTTATCGTATTTGTCGGCAAGTTCACCGGCAAAGGCAGAAAACAGGAAAAAAGGCAGAATAAATAACCCCGCCGCGGCATTAATAAACAGAGTCGCATCCATTGGCAACTGCTCGGCGGAAGCAAATGCGACCATGATCACCAACACGTTTTTATAAACGTTATCGTTAAAGGCCCCTAACGCCTGTGTGATGAAATAGGGCAGAAAGCGTCGCTCGCGCAGAAGCTGAAACTGTTGGCTCATGAGTACATTGGTCCGTTTAGCGGTGCAATAAGCGACTTATACTAGCAAGGCGAGGCGAGTGCGCAACCTTTAAACGGGTTGCGCATCATTGAGTTATGCGGTTGGCAATAAGTATGAACACCCGATATTGGCTGTGTCAGCGACAAATAACGGTTATTGATTACTGCCAGTCGATAGTGGCGTTAGGCAAATTTTTGGCTGTTTTTTATCGAGACTTGATCATTCAACGTCCAAAAGTCATATAGCACGCCGAGTAAGAAGAAACCGCCCGTAAACAGGTAAATGACCCCAGTGATCCATTTCCCCATGTACATACGGTGGACCCCAAAGATACCTAAAAATGTCAGCAGCAGCCAAGCGACGGTGAAATTGGTTTGTCCGCTACGAAAACGTAGATCCGCTTCCTTATCCATTAGCGGGATCAAGAAGAGATCGATAATCCAGCCAATCCCGAGCAGGCCGAGGGTAAAAAACCAAAGCGTCCCAGTGACAGGTTTACCATAGTAAAAACGGTGTGCGCCAAGAAAGCCAAAGATCCAAAGCAGATAACCGATAAACTTGCTGTGGGTATCATTCATGGTCCAGTCCTATCAATGTAAATAAATGCGTTGTGAGCTTGGAGTCGTAACAGCGTAAATGGTTCCTTGAGTGCGCCAAACTTCGCGATGGTTCCCGAATCCGGTGGTGACGTTTGGTAACAATTAATGTCAGTCATAGGATTGACTTCACTTCCAGACACTCTAGCATGACATCAGTCATAAACCACAGATGAAGCAATCATGAAAAAATTACTCTCTGTCGCAGCGTTGATGTTTGTCTTCGTTGTTTCAGCGCCTTACGCAGAAGCCAAGCGCTTTGGTGGCGGTAAGTCATTTGGCAAAAGCTTTAAAACCGCCCCCGCCCCTAAGCAAAAAACAACCGATACCAACACCATCAAACAAAGCCCGACCAAAAGCAGCAGTAAAAAAGGCTTGATGGGTGGTTTACTCGGCAGCTTACTCGCCGGTGGTTTGTTGGCGGCCTTTTTTGGTGGTGCCTTTGAGGGTATCCAATTTATGGATATCTTAATCCTTGGTTTAATTGCCTACCTGATTATGAAGTTCTTGCGAGGCATGACACAGGCCAAAGCCAGTGCTCAGGCGCAAGGGCCAGCTTACGCGGGACAAAACAAAGGCTATTATCACGAACAGCCCTCAGCGTTTCGTAACAATGCTACAGACACCAGCGCGACGTCGGGTGGTTTCGGGGAAACACAAACCGATGTCCCCTTTAACTTCCCGCCACAATTCGACATGCAAAGCTTTTTGAGTGGTGCGCGCGAACACTATCGTATTTTGCAAGGCGCTTGGAACCATAACGAGCTGGAGAAAATCCAAGAGTACGTGACGCCAGCGCTGTATAACGACTTAGCCGCCGAACGTGCGCGATTAGGCGGAGAGCAACACACCGAAGTGATGTATGTGGATGCTGAGATTGTGCGTGCCGATTACGACAGTCGCACTGCCCAACTGAGTTTGAAATTCACCGGTCGTTACTGTGATCGTGTCGAGGGTGTAGAAGAAGATATCTCGGATATTTGGCATCTAGAGCGTGATTTAACCCAGTCCAATGCACCTTGGTTGATCGTAGGTATTCAAAGCTAAAGTGAGAACACGCGTTTCGCTACAATAACGCTAGCTCATCACTGGGCTGGCGTTTTTTATGTTGCCGCCTCGAGGTAAATTAAATTATCTAACGCTTGCTGGGTACTCTCACCGCACACGTCTTTGTCAGCGCTAAAGGCACTACACACCGCAGGTCGCTCAGGACGACCAAACAGTTTACATAAATTATGCTCGTCGAGTTGGACACATCGTGTTCCTGCGGGTTTACCGTCAGGCATACCGGGTATTGGAGAGGAAATACTCGGGGCAATACAACACGCGCCGCAGCCTAAACGGCACGAGAATGTCGGCGTAGTGGGCATAAAACCTCGGTATTGGAGCAAAACGGGCAGGCACTCTACCATTGACGCTGGTTGTCGCCAAGTCGGGAAGGGAAGGTCGCTTGCACTTTACCGCTATGATGGTTATAACAGCGGCGCAATGTCGTTACCGCTACTCAGCGGAAAAATATAAGAGAGTACACATCATGAGCACGCCTTTTTGGCAACAAAAAACCTTGGCGCAAATGAGCGACGAGGAGTGGGAAGCTTTATGTGACGGTTGTGGCCGTTGCTGCTTACATAAGCTGATCGACGAAGAGACCGACGAGCTCTACTACACTAACGTGGCGTGTAGTCTGCTCGATGATAAAACGTGCTCATGCAAAGACTATCCCAATCGCTTTTCTTATGAAGAGTCATGCCTCAAGCTTACCCGCGATAAAATAGATGAGTTCTATTGGTTGCCAGAGACTTGCGCGTACCGCTTGTTGGCAGAGAATAAACCGCTGCCTGAGTGGCATCCTCTGATCACTGGCTCAAAAGCGGCAATGCACCAAGCTGGGATCTCGGTCAAAGACAGCGTGGTATACGAAATCGATGTGATTGATTGGGAAGATCATATTTTGAATCATCCTGCCGGGCGTTAGTGGCGGCAGACAAATGATGACGTTGTTTAGCTAGGCACCGACACTTGCGGTGCCTTTTTTGTGAAGACGGCACTGTATCGACATGCAAGCCACGGCGTAAGGCGATGGTTCTTCGCGGATAACCCATTGTTTATTTTCTGTTGTTGGGCATAATGATCGCCAACTCGACAGGAGGTGGAATGCAAGAGTATGCACGTCGTTCTAAAGCTGGCTGGGCCCTCGCGGTAGCGTTATGGGTTCTGGCAGTGTGCGCCTTGCAAAACCAACTGAGTTGGCAATCAGGTGTGCAAGCCGCTTGCCAAGCATTGAGTATGCAAGACCAAAGTGATGACACAAGTGTGGTCGGGAAAAAATGTGCCCTGTCTGAGCATCTGGTACAGCCTACAGCATTGATGCTCGATTGGCTCCCCGCGCCACTTTGGTGGCTGATTGTATTACTTGCGGTCATGGCGACGGTGAGCGTATCGATTACTTTACCTACACACGACCCGCCGACCTATCGGCGACGACACCTTTGCTTTTGTGTGTTCCGAGAATAAAGCGCCTGCTTTTCAAATGGCGTATTTATTCTTAACAAGGAACAGACTTATGAATCGAATCAATGACTATTGGCACACTGTTAAACAAGGTCGCGCTTGGCAAGCTTGGGTCTTGCTGCCGCTATTGTCTTTGTGCTTACTACTACTCACTCCAACGGCACGAGCCAATGCTCCGGATACCGGCTGGCTTAGCAATCCTGATCACCCACCGGTGACAGCACGTTTAGCGTTAACTGGGCAAGGGAGTCCAGACACGCTGCGCCTCGATGGTTTACTTTCTATCCGCTTGCAAGGTGATTGGAAAACATACTGGCGCTCGCCCGGCGAAGGGGGCGTGGCACCCGAGTTGATTATCAATGACAGCCAAAACCTGAACCAGATTACTTGGCACTGGCCGGCGCCGAAGCGCTATGAGCAGCTTGGGTTGACCATGCTCGGCTATAAAGGGCAGGTTGCTTTCCCTCTGACATTAGATGTTGAACACTGGCAACAACCGGTTTCATTGGATGCGACGCTGCGCTTGTCATCGTGCACCAGTGTGTGTGTGATCACTGACTATCCTATCTCGCTCGACTTTACGCCTAGTGCACTAGAGGCCGATGGCGAGCGGATGTATCAGTTTAACCAAGCGATGAGTCAGGTGCCCAAGCCACTCCCAAATATGACGCTTGATTCTGCGGTTTGGGATGCCAGTAAACAGCAGCTCGCCGTCACCGTGACGGGCAACCAAGCTTGGCAGCAACCTGACCTCCTAGTGGATGGTGAGGCGGTGATTGATGACACCTTTGGGTTGCCGAGTATCCACCGTGATGGCAATACGCTGACCGCGACCTTTGATGTAACCAATTGGATTGAAACCCCCAATCTTACCGACAAGCCGATTCAGGTTACCGTCATGGATAAACAGCTACTTGCCGAGCATAGCATCACGGTGCAAGCAGGCCATGTGGTTGCACACGCGGGACTTTCTATTTGGGTGATTGGCGGGATTGCGCTCTTAGGCGGTTTGATCCTGAATGTGATGCCCTGTGTGCTTCCCGTTCTGGGACTCAAACTAAACAGTATCGTTGCGAACCCTAACGCCACTCGTGGTGTCATTCGTGGCCAGTTTTTGGCCTCAGCAGCCGGGATACTCGTCTCCTTCTGGGCGATTGCTGGATTACTGATGGCGCTCAAACTAACAGGGCAAGCGGTGGGTTGGGGCATCCAGTTCCAAAGTCCGATCTTTATCGGGGTCATGACGCTGGTGATTTGGCTCTTTGCCCTGAGTCTATTCGACGTGCTGCGTATTGATTTGCCCCCAAGTTGGCAGACGTGGCTAGCAACACGCGGTGGTCACACCCACAGTGGTCACTTTGTGCAAGGCGTGTTTGCAACCTTACTCGCCACACCGTGTTCGGCCCCTTTCCTTGGCACAGCAGTGGCGTATGCATTGGGCGGCTCCTTGACGGCGCTATGGCTGATTTTTACCGCGCTGGCGGTTGGTATGGCGCTGCCGTGGCTGTTGGTCGCCGCTTTCCCGGGGCTGACCCGCGCATTGCCGAAACCCGGTCCGTGGATGAACCATGTCAAACGGGTCTTTGCGCTGTTGCTGGCTGGCACCACAGTGTGGCTATTCTGGTTATGGATGCCTTATCTTGGCGTTTTGGGTGCGATAGCAATGGGAACAGTGTTGCTGGTTGCCACTTTGTGGCTGACATATCGGACCCTTGGCAAGCTGGCGGCAATTAAAGGCTCGGCTGGGTTGCTGGTTATTATTGTGCTCGGGCTGATAGGGGCGTCCTTGACCGCGCAGCAGTGGGCAACGCCCCTCAATCCTGAACCAGATTGGGTAAGCCTTGATGAAGCGGCAATCACGCGCGCCGTCGAACAGGGTCAAGTGGTGTTTGTCGATGTGACCGCTGATTGGTGTATTACCTGCCATGCCAACAAAGTAGGGGTGATGCTACAGTCGCCCGTCTATGATGCGATCACCGCACCGAATGTAGTGACGATGCAAGGTGATTGGACCCGTCCGAGTGATACAGTGACGCAGTATTTGCAAAAGCACCAGCGCTATGGCGTGCCGTTCAATATTGTTTATGGTCCGGGTGCACCTGATGGGATCGCGTTGCCGGTGATTTTGACCGATAACGCGGTGATGGCCGCGATTGAGCAGGCGAAAACACCATGACGGCCAATCAAACGAAACTGTCATGGCGTCAGCGGGTCAAACGTGGTGCGCGTGATCTGTGCTGGCTCATCGTGTTTGTGTTGATATCTAGCACTGCTGTCGATTGGTGGCGAAGCCGTGATATCGATACCAGTCAGGTACCGGTGACGTCGATGCGTTTGCTGGATGGTCGCCAACAAGATTTGGTTGCTATGTCGCAACAAGAGCCGGTGCTGGTCTATGTGTGGGCAAGTTGGTGCGGGGTATGCCGTTTTGTGACTCCCTCGGTAGATTGGCTAAGTGGTCATGCGCAAGTGGTCTCGATCGCGTTACGCTCAGGCTCGGATAAACATGTGGCCGGATACCTTGCTCATCATGGTTATGATTTTCCTGTGGTGAACGATCAAAGCGGGGCGCTTTCTAATGCCTTTTCAGTGAAAGTAACGCCCACCGTGATGGTGATCGAACAAGGAAAAATTACTTCAATTACAACCGGATTCACCACGCCCCTTGGCCTATGGTTGAGACTGTTGTAATGCATTTATATCAATAAAAAGGAAACCCAATGTCCTTCACTCGTTATATCGCGCCATGTGTTGCGCTCATGATGCTAGCCATGCCTGCTAGCGCCAAGAATTTAAGCGATACACAGCAAGCGCAACTGGATGAAATTGTTAGCCTGTTGGAAGATAACCCCAGGCTAATTGCCAACCTTAATCAGAATTTGCAGAATTTTGTCGAGCAACAGCAGACGTTTAAGCAGAACCTTGCCAAACGTCGCGACTGGTTTGAGTCTAAGACCCACAGCTGGATTGGCGCTGAAAATCCAACCGTCACTGTGGTGAACTTTATGGACTACAACTGCCCGTACTGTAAAAAGTTGGAAGACGAACTTCAAAAGCTGGTGGCCGCGCATGATGATGTCAAAGTCATTAATATTGCTGTGCCACTTAAACAACAAACCATTGATGAGTTGGGCACTAACTCTGCGGTGTATGCCATGAATGTATGGCTAGAACAGCCAGAGGCTTTTGCACAAGTCCATGAATTACTGATGAAAAAGCGCGGTATGCATGATGCGCGATCGCTAGAGAAAATCGCCAAGAAAACCAAGACCGAGCAATGGCTAAAAACGCCAGAAGAAACAGGAAAAGCGGTGGCGGATAACTACCGAGCCTTTGTTGAGCTGGGGTTGCGTGGCACGCCAGCGATGATCATTGGCGATCAAGTCGCGCCGGGCTATTTACCTTATCCGCAGCTAGAAGCCATGGTTGAGGCAGCGAAAGCAGAGGGCTAGGTCTGTACCATCAACGCTAACGGTTTGAAAGCCAGTCATATTTTGACTGRCTTTTTTTGTTAGCTGCGCTTTGCGGCAAAAGCTGGCAAAATAGCGCGCCTTACTGGTAAAGGTCATGGCATGAGTCAAACATATCCATCTGCCCCTCGCGTGGTTTTAGGCCCAATGGAAGGGGTACTCGATCCCTTAATGAGAAACCTGCTCACGGAGATTAATCATTACAGTCTCTGTGTGACGGAATTTGTGCGTGTGGTCGATCAGCGTTTACCCGAGAAGGTCTTTTATCGCTTGTGCCCTGAATTGCATCAAGGAGGCGTCACCGCCGCCGGCACGCCGGTGCGTGTGCAGCTGTTGGGACAAGATCCGGTGGCGATGGCGCGCAATGCCGTCCGAGCCATTGAGCTTGGCTCTCACGGGATAGATATTAATTTTGGCTGTCCGTCAAAAACGGTGAATGGCAACCGAGGTGGTGCAGCTTTGCTTAAGACCCCAGAGCATATGTTTGATGTGGTGAAAGCGGTACGCGATGCGGTGGACGCAGCCCATGTAGTGAGTGCCAAAATTCGTCTTGGCTACAACGATTTAGATGACTACCCGGAGATTGCTGATGCGGTATACCAAGCCGGTGCCTCTGAGCTTGTGGTCCACGCTCGAACCAAGCGTGATGGCTATAAAGCGGGTACCATTCGTTGGGATTTGATTGCAGAGATAAATCAACAATTGCCTATTCCTGTCACCGCGAATGGCGATATTTGGCACCGAGAGGATGCATTGCGCTGCCAAGCCATCACCGGGTGCGACACCTTAATGGTTTGTCGTGGCGCCCTGAACATGCCCAACCTTGGCGCCCACATTCGAGACAATGTTGCACCAATGGCGTGGACAGACGTGCTTACGTTATTGGTACGCTATACCGAACTCGAGCTACAAGGCGATAAGGGCCAGTATTTCCCGAACCGGATAAAACAGTGGTTCAAATATTTACGTCAGTACTATCCACAAGCAGACGCTTGTTTTAAAGCGATTCGCGTGCTCAATCGCGCCGATGAGATAGTGCGTGAGCTGGATAACGCTCGCCTCGCTGACGCGACTCAACAGATACGGGAGACAGAATGTCAACACTAATCACGCTTTCTTCTGAGTGGGAAGGTATGCCAGCCAGCTTTGTAGAGGGCGCCCTGCTGGCCGCCAATATCTGTCCCGCACCGCTATCACCGGACACATGGTTATCGGTATTGATGACGGCAGGCCTTGATGAAGACGATGTCCATTTACCTGACGCCGATAAAAAGACGATCCTCGCGCATCTTGACGCGCAGTATCACGCTCTCATGCGCAACGACTATGAGTTGCCAGACGCGTTGATGCTGTCGTTACGTAGCGAACCGGCTCAAGCGTTTGCCGAGGGTTTTCTTGCGGTATGGCCTTATGTTGAGCCGCATTGGCAAGAAGCCACAGTAGGCGATGGAAGTCGGCGCATGTTATCCGCACTGGTGACCTCGATGCTGTTGCTGCATGACGAGGCGGGGACGCTGGCGCAAATGAAAGAAGTTGGCTTAGATATTGAGCCCGGTCGCTACATCGACCAATTGGACCTAATGATCCAAGAGGTCGCCAAAGCAGCCGATGAAGTGCAGCAAGGTAGCCATGGCGCCCATCAAATTAACCCGTTTAAGTCGGTAGGGCGTAACGACCTTTGTCCGTGTGGCAGTGGCGCCAAGTTTAAAAAGTGTTGTGGTCGATAAGCGATTGCAGGAGAGAACGATGACGCAAGTAAACACGCAAGCGGCGATTCGTGTGGTCGCCGGTGTGATTGGGCAAGCAAACCAAGTGCTTGTTGCTCAGCGCCACCCAGACAAGGCCTACATTAGCTGGTGGGAATTTCCGGGGGGTAAAGTAGAAGCAGATGAAAGCGATCAACAAGCTCTCGCGCGTGAGCTAAAAGAAGAGCTGGGAGTGACGGTAGCCGTCGGCGCGCCGATTGTCGAAACAGAATATGACTACGGTGATAAGCGCATTTTGTTGTGTAGCTATTGGTGCACGCTTGCAAAGGGAGAGCCCGTAGCCCTGAGCCATCAGGCCATTCACTGGAGCGAACCAAACCGACTCGATCCCGCGGTATTTAGTGCAGCGGATAGACCTTTGCTAGCCAAGCTGCAAGCCGATACGAAAATCGTCTGCGAAGCCTAAGTAGCTGCAGATGCGCCGCCCTCGATTTGGAGGCGGCGCGTCAAGGTTACTAAGAAAAGATACGGCGCGGTGGTCGGCCAATAAATTGGGCGATGATGACTAACCCCCACACTACCAGCATTGCCGAGAAAATACCTACCAACCATTGTGGCATCGAAAAGCCAAGCCATTGCCATACCACCTTGCTGCAATCACCATAAGCTTCAAATACCTGTGGAAGCCATTGATTGAGTGGGGCCCAAGTCGGGAAGTTCACCGCGACATCACACGTCGGGCCGAACAGTTGATTCGGATCCGGAAATTGGTAGCTGACATGCTCAAGTGCCAGTTTTAGCCCCCAGGCAGCGGTCACCCCATAGCCGAGTAACCCCAAGGTGCGTAATGCAGCATTTTGCGGCGCAATCACGCCAACCAGTGCGGCTGCTCCCACGCCAAACAGTGCAACCCGTTCATAAATACACATCACACAAGGCGCGAGTGATTGGTGGTATTGGAAATACAGCGCTGTAGCCTCAAGACCGACAACACTCACGAGCAACAGCAGCCAAGAAAAACGACTGCGAGAAAACTGGTTTAAGGCGCGCCACATAACTCAAATTACTCCTGATACAAAAGAAGGCCCTAAACAGGGCCTTGCTATTCAATCGTTTGTTGAGCCTGAGGTCAATGGTAGAAGTGCGTTAGTGCGCACTCGGTAAGGCTTGTTGTGTCATATGGATGGTTTCAGAAATCCATCCTTGATGTAGCATCCATTCCGTGGCCGGCACCAAGAAAAACTCGATCCCCACTACGCCGAGTAGGCCCATTACAATCGTGTAAGGCAATGCCATATAGACCATGCGCCCGTAGGAGAGGCGAAGTAACGGTGCCAATGTAGAGGTGAGCAAGAACAAGAAGGCGGCTTGACCATTCGGGGTGGCGACCGAAGGCAGGTTTGTCCCAGTGTTAATGGCGACGGCCAGCATGTCGAATTGTTCACGGTCGATAACGCCGTTGATAAGCGCGGATTTCACTTCATTAATGTACACAGTGCCGACGAAGACATTATCAGACACCATGGACAGCAACCCGTTCGCGATATAGAACATGGTGAGCTGCATATGGCCCTCCAACGACAGGACGAGATCGATCACAGGCGCAAATAAGTGTTGGTCGATAATCACGGCGACTACCGAGAAGAACACTGCCAACAGCGCGGTAAAGGGCAGCGCCTCTTCAAATGCTTTGCCGATGTGGTGTTCATCGATTACCCCGGTGAACGAGGTTGCCAAGATGATAATGCTAAGACCAATCAAGCCGACTGCGGCTAAGTGAAGGGCAAGGGCGGCAATTAACCAAACGGCGATCAACGCTTGAACCACGAGTTTAGCCACATCTTGTGGTGTGCGTTTGGCGCGTTGTGCTTTATCGTACTCCACCAGAATTTTAAGAACGTTATCTGGAAGCTGTGCGCCGTATCCGAATAGACGTAACTTTTCGACCAACACACAGGTGAGGAGGCCAGCGGCAAAGACTGGTAGGGTCACCGGTGCCATCCGCAGAATAAACTCACCAAAATGCCAGCCAGCTTGATCGGCAATAATCAGGTTTTGTGGTTCACCCACCATGGTCATCACGCCACCAAGCGCGGTACCCACGCCCGCATGCATCAGTAGGCTACGCAAAAAGGCGCGATAGTTTTCCAGATCGTTGCGACTGAGATCATCACTCAGACTCTCATCTGTAGTGTGGTCATGCGCGGCGCCAAATTCTTTTCCTGAGGCAACGCGGTGATAAATTGAGTAAAAACCCACGGCGACACTAATGACCACGGCAATCACGGTTAGCGCATCTAGGAAGGCAGATAGCGTCGCCGCCGCGACACAAAACGCGAGGGATAGCGCAATTTTGGAACGGATCCCTAACAAGATTTTGGTGAAAATATACAGCAACAGCTGCTTCATAAAGTAAATACCTGCCACCATAAAGACCAGTAGCAGCAAGACTTCAACGTTGGCGACCAATTCATGCTTTACTTGCGCGGGGCTTGTCATACCAATGGCGACGGCCTCAATGGCAAGTAGACCGCCTGGTTGCAGAGGGTAGCATTTTAGCGCCATGGCTAAGGTGAATATAAATTCAACCACCAGTAGCCAGCCGGCAATGAAGGGGTCAATCGAGAATACAATCGGGTTGATGATTAAAAAGGCGACAATGGCCAGTTTGTACCAATCTGGCGCTTTACCGAGAAAGTTCTTCAAAAAAGCGGTTCTGAGTGTCATGGTCTTAGCCATAGTGAAAGTCTCATGGTTATGTATGCATCGTACAGGCGGCGCATGGCGAGAAAACACACGTACACAGAAACCATAGCAGCCCGTTTGAGCGAGCGATGGATCCAGTACGAGGAGCGGGTCACTGTACAAATTCGGTATTCGGCAATGGCGAGCAGCGTAGGCGGTTGGTCGCAACTGCATGACGGATGTGCGCTATTTTGCCTTAGACATACTTTGTTACATCTTGTATGACATAATTTTGCGAATTATGCCCAGATTTTCATTGATCTGGTACAAAAATCTGCAGGATGTCACTTCATTGGCTCTGAAAACACGTAGCGGTTTCTGCCTGAAAAGACTAGTGGTATGATGAGTTATTAATCAAAGCAAGAAGCAAATTGGAATTAAGATTCAATGGTTATAAAGGCGGATAGCCCAGCAACGTTTGCTGAAAAATATATAATTGAAAGTATTTGGAATAATCACTTCCCGAAAGGGTCCATTTTACCGGCTGAGCGTGAATTATCAGAGCTTATCGGTGTGACCCGAACCACATTACGTGAAGTCTTGCAGCGCTTGGCGCGCGATGGTTGGTTAACTATCCAACATGGCAAACCAACCCGTGTAAACGATTATATGCGCACCTCTGGGCTGAGCATTCTCGATACGTTGGTGACGCTGGAAGGCCAAGATGTTCACGGTGTGCTCGAAGATTTGCTGGCGGCGCGCACCGATATTAGCGGTGTTTATATGCGCTATGCGGCAAAAAATCGCCCGCAAGAGTGCATTAATCTTATCGAACATGTGATTAAACGCTGTGAGCAAGTGCTTGAAAGTGAAAGTTTTGAGCAGTTTATCGCCTTGATTGATGAGCAAGCTGAGGTGCTTAAAGACGTCAAGAAGATTCAAGATAAGTACGGCAAGCAAGATCCCGCACTGTGTGAGCGGATCTCAATGGGACGTGCCTTTAACCACTTCGATTACATGCTGTTCCAAGGCATGGCACATTATTCTGGTAATAAAGTGTATGTATTGACCATTAATGGTATGCGTCAGATTTATTCGCGAGTAGGTGGATACTACTTTATGGATCGCCGTGCTTGTGAGATTGCATTACGCTTCTACAGTGACTTGCGCGGTTTGATTGAAAACAATCAACATAATGCCATCAGCGATCGCGTGAAGCAGTACGGTCGTGAAAGTGGTGCATTGTGGTTTGGCAATCGTGAAACCATTGCAGCCAATATGGCCGAAGAAGAGGCCTAGCTGACGCATTACCTCAACCGAGGTGCGATATTGTTTTGCGTCTCATCGGTTTGAACAGTGAAAAGCCAGAGGCCTTGTGCCTCTGGCTTTTTTGTCTATCTTAGGACGGGACAGGTGGCAAGACTAACTACCGACTAACATGTCAGGGTCAAACTGCGGCCGTTTCGGACAGCTACTCAATATTTTCCCTCGTCCTTCACTGGTTTCCTCTTCGAGGATCACTTCAAATCCCCAAAGTCGATGGACATGCTTCAGCACCTCCTCATAGGAATTGGCCAAAGGGATGCGGTTATGAGGCACATAGCGCAGGGTGAGTGACCGATTACCGCGTAAGTCGACATCATAGACTTGGATGTTGGGTTCACGATTACTGAGGTTATATTGGGCTGAAAGTTTTTCTCTCAGCTGACGGTAGCCTTGTTCATTGTGAATACTGGTGACTTCGATATAGCTTTGCTTATCGTCATCATTGACGGCGAAAAGCTTCATATCGCGCATGACTTTGGGCGATAAAAACTGGCTGATAAAGCTCTCGTCTTTAAAGTTTGCCATCGCAAAATGCACCGTATCGAGCCAGTCCTTGCCTGCAATCTCTGGGAACCAGTAGTTATCTTCTTCGGTTGGGTTTTCACACATTCGGCGAATATCTTGGAACATGGCAAAGCCAAGTGCATAGGGGTTAATCCCTGAGTAGTATTGGCTGTTGTAGGGCGGCTGTGCGACCACATTGGTATGGCTGTGCAAAAACTCCATGATAAAGCTTTCCGTCACCAAGCCCTCATCGTAAAGATGATTCAGTATGGTGTAATGCCAGAAGGTTGCCCATCCTTCATTCATCACTTGAGTTTGTTTTTGCGGATAAAAATACTGGCTAACCTTGCGCACTATGCGCACCACTTCACGCTGCCAAGGCTCTAGTAATGGCGAGTGTTTTTCAAAGAAATACAGCAGGTTTTCTTGCGGCTCTGCGGGGAAGCGTCGTTTTTCTTGTTCCTGTTCTTTATTACCGCCAGGAATGGTACGCCACAGTTCATTCACTTGGGTTTGCAAATAATCTTCGCGGGCTTTTTGTCGCGCTTTTTCTTCCGCGAGAGAAATTTTCTGTGGACGTTTGTATCTGTCTACCCCGTAATTCATCAGCGCATGGCAAGAGTCGAGCAAGTTTTCGACTTCGGCGAGGCCATACTTCTCTTCGCATTCACTGATGTAATTTTTCGCAAACAGCAGGTAGTCGATAATTGAGCCGGCATCGGTCCAGGTTTGGAATAGGTAGTTACCCTTAAAAAAAGAATTGTGCCCATAACAGGCATGAGCCATCACCAATGCTTGCATGGTGATGGTGTTTTCTTCCATTAAATAAGCAATACAAGGGTCTGAGTTGATCACTATCTCATAGGCAAGTCCCATGTAACCGTGCTTATAGTGACGTTCTGTCTCGATAAACTTCTTGCCAAATGACCAGTGGTTGTAGTTTATCGGCATGCCAACGCTTGAGTAAGCATCCATCATTTGCTCGGCAGCGATAATTTCAATCTGGTTGGCGTAGGTGTCGAGCCTGTAGTGCTCGGCAACGCGCTTAATTTCCTTGTGATACTGCTCAAGCAGGTCAAAGGTCCAATCCGGCCCATCATGGAGCGGCGTCTTACGTTTGCCTTTAGTGACAGCCATACCTAATCTCCCTGAAAAAACATACCGATGCAGAGAGTGGCGTCAGGCTTCGACCTGACGCTTAAACAATTCGCGGAACACGGGGAAGATGTCTTCCGCCGAACGAATATTCTGCATCGCAAAGTTGTCATGACTTTCCGCGAGTGCCTCATATTCACGCCATAACGTTTGATGCGCGCGGCGCGTAATCTCGATATAGGCGTAATAGCGGCTGACCGGCAGTAAGCTTTTCTGCAGTAGCTCACGACAACCCGGTGAATCGTCTGCCCAGTTGTCGCCGTCAGACGCTTGGGCGGCATACACGTTCCACTCTGTGGGGTTGTACCTGTCTTTGATGATCTCATCCATCAAGCGCAATGCACTGGAGACAATGGTGCCGCCGGTTTCTTGCGAGTAAAAGAATTCGTGCTCATCGACTTCTTTTGCTTGGGTATGATGGCGAATAAAGACTACCTCTACATTTTTGTAGGTACGGGTTAGGAACAAATACAACAAGATATAAAAGCGTTTTGCGATATCTTTAGTCGCCTGATCCATTGACCCCGATACGTCCATCAGACAGAACATCACCGCTTGGCTACTGGGCTGTGGCCGTTTTTCGTAGTTTTTATAGCGAAGATCGAAGGTATCAATAAAAGGTACCGCGGCGATCTTGCTTTTCAGTGCTGCAATTTCCTCTTCAAGCCGCTTCATTTCCAAAGGCTGTGCTGGCTCAGAGTGACGCAAGCTTTCCAGCGCTTCCTCAAGCTCTGCCAGCTCTCGGCGCTTGCTCGCAGACATCGCGGTGCGACGCGCTAACGAGTTTTGCAATGAGCGCACAATGGCGATATTCGAGGGCACACCATTGGAGGTATACCCCGCACGGTGGGTCTTATACTCCACCATTTTTTGCATTTGATTTTTCTTCAGATTAGGTAGCTCGAGATCTTCAAACAACAAGTCGAGATACTCATCTTTCGAAATTTGGAAGACAAAATCGTCTTGGCCTTCACCGTCTGGACTCGCTTGTCCGTCACCTGCGCCACCACCGCCTTCGCCGCCGGGGGGACGTGCGATACGATCGCCGGGGCTAAATTGGTCGTTGCCAGGGTGGACAGCATCACGCTGTCCTCCTTTGCCTTGGTGGAAGGTCGGTTCACGGATGTCGCGTGATGGAATCGAAATATCCTCGCCACTTTCGACATCAGTGATTGACCGGTTGTTGACGGCGTCGGCGATTGACTCTTTTATCTGCCTTTTGTGGCGGCGTAAAAAGCGCTGTCGATTGACGGTGCTTTTATTTTTGCCATTGAGCCGACGATCAATAAAATGCGCCATAACTCTCTCCCGTCACGTGTGTCCGCCCTGAAAGGGATGTGCTACGACGATTTACGTACGCGCAAATACCATTCAGATAGCAAGCGAACCTGCTTGCGGGTATATCCTTTTTCCATCATACGAGCGACAAAGTCGTCGTGTTTTTTCTGCTCGTCGCTAGACGTTTTGGTGTTGAATGAAATCACCGGTAGCAAGTCTTCGGTATTGGAGAACATTTTCTTCTCGATGACCGTTTTCAGCTTCTCGTAGCTGGTCCAAGCAGGGTTTTTTCCCTCATTATTGGCACGTGCACGTAGGACGAAATTGACGATCTCGTTACGGAAGTCTTTCGGGTTGCTGATCCCGGCAGGCTTCTCAATTTTCTCCAGCTCGCTATTGAGTGCCGAGCGATCGAACAGTTGGCCAGTGTCTGGGTCGCGGAACTCTTGGTCTTGAATCCAAAAGTCTGCATAAGTTACGTAGCGGTCAAAGATATTCTGACCATATTCCGAGTAGGATTCGAGATACGCCGTTTGAATTTCTTTGCCGATAAACTCGATATATTTCGGGATCAGATAGCCTTTTAGGTGCTCGAGGTAACGCTCTGCAATTTCTTGTGGGAATTGCTCACGTTCAATTTGTTGCTCAAGGACGTAAAAGAGGTGGACCGGGTTTGCGGCGACTTCTGCGTGGTCAAAGTTAAACACACGAGATAGGATCTTGAACGCAAAACGGGTTGAGAGCCCATCCATGCCTTCATCGACCCCGGCATAATCGCGGTACTCTTGGTATGACTTCGCTTTGGGATCGGTGTCTTTGAGGGTTTCACCGTCGTAGACGCGCATTTTCGAATAAATGGACGAGTTCTCAGGATCTTTTAAGCGAGAGAGCACCGTAAAGCGAGCGAGAATATCTAGCGTGCTTGGTGAGCAAGGCGCTTGTTTTAGCTCACTGTGTGACAAGAGTTTGTCGTAAATACGGATCTCTTCGGAAACGCGTAAGCAATAAGGCACCTTGACGATGTAAACACGGTCGAGGAATGCTTCATTGTTTTTGTTGTTGCGGAATGACTGCCATTCCGATTCGTTGGAGTGAGCGAGAATGATGCCATCAAACGGCAGGGCAGACAGACCTTCGGTCCCGTTGTAGTTGCCCTCCTGCGTCGCCGTCAACAAGGGGTGCAGCACCTTGATCGGTGCTTTGAACATTTCCACAAACTCCATCAAACCCTGATTGGCCTTACACAGCGCGCCAGAGTAGGAATATGCATCAGGATCGTCTTGCGAAAAGTGTTCTAGCTGACGGATATCGACCTTGCCCACCAAGGAGGAAATATCCTGGTTGTTTTCATCCCCGGGCTCGGTTTTCGCCACGGCGACTTGGTTGAGCACTGAGGGACGAACTTTCACGACTTTAAATTGGCTGATATCGCCACCAAACTCTTTAAGTCGCTTGGCGGCCCAAGGCGACATAATGCTACGAATATAACGCTGCGGGACACCGTACTCTTTTTCTAGCAGGTGACCATCCTCTTGAGCATCAAAAAGGCAGAAAGGATGATCATTGACCGGACTACGTTCGCCGTTCGCGGTTAGCACATAAATCGGTACTTGCTGCATCAAGCTTTTCAGTTTTTCTGCAAGCGAGGATTTACCGCCGCCGACAGGGCCGAGTAAGTAAAGGATCTGTTTGCGCTCTTCTAGCCCTTGCGCAGCGTGTTTGAGGTAGGAGACGATTTGCTCAATCGACTCTTCCATGCCATAGAAGTCTTCAAAGGTCTTATAGCGTGAAATAACACGGTTGGAGAAAATACGACTGAGCCGTGGGTCGAGGGAGGTGTCAATTTTCTCTGGTTCACCGATGGCCATCAACAGGCGCTCGGCGGCATTGGCATAAGCGCTGCGATCGTCTCGGCACAGATCCAAGAACTCCTGAAGGCTCAATTCTTCGTCTTTTGCATCTTCGTAACGCTGACGATAATGATCGAAAATAGTCATGGTCCTGCCCCCTAAATCGTCTGATAACTCATAAAGAAAAGGTGGTCCTTTGGCTGAATATCCCTTTTCCTCATAATAATGTTAGACCCCAATCCACGTTTTTGCGTGAAAGAATTGATTGTTTTTTCGATATTTTTTCCCCTACCATTGATAGGTAAATCAAATAGCCACTTGCAAGACAGCTTAGATTCAAGTTGTTGTAGTAGGCTGTCACGTTGAGAGGGTAATATCAGTGATGGTGTCCACGATAAGTGTGGTTTATGGACAGCTACTGGCCTAATTCTAAATTGTGCGTTGACCAGCAAATTAAGGAAGAATAATGACTGTAAAGCTTGTTAAAGCGGTGGCGGCTTCGTGCCTCATACTCGCCGCGGGAAGTGTTTCCGCAGAAACACGTGTGTCAGCCGGTGTCCTAGCCGCTTTTTCCCCCCAGCCTTATAAGGACACAGATACGGACCCACTTATCGTACCGACTGTCAATGTCGATACCGATCATTTCTATTTCCGAGGGCTCACCGCTGGCGCGCGTTTGGCGCCGAAAGATTCAACACATAATTTGGTTTTATCAACGACGTATGATCCACGTCGTTTTGATCCTGCAGATACCGATGATCCACAGCTAAGTTTACTTGATAAGCGCGATACGTCGGTTGTTTTGGCTTTAGCGTATCAATACCACTCGCCAATCGGCCGATTCCAAGCATTAGTCGGTGAGGGGGTGACCCATGATAGAGATGGTTTGTATGGGGAAGTCAGCTGGAAATATGCGATGAACCGTCAGCGATGGGGGATCTCTCCGGAAGTGGGGTATTCCTACAACAGCAGTGACCTCAATCAACACCTTTACGGGATCAGTGCCGCGGAGGCCTCTCGGTCCGGACTATCCGCCTACGACCCCGGTTCTGCGGGACACTATTTTATTGGTGCTAGTGGTTATGTGATGCTGACAGAGCGCATCCAGCTGCTTGGTGGTGTGCGTTACACCAATTTAGATGACAACATTGCAGATAGCCCGATGGTAGACCAATCAACGGCCGCATCAGGCTACCTTGGCGTGAATTATATTTTTTATTGATTCAAGTCCCCAGTGAATGGGCAGCCTATTCGCTTGATCGCGACCAACATGCAAAAAGGCAGCGCTGGCTGCCTTTTTCGTGTTTGCAGATCATCTAGAGCAGCAACTCACCATGTTTTTCGTCATGAATACAGGTGGTTAGTGTGTGGCTTTCTCCCGGTGCCAGTTGAATACTGGGTTGCTCAATGGCGGCTTCAATACAGACAAAATGTAGATAGCCGTCATCGTCCATATCAGACATTTTTACCGAAGCCGCTTGGCCTGGATTCCATACGACTGCGCTCGTCTCTCCTTGATTATTGACGATAATACGTCGATATCCTGCCGTATCAGTCAGAGTTAATGACGAGGCTGAGTCGGTATAAATGCGGTCGACGGGCTCTTCAAAAGTCACGGTGCCAGAGGCGGGCTTTCTCTGTCCATGGCTGAAATTGTCGAGATAATGGCTTCCCACACCCGCTACGGTTGCTTGTTCACTATCCGCAACGGAAAGGTAGCTGTGTAGGGCGCCTCCGAACTCAAATGGCAGCGAGGCAGTGTTTTTTACCGTTAAAGCGACATCGAGCGTTTGGGTGAGCGTGAATGTCATAACGGCTTCAAAATCGTGTGGCCACAGTGCACGGGTTTTCGCAGAGGGGAGCAGCGATAATTGAATCGTCACACCTTGTGCATCTTCTTCAATGTGTTGAATGTCCCACATCACGCGGCGTGCAAAGCCATGAGAGGGAGAACCCGTTTGGCCGAACCAAGGAAAGCAAACGGGAATGCCACCCCGTAGAGGCGTTTTTGCATCATAGACTGCATTGCCACTCATCCAAATCAGTGGTTCCGCATTGCGTGGGGAGAATGACAGTAAGTGAGCCCCAAACTGACTGATGGTGGCATCACAGGCTGGATGTTGAATCCGAAGAACCGGGACGGCTTGGCGATAACATAAATCAACTGACGCCGAGAGCCGGCGCTCGAAGTGCAGAGTATGAGAAGTCATAATCGCGTCCTTTATTGCGCAGAAACGGCATAGAGCCCATAAACAAAAGGCGGCCAACGGCCGCCTTTAATCGATACTATGGTAATTGCATCTTACTTAGAGATGTGTGCAACTAGGTCAAGTACTTTGTTTGAGTAGCCGATTTCGTTGTCGTACCAAGATACAACTTTAACGAATTTGTCGGTCAGTGCGATACCTGCTTTGGCATCGAATACTGATGTTTGTACTTCACCGATGAAGTCTTGAGAAACAACAGCATCTTCAGTGTAACCAAGAACACCTTTCAGCTCACCTTCAGACGCTTCTTTCATCGCGGCACAGATTTGCTCGTAAGATGCCGCTTTCTCTAGGTTGACAGTCAGGTCAACAACAGAAACGTTGGCAGTTGGTACGCGGAACGCCATACCAGTCAGTTTACCGTTCAGCTCAGGAAGTACTTTACCTACTGCTTTCGCTGCACCAGTTGAAGATGGGATGATGTTCTGAGACGCACCACGGCCACCGCGCCAGTCTTTCGCAGAAGGACCGTCAACAGTTTTCTGAGTTGCAGTGGTTGCGTGAACAGTGGTCATCAGGCCAGACTCGATACCGAACTTGTCGTTCAGTACTTTCGCGATTGGCGCTAGGCAGTTAGTGGTACAAGACGCGTTAGACACGATATCTTGACCCGCATACTCGCTGTGGTTAACACCCATTACGAACATTGGGGTTGCGTCTTTAGATGGACCAGTCAGAACAACTTTCTTCGCACCCGCTTGGATGTGTTGACGTGCTGTTTCGTCAGTCAGGAAGATACCGGTTGCTTCAGCRACAACGTCAACACCAGCCTCATCCCACTTAAGATCTGCTGGGTTGCGCTCTGCCGTTACACGTACTTTCTTACCGTTAACGATCAGGTTGCCGTCTTTCACTTCAACAGTGCCGTTGAAGCGGCCGTGAGTTGAGTCGTACTTCAGCATGTAAGCCATATACTCAACGTCAATCAGGTCGTTGATTGCTACTACTTCAATGTCTTCGCGCTCTACAGAAGCACGGAATACGAAGCGGCCGATACGACCAAAACCGTTAATACCTACTTTGATAGTCATTATGTTGCTCCACAACTTAATTTCTAGTGAGATGAAACTGGTAGTAAAATTACAGAATAGGACCCGTCCATGCAAGGGTAATCGCGTTCAAAATTGTTTAAAGTCAAAAAAAAGTACGGATTTTTTTTACATCACCTAAACATTTAGCGCCCTTGCGACTATACCTGTCCCTTCTTTGACCAATAGGTACAAAGCGAAGGGAGAGGTATTGGATGACAACTGGTGTATTGAAAAGCGTAGAAGCAGATGCACAATCGTGAAAGGGAAGCACATCAATTCCGTTATCTGTCGAAGAGAGCTGGGTTTTAAAATTACTGACAAATAGAGAGAAGCGCCCGCGATCGCAGGCGCTTTGATGTTAAGTAGGTTCTTTAGGGTCAACTGCGTTGACTAAAGTTGCTTCGAAATTGCCGTCTCGGATTGCTGCAGAGATATCTTTTGCTATTGATTCCAACTGGTTGCGGCGCTCCTCTGATAGAGGATAGAGCCGTGCTAATCGGTCACTGTCAGCTATGGGTAAGTTATAGTCTTTACCCACTTTGGCCCATAGATACGCATGCTCGAAGCGCTCTAATGCATGGTTAGTGGTCGCTAAGGATTTAATCGCTTCAGGGATCACTTCGTCACGTACCTCTTCATCGTTGCCGTCATACAGCTCAAGCACATGCAATAAGATACGAACGGTTTTGTGTCTGTCCCGGGAGACGTAATAGGTGGCGAGTCCAAGTTGAAGCTGGGGCGTTTCAAGATGCTGTGTCCCCTCAAGTTTTAGAAATTGAGGTAAAGCGCTGTTATCGCCTTGTGACCAGCGGTAATAAATCACCGGTGGCTGATACGAGTCTTTCAATTCACGTTCTAAGCGTTCGATAGAATCATAGGCGTGATAGACCGCTTCGGTACGCTTCGTTTTTCGCTCTTTTAGAGTGGTTGGTTCGATTCCCGCAACCAGCTCCATGCAGCGTAAATAGACTTGAGTCTGTTTGAGCTCGGCCAGTTTATTAAGATCACTGGGCTTTTCATCCACCGCTAACCGTTTGAAAATCAAGTCTGAACGCTCAAAACGGCATTGGCCATCACCAATATTTAACCCTTCGCACAATTCAGGATGCGTATCACACACTTGGTTTGTGGTCGGTTCCCCCTCACAGCCAGCCAGTAGCAATAGAATTGCGCCAGCAGAAGCAGCAGTGAGTGATTTAGGTAATCTTAAAGGCATGGTTGTTCGTATCCCCAATCAGTTGCGGTGAGTATACTTCAAATCTAAGTGTAGTTTATGTCCTAAAGCGTGATTTTGCGCACTGAACTCGAGATGCCGAAAGGCAGGTCGGTTAAGGCATAATAGAGACATGTCAAAAAGCGGAGCCATCCATGGATATTGAACAACTGTTAAAAGCGATGACACCAGAGGTTTACGATCGCTTGTGTTATGCCGTCGAAACGGGAAAGTGGCCCGATGGAACAGCGCTTAACCAAACTCAACGTGATCAAGCACTGCAAGCGGTGATGCTTTATCAATCGCGACATAACGAACAGCCTCAGCATATGACTGTTGCTAAAGGTGGACAGGTGACGTTCAAGTCGAAAGCGGAGTTAAAGCGTGAGTTTGCGAAACCGGACGAAGCACGCATCGATGTACAAACGAAGCACTGATGTTTTGACGCGTCGATGGAACGCGCCGCCTGTTAAAGCGGCGCACTTTCCTGTCATTTAGCCAGCAATGAGCAAGGCGAGTGGGATGGAAAGCATTAAACTTAATGCCGTGCGCAATGCCCAAATTACGACCAATCGGAACACACTGATCGGAATGCTGGTGGCGAGAATACAGGGAATCGATGCGGAGAAAAACAGTACGCTCGATACGCAAGTAATCGCCGCGCTAAAACGTAATACAAAGTCTGCCTCGCTAAGCAACAGCGCTGGCAGGAACATTTCTGCTAAGCCGGCAGACGCAGCTTGAGCAAGCTGATGGCCGTTATCTAGTCCCCATAGTGCGGTGATGGGGTAAAAAACCCAGCCTAACCACTCAAAGACGGGGGTGTACTTGGCAGCTAACAACCCTAACAACCCTACCGACATGATCGCAGGCAAGATTGTCATGGTCATCAACAAGCCGTCTTTCACAGTGGCAATCAGGTTGTGACTGACTCGGCCTGCTTGAGCGGCTTGAGATAAGCCGGTTTGATAAGCCAGCACCCAGCGCTGTCCCTTGATAGCTTGCGGTTCCGGCGCTAGCACATTGTCACTTAAGCCTTTAATAGGCGGTAGTCGCACCGTAATGGCGGTGACGATGAAGGTGATGATCAACGCACTCCAAAAATACAAGTTCCAATGAGACATTAAATCGAGGGTACGGGCCACAATGATCATAAATGTGGCTGAGACGGTCGAGAAACCGGTTGCGATAATGGTGGCCTCTTTGACCGAATATTGCCCATTCTTGTAGACCTTATCCGTAATGAGCAAGCCGAGTGAATAGCTGCCAACAAACGAGGCGACCGCATCAATGGCTGAGCGGCCAGGGGTTCGCCAGATGGGGCGCATAATCGGCTGTAGCAAAATACCGATAAGCTCAAGTAAACCGTAACTGACCAAAAAGGACAGAAAAATCGCACCGACGGGAACAATCAYGCCGACTGAGACCACCAGTTTATTGAATAGAAAGGGCAGAATATCGGGCTCGTGGAGAAAGGCAGGGCCAATTTTGGTGAGTGCCATGAACGCGCTAACGGCACCAATGCATTTCAATAAGGTGAATAGCTTTTGACCGCTACTTTGCCGCCACTGTCCCGTCCACAGTGGCATAATGGCACCGGCTAAAATAATCATGAGTACATATAGGTTGATCAGGTTGCCAAAGGTGCTTTTTATCCAACTAACAAGGTGATCGAGTGGAATGGTGGTGTTGCCATCAATAGAAACAGGAACGAAGAAAAACACAATACCAATGGCACTCAGGCCGAACAGGCGCCATAACACCTGCGAATGGGAAGTAACTTGTCTGACGTGCTCCATGTCAGCCTCCAGCTATACAAAATCCTAGATTTGTATATACCAGAATGCAGGCTGTAAGGAATGCTGGTCGGTGAAAAGCGTAAAGGGACTCACAGTTTCTACCACCAGAGAGCATTGAGCCCAACTAATCGTTTGGCGCAGAGAGGCTGATTGGACTGGCGAAAAAAGGCGTCAATTGGTGGTTCTCTTCCTGCGCATAATCGTCAAACAGCGGATGCTGGCTGAGTGCTTCAAGATACTGATTTAGCTGGGTGTAGCTGCTGTCGAGCACCAGCCCTGCCATTTGAGCACAGCGAAATAGACTCCATACACTGATGGTTGCCATATTGACCTTATCCGCAGGAATATGGGTAAGGAGTTGTGATAGGTATTGGCAAGCTTCTGGTAGCGTTTTTAACGCATTATTGACGGCTTGGTGGTCTATGTCTTTTTCGAGCATATGACCCCGAACTACACGCTGATAAAACAAGGTATCCACGATTAAAGGGCTGAGATGGTGACGACAATACCACTCAATCCAGCGTATATCGGCACGGTGACGGGCATTGCCAGGATAAAGAAGAGGATCAGGATACGCATCATCAAGGTACTCGGCCACGATTGTATCGTGATAAATCGTATGCCCGCCATCGAGCAGTGCAACGATTGTTTGCATGGGCGGGTGGCGCAGCACAACTTCATGCGCTTCAAACGGAGAAGCTGGGACCAGTTCGTAATTCAGTTGTTTAAATCGTAAAGCCAGCGCAATTTTTCGCGTTTGTGGTGATAAAGAATCACCGTGCAACACCATCATTGTGGAGACCCTGATCGGCGAAATGTATGAATAAATTAGCAGATAAAAAAGCCGACATCATTGTCGGCTTCACAAACTCATGATTTTTTGACCAAACTTGAGGCAAGCTAGTAATAGCTCAGCTCACCACGTAGATCCTTTTGCACCATGGTGCGTAGGGTTTCAAAAGGCAAGTCTTGGCTGAGCAAGAAATGGAGTTTGGCGAGAGCTGCTTCAGGCGTCATATCATAGCCGCTGAGTACGCCGGCATCAGCAAGGGCACAGCCAGTGGCATATCCCCCCATATTGACACGTCCAGCCAAACATTGGGTTAGGTTCAGCACCAACACTCCGCGTTCTGTTGCTTGTTTGAGTAGCGACAATAGCTCAGGATTTTGCGGTGCATTCCCTACCCCAAACGTAAGTAAAATCATCGCATTAACAGGTTGCTTTAATGCGTTGCGTACCACGTCGGGTGAGATTCCCGGGTACATCATAATCACCGCTACTGGCTGGTCGTTGATGGTATGTACTTTAAACGGACCTTGTGCCGGCTGATTAAGATCGGTGGCTTTCACTTCGATATGAATGCCCGCTTCCAACAGTGCGGGTAAATTCGGTGAAGTGAACGCATTAAATCCATCCGCATGCGATTTGGTACTTCGATTACCGCGAAGTAATTGATTATTGAAGAATAAAGTCACTTCATTTACCGGATAGTTCGCTGCAATATGCAGGGCGTTCAATAAGTTCGCCTGTCCGTCAGAGCGAAGCTCGGCAATGGGGATCTGAGATCCGGTGACAATCACAGGTTTTTCCAAGTTCTCTAACATGAACGACAACGCCGAGGCGGTGTACGCCATGGTGTCGGTACCATGTAAGATCACAAAACCATCGTAGTCGTCGTAATTCGCTCCAATATCGTCAGCAATGCGTTGCCAATCCTCTGGCGTCATATCCGATGAATCAATGAGTGGTTCGTACTCATGAATGGTAAAACGAGGCATTTCTGGACGATGGAATTCTGGCATGTTTTCGAGCTGTTGCTGAAGAAAACCCGAAACAGGCACATAGCCATGATCGGATTTCTGCATGCCGATGGTGCCGCCTGTGTAGGCGATATAAATATGTTTACGTTCCATCATGACAAATCTGCATTAAATGAGCGTGAGCACAGTATACATGTAACCGTTACATGGTTGGTACTGCGTAACCACACAGAATAGAGGAAAACTTTGGGATAAAGCTCCGACCAGAACGGCCGGAGCAAAGCGTGTTACTGATATTGGCAGTTTAAGCAGAACAAGTAACGGCCTTGAGGGTCGTTAAATTGTTCGAGCATTGTCACCGACTGTAACTGCGGTGACGCTAGTAACTGGCTTGCAAACGTCGGGATATTCGCTTGCATGGCTTGGCCAAACACCGACGCGGTTTGGCCGAGCATCTCAGTCATAAACTGCTCAAACGGCGTCAGCGGTTTTTGCATCCAATCCAGCTGGTAGTTTTCCAGGCCCGCCAATTCTGCCGCTTGTGTCACCGCATCATCAAAGTCGCCTAATTGATCGACTAATCCGAATTTCAGCGCGTCGCTACCGGTCCATACGCGACCTTGAGCCACCTTATCTGTTTCTTCCAAAGACAGATTACGGTGCGTGCTAACCAAGGAAATAAAGCGGTGATAACCGTGCTCAATGCCAAGTTGCATGATCTGGCTAACATCGTCAGGCAAGGCGCGGGTCACACCGACTCCCGAGAAGGGGGTTGTGCCTACGCCATCTGTGTGGACACCAATATCTTCCAGCGTGTTCTCAAAGGTGGTGAACAGACTAAAGATACCAATAGAGCCGGTGATGGTAGTTGGCTGCGCGACGATGCGATCGGCGCTGGCTGAGATCCAATAGCCGCCGGAAGCTGCGACGCTAGACATAGAAACCACTACTGGCTTGCCGGCTTCGCGCAGTGCATCGACTTCATTGCGGATAATTTCAGAAGCAAACGCACTACCGCCTGGGCTATCTACACGCAACACAACTGCTTTAACACTGTCGTCAAGGCGTGCATCGCGCAGCATCGCCGCCGTGGTATCACCACCGACGGTGCCCGGACGCTGAACGCCATCCATAATAGGGCCACTGGCGACAACGACGGCAATATTATTGTCCCCGGGGATGGTAAAGCGGGATTGAATTTTGGGTAGATAGTCGTAGTAGCTGGTGTACTCAAAACTGTCTTCCCCGTCGCTACCAAATTTATCGGCAAGATAACGACGGATCTCTTGGCGTGTCATCAACTCATCGACAATGCCAATATGCTTGGAAAGTGACGCAAAATCTCCCCCAAACGCCTCTAGTGAGGTAATGAGTGTATCGGCAGACGGAGAGAACATCGTCGCTTCAATGCCACGGTTGTTCGCCACGTCGCTTACATACGCGTTCCAGAGCTGGTCGAGCCATGCTTGATTTGCTTCACGCGCTTGGGGAGACATGTCGGTGCGTGTATAGGGTTCGACAAAGGACTTATAGGTGCCGACTCGGAAAACGTGAGTCGAGACATCTAATTTATCGAGCAGATCCTTCCAGTACAGGTTGTAACTGCCATACCCTTGGAGCATCACCATGCCATCTGGTGACATCAGAATTTCGTCAGCATAGCTCGCCAAATAGTACTGGCTTTGGCTGTACATTCCACCGATCGCCACGACCTCTTTACCGCTTTGCTTGAACTCGTCGATAGCTTTGGCGATGTAGCGAAGCTTGGTTAGGCTCGTGGATGGCATATCGCCTAGGCTAAGCACCAACCCGTTAATATCGTCATCCGTCGCGGCATGGCGGATGGTATCGACGATATCAAAGAGTACGTTTTCGGTTTCAATCGGTTGTCCGAGCGCGTTGCGTGAGAGGGTATCGATAGGATCGATACGACGGCGCTGTTCAACAATCGGGCCGTTTATATTCAGTAACAACGCCTGTGGGGCGGGTTCAGCTTGAGTAGCTTTCTTCGCGGTTGTGTCACTGGTTGGCAGCGGAGAGTCGGAGGTTATCGCCCAATAAATGCCCACGATAACAGCAATGAAAAGCACATTTAACAAAAGCTGACGCACGAAACCGATAGCAACCCAAAGCCATCGGAACAAAGATGCAATGAAGCGAAACAGTTTTTTCATACTCTAATCCATCGATATATGTCGCTGATATCCTAGCTGATCACTGCAAGGATCGATAGCCCAAGCTTATCCCGTATCCGACAGAGTGGGGAGGAAAGTCCTACTGAGATCAACTATTCGACAATCGATGTTGCTAGTTTGTAAACGAACGTTTGAAAAACAGTAGCCGACAGCGCTATAGTCTGGTCAGACCACAACAATAAGTGAGCAAGCAATGGAACAGCACTCTTACCCCCATATGCTAGCCCCGCTAGACCTCGGGTTTACAACATTGAAAAACCGCGTTCTGATGGGCTCGATGCATACCGGATTGGAAGAAGCCAATGACGGTTTTAAAAAGCTCGCAGCCTTTTATGCAGAGCGCGCGAAAGGCGACGTTGGCTTAATTGTCACTGGTGGCTTTTCGCCGAACTTTCGCGGTCGATTGACTCCATTTAGCGCACAGTTTAGCTCTGGACGTGCCGCTCGTACTCATCGAACTATCACCGATGCGGTACATGCCAATGGCGGAAAGATTGCACTTCAATTGCTTCATGCCGGACGTTATGCCTTCCATCCGTTTGCTCAAAGTGCTTCCGCGATTCGCGCACCGATCAGTAAGTTCAAGCCTTTTGCCATGAGCGAGAGAACGATTTGGCGTACGATCAAAGCCTTCGGCCGCAGCGCCGCGCTCGCGCGAGAAGCGGGTTATGACGGGGTTGAAATCATGGGATCTGAAGGTTATCTCATCAACCAATTYTTCTGCCATCGTGCCAACCGCCGTTATGATCAATGGGGCGGCTCGGTGGAAAATCGCATGCGTTTTGCCGTGGAAGCCATGCGTGCGGTAAGAAAAGCGGCCGGTGACGATTTTATCGTGATCTTCCGATTATCGATGTTGGATTTGGTCGAGCAAGGCAACACCTTTGACGATGTGGTCGCGCTAGCGAAAGGCCTAGAGCAGGCCGGTGTCACCATTATTAATACTGGTATTGGCTGGCATGAAGCGCGCATTCCAACCATCGCAACGCAAGTTCCTCGCGGCGCCTTTAGTTGGGTGACAGAAAAACTCAAAGGTGAGGTGTCGGTGCCTCTGGTTACCTGCAACCGAATTAATACCCCAGAGGTGGCTGAACAGATTCTCGCCAGCGGTCAGGCTGATATGGTTTCGATGGCACGTCCTTTCTTGGCCGATGCTGCCTTTGTTGCCAAAGCTAAGGCTGGGCAATCGGAGGACATCAATACCTGTATTGCCTGTAACCAAGCGTGCTTGGATCATGTGTTTAAAGGCAAGCGAGCCAGTTGCTTGGTGAACCCGAAAGCTTGCTACGAAACAGAGTTGGTGGCGACGCCAGTTCGGCAAGTGAAAACGGTGGCTGTCGTGGGAGGCGGAATGGCTGGGATCAGCTGTGCCACCGAAGCGGCTGAGCGAGGCCATACAGTGACCTTGTTTGAAAAATCTGATCGCTTGGGTGGGCAGTTTAATTTAGCGATGACCATTCCCGGCAAAGAAGAGTTCCAAGAGACCATTCGCTATTACTTGCGTCGTTTGGAGAAAGCCGGTGTCACCGTCCATCTTAATCACAGTGTTGAGGTCGACACCCTCAGGGAATTCGATGAGGTAGTGGTTGCAACCGGGGTTAAGCCTCGCCGCCCTGCGATTGAGGGCATTGATCATCCTAAGGTGATTGACTATCAAACCTTTATTCGTGAGCAACCTGAGTTGGGGAGTCACATTGCGATTATCGGCGCGGGCGGGATCGGCGTGGATGTGGCCACTATGATCACTGAACCTGCGAATCAACAACTGGATGACTGGTTGAAAGAGTGGGGGATCGATAAAACTATTTCCCACGAAGGAGGATTGTATCCTGCCCATGACACTAAGAGTGACAAGCAAGTATGGGTCCTGCAGCGTCGGGAAGGCCGCGTTGGCAAAGGCCCAGGGAAAACCACGGGGTGGATCCATCGTAAAACTTTGCAAAAACGAGGCGTAAACTTAGTGGGCGGTGTGACCTACCATAAAATTGATGATGGGGGATTACACATCAGCATCAAAGATGAGCCTCATGTCATTCCTGCCGACCAGATTATTCTCTGTGCTGGTCAAGAGTCTGTGAATGCGTTGGCCAAGACACTTGAGTCGGCAGGTTTGCCATTCCATTTGATTGGCGGGGCGGAGCATGCGGGAGAGCTAGACGCTAAACGGGCCATTCGTCAGGGCATTGAAACCGCACTCGCGCTGTAAACCCGTATAAACTGCGCGACTTTGTCGCGCAGTGGCTGTGTTAGCATAAAGCAATCAGTACGATACGCTGCGGTGATACCGTGGCTGCATATACGGGTTACAAGGAAAAGACCATGAACGCACTTGATTTGCTATTACAGCGCCGCTCTATTCCACGTTTAGCCGAACCAGCGCCAAGCGGCCAAACGTTAGAGAACATTCTTCAAGCTGGGTTGCGCGCCCCTGATCATGGCGCATTAACGCCTTGGCAGTTTGTGGTGTGTGAAGGTGAAGGATTAACGCGGCTATCTCAGATTTTAGTGGAGGCCGCGAAAGCCGATGGCGCGGACGATACTGCGATAGAAAAAGCCAAACAAGCACCGTTTCGCGCACCGATGGTCATTGCGGTCATTGCGCGTACACGCTTTCATGAAAAAGTCCCGACGATTGAACAGCATATCTCCGCCGGTTGTGCTACCCAAGCAATGCAAATGGCAGCAGTTGCGCAAGGTTTTCAAGGGTTTTGGCGTACCGGCACCTTTGCCTATCACCCTGTTGTGCGCCAAGCGCTAGATGTAGATGGTGATGATGCGATTGTCGGCTTTTTGTATCTCGGCACTCCAGATTGTGCACCGGCCAATGCACCAACGCGTGATACCAGCAAATACGTGAAGTATCTCTAATTCACTTTTAAGGACCTGTGCATATGTACAGGTTTTTTATTGCGCCCGCCATACGCTTTGCATACCATGTGGCTCATTGCACAGAGTTAGAGAGTGATATGGCGCGCCTATTTATCGCCGAGAAGCCCAGCCTCGGCAGAGCCATTGCCGCCGGTTTGTCCAAACCGCAAAAAAACCACAAAGGCTATATCGAAACCGCCAATGGGGATGTGGTGACATGGTGTATCGGCCACTTGCTCGAGCAAGTCGAGCCGGACGCATATGACAGCCAGTACAAGCAATGGAAGTTGGCGCATCTGCCCATCATACCTCAGCAATGGAAACTGCGTCCGCGCAAATCAGCGGCCGGTCAATTAGCGATCGTGAAAAAACTGATCAAGCAGTTTGATCATCTCGTGCATGCCGGCGACCCTGATCGCGAAGGGCAACTACTGGTTGATGAAGTCATTGATTATGCGGGAGTGAGTGCAGCGAAAAAGGCACGGATTCAGCGCTTGTTAGTCAGCGATCTAAACGTGTCGGCCGTGAAAAAAGCGCTCAACAAAATGGGTGACAATCACGCCTTTGTTCCGCTGTCCGTGTCAGCGTTGGCGCGCTCTCGTGCTGATTGGCTCTATGGGATGAATTTGTCGCGCGCCTACACCTTACTCGGTCAACAAGCGGGCTACCAAGGCGTGCTGTCTGTAGGGCGTGTCCAAACCCCAGTGCTGGGTTTGGTGGTCCGTCGCGACCAAGAAATCGAAGACTTTGTCCCACACCCTTTCTACCAACTCGATGCTCTGTTGCCGTATCAAGGTGAAATGATCCGAGCTAGATGGCAGCCTAGTGACGCGTGCGCTCAATGGCAAGATCCGCAAGGGCGCGTGATTTCTCGCGCGCTGGCCGAGAATGTTGCCAATCGTATTGCTGGCCAACCAGCAAAGGTGACAGAGGCCGAGCGTCAAACCCGCAAGCAGGCTGCGCCGCTGCCCTATAATTTGTCGGCCTTGCAGATTGATGCATCCAAACGGTTTGGCTTTAGTGCGCAAAAAGCGCTAGATATCTGCCAGCAGCTTTATGAGCGACATAAATTGATTACCTATCCGCGTTCGGACTGTCGATATCTGCCTAAGGGCCACTTTGCGGAGGCAGGTAAAGTCGTGCAGGCGATTCGACAAGGGTGTCAACCGCTTATCGATGCGTGCGATCAGGCAGATACATCTAGAAAGAACAAAGCATGGAACGATGCAAAGGTCGGCGCGCACCATGCCATTATTCCCACCGCCAAAGCGGCGCCTGCTGGGCTCTCCAGTGATGAAGCGAAACTTTACCAGCTCATCGCGCGCCAGTATCTCATGCAATTTTTTCCACCGGCGGAATATGCAGAAGGCAAACTGGTGTTTGATATCGCGGGCGGTTGCTTTATTGCCAAAGGAAAAGTCCTGACCGTGGCTGGTTGGCGTTCGTTGCTGCCGAATACGCAAGTGGCTGAGGCGTCAGCGAGCCCCTTGCCTCACTTACAGCCGGGCGAGCAACTAGTGTGTGAGCGCGGTGAGATAAAAGATTGTATGACGGAGCCGCCGGCCGCCTTTACCGAATCGAGTCTGTTGCAGGCGATGACGGGGATCGGTCGCTATGTGCAAGATAAAAAACTGAAGGATATTTTACGAGAAACCGATGGTTTAGGGACTGAAGCAACCCGAGCTGGGATCATAGAGTTGTTGCTAAAGCGTGGCTTGTTACTGCGCCAAGGCAAAACCTTACATGCCACACCGAGTGGGAAAGGACTGATTGCCGCGTTGCCGGATAGCGCCACCTATCCAGATATGACCGCGCAATGGGAGCGCCAACTGCAAGACATGGCAGAAAAAAAATGCGCCTATCAACCTTTTATGCATGCATTGACCGAACAATTACAAGGTTTGATTGAGATGGTAAAAACCGCACCGCCCCCCACATCGTTGAAGAATTTACCGCCGCCACCTAAGCGTCAATTTACCCGTAAACGTCGCACGGGTGATAAAACAACGCGGCGCAAGCGTGCACCCAAACGACAAGCGTCTACAGGCTGATGCTATGGGATTAAAACGCATAAGCGGCAATACAGCCCACTAACGTCATGACAAACAAAAAGAGTTTGAGCGTCTTTGGATTGGCTGAAATCGCAAACTTGACGGCTACGCGCGCGCCAGTCATGGTGCCGATGGCAAGGAGCAAACCGGGTAGCCAACGCACCAGATCATCGGCAATAAAAACCAGCAGCGATAAGGTGGTGAATGCAAGTGTACAAGCCAGCTTAAGCGCGTTACCGCGCACCAGATCATAATTCAAGGTGCCGCATAAGGCCGCCAGTAACACAAAGCCAACCCCTGCTTGCACAAAGCCACCGTAGAAGCCAGCTAAACATAAACCCAGCCATGCACTCGGTGTGTCTTTCACTTTTTTAATCGGTGTTCCCGGTGGCGGGGTGAGGGTGGTCGGTTTGACTAACATCACCACTGTCATGGTGAGTAGCGTCCCCAGTAAAAGAGGTTTGACCCAGCTGGTGGGCAGCCAAGCGGCGGCAAGTGCGCCAAGTAAGCCACCAATCAGGCTGGGTACCAGCACTGGCCAGATATCTTGCGTATCAAGTTTGTCGTGGCGTTTAAAGCCTGCCATCCCCGAGGCACACTGCAACCACACGCCAACGCGATTGGTCGCATTCGCGACGTCGGCGGGCATCCCCATGACCATTAACGCTGGAAGGGTCAGGTTGGAGCCACCGCCTGCTAAGGTATTTATAATACCGGCAATAAACCCGAGCGCGACCAATATCGCGCCATACTCCATGGTCAGTGTCATCCTTGTCTCCTGATGTCTAAAAAGCCAGCATACCTTACTATGTCAATACGTATTATGCATCGTGCAACGTCTTTGGTGTGTTACTTGATCTGAACCATGTTGTCGGAAACCATTCATCATAAACCGGCCCTAAGTGCTGGCGATTCTACGCGGCGGTTATATAATCCCGTGCTACGCCTGAAGTTGTTCATCATGTTCGCCTAAAAAAGTGGGCGAGATAAGGTTGTATTGCGTCATGCAGCAAGCAGTTCCCTCGGCGCTAGACTCTGTCGCCCGTCGTTCGGCCCGAGTAGGGTTTATATACAATATACTGATTTCTATTATGGTCTTCGTACTTGTTGTCGCGTCAGTGGAGTTCTGGCTATACCAACAAGAGCATGATAAACAGATAGATAAAGTGCGCGCGGCATTATTGGCTTATCGGTCTCGTATAGAGCTTAACGTGACACAGAACATGGATTTAAGCTACGGCCTAGCAACCTATATCAGTTTAAATCCTGAGCTTACCCAAGAGGCATTTGCCGAGTTCGCGGCGCAATTGATGTCTCAATCTACCCATATTCTTAATTTTGGTGCCGCGCGAAATTGGGTGATTAGTCATGTCTATCCGGAGTCGGTGGGCGAAACTCTGCTTGGTACGGATTATCATGATATCCCGTCACAACTGGAAAGCGTGCGTAACGCCCATGCCTCTGATAAACCCGTCATCTCAGGGCCTGTTGAGCTGCTGCAAGGTGGAACAGCCTTAATCGCGCGACAAAGCATTACCAATGCCCGTAAAAACCTGCCGTGGGGCGTGCTTTCCACGGTGCTAGACATTGAGGCGTTGTTTACCGATAGCTTTACTCAAGGGGAGCGGTTACCCGTTCAAGTTGCCTTAGAAGGGCGCCGACGGCTGACTGAGCCTTTCAAACCTATTTATGGTACGCCGCAAATACATACCCAAGATCCGGTCATCGTGACGATGAGTTTACCATCAGGTCAATGGCGTTTACTTGGGATCCCTGAAGATGGCTGGCACGGTGTGCGTTGGCACCCGAGAGTCTGGCTAATGTGTGTCATTGTACTCGGCTTTTGGCTAGGAGGACTCTACGGTCGCTATAATGCTGGCCGCAGCTTTGCACAATCAATTGGTCGGGTTGTGGATGATAGCCATCGTTTCCGCAGTATTTTTAAGCGTCACGACGCTGTGATGTTACTGTTGGATGCCAAAAGTGGCGACATTGTCGATGCCAACGACAGTGCGCAACAGTTTTACGGTTATGATCATGCGACACTGACATCCATGCGGATCAGCGATATTAATACCCATACCGAGAGTGCGTTGCGTCAAAGCCTTTCCCAAGCGCGTCAGCGTGATAAAAACTACTTTATCTTCTCTCACCGTTTGAAAAGCGGTGAGGTGCGTCAGGTTGAGGTGCACTCTTCACCCATCACCATAGGTCATGTCAAATTACTCTTTTCTGTGATCCATGATGTTTCAGAGCGACTTGACGTTGAGCGTAAGCTGATGCTCAACGCAAAAATCTTTGAACAATCGAGCGAAGGGGTACTGGTGACGGATGCAGACGCCAAAATTATGGCAGTCAATGGCGGCTTTAGTGCCATTACTGGCTATCAAGAAGAAGATGTTCTAGGGAATGATCCGTCCATTCTTAACTCGGGGCGTCATGATAAAGCCTTTTTCCGCGCAATGTGGGAAGAGGTTGCCAAACAAGGCCGATGGAAAGGAGAGATATGGAATCGGCGCAAAGATGGGGTGGTATATCCACAGTTGCTTTCTATCAGTGTGGTGAAAAACGACGCCGGTGAGGTGGTGAATTATGTTGGCGTCTTTTCAGATATCTCCAAGCTGAAAGATTCAGAGAAAAAGCTGATTGATCTCGCGCACTATGATGCACTGACCGGTTTGCCGAATCGCTTGCTACTGGCATCTCGCACTAGACAAGCACTCAAGATGCCCATGGGGGCTCATGGCAAACTGGCCTTAATGTTTCTCGACCTTGACCAGTTTAAATTTGTCAATGATAGCCACGGACACGCCGTGGGCGATGAGCTGCTAAAGCTGGTGAGTCAACGCTTGTATGGTTTGTTAAGAGAAGGGGATACCTTAGCGCGACTGGGCGGGGATGAGTTCGTGGTYCTGCGTTTAATTCACAGTGACAAAGCCGCATGCGTCAGCTTGTCCGAAGACATTATTCAGGCGATGAACCGCTTGTTTGTGCTCAGCGGGGGGATTGATGCTCAGATTGGTGTCAGTATCGGTATTGCCCAATACCCAGACAATGCTGCTAATACCGAAGAGCTGCTGACCTTTGCCGACTCTGCGATGTACTTCGCCAAAAAATCGGGTCGTAATACCTATGCGTTTTACAATGATGCGCTAACCGTCGAAGCGAACAATAAATTGCGCTTAGCGGTCGAGCTACGGCAATGCGTGCAAAACGAAGAGCTTGAGCTTTTCTATCAGCCACAAGTGGATCTTGTGACCGGCAACATTATTGGTGTCGAGGCACTACTGCGTTGGCACCATCCTGAACGGGGCGTGCTTTCGCCGTTTCATTTTATTGATGTGGCTGAAGAGCGCTCGATTATTCACGACATCACCCAGTGGGTGGTGGAAACCGGGTGTCGTCAGTTAAAACAGTGGCAAGATGCTGGATTGATGGTCTCGTTGGCGGTAAATATCTCACCACGCAACTTGGCCGATATTACCTTTACGCAGGTCGTTGCCGAAGCACTTGAAAAAACGGGCGCCGATCCGCGCTTTCTCGAGTTGGAGATCACCGAAAACACCCTGATTGAAAATCAAGCCAGTGCATTGAAAGTGTTAGAGCAGTTGCGAGAAAAAGGGGTGGGGATTGCGATTGATGATTTCGGGACTGGGTATTCGTCGATGGCCTATTTAAAACGATACCCGATCTCTAAGTTGAAAATCGACCGACACTTTATCAAAGATATCCAAAGTGAAGCGCCGGATGAAGAGGAAGTGGCGATCGTGTCTGCGATGATCGCAATGGCCGATAGTCTCGGCATGGGCGTGGTGGCAGAAGGGATTGAAACCACTCACCAACAAGCGATACTGCGTGAGCTGGGCTGTACCTTCGGACAAGGCTTTCTGTATAGCCGCCCGGTGCCCGCAGACGAGATCGCCGAGCTATTCGGCATTGATGAGAGTCTCTGAAAACCGATTAACTCCGCCCTCTATGGTTAGCCCTCACACTTTTAGGGCTGAGAGCCGAGAATGATGTTGTGACCTTGCTGTTTTTTTACCCTATGAGAAAACGGCAAGGAGCACGATTATGATCCCCTTATTCTCTTGGCGGCGCATTGCACTGGCTGTGGCGGTTGCCTGTTCAGCTTCGGTGTCTGCAGCGCCACATATCACAGTTTCAACCTCAACCACGCAAACGGATGGGCCGCTTACTGACCAGCATCCAACTGTTTTCTCATTGGGTAAGAATATTTACAAGGTCTCGGTCAGTGGGCTTGATGGTGAATGTGAGGCGATCTCACCCACGCGTGTAAAGTTTAACACGCCAATTCCTTTGTCGTGCCAAGCGGAGAGCCACTTTGAGGTCAATATTCGCTTTGCCGGTGACTATGGTTTCTATTTTGAGCCTAGCACCCACACACTGAGTATTAAGCGAGAACCTAAAAAAACCGCGACCGTGTTTAAACGGCCTTTGCCCGATGTGCAATGCCAAGTTTATCGCGGTGGCCCTGTTACCCTTTCTGTTGGTGAGGCATTCGCGGATGGCACACAACTGAAAGAAGCGCTTAGTGGTCAGGTTGTTCGTGTTCGTGACCATCAGGTGACGCTGACCCCAGCATCAAATAGCGGTGGATTGATATTATTAGCGCCGACCGAGCGCGAACCTCAGGCATTTACCTACCGCAATGCCAACATTTACTTTGTGATGGTTGATCGCTTTCACAATGGCGATCCAAGCAATGATCACAGCTATGGCCGCCATTCCGATAATCAACAGAACATTGGTACTTTCCATGGCGGTGATTTGCAGGGAGTGCTCGAGAAGCTCGATTATATTCAATCACTGGGTACTGACGTGATCTGGCTGTCACCTATTGTCGAGCAGGTACACGGCTTTGTTGGGGGCGGCAGTAAAGGCGCGTTTCCTTTTTATGCTTATCACGGCTACTGGGCGCGAGACTTTACCCAGGTGGACCAAAACTTTGGCGATGATGCGGTGCTGAAAAAACTGGTAGAGGCCGCACATCAACGTGGCATGAAGATCTTTCTTGATGTAGTGGTTAACCATCCTGGTTACGCCACCTTAGCGGACTTACAACAAGATGGCATTGAGGTGGTCAATGCGGATGCATTACCGGCAAAATGGCAAGATTGGCACCCAAAAAAAGGGCAAAGTTGGCATGACTTTCACCAAGCTGTGGATTATCAAAGCGCAAACTGGCAGCACTGGTGGGGTAAAGATTGGATACGTGCGGGACTACCGGGCTACGATGCACCGGGCTCCAGCGATCAAACCCTGACCTTGGCAGGGCTTCCCGATTTTAAAACCGAATCGACCAAGTCAGTGATGCTGCCTCAGTGGTTGCTCGACAATCCCGGCACACGTGTAAAAGTCCAAGATGGCTATACGGTTAGTGATTATTTACTTGAGTGGCAAACTCAGTGGGTTGAACGCTTTGGGATAGATGGCTTTCGTGTCGATACGGTTAAACATGTCGACGGTGAGATCTGGCGAGCGCTTAAGCAAAAAGCCAGTGCCGCTTTGGCATCTTGGCGACAGAAGAATCAGCAGTCCGGTACGCCTTTTTGGATGATGGGAGAAGTGTGGGGCCACAGTGCTTATCGCAGCCCTTATTTCGATCAAGGCTTTGATGCGCTAATCAACTTTGATCTGCAAAAACAGATGGACAAAGGCGCGTACTGTCTCAGCCAAATGGAAGAGACGTATAATGCTTACGCCCAAACCATGCAAAACGAAGCGGATTTTATTCCAGTGAGCTATATGTCGTCACATGATACCGAGCTGTTCTTCAGTCGCTTCAAAGATATGGCGATGCAACGCGGCGCTGCCAATGCACTCTTGCTCTCACCTGGGGCTATTCAAGTGTATTACGGCGATGAGGTTGGCCGAGACTTGGGTCCCTATGGGGATGATTTCCATCAAGGCACGCGTTCTGACATGGTGTGGTCACGGACCGCAGAGCAACAGCGTTTGTTAGCCCATTGGCGTAAGGTCGCTCAGTTTAGGCAGCAGCATCCCGCCGTAGGCGCAGGGATACATCGGGCCATTGCCCAAGACAATGCTTATGTCTTTTCCCGACAGCTAGGTGATGACACCATCGTTGCCGCCTTTGTCGGTCGAACCACAAGCCAACCGTAGAAATGAAAAAGCCCGCCACTCGAAGAGTGGCGGGCGAGAAGATTGGTCGGTCTGACTGGATTTGAACCAGCGACCCCTGACACCCCATGACAGTGCGCTACCAGGCTGCGCTACAGACCGACTAAGCGCTATATTACGAATCACCCTCACAGCTGTCAATTACTCAACGGCATTGTTTTCCTGTTTTTCAATTGTTTGGCTATTAATGCGCCACTTCGAGACTGAAATTAACGGTCATGCTCTTCTGGGTGGTAGAAACGCTTCGATTCATGCATGACTTGCATCAAAACAGACAGCTGCGGCTTACCTTCCGGCAAGGGGGTATAGTGTTTGTCATACACTTTATAATTACCGAATTTATCCACTACCGTGGTCTTTTGTGGTTGGACGACCACGATATCACGGCTATCCCCAGCAATAACCCATTTACGCGGGCGATTTTTCAACTCGAACAAATTGGTCCCACTGCTATAGTTTTCAGCCGGTGAACTCACCGACAGCATGGACTCCATCAAAGTGGGAGCCACATCTAGGTGACTACTGTAATTCGTAATTTGTTCTGGGGCTTGGTTTGGCCAATGCATGACCAAGGGCACTTGCAACTGATAACGGCTGTAATTGGTGTTGGAGCCCCAGGTATTTAAACCGGTTTCGTTAAACTCCATACCATGGTTGGACGTGATCATAACCACAGTGTTTTCGAGCTGGCCCGATTGTTTCAAGTCGTCCAATAAAGCGCCAAGCTGATCATCGATATAGTGCGCGGCGTTGTTGTAACTGTTTTTCAATACCAGCGCAGTTTGGGTATCGACGCCTGCCATCGCGCTATCTAATGACGGCTGGAACGGCTGTGGATAGTCACCGCTTTGCTCGTATTCACTTACGGTGGCGAGCTCCAGATAACCAAACCAAGGCGATGTATCGCGTGCCGCAAGCCATGCTTGCATCTGAGAGACTGCTTCAGCATCGGCTTGCCAAGCGGGAAGATCAGGCTGATCATCGCTTTGTAAGTCGGCGCTAAAGATGCTTTGATAATAAATTGGATTGGTAAAGCCATCGCCACTAAATAGCCCGAGCTGGTAGTGACGATTATTCAATGTATTCATGAGCACCGGTCGCAGGCCTTCGGTGCGTGCACTTTGTGCATAGCTGCCGGGAAGACCATAGAAGAGCCCAAACAGCCCTGCCATGTCGTCATTGCTGCTGCTGAAGTGATTTTTAAACCACAGGTTGTCATTGGCGAACTGGTAAAGATGCGGCATGGTCACTGGATTGAGCATGTCGGCACGCAGTCCTTCAACCATCACCATCAATAGGTTTTTCTGATATTTACTCGCATCAGGTGCAAAAGCGAGTGGCTCCAGCGGATAGCGAATGACCTCGCTATTTTCCTGACCACGTTGTTCGCGGAGACGTTGGTATTCTTGTCTATCCAGCAAGCCATATTTTTCCATAAAAGTCTTCGCCGTCATTGGGTAGGAGACAGGGAAGGTCGAGCGTTGCGCAGTCACGGGACTATAGATAAATGCGTCGGCCCAAATATGGATCAGATGGCTGGAAATAAAGCAGATTGCAAACACGGTCGCGACCGGGATCCCGATGCGCTTGCGCGTCAGTTTACGAAGTTTACGCCACACCCATTCTGACATGATTAATTGGAGAATAAAGATAGCTGGCACAGCAATAAACAGGTATTGCCAGTGTGCATTCATGTCAGTTTTTTCGCCGCTTAACAACAGCTCCCACACCAAGGGGTTAAGATGGAGGTGGAGGGTTTCGTACGCATAAATGTCGAGCAGCAGCACCATCATACCCGTGGTCGCCGCCAATACGGCAAACAAGCGCATTAAGCGCTGTGAGGGAATGATAAAACTCGCAGGGAAAATGATCAGTATGTACAACGCAAACACAAGAAAGCCAAAATGGCCGACCCAGTTAAAAATCAGGTACGTTTGTCCTAACAGTGTTTCGGGCCATCCTGACTGGCTGATATAGCGTGTGCCAAGCAACATAGCGGCAATGATGTTAAAAAAGCTAAACCAATGCCCCCAGCTAATCAGCTGAGATACTTTGTCACGATACGATGTTCCGCTATCAACCATACGTCTTTATTCTTCTCTTTTAAGATGCTGCTGCACGGTGCGTTATTGTTTGTCGATAGAAGACAACAACGCTTGGGCGAATTTCTCGGCAAAAGCCTGACGTTGCGCGGCAKGAATATTCTGATTCAGGATATTGGTGGCGACGTTACCGACCACCATGAGCGACAAATCTGTTGACGCATCGTGTTGTTCTAACACGTTGACAACATCACTGATGATGCGTTCCACTTGTTTGTCGTCATACTTTGAAGTTACAGGCATAAATTCGTCTTGTCGTAATAAAACCAAAGCTGCGTATAATAACCCACACTTTAGTCTTACTGAAAATCTTTTCAATCATGAGCCTCACGCTTTCTAACGTAATATTGCATCAAATCGTTAAGCAAGATGATGATTCGCTTAACGTTCATCTTCGTGACGGACCGTTACCGCTCAACGATCAAACTGATAATCTGATGGCCGATGTACATCGGGTATATCACGCAAAAGCAGGCAAAGGGTTTGCTTTATTTGACACTGACAGTGAATTTCAGCAGTGGTTAAAGGAATATCGTGACCAACTCCTCGACTTTCGCACTTTCTCTGAAAAAGCCGTCGAACGTCTGCGTAATGAACTTGCTAAGTATCCCTTTGCCGACAGCGGTACATTAATTATGGCGCATTATCGTGCGCTTGCGACCGATTACCTGTTTATTGGCGTGGTCGAATCTAAGCACAGTTTGCGCGTGACGGACGAGCTTGACGTCAACGCGACTGAGTATCTTGACGTGAGTAAGATGGATATTGCGGCGCGGATCGATCTCTCCACGTGGGAAACGGAAGCCGACTCCAATCGATATTTGTCCTTCATCAAAGGCCGAGTCGGGCGCAAAATTGCTGACTTTTTCCTCGATTTCTTGCAAGCGCAAGTGGGCATGGACAGTAAACAGCAAAACCAAGTGTTGATGCAGGCCGTGGAAGATTACTGCGATGATGCGCGTTTGGAAAAAGAAGAAAAGAACGCGTATCGCAAGCAGGTCTTTGATTATTGTAATGATCAACTCAAATCAGGCGATGAAGTGGTAGTGAAAGAGCTTGCTCAAGAACTACCGCCAACGCCTGACGGTGTTGATTTCTACCAGTATGCCAATCAACAAGGCTATGAGCTTGAAGAGCAATTTCCTGCCGATCGGACTACGATGCGAAAACTCACCAAGTTTGTAGGGGCAGGTGGCGGCCTATCGGTAAACTTCGATGCCATGCTGTTAGGTGAACGCGTCTTCTATGACCCAGACACCGATACCCTGACTATCAAAGGCACACCACCTAATCTACGTGATCAGCTGCAGCGACGATTAACCAGTCGCGACGACTAATCATCAAGACCAAAGTGATCGATGAGGCTAATCAGTAATGGGTGAATTTTCACCCATTTCTTTTTGGTCCGATCCCGTTTTCGTCGATTCACTCTGAATTGTTCCTTCTCCCTTGTTCACAGATTGACCTTGAGCGCCTAAAACGTAAACGAAACGTTATTTAAACGTCACTCAAATGTCATGAGTGATATCACTGGCACAAGGAAAGAGGTTGAACAATGAAAAAGCTGACACTGTCTGCAATTGCACTATCGGTCACGTTAGCGAGTGCAGCTCACGCTGCCCCTGAAGTGATTAAGTTCTCCCACGTGGTGGCAGAAAACACGCCCAAAGGACAAATGGCGCTGCATTTCCGAGATCTTGTCGCTGAGCGTATTGGTGACAAATACGAAGTGGAAGTGTATCCAAACTCACAATTGTTTGGTGACGGCAAGGAGATGGAAGCGCTCCTACTTGGTGATGTCCAGTTTATTGCCCCTTCTTTATCTAAATTCTCCAAGTACACCAAAAAACTCCAAGTTTTCGATTTGCCATTTTTGTTTGAGGACATGGAAGCGGTTGACCGTTTTCAGCAATCAGATGCAGGGCAATCGCTGCTGCAGTCGGTCAAGGGCAAAGGCATGATCGGGCTGGGCTATTTGCATAACGGCCTCAAGCAACTGTCTGCCAGTGAACCACTACGGGTACCGAGTGATGCGTCTGGTAAGAAATTCCGCATCATGAGCTCAGACGTGTTGGCAGCACAATTTGATGCGGTAGACGCAGTGCCGCTTAAAAAGCCCTTCTCAGAAGTCTTTACCCTTCTACAAACCCGAGCCATTGATGGCCAAGAGAATACCTGGTCAAACATTTATTCGAAGAAGTTTTTTGAAGTTCAGCCTTATATTACAGCGTCAAACCATGGTGTGCTTGATTACATGGTTACCACCTCGGCGGAATTTTGGACGCAACTCCCAGATGCTGACCGTGAAGTGCTGAAAAAAGCGTTGGATGAGTCAGTGGCTTATGGCAATCAAATTGCGCAACAAAAAGCAGATGATGACCGCCAGAAGATCATTGACTCAGGACGCAGCCAAATTCTCACGTTGACCGATAAAGAGCGCGGTGAGTGGGTCGAAGCCATGCAGCCAGTGTGGCAGCAATTTGAGGATGAGATTGGCGCTGACTTGATTCAAGCAGCGGTACAAGCCAATCAATAATATCTAGCCGGGGATGCCCCGGCTTTTGTTTTATCTCCGGTCTGACCGGGTTCATCCGTAGGGAGTGTAGGATGATCAAGTTCTTGCATCGATTCGAAGAAACCGTCATTGGATTGCTACTGGTGGCGACGACCTTGTTGGTCTTTGTTGAGGTGGTGCTGCGTTTCTTCTTTAACGAAGGCTTACTTTGGGCACAAGAGGCCACCTTGTATTTATCGGCCTGGATGGTGTTGATTGGCGCGTCCTGGGGGATCCGAGAAGGCGCGCATATTGGGGTAGATGCCTTGGTGAAAACATTTTCACCGTCACTGCAAAAGACAGTGACCTTAATCGCACTGGCGCTCGCCATGGTGTACTGCGTGTTGTTTTTCTATGGCAGTTGGGTCTACCTGAGCAAGATGAAGCTGATTGCGATTGAAATGGAAGACATTCCGATAGAAAAGTGGAAAGCCATGCTGTGCTTGCTGATCGGGTTCGCTTTGCTTGGATTGCGCATGATCACTGTGGCTATAGAAGTCATTCAAGGTAAGCGTCTTGGTTTTGGCTTTGCTGATGAAGCGAAGGAGAGCATGCATCTTGCTGAAGAGGGTGTTGAGGGTATGCCAACAAGCCGTTCAGCGGAAGGCAAGGAGGAATCAAAATGACCATTGCGGTTTTGTTTGGGTTATTGTTTTTGTGTATGTTCATGGGCATGCCCATTGCCATTGCGCTGGGGTTATCGAGTGTCAGTACTATTTTGCTGTTCTCCAATGATTCCCTTGCCTCTATTGCTCTGAAACTTTTTGAAGCGACGACACACCATTACACGCTGTTGGCGATTCCTTTTTTTATCCTATCTTCTGCCTTTCTCTCAACTGGAGGAGTGGCGCGTCGGTTAATTAATTTTGCGGTTGATTGCGTTGGCCATGTACGTGGTGGATTAGCGATGGCATCTGTCATGGCGTGCATGCTGTTTGCGGCAGTCTCTGGTTCATCGCCTGCAACGGTTGCAGCCATTGGCTCGATTGTGATTGTGGGGATGGTAAGAGCAGGCTATCCAAAAGCGTTTGCCGCTGGGGTGATCGCCAATGCGGGCACCTTGGGGATATTGATCCCTCCGTCAATTGTGATGCTGGTATATGCGGCGGCAACGGAAGTATCTGCCTCGAAGATGTTTATGGCGGGCTTTATTCCGGGTTTAATGATGGGCGGGATCCTGATGGTCGCGATTTACATTGTCGCACGCATTAAAGGCTTACCCTCGCAACCTTTCCCAGGCGTTAGCGCAGTGCTTGGCTCAGGGGCGCGAGCGATGGGCGGACTCATGCTTATCATCATTGTGTTGGGCTCTATCTATGGTGGCATAGCCAGCCCGACTGAAGCGGCTTCAGTTGCGGCTGTGTACGCATGGTTGGTGAGTGTGTGGGGATACCGTGATATCGGACCGCTGAAAGACACCCCGTGGCGTTTTGAGGGCGAGTCATCAATTCGTGCTTGGGGACGTAATATCGTCCAGCTGCCTTGGGTGATGATACGCTCGGTAACCGATAAAGAAGTGGCCCATGTGGTAAAAGATGCCGCCAAGGTTAGCATTATGCTGCTCTTTATTATCGCCAATGCGATGTTGTTTGCCCATGTGCTGACCACTGAGCGTATTCCACATACCATTGCCGAAAGCATTGTGGCATGGGGGCTGCCCGCATGGGGCTTTTTAATCGTGGTCAATATCCTCCTATTGATTGCGGGAAACTTTATGGAGCCGTCGGCGATTTTGTTGATTATGGCGCCGATTTTATTCCCCATCGCCATGCAGTTGGGCATCGACCCCATTCATTTGGGGATCATTATGGTGGTCAATATGGAAATCGGGATGCTGACTCCACCGGTTGGGTTGAACCTATTTGTGACGGCGGGGATTACTGGTGAGTCCATCGGTTGGGCAATCAAGGCGGCGCTGCCTTGGCTAAGCTTGCTGCTGGTGTTCTTAATGCTGATTACCTACATTCCGCAAATTTCGCTCTTTTTACCTGAGTACCTCGATTCATTGCGCTAGCGAGAGTTGAGTGCTGGTGATGCAAACAAAGAAGGCGCCGAGTCGGCGCCTTCTTTATCTTCAGATTGCTCGCGGCGAGCGTGCCGCGTGACAAAAAAGATTATGCTTTCTCTGCAGCAGGCGTCATGGTTTCCGCCGCAGTTTGTTTGTCATCTACTTTGTCAACAAACCATCCCATGTAGCTGGTTACGATGGTGACAGCGATACACACAAAGCTTAACCACATAAACGGGGCGTAAGACAGGGTTGCAACACCCAGAATGCTGGCCATGTAGATACCATTGTCACTCCACGGCACCATGCCTGATGTCAGCGTGCCACCGAACTCAGCATTTCGTGATAGGTTTTTGCGTTGATAACCTAAGCGGTCGTAGTTTTTGGCACAGATTTTTGGTGTCAGGATCAGTGATACATACATCGCTGAACCAAAAATGTTCCCCATAAACGCCGTGCCAATGGTTGAGGTGGCGAGGCTACCTGCGCTGTTAACGCGACGCTCAAACAGATTTGCGATGGTATGTAAGACGCCGACTTTTTCCAGCAATCCGCCGAAGCCAAGACCAAACACGATTACCGCAACCGAGCCCAGCATCGATTCCATGCCGCCACGGTTTAAGATGGCATCAATAAAATCGACGCCCGAGGAGATGTGAAAAGGCGCCCACGCGGTGTTGATTGCCTGCACGGGAGTCATGTCTTGCAACATCACAGCCCATACAATACCCAGTAACGAGCCAAAGCTAATCACAGGGAACGAGGGTAGACGCATCGCAAGCAATACCAACACCGCCAAAACTGGAATGAAAGAGAGCGGCGTGATCACAAATTGCTCTTCCATGGCCAACATCACGGTCTCAACTTGGCCCATGTCCACGTTGCCCGCGTAGTGCCACCCTACAGCGGTAAAGAGGATACCGGTGATGATGTAGCTGATCAGTGCAATAGGCAGCATGCCTTTAATGTGCTCAACGATCTCAACGCCTGACATTGATGAGGCCAAAATCACCGAATCTGAGAGCGGCGACATTTTGTCACCAAAGTAACAACCAGATAGCACGGCGCCTGCGGTCATGGGGGCGGGAATACCCAAACCTTGCCCAATGCCCATCATTGCGATGCCGGCTGTACCTGCTGATCCCCAAGAGGTTCCGGTGGCCAATGCGGTGAGGGAACAAATCAACATGGTCGCAAGAAGGAAAATAGAAGGGTGAATTGCTTTCAGACCATAGAAGATAATGGTTGGAACGATACCACCTGCAATCCATGTACCGACTAAGGCACCGACCGAAAGCAGAATAAGCACAGCGCCTAAACCATTTGAGATCCCTTTCGTGGCAGCAGCCTCAAGGTCTTTATATTGGTGACCGAGTTTTAGGCCTAATACCATGATCACGAACCAGCCGATAAACAGGGCCAATTGGATCGGGAGATCGAGTTTTGCCGTAAATGAAAACGCTAGCGCGAGAAATATACCGAGCGAGAGAATCACTTGAAAGACTGATGGCAGTCTTGCTTGTTGTGTTGTCATAACCTTAACCTTCTTCACGTCGCACTCCTTGCAAAGCCGTGGGGCGAACGTATCGACATCATTATTGGAAGGCGGACCTAATGTGATAACGCGACTACTCCCTGCGCAATTTACCCCTTTTAACTAGGGCTAAACTCACATCACTCTCCGTGTGTCAGTATCCTATTCCGTTTGTGAGGCGACATACTCTAGCTAACACCACAAAGAGATGGGAAACATTTTTGCCAGTAATGTGAGTCTTCCGCGAATTAGGTTGCGATTACCGTGTTCAGGTTAACCCTAGGGAAAGAGTTGGTTTTAAATTGATTAAAATATGGTTTTTATTTTGTTGCTGGTTGTGTGTTTTTTCGTCGCACGTACGTTAAATGTCTTCATACATATCTGTCTGGATTCCTTTGGTTTGATGAGGAATTGAACAGTTAATGACCTTGACCTGACTATCGTAAATCGACGTGTTAGTATCAAAAGCGTTTTTTCACTGACCGAACCGTGCTTATCTGGTTAAGCGTTTGGTTCAGTCACACAACATGGAGTGTGAAATTATGATGCGAGTAGGTTTAATTGGCTGGCGTGGCATGGTGGGATCTGTGCTGATGCAGCGTATGGTAGAAGAAAAAGACTTTGACCATATTGAGCCTGTCTTCTTCAGCACCTCACAAGTTGGCATCGCGGCCCCGAATTTCGGCAAAGATGCGGGCATGCTTAAAGATGCTTACGACATTGAGGCCCTTAAAACCCTAGATGCTATTATCACCTGCCAAGGCGGGGATTACACCAACGCGGTTTATCCTAAGTTGCGTCAAGCTGGCTGGAAAGGCTACTGGATTGATGCAGCATCATCATTGCGAATGGCAGATGATAGTATCATCACCTTGGATCCGATTAACTTTAAACAGATTCAAGCAGGGATCCACGGCGGTACACGCACGTTTGTGGGCGGTAACTGCACCGTTAGCTTAATGCTAATGGGCCTTGGCGGTCTTTACCAATCAGGTTTGGTCGAGTGGATGACGGCGCAAACCTATCAAGCCGCGTCTGGCTCTGGCGCCAAGCATATGCGCGAGCTGATCAGTCAAATGGGTGTGATTAATGATGCGGTTAACACCGATCTGGCCAGTCCCGCGACCTCGATTCTCGACATCGACCGTAAAGTCGCCCAGACCCTTCGCTCCGATGATTTCCCTGCCGATAACTTTGGCGTGCCACTAGCGGGTTCACTGATCCCTTGGATTGATGTGAAACGTGATAATGGTCAGAGCAAAGAAGAGTGGAAAGCGACTGTTGAAACCAACAAAATCTTAGGTTTACAAGATAATCCAATCCCTATCGATGGCACTTGCGTACGTATTGGTGCAATGCGCTGTCACAGCCAAGCCTTAACGGTGAAGCTGAAAAAAGCAGTACCAATGGATGAAATCGAGGAGATGATTGGTTCGCACAATGATTGGGTGAAAGTAGTACCTAATGAACGTGAAGTGACCATGACTGACTTGAGCCCAGCGAAGGTGACTGGCACGTTATCGATCCCGGTAGGCCGCCTGCGTAAACTGGCAATGGGTGATGATTTCCTCAACGCCTTTACGGTGGGTGACCAATTGTTGTGGGGAGCGGCTGAGCCACTGCGTCGCTCGCTGCGCATTATCTTAGCGGAAACCGCGCAAGATTAATGATGGCTATTTCGCCAAACCAAGCCGCCAATTTGGGCGGCTTTTTATTGCCCACCATTTAAGGATCGTCGCCAGCTCACTGTCGCCAGTGTGTCATACTGAATATGAACCATAAAAAAGGAGGCGATAACCGCCTCCTTTTTACTGGGTATGTGACGTTACGTCATTAAGCAGCGAAGTTTTTCGCGACAAATTCCCAGTTGATCAGTTTCCAGAACGCAGCCATGTAGTCTGGACGTACGTTACGGTAATCGATGTAGTAAGCGTGTTCCCAAACATCCACAGTCATCAGTGGCGTTTCACCGTCGTGAGTCACTGGTGTTTCGGCATTCGAGGTGTTCACGATTGCCACAGAACCGTCCGCTTTTTTGACCAGCCAAGTCCAGCCAGAGCCAAAGTTGTTCACCGCTGAGGTAGTGAACTGAGTTTTGAACTCTTCGAAAGAGCCAAACGCTTTGTTGATTGCGTCTGCTAGCTCACCAGTTGGCTCGCCACCACCGTTCGGGCTTAGGCAATGCCAATAGAAGGTGTGGTTCCACACTTGAGCTGCGTTGTTGAAGACGCCGCCTGAAGAGGTTTTGATGATGTCTTCAAGTGATTTACCTTCGAATTCAGTCCCTTCGATCAGACCATTGAGCTTAACCACGTAAGTGTTGTGGTGTTTGCCATAGTGATACTCGAGGGTTTCTTTTGAAATGTGTGGCTCTAGCGCGTCTTTCGCGTAAGGCAGTTCAGGTAGTTGGAATGACATTGCTTATATCTCCGTTTTTATATGGGGAGTGCTTCCTGTAGTCCGACACCGACATTCTCTAAAGAGGGAATGTTCTCAGCTGATACCGCTGTAAAACATGACCCCATGGCGGTGTGGCTACTCTTTTTCGTTTTGCTCAGCCTAGTTTAGCAAGTTTTTACTTTATTAAAAGGATAGCGGCAAAATTTTTGTTGCTAATCCCACAATGGATTTAGGCATTTTTTTCCAATCGGTTAGCAAGTAGAATCAAGGGTAAGACTCAAAGACAGTGTTCGAGGAAGCAATGGAAACGATTGATAAGATTAAGCAGCAAATCGAAGAAAATGCGATTCTGCTGTATATGAAAGGCTCTCCTAAGCTGCCAAGTTGTGGTTTTTCATCACAAGCATCGCAAGCGCTGATGGCATGTGGCGAAAAGTTTGCTTATGTAGACGTACTCCAAAACCCAGATATCCGCGCTGAACTCCCCGTTTATGCCCAGTGGCCAACTTTTCCACAGCTTTGGGTTGAGGGTGAATTAGTCGGCGGTTGTGACATTATTTTGGAAATGTTCCAAAAGGGTGAGTTACAGCCACTCGTCAAAGAAGCGGCAGAGCGTCGTGACGCGAGCGAAAATGAGTGATTGAGAAGACACTCATTCGCTGAAGTACGCTAAAAGCCACGTTGAGAAACGTGGCTTTTTTATCGCTGACAGAAGGTTCTTTGCGATTACAGCACCATCGCCGCTAACCAGCCAAAGACAATCAGAGGTAGGTTATAGTGGATAAAGGTAGGGACCACTGTATCCCAAATATGCTCGTGTTGTCCGTCGGCATTAAGCCCTGATGTTGGACCTAAGGTTGAATCGGATGCAGGGGAGCCCGCATCGCCAAGCGCGGCAGCCGTGCCCACCAATGCGATAGTCGCCATTGGCGAGAAACCAAACGCCAAAGACAATGGTACATAGATGGTTGCGATAATCGGAATGGTCGAGAACGATGAACCAATGCCCATGGTCACCAACAAGCCAACGACCAACATCAGAAACGCAGCTAATGGCTTGTTGTCGCCAATTGAGCCAGATAATGAGCTGACGAGCGATTCAACGCCGCCAGTGGCCTTCATCACCGCCGCAAATCCCGCCGCCGTGATCATGATAAAGCCGATCATGGCCATCATGTGGACCCCTTTGGTGAACACATCTTGGGTGTCTTTCCAGCGGATCACGCCGCCAAAGGTAAATACCATAAAGCCTGCTAATGAGCCCACAATCATTGAGCCTGCCATCAACTGAACGCTTAGGGCGGCGACAATTGCGACGCCAGCGACCCAAAGATTACGAGATTCAACCTGATTGTTTTCAGGTTCGGCATCGAGAATTGCGCCTTCCTGATACTGCCGTGGCTTGCGATAGCTAATAAAAGTGGCGATCAGTAAGCCCACGACCATGCCAGCGGCGGGAAGCAACATTGCGGTTGGTACTTGAGCGGCAACCACATCGAGGCCATTTTCATTCAGGTTTTTGAGCAAAATGTTGTTCAAAAAGATGCCACCAAAGCCAACGGGTAACACCATATACGGCATAATCAAACCGAAGGTCAGCACACAAGCTACCAAGCGGCGATCGAGCTTTAAGCGTTGGAACACATGCAGTAACGGTGGGATCACAATAGGAATAAATGCAATGTGTACGGGGATCGCGTTCTGAGACGAAATGGCGAGTAAGCCGAGTAAAATTAAGACAAGATACTTGAATGTGGTTGTCGCCGCGTCGGCTGGGCGTGCATTGAGTTTACGGATGACCGCATGGGCGAGTACATCTGTGATCCCCGAACGGCTAATTGCTACGGCAAATGTGCCAAGCATGGCATAACTCAGAGCAATAGTGGCGCCGCCACCTAATCCACCTTCAAAGGCGCTGATGGTGTCTGACAAGCTCAAGCCGCCAACCAATCCACCTAAGACGGCGCTAAATGTCAACGCAACCACGACATTGACGCGCATTAGCGCCAGTGCCAGCATGACACAGACCGAAATAACTACCGGGTTCATGAAAACTTTCCTGTTATGGGCATTGTGACTGCAGCTAAGCTGCAGGGTCTATCTATGGTTTTGTAATTAAGTCACCCAGTTTGCGCAAAAATTTGTCTGTGTCGAGGGGGAATCGACTTTTTTTGTTATTTTATTTCATCAAAAAAAGTGAAGGTCGCTAAAGCGCTAAAAAATTGGCTTGCCAGTTTGTTTGGTTGTCTACCTATTCGGCAGGTTGATTGATGCAGCAGAAAAGGTTTTTATTACTTCGACATGAACAAAAAAACGGCCAACATAAAGCTGGCCGTTTGATACGAGTATTTGCTGATTGAGGTTAGAACAAGTAGTTCAACTGCAAGCCATAGATATAAGCATCGCCACCAGCTGAGAAGTTAGTGTCGGAAGAGGTAGTGCTAGTTAGTGCTTCCGTACCATCAACTCGATCACCGTCTAAGTAAGCGAAACCTAGGTCAACCGACAGATTTTCGTTCGCTGTATAGGTCGTCCCTAAGCTCCACCAGTGACGGTCTGAATCAGGGATGCTCAATGTACGTTTTTCCGCAGGCACGGGGCTTTCATCGTATGCATAGCCCGCACGGAACGCCCAGTGCTCATCCATGGTATAAGTAGCACCCAGCGCATATCGCCAGCTGTTATCCCAGTCTTCTTCTTTTTGGAAACATACATTGTTATTGGCAGAGCAGCCTGAACCTGTTGCTTTAAGCTCTTTTAGACTATCCCAACCAGTGTACATGGCACTATAGTGTACTGCGATTTGTTGGTTTAATTGATGAAAGCCAGAGAACTCGATGATTTCAGGTAAATTAAGTTCCAACTCACCATCCACTTTAGTGCCAGGTCCTCCTCCCGTTGGACCACCTGCAAGCGCTGCCAAACCATCTGTAAACTCGCCATCAAGGGTGACATCGGTTTGCGAACGATAGGTCAAACCAAATCGATTATCTTCATTGACCTCCCAAAGGACGCCGAGATTCCAGCCAAACCCCCAACCATCTCCAGCAAGTTTTGCTGCTTGATCTGTTGGGCTTCCGCCAACAGTACCAGCTAGTGCACCTTTCTGGCGTTTTAGGGCTCGCCCCAAACCGGATACCGAGGTTTCTGACACTTGGAAGCCGGCACTATGAGCTTGCACGGCTAGCAAAGATAAACTGGTTGCCACTAGCGATTTTTTAAATAGTGATGACATAGCGCGCCTCACTCCTCTTTTAATTTAGCTTCTTGTCCTTTGGGGCCGCCCCCTCCGCGCCCATGTTCTCTGAGCTACAAAAGTGGTCGGATGTTATTCACGACTAATAGTGGCACCGATTTGCCATTTGTTAAAGGGAGGTTTCAAAAGGGAAAGCTAAGTGATATGCGAGAATTGTTAGCATGCGTTTGTATTGGACGTTTTAAGTAAAAACTCTACTCAGTGATTTAGTGAAATACTTATTGATTTTACGCCTTTTTTCTGGCTTTGCTTTGTTGCGCATGCTTTGTGTGTCTGTTTAAGTTCTCTCTGTAGAAGCGTTTAGGTAAGGTGATAATTAGATCGCAAAAATGTGACGGCAAACATATTGTTAACAAACTGAAGAGGGCGTATTTAAGGTTTAAGTGCGTAGAGTCGAGGGAAGATGTCTGGGTGAAAAAAGCGACCCGATTGGGTCGCGTCATGCATGGATAATCTTATGTCTCCGATGTGGTCGGTGCATCGCTGTTCTCGGACGTGATGGCAAGTGGCCAGCCACCTAAGCGTTTCCAGCGATTAACTATCTCACAGAAGAGCTCTGCGGTGCGCTCAGTATCATAAAGGGCGCTATGTGCTTCTTTATTGTCGAATGCAATCTCAGCGGCTTGGCAGGCTTTTGCTAATACCGTTTGCCCGAGCGCAAGCCCACTGAGTGCCGCTGTATCAAATGTCGCGAAAGGATGGAAAGGGTTGCGCTTTAATTGCGCGCGTTCAGCGGCGGCCATGACGAAGCTATGATCAAAGTTTGCATTGTGGGCGACCATGATCGCGCGCTGGCATTCTGCCGCCTTTTGCTCTTTGCGGATCAGCTTAAAAATTTCGCGCAGTGCTTCCCCTTCATCAACCGCTCCACGCAGTGGGCTAAATGGGTCACGAATACCGGTAAATTCGAGCGCCGCAGGCTCAAGGTTTGCGCCTTCAAATGGCGTGATATGAAAGTGAATGGTTTTATCTGGGGTCAGCCAGCCTTGTTCATCCATTTTTAGGGTGACGGCGCAGATTTCTAACAAAGCATCGGTTTTTGCGTTAAATCCTGCGGTTTCTACGTCCACAACAACAGGAAAATAGCCGCGGAAACGGGCTTTAAGACTATTTGGATCGAGATCTTGGCTCATGCAGTCGTCACTTTACTGGGAAGAATAAAAGCGTGATTATCGCAAATCGCGGCGTTAAGCTAAAGTCGGCGTGACTCACGTCGATATCTTAAGTTACACACTGCGCTAAAGCGTAAAGAGAGTATGATGCGAAAATCGGTTTTTAGGACAATGAGTCGCCCGTCGGTGTTCGGGATAATGGTTGCAGTCTGCGGGCTATGGCTGGCCTTACCCGCATGGGCAAATAAGCTTTACGTCGCGCCGTTAGGGGAATCCAACTGGACGGTCACCATAGATACGCCGATTGAGTGTCGCTTGGAGCACACCATTCCTCGTTATGGACAAGCCTCATTTACCTCTCGCGCCAGTAAAGAGGTGAATTTAGACTTTGAACTGGATATGCAGCGTCCGATGGGAAAAACCGCAGACGTTTCTTTGCTCTCTATGCCCGCAGACTGGATGCCTGGTGAGCCGGCGAAATATATGGATCAACTGAAGTTCTTCAAGCAATTTGATGGTTATGTTGGCGGACAAACGGCGTGGGCGATGCTCAGTGAGTTAGAAGACGGGCGGTTCCCTACCTTTAGCTTTCAAGATTGGCAACGACAACAGCAGCGTGTTGATATTGCGCTGTCTGCGGTGGCGTTTGGTGCGCCATATCATGAGTTTAGCCGTTGCTTAAATAGCCTACTGCCGTATGCGTTTGAAGATATTTCATTTACGGTGCTGCGGTATCAGGAAAACAGTGATGAATTGACGAAGGCGAGTATGCAGCGCCTGACACAGATCGCAGAGTTTGTTCGTTACAGTGATGATATCGATCTTATCCTTGTGGCAACGTATTCGGACTCCCGCGGAACACGTGCCGCTAATCAGCAAATGTCTGAGCGGCGCGCCAAAAAGCTACGCGACTATTTTACGTCTCTTGGCCTCCCTGAAGATAGGATTACGGTAGAAGCCTATGGTGAGCGACGTCCAATTGCGGATAATGAAGATCCGATAGGGCGAAGTAAGAACCGACGCGTGGTGATCTCTTTGGGACGGACCTTGCTGTAGCCCTGATTGAATGTCAAAAAGCCCAGCATGACCGCTGGGCTTTTTCTATTCTTACCACTGCGTAAATCGTGGTAATTAACCGCACTAGTTAGCCGTTTAGGCCGGCAGACGCGCTTTTGTTCTGGATCAGCTCGAGCTTGTAACCGTCTGGGTCAGTCACAAAAGCAATTTCAGTACTGCCACCTTTTACTGGACCTGGCTCACGGGTAATGTTTCCACCAGCCTGACGGATTTGCTCACAGGTCGCGTAGATATCGTCGACACCAATGGCGATATGACCAAACGCGTTGCCATGGTCATAGTCGCTCTCGCCCCAGTTATAGGTGAGCTCAATCACCGCCCCTTCAGATTCATCACTGTAGCCGACAAAAGCCAAGCTATATTTATACTGCTCATTTTCATTGGTGCGCAGTAGGCGCATTCCCATCACCTCGGTGTAGAACTTGATGGCGCGATCAAGGTCTCCTACACGGATCATGGTATGTAAAATTCTGCCGTTCGACATGACGTTGCTCCTTTTTTCGTTTACCAGTCACTAACCTGTAGCGGTTAGCTTTCGGGGTAGACTTTCTCTTTGTATTCACACAGATCTTCAATGATGCAACTCCCGCAGCGCGGCTTGCGCGCCAGGCAGGTGTAGCGTCCATGCAGAATAAGCCAATGATGAACATCAACTTTGAATTCTTTTGGCACCACCTTAAGCAGCTTTTCTTCTACGTCGTTCACGTTTTTGCCCACAGCAAACTTGGTGCGATTGGAGACGCGGAAAATATGCGTATCGACCGCAATAGTGGGCCAACCAAATGCCGTATTGAGTACCACGTTGGCCGTTTTACGCCCGACACCGGGAAGGGCTTCCAAGGCTTCTCTGTTTTCAGGCACTTCGCCTTGGTGTTTTTCGACCAAGATGCGACAGGTTTTAATCACGTTTTCTGCTTTTGAGTTAAACAGCCCGATGGTCTTGATGTACTGTTTAACGCCTTCAACGCCTAAATCCAGTAACCCCTGTGGTGTATTGGCTACCGGATAGAGCTTTGCCGTGGCTTTATTTACGCTCACGTCTGTTGCTTGTGCTGAGAGTAACACTGCAATAAGCAACTCAAAAGGAGTTGACCAGTTCAACTCCGTTTGAGGGTTAGGGTTATTGTCTCTCAGCCGTTCTAGTATCTCTTGACGCTTTTGTTTATTCATCGTGCTACTCAGTTACTGATTCCCTGTGATGCGCGCTCGCTCGATAACAGGTTTTTGGTCTTTTTCTGTTTTGCTGGCCAAGTGCTTATCAATAATATTTTTCAGCGCAATGAGAAACCCGACCGCAAGGAAAGCGCCGGGGGGCAAAATGGCGAGCAAAAAGCTGGTGTCAAATTGAAAAATCTCAATTCTTAGCGCAGCAGCCCAATCCCCGAGCAATAGGTCAGCACCATCAAATAAGGTGCCGTTGCCCAGTATTTCGCGGATGGCGCCAAGAATCACGAGAGCGGCTGTCATTCCTGTCCCCATCCAAAAGCCATCACTGATTGACAGTCCCACCGGGTTTTTAGATGCAAAGGCCTCTGCACGACCAATAATGATGCAGTTGGTGACGATTAATGGGATAAAAATCCCTAGCGATTGATAAAGGCCAAAGGCATAGGCATTCATCACCAACTGAACACAAGTTACCAAAGAGGCAATGACCATCACGAAAATCGGGATGCGGACCTCTTTGGGTACCCAATCTCGAATCACAGATACAATGAGGTTTGAGCCGACGAGAACCGCGAGGGTCGCCACCCCCAATCCGAGGGCATTGGTGACGGTTGCTGATACCGCCAACAGCGGGCATAGGCCTAAAAGTTGTACGAAGGCTGGGTTGTTACTCCACAAGCCGTTTTTCATCAACTCTTTATGGGCGGTATTCATCATTGACCTCCACAATTAACGGGCTGATTGATCAGTACATTTTGATTCTGGCTGACAAACCAAGCTGCCTTTTTCACCGCTTTAACCACGGCTCGAGGCGTGATTGTCGCGCCGGTAAATTGGTCGAATTGTCCGCCATCTTTGCGCACGGCCCACCGATTATCGTTCTCTGCCGTCACTTTTTTACCCGCAAAGCTTTGCACCCAATCTGAAACACGAATATCGACTTTATCACCCAGCCCTGGTGTTTCATTGTGGGCAAGAACACGCACACCCAATACGTTATGGCTGGTGGCATCCATCCCAATGAGCACGCTAATCGCGCCATTGTAACCATCGGGAGCAATGGCTTGAATGGCCACTGCGGTGACTGTGTCATTTTGGGTGGCAACGTAAAAAGGCTGTGCTTCGTCGGTACCTAATGCATCGACATTTTGAATCAAACGACAGGTCTTGTGTAAGGCGTTGTCGTGCATCGATTCAGGGATCACTTGGTTCAGGGCCTTCGCCAATTGTCTTTGTTGTTGCTCTTGAATCGTGTCTTCGGTGAGCGCATGTGTAATAGCAACTAACGCGGTGGAGAGCAGTGCCGCTATCGCAAGGATCCCACCGTGTTTGCGAATGGTTTCAATCATGATTGTGACTTCTTCTCTGCACGTTTATGGGTGTGGCCATAGGTACGTGGCTTGGTGTAATAATCAATCAAAGGAACGCACAAGTTGGCGATAATCACGGCGAAAGCCACACCGTCTGGATAACCGCCCCAAGTACGAATTAAGAAAACCAATACCCCAATAATGCCGCCGAACCACAAACGCCCTTTATCGGTGGTGGAGGCAGAAACTGGATCCGTGGCGATAAAAAAGGCGCCGAGCATGGTCGCACCCGACAAGAGGYGAACGAGTGGAGAGGCTAATTGGTCGGGCGCGATCAAATGGCCGATTAAAGCGCATGTCAGCAAGGCGGAGAGCATGGCAACTGGAATATGCCAGTTGATGATGCCACGTTGAATTAGCACCAATCCGCCCACCAAATATAGGGCATTTACCCATGCCCACCCTTCGCCAGCAATGGCACTGAAAATAGGCTGTTGAAGCGCTTCGCTGACCGTTTTACCCCCAGCGAGTGCTGTTTTAATCGTATCGAGAGGCGTGGCCATAGTGACGCCATCAGCGGTCATGCGTAATTGGTTAACGCTAAAGCCGTCTAAGGTGAAACCACTGAAAATTGCAGATAAAGCATCGCCTAAGGTGAGTGGATAGGCGGCGAGGCTCTCTGGCGGAAGCCAAGTGGTCATTTGCACAGGAAATGAGATCAAAAGCACCACATAGCCAACCATGGCAGGGTTGAATAGATTCTGCCCCAAGCCGCCATAAATATGCTTCGCTACAATGATTGAAAACAGCGTACCAATCACGATGACCCACCAAGGCGCGAGCGGTGGAATGGCCACAGCGAGCAAAAATGCAGTGAGTAGCGCACTATTATCACGCAAATAAGCAAGCGGGGGGCGTTGACGAAGTCGCATAACGACCGCTTCAGCTGCCCATGCTGTCGAGATGGCAAGTGCCAACTGAATGATGACTCCCCAGCCAAAGAAGTACCACTGGGCCGCCAAACCAGGTAGTGCACACAGAAGGACTGTAAGCATGATTTGACTGGTTGAGCGCTTGTTGTGGGCGTGCGGAGAGCTAGCAATAAAAAACGCCACGGCAATTATTCCTTATCTTCACTGGTTTGTTGGGCAGCTTTTCTCGCTTTAGCGCGCGCAACGGCGGCTGCGACAGCTGCTTTCTTGTCGTTTTGTGGCTCAGCGGATGGTGTAGGCGCTTGATGACTCGCCTCACTATCCGTTGATTCTTGCTGTGCTGCTTTACGGGCTTTAGCACGGGCGACGGCTGCGGCTACTGCAGCTTTTTTATCACCCGCATCAGTGCCGTCTGGTGTCGCGGAAGCGGGTTCCGCAGGCGCATCGGATTGCTCAGCCGCTTTGCGCGCTTTGGCACGGGCGACGGCTGCTGCGACTGCAGCTTTTTTATCACCCGCATCGCTGCTTTCCTGTGTCGCGGAAGCGGGTTCCGCAGGCGCATCGGATTGCGCAGCCGCTTTGCGCGCTTTGGCACGAGCAACGGCCGCGGCCACCGCAGCTTTTTTATCACCCGCATCAGTGCTGTCTGGTGTCGCGGAAGCGGGTTCCGCAGGCGCATCGAATTGCTCAGCCGCTTTGCGCGCTTTGGCACGGGCGACGGCCGCGGCCACCGCAGCTTTTTTATCTCCTGTATCGGTGCTGTCTGACGTAGCGGAAGCGGGTTTAGCAGGCGCATCGGATTGCTCAGCCGCTTTGCGCGCTTTGGCGCGGGCGATTGCAGCGGCGACTGCATCTTTCTTTTCGCTGCTTTGCTCTGCGTCTACAGGCGTTGCGGCAGCTTTTGCTGCTTTTCGCTCACGAGCCTGCTGCTTGCGTGCCTCTCGCAGCTTCATCATTTCGCTGTTGTCGGGTGTTTCTTGTCCCGCCTTAGCGGCTTCCGCTTGTTTTGCTTTAGCGCGAGCAATGGCTGCTGCAACGGCAGGTTTTACGTCACTGTTTTGCTGGGCGGCTTTTTTCGCTTTAACACGCTCAACAGCAGCTGCGAGCGCATCATTGTTACCTGCATTCTGCTGAGCGGCTTGCTTACGGCGTTCTGCGGCTTGGCGGTGGCGCTCTTCACGCTCTTGTTTTTCGCGCTCCATACGTGCTTTTTTGGCCTCAAAGCGCTGACGTGCGCGCTCGGCGGCTTCTTTCTCTGCTTCTATTTCACGTATTTCGGCTTTTGCTTGGCGATAGTATTGCACCAAGGGAATTTCGCTTGGACACACGTACGCGCAAGCTCCACACTCGATACAATCAAATAAATCGTAATCTTGGCATTTGTCGTAGTCTTGATCTTTGGCGTACCACTGCAATTGCTGAGGAAGTAAATTAACAGGGCAGGCATCAGCACAGGCGCTACAGCGAATACAGGCCATTTCCTGTTGAGCTGGGGTGATTTCTCGGCGAGTGGGGACCAATATACAGTTAGTGGTTTTGGTCACAGGAACCTCGTCATGAGGTGCCGTAAAGCCCATCATAGGGCCGCCGATAATCACACGGGGTAATTTTATATCTTGCTTGTAGCCATGCTGGGCAAGCAAAAACGCAATGGGTGTGCCTAATAATGCCCAGCGGTTCTGCTGCGTTTGTAACGTTTTACCTGTAAGGGTGACCACACGTTGAATCAAGGGCTCGCCATCGATCACGGCGCGCTTAATCGCGTAGGTCGTTCCGATGTTTTGCATCAGCACACCAATACTGGCGGGAAACGCTTTGGCCGGTACTTCCTTACCCGTGATCAGTTTGATCAGTTGCTTTTCACCACCTGATGGATACTTGGTGGGCACCACTTGAATTAGGATCTCTTGCTCAGCTTGTGCTGCCGCTGCTTTTAATGCCGCGATGGCCTCGGGTTTATTGTCTTCAATGCCAATCACGGCAAGTTTGGGTTTGACAATATGCATGAGGATTTGGGTGCCGGTGATGATTTCGTTGGCACAATCTTGCATCAAACGATCGTCTGCCGTGATATAAGGCTCGCACTCTGCCGCATTGATAATCAGGATCTCGGTGCGGGCGACGCCACTTTGTAATTTGCGTGCAGTCGGGAAGCCTGCGCCTCCCATGCCAGCGATACCCATGGCACGAATATGGTTGATCAGCTGTTCTGGAGCTTGTTCGCGGTATTGACGTAAATGTGGCTTCGGTCCCCAAGTATCCTTGCCATCCGGCGCGATAACCACACATTGATCCGATAAGCCCGATGGGTGCGCGATGGTTCTATCTTCAATCGCGATCACTTTTCCTGACGTTGGGGCGTGGATGGGAACGCATTGCTGCATATCGGTTTCGGTCAGTGGCTGGCCGGCTAAGACCTGATCGCCAACCTTAACCAGAAGTTTACCCTTACTGCCAATGTGTTGTTTAAGCGGGAGCACTAAGGTTTCTGGTATGGCTACCGGCAGAATGGCGCTGTGATTGGACTGTTTTTTGTTTTCAGGAGGATGAATGCCGCCATGGAAGTCCCAAACTTGGCCGTGTTTGATTTGCTCAATAAGGCTTAACATCAAGCTTGTGCTCCCTGTTTATTTGTTACGTCAACCACAGGAATTTGTTCCAGTTTCCACTTCCAGGTCTCCGGTGTGTCTTGTACCGGAATCATTTCAATACAATCCGTAGGGCAAGGGGCTACACACAGGTCACAACCGGTACAGTCTTGCTCGATAACGGTATRCATCGCTTTTGTGCTACCCACGATGGCATCCACTGGACAGGCTTGGATACACTTGGTGCAACCAATACAGTCTTCTTCGTGGATAAAGGCGACTTTTTTGACGCTTTTTTCTTCATCATGCGCCAGTTCTGTTGCTTCGACACCCATCAAGTCGGCTAAGTTCTCAATGGTTTGTTGGCCGCCTGGCGGGCACTTATTGATATCGTCGCCGTTTGCAATGGCCTCGGCATAGGGACGGCAGCCCGGATAGCCACATTGGCCGCATTGGGTTTGGGGTAAAATCGCGTCAATTTGATCTACGATCGGGTCGGCATCCACTTTAAAGCGGATCGACGCAAAACCGAGGATGGCACCAAAGATGGCTGCCAGTGCCGCAAGAACCACAACGGCAATAACAATTCCACTCATGACAACTTCACCAATCCTGTAAAGCCCATAAAGGCGAGAGACATTAACCCGGCCGTTATCATTGCCACTGAGGCGCCGCGAAACGGAGCGGGTACGTCAGCGGCCGCAATACGCTCACGCATGGCAGCAAAAAGCACCAGCACCAGCGAGAAACCACAGGCCGCACCGAACCCATAGATGATGGACTCGATAAAGCTGTGTTGTTGCTTGATATTTAGCAGCGCGACCCCAAGAACGGCACAGTTCGACGTAATTAAAGGCAGGAATACGCCGAGCAAGCGATACAGAGTGGGGCTGGTTTTGTGCACCACCATTTCGGTAAATTGCACAACAACGGCGATGACCAAGATAAAACTTAGTGTTCGCAGATAACCCAGTTCAAGTGGGACCAGTATATAGGTTTCAACCAAATATGAGCTCACCGAGGCAAGGGTCAGTACAAACGTCGTTGCGAGACCCATACCTATTGCAGTTTCCAGTTTTTTTGAAACGCCCATAAATGGACACAGGCCCAAAAACTCCACCAGTACGAAGTTGTTGACCAATACCGTGCCCACTAAAAGCAACAAATACTCAGCCATGCTGTTTAATCATTTAATGTTTTTGTGATCTGCCTATTATCGGCCTTTGGCGCGGCTATAACAACCGCTGTAAAGCAGGGTTTTTGTGTTGGCTCGTGTAAGGACTGCGTAACGGACCATCACAACGCTTACTTGAGGGTAGTGGACGGAACAATAAGACGATCAGTTTTGTGGTGGTGCAAAAAAGCGCAGCGGCTTGGAGAGTGATTGAGAAAGACCTGCAACATAATCTGCGTAACAGATAGGATAAACACTTACAGACAGTATCAATGTGATAAGGAAGGTGGCTCCCCCTGCGGGAGTCGACGGGGACGCCTAGTCCTGCGACATAATCTGCGCAGCAGATAGGATAAACACTTACAGACAGTATCGATGTGATAAAGAAGGTGGCTCCCCCTGCGGGAGTCAACGGGGACGCCTAGTCCTGCGACATAATCTGCGCAGCAGATAGGATAAACACTTACAGACAGTATCAATGTGATAAAGAAGGTGGCTCCCCCTGCGGGACTCGAACCTGCGACATACGGATTAACAGTCCGCCGTTCTACCAACTGAACTAAGGGGGAACAGATTTTTTGAAATTGGCTCCCCCAACTGGACTTAACGGGGGCGCCTAGCCCAGTGACATATTCCGCATTGCGGAACGATTAGTTTGAATAACTAAGTCTGTCATCGGACATAAAATTGGCTCCCCCAACTGGACTCGAACCAGTGACATACGGATTAACAGTCCGCCGTTCTACCAACTGAACTATGGGGGAATTGCTTTTCAAGAATAACGTTCACCATGTGGTGAAAAGTGGCTCCCCCTGCGGGACTCGAACCTGCGACATACGGATTAACAGTCCGCCGTTCTACCAACTGAACTAAGGGGGAATTGCCTTGAAAGCGGGGCGAATCTTAGCGAGCAGATTTAGGGGTGTCAACGGGATGCAGTGAAGAATTTTGACCTTTTTGACTGAATGCTGAAAAGGTAAACGCTATATGTTGACAATTCGCGCAAAACGGTAAGTTTTGCATCTTTGGCTTGCATGGTATGTCTTGACTTGTGAGAAGGCAGAGTACGCAAGGCCTCTGTAGAGTTACCCACAAATTCTGTGGATAAGTGTGTGCGCAGATCTTGAGGAAGTCATTATAGTGTTGATTTTATGCAGTTGATCATAATTAAACTTATATAGTTAACCTATAGAGCACTGAAATTTCGCGATTTTTAATTTTTGAAGAGTGATGGAAACGAAGAACGGTGTATGTTTATGCACAGTGTGAAAAATAAACGATGGGTGAATAGCGGGGATAGATTATCGAAAACGTTGGTGATTTTGCCTAGGTGTTGGCGTTTTGCAAGTGTCTTTAGCGGGGATTTCCTAAAGCGGACAGACAGTCTATCTAGGTCGTTTTTTAAGGTCAACGTTTATGGATAAAAAAGATCGATTTGTCGTTCGCTTTGGTAAAATGGCTCGACAGATTGACTCGACAAAGTGAGTCCGGACAATAGCGTCATTGGCTTGTGGCCCAAAAGGATAGCTTCATGAGTAAAACATTTTCTCTACGTTCTTCATTCCAACCATCCGGCGATCAACCAGAAGCAATCCATAAGTTATGTGAAGGGTTGGAAGCTGGTCTTGCGCATCAGACCTTGTTAGGGGTCACGGGGTCGGGAAAAACCTTCACCATGGCGAATGTGATTGCAGAGCTTAACCGTCCAACCATGATTCTCGCCCCTAACAAAACATTAGCGGCGCAACTTTATGGAGAGATGAGAGAGTTTTTCCCTGACAATGCGGTTGAGTATTTTGTTTCCTACTACGACTACTATCAGCCGGAAGCCTATGTGCCCTCTACCGATACTTTTATTGAGAAAGATGCATCCATAAACGATCACGTAGAGCAGATGCGACTCTCTGCCACCAAGGCGCTGATGGAGCGACGCGATGTGGTAATCGTGGCCTCTGTGTCGGCTATTTACGGTTTGGGGGATCCTGATTCTTATTTAAAAATGATGCTGCATATTCGCCGAGGCGACTTGCTCGATCAGCGTACTATCCTAAAGCGGCTCGCCGAGCTTCAGTATACGCGCAACGATCTCGCGTTTGAGCGTGGCACGTTTCGGGTGCGCGGTGAAGTCATTGATATTTTCCCCGCCGAGTCTGATCAAGATGCCATCCGCGTTGAGCTATTTGATGATGAAGTTGAAACCATTAGCGTGTTTGACCCCTTAACTGGCCAAGTCAGCGCCAGAGATATTCCGCGGTGTACGATTTATCCCAAAACGCACTATGTCACACCACGGGAGCGGATTTTGGATGCGGTCGAGAAAATCAAAGTTGAGCTTGCTGAACGGAAAAAGTATCTGCTCGACAATAACAAACTTCTCGAAGAGCAGCGCATTACTCAGCGGACGCAGTTCGATATCGAAATGATGAACGAGTTGGGTTATTGCTCCGGAATTGAAAACTATTCGCGCTATCTGAGTGGACGCGCTGAGGGTGAGCCACCTCCGACGCTGTTCGATTATCTTCCTGCGGATGGACTTTTGATTATCGATGAGTCGCACGTGACTGTCTCTCAAATCGGGGCGATGTTTAAAGGCGACCGCTCGAGAAAAGAGACCTTGGTGGACTATGGCTTTAGATTGCCATCAGCACTTGATAATCGCCCGCTAAAATTTGATGAGTTTGAATCCCTGGCACCGCAAACGGTTTATGTCTCCGCAACGCCGGGTAATTATGAGCTTGAGAAGTCCGCGGAGGATGTGATTGATCAAGTGGTGCGTCCTACCGGCCTGATTGACCCTGAGATTGAGGTACGGCCTGTCGCGACGCAGGTCGACGATTTGCTTTCCGAGGTTCGAGCTCGCCGAGAACGCGACGAGCGGGTGTTAGTGACCACACTCACCAAACGCATGGCTGAAGATCTGACTGAATATATGCAAGAGCATGGTGTTCGCGTTCGGTATCTTCATTCTGATATTGATACGGTGGAACGTATGGAAATCATTCGTGACCTACGCTTGGGGGAGTTTGACGTATTGGTCGGGATTAACTTGCTTCGTGAGGGACTCGATATGCCAGAAGTCTCACTGGTTGCTATTTTGGATGCCGATAAAGAAGGCTTCTTGCGCTCAGAGCGTTCTTTGATTCAAACCATCGGGCGGGCGGCGCGTAACCTCCATGGTAAAGCGATTTTATATGGCGATAATATTACCAAATCGATGAAACGGGCGATTGATGAAACCGAGCGACGTCGAGCCAAACAAATTGCCTATAATGAAGAACACGGTATTACCCCGCAGAAACTGAATAAAAAAGTCATGGATGTGATGGAAATGGCGGCGGGCAAACGCGTGAAGAAAGGTAAGCCAGCCATGAAGTCACTTCGTGCTGTGGCAGAGCCGGATGCAGAATATACACTGCAATCGCCTCAAGCCATAGATGCTCAGATTAAGAAGCTGGAAGGGCAGATGTATGAAGCGGCGCAAAACTTAGAGTTCGAAAGCGCGGCACAATTACGCGATCAAATTCAAGTGCTGCGAGAGCAGTTTATCGCGAATAGCTAAATAAAAAAAAGCCAACCTAAAACGACAGGTTGGCTGTAGTGTTTCAGTGAGCATGTACTCACAAACAACGTCAGTTGGCTAGGTGACCCCAAAAGGGTCATCCTCTGTTATGCATTCAGCGTGCCAACTATTATAATGCGGCTTTACATGGACAAACCGTGTGGTTTTAGTGAGTTGTTATCATTAAACTGCAAATGTGATTGCATAATGCAACGCATTTCGCATACGCTCATGCAATCATCATGAGCGTAATGCATAACAATCACATCGATTATGGGATGCGAGACGCCACCCTCGGAGGACAAATGCCAACACTATCACACAGTAAACGCATACTGATGGTAGAAGACACCGCGTCAGTGGCTGCCCTTTACAAATCTTACTTGAATCCACTTGATGTGGAGGTTGAGATCGTTGGGACGGGTCAGGAAGCGCTGAATTTCTTTGCACAACAGGGTGATCAGCTCGCGCTAATTATACTCGACCTTCGTTTACCAGATATGTCGGGGATCGACGTATTGGCTCATGTCCGCGCGAATGCGCCAGGTTTACCGGTGATCATTATGACCGCGCATGGTTCCATTGATGCGGCAGTGGATGCGATGCGCAATGGTGCCAACGATTTTCTGATCAAGCCGTGTGAAGCAGATCAACTTAGGGTAACGGTGAATAAATCACTCAAGCCAAAAGTAGCGAGTCAATCGCAGTCTGAACGGCAAGAGGGAGAATATCATGGCTTCATCGGTCGCAGTTTACCCATGCAAGCGGTCTATCGGGTTATAGAATCGGCGGCGCCCAGTAAAGCCACCGTCTTTATTACCGGGGAAAGTGGTACGGGTAAAGAAGTGTGTGCTGAAGCAATCCACGCGGCGAGTACGCGCAGCAATAAACCCATTATTGCCTTGAACTGTGCGGCGATTCCCAAAGACTTGATTGAAAGTGAGCTATTTGGTCACGTGAAAGGTGCGTTTACAGGTGCAGCGGCTGAGCGTGACGGGGCAGCTGAGTTAGCGGATGGCGGCACCTTGTTTTTGGATGAAATTTGCGAAATGGATTTGGATTTGCAATCCAAATTGCTGCGATTTATCCAAACCGGCACATTTCAAAAAGTGGGCTCTTCCAAGGTAAAAAAAGTGGATGTCCGTTTTGTGTGCGCCACAAACCGTGATCCTTGGTTAGAGGTTCAGCAAGGAAAGTTTCGTGAAGATTTGTACTACCGACTCCATGTGATCCCTCTCGCGCTTCCACCATTAAGAGACAGAGGCAGTGATGTCCTAGAAATAGCCAATGCCCTGTTGGCGCTGTTTTCTGCCGAGGAAGGAAAAGACTTTTGTCGCTTTAATGAAGCCGTTGTAAAACAATTACTTGAGTATGATTGGCCCGGAAATGTACGCCAACTTCAGAACGTAATCCGCAATATAGTGGTGCTGCACAATGGTGAGGAAGTCACTGTCGAAATGCTTCCGCCTCCTTTCGCGCGCGCATCTGGTGTCGAAATTGCATCGTCCCATCCGAACATTCGGTCAGAGGTGGCACTGCAAACGTTGACGGCACGCGAACAGAGTGACGATAACCTGACGGCAATCAGTAAATCGGATATCGAACCGCTGTGGAAAACGGAGAAACGTGCCATTGAAGTTGCGATTGATGCTTGTAATGGCAACATTCCGCAAGCAGCAGGGTTATTGGAAGTTAGCCCCTCGACCATTTATAGAAAATTACAAGCTTGGCAAAAAACTGCGGCGAATTAATGATAGGAAGCGGATGTATGGCCACCACAGTGAACACTGAAACATTACGTCGACTGGCTTTGGAAGTAGGGGAAGATACCGTCACCGTGCTTTTAACGGTATTTAGCGATGAGCTTTCCCAATATCATTCTCAGCTTTCAGGCTCACCGTCTATTGAGCAGGTACGAGAGATTAGTCATGCGATTAAAAGCAGCGCTGCCAGCTTTGGCGCAGACGATCTAGCGGAAATGGCCCGTGAGTGCGAATCTCGTGTCCGTCAAGGACAAGATGAGTGGATGTCGCACCATTTGGATGAGCTGACCGATATGCTACGCGGCACAGCATCGACATACCGTGACTTAGCTGTTGAGCAGGACTTCATCAATAGCTTGACGTAGTTTGTCTCTGTCATGACGCCAACTGTGATTAGAAGAGGCCAATTGGGCCTCTTTTTGTTGATAACGTTCAGCTAAATTTGCCTCTGCCGTTTCCCCCAGCACCCAGTCGATTTGTCGTCCGCCCATCGCTCGTTCACACCATTCCAGCATGGTAGCCAAGGGCATCGCGCCAGCAGGCCCCAATTCTTTACCTAGGTTACGAATAAAGACGATTTTGGCTTGGCTCTGTTTGAGAGCGCGACTGAGTTCAGGAACCAGCAAAGGGGGCATGACGCTGGTCAGAAAGCTTCCTGGTCCGAGCAAAATGACATCCGCCAACTCAATCGCTTCAACGGCCTCGCGAGTCGCCGGCACTGTCGGTGATAAGAATAGTCTTGAGGGAGGTTGCGGGAGCTCATCAATATGGGTTTCCCCAGCCACTGTCTCCCCATCTGCGGTCAGCGCAGCGAGATCAGAAGGGTGCTCTGACATAGGGAGAATATGTGTTTTTACATTCAGCAAATCACGGATCAACTGAATGGCTTCGAGCGGGCGAACCGACAGGTTATCTAATGCAGTTAGGATCAAGTTCCCGAGGTTGTGACCGTTTAATTCCCCTTTACCTTTAAAGCGGTACTCAAATAGCATGGATCCAACAGACGGTTCTGTGATGAGTTGATTAAGACAGTTACGCATATCTCCCCATGCTATCCCGCCTTGGCAAGCACGAATACGGCCTGTCGAACCGCCATTATCCGTGGTGGTCACTATGCCTGTGACACGACTGCCATGCTCGCTTAGCGCCGACAGTACGCGGCCAAGTCCGTGTCCGCCACCAATGGCAACAATGCGGGTTGTTCGATCAGAAAGAGGCGATAAGGTCATGAGTAACCGTTCGGTGTGCTATGTACGTAAACGCTGAGTTTACTGAATAAGTGACCGAAWGTGTAAAGGCTAGGGCAGGGTTTTGTGAATTGACAATAAAAAAGGGTAACTGTGGTCGTTACCCTTGCCTATAAAACCACCAAATAAAGCGGCGTAGGCCAAATCGCAAGGCAGCACTAAAAGGATGGCGCTCGACACCTCACCGCTTTTCTGTTTGTTTAGCCGCGTTAATGCGGATCTTGCATCATGCTAAGAAGGTAATCCCGTGTGGTACCGCAAGAGTTGTTGGCCATCAGCTGCTGTTTTTCTGTGGTAGGAAGCGGCAGCAATTCTAGCCAGCGCTGACACAGCCAGCTCAGGTTGGAGAACTCGGTTTGGCGGTGCATTTTTTGCAATTCAGGATAACGTTCAAACATCGACTGTAGCCGCTCGACAAGGGGTTGGCTTTGGTCGTCCACTTGACAATCGGGCCAGCGAGGCAGCGCACGCACAGAAGCAAACAGCATATCGTTCTGTTGTTGGTTAAAGGTTTGGATCGAAAAACGCGCAGTACCGCGGGCGGTGACAACTAAGCATCCATCTTCCTGACTGGTAGTGAAGTCTTCGATATCGACAAAGGTGCCAAWWTCGGTGTGTTGCCATTGGCTGTTGCTGTCCGCCATACACACCCCCAACGGTAACCCATGCTTCATGGCGAACACGAGCGTATTCAGCGCATTGCCCGCAGGGATACGAAGCGGAATTCTACCTCCAGGTAGAATGTGGCGGTCGTTAAACAAAATCGGTGTAGATTGAGCCATGATGCACCCCCTGACGAGCAAATAAATCGGTCTAGTAATCTAGATACTGCAAAAGGGGTGCCTACTTTTCTAAATGCCCATGTATCCTAGCAAGGACAAGAGAAAACGGTGTCTTAACGATAGGTAGGACTGGTTTAGTCGCATTTTGCGACGCAAATGTATGAGCTTTTGTACTATTCTGCAATGACGCTCATGAAGACGATTGGCGACTCCACTTGTTGAGTTGACGATAACACTGAGTTTCGGCGCGATTGAGCTCGTCCATGATGGCTTGGATATCTTCTTGTTGTTGCTGCAAGCGACGTTGTCGTTGCTGAATGGCCTGAATCATTTGTTGGAGCGCGCGTGGTGTGTTTTTCTCCGCGTCGTACAGCTCAAAAAGTTCTCTCATCTCGGCCAAAGAAAAGCCGAGGCGTTTTCCCCTCACGATAAGGGAAAGGCGCAGATAGTCTTGATATCGATATAAGCGCTGCTGACCTTTACGTTCAGGCGTGATTAACCCTTCGGCTTCATAATAGCGAATGGCTCGATGTGACAGGCCAAAAAGTGTTGCCAGTTCTGCAATTTTGTATCGATGATTTATCGAGGTTGTCATTGCATCAATGTCCTTATTGTTGCACGTTGCTGCATAGTAACTGAGCTTATCGGCAACGCAAGGGATGGTGTTGGTGTTTTTTAGATAAAAAAATAGCCTCCAAGGGAGGCTATTAATTATTTACTAACACTCGCAACTGTCAGCTGTCTCGTTGCGGCTTTTTACCCTTCGTTGGGTTGTAACCATGACGGACGCGCGCGCACAGTGGGCGAGAGGTTGAACCTTGTGGTCTCATTGTCAGTTGTTGCTCTTTGTCGGAAGTGATAACTGTGATGGTGCCGGGAACAACTCACCATCACGTGTATGATGGGCTAGATGTAATCGAATAACAACCCTATTTGCTCAAAAAAGCAACGATATTGGTATTTCGTCTAAACAGAGACTTATTATCATTTAATGTTATTAAAACAATCCGGTAAGTGGTCGATAACGCGCGGTGGAGCATCCATTGATAGTGTTTTGATTTTTCTGTGACAAAGGTGTAGCTTAAATGTTGCACAAGCGGTTTGTACTCAAACGCCTTTTAGGGCTCTAATCGCCTTAGTTTGAGTGTCTGTGCCGAATGGCTATTTGTTCAGGAGGACACAATGAAGCACAAGCGCTATAGCAACAAAAAAATCAAAGAAATGATCCACGACGCAGTACCACAAATGGAAAAAGCCCGAGAAGAGGGGCGCTCTCTATACGATCATGATAGAGACTCAACTCAGGAGGAGCATCCCGCTTTCGAAACCGATGAAGCCAAAAAATAGGGTTTGATTTCTTTGAATTGGCCAGCGAACTCCGCTGGCTTTTTTGTGTCCAGAATGAGTGGGGAGTCATTCTTCCACTCCAAGGTGTTGATAAATATATTATTTGTGACGACATCGTTTGTGTCGGTATTTTACTGTTTTTTGTGACCGTGATATCTCTCTGACATAGCATTTTAGCGTTTAAGTTGAGTTTTATTGACAAATAGCGTTAAGTAGTTGCGTTTACATATGAGTAACATTTGGTTGCAGTGTACAAAGTGTGATCTTCTGGGGATGAATACCGATACAGCGATTTGTATGTTTCCTGCTCGATATGGCAGCGGCAAATGACTAGCCAATACGCAGAAACAGTATAAATGGAAATTTATTCGGTTTTTTAATTCTTTCTGTGAATAAAGTGCTACTTATTACAGCTCATACCAGCTGAGTGTTCTCATTTGTCGTTTATATCTAGTTAAATATGAGTTTTTCTTGCCATTCTATGGCAAAATACTTCAGTTTTGTGGCAAAACACAGCGCTGATTGGTAATGTTTTGCCATWAATCGCATAGGGTAGGTTAGCAATACGTGTTTACACGAAGGACGCTCTATACCCCCTATGTCGATTGTCACGGATGCATATAGCGATTGTTATGGAGTTACAAGATGAAGCTAAACACGATCACCCGAACCCTCTTTATGGGCGCTGGCCTATCTCTGGCTCTTACAGGATGTAGTGAACCAGAGCAAAAACAAACCTCCCAAACGAGCCCCGAAACGAAAACCGAAGCGCCTGCTGGTGAGCCGAAACTTGCTGAAGTGCAAGAGTTGGTTCGTGGTAATGGTGCAGAAGTCGCTTCACTCGACCCGCACAAAACTCAAGGCGTGCCTGAATCTCACGTCATTCGTGATTTGCTGGAAGGCTTGGTTAACCAAGACGCCGATGGCAATGTGATCCCTGGGGTCGCAGAGCGCTGGGAAAACAAAGACAACAAAGTTTTCACCTTTTACTTGCGTAAGGATGCTAAGTGGTCAAACGGCGATCCTGTCACCGCACACGACTTTGAATACAGCTTTAAACGTGTTGTCGATCCGAATACCGCGTCGCCATACTCATGGTATGTCGCTTATACCCATATGCTAAACGCCAAAGACATTGTTGATGGCACCAAAGATAAAGAGACTTTGGGTGTGAAAGCGCTCGACGATCACACGCTACAAGTCACCTTAGATACCGCGGTGCCTTACTTGGTGAAAATGATGGGTCATACCACCATGAAGCCAGTGAACCAAAAAGTCGTTGAAGAGTATGGCGATCAGTGGACAAAGCCTGAGCACTTTGTGGGCAATGGCGCCTATGTCGTTGATAACTGGGTAATCAATGAGCGCATTGATCTCAAGCGTAACGAACAGTATTGGGATAATGAAAACACGACGTTAGATAAAGTAACTTTCTTACCCATTGAAAACCAAGTTTCAGAAATGAACCGCTTCTTGGCCGGTGAGATTGATATGACGTACGAAATCCCCAACGAGCATTTCCGTCGTCTTAAACAGGAGCACCCTGAAGATCTTTCGATCGTCGGTAACCTGTGTAGCTACTATTACCTGTTCAACACCAAGCGCGAACCCTTTGATGACGTTCGTGTACGTAAAGCCTTGTCTTACGCCATTGACCGTAATGTCGTGACTGACGCGCTACTGGGCCAAGGCCAAAAGCCTGCTTACTTCCTCACGCCGGAAATTACTGCAGGCTTCTCACCAGAGTTACCGGCTTATGCGAAWATGAGCCAAGAAGAGCGTGATGCAGAAGCAAAACGTCTTCTCAAGGAAGCGGGTTTTGACGAAAGCAATCCACTTGATTTCTCATTACTCTACAACACCAGTGAGAACCACAAAAAACTGGCCGTTGCGATTGGTCAAATGTGGAAAGACAAGCTGGGTGTGAATGTAGAACTCAATAACCAAGAGTGGAAAACCTACCTGAGCACCAAGGATGAAGGTGACTTTGATGTGGCACGCGCAGGTTGGTGTGGTGACTATAACGAAGCCTCTACCTTCTTAACACTGATGCGTAGTACCAATACATCAGGCGGTGTGCATTACGACAGCAAAGCCTACGATGCCATCATGCAAAAAGCGATGGAAACCACGGATGATGCTGAGCGTGAGCAACTGTACCTAGACGCTGAAGCGCAAATGGCGAAAGATATGCCGATCGCGCCTATCTATCAGTATGTTAAAGCGCGTCTCCTTAGCCCGAAAGTGGGCGGGTTCCCTGCGAATAACGCTGAAGAGAAGATCTTCTCTAAAGATCTTTACATTAAAGCGGAATAAACCCCTGACTCACAGCTAACTAAGGGAGTCGCCATAGGCGACTTCCTTGGCTGGCTGTCGCTGTCTGTGAGGTCTATTCAGACAGCGCTCGCTGTGATTCTCAAAACGATACGGTACAGCTATGTTGAAATTTATCGCTAAGCGAATTTTGGAAGCCATTCCAACTTTGTTGGTATTGATCACTGTTTCCTTTTTCTTAATGCGGTTTGCGCCCGGCAACCCTTTTTCAAGTGAGCGTCCGTTACCCCCAGAGGTAATGGCCAACATTAATGCTAAGTATGGCTTGGATAAGCCGGTGTTCGAACAATACACCACCTACCTTGGCAACATTTTACAGGGTGACTTCGGTCCCTCATTTAAATACATCGATTTCTCGGTGAACGAGCTGATCGCGGGTGCATTTCCGGTATCTGCCCAAATTGGCGCCTTGGCGTTTTTGKTCACGTTAGTGTTTGGCGTCACGATTGGCACCATTGCGGCACTCAAGCAAAACACCTGGATTGACTATGCCATTATGTCGACAGCCATGCTTGGGGTGGTAATGCCATCATTTGTTCTCGCTCCAGTGTTGATTTATATCTTCTCGATTAATCTCGGTTGGCTTCCTGCTGGTGGCTGGCAAGGTGGTGGCTGGCAATTTATGATCCTACCCATGATAGGGATGTCGCTGCTTTACGTGGCAACGTTTGCGCGTGTCACTCGAGGCAGCATGATTGAAACTTTGAACAGTAACTTCATTCGTACCGCTCGTGCGAAAGGACTGAGCTACCCCAAAATTATTGTTAAACATGCACTTAAGCCGGCGATGCTACCAGTTGTTTCGTACATGGGACCTGCATTTGTGGGGATTATTACTGGTTCGGTTGTGATTGAAACCATCTTTGGTTTGCCTGGCATCGGTAAGTTATTCGTGAACGCAGCGTTTAACCGCGACTATTCACTGGTACTGGGCTGCACCATCTTAATTGGTACGCTAACCATTCTGTTTAACGCTATCGTCGATATCCTGCTGGCGTATATCGATCCTAAGATCCGTTACTAGGGGTGACATAATGCTGACGAAAAAAGAAAATATTGACGCCCTCGAGAGCTTCTCTGAACAAGTCGATGTGAAGGGTCGAAGCTTATGGCAAGATGCTGCGGTGCGTTTTCGACGCAACCGCGCGGCGATGGCAAGTTTGGTCATCCTGTTTTTGATTGGTCTTAGTGTGATTATTGGGCCGCACCTAAGTGCCTATGCCTACGATGCGACCGATTGGTATGCTATTCATGCTGCGCCATCATTTGGTATGGAGGGGCATTGGTTTGGTACCGATGCGCTGGGACGTGATTTGTTTACCCGCACCATGATGGGCGGACGCATTTCGATTATGGTCGGTGTCATGGGGGCACTCGTCGCGGTGCTGATTGGTACGCTATATGGTGCCACATCAGGCTTTATTGGCGGCCGCACGGATGCCGTCATGATGCGTTTGGTCGAGATCCTCCAATCGATTCCATTCATGTTCTTTGTGATTGTGTTGGTCACCTTCTTTGGCCGTAATATCGTGTTGATCTTCGTTGCCATCGGCTGTATTGCATGGCTAGACATGGCGCGTATTGTGCGTGGTCAAACCCTAAGCTTACGCAGTAAAGAGTTCGTCGAAGCGGCTCATGTCTCAGGGGTTAGCACGCGTCACATCATTACTCGTCATATCGTGCCAAACGTGCTCGGTATTGTTGCGGTTTACTCGACCTTGCTTGTGCCCAATATGATTTTGTTTGAATCATTCCTGAGTTTCTTGGGGCTAGGGGTGCAAGAGCCGATGACTAGCTGGGGGGCGTTGTTGCAAGAGGGTTCTCAAACGATGGAACTCGCGATTTGGCAATTGCTTTTCCCTGCGGCCTTTATGGTAATGACACTGTTTTGCTTTAACTATGTTGGTGATGGTTTACGCGATGCGTTAGACCCGAAAGACAGGTAAGTCATTTAGGGTTCTTACTGTAAAAAAGCAAAAATATGGGAAAGCGCAGGTTTATCGCCTGCGCTTTTTTGTTATGGTTTAGTTGCAAGTGTTTCAAGGATGAGAATAGCGCTGGCATTATGCGAGTGCGTTGTAATGACAAGGAGCTGTCATGAAATCCCTTTCGATCCAATGGAAAGTCACGCTGGTGGCTGGCGCCTGTGTCGCCATTACGGCGGCAGCGCTGCTGAGTTTTTCGTCGTACGTGAATCAGCAACTCCACCAAACCGTTAGCACTGCGAGTACGCAGAGCCTAAAACAATCTGCACAGCACTTGGCGACAAGCCAAGCACAAGTGCAAGCCACCCATGTTCAACGTTCGCTTGATGAGGCGGTGTACCGCGCACAAATGCTGGCCCAAAGTGTGGTGTATTTACAGTATAACGCGGAGCAAAATTTTACGGACAGTGGTGAGCTTCGCGGCTCGATTAATGAACTCGTCCGTCGCTCGGTCGTGAACTTCGACACTGTGCAAGCAGCGTTTGTCGTGTTTAAGCCCAATGCACTTGACCAAGAAGATGAGTTTTACCAATTAGACAGTGAACGCGGCGCCAATGCCTCAGGCCGCTTTGCCAGTCTATGGCAAAAGCGTGGCGACCAGTTGATGCCATCAGTGCTGAGCGAAGCGCAAATTAGCGATACCGCTCGCACCGCCTCTGGGCAGCCCAGCAATTATTGGTATCAATGCCCGCTTAGCCAAGGCACAGCGTGTGTGTCCGCCCCCCAAAGTGATAGCGAAGGCTTACATGTTACGATTTCCTCACCGCTGATGCGTGATAGTGATGTGCTCGGTGTGCTTGGGATTGAGATCCAATTGAATGACCTACAAGCCTTGATTGAGCAAGCGGACCAAGCACTCTTTGACGGCCGTGGGCATATTAGTGTGATCAGTCAGCGCGGCCAGTTGGTGGCAACCGATGAGCCCAATGCATTGGGGAGTGATATCTCGCAATTGCGTTATTCGCCATCTCGGCTGTCTGAGTGGATAAGCGCAGGTGACGCGAAGACGCAGTGGCAGCAAGGCCAATTAATGACCTATGTGCCGATTGCGCTACCCAGTGCAACATGGGGAGTGCTCATTTCGCTGCCGGAACAAGCATTGCTGGCGAGTGCGACACAGCTAGCATCGCAGATAACTGCGCAACGCGCGCAAGCCGCCACAACTGAGCGGACCTTGGGCGTGATTGCCATTCTACTGGCTTTAGTCGTTGTGAGTATTGCTGCACGGCAAATCGTTAAACCATTGCGCCTTTTAGCCGCTCGGTTAGCGGAGATTGCGGATGGTGATGGCGATCTGACTCAGCGCATTGTCCTCAAAAACCGCGATGAAATTGGTGTATTAGCGGGGCGGTTTAATCGCTTTCTCGATAAGCTCCAGCCCATCATGGCAAACGTGATTGATAGCGTTAAAGAAGCGGAACACACCGCTAAAGAAGTATCACGCGTGGCGGCGCAAACTCGAGATGGTAGTCGTGAACAAGTCGCAAGCTTGGATGCGGTGGCAACCGCCTCGGAGCAAATGACGCAAACGGCGACGCAAGTCGCCCGCCATACTGAATCCGCGCTAAGCGCGGCTAGTGCCGTGAATACAGCGACGGCGCGTGGGGAGGCGATTGTCACAACCTCGTCTGAAGCGATGGCGCGCTTGGTCGAAACGCTCAATGGCGCCACGCATGATGCGCAAGCTTTACATAAAAGCAGCCAAGACATTACCGAGATTTTAACYGTCATCGATACCATGTCAGAGCAAACCAATTTGCTTGCGTTAAACGCGGCTATTGAAGCGGCACGCGCGGGAGAGCAGGGACGAGGATTCGCGGTGGTGGCAGACGAAGTCCGAGAATTGGCTCAGAGAACCAACCAGTCTATCTCGCAGATTCGTACCGTTATTGACTCGCTCCAGTCAGGGGCTGACTCCGTTGTCTCTGCTATTCACGGTGGTAATCAACTGGCAGATCATACCGCGGAAAAAGTACAAGAAACCGTAACCAGCTTAGATCAAATACGTGCGGCGATGCAGGAGATGATGGATCTAAATAGTGAAATAAGTGCCGCGGCTGAGCAACAAAGTGCTGTCTCAGGCGATGTCACCCAAAACGTGACGCATATTCGTCAGCGCAGTGATGAACTCTTGTCGCATGCTGAATCTACCGCCAGCATAGCTAGCCAGCTTGAAGGGTTAGCAGGCCGCCAGCGTGCGCTCACGGCCCAATTTAAAGTATAACCTTGATGAGACGCGGTTATTCTGGTGCTTCCTCGAGAGGGTACCAGTAGCCGCGATTGACCCAAAGCGTGAGCATCGGCCAAAACAGGTTATTGTCAGCGGTATCGCCGAGGGTTTCCCAATCAATAAAGCGCTGATTACATAACGCTGGAGTAAGCGATGCACACTCCGCGGGTAAATCAAAGCTTTCACCGAGCATAAAAATCATTTCAGGCTGGTCTGGGTGATAAAATGCACGCAAGCCACTGAGTTTTTCTAAGCAAAGCCCATCTTGCATGGCGGCTTTGAGGCTATCAGGCTGCCACTGCGGATCGGGGCTGAGCAAGTCGAGCTCGTGTCGAGCCTGAGAGAGAAACTCGCCAATCCAGCGCTTTTTACGGGTTTCGTCGTGCATTAACGCCATCATCATCTCATCCATTTGCGCGAGATGTTGTGGATCCAATGCCGCCGGCACGTCGGGTTGCGCTTGCATGGCTGGCCAATGGAAATGATGGTCGCCTGCTTCATCGACGATCACTTGGTCGGCATAGCTACTCAATAGCTCGCGGGCTTTTGGTGAGCGATAGCCAATTGAGTAACTGAGCGAGGGCTCTAGCGTATCCCCTTCATGCGGAAAGCCTGGTGGGATATAAAGAATATCTCCCGGCTCTAGCACCACATCGATGATGGCATCGAAGCCGGTAATTTGCTTCAAACCTGTTTCCAAATTAGCTTCTTGATACTGCCCTTTGGGCCCCACACGCCAGCGACGACGCCCTTGACCTTGCACAATAAAGACATCGTATTGATCAATATGAGGACCAACGCCGCCATGTGGTTGGGAATAGCACACCATAAGATCGTCGAATAACCACTGAGGCAGTGTCGAAAAGGCACTGGCTAACTCGCGGGCGCCCGGGTGCCAGTGGTTGGCTGCCTGAACAATCAGTTGCGCGTGAGTATCAGGAAAGTGACTAAAATCCTCAAACGGTCCGTGGGCAACCTGCCATTGACCATTCGCGTGTGTCACCATGCGAGAATCAATATCGGCTTCCATCGCCAAGCCTGCGACTTCCTCTGGGTCGATGGGATCCTCGAAATCTATAAAGCCTTGACGGATAACGGTAGGCGCTTGGTGCCAATAGGTGGACATAAAGTCGGCAATGGAAAATTGAAACTGATACATAGCATCACAGGTTAAGAAATTTGCGGCAGTATAACGCGCTGAGCGGGGTGGTGCGAGGGGGATAAAAAACGGCCCCCAAATGGAGGCCGCCAGGTATGGGAGCGCTTTGCTTAAAGTTTGTCTGTGAGCTTGACCGCATCACCAATATAATTGGCAGGCGTCATTTGCTTAAGACGCGCTTTTTCATGCTCTGGCAAATCAAGGCCGTCGATAAACTGGCGCATGCCTTCACCGTCGACACGTTTCCCGCGCGTGAGCTCTTTCAGCTTCTCGTACGGCTTCTCAATGCCATAACGACGCATTACGGTTTGAACAGGCTCTGCCAGTACTTCCCAGTTTTTGTCCAGTTCAGCTTCGAGCGCTGCTTGGTTCACTTCCAGCTTGCTGATTCCTTTAAGGGTCGAGGTATAAGCAATCAAGGTGTAGCCTACACCCACGCCTAAGTTGCGCAGCACGGTGGAGTCAGTCAGATCACGCTGCCAACGAGAAATCGGTAGCTTTTGGCCCAGATGAGAGAAAATCGCGTTCGCCAACCCTAGGTTGCCTTCCGAGTTTTCAAAATCAATCGGGTTCACTTTATGTGGCATGGTCGATGAACCAATTTCGCCAGCAACGGTTTTTTGCTTAAAGTGGCCGAGCGCAATGTAGCCCCAGATATCGCGGTCAAAATCGATCAAAATGGTATTAAAGCGCGAGACGGCATCAAAGAGCTCGGCAACGTAATCATGCGGCTCAATTTGGGTTGTATACGGGTTCCAATCAATGCCGAGCGAGGTGACAAAGGCTTCGCTGTAGGCGTGCCAATCGATCTCTGGGTAGGCAGAGAGGTGTGCATTATAGTTACCGACTGCGCCGTTGATCTTTCCGAGAATTTCAGTGCTCGCGACTTGTTTGATTTGACGCGCCATGCGGTAGGCAACGTTCGCCATCTCTTTACCCATGGTTGAAGGAGATGCAGGCTGGCCGTGGGTGCGAGAGAGCATAGGCACATCGCGGAACTGCTGAGCAAGATCTTTCACCGCCGCTTCAAGACGCTTCATCTCAGGCAAGATAACGGTATCGCGCGCTTCTTTAAGCATCAGCGCGTGAGACAGGTTGTTGATGTCTTCAGAGGTACAAGCGAAGTGGATAAATTCGTTAACCGCGTTCAGCTCAGGGTTGTCAGCTACTTTTTCTTTTAAAAAGTATTCAACCGCTTTGACGTCATGGTTGGTGGTGCGCTCAATCTCTTTGATGCGCGCAGCGTCTTGCTCACTAAATTCAGCGGCAATGCGATCCAATAATGCATTGGCCTCATCACTAAACGCAGGCACTTCTGTGATGCTGTCAGTCGCAGCAAGCTTTTGCAGCCAGCGGATCTCGACGATGGTACGATACTTCAATAATCCAAATTCACTAAAAATCGATCGCAACGCAATCGTTTTCGTGCCATATCGGCCATCGACCGGGGAAACAGCAGTCAGCGCTGACAGTTCCATTTTTTGTCTCCTGAGTTCAATCTGATTAGGTACGGGCTAGAATGATTTTGGCCTGTTCAACCATGTTTTTACGGCCAAAGATGAGGTGTCTGCGTTTGCCGCCAACTTGACGCCATAATACAGCACTGCGGATCCCTGACAGCAAAATGGCTCGCACGCGATGTTGAACACCGGTTTGTTGTAAATGCTGAGGGTCACCAGAAACTTGAATCCGTGGGCCCAGCGGGCTGATCACGTCGAGGTAAATGCTGGCAAGGTTACTGATCATCTGCTCATCGAGCAAATCGAAATGGCTGACTTGGCGCTCGATGGTTTCAATACGATCACCGAGCTGGGCCATCGCATCACGGCGACTGGCAAGCTTACGCTCTAAAGCCAATAGGTTGATGAGATAGCGCGTCAGCTCAGTCCCATTACGGCCGTTATCGAGCTGATGGATCAGTGTTTCCAAGCCAATGCGTAGGCCGCGTTCGCCATCACCTGTGATTTCCCCCGCCTCGCCACGAAAGACGTCGAGGGTCGAGGAAGGATTGGTCACAATAATGCTGCTTAAACTGGTGCGCAGCGCATCTTGGTCGCAATAGCCCTGACGGGATACATCTTGCACCAACTTGGCTGCTTGACAAATGCTCGCAAAGGCGAGGGTGCGATCATAAATCGTCTCTGCCACTGATCACGGCTCCTTAAATGCGTTGCTCGATGATGCCACCGCCAAGACACACGTCGCCATCATAAAACACGGCAGATTGGCCAGGCGTAACGGCAATTTGCGGTTCATCGAAAGTGACTTTAATCGTGTCGTTATCGATAGGCGTGATAGTACATGATATATCGTGCTGACGGTATCGTGTTTTCACCGCACAGCGACGTGGCTCAGTGATAACTTCGCGATCGACCCAGTGCAATTGGGCGGCAATTAAGCCTTCTGAATACAAACGAGGATGGTCGTGACCCTGACCGACAATCAGTACATTGCGTGCGACATCTTTATCGACCACATACCAAGGCTCTTCGCTACCATTACCGCCTTTCATGCCGCCAATCCCCAGCCCTTTTCGTTGGCCGAGCGTGTGATACATCAGGCCTTGGTGTTCACCAATCACGTCGCCGTCCGTGGTTTCAATCGGGCCCGGTTGTGCCGGCAAGTACTTAGCAAGAAAATCAGTAAACTTGCGCTCACCAATAAAACAAATACCGGTCGAGTCTTTCTTTTTCGCGGTCACGAGGCCTTGTTCTTCAGCAATTTGGCGTACTTGTGGTTTTTCCAGTTCGCCCACGGGGAACAGACTACGCGCTACCTGTTCATGGCTCAGTGTATACAAGAAATAGCTTTGATCTTTATTGCCATCAAGGCCGCGCAACATTTGTGCTTTTTCGCCATTTTCTGGGAACGAACGGCGTACATAGTGACCCATAGCAATGTAGTCAGCGTCTAGCACTTCGTCGGCAAATTCGAGAAATGCCTTAAATTTGATTTCTTTGTTACAAAGAATGTCAGGATTAGGCGTGCGGCCTGCTTTGTACTCCGTTAGGAAGTGCTCGAAAACATTATCCCAATACTCAGCGGCGAAGTTGATGGTGTGCAGTTCAATGCCTAGCTTATCGCAGACAGCTTGTGCATCGGCCAAGTCTTCTGCAGCAGAGCAGTATTCTTCGTTGTCATCCTCTTCCCAGTTTTTCATAAACAGGCCTTCGACCTGATAACCCTGTTGTTTCAACAAGTAGGCAGAAACGGACGAATCAACACCGCCGGACATTCCGACAATCACTTTTTTGCTGCTGTTATCTGACATGGTGATCACAAATGCTGCTATCAATAAACGGACGCTGAGTTTAACAGAATCCATTCGTCGGATACAGATGTGATAAGGCTCACACGTTAGCCGTTTCCCAAAGTGAGTGGGTGGGTAGATGGTCGCGTGGCCTGTGACCGATCCGGCATATGTTAATACTATTAATAGCAATGAGGGTTAATACTTGGGATTGGATGCCGCGCAAAGACTTGTGAACCCCTTAGGTTTATCGACCGACTCCCGCACGCAGACACGCCGTATACCCATCCCTGGGGGCTCCGCCGCGCCATCCTTGGCGCGGAGGGTCTGTGTGCGAAAATCGGACGATGGTATGTTCAGGTATTCCTAGCGCTTATCTTGTTTCTTCGACGGTGCACGCTTTGGCGAGCGCGCGTGACGGCGTGGTGCTTTCCCTTTTGCGCCTTTGGGTTTAGGTATGAACTGCTCGAAGCCTTTTGGGGGAGTCACTTCACGCCACTGGCCCGGTTGTAAATCTTCCAGTTGCCATGGGCCTAGCTGAGCGCGAATCAAGCGCAGCGTCGGGTGGCCGATATGCGCAGTCATGCGGCGTACTTGCCGATTTCGCCCCTCACGCAAAACCACTTTTAACCAAGTGGTGGGAATGTTAGCGCGATAACGAACCGGTGGATGGCGCTCCCAAACGGCGGGCGGTGCCATTTTGGTGACATCGGCAGGCAGCGTGAGGCCATCTTTTAATTCGACACCGTCGCAAAGTGCTTGGATTGCCGCTTCGCTGGGTTCGCCTTCAACTTGCACCCAATAGGTTTTGTCAGATTTGGAGGACGGCTGGGTCAGTCTTGCTTGTAAGGCGCCGTTATTGGTAAGGACCAGCAACCCCTCGCTGTCCTTATCAAGCCGACCGGCTGGATAGACATCTTTGACTGATACGATGTCGGCCAGTGTGCTATCGGCGGGTTCGCCACTGAATTGCGTTAACATATTATACGGTTTGTTAACGAGAATAACGCGTGTGGTGCGTGGGGATGAAGCTTGATTAGGCGGTGCTGTTGGCGTTTTTTTTGTTGTGTTTAAAACAGTGTTCGATGCTGGCTTGGCGCGGGGTTTCTTTGTCATAAGGACTGTCAAATAGATTAAACGGCAAATGAGACTTCCGTATTATACACGTAATAATCTGTTTGGCGTGTTGCCTGAATTCAAGTATCCTCAGTGCGCATCTTACACAAAGATAACAAATGGACGCTAGGAGATTAAAATGGAAAGTAAAGTAGTTGTACCGGCGGAAGGTCAGAAGATCACGCTCGACGGCACAAAACTGGTAGTCCCTAACCACCCAATCATCCCTTACATTGAAGGGGACGGCATCGGGATGGATGTTAGCCCTGCAATGATTAAAGTTGTTGATGCAGCAGTTGCTAAGGCCTACGACGGTGAGCGCAAGATTTCATGGATGGAAATCTACACCGGTGAGAAGTCCACCAAGGTATACGGTGATGATCAATGGCTGCCTGCTGAAACACTTGATTTTATTCGTGAATACAAAGTTGCCATCAAAGGCCCACTGACGACCCCTGTGGGTGGTGGTATTCGTTCTCTGAACGTAGCCCTTCGTCAAGAACTCGATCTTTATATCTGCGCGCGTCCTGTTCGCTACTTCACTGGCGTTCCTAGCCCACTGAAAAAGCCAGAAGACACGGATATGGTGATCTTCCGTGAAAACTCAGAAGACATCTACGCCGGTGTCGAGTTTAAAGCAGGCACCGCGGAAGCGGATAAAGTGATTAAATTCCTGCGTGAAGAAATGGGTGCCAACAAAATCCGTTTCCCAGAGCAGTGTGGCGTGGGTATCAAGCCAATCTCAGAAGAAGGCACCAAGCGTCTGGTCCGTGCGGCGCTTGAGTACACCATCGATAACGATCGTGACTCACTGACTATCGTCCACAAAGGTAACATCATGAAGTTTACCGAAGGGGCGTTTAAAGATTGGGCGTATGAAGTGGCCAAAGAAGAATTTGGTGCTGAGTTGCTAGACGGCGGTCCTTGGATGACGATGAAGAATCCAAAAACCGGCAAACAAGTCACCATCAAAGACTCCATCGCGGATGCGTTTTTGCAGCAAATCCTGCTACGTCCGGCGGAGTATGATGTGATTGCCACCATGAACCTGAATGGCGACTACATCTCCGATGCACTGGCGGCGCAAGTTGGTGGCATTGGTATTGCCCCTGGTGCCAACATTGGTGACGGTGTGGCGCTGTTTGAAGCTACCCACGGCACGGCGCCGAAATACGCCGGTCAAGACAAGGTGAACCCAGGTTCACTCATTCTTTCTGCAGAAATGATGCTGCGCCATATGGGCTGGTTTGAAGCCGCTGATCTGGTGATCAAAGCAATGGAAAAAGCGATTGCGAACAAAACAGTGACCTATGACTTTGAGCGCCTGATGGAAGGTGCAAGCCTGCGTAAGTGCTCTGAGTTTGCAGACGACATGATTGCGCAAATGTAATCGCATTATCGCACGATGATAAAACCCGGCATGGTCGCCGGGTTTTTTGTTTGTGGTCTCGGGAATAACCCACTCAGGCTATCAGTCTATATCTTCCCACGACAACGGAGTGCCTTTGGTTAACGCGCGTGTTGCGCGCTTTCCGAGCACGGTATCATAGTGTTTCGGTGCCAACCCAAAGCCCGGACGAATACTGCGCACATTATTGGGCGTCAGTGGCTCACCGGGTGCGATATCCTCACAGACATACAAAGAACGCCTAAATTGACGGTTGCTCGACTCGGCCTCTCGTGTGGTTAGGGCGCTTTGTCCTAATGCTCGCCACGCCGCGTGGGTTTGCTCACAAAGCGCACTGAGTGCAGGTGGCGTAAGCGAGAAAGCAGCATCCGGACCTCCCGAATCTTCAGAGAGCATCACATGTTTTTCAATCACGCACGCGCCGAGTGCGACGGCTGCGATCGCGGCGGTGTTGGTCAGCGAATGATCGGATAAGCCCGCCAAGGTTTGATAGCGGGTGGCTAAGGTTGGAATGGTTCGCAGATGGCTTTGTTCAATCGGCGCAGGGTAGGCGCTGATACAATGAAGCAACACCAGCTCACGACAGCCGTTATCACGGGCGGTCGCCACCGCCTCGGCGATCTCTGTCTCGTCAGCCATGCCGGTTGAGATGATCATCGGTTTACCAGTTTGCGCGGCATAGCGAATCAAGGGCAAATCAATCGCCTCGAACGAGGCAATTTTATAGGCAGGAGCGTTAAGATCTTCGAGCAAATCAATCGCTGAGCAATCAAAAGGCGAGGAGAATAAGGTGATGCCTTCTTTTCTGGCGTGATCAAATAACGGCTTGTGCCATTCAAACGGGGTTTGTGCCCAGCGATATAGCTGGTGGAGACTATAACCATCCCACAGTCCGCCTTTGATCTGAAACTCATCGTGGTCGCAATCAAGGGTAATGGTATCGGCGGTATAGCTTTGCATTTTGACGGCATCGGCACCGCAAGCTTTTGCCATGGAAATGGTTTGTTTGGCAAGCTCAAGGCTACCATTATGGTTCGCCGACATTTCGGCAATGATATAAGGAGGATGCTGGGGACCGATCAAACGGCCTGCAATCTTAATGTCGTTGTTCATAAACCGCGTCGATATTCAGTTTGGTTTGAAGGGCACTGGCGCCTTGCTGCCACTCATCAGCGGACAAAGACAGGCACACAATCTCGACTGTTTTTCCCTCAGGCAGGGAAAAGGTGCGTTGCCGACTTTGCGGCGTTTCATGAAAGCCAAAGCGTTGATGTAGCCGAACCACCCCCTGATTATGACTGAGCACTTCACAGTTCAATTGGGTCACACCCAAGGTCTCAAATGCTAAACTTAATGCGCCAAACTCCATGAGTGCGCCGCTGCCACGCGGTGCATTCGGAGCCGCATAAAAAGCCCAGGTCGCACTTGTCCTATTCTCGCTATCGAGGTCAAGGTTGACCACGCCAAGTGGCTTGTCCGGTTGGCCGTCTACGCGTTTGTAAACGATATAGAAATAACGGTGTGTGTTGGCGAGCATATGGCTGAACCATGCTTGGTGCTCATCATGGCTTATTTCATGTTGGGTGTACATAAACTGGCGGACAGCGGGACGATTGCGCCAATGCCATAAAGTGTCACTGTCCGCGTGAGTCACCGCTCTAAAAATCAGTTGCATAAGTCATGCTCCAAGGCCGCGACGACACGCTCTGCGCCTTTTCCATCAGTGATCGCTGGTAGGGTAGGAAGCTGATGCCAGTTTGCCGCAAGATGCTGCAGTGCAGACGCGTAATCTTGCCAGCGGGTGTGCTCACCGCGTCCTAAGTATTGATAGCCCGGCTGTCCGGCGAGATACTCGGCCATGGCGTGTTGGTTTTCCGCCACACATACCAAGGTACTAGGCACTCCCAAGCAGCTGCGCTCAATGGCAGTAACGCCGGCGGCTCCAAATGCGTAGCGTGCCCGTGCCATGTGGGCATCAAAGTCCGACAGTGCTTCCACCACACGAACCCCATCGGAGACAGGCGCTTTACACAATGCGTCGCGGTCTGGGTTTCGCCGGCCGGTGACAAGTAACAGTGAGAAAGGCAGCCTCTCGATCTTCTGCTCTTGTTCTAGGTGTTTCACCGCGTCCACGAGCTTGACGCTTTCACCGGTCGGATCCGTGCCGGAGAAAAAGGCGATCACTTTATCTTCCCGCGGCGGCGGATACTGATGTAAGGCGGCAAATGCTGGACGCAATAGTGCATAGTCTGGTCCCAATAAGCATCGGGTCTGTGGATTTAAAAGCTGTGACGCGTAGCGCGTAGTCAGGTCAGGCCAAGGGTTTTGATCGAGCAAAAACGCGCAATCGTGGGGCCGATTGGCTAAATCATCAACCACCATCACCGGACAGCCCAATTGGGTGTGAATCGATTGTTCCCAGCGGGCATCGAGGGCGTAATGATCCACCACCATCAAATCCACCAGCTGGTTAGCCACGTACGCGGTTGTCTCTTCGGCATCTTGCTGCTGGCTCACACCAAGCCAATCGGTGTTGCTGAGCGAGTTTTTGGGGGCAGGCAACACCGCCACCGTTAAGCCTTGTTCATGGCTGACCGCTATCAAATTGCCGGGCAAGTCGCGACACACCAAGGTTACTTGATGGCCCGACGTTTGTAGCATGTTAGCCAACACGTGCATGCGGCTGACGTGCCCGGTGCCTATCGCTTGGGAGGCATCGACTCGAATGGCAATATGGCTCATAGCAAGGCCTGTTTCTCCAACAGTTGATACATTAGCTCAGCGCGTAGCCAGTCATCCGGCTCATCAATGTCTTGCACGCGGTAATGAGGGATCAACACAGCTTTCGAGTGGGGCGCAAAAACCGGCTCGCGCGCTAAAAACGCACTTGGCGTGCCCCAGTAAAACATTCCCGCATCGTGGTACGCCGGTTGTAAGTCTTGGGAGCGTGTAGTGAAATGCTCTGGCCATAACATACTGACACTGCCATCGGCATCGACATGAATACTGCGCTGAATCGGAAAGGCGTAGCGGGTGGCGGCAAAACTGTATTTGACGGTGTCGCCGTCCAGTAACGCTAAGCCTTGGCGCAAGTCATCCGCGGTGACAAAGGGGGTGGTAGCATACAGGCAGCATACCGCGTGCAAAGGCGTTTGCTGTGGCGACGGGTTGAGCCACTGGATAGCATGCTCAAGCACATCCAAGGTCGTAGCGTGATCGCCGGCAATCTCGGCGGGACGCACAAAAGGCACCTCAGCCCCTGCATCGCGCGCCACACTGGCAATGTCCTCGCAATCGGTGGAAACCAAGACGCGATCGAATAGCCCACTTTGACGTGCTGTCGCAATGGCATAAGTGATAATGGGCGCCCCGTTAAACCGTTTGAGGTTCTTGCCCGGAATGCGTTTGCTTCCACCGCGGGCGGGAATAATACATACATTCATCGGTCACGCATCCTCAATGGCTTTTTGTAGCGCAGCAATCACCGTATCTTGCTGTTGCTCGGTTAAATCGGGGTAAAGCGGTAAAGTGAGTGCCCCCGCGTAATACTGCTCGGCAAGCGGGAAGTCTCCGGGCTGGAAGCCCTGTGCCTGATAGTAAGGTTGCGTATGCACAGGAATATAGTGCACGTTCACGCCAATGCCTTGCACACGCATAGCCTCAAAAACGGTGCGGCGTGTGTCGGCGTGATCAAGCTCAATCAAATACAAATGCCATGCCGACTCAGGATCTAAAATGGGTCGCTTAACGGGCAAATCCGCCAGCGCTTGGTGGTAGCGTTCAGCGAGTGCAAACCGWCTGGTGATAAAGGAACGAAGCTGGGTTAGTTGTGAACGGCCAAGCGCGGCATGAATATCCGAGAGGCGATAGTTCATCCCCAATGCATGCTGTTCATAACCCCAAGGTGGCAGGGCAGCGTGGCTGTCTTCTGCATCACGGGTGATCCCGTGGCTACGCAACTGACGCAGCGCTTTCGCCAATGTGGCATGTTGGGTGGTGGCAACCCCGGCTTCTCCCGCGGTAACCACTTTGACCGGATGAAAACTAAACACGCTAATATCGCTGTACTGGCATCCACCCACTGCCGCGCCTTGATAGTGTGCGCCCATCGCATGTGACGCATCCTCAATAATGGCCACCTGATAACGCTTAGCGAGCGCGGCAATCTCGGCCATTGGCGCACTGGCACCGGCCATATGCACCACCACCAGCACTTTGGGTAAGGTGTGAGTAGCGGCCGCTTGCGCCAGTTTTTTCGCGAGCTGCTGGGGGCATAGGTTACGAGTGTCTGGGTCGATATCGACAAAATCCACTTCGGCACCACAGTATCGACCACAATTGGCTGACGCGACAAAGGTAATGGGCGAGGTCCATAAACGATCGCCTGGGCCTAACCCTAACGCCAGACAAGCGAGATGCAGGGCAGATGTGGCGCTATTAACAGCGACCGCATGCGCAGCCCCGGTGAGTTCGGCGACGGCGGCTTCAAAAGCCGGAACTTGCGGGCCTTGGGTCAGATAATCACTTTTTAGCACCTCAAGCACAGCGGCATAGTCTTGCTCACTAAGATGCTGCTTTCCGTATGGGATCAACGCCATACTCCTTTACTGCTCGGTGTCGAGTTGCAAAATGGCCTCGACGGTTAACACATCTGGGTTAGTGCCTGATTGATACTCAAAGCCCTCTGGCACGGGCTGTCCTTTTTCCCCCAACGCATTTTCTCGATAGTCATCATCGGCATCGTAGAACTTAATGGTGGGGCAAATCACGTAATGATCGGCAAATTCGAGCGTCAGATGCGCATCGTCAGCCGGACACATCACTTCATGCATTTTCTCGCCGGGACGAATGCCTATTACCTTGACCGGCGTGTTCGGGGCATAGGCGCTGGCGAGATCCGTCAGGCGAACCGATGGGATCTTAGGAACAAATATTTCCCCGCCATACATGCGCGAAAAGTTTTTCAGCACAAAATCCACCCCTTGCTGCAAGGTAATCCAAAAGCGGGTCATTTCAGGATGGGTAATGGGCAAATGATCCGCACCTTCCGCTGCCTTTTTCTTAAACAAAGGCACCACAGAGCCGCGCGAGCCGACTACATTGCCATAGCGCACCACCGAAAAACGTGTCTTTTGGCCCCCGGTCATATTGTTAGCGGCGACAAACAATTTATCTGAACACAGTTTGGTGGCGCCATAGAGATTATTGGGGCTGGCGGCTTTATCGGTCGAGAGCGCAATCACCTTTTCCACCCCGTTGGCAATCGCAGCGCGAATCACATTCTCTGCGCCGTGAATGTTGGTCTTGATACATTCCATCGGGTTGTATTCGGCGGCAGGTACCTGCTTAAGTGCAGCAGCATGAATCACATAGTCAATGCCTTGCATCGCTTGCATTAAACGATCGCCATCACGCACATCGCCGATAAAATAGCGCATGCAAGGGGCGTTAAAGGTTTGCTGCATTTCATATTGCTTGAGCTCATCGCGAGAGAGCACCACGAGGCGACGTGGTTGATAGCGTTCAAGCAGGGTGCGGACGTACTTTTTACCAAAAGAACCAGTACCGCCGGTGATCAGAATGGATTTGCCGTTAAACATAGGACGCCTTGTCACTAACTGTCGGGAATACAGGCAGTTTAACTGATCTGAGCAGGATTTGGCGATCTGCTACGGTGTTCTGGTGCGGGATTGGCAAAATTCAATGGCTCCAAAGCGCCGCATGTGGGCGGCGCTTTGGAGCGACCATGTTTAGGTTAACGCGCGTGGCCGTTAGCCTTGATGGCGAGAGGCGAGGACTTCGGTCACTTGATGTAGGCTAAGCTCTTGGTCTTGCAGCAATACCAACAGGTGATAGAGCAAATCGGCGCTTTCGTTTAATAGCTCGGCTTTATCGCCTGCCGTGGCAGCGAGGGCGACTTCGACGCCTTCTTCCCCCACTTTTTGCGCGATACGCTTGGTGCCTTTGGCAAATAAGCTTGCGGTGTAAGAGTCATCAGGCGCGGCGTCTTTGCGGCTGGCAAGCACTTGCTCTAGGCTCGACAAAAAGCCGGGCCCCGTGTGTGGTGGTTTATTATCACTGTCAAAGCAGGTGGTCGTGCCGAGGTGACAGGTGGGCCCGTGTGGCGTCGCCGTGACCAACAAGGTGTCTTGATCGCAATCGAGTGCAATGTGCTCTAGGCTTAATACATGGCCGGAGCTTTCGCCTTTTACCCAAAGACGCGATTTACTGCGCGACCAAAAGGTGACGCGACCGGTTTCGAGCGTCGCGTTCAGTGCATCGGCATTCATGTAGCCCAGCATCAATACTTGGCCGCTATCGCTGTGTTGGATAATCGCAGGCACCAAGCCGGCGTTTTTCTCCCAATCGATACGTTCTACCCATGCTGCCGTCATACTCTTACCTCGATCCCTTGTTGTTTTAATGTTTGTTTTAATTCGCTTATCGCGATGATTTGCTTGTGAAACACCGAGGCGGCCAGTGCGCCATCGACATTCGCTTGTAAAAAGGCGTCGGCGAAATGCGAAATTTCACCGGCACCGCCGGAGGCAATCAGGGGTACCTGACAGCGCTCTCTTACCATTTTGAGTTGGGTTAAGTCATAGCCTTGGCGCACGCCATCGCGGTTCATCATATTGAGTACGATTTCGCCTGCGCCTCGCTGTTGGACCTCCTCAACCCAGGCAGCGGTTTGCCAAGGCGTAGCCTGAGTGCGGCTTTCATCGCCGGTAAATTGATAGACTTGATATTGCCCGGTCGCTTCATCGAAGAAGGAATCAATTCCGACCACCACGCACTGCACGCCAAACTTATTGGCCAGTCGCGTGATCAAGCTCGGGTCGGCCAAGGCGGGTGAATTAATGGATATCTTATCCGCGCCGAATTCCAAGATTTGCTGGGCATCGGCTTCGGATTTAATCCCACCGGCGACGCAAAAGGGGATATCAATTACTTCCGCGACGCGACTGACCCAACTTTTATCGACCACCCGGCTGTCACTGGAGGCGGTGATGTCATAAAACACCAGCTCGTCAGCGCCTTCTTCGGCGTAGCGTTTGGCGAGCGGGACGATATCGCCGATGATTTCGTGATTGCGAAATTGCACGCCTTTGACCACTTGTCCGTCGCGTACGTCCAAACAAGGAATTATCCGTTTTGCCAGCATGCGATCGCCTCCTCTGCGCTAAAGTTGCCTTCCAGCAGGGCGCGGCCGACGATCACACCTGCGACGCCAGTGTTGCGTAAGGCGCGAATATCCTCGAGACGGCCAATGCCGCCTGATGATTGAAACGCAATGCTCGGATAGCGCTGACACAAGTCGCGGTAGAGCGCCACATTGCTGCCTTGTAAGGTGCCATCGCGGGAGATATCGGTGCACAACACATGCTTTAGCCCGACGGACAAATAATCGTCGAGTAGCGCTTCAATGGTGACACCGGAGTCTTGTTGCCAGCCGGACACCGCCACGCGTCGCGTTCCGTCGCTGTCGATATGAATGTCGAGTGCCAATACAATGCGGTCAGGGCCGTAGGTTTGCATCCAGCCTTTGACCAAATCGGGCGATTTGACCGCGGTGGAGCCGATCACTACGCGCTGCGCACCGGTGTTTAGCAGCTCAATCACGTCCATTTCGGTGCGCACGCCACCGCCAATTTGGATGTTGGCAGGCGTGGATTGCAAAATCTCGGTGATTAAGTCGACCTGACGCGCGGTCGGATCTTTGGCACCAGTTAAATCCACGAGGTGCAACCAGTCCGCGCCTGCTTGATGGTAACGCGCAAACTGCTCACGCGGGTCAAAACCGTAGTCGGTTTTTTGCTGATAATCTCCTTGATAAAGGCGCACCACTTGGCCGTCTATCAAGTCGAGTGCTGGTATAATCATCCTTGCTTACATCTCCAAAAAATTCTGAATCAAACGCGCGCCCACTTTGCCCGAGCGCTCAGGGTGAAACTGAACCCCGTAGTAGTTGCCTTGATTGATAGCCGCACTGAAAGCATGGCCATAATGACATTGTGCCAAGGTGTAATCGCCGACCGGCATCGCGTAACTGTGGACAAAGTAAAAGTGGCTACCCGCGACAATGCCATCGAACAGAGGATGGTCATTAACGGTAGCAACCCGGTTCCAACCCATATGAGGCAGAGGCTGCCCAGCGGTATCCATCAGTTTGGTGGGCGCGGGGATGTGGCCGAGGCACTCGACCGGGCTGTCGCCTTCATCCGAGTAAGTGCCTAGCATTTGCATGCCAAGACAAATCCCCAGCAGCGGTTGCTCCACTTGCTTAACTAAATCCACCAAGCCGCGCTCGGTCAAGTTTTTCATCGCTTCGCTGGCCGTGCCGACACCGGGCAAAAAGAGCTTATCCGCCCCTAGCACTACGTCCGGATCGCGGCTTAATGTGGCTTGATACCCCAAACGCTCAACAGCAAAGCGTACCGAGGACACATTGGCGCAGCCGGTATCGATAATGACAGTCTGTTTGCGCATTACAGCACTCCTTTACTGCTTGGCAGGGCGTCGCCCTCGACCTTAATGGCTTGACGCAAGGTGCGGCCAAAGGCTTTGAACAAACTTTCCACCAAGTGGTGGGTGTTTTCGCCCGACACCGTCAGGTGTAGGGTACAGGCCAAGGTGTCGGTCAATGAGCGGAAAAAGTGTCCCACCATCTCGGTCGACATATCGCCCACTTGTGGCTGTGGGAAGTTGGCTTCAAATTTCAAATAGGGGCGTCCGGACAAATCCAATGCACATTGCGCCAAGCATTCATCCATCGGCAGGCTAAAGCCAAAGCGGCCAATACCGCGTTTATCTCCTAGCGCTCGTTTGAGAGCCTCGCCCAACGCGAGGGCGGTATCTTCAATGGTGTGGTGGTCGTCGATGTGCAAATCGCCTTTGACGCGAACGTTGAGCTGAAAGCCGCCGTGGGTGGCGATTTGATCCAACATGTGGTCAAAAAAGCCCAGTCCCGTTTCAATGCGACTGCCGCCACTCTTATCCAGGTTAACATCCACCTGAATATCGGTTTCTTTGGTGGTGCGAGTAACGCTGGCCAGTCGCGGCTGCTGGGTGAGGCGCTCGACAATCTGTGGCCAGCCCATCACGTCACGTTGATATTTGATGCCTTGTAGCGCCATATTGTTCGCTAAGGTGATATCGGTGTCGCGATCGCCAATCACAGCCGATTGGGCGAAATCAATCCGTCCTTGCTGTAGATAGTCTTTCACCAAGCCTAATTTGGGCTTGCGGCAGCTACAGTCATCGCTGTCAAAGTGCGGGCAAATCAGTACGTCTTCAAAATGGATCCCTTGCGAGCGAAACAGCGCCATCATCATGTTGTGTGGCGCATCAAAGTCCGCTTGCGGGAAGCTCTCGGTCCCTAGACCATCTTGATTGCTCACCATCACCAAGGTGTAACCCGCCGCTTGCAGGCTCAGCAACGCGGGGATCACGCCCGGTTCAAGGGCCAATTTATCCAGACGATCCACTTGATAGTCTTCAGGCGGCTCCACAATTAAGGTGCCATCACGGTCAATAAATAAAATCTTGTCTTTCACAGTGGTTGTCCTTATTCACTGAGTTGCTGGCGGATAAAGGCCAACACTTTTTCACATTCGTCACGGTTACCAATGCTGATGCGCAAGCTGTTGGCAACGGCGGTCTGGCGCACAATCATGCCTGCACGTCCTAAACGTGCGAACACCGCGTCGGCGTCATCCAGCGTGATGAGTAGATAATTACCAAAGCCCGGGTGTACCTCAACGCCTGGCAGCATACTGAGGCCGGCTTGCAAATAGGCACGGTTGGCGGTCAAATCCAAAACCTGATATTTCATCCGCGCCAAACCGGCTTCTGAGAGCGCTTGCTCGGCAATGTCTGCCACGGGGACTGGCACGGGATAAGGTGGGATCACCTTGAGCATCAAGTTAATGATAGCGGGATTAGCGAGGGTAAAGCCGCAACGCAGTCCAGCCAGAGCGAACGCTTTAGATAGGGTGCGCAGAATAGCCAGATTCTCAAAGCGTGCGAGCAAGTCGGTGCAGGTCGCTTCTGGGCTAAATTCAATATAGGCTTCATCCAACACCACAATCGCGCGATCTTGAGTGCGGGTGAGTAGCGCTTCTATGTCGTCGCGGTTAATGAGATTGCCGGTCGGATTATTGGGGCTACACACGAAGATAAGCTTGATGCTGACATCTGCCTCCAAGGCGGTATCAATCCCTGCCATGTCCAGCTGCCAGTCGGTGGTGAGCGGCACTTGGGTGGTGGCGATCCCTTGGTTTTCCGCACTGACCGCATACATGCCATAGGTAGGCGGGCAAATCAGCACGCTATCTTGGTTTGGCTCGCAAAAGGCACGCAGTAACAAATCAATCCCTTCATCGGCGCCACGAGTGGTGATGACTTGGTTCGTTGCTACGCCGGCATAGTCTGCATAGGCATTAATCAATGATGCCGGCTGGCAGCTGGAGTAGCGATTGAGCCCTTGGCCGCTTACGGTGTAAGCATTGTCAAAGGGTGACTCGTTGGCATTGAGCCAGACATCCCCGCTACCGCCGATACGGCGGGCTGACTGATAGGGAGTAAGCGCTTGTACTTGCTCACGGGCGAGTTTTTCGATGCTCATGCTAACGAGTCCTCTGAGGCTTGAGTTTGTTGTAGTTTAGTGAGACGAATTTCGACCGCTTGGCGGTGTGCATCCAAGCCTTCTGCTTCGGCAATACGCATCACTGTCGGGCCCAATGTTTGCAAACCGGTGTCGCTAAGCTCTTGTACCGTCATTCGCTTGGTAAAGTCGGCCAGCCCAAGGCTGCTGTAGGTGCGCGTATAACCATAGGTGGGGAGCACGTGATTGGTGCCAGAGGCGTAATCGCCCACAGACTCGGGCGAGTATGCGCCCAAGAAAATCGAGCCAGCATTATCCAACAGGGGCAACAAATCCCTTGGCTGTTGAGTTTGCACAATCAAGTGCTCCGGCCCATAACGGTTAGAAATCGACACGCATTGGGTGAGGGTGTCGGCAATGATAATCACACTGCTGCCCAGCGCTTGCTTGGCAATCTCTGCACGGCTTAACGTCGTTAATTGTTGCTGCACCGCATCCGCTACTTTCTCTGCCATCTCGGGCGCAGGGGTCACCAGCACCACTTGCGAATCGGGGCCGTGCTCCGCTTGGCTGAGTAAATCGGCGGCAACAAAGTCTGGATCCGCGCCGGCATCGGCAATCACTAACACTTCCGAGGGGCCGGCAGGCATATCCATTGCCGCGCCATTGGCGGCAAGGCTCACTTGACGTTTGGCTTCGGTGACATAGGCATTACCCGGGCCAAAGATCTTATCCACCTTGGTCACACTTTGGGTACCAAAGGCCATCGCCGCCACCGCCTGTGCGCCGCCCAAGGTATAAATCTCATCAATCTCACACAGTTTGGCACAGTATAAGATTTCATCGGCCACCGGCGGTGGGGTACACAGCACCACTTTACGGCAGCCTGCAATTTGCGCGGGTACGCCCAGCATCAATACGGTCGAGGGCAAGGGCGCGCTACCGCCAGGAATATACAGCCCCACGCGGTTAATCGGGCGGGTGATGGATTCGCACACCACCCCCGGCATGGTTTCTACTTTCAATGGCTGCGCTTTTTGCGCACGGTGAAAGGTACTGATGTTATCGTAGGCTTGGCGCAGGGATAGCTTGATATCTTCATCCAAGCGCGCTTCAGCGTCGGCCAAAGTCGCTTTGTCGAGTTTGATGCTATCAAGTTCGACACCATCAAACTTTTGGGTCAATGCTTTTAAGCTTTCATCTCCCCGCTCACGCACATCAGCGATGATCTCCGCGACGCTCGCTTGGGTTTGGGCGCCGGTTGTGATTGCAGGGCGGCGCATTAAGCCTTCTTTTTGTGACTCTCCGAGTGATTTCCAGACCACAGTACGCATCGTGATTTACTCCATCATCTTTTCAATCGGCAGGACCAAAATTGAGCTTGCGCCCAACTGCTTTAATTTTTCCATGGTTTCCCAGAACAGATTCTCGGTGCTCACAAGGTGCACCGCCACACGGTTTTTCTCGTGAGCTAACGGCAAGATGGTGGGATCTTCCGCGCCGGGGAGTAATTCGACCACTTGCTCTAGGGTGTCGTTTGGCGCGTGGAGCATGATGTATTTGGACTCTTTGGCTTGGATGACCCCTTGCATGCGAGTGAGCAAGCGTTCAATCAATGCGGTTTTCTCTTCACTGAAGCTGCCTTCACGCTGGATTAATACCGCTTTGGAGCGGAAAATGACTTCCGCTTCTTTCAAGCCGTTCGCTTCTAAGGTGGCGCCCGTTGATACCAAATCACAAATCGCATCAGCGAGCCCTGCACGCGGCGCGACTTCGACGGAGCCATTGAGCATACAGGTGCTAAAGTTCACACCTTGTTTATCCATATAGGCTTTAAGGATGTTGGGGTAGGTGGTGGCAATCCGTTGGTTGGCCAGATCTTGTGGACCGTTATAGCTTTGGTCTTTATCGATGGCTATGGAGAGACGACAGCCGCCAAAGTCGAGTCGGCGCAGCAGTTGATACTGGCTGGGCTCTCCCAGTTTGATGCGCTCAAGGCGTACCTCCTCTAACTCGTTTTCGCCAATCACCCCTAAATCAACCACGCCGTCCATGATAAGGCCCGGGATATCATCGTCACGGACCAGCAGCAGATCGAGAGGCATGTTTTCGGCGTGGACCACTAAACGTTCACCGGTGTAATTGATTTTTACCCCGCAGCGTTTAAGCAGCTCTTGGCATTCTTTGGCGAGGCGCCCCTTTTTTTGGATGGCGATACGTAGGCGTTGTGTTTGCATGTGTGCTTCCTTGTCTAAAAATGAAAAGCTAAAAAAGAAAAAACCCTCGGAAGACGGTGCTCCCGAGGGTCTGAATCTGTTAGCTGGCTAATGACCGACGGAAGCGCTTTTTACTCGTCTTCCAGTCGAAACCATTCCTCCCGAAAGACTAGTCAGGATGATGGTGGTGATGCATTGTCATTAGCGTTGAAGTCATTTTTTTATGTCCATTTACGTTGGTCAATCTCGTCTCTTTTCGACAATATCAAAGTGAGCTTAGATTGCAACTCCCAATGTGGAGATTTTTTCACCGCCTACAGCGGCAAGCAGTGACACCAAATTAAACGGTCGCGTCTAAACGTAGAAATCCAGCGAGCCATCATCTTTTTTGCGTGGCGCGTTGTCTTTTTCAGCTTGTGGTGACGCATCATGATCCGATGGGTCATCCAAACGGCGTTGTTTGCGCTCTTCAATGCTGGCCTGTTTCTTAATCGCCCAAACTTTGGTGGGTGGTGAAGAGGGCTTTCGGTACACAGGACTTAGGTTGCCAAGCCAATTCATAGTGCGTCCTCCTAGCGTCTTAACTAAAGTATCGACCAGAGAACGCAAAACTTGATTGTTTTTTGAGCAATTTAGGGTGAGTTAGCCACAACACTTTTTAAATTTGCGTCCGCTGCCACACGGGCAGGGGTCATTGCGTCCCGCTTTGACATGGCCGGGGAAGACACCATCGATATATCGCCACTGAAGCTGTCCATCGATCGTTTCTTTGACAAAACGAGAGCGCTCGTACAGACACTGAGGCTCACCGTCGGCAATAAAGTGCGCTTTGAATGTCACAAAGCCAAGTTCACCTTGCTGCAGCACCTCGCTATCGAGTACTTCGAGAGATTGCCATTGGTGCTGGGTCATGGCAGCAATCTCTTCACGAAACGACCCAGCGCCACATTCACTGTGATAGGTCGCAACAATAAAATCCACCAAGCCTTTGGGGTGTGCGCTGTAACGTGCACGCATCAATTGCTCCGGATGGATAGCATTGGCGGGGTTTTGGTGAATAGGGGCGCAACAGTCTTGATAGGTTTTATGACTGCAACAAGGGCATAAGTCAGTTTGCATAGCTTTCTCTTAACAATAGGCTGAATGGCTTAGCGATGGGTAAAGTCGCGGGTTTGTAAGTCACATCCTTGGGCACTACACATCAAGACAGAACCGTGATCATACCAGTCGCCTAACACAATCCGTTGGTACGCGGTGCCGTGGTGATGCCACTGATGGATATGAGGGCGATGGGTGTGGCCGTGAATCATGTTAACCACTCCCGCGTTATCCAACTGACGCTGCACTTCTTGCGGCGTGACATCCATGATGGTGGACGACTTTTGCTGGTTGGCATTGGCACTGCCTGCGCGCATTTTGGCCGCAATCTTACGGCGCCATGTTAGCGGCAAGCACAAAAAGAGTCGCTGCAACCAAGGCTGGTGGACTTTGCGGCGAAACGCTTGATAGTCAACATCCTCTAAACACAAGGTATCCCCGTGTAAGATCAGGGTAGGGGTGCCATATAAATCGATGCACTCGAGCTCGTTTAACAGGGTTACGCCGGTTTCCATAGCAAAGCGTTGACCAATCAAAAAATCGCGATTGCCATGAATAAAATATACCGGAACGCCGCGCTCCGTCACCGCAGAAAACGCCGCTTTAATTTGTTGGTGAAACGGGCTGTTATCATCATCACCAATCCATGCTTCGAATAAGTCCCCGAGTACATAGAGCGCGTCGGCATGTATCACTTCCTGCTGCATAAAACGTTCAAAGCAGTCGGTAATATCGGGCCGCGTTGGGCTTAAATGGAGGTCGGCAATAAAGAGGGTATGTGGCATGCGTTGGCTTTATGATGGTAATAAAAGAAAGGGTAGCCTGAGCTACCCTTGTTGACGAGTGCGGCTTAGTCTTCGATAGTCACGCTATCGATCAAGACTTCTTCAACCGGCACGTCTTGGTGGACATAACCCCAGTTACCGGTGGCAACGCCTTTAATCTTGTTCACGACGTCCATGCCATCAACCACTTCTGCGAATACACAGTAGCCCCAGCCATCTGGCGTTTTAGCTTTGTGATCGAGGAACAGGTTGTCATTAACGTTGATGAAAAACTGCGAGCTTGCTGAGTGCGGCTCCATAGTGCGCGCCATCGCAACCATACCTGTGCGGTTGCTTAAGCCGTTATCCGCTTCGTTTTTAATCGGTGCGCGGGTTGGCTTTTCTTCCATGCCAGAGGCCATGCCACCGCCTTGGACCATAAAGCCGTCAATCACGCGGTGGAACAGGGTTCCGTTGTAAAAGCCGTCACGGCAGTATTGTAAAAAGTTCTCGACCGTAGCCGGTGCTTCGTCCGCAAACATGCGTAATTTGATGTCACCGAACGTGGTATGAAGAGTCACCATGATGTAATCCTGTCATTGGCTTGGCTATAAGGAGCCAAGATTTTAGCCTAACAACGTCTCTGATCAAGCTCGATCCGTGATACAAGCCGAATTAATCCATATTCTCTGGTTCAAAATGATGCAGCAAGGTCTTCAAAAGGCCGGACAATTGGTCTTGTTGTGCTTGACTCAACGGGCTCAATATTTTGTGTAAGTTATCGGTGTGCGCCACCACTGCATCATCAATCAATTGCAGTCCAGCGTCGGTCAATGAAACATAAACACCACGGCGGTCATTGGGATCTGGACTGCGTGCAACCAACCCTTTCTGCTCAAGGCGATCAATTCGATTGGTCATTGCACCTGAGGTGAGCATCAGCGATTGCAGCAGCTGGTTGGGGGTAAGCGTGTGCGGTTTGCCTGAACGGCGCAGCGTTGCGAGGACGTCAAACTCCCCCGGGTTTAAGTTGAATTGATTGAACACCTGCTGAAGGCGCGGATTGATATGCCCTACCACGCGCGCCAACCGCCCGGTAATGGCCATCGGAGAGGGGTCGATATCAGGGCGCTCTTGATGCCACTGAGACAAAATCATATCGACTTTATCGGGCGAACCGAACTCAGCTGAAGACGAGGTGGCTGGCGGCTGGGCGACTTGGCGTTGCTTAGTTGATCGTGTCATGCAAATACCGTGGTTTATTTATCGGTAAAGATTCTTTATAGAAAGCTAAGCGATCTTATCCATCAGCTCAACCACTCATGACAGTTTTTAGTAACGAGATGTGAGTGAGATCGTAGACAACAATTGGGGAAAGACAGCCTGTTGCGTGTCTGTCGTGCTTGCGTCAAGCAGGTATAAAAGGTGTAATAGTCCATTCATTCTAATTTTGTCACTATCGTAACGAGTAACCAAAACCACTATGTCGACGCCAACTAACACGTTAAAGATATACAACTCATTGACGCGAGAGAAAGAGATCTTTCAACCCATCACGCCGGGAAAAATCGGCATGTATGTCTGTGGGGTGACCATTTACGATCTTTGTCATATCGGTCATGGGCGTACTTTCGTGGCGTTTGACATGATCTCACGTTATTTGCGCCATCGTGGTTATGACTTAACGTTTGTCCGCAATATTACCGACATCGACGATAAAATTATCAAACGTGCGGCGGAAAACGGCGAAAGCTGTGAGTCACTGACTGAGCGTTTGATCAGTGAAATGCATCAAGACTTTGATGCGCTCAACATGGCACGTCCTGATATTGAACCGCGCGCCACCGACTACATTGATGAAATTATCTCGCTAGTCGAAAAGTTGATTGAGCGAGGCTTTGCTTACGTTGCAGACAATGGCGATGTGATGTTCGAAGTCGCGAAATTTGACGATTACGGCAAGCTATCCAAGCAAGATCTTGAACAACTGCAGGCCGGTGCCCGTGTGGATGTCGAAGCGGCGAAGCGTAGCCCTCTCGATTTTGTGTTATGGAAAATGTCTAAACCGGGCGAACCAACTTGGGAGTCGCCATGGGGAGCCGGTCGTCCGGGCTGGCACATCGAATGTTCGGCGATGAACTCCGCGATTTTAGGTGATCACTTTGATATTCACGGCGGCGGCTCTGACTTGCAGTTCCCACACCACGAGAATGAAATTGCACAGTCTTGCTGCGCACACAACACCCAGTATGTGAATACGTGGATGCATAGCGGCATGGTGATGGTTGACCGTGAAAAGATGTCCAAATCCTTGGGGAACTTCTTTACTATCCGTGACGTGTTGGCGCACTACGATGCTGAAACCGTGCGCTACTTCTTGCTGTCTGGTCACTATCGTAGCCAGCTCAATTACAGCGATGAAAACCTTAATCAAGCCCGTTCAGCACTCGAGCGTCTGTACACTGCATTGCGAGGACTCGACGAGGCAACACCAGCCGGTGGCGATGAGTACGTGGCACGCTTTGAAGCGGCGATGGATGATGATTTCAATACGCCAGAAGCCTACTCGGTACTATTCGATATGGCGCGTGAGATCAACCGCTTACGCGGCGATGATATGGTAGCGGCATCCGCACTGGGTGCGCAAATGCGTAAATTGGCGTCGGTTCTTGGTTTGCTTGAGCAAGATGCCGATAGCTTCTTACAAGGCGATGCGGGCGCGGACGATGAAGTGGCAAAAATTGAAGCCCTCATTCAAACACGCAATGACGCTCGTAAAGCCAAAGACTTTGCGGCTGCCGATGCGGCACGCGATGCGCTCACCGCGATGGGCATTGTGCTAGAAGACGGTCCTCAAGGCACCACTTGGCGTCGTAAGTAAGCCAAAGCATAGCGCCCTCGAACGACTCACCCAAAAAACGGAGCCCCAAAGCTCCGTTTTTTCTTATCCGAATCGTATGCTTTTACCCGCGATCATACCCGCGATGGCGACCGTGTTATCAAATCAAAGCGGCTGTCACAGTCCGGGGGTGACTACGCGCTTATCCGCGTCAGGCAACTCACTGCCGCAATGCTTACAAAATGACGCGTCGGACTCATGGCCGCTTTTTGAACAATTCGGGCATTTCACCAAGTTGCGATGCAGTGACATCTGCTGACCAATCTCGGCGGTGATAATCCCGGTAGGCACGGCAATGATCGAATAGCCCATCAACATGGTGAAAGACGCCAAGGCTTTGCCCACATCGGTTTGTGGCACTATGTCACCATAGCCGACTGTGGTGAGGGTGACGATTGCCCAGTAGATGGCATAGGGAATACTGGTAAAGCCGTTCTCCGGCCCTTCTATCACATACATGAGTGCGCCGAACACGGTGACTAGAATTGCCACTGAGAAAAAGAAAATCATCACCTTGCGCGACGATAGCAGCATCGAGCGGAGCAAGATGTTGGAGTCCTCCAAAAAGCGCATCAACCTCAGAACCCGAAAGATGCGTAACACCCGCAGCAGGCGTACGACCATTAAATAGGTGGTGCCGGGAACAAAAATCGCGATATAGGTCGGCAAAATTGCGAGTAAATCGACGACACCATAAAAGCTGCGTGCGTAAGCAGAGGGACGTGGAGAGCAGTAAAGGCGCAGTATGTACTCAATGGTAAAGATGCCGGTAAAGCCCCACTCAATCCAATACAACCAGCTGGACCACTTAGCGTGAAAGCTGGCAATCGACTCCAGCATCAGTACCACCATAGAGGCGAGGATTAGCACGATCAGCGCGATATCGAACGCTTTTCCATGCGGTGTGTCGGTGCCGAAAATGGTGGTATATAAATAGCGTTGTACTCGGTTTTGCGCGTCGGCCATAAGAGGTCCTTGCTATGAATGACCGTGATATTGGGCCGAAAAAAAACCGGCACTGCAACCTTTGCTGCGTGCCGGTTATACGTAACTGTGGCTCGGATTACATTTAGCTCAGTCCGGGGAACAACGCCCGCATTCCTGAGGCAATAAACTCAATGCCTAACGAGCCTAGAATAAGGCCCATGATCCGAGTAATGACGTTGATACCCGTTTGGCCGAGAAAGCGCACTACCGCAGGACCCACACGGAACAGTCCCCAAATGCCGGCGGCAAAGATCACTAAGGTGGCAATCAGTGTCAGCGTGCTCCACGTATCTGGGTATTGAGAGCCGTAAACAATGGTGGAGCTGATCGCGCCCGGGCCAGCCAGCAAAGGCATCGCCAGCGGCACTACACCGACTTGTTCCCGACTGATCGACTCAGACTGCTCTTGCTTGTTTTGCTTACCTTCGCCGAGCTTCCCGTTCATCATGGTAAAAGCAATACTCAGCAATAGCATGCCTCCCGCCACGCGGAACGAGTCCAGCGAAATACTGAACAAATCCAACAACATTTGTCCGGCCAGCAAGGAAACAATCAAGATGACGGCGACGGCGATCGCGGCAGTATACGCGGTGCGATTGCGTTCTTGTTCATCGAGATGGGCGGTCAAGGTGACAAAAACGGGCATGATACCAATGGGGTTAACAGCGGCAAAAAGCCCGACAAAAAACTGTACGAAGATCATGGGGTCGAAGGCTGCCATGGCGACTCTCGTGATGCGGTGAGGAAGTCCAGTTTCTCTCGGGTTAATGGTTGCGTCAGTATAGCGAGCTCAGCCCAAAAACCAACCGCTTGAGCTTGCATTTTATGCATTTACTGATTGCGTTTCTTTAAACGGATTTTTTGATGTGCTACAGGTGGGCGATCACTGTCACGCAACTTTCTCTCAGCAAACTATACTGAGGGTCGAGTGACGTGGACATAAATAACAACTTTAGCGGCTATTTGTTGAAAATTTCATACAACACCCGCCTTTGTCACTGAGGTGTAATGTAAATTAGATGTTGCATTGGTGAAAAAATTAGACACATACTCAGTGTGCTACAAAAATATTAAACCCAGTAACAATGGGGATTAAACGCAGAAATTATTGATATTGATTTGATAACAAATGATCGAGATCAAGTTGTTGATGCTGTGAAAATTTATACTCAGTTTTGAAAGTTATTTACTAAATGCCACGCACCAAACCGCGTCGCTAACTGTCAGAAACATCGGTTAGTCCGCAACAACGCTGCGGCAAGCAATTACTAAATGATTTTCAAATATGAACCAGGAGATGACTATGCCTGTCACTAATATTGCTGAACTCAACGCCATGGTTGAGCGTGTCAAAAAGGCACAAAAAGAATTTGCCACCTACTCACAGGAGCAAGTTGACAAAATCTTCCGTGCAGCCTCGCTTGCCGCGAACAATGCGCGTATCCCTCTGGCCAAACAAGCTGTTGAAGAGTCAGGCATGGGTATCTTGGAAGACAAGGTAATCAAAAACCACTTCGCGTCTGAGTTTATCTACAACAAATACAAAGATGAGAAAACCTGCGGCATTCTAGAAGAGAATGACGAGTTTGGCACCATCACTATCGCTGAGCCTGTAGGCCTTATCTGTGGTATCGTTCCAACCACCAACCCGACCTCTACTGCGATTTTCAAATCACTGATTTCTTTGAAAACGCGTAACGGTATTATCTTCTCGCCACACCCACGTGCGAAAAACTCAACCAATGATGCGGCTAAGCTTGTGCTGGAAGCAGCGGTTGCAGCAGGCGCACCGAAAGACATCATCGGCTGGATTGACCAACCTTCAGTTGAGCTTTCTAACGCACTGATGAAGCATGATGACATCAACCTGATCCTTGCGACCGGTGGTCCAGGCATGGTTAAAGCGGCTTACTCATCAGGTAAACCTGCGATTGGTGTAGGTGCGGGTAACGTGCCGGTCGTGATTGACGAAACAGCGGATATTAAACGTGCGGTTGCATCTGTATTGATGTCAAAAACCTTCGATAACGGTGTGGTCTGTGCGTCTGAGCAAGCGGTTATCGTGATGGACGAAGTGTACGACGAAGTGAAAGAACGTTTTGCTTCTCACAAAGCTTATGTCCTGAGCAAAGCCGAAGCAGACAAAGTGCGTAAAGTTATCCTGATTAACGGTAACCTTAACGCAGATATCGTTGGCCAGCCCGCCACTAAGATTGCCGATATGGCCGGTGTGAGCGTACCGTCTGATACCAAGGTACTGATCGGCGAAGGTCTCGAAATCAGCATCGAAGAAGAATTCGCTCACGAGAAACTCTCGCCAACCTTGGGTATGTTCCGTGCGAAAAGCTTCGAGCACGCCGTGGATATGGCATGCAAAATGGTAGAAATGGGCGGTATCGGTCATACCTCTGGCCTTTACACCAACCAAGACGTTAACCAAGATCGCATCAAGTATTTTGGCGACCGCCTGAAAACAGCGCGTATTCTGGTGAACATCCCAACCACTCACGGTGGTATCGGTGACCTGTACAACTTCAACGTTGCACCGTCACTCACACTGGGTTGTGGCTCTTGGGGCGGTAACTCGATTTCTGAAAACGTTGGGCCTAAACACCTGATGAACAAGAAAACTGTTGCGAAGCGAGCTGAGAATATGCTGTGGCACAAACTACCAAAATCTATCTACTTCCGTCGCGGCAGCTTGCCAATCGCGCTGAGTGATTTGGAAGGCAAGAAACGTGCGATGATCGTGACTGACCGCTTCTTGTTCAACAACGGTTACTCTGACGATATCGAAAAAATGCTCAAAGCACAGGGCATGGATGTGACCACCTTCTTTGAAGTGGAAGCCGATCCTACCTTGAGCGTGGTACGCAAAGGTGCCGACGCGATGAAGAGCTTCCAGCCAGACGTGATCATTGCCCTAGGTGGTGGTTCACCAATGGATGCAGCGAAAATCATGTGGGTTATGTACGAGCACCCTGAAACTGCGTTCGAAGAGCTAGCAATGCGCTTTATGGATATCCGTAAACGTATTTACAAGTTCCCGAAAATGGGTAAAAAAGCGGAACTGGTTTGTGTAACGACCACATCAGGTACAGGCTCAGAAGTAACGCCGTTTGCGGTTGTTACTGACGACGAAACCGGTGCCAAATACCCACTGGCTGATTACGAGCTGACACCACAGATGGCGATTGTTGATGCCAACTTGGTAATGAACATGCCGAAGTCTCTGACTGCCTTCGGTGGTTATGATGCGATTACGCACGCTTTGGAAGCTTATGTGTCAGTACTGGCAAGCGAATACTCTGACGGTCAAGCGCTACAAGCACTGAAACTGCTGAATGAGTATCTACCAGCGAGCTATGCGCACGGTGCGAATGACCCAATTGCACGTGAAAAAGTGCACAATGGTGCGACCATTGCCGGTATCGCGTTTGCTAACGCCTTCTTGGGTGTGTGTCACTCAATGGCGCACAAAATCGGTGCTGAGTTCCACTTACCACACGGCCTTGCTAACGCACTGCTGATTTCAAACGTGGTTCGTTTCAACGCCAACGACAACCCAACCAAACAAACTGCATTCTCACAGTACGACCGCCCACAAGCACGTCGTCGTTATGCAGAAGTCGCGGATCACTTAGGTCTGTCTCAAGCCGGTGACCGCACAGCGCAGAAGATTGAGCGTCTCCTTGCTTGGTTGGAAGAAATGAAGTTGAAACTGGATATCCCTGCTTCTATCCAAGCGGCCGGTGTCCCAGAAGCTGACTTCATTGCCAAACTTGATGAGCTTGCGGAAGAAGCGTTCGATGACCAATGTACTGGTGCGAACCCACGCTACCCACTGATCAAAGAGCTGAAAGAAGTACTGTTGGCCTCTTACTACGGTAAGCCATATGTTGAAGGTGAAACCTTCGAAGGTACGACGGTTATCAAGAAAAAAGATGACCAACCAGCGGCAGCGCCAACCAAAGCGGGTGCAGACAAAAAAGGTGCGAAAGCAAAAGCCTAATCGCGACGCTTTCACCGGATAAAAACCAAGACCCGCCTCGGCGGGTCTTTTTTTGTGCGTCTGATGGCTTAACCTAGCGGGGTGAACATACGTCTCAGCATTAAGTCTGAATCGGGATCTTGAATACGGAAAGAGACGAAATGCTTCGCTGTCGGAATACGGGAAAAGTGTAACGTCGTTCCTAGGCCCTAGGCCCTAGGCCCTAGGCCCTAGGCCCTAGGATTCTAGGACCAAGATCCCTCTCATCCACTTGCCTCTAACAATCGGCCGTTAAAAGAATCGTTGGAGACGATATATTCCGCATTGCGAATCAGCTCGTCATCCATTCCTCCGCTTGCGCGATTCATCGTACGTCCGCGAGGAACAATACCGCCAACGCGAATTTTGAGCCCAGATAATTCTTTAGCCCACCGCTGAGTGAGACCACCAATCATGGCACTGGCGACCGTATCTGGGGTTAAATGATGGCCAGCGACATTAATAATCACACCGGGGCGCCCACGCTGTTGCATGCAAACGGCGGCGCGTTGCACGACGACATAATAATGCGAAGTGGAATCGGCGACCGTTTGTGGCATATCACCCAAGTTTCCATTATCCAAAAGGCTAGGCAGTATGTCGCCTTGCCAATGATTGATAAGCACATCAATACCACCAAACAGTGTGACGATTTGAGCAAAGGCATCATTGATGGATTGAGGCTGATAATCGACTAAACAGATCGGCTGGATCCGGCCAGGATAATCTCGGCACTGATCGGCGCTTAGACGGAGCGTCGGCCACTCGGTATCAAGCAGTACGACATCGGCGCCTAATGAGCAAAAATGTTCAGCCATGGCACGCCCGGATGGCGAGCCGCCTGCTGTGATGACGACCACCGCGTTATCTATCTTCATGGTCATTTCCTCAATCACATCAATCTTTTACGAAAAATCACTGTCTCTACAATATGTTACGAATTTCATTCACGAGAAAGTGACAGCTTACCCCCAGCTTGTTCAAGCGTGGGAAGTTAATACTGGTACAGAAATACGCGTGCTGCGCAAAAAATGTTCAAAACAAGTGGGTAAATTGGGGATCGATTGCTCGGAATATATAGAGGATCACACTTTGGAAAAGGATCGCTATTTATCGTCGGGATCGACTTGCGATCTTGGTGGTTATGCGCTCACACGCATTTTGTCTTGGCAGTGCGCGGTGGTGAGATTTTCGTACAAGGTCGTTGGGTTGAGTGAGAGTCGTGCAGACTCGCTATCTGCCAACTTGCGACGCTGATGTCCGGATAAATTGTGATAGACCGCCTCGTCAAATCCGTGGGTGCCTTGGGGCGGGTAGTGCATGGCAGCAGGTGCGAGCTGAAAGCGCAGATGTGCACTGGCAATCCCGCCACGGTGGAAGGCATCGGCTTGCGCACCAGCACGAACGTAATCTTCTTCATTACTGGCCGCCAACGGCTGAGGTGAGGCAAGCTGAAATTGACGACGTAGAACCTCATCATTAATGGTCTTTTCGTCAAGCGGTGAGAGTGGCGTTGACTCATTGGCATCACCGGACATCAGGGCGAGCATCAACGCAAAATCAGAGCGACGTCCTTGCGTCACTGCATGATTCAGATTGTCTCCAAACTGCACATCACTAATGATGCGTGCTTTGTCGATGGTGTGCACTGTCACTGTCGGCGCCTTACCTTACATGTCAAACCAATGAGTCGGTTACTTTGGTTATCGGCAAGGCGCAGAGAACTTTAGGTTTTTTTTGCCTACTGAGCGTTTTAACTGACTTTCGCTAACCGCGGCTTCAGTGGCTGAGTTTGCTGGCCAGCAAAGTGACGCATGGAAAACTCAACGCGCGCTTCGGGTAACGGTGGATAGCGACAAGGCGGTAAAGACTCGATCAATCGCAGTCTGGGCAACAAGCCACAGCCATTGGCGATTTGAATCGCAAGCCCGGGACGAGCATTTAACTCCAACACCATTGGGCCTTTGTCTTTATCAAGCACCATATCTGTGCCCATGTAACCGAGCCCAGTCATCTCCCACGCACTGGCGGCAAGGGTGAGCAATTGCTGCCAATGTGGGACCCTAAGCGTATACAAGTCTTGGTGCGTATCAGGGTGGTGAGTGATGGGGCTGTTAAATTGCACCGCTTTTAATGCATGACCAGTTGCAAGATCCAGCCCAACCCCAACCGCGCCTTGGTGCAGGTTAGCCTTACCGTCTGATGCTGAGGTTGAGAGACGCATCATCGCCATCACAGGATAGCCTTGAAACACAATCACACGAATATCAGGCACGCCTTCATAACTAAAGCCGCTAAAGCTGTCATCGAACGCGATTAAGTTCTCAACCACCGCCACATCGGCTTTACCGCCGAGGGAAAACAAGCCCGCCAAGGTGTTGGTAATATGGCGTTCAACATCGTCATGACTGACTTCTTTGCCGGAGGCTTTAAAATAGCGCCCTTGGTGATTTTGAGTGATCACCATGATCCCTTTACCGCCAGAGCCCTGGGCCGGCTTAATCACAAAGCCCGGCCAGTTTGCGACCATAGCGTGAATGCGCTTAACATCCGCTTGGCTATCAATCACACCAATCAAGTCCGGCACCGTCGCGCCGGCTTGTTGTGCAATCAGTTTGGTTTTGAGCTTATCATCCACCAGTGGATACAAGCGTCTATCGTTGTAGCGGCCAATATAACGAATATTGCGTTGGTTCATGCCCATCACGCCCGCGTCATTGAGGCGAAAGGGCGACGCCAGTTTAGCGAGGAGTGTTCGCATCATCACCTCCCGAGGTGGGCGCAAGGCCGAGACTTTTTTCATTAGCAGCAAGTGGGCGGAAGCGCTTCAGCTCAGAGAGCCGATAGCCCGTGTAGTTACCCAGCATTAAGATCAGGGCCAGAATCACTAACTGCACACCAATGAAGTTAAAGGTCAGATGGCGAACCAACTCATTGGTCATCGCGAGATAGACCAGCACTGCGGTGAGAAGCGAGCCACCTCCTTGAACAACCACCTCTTTGGCGCCTTCTTCTTCCCATAGAATGGACATCCGTTCTATGGTCCATGACAAGATGATCATTGGGAAGAAGGTAATGGTCAGTCCTTCGATTAAGCCGATGTGGAACGCAATCACACTGAACACGGCGATAATCAAAATCACGGTAATAATCACCGCGGAGATTCTCGCCACCAGCAATAGATTGAGCCGGGAGAGATAACTTCGGATCACCAAGCCCGTGCCAACAATCAGCACAAAGCCAACAATGCCGGTGATTAATTGGGTTTGCACAAACGCGACTGCAATCAATACAGGCATAAAGGTGCCAGAGGTTTTTAAGCCAACAATGACCCGTAAGAACACCACGATAAGCGCACCAATTGGGATCAGCATGATGGTTTTGAACATCGCTTGCTCTTCAATCGGCAAGCTATGGATCGAAAAGTTGAGCAGATCGTCGGCGTTCACTTTGGCGGTGGTCGCCTGTTGCGGGCTGATATCCTGAGAAATGATCGAGAAGTTGACGTGGCTGTGCTCGCCGCCTGTCACTTCAAGCAAAGGACCGCCCCGTTGGTTCCATAGGAGAACGTCGTCTCGATGGCCATTTTGTCCGGTGGTGAGATCGAATAAATGCCACTGTGTGTCTTGCCACACTTGGATCATCGGCGAGATGCTTTGGCGACGGCGGCCGTCTTCTAACTTCAATCCACCCACAATGCGGGCATGGATCCCTTCTAGCGCCAATGTCTTTTGAACCGCATCTGGCTTATCAAAGGCGTTAAGCAACAATGCCGCGTTTTGGCTGTCGGTGCTGTTAAATTGTTTGATTAGCTCTCTGGTCAGGGTGATGTTATCCGCCGAACGAGAGCGAGCACGGTCGAGCAAGGCCAGCCCGGCGTTTTTAGCCGCATTGTCCATCACCGGGGCTGCAACAGTGTCGTGCTCCGGTGGCGTCATGGTATAGCGGGCACTGTCATCCACCAGCATTTGGTTTTTGAAATAAAGGGTTTGTTCGCCGGTGGCGGTGCGCGTTGACCATTGCGCTTGGCGACCATAGTCGGTATCAAGCAAAGAAAACCCATAGCCTGATGACGAGGTGCTTTCGTCAATCAGAGTCAGGCCGGGTTGGCTATCGGGCGCGGCAAGATTCACCTTCACCGGCCCACCGGTGGCATCAAAATTGATGCGCGCTTCAATCTGCCACACTTGGCGAGTTTCATCAGCGAGCCATGGCACGCCGTAAACCATATGACGGTATGCGCTTAACGCGATACCTGCCAAGATCAGAAAACCGATTAAAAAGTAAAATGGAACACGTGAAACCATAAGGTGACCTATTTTTGGTTAGCGTCGTTACTGCTAGCGTCCGGTTGCGTTTCAGGCTCGTACTTGGGGTGAATATGTTCTTGGCTGACATCGACCACTGCGAGATCTTTGAAGAACTCTCGGCCCAGTAGGACGGGATATTCCATGTTGGTGCGATCAGCGAGCGTAAATTGGGTTTTTTCGTGGATACTGCCGACACGGATCCAAGCTTCCACAACTGGACGGCGATCGGTTTTATCGGTGGAAGATTGGCGAATACGCACCCAGCGCTTCACCGGCATTTCCATAAACACGGGTTCGTCGTTATTTTCGCTGTGATTGACGTTAAACTTCACCCAAGTATCACCATCGCGCTCAAATTCTTGAATATCCACAGCATTCAATGAAGATGTTTCCGCGCCGGTGTCAACGCGAGCTTGGAATGTGCTTTCTACCGCGTCAAACCATACCCATTCACGGGCACCCAATAAGACTTTATCGTCGTTGACCGGGACACGAACCACTTTCTCTTTCACCTTTACTTCCGGTTTGGCATCCGCCATGTTGGCGTACACTTTCGCTTGGGTACGCTGCATCACTTTCAGTTGGCTTTCGATCGCACTGATTTTGTCAGACAGACGAGAAAGCGCATCATCATGATTCGATAATGACGTGGATAGATTTTGCTGTTGCTGATTGGTTTGTGCGGCAACATGGTCAATTTTGTCCAATGTTTCTTGGTGTTGGTGCTGTGAGGTGAGGGTACAACCTGACATCGTTAACAAGAGCGCACTAATCAGTGAGCAGCGAAATAACATCATAATCTCCAACCGGTGCAAAAATGGCTCAGCTGCGCTTTGGTCAAGGTGCTGAACGGTGAGCGCAAATTCTAATCGATGCGGCGAAGATGGGTAGGGGTATTCTGTCAAAAGTTAGTCAGGATTGACTGAGTGATGGTTTTATCGACGTTTTCTGTCACTTTTTGCCCGTTATCTTTTTGATCTGGATAGAAAATATGGCGTGAACGGGAAAGAAAGTCGAGGCGGTTAAATAATGTTCTGCTTGCTGAACGTCAAGCCAAGGTGCGCCCCTTGTTAAAGCAAGAGGCGCGCAATCATTAATCAGGGTTACGTGCGACCAAAATGGCACGTTTAGGGGCGGGATAGCCTTCCACCGTAAGATGCGGATTGGCAGGGTCAAGGTAATCAGGCAGCGAATTATGGGTCATCCACTCGGTGCTACGTTGCTCGTCAGTGGTAGTCACACACTCATCGACAATTCGAACGTCTACGAAGCCGGCCTTTTCGAGCCAGACTTTCAGTGCGCGCGCAGAAGGGAAGAAATACACATTACGCATTTGTGCATAACGATCAGTCGGGACCAACACTGCGTTTTCATCACCATCGATTACTAAGGTTTCCAACACCAACTCGCCATCTTTACGCAATTGATCTTTGAGTTGGATCAGATGATCGAGCGGGGAGCGGCGGTGATATAACACACCCATACTAAACACAGTGTCGAATGCACGCAGCGCTGGTAGTTTTTCGATCCCTAAAGGCAAAAGGTGAGCGCGCTGGTCGTTGCCCATCAAGCGGCGGATAGCGTCGAACTGCATCAAGAAAAGCTCTGATGGATCAATACCGACGGTCAGCGCAGCGCCTTCCCCCAACATACGCCACATGTGATAGCCATTACCACAGCCAACATCTAAGATGTAACGGCCTTTCAGTGGCGAAATATGAGGAAGCACACGATCCCATTTCCAGTCGGAGCGCCATTCGGTATCAATATCAATGCCATGCACCTGATACGGACCTTTGCGCCACGGATGGAAGCTGCGCAATAAGTTTTCGAGTTTTTTGCGTTCACCGGTTGGTAGGCTTTGATCATCGCCAATACGCACCGCGTCTTTCAGCTCAACCGTTTCTGGCGCGGTAGTTGGGATCTTATTAAGCACCTTAATCCACTTCGGCATATCGCCATGCGGCTGGGTTTGCCACTCCGCTAATTGGGCCGGGAGAACCTCCAGCCAGTGGCTTAGGCGATTTTTGGCAATAAGCTGATAGAAGTCAGAAAAATCAAACATGAAACTACTCGTACCGGTTGGCTTACTTGATGGCTAGCATAGAGCCGAAGTTAAAACACTGGAACCACATGGCAACACTACTAAAACCGATATCACTCAATCGGGCTTTGTGGGTGCCAATACTGTCTGGACGCATGACGTTTTCAAGGGCGCTACGCTTTTGGCTAATTTCCAGCTCGCTGTATCCATTGGCACGTTTAAAGTCGTGGTGTAGGTCAATCAAAAGCTCGTTGGCGGTGTCATCATCAAAGCAGTACTTTTCCGATAAAATCAGAATGCCACCGGGATTAAGTCCTTGATAAATTTTGTTTAACAAGGCTTGGCGGTCGTCAGGACTTAAAAATTGCAGGGTAAAGTTAAGCACAACCATCGACGCATTTTGGATCTCGATATCTCGAATATCCGCTTCTTTGACCTCTACGTCAGCGGCACCACGGTATGCATTTACATGGAGACGACAGCGTTCGACCATCGCCGATGAGTTATCTACCGCGATAATCTGGCAGCTTGCGTGTTCGATATGGCGACGCATCGATAACGTGGCCGCGCCCAATGAACAGCCCAAATCGTAGATATTGGTATTTGGCTTGGCAAAACGCTGCGCCAACATCCCAATCGCCGAAATGATATTGCTGTAGCCCGGTACGGATCGTTGAATCATGTCCGGAAAGACTTCGGCGACGTTCGCGTCGAAGGTAAAATCACCCAATTTTTCAATGGGCGCCGCGAAAATTTTATCCTGATTAGCCATGAGAGCCCCTACAAATCAGCCAATGCCCAGCAGTAAAAGCGGCGTATTGTAGTGAATTTTTCCCCGTCTGTCTTTATTCTGCCTTGCCATTGTCCCTAGGTGATTACAGCAGCGAGAACTGCTGTGACTGTGCCGCGCGTTGCACACTGGCGAGAGGGGGTGATAATTCAAGGCGTTGGTAGAGCGCTGCGGCAAGCGCAGGAGCCTGATCATTATCTGAAGTATGGATCATTAAGTAAGGTGTTTTCCCTTCATTCATCCAGTGCTGCAATTTAGCGATCCACGGCGTAAAGAAAGCGGCATTTTCATCGAGCGTGGGGTGACCAATAAAGCGCACCATGGGCGCTTCATGGGTGGCGATAGCATGAACCGGTACGCGTGGCTTTTTCTGTTGGGCGTCAATAATCGCCGGCGAGTCCGGTTTGGCGGCGAACACAGGGCGGCTGTCCATGATCACCCGATTCGCCTTATGTTCCAGTAGCAGGCGATTCAATTGACGCTCGGCGTCGCCTTTGGCAAAAAATGCTGGGTGACGGACTTCCACGCCAACCGAAAAGTCCGTGGGTAATTGCTTTAAAAAAGCAGCCAATGCTGGCAAGCCCTCGGGACCAAAACGGGCAGGGAGTTGGATGGTCCATTGACCTACCTTTTCATGGAGCGGCGCCATCRGGGTGATGAAATCTTGCGTCAATGTCTGTGCATGGCGCAACTGGCACTGATGGGTAATGGTTTGCGGAAATTTAAAGGTAAACCGAAACGCATCCGGCGTAGCCGCGGCCCAATTGGCGACTGACGTGCTCGAGGGTGAGGCATAAAAAGTCGTATTGCCTTCAACCGTATTAAACACCTCCGCATAGCGCGCTAAACGATCGGCCGTCTTAGTGCCCGGAGGATAAAAGTGATGTTGCCAGCTGGGGTGGGACCATTGTGTCAGCCCAAGGCGCAGGGGCGGTACGGAAACGTGATTTAACGTCAGGGACATGGCTTGGCTTTTATCGGTCAATCGAGATGGTGATAGCCTAATCGGAAGTGTGCTAAAAAACCATTCATCGGCCAAACAGAATAAAAAAGCGCGATCGCTTTACCAAGGGAGGGGCTTTTCCTTTATAATGGCAGGTCTTTGACAGTAACGGCACCAATGGGGGCGTACCGTCAGGTACGACAGACGCTGTTACCCGAATTCCCCTCAGTATTTGGCAGGCTTGTGCCCAAGGGGGCAAGCGGAATAATCAGAATCAGAATCAGATCAGGAATACTCTATGCGCACCCAATATTGTGGTCACCTGAATAAAGCCCATGTCGGGCAAGAAGTAAGTCTTTGTGGTTGGGTTAACCGTCGTCGTGATTTGGGCGGATTGATTTTTATCGATATGCGAGACCGTGAAGGGCTCGTGCAGGTCGTGATCGATCCTGATATGGGTGATGTTTACGAGCAAGCGAACAAGCTACGTAACGAATTCTGTATCCAAATTCGCGGTGAAGTGCGTGCGCGTCCAGACAGCCAAATCAACCGTGATATGGCGACCGGTGAAGTTGAAGTGGTGGCAACTGGGTTAGACATCATCAACCGCAGTGCACCGTTACCGATCGACTTCAACCAATTCATCTCTGAAGAACAGCGTTTGAAGTACCGCTATCTTGACCTGCGTCGTCCAGAAATGAGCGACCGCATCAAATTGCGTGCGAAAGCGACCAGCTTCGTCCGTCGTTTCTTGGATAGCAATGACTTTTTGGATATCGAAACGCCGGTGTTGACCAAAGCAACGCCAGAAGGCGCGCGTGACTACTTGGTTCCTAGCCGTGTGCACAAAGGCAGCTTCTATGCCTTGCCACAATCGCCTCAGCTGTTTAAGCAGTTGTTGATGATGTCTGGTTTTGACCGTTACTACCAAATCGTGAAGTGCTTCCGTGATGAAGACTTGCGTGCTGACCGTCAACCAGAATTCACCCAGATCGATATCGAAACCTCGTTCATGAGCGCCGAGCAAGTGCGCGAAGTCACCGAGAAAATGATTCGTGAAATGTGGCAGTCGCTGCTTGACGTCGACTTGGGTGCCTTCCCAATCATGAAATATGAAGAAGCGATGCGTCGCTTTGGCTCTGACAAACCGGATCTGCGTAACCCGCTTGAAATCGTGGATATAGCGGATCTGGTCAAAGATGTTGAATTTAAAGTCTTCTCAGGCCCAGCAAACGATGAAAAAGGCCGCGTTGCCGTCATTCGTGTACCAAGCGGTGCCAGCCTGTCTCGCAAGCAAATTGACGAATACACCAAGTTTGTCGGTATCTATGGCGCCAAAGGACTTGCATGGCTGAAAGTCAATGACCGTGACGCGGGCTTGGACGGTGTTCAGTCACCGGTAGCGAAATTCCTTAATGCGGACGTGGTTGAAGGGATCCTTTCACGTACTGAAGCACAAACCGGTGATATCATCCTGTTTGGCTCAGATAAAAAGTCAGTAGTCACCGAAGCGTTGGGCGCATTGCGCGTGAAGCTTGGTCTGGATCTCGAACTGACAGACACCCAAGCATGGGCACCGCTGTGGGTGGTTGACTTCCCAATGTTTGAGGAAGACGACGAAGGTAACCTTCATGCAATGCACCACCCATTCACCGCGCCAACTGACGTGACCCCAGAAGCGCTGAAAGCGAATCCGGCAGCAGCGAACTCGAATGCTTACGACATGGTTATCAATGGCTATGAAGTGGGTGGCGGCTCGGTACGTATCCACAACCCAGAGATGCAAGCGGCAGTATTCGAAACCCTTGGTATTGGCGAACAAGAGCAGCGCGAGAAGTTTGGCTTCTTGCTGGATGCACTCAAGTTTGGTACCCCACCACACGCAGGTCTGGCGTTTGGTATGGACCGCTTGGTGATGCTGCTGTCTGGCACTGAAAACATTCGTGACGTGATTGCTTTCCCGAAAACCACGGCAGCGGCCTGTTTGATGACAGATGCACCAAGCATTGCTAACGAAGCAGCGCTTGAAGAACTGGCGCTTAGCATTACTGCGGCGGCGGACCAAAGCGAGTAACGTCATCCAGAGACGATAAGTCCGATCACGGGCAACAGCGTTTGCCCGTCAACTCCCATGACTAGTGCGATACCTATCTCGCGGTATGGCCTTAGTATGCGGGAATTTTCATCAACGCGCCTCCGACTGCAAAGCCAAGGCGCGTTTTTTCTTATTACTCCTTTCACGTGAGGGGAGCGCAAAAAACGGAGAGTCGATATGGCAGGTCACAGTAAGTGGTCGAACATTAAACACCGTAAAGCCGCTCAAGACGCGAAGCGCGGTAAGATTTTCACCAAACTAATCCGAGAAATTGTGGTGGCAACCAAAGAAGGTGGCCCCGAAGCAGAAACCAATCCTCGCCTGCGTGCCGCGGTCGATAAAGCGCTGTCTAACAATATGACCCGTGACACCATCAATCGTGCGATTTCGCGCGGTGCGGGTGGTGATGGCGACGACAACATGGAAACGGTGATCTACGAAGGCTACGGTCCGGCAGGGACGGCGGTGATGGTAGAATGCATGACCGACAACCGTAACCGTACCGTGTCTGGTGTGCGTCACGCATTCTCAAAATCAGGCGGTAATCTGGGGACAGATGGTTCGGTGAGCTTCTTATTCGAGAAAAAAGGCGTAATCACCTATGCTGCAGGGCTTGACGAAGATGCGGTGATGGAAGCCGCGTTGGAAGGGGGAGCCGATGATGTGGTGACTTACGACGATGGCTCGATGGATGTCTATACCACGCCAAATGATTTCGGCAATGTGAAAGATGCCTTGGACAAAGCGGGGTTTGAGGCAGAGCGTGCTGAAGTCACACAAGTGCCGTCGACCAAAGCGGAGCTCGATGCGGACACCGCCCCTAAGCTACTGCGTCTTATCGATATGTTAGAAGACCTTGACGATGTGCAAGAAGTCTACCATAACGGTGATATCTCCGACGAAGTGGCAGCGAGCTTAAGTTAAATGGCAATCATACTGGGCATTGACCCAGGTTCGCGGATCACCGGCTACGGCGTGATCCGCCAACAAGGCCGGCATTTGGAGTACCTTGGCAGCGGCTGTATTCGTACCGACAGTGAGGATTTACCCGGCCGGCTCAAGCAAATTTATGCGGGGGTGAGTGAAGTGATCACCCAATTTCAGCCGGATAACTTTGCGATTGAACAAGTGTTTATGGCGCGCAACGCCGACTCCGCGCTGAAGCTGGGTCAAGCTCGCGGCAGTGCTATTGTCGCGGCCGTGAATGCAAACTTACCAGTGTCAGAATATGCGGCCCGTTTGATCAAACAAGCCGTGGTGGGGAAAGGCAGTGCGGATAAAAAGCAGGTGCAGCATATGGTCACCCATATGTTGAAGCTCAATGCCACCCCACAAGCCGATGCCGCCGATGCGCTTGCCGTGGCGATTTGTCATGCGCATACCTATCACACCATGATAGCGATGGCAGGCAAAGCCAGCTCCGCGCGTCGCGGGCGGTATCGTTGACTCCCTGACGTTCTCATCGCATTCGGTGGGAGCGTCTTTTCTCCTCAAATCGAGCATTTGTCTCATCTCTCCGTCCTAAGACTGGATATAGATCCAGTTATTATTTATCCTTGTCGACAAAGTAAAAAACTGAGAGCACATTGTGATAGGCCGATTACACGGAACCCTGCTAGAAAAGCAGCCCCCTGAGATTTTGATTGATGTCAATGGCGTTGGCTATGAAGTGAGTATGCCGATGAACTGTTTGTATCAATTGCCAGAAGTCGGTGAGGTGGCCACCATTTATACGCATTTCGTAGTGCGCGAGGATGCGCAGCTTTTGTTTGGCTTTAGTGGTAAACGTGAGCGAGCCTTGTTTCGAGAAGTGATTAAGGCCAATGGCGTCGGACCCAAACTAGGCTTGGCGATTTTGTCTGGCATGACGGCTCACCAGTTTGTCGATAGTGTTGAACATAATGATGTGTCCACCTTGGTTAAAATCCCCGGCGTAGGTAAGAAGACGGCAGAGCGTCTGGTGATTGAAATGCGCGATCGGTTGAAAAACTGGGAGGCATTTGATCTCTTTACGCCTTATACCGACGCCGCCGATGGAAGCGGTGCACCGACGCGTCAGGCGCCGACCACTGTCTCATCTGCTGCTGATGAAGCAGTGAGCGCGCTGGTGGCGTTGGGCTATAAAGCCGCGCAGGCCGAGAAAGTGGTGAAACAAATCGCAACCGACGAAATGAGCAGTGAAGACGTTATCCGACACGCACTGCGTTCAATGGTGTAATCCATGATAGAAGCTGATCGTTTAATCTCCGCGCAAGCCAATCATGATCGGGAAGAAGACGTGATTGACCGCGCGATTCGTCCCAAATTATTGGACGATTACCAAGGGCAAGATCATGTCCGTGATCAAATGGAAATCTTTATCCATGCCGCACGTAAGCGACAAGAGGCGTTGGATCACCTGTTGATTTTCGGTCCGCCGGGGCTGGGGAAAACCACCTTGGCAAACATTGTCGCCAATGAAATGGACGTTAATATTCGTACCACCTCAGGCCCTGTGTTAGAAAAAGCCGGCGATCTGGCGGCGCTTTTGACCAACCTTGAACCGCATGATGTCTTATTCATTGATGAAATTCACCGCCTAAGCCCTGTGGTTGAAGAGGTGCTTTATCCGGCGATGGAAGACTATCAATTAGACATTATGATTGGTGAAGGACCAGCGGCACGTTCCATCAAGATTGATTTACCACCCTTTACCTTGGTTGGTGCGACAACACGGGCAGGTTCGTTGACTTCGCCACTGCGCGATCGTTTCGGGATCACTCAACGGCTTGAATATTACAATGTGCATGACTTAACGGGAATCGTAAAACGCAGTGCTCATTGTCTCGCGCTGTCGATGGAAGACGAAGGCGCAGTAGAAGTAGCACGCCGCTCTCGCGGGACACCACGTATTGCGAACCGCCTGTTGCGCCGTGTACGAGACTATGCGGAAGTGAAAGGCAGCGGCCACATTTGCGCGGATATTGCGCAACGAGCACTAGATATGCTGGATGTGGATAGCCAAGGGTTCGATTACATGGACCGTAAGCTACTCAATGCCATCATTGAAAAGTTTGATGGTGGACCGGTTGGGTTAGATAACTTAGCGGCCGCGATTGGCGAAGAAAAAGACACCATTGAAGATGTGATTGAGCCGTATTTGATCCAACAAGGCTATTTGCAGCGCACGCCGCGAGGACGCATCGCCACCCAACGCGCTTACCTGCACTTTGGCTTTGATCTACCGCAGCCCTAAAACAGGTCAAGCAAAATAATTGATAAATCGCCCCATTGGCCGCCAACCAATGGGGTTTTTTGATCTAGATTAAGGTTATGTAGCACGTGACCCCGTATTGTGGCGACAACTGCCCGTGTCAGTCGCATCGCGTGAGTGAGAGCTAGCTTCAAAGGCTGCGTCATCATCATCGCTTTTCTTTGTGGTTAATCACATTTTTATAAATTATCGTCATTAGCATGCTGGTTTTGCAGCTTGCTCGACAAACCGATAACGACAAAGTTAACGACAACACATTGTGCGTCTAACATTAGAAATGGCTTAATTAGATTTATTTTAACTATAAAGCAACGTTAGCGTTTCAAGCGTGTAACAAGCGAGCGGTTATTGAGAAAGTGTGTGTGGCTTTCCCCGCGTCAGCAGTGGTGACAACTGCGCGCAGGGTGAGAAAGAAAAACGAACGATACCTTGTATCGGCACCGAGAAACGGTGTGAAGGAGTGACCATGATTACCGATATCGTCGATTTATCGCGGCTGCAGTTTGCGCTGACCGCGATGTATCACTTCCTGTTTGTTCCCTTAACACTCGGCATGGCATTTTTGCTGGCCATCATGGAATCCCTGTACGTGATGACCGACAAGCAAATCTATAAAGACATGACCAAGTTTTGGGGCAAATTGTTTGGTATTAACTTTGCGCTCGGTGTGGCAACAGGCCTCACCATGGAGTTTCAATTTGGTACTAACTGGGCGTACTACTCCCACTATGTAGGAGATATTTTTGGGGCCCCACTTGCCATTGAAGGACTGATGGCCTTCTTCCTTGAATCCACTTTTGTGGGTCTATTTTTCTTTGGTTGGGACCGACTCAGTAAGCGTCAGCACCTGATGGTGACTTGGCTGGTGGCCTTAGGCTCAAACTTTTCTGCGCTTTGGATCTTGGTGGCTAACGGTTGGATGCAAAACCCAGTCGGCGCTGAGTTCAATTTTGAAACCATGCGTATGGAAATGGTTAGCTTTGCCGAGGTGGTCTTTAACCCCGTCGCCCAAGTGAAGTTTGTTCACACAGTCGCGGCTGGCTACACCACCGGGGCGATGTTCGTATTGGGCATCAGTGCTTACTATCTGCTAAAAGGGCGTGACTTGGCGTTTGCTCGCCGCTCGTTTGCGATTGCCGCTTCGTTCGGTATGGCGGCTATCTTGTCAGTGATTGTGCTGGGTGATGAATCTGGCTATGAGCTTGGCGATGTACAAAAAGTGAAGTTGGCCGCGATTGAAGCGGAGTGGCATACCGAAGAAGCGCCGGCGGCGTTCACAGTACTCGGCCTGCCGAATCAAGAAACCATGCATACCGACTATGCGATTAAAATTCCTTATGTGATGGGCATTATCGCCACCCGTTCGCTGGATAAAGAAGTGACAGGTCTGCGCGATTTGGTGACTGAACACGAGCTGCGTATTCGTAATGGTATGGAAGCTTATGCATTACTTGAAAAATTACGTGGCGGTGAGAAAACACCAGAGAACATCGCAGCCTTCAATGAAGTGAAAGGCGATCTTGGCTATGGGCTACTGCTAAAACCCTATACCGATAAAGTTGTAGATGCGACAGAAACCCAGATCCAGCAAGCCGCGCAAGACTCAATTCCACACGTTGCGCCTTTGTTCTGGAGCTTCCGCATCATGGTGGCCTGTGGGTTTGCGATGTTGTTTATCTTCGGCATGAGCTTCTGGCAAACCACCCGTCAGCGTATTGGTGAGAAGCCATGGCTGCTAAAACTGGCGATGATCGGTATCCCGCTTCCTTGGATTGCTTGCGAAGCTGGTTGGTTTGTTGCCGAATACGGCCGTCAGCCTTGGGCGGTGGGTGAGATCTTACCTGTGCACATGGCAGCTTCAAACCTGGCTGCAGGCGATATCATTTTCTCGATGATCGCTATCTGTACCTTATACAGCTTGTTCTTGGTGGCAGAGCTTTATCTGATGTTCAAATTTGCGCGTCTAGGGCCAAGTAGCCTAAAAACAGGACGCTATCACTTTGAGCAGCAAGGCAACCGAGAAGCGGACTTTAGCCGTCAGATTGAAGCATAAGGAGAGACAGCATGTTTGATTATGAAATTTTACGGCTGATCTGGTGGGTCCTCATCGGGGTGCTACTGATTGGTTTCGCCGTAACAGACGGCTTTGATATGGGCGTCGGCGCGCTGCTTACGGTGATCGGTAAAACCGACAGTGAACGTCGTGTGATGATTAACTCAGTGGCGCCGCACTGGGACGGAAACCAAGTGTGGTTGATTACCGCAGGGGGCGCGCTGTTTGCTGCTTGGCCTTTAGTCTATGCAACTTCGTTTTCGGGCTTTTATGTCGCGATGATCATCACCTTGGCGGCATTGTTCTTCCGTCCAGTTGGGTTTGACTATCGTTCTAAGATTGAAGATACCCGCTGGCGAACGCTGTGGGATTGGGGCCTCTTTGCGGGCGGATTCGTGCCACCGATTATCTTCGGGGTGGCATTTGGTAACTTGCTGCAAGGCGTGCCTTTCCAGCTCAGCGATCTGTTGATCCCAACGTACACGGGCAGCTTCTTTGCGCTGCTTAACCCGTTTGCCTTGGTGTGTGGCCTAGTGAGCTTAGGCATGATTGTGTTGCAAGGTGCGACATGGCTGCAAATGAAAACCACAGAAGCACTGCATGAACGCGCACGTGTTGTCGCGCAAATCAGTGCATTGGCAACCACGGTTTTGTTTGTACTCGCCGGTTTTTGGATCCAACACATCGATGGCTACGTGATTGTGGGCGAGATTGCCAAACAAGCCCAATCTAACCCATTGGTTAAAGAGGTTGCGGTACAAAGTGGTGCGTGGATGCAAAACTAWCAAGCTATGCCAATCTTGTGGCTTGCGCCGTTAGCCGGTGCGCTGATGCCGCTGTTGGCACTGATCGCATCGCGCGTTGAGCGCGGTGGTTGGGCGTTCCTGTTTTCAAGCCTGACCATTGCCGGTGTGATCCTGACGGCAGGCATTGCAATGTTCCCCTTCGTGATGCCATCAAGCACCTTCCCAGGCCATAGCTTGACCTTGTGGGATGCCACCTCAAGCGAACTGACCCTGTCTATTATGACGGTGGTGGCGTGTATCTTTGTTCCCTTGATTTTGTGTTACACCCTGTGGTGTTACATCAAAATGTTTGGTCGCTTAGATACCAAGTTTATCGAAGACAACAAACACTCACTGTACTGATTAAGGAGCCTGCATATGTGGTATTTCACTTGGATTCTCGGCGTCCTGCTGGCTTGCGCGTTCGGTATTATCAATGCCCTGTGGCTTGAACATACCGAGGCGATGGATAAAGACAATGAGTGATCACACTCACGCACCGAAGGGGCGGGATTTCCCCGGCCCTTGGCGCCTGCTGTCACTTGCCTCAGCCTTGTTCTGGGGCGGTCAAGTGATGTGGCACCCTCAAGCGCTTGCCACGCAGATGGGGGGCTTTAATGTGCTCATCGGATTGGGGCTGCTGTATGCAACCTGCATTGGCGTGATCCATGCGGTGGGATTTAGTGCCCAAGGGCGCTGGAGCCAATGGCTAACGTGGCCGCCTTTGGGGTGGCTGGTGAGCGTAATGCTGCTTTGGGTATGGCTGATGCGTTAAATAGCATTCTACATACGCTTAAGCAAACGTGGCATCGGCGTCAAGGTGCGTAAAGTGACATCCAAATGACAAAAGCACCCAAGTGGTGCTTTTTTCTGCATTTAAGCGCCGAAAAAGCGCGAAACTTTGGGGCATATCACTTCTCTTGGTAAGAATTGTTCAGAATCCGAGACTCGTATCGTGCGAGCATTTCTATGCGTAAACAACTTAGGTATAGTATTTGCCTATCTCTAAGCGACAATGGGTAAAGAAATGACGGGATCTGTGCCGTTTCGCTGGCCGATTCGCATTTATTACGAAGACACCGACGCGGGTGGGGTCGTTTACCACGCCAACTACCTCAAGTATTTTGAGCGCGCGCGCACTGAACTGCTGCGCGAAGTGGGTGTCAATCAACACACACTCTTTGACGACAATATCGCTTTTGTTGTTCGCCATATGGATATCGACTTTCAACGTGGGGCACGATTAGACGATGCCCTCGAGGTTGTCACCACAGTGTCATGCATCGGGCGAGCGACCTTGACGTTTTGTCAAACTTTGGTGAATTCTGAGCAACAAACATTGTGTGCGGCGACGGTTAAGATAGCCTGTGTCGACCCAACAGTGATGAAACCCAAATCGATTCCAACACAGATAAAATCGGAGATATTACGTGACCGCTGAACTTTCCATTCTCGACCTGTTTTTGCAAGCAAGCCTGCTTGTTAAGGGAGTGATGTTGATATTGCTGGGTATGTCAGTGGTGTCGTGGGCGATGATTATCAAACGCTCTAAAGTCATGCAGCAGGCTTTTGGTAAAGCAGAACGCTTTGAAGACCGATTTTGGTCGGGAATTGACCTTTCTCAGCTTTTCCAAGAAGTGCAAGCACGAAAAGACGCCCTGACGGGGAGTGAGAAAATCTTTTATTCAGGCTTTAAAGAATTTGCCCGTTTGCACCGCAGCAATGGCAAAGTGCCGGAGGCAGTCATGGAAGGCACTGCGCGTGCCATGCGCGTCTCGCTTTCTAAAGAAGTCGAAGAGCTCGAAACGCACCTGCCTTTCCTTGCGACCGTGGGCTCGATCAGCCCTTACATCGGCCTGTTCGGGACTGTGTGGGGCATCATGCACGCATTTATTGCCTTGGGCGCGGTTAAACAAGCCACACTTGCGATGGTTGCCCCAGGTATTGCCGAAGCCTTGGTAGCAACCGCCATGGGTCTGTTTGCCGCGATCCCTGCGGTGATGGCCTATAACCGACTGACTGCGAAAGTCTCCAAGCTTGAACACAATTACATGAACTTTATGGAAGAGTTTTCAAGCATCTTGCACCGTCAAGCGTTTGCGGCAACCCAGGAGTAATCCATGGCGTACCAACCGAAACGACGYAAAATGACAGCAGAAATCAATGTGGTGCCATACATTGATGTGATGCTGGTGCTGTTGATTATCTTCATGGTGACGGCCCCCTTTGTAACGCAAGGGGTGGATGTTGAGCTGCCCAAAACGGCGGAAGCGAAAACCGCCGCAGAGCTAGCCAAAGAAGAAGACAGCGGTGCGTTTATCATTGTTGAAGTGGATAAGGACGGCCAACTAGGCTTGAGTGTGAATAATGGCGACATGGTTCGTGGCTTAAGTTTGCAAGACACCTTGGTACGCGTAAAAGCCGAGCTGCAGCTTAATCCTAATTCTCCGGTCTTAGTGGGAGGTGATGGCCGCGTGCCTTACTCGGAAATTATCTTAACGCTCGATGCGCTCAATCAGGCCGGTGTGTCATCGGTAGGTCTGATGACTGAACCTTATGAGTCATAGGGAAAAGCAATGAGCGAAACAAAGAAAGCCACCCCTAAAAAAGACTCGTTAGCGCCTGCGCTGGCGATATCTGCCGCGCTCCACCTTGTGCTCGTGATTGTTCTTCTCGTTGGCGCGGACTTTGGAAAAACAGCTACGCCAACCCCGAAAGCGGGGAGTACGATTGATGCGACTGTGATTGACCCCGCGGTGGTGAATGCTCAAGCACAGAAGATCCGCCAACAGCGAGCCCAAGCCAAACAAGAAGAAGCGGAACGACTTAAGCGACTAGAGCAGCAAGCGCAGCGTCTTGAACAACAGCGTGAACAAGAAGAGCAGCGCTTACGCGAGGTGAAACGGCAAAAGCTTGAGGCTGAGCGCCAAGCACGTGAAGACAAAAAACGTCTTGCCGAGCAAAAAGCCCAAGCAGAAGAGCAAGCGCGCATCGCGCGTGAAAAAGCCCAACAAGCAGAGCGTGAACGTCAACGTAAGCTGGAAGAAAAACGTCAGGCTGAATTAGCCGCGAAGCAGGCAGAAAAAGCACGTCAGCAAAAACTGGCGGAACAACGCAAGGCGGAAGAGGCAGCGAAAAAAGCAGAAGCAGAGCGCCAACGCAAGCTAGCAGAGCGTAAAAAAGCGGAAGAGGAAGCCCGCAAAGCGGAGCAAGCGCGCCAAGAAGCAGAGCGAAAAGCCGAAGAGGCAAAACGCCGACAGCAAGAGCAAGAGGCGGCCTTGAACGATTTGTTCTCTGGCCTTGAATCTGAGGCCAGTCAGCGGCAAAGCGCACGCGGACAATTTATCCAAGATGAAGTGGCGCGTTATGGCGCCATTTTTACCCAAATGATCCAGCAACGCCTGCTTGTTGACGACGGATTTACGGGACAAGAGTGTGTGGTAAATATGCGCCTTTCGCCAACCGGTCTGCTTTTGGACGTGAAAGAAAAAGCGGGCAATACACGCTTATGTCGCGCAACTAAAACCGCGGTGGTATCTGTATCTCAGTTTCCCATGCCAGATGATGGCGACATTATTGCCAAACTGCGTGAGATTGAGTTAACGGTTAGACCCAACTAATTGACAGGAAAAAGACATGATGGAAGTGAGCCTAGCTGGTGGCACAAACACGATGACAAATAGATCTAGTCAAGCCATATGGCAGCGCGCCCGAACGCGCGGTATGGCGTTGATGGTCATGCTATTTGCCTGCCTGCTTTTAGCCACGCAACCTGCACACGCAGCACTCAAGTTAGTGATTACTGAAGGGGTAAACTCAGCCCGTCCCATTGGGGTGATCCCCTTTCAGTGGAAAGGGCAAGGTGAATTACCGGAAGACGTGTCGGGCGTAGTCGGGTCGGATTTACGCCGTAGTGGTAAGTTCAACCCGTTATCGGTTAGCGAAATGCCGCAAACCCCTTATCGCGACAGTGATGTCGACTATAACGCTTGGACTGCGTTGGGTGTGGATTCAATACTAACTGGCACCATCACGCCAACCGCTGACGGCCGCTATCAAATTGATTATCAGTTGATTGATATCGTCCGTGGTCAGCTCACTGGTGGAGAAAGTAAAGGATTGGGCGCGGACGGCCAGCTGGTCAAAACCGACGATCATTTATTGGTAAATAACCGCGCAACCGTGAAAGCCAGCGATTTACGCCGTTACGCGCATCGCATTTCAAATATTGTCTATGAAAAGCTGACCGGCGAAAAAGGCGCTTTCCTCACGCGTATCGCGTATGTCGTGATTGACGAGGATGCTGATTATCCGTATCAGCTGCGTTTATCGGATTACGATGGATTTAACGAGCGCTTGGTGTTGCGTTCAAAGCAGCCTCTGATGTCACCAGCATGGTCTCCGGATGGTCGCCAATTAGCCTACGTGAGCTTTGAAAACGGCCAAGCGGAAATCTTTATCATGGATATCTACACCGGTGAGCGTGAAAAGATTTCTTCGTATCCGCGCCACAATGGGTCACCGCGTTTTTCTCCAGATGGCAGCCAATTGGCACTGGTGCTCTCGAAAACTGGTAGCCTGCAGGTGTATACCTTCGATCTTAAAACCAAGAAGCTCACTCAAATTACGCATGGTCGCGCGAATAGCACTGAGCCATTTTGGGATCCAGATGGTAACTCGCTCATCTACACCTCTGACCGGGGTGGCAAACCTCAGATTTATCGCGTAAATTTAGCCGACGGGACCAGCAGACGTATCACTTGGCAGGGCAACCAAAATATGGGTGGGCAACTCACGCCAGACGGTCGCTTCTTGATTATGGTGAACCAGTCAGCGTCGGGATATAACATTGCCAAGCAAGACTTAAACAGCGGGGCGGTGCAAATTCTGACCAAAACCTTGTTGGATGAGTCGCCAAGTATTGCGCCAAATGGCAGCATGGTGATTTACAGCTCGGTATATGGACGTAAAAACGTGTTGTCGCTTGTCTCTGTAGACGGTCGCTTTAAAGCGCGGCTTCCGGCAACCAACGGGCGCGTGCGTGCACCAGCCTGGTCACCTTACTTATAAGTTTTTAATTTTAAACAACGTGCGCTAACTTTCTAGAAAAGGAAAATAGAATGCAAATCAATAAAGTACTAAAAGGTCTGGCGGTGGCACTGCCGATGTTTACCTTGGCCGCTTGTAGCTCAAGCGACAGCGCAACGGGCAGCGGTGCGGGCCAATCAACCAATCAAAACGGCACCACCGTCGTCTCTCCGGTTGACGGTCAAGGCTCAATGACAGAGCAAGAAATCCGCAACCAAGAGCTACGTCAGTCGCAAACCGTTTACTTCAACTTTGACGATTCGTCAGTTCTGCCACAATACGAAGACATGCTGGATGCGCACGCGACTTACCTGCGTAACAACCCAGCAATGGAAGTTGTGGTTGAAGGTCACGCAGATGAGCGTGGTACCCCTGAGTACAACATCGCGCTGGGCGAGCGCCGTGCAGAAGCGGTATCTAAGTACCTGCAAGCACTGGGCGTTCCTGCAAGCCAGATCTCAATCGTAAGCTACGGTGAAGAGAAGCCATTAGTTCTTGGCCAAAGCGAAGACGCGTACGCGAAAAACCGTCGCGCAGTATTGGTTTACTAATCCTCCCTTTGGGTGATGGATAAAAGGTATGACAATGAACAGTAACTCTGTGCGAACTCTCGCGCTGGCGTTACTGGTGAGTGTGGCAGCCCCAGTGGCTGCCGCACCTGCTCCGGTGACAGAAGTAGGGTCAGGTGGCACCGCCATTGAGCGCCTAGAGCGCATGCTGCAAGCGCGTAATCAAATGCAGCTCGATATGCAGCGTCAACTTGATCAAATGGCGCAAGAATTAAGCAATTTACGCGGTAACGTTGAACGAAATAGCTACGACATTCAACAAGTGGTTRAGCGTCAACGGGACCTCTATCGAGAAATCGATGATCTGCGCACGGCGGAATCCTCAGCGCCTAAAGAAACAAAATCCACTGATGAAAACCCGTCAGTGAACTACACCAGCGATCAAACTGAAAACGCGGCGTATGAAGCAGCCGTGAATCTGATCTTAAAAGAGAAAGACTACYAAGGGGCGACCAAAGCGTTTAATGCGTTTTTGCAAAAATACCCAGAGTCTGTCTACACCGCCAATGCCCATTACTGGCTGGGCCAACTTTTCTTCTCCAAGAGTGACTTTGAGCAGGCGAGCAAGGAATTTACTGCCGTAAGCCAGTTTAAAGATTCCAATAAACGCGCCGATGCCTTACTCAAACTGGGTTTAATTGCTCAGAAGAAGGGCAACACAGCGCAAGCCAACCAGTATTTCCAACAAGTCATTGATACTTATCCGGATTCTACCAGCGCTAAACAAGCGAAAAATGCGATGTAGCCTAGGCCCCGACACACGTTGGGGCTTTTTATTCCCCATACCCTCTACGTAGAGCGTGGCGTTGTCGTATCACACGACTGCCAATCCCGAATCACTCACGTTATACTACCCGGACTGGAAGTAAGCATGAGTAATCCCATGAGCCAAGTGATTGAAACGTCGCAAAGGGTTTATCCCTTTCCGCCGAAACCTGTGGCATTGAGTGACGCTGAGAAAAAACAACATGTTGCACGCATTAAACAACTGCTAAAAGAAAAAGATGCTGTGCTGGTCGCTCACTATTACACGGACCCAGAGATCCAAGCGCTCGCCGAAGAAACAGGCGGATGCGTGGCGGACTCATTAGAAATGGCCCGTTTTGGTAATCAACATCCAGCCAAAACCCTAATTGTGGCTGGCGTTCGCTTTATGGGCGAAACAGCCAAAATTCTGACTCCCGAAAAAACGGTATTAATGCCCACACTTGACGCGGAGTGCTCACTGGACTTGGGTTGTCCGGCGGATGAGTTTACCGCGTTTTGTGATGCGCACCCTGATCATACTGTCGTCGTTTATGCCAACACGTCTGCCGCTGTAAAGGCGCGTGCCGATTGGGTAGTGACCTCGAGTATTGCGTTAGAAATTGTCGAGCACCTAGACAGTCAAGACAAGCCGATCATCTGGGGCCCCGATCGCCATCTCGGTGCTTATATTGAAAAAGAAACCGGTGCTGACATGCTGCTATGGCAGGGTGAATGTGTGGTGCACGATGAATTCTCGGCCCAAGCGCTTGAGAAAATGAAGCATCTTTATCCAGACGCGGCGATTTTGGTTCACCCGGAATCACCGGCGAGCGTGGTGAAAATGGCCGATGCGGTGGGCTCGACCAGTCAGCTGATTAAAGCGGCGCAAACCTTGCCGAATAAAAAGCTGATTGTGGCCACCGACAAAGGCATTTTCTATAAAATGCAGCAAATGGTGCCGGAAAAAGAGCTCGTTGAAGCACCCACAGCCGGCGCGGGCGCGACCTGTCGAAGCTGTGCCCATTGCCCTTGGATGGCTATGAATGGTTTGAAAGCGATAGAAAACGCGCTAGAAAACGGTGGCAAACAGCATGAAATTCATGTGGATGCAGCATTACGTGACAAGGCGTTGATCCCTCTTAATCGGATGCTTAACTTTGCCGCGGAAATGAAGAGGTAACCACCGTAGGTCGGACAAGCGCCGGTGCGATATCAATCGTTATCCCGATGTGTGCCGCGCGCCCGTTGCACGGCGCCTCCGACATGAAAGCTAAATTTGGCAGTGATCGTGATAGGCGCCCACCGACATAAGTCTGCGGGCGCTTCCCACGCCCTAACAACCCCTGGTGAACGTTCATCCCTTGCTGTGATAAATGGCCGGAAATAATTTGACATATATTTGACTGTCTGATGACAGATCGATAATCTTTATGTTTGCTTTTTTGTACGAAAAGAATAATAAACTGGCCAGATACAATGATCTATTTACAGAACCATAAGCCTATTGGCAGCGGACAGACCCGAGACTGCTACCGGCATCCCAACGACTCAACAAAGTGCATTAAAATCATGAAAGCCAACCAGCCGAGTGGTGTGAATGCGAGGGAGTGGGACTATTATCAGTATCTAGTCAAGAAGCATGTAGACACCAGCCATTTACCGCAATGTTATGGATTTATCGACACAGACTTAGGGGCAGGATTAGTCTTTGATTTTGTTGGCAATAGCGAACATGAAACCTTTTTAAGCTTGCTTGAGAAGGGCAAGCTATCTCGAGAAAAGGCGTCACAGATCTTTAATGAGCTACAGCAGTATCTGAAGGAGACGAATATCTGCTTTATTGATACAAATCTTAATAATGTCATTGTCCAGTCGAATCACTTTTTTATCATTGACGGCACTGTTCCTCCTAGAGAAAAACGCGCTTGGCTATATCAAAAGGTACCACTAATCAGTCGTTGGCGAACGCAAAAGTCGCTAAAGCCCGCGAAAAGAAAGCTTGAAAAACTACTCAACGGTGAGCCAGTAGAAAATGTGGAATGTGGTGATACCGAAATCGCGTGAGGGCTTTTGTCATCGTCGCCAATAGAATCATCGGCGCATAAGCCTTACACCCGATTATGCCGAAGTTGGTGTCATTGTCGTCAATGACACCTCCGTCTAGTTATTCTTGCGCTTCTGCTAACGTTGCGCCGTGGTGCGTAAGGCCACATAACATGATTGGCATCGCATTATATATTTCTTCAAACTGTGCTAACTCTTCTGCGCCTTGTGCTTCCATGGTGGACAGCGCCGTTTCTGGATCATAGAGCAAGCTGATTGACAGCACGACTCCACCGAGAAGGGCATTGCTTTCGGTATTTTCCGGCATCAAGGTTTCCCAATCATCCCGCGTTAAACTCCAGCCTTGGAGCAAGCCTTCGGCAAAATCACGTGTTGCTTGGTTGACGATCTCTGCATCATCAAGAGCACAACCTTCTGGCCAGTACCATTGTTTGTCTAACAGTTGTTGGCGCTGTTCATTCCAAATATCGACAATCAGATTCGCGTAGTCTTCAAATTGCTCGTGATTTTCAAATGGTGCTTGTTCTTCACCGCCCCAAAGCACAGGCAGCCACTCACTGGGGCTAATCACATGGGGGGCGGCAGCCATGGCGGTAACAACGCCACGGGTTTGCATCTCATTCAATAGCTTGTCGCTATCGGCATGTTGGGCAAGAAATTCAGATAAAGTCATTACAAGTCTCAGCCAGCTGTTATCGTTGATGGTCGGAGTTTAACAGTTTTCGTTCTCGCTTGCGTTGTTACATCATGGATTCCTATGTCTTTCGATTCCAAATTCTCCAGCGATTGAGAGAATTAAAGTGGATGTGGTGATAAAGCAGTCATTCGCACCGATAAAGATGCTTAACCGGTTGACCCCAAGGCGGCAACTCACTATAGTACACCCCCGTTAGCGCAGATGACTTTAGCTTCTTAGCGCTAAAACAATATGGTGAGGTGTCCGAGTGGCTGAAGGAGCACGCCTGGAAAGCGTGTATACGGCAACGTATCGAGGGTTCGAATCCCTCTCTCACCGCCATATTAAAAAAACCGCCCTTGTGGCGGTTTTTTGCTATCTATCGCTCACCGAACGATGATCTCAAACCATTTTCACCCTCACAGCAATTGTCCAAGTTGCTTTTATCCCTTATCTAAAAACGCTAACCTAGTCGCAGTTAAATTTGAGATATAAGCAATAAAGCATGGAATGGATGAAGTGGGCCGCGTATTGGCGTAACTGTTTAGCGGATGCTGACAGTACCAAGGGTTTTTTTAACCGCAAGGAGTTAGCACAAAAACGTAATATCTCTTCCTACTCATTAGTAGARGGCTGCCTGAGCTCAGAAGAAAATGACGCCGAATTATTCAGCAATGAACCGGTGGATACCACTGCGGTTAAAGCGCATATATGGACGTTTGCGTTTGTTAAAAGGAATATCATCGAGCACGGGAAACAGAAAAGCAGCGCCTTACCGCATTATATCGCGCCGATTATTTGCCCCGTGTGGATAACGCGATCAGGCCGACTCTATCCCGCGTCTGCGCCTTTCGTCTCCCGTGACACCCTTGCGCCTCAGCATCAAGATGTGATAACCGTGTCAACTGTTGAACAGGTCGATCACTTTTTATCTAACGCGTCGATACAGTGCTTAACAGAGTCTGATGTTGAGGAGCTGGAGCGTGATAACCCAGAACAGCACGCGATAGTATGGGATCAGGCGTATAACACGGCGCGGGATCTTTACGCCTCCGTCTGCAAAGCCTACTTAGATGAAAGGGGCTTTAGAGACTTGTATGAAGTGTCACCTGACGGTGCTTATCTAGAAAAAATCGAAACATCAGGTAGCGCATTTCATATCATCAATGCGTATGACTTGATTCGTGAAAACAAGCCGACATTGCCGCTACTCAATACCTACGCCACCTACACATGCAATAACAGACGGCCATGTAAAGATTATGCCACGTCGATAAGTACGAGAATTGCGCATTCCGGTGATGCATTTCCTCTTGCCGATGCCCAACGCGATGCCCTGACCAGCACGCTAGGTATTGAACCAGCCTATATGCTAGCCATCAATGGTCCTCCAGGAACAGGCAAAACCACGTTTGTGCTCTCGACAGTGGCATCCTTGTGGGCTAAAGCAGCGTTAGAAGACGGTGAGCCGCCTATTATTGTTGCCGCATCGACCAATAACCAAGCGGTCACCAATATTATTGAAGCGTTTGGTAAAGACTTCGGTGAAGGTGATGGTCCGATGGCGGGGCGGTGGCTGCCGGGTATCGTAAGCTACGGTGGTTATCTGCCAGCAAAGTCAAAACAACAAGAAGCGGATCAGTTCTATCAAACGGATGCCTTTTATAATGGCCTAGAAAACAAAGATACCCTGTATAGCGCCACACATTATTTGATTGATAGAGCACGTCAGGCTTTTCCGAGTCTTGCCTTGAGTGATGAACCAAAAGAAGCGCTAAAAGAGATAAAACAGCAATTGCATGGCAAGCTGCAAACCGCGATGAACCAACTACAAAACGTACAACAAGGTTGGCTCGACTACGACAAGCAGCGGCAGATGTATCATCAGCAATTAGGTAGTGATCCAGCCGCAGTGATAGCTGCACATGAAACTGAGTTAGCAAAGCTTCAAGCGGCTAGCCAAACCCTAAAGGGAAGCCTGAATCAGTGGCGTTTTTTCTTATCACAAGAGTCACTAATCGAATCTACGCTCGCGTTTTTACCCTCCGTAAAAAGAAAGCGCCATGCTAGCTATGCGCACTTTGTTGATACCCAGCTTTGTGATACCGCGCAGGCGCTGTACCGAGAGTATGGTATCGATCGATTTGAAGCCGCTCTCAATCAGGCATTTGCAAAGCAAGAAAAACAGCGAGAAGCGAAAAAGCAACAGCTTGATGCGTTGTATGACTGTCAGCAGCAGTACCTGACGTACCAGCAAAAGTGGATGGGTATCTGTAATACGTTGTTTGACACATACAGTGCTCCGCCGCCGAGTGGCAAAGATCAAATTGTCGATATTGATATCATGGACAAGTGGTTAGATACCCATGTCCGTTTTTTTGTTTTTCGAGTCACCGTCCACTATTGGGAGGTGAGATGGTTGTTAGCCTGCTATGCCTTAGGAAAAAATCTTGATAGCCAGGCGAAAAAAAGTGGCGAAAAAGCCAGCTTGGCGCGTTGGCGTCGACGCATGATGCTGACGCCCTGTATTGTCTCAACCTTTCATGCACTACCCTCTCACATGACAATAAAACGCCATAGTGCGGGAGAGTTTATTACTGATTATCTATTCAACAGTATTGACTGGTTGATTGTTGATGAGGCCGGGCAAGTTTCCCCAGAAGTAGCAGGGGCCAGTATGGCTTTTGCCAAAAGAGCGTTAGTGATTGGGGATACTCAACAAATTCAACCAGTACGCTCACTCTCTTCCGTGGTTGATCAGGGGAACCTGTTCAGTGCTGGTTTACACGCGCTGGCGGATGAATACGAAGAAACCGAAGAAATAGCACGCTTGGTTACGCAAGGCAGTGTGATGCACGTGGCGCAACAGGCCAGTCATATCCATTATCACTCAGACGCAGAGCCAGGGATGTTACTTAGGGAGCATCGGCGCTGTTATGACGATATTATCGAATACTGTAATCGGCTTTGTTACAACGGCTTACTCTTACCCAAGCGCGGCCCGGCTGAACATTCAGAAGAAACGAATAGTGAACGGTTTCCGGCATTGGGTTATGCCCACGTTGACGGTGCCGCCGTCCGAGAGGCAGGGAGCACGTCGAACCGTGTCGAGGCGATAGCCATTGCTCATTGGCTGCGAGACAACCGTGAGCAAATAGAAAGCCAATTTGGGGCACCACTAGAACAAGCAGTTGGCGTGGTAACTCCCTTTAGAGCGCAAGTAGACGCCATTAAAGAAGCCTGTAATGACAATGGCATTCTCTGTGAGGGGGACGAGAAAATGACAGTGGGCACCGTGCATTCATTGCAAGGTGCGGAGAGAAAACTCGTGATCTTTTCTCATGTATACAGCCGTCACTTGGACGGTCAGTTTATCGATACAGATGCTACTATGCTCAATGTGGCGGTCTCCCGTGCGAAAGACAGCTTTATTATCTTTGCTGATATGCAAATGCTCACTCATGCACGCATGGGCTCACCACGCCATGTGTTGGGCGAGATGTTGCTATGGCGTGATAACAATGCGCTGACCGTTGCACCAGTAGAAAGGCCTGATTTATTGCGCTTCAGCGATAAACCCAAAACCTTATGGAATGCGCAAGAACATGATCACTTCCTTACGACGTTACTCGCGCATGCCGAATCGCGGGTTGATATTATATCGCCTTGGCTGCAAGCAAGAACACTACAAGAAACGGGGTTAGATAACGCGATGCAGCAGGCAGTTGAACGTGGCGTGAAAGTGACGATTTACACGGACAGGCACTTCAACACCACACATAACAACCGGCATGACCCACAAAAGAGGCAACAACTCGACCAGTGTATAGAACGGCTACAGGCTCTCAATATTGAGGTTTATATTGTCGATGGGGTGCACAGCAAAATGGTGATGGCGGACGACAGCCACATGGCTGTTGGCTCCTACAACTGGCTCAGTGCTGCGAGGCAAGGGCGGTATTGCAACCAAGAGACATCACTGTATTACTCGGGACAGTTGCAAACAGAGTGTCAATACAACCTAAACATGCTGATACCTGAAGCGGCAGATAATCCCATGCCTGAATGTTGAAATATTGAACATTTTTTAATAATCAAACAGCTAGCATTAGGAAAATAGAACAAAGTGATCTAATTTTGTGTAATCCGTGTGCTCGAGAAGGCAAACGTCATTGAGTATGCGTGTATAGTGCTTAGAGAACCATGCTTGAGTTGAGAATAGTTTAAGCCGATAGCTAGCAAWTACTAACAGTCGAGAGAAAGACTATAGGGGTAATATAGTGAGCGATAAACAGCAACGAGTACAGCATCAGCATATGACACCCGCTTACCTTCAGCCGCGCTATGATGAAGTTGATTTAAGGGAGCTTTTTACCGTATTGTGGCAAGGTAAGTGGTTGATTATTTGTTCAAGTCTTTTATTTCTACTAGTAGCCATAGCTTATACCTTGTCTCAATCCAACGTGTATCGTGCTCAAGCAGTTATTGCGCCAGTCAATAACCCTTTCCAGTTGCCAATAGACCAGCAATCTTCGCTATCGATCGATGAACTTGAAACAGAGCTATTTTCCCAAACAATGGCGGACAATATGGCTGAGTTAGCTAAGCGGCCAATTAATGTGATTACAAAAATTCAACGTAAACAAGGTACGATTCAAATTAGCGCTGAAGGGAAAGAGCCATCCGAGTTACTTAGTCGAATAAAGGCTGTCACCGAAACTATTGACTCATCATATAAGTCTCTTATACGACAGCGAACGGAACAATCACTCAATATTCTTAACAATGAGCTGAATAGACTGGATTCAGAGGTTGTGAGGGCATCCTTAGGCGACTATGTTGCAAAACAAACCTATAAATTGGCAATGCTTAACCACCCCTCAACAAAGTTGATTCAAGTGGTGAAGCCAGTATCAGAGCCTATTTCACCCATAAAACCTAACCGGAAATTAATAGCCTCAATGGGCTTTTTTATCGGCTTCATGCTTAGTATAGCTACTATATTAGTGCGTTTTGCGTTTAAGCGAAAAAACATAGAGTAGTGTTACCATGAGTACCGTTCATACAACGCTATAGAGTGACGACTTTGTATCAGAGCAAGTTACTAGCGAGAAGCCTATTGTGATCGTGTGCTCTTGTTTATCCGGATGCTATCTAAGGAAATCTAATGAAAATTGCCGTTACAGGAACAGGTTACGTCGGGTTGTCGAATGCTATGCTACTGGCGCAACACAACCAAGTGGTTGCCCTTGATATCGTAGAAGAGAAGGTCAACCTGTTGAATAACAAGCAGTCGCCGATTGTAGACGCGGAGATCGAGCGTTTTCTGAAAGAAAAACCGCTCGATTTTGTCGCGACGCTAGATAAAAAGCAGGCTTATCAAGACGCTGACTTTGTTGTGATCGCAACCCCTACTGATTACGATCCCGACACCAACTACTTTAACACCAGCTCAGTTGAGGCGGTTATTCAAGATGTGATGGCGAATAATCCGAACGCGGTGATGGTGATCAAATCGACTGTTCCGGTCGGCTACACAGCAAGTGTTAAAGTAAAATTTGGTTGCGATAATATCCTCTTCTCTCCGGAATTCTTACGTGAAGGCAAAGCGCTCTACGACAATCTTTATCCTTCACGCATCATTGTCGGTGAAGACTCAGATCGAGCGCGCACCTTTGCCAGCCTGCTACAGAAAGGGGCAATCAAAACAGATATCCCGGTACTATTCACGCACTCCACCGAGGCGGAAGCGGTCAAGCTCTTTTCAAATACCTACCTAGCGATGCGCGTTGCGTACTTTAACGAGTTAGATAGTTATGCTGAGTCTCATGGTTTAGATGCAAAGCAAATCATTGAAGGTGTTGGGCTGGATCCACGGATTGGCGATCACTACAACAACCCCTCGTTTGGCTACGGCGGTTACTGCCTGCCGAAAGACACCCGACAATTGCTGGCTAACTACCAAGATGTGCCTAACAACATTATTCAAGCCATTGTCGATGCGAACACTACTCGCAAAGACTTTATTGCCAATGCGATTATTGCCAAAAACCCGGCGGTAGTCGGTGTATACCGTTTAGTGATGAAAACAGGGTCAGATAACTTCCGCGCCTCGGCGATCCAAGGGATCATGAAGCGCATTAAAGCGAAAGGGATTGAAGTTATCGTTTATGAACCCGTACTTGAAGAACAAAGCTTCTTTAACTCCGAAGTGATCACCGATCTGGACAGCTTTAAACAGCGCGCGGATGTGATTGTTGCCAACCGGATGGTCGATGAAATTCGAGACGTAGAAAGCAAAGTCTACACTCGTGATTTGTTTGGCGCGGATTGAGGGAAAAACGCAAAGCAGTTACTCGTTCCCACGCTTCTGCGTGGGAATGCATACGGAATTTGAACCATGGACTGAAATCGTTCCAAAGTCATCAAGCTGCACTTCCTACGCCTGGTTTATATTTCGGTGGTGACATTGGCTGGGCTGACGCTTTTCGCCCCCTCCCTCGCAAAATCCTCTTAACACCATACAACTCAACCATCGACCTTACGTATCCTCACCATAGATTCATAATCCGTGGATGATGCTATGTTATTTATCACCAGCCGTATTCCAGAACAGGGACCGAGAAGAGAGGCCGGCCGTTGGTTGAGTTTTGATGATCAAAACACCGATATATCGAAATGGGTGTATTTTTGCCAGCGCGCGGGACAGGGTGAATATCAAGAGCTGACAGCGACGCCGTTTATGGCGAGATTAAAAGCCTTACCCACCCAAACCCAGATCCTCTTTTTACTTCATGGCTATAACAATCACATGGAGCGCCATGTTTTTCCGATGGCCCACACGCTTCAGGTTCAGTTTGACAGAATTGCGCCCAACGCCATTATGGTCGTACCGATCATTTGGCCCTGTGATGACGATGGTCGGCTCGGCATGATTGATGATTACTGGGATGATCAACTGGCGGCCACGGCATCTGGTCTGGCTTTTAGTCGCTTACTGGCGATGTTTGATGCATGGCGTCGCGCCCCAGAACAACAAGCGAGCCCCTGCAAGCGACGTATGAATATACTGGCGCATTCTATGGGAAACCGAACCTTAATCAGTACGTTCCATCATTGGCATCAACACGCGGGGCTGGATACCATGCCGCAATGGTTCCGACATATTTTTATGGTGGCGGCGGATGTTGATAATCAAGCCCTAGAGCCTCACCAGCCGGGCAGAGCGGTGCTGGATGCGGCTAAACAAGTCCACATTTACTATGCTGCAGACGATTTGGCCATGGCGGCCTCCAAAGTCGTCAATATGCGTCATCGCACGCTCACTAGGCGCCTAGGGATGACAGGGCCAGAAAACCTTGATGTGTTGCCTACTCACAAAGTGACGCTGCTTGATTGCGATACCTTTAATAGCCAATTTGATCCAGACTGGGGCCATACCTACTTTTTAACCGATAACCATGGCCAACCGAGTCCATTGATAGAAAAAATGGCGAGCAAGATGATAGGTGATTGAATACTGAAAGAAACGCTCTAAAAAGGACAGCCTATGCCTAATACTTCTATCGATAACGACATCCTCACCGTCACCCACCATGGTGGCTATCACACGGTGACGGGCTCATGCCATCAGCTAGATATTAAACTGAGTGGTTTGCGTTTGTTGATTGATTGCGGCCAATACCAAGGTGACGAAGCGCGAGAGGCGAGGGTGAACCTCAACGGCAAGGGCATCGATGCGCTTATTCTTACCCATGCGCATATTGACCACTGCGGCTTGCTGCCTTGGTTACTGGCTGCGGGTTTTTCTGGGTCTATTTACTGCACAGAAGCGACGGCGGCACTGGTGCCACTGTTGATTGATGATACATTAAAACTGCAATTAAACATACGCTTTGGCGATCGTCAGCGGATACTAGAACACATTAACCAGTTGATGGTGCACCTTTCTTACAATACTTGGCACCGGCTAAAACCAAAGCAAAAAGGGCAGTCAGCGACGTATTTGCGCCTTCAACCCGCCGGGCACATTTTGGGCTCGGCGTATGTGGAGTTAAAACTGCCTGATGAGCGGCGCGTGGTGTTCTCAGGAGATTTAGGCCCAAGCAATACGCCGCTATTACCCGATCCTAAACCGCCTGCGCGCGCAGACATTCTCTATCTCGAATCCACTTATGGAGATAAAACACATCAATCCGTCGCGACTCGTGCCCAGCGGCTCGAAGCGATTATTCAGCATTCATTGCAAGATGGAGGCGCGATACTGATTCCTGCGTTCAGTGTCGGCCGTACCCAAGAGCTGCTTTTTGATATTGAACAGCTGATTTATCAAAAGCAGCTAGATAATGCGCTTCCTATCATTCTCGACTCACCCATGGCCCAACAAGTGACGCGCCAATACCGCCACTTCAAAAAGCTATGGAGCAAAGAAGCCAACGCTAAACTGAATCAACACCGCCATCCGTTAGCGTTTGACCAATGCATTACCATTGATGCGCATAGCCAACACCAAGCGCTTGTGAATCGCCTAAAACAGACCGGAGAACCCGCCATTGTGGTGGCTGCTTCCGGCATGTGCCAAGGCGGGCGGATCATGAACTATTTGAAGGCGTTACTCCCTGACCCACGCACGGACGTTATCCTGGCCGGCTACCAAGCCCAACACACCCTAGGGCGTGAGCTTCAACAAGGAAAAAAGCAAGTTTGGATAGATAACGCGGCCATAAGCGTGCAAGCCCAAATCCATACCCTATCGGGCTACTCAGCCCATGCTGACCAAACCGACTTAGTCAACTTTGTGCACGGCATTCAGCCTCCCCCTGAACAAATTCGCCTGATCCATGGTGAGCCAGATAGTCAGCGCGTGCTGCTAGAGTGCTTTCAAAATGTTACGAAGTGAGTGGGTTAGTACACTTATGATCAAACATCAAACAGCATGGTCGCTTTTTTTCCATTTTTTGCGTGTATTTTGAGCGCCGTCTTGTTTTAGTTGCCTCACTCTTTTACAGCCCTTCGAACTAAGTAAACTCATAACCATAGGTTTAGAACTCGTCACTACATCCATTTTAAGACAGTATGTACACGCATAGGGGGAGCGAAACCTCATGGCGGTAGCGTAGCTATTACAATATTCTTTCTCGTAAAATATAGAATTCATTACTGATAGTTTCAGTTAAATAATGTTAGTAGTTAGAAAAAACCTTTAAGCATCCCTCCTCCTCTAATAGAAGTTATAAGCGACTGACTATACTTTTATCATTAAGAATATAATCTAAGTAGTTATAATGGTTTACTTTGTAGTTGATACTATATCC